>CAVSZO010000039.1:0-149381 GCA_963732335.1 Ilumatobacteraceae bacterium | reverse complement strand
ACGAATCGGGCGATCTGTACATTCGACCCGCCGTGTGCCGGAGTGCGTTCTTGTCGAGCGAGGCGACCCTCGTCGGTGGCTGCGCCCGATTCCTTGGACCTTGGCGAGGTTCGAGCGACTGGGTTAAGGGCTGGCACTGATGCACACGTCTCCCTGTCGGTGAGAGCATGTTGGCGTGCGGCGAACGCTGTTGATCGTCGATGATCACGCCGGGTTCCGGATGCTGGCCCGAGCGATGCTCGACGCGGAAGGCTTTGACGTTGTCGGTGAGGCCGGGGATGGCGAATCGGCGTTGGCAGAGGCTCACCGATTGAACCCGGCGGTGGTGCTCCTCGACGTCGTACTTCCCGACCTTGACGGCTTCGCCGTGTGCGAGCGCCTCACCGCCGGTGGCGACTGTCCAGCGGTGGTGATGACATCGAGCCGCGACGTCTCGTCGTATCGAGCGGCGCTCGAACGCAGTCGGGCGAAGGGTTTCATCGCCAAGGCCGACCTGTCTGGAGCGGCGCTAGTCGCGGCTCGCCGGGTAGCCGTGCATCCGCTCCGCTGGGCGTTGGTCGCTGCTGGAGTGGCGATCGCGGTCGGTGCGGAGTGGAGCGTGTACGAGTCCGAGGACCTGGTTTTCGTCCTCGCCGACGGGGTCGTCGGGATGGTGCTGATCGTGTGCGGCGCCCTGGCGTGGGAGCGGCGTGGCGAGAGCCTCACCGGTCCGCTGATGCTCCTGGCGGGGATCGCGTGGTTCGCCGGCACGTTCGCTTCGTGGGCGCTGTTCTGGCATCGCGGTCCGCTCGTGCACCTCCACCTATCGTACCCGACCGGCCGACTGCACCGGCGGCTAGCGATCGCCACCGTCGGACTCGCCTACATCGATGGGGTGATCACGCCGCTCGCTCGCAACGCGGTCGTTACGGTCGTGCTCGCCGCGCTGGTGGCGCTGGCCGCGGTCGACGTGTTCGCCAGGACGTCTGGGCCGGCGCGACGGGCTGGAAGGCCCGCGCTGGCGGGCGCCCTCGCGTACTCGGCGGTGCTCGCAGCGGTCGCCGCGATACAGCTCGCCGGCCGGGACATCGACACTGTGATGGTGCTCGTCTACGACGCTGTCGTCACGACAGTGGCAATCGTGTTGCTCGTCGACCTGCTGTCCGGTAGGTGGGCACAAGCGGCGGTGGCCGACTTGGTGATCGGGCTCGGCGCCCGCGGTGACCTGGTGACGTTGCGCGGCCAGGTTGCCCGCGCTCTTGGCGATCCCTCAGTGCAGATCGGCTACTGGGTCGCCGAGCGCAACGGCTACGTCGACGACCGGGGCCGACCGGTCCAGCTGCCCGGACCCGACGCGGGCCGCGCGGTCACGACGATCAACGACAGTGACGAGCCGGTCGCCGTCCTGGTGCACGACCCGGCAACCGTGAACGATCCCCAGCTCGTGTCCGCCGTCGCCGCGGCGGCCCGCCTGGCCGTGGTTAACGCCAGGATGCAAGCCCAAGCCCGGCTACGGCTCGACGAGTTGGCCACTTCCCGGCGGCGCATCGTTGAATCCGCCGACCAGCAGCGGCGCCGGCTGGAACGTGCGCTGTCCCAGGGCGCGGACGGTCGCCTGCAACGCGTGCGGTCGATGCTCGACGATGCTCGCCAGCTCGCGACCGATACCGAGCGCAAGGAGCTGGAGGCACTCGACGCCGAACTTCGCGAGGCGCGTGGCGAGTTGCTCGACATCGCCCAGGGCATCCGCCCGCCATTGCTCGACACGGGCGGGCTCGGTGCTGCGCTTCCGGCACTCGCCGAACGAGTGCCTGTTCCGGTCGAGGTGACGGTCAGCATCGGTCGTCTGCCGCCTGCGGTCGAGGCGGCCGTGTTCTTCGTGTGCGCCGAGGGGTTGACGAACGTTGCCAAGCATGCCGGTGCGAGCAGGGTCACCTTGACGGTTGCGCCCCGTGACGCAGTCGTGGTCGCAACCGTGGTCGACGACGGGATCGGCGGCGTCGATCCCTCGCGCGGCACCGGGTTGCGAGGCCTCGCCGACCGAGTGCACGCGCTCGGGGGGACGATCACCGCGGAGAGCCCGGCGGCCGGTGGCACGACCGTGACCGCCGAGATCCCCGTCGGCGAAGATGCCACGGTCACGCCGTCATGACTGCCGGGTCCACGGGTTGATGATGAACGGCGTCGGCGCCTCGCCGAGCGTAGTCATCGCGTTCGAGCTGGAGCGTGTCGCCATCGATGTGCCAACGCATCACGAAGTGCTCGCCGTTGTCGCGGTCGAGGGTGAGCACGTCGCCGTCGACGGCGTACGTGCCACTCATCGCCCACACCGCCTCGGCGTTGTGCTGGGTCTCGGTGAACCGGCCGTTGTCGAAGACGAATGTGAACTCACCCCAGTTCTGGTTGTTGAGTTCGCCTGCGCTGTAGAGCAGCGGCGAGTCCGCGAGCTCGTCGCGGCTCAGGGTCCTCGTCCACACGCCGTCGATCGACGCTGGGACCACCGATTCGGCCGGAGCCTCCGAGGTCGGTGCGGCCTCGGCGCGGAAGCGAAGGCTGGCGAGCATCGCCTCGAACGTCTCGTACTCGGCGTCGACGCCGCTGATGTCGCGCACCCAGATCAGCAGCGGCGGGCCGTCGTCGGTGTCGATCACCGCCATGCGCAGGACGAGGTCCGGCTGAACGCCGAAGCAGTCGGCCGCCAAGAGATCGTCTTCCTGGCAGCCGAGCGAGCCATCCAGGCCAGTCGACGTCGTGGCGGTCAGGATCGTCGCTGGTCGGCCGTCGACGGCGGTCTCGACGACGTCCTCGAAAACCGCGCCTTGCTCGCTCTGGGCGAGCAGGTAGGCGAGATAGTCCTCTGGCACCTCGGTCGGAGAGGTTTCGCCAGGCGGGTAGACGCTGACCGGGACCAGGAACCGGATGCCGCGGTCGACCTCGGTGCCCTCCCAGGTGACGAAGTTGGGCAGTTCGCCGGAGGGTTCCGGTGCTGCCCACTCTGGCAGGGTGACCTCGAACGGCATCACGAACGACGTGCTGGCGTAGGTTGCAGGCGCGGCGACTGCGTCCTCCCCACCGGCGGGCTCCTGGAGGGTGAACGGCGCGGACTCGAAGATGATTGTCTGGATGATCCACTCTTCGACAGGGCACTCCTCGGTGCACTGGATTCCGACCACGTCCAGCGTGAGCTGTTCGCCGTCGAACGAGTAGTCATAGGTGATCACCGCGCCCGGATCGGTGGCGACCACTGTGTCGTCGTCGACGATCTCGTACGTCCCCCGCCACCCAGCCTCTTCGGGCACGCCATCGATGCTCTCGTATTGAGTCCATCCGCCGTTGGCCAGCCGCAGCCCCCACACGGCAGTCCCCTCATCAGGCACGAACGCGTTGACGTCGTCCTCGGCGAAGCCGGCGGCAAGGGCAGCGGCCCGCACCTGGTCAGCGGTCAACTCGGGCGTGCGGTAGACACCCTCGGGCAGTCGTGGATCGCCTGCTTCGGGAACGGTCGTGTCGATGCCGGCAGGCGCGGCGGCGACGCCGACGCCGCCGGTGGCGATCAACCCGGCGAGTGCCGCGAAGACGGCGGCAAGGATCGGGTGGGTCTTGGTGTCGCGCATCGGCGCACCTCCTTTGCTCGGTGCAGCCGATCGTGAGCCGATGCCACGTGCCGGACATCGGGGCCGACACTCGAATCTCCCCTTGCTGGCGCGGTGCTGGCACCGCCTCTCGGTTCGCGGTGTTGGTGTCGGCACCTACTCGACGCGCCGCCAGACGTCGGCGACGAAGCCGCTCCACGCCAGCGGCACACCGGGGATCCGTTCCAGCGTCAGTATGTCGCGATAGAGGCTCCAGGTCACTTTGAACACAGCGCCACCCTGGTCGGCATCGTGAGTGAGGGTCAGCTCGTCGACGCCGACGGCGTATGTCCCGCTGTTGTGGGTCCGGCCGGTTCGGGGGTCGATGAAGCGGAATCGGCCGTCGTCGAGCACGAGGTGCCAGGTGCCACGAGCGATCGGGTCGTCGAGCTCGGCGTCGCTGGCGCCGGCGGCGGCGAGCTCGTCGCGGGTGATCGAGATCTCCCAGGTGCCGGCGAGCTGCGTGGAGTCAGGAGCGGAGCCGACGAGTGCTCCGATCGCCTCGGCGGGTGGCGGGCAGCGAGTACCGAACACCGCCGCCGATAGACGGTCGTCGGTTAGTCGCCACGGCTCGACCATGAAATTGATGGGTGAGATCTCGCCCGGGACCGCGCTCAGGGTCAGTGTGTCGCGGTAGCGGCTCCACTCGTACACGAAGAATTCGCCCGGCTTGTTGGCCGCGTCGTTGGGCGCGATCCCGCCGCCATCGGTAAATGTCCATGCGAGGCGGTCGCCGTCGACGGATGTGCGTGCCGTAGCCCCATGTGCACGCTTCGTCGTTCTCCTGGGTGAACGCGAACCGGCCATTCGAGAACACGTACACCCACTCCCCGAAATTCTCCGGGATCGGTGCTGGATCACCGGCGGCGCGCAGCTCCCCGGCGGTCGTGGTGACCCGCCACACCCCGTCGATCGGCGAGGATTCCGCCGACTCGCTCGCCTCGGCTGGGCAGACAAGCGCCTCAGGTTCGGCGTCGGTTCGCTGCTTGACGGCGCGGATCTCGTCGAGGAACCCGGACGTGATCGAGTCCGCTTCGAGCTCCTCGTAGACGGCATCGACCGCGTGGCGTAGCGCGGCACGCTCGTCCTCGTCGATCTCCACGATCTCGATCCCCACCGAGCACAGACCGTTGCCGCTCTCGGCCTCCTCGACGCGGGTCGCCGTGGAGGCAGGCGCGACTGACGCCGCCGCGGCGTCGCGCAGGATCGCCTGCTGTTTCTCGGTGAGCCCGGCGAAGCGGTCCGAGTTGGCAAAGATCACCAATGGCCTGGGCCAGAGATCGAGGTTGCCGGTCACGTGCGTGGCCCCGTCGTAGAAGCGGTTACCGTAGATCGCGGCCACGTGGTAGTCGAGCCCGTCCAACCCGTCGAGCGACGTTTCCGCGGGGACCATCGTCGGCGTCGCGCCCAGCGCGCGGAACGTCAGCTCGGCTAGGTCCCCGCCGGACGTTCCGACGATCTCACCCGCGAAGTCGGCGGGCATGACAAAGGCGTGATCGATGCCGACGATCTGGCGCAGCGGACCGGGCAGAACTCCGATGCCGGTCAGTCCCAGCTCGTCCAAGCCTTGCAGCATCCGCATCGGGATCCCGGCGGCGAACACGTCGTCCTGCAGGTCGTAGCTGTCGACCAGGAACGGGGCGACCAGGGCTTGGAAGCTCGTCACCCCGACCGAGTCGAACCCCCGGGCGCCGACCCACGCGATGTCGACCTCGCCGTCGCGCACGTCGGCGATCAGGCCGGCCTCCTGCTCGGACTCACCTTCCCGCCAGCCATCGATGTAGTCGAGCTGTACGTCGCCATCGCCGCGTCGTGCGACCTGGTCGAGGAACTCGGCGATCTGTGACGGCAATCCGCGGTTGTTGCTGGCGAAGGTGAGCACGACCGGTTCGTTCCGGTCGTCGCCGTCGACCTTCGCTGCGCTGCCTCCACACGCAGCGGTCGCGGCCAGCAGTGTCACGACCGACAGGACGATTGCCAGCCGAGGAATCCAACCCGGACGAAGCCGCGGAACTGCCACGATGACCCCGGATGATCGCAGCAGTGGTGGTGTCGGCGGCGGGAATATCGATCGGCGTAGGAACGCTCGCGCTGGTCCGCCACAGTCCCGGCAGCTCGCTCGGCGGTGACTCGGCACTTGGTGCGGCGGCGTTGCTCGTCGCCGGCTGGGCGATGATCGCCGCCGGCGTCGGGGCCCGTCGACGTCGCCCCGGCAACCGGGTTGGTCCACTGCTGATCGCCGCCGGCTTCGCCTGGTTCGTCACCGAGTGGAACAACCCGGCAGCCGGCTCGTCGCTCGTGTTCACCGTCGGCTTGGTGGGCTACACGGCCTGCCCGCCGCTGGTCGCCGACGCCGCCCTCCGGTACCCGAGCGGGCGACTCGGCTCGGTCGCTGAGCGCGCGGTCTTGGTGTCTGCCTACGTCGCCACGCTCGGAGTGCTCGGACTCGGCCCGGCGCTGTTCTTCGAGCCCGCCGACCAGGGATGCGTCCAGTGCGCCGACAACCTCGTCGCCGTCACCAGCAACGCCGAGCTCGTCGAGGCGCTCAACCGTGCCGGGGTGTGGCTCGGCGTCGTCTGGTCGGTCGCCCTCGCAGCGCTCGCGGTCTTGCGGTTGACGAGATCGACGCCCGCCGCACGGCGGGCCCGGATCACGGTCGTCCTTCCGGCAAGCGCCTACCTCGGCGTCGTCGCCGCCAGCTACCTACACTCTCTGCGCCGCGGCTTCCTGTCCAACGACGACCTCGACCACGAGCTGTGGCTTGGCCAGGCGCTCACCCTGACACTGGTTGCGGCAGGCGTCGTCGTTGAATGGATCAGGGTCCACCACGCCCGCTCCGCCGTCGCAGCGACGGTCGCCGAGCTAGCCGCGGCACCACCACCGGGCGGCCTGCGCGAGGCACTCGCCCGCTCGCTCGGCGACCCCGGCCTCGAGGTCGCCTACCCGATCGGCGACGGACGCTACGTCGATGCGATGGGGCGGTCAACCTCGGTCGAGTCAGCCGACGGACGGGCCACGACCGCCCTGATGGACCGTGGCGACATCGTCGCCGTGGTCATCCACCGCAGCGACCTCCTCGGCGACCGTCGGCTCGTCGAGGATGCCGTCTCGGCGGCGCGGTTGGCGTTCCAGAACGAGCGGCTGCACGCCGAGGCCAGCGCTCAGCTCGACGTGCTGCGCGACTCTCGTCACCGCCTCGTCGCCGCCTCGGACGCCGAGCGCCGCCGGCTCGAACGCGATCTCCACGACGGCGCCCAGCAACGGCTCGTCGGGCTCGCCCTGTCGGCGAGGCTGACGCGCACCCGATTCGAGCGGGACGGCGATGTCGAGTTGGCGGAGCGGATCGCCACCGTCGAGGCCGAGTTGCGCAAGGCGATCGATGAGGTGCGTGACCTGGCGTCGGGACTCCATCCAGCGGTGCTCACCGACTACGGGCTGGCCGCCGCCCTCAGAGCGTTAGCCGAAACGGCGGCGTCCCCGGTGAACGTCGTCGGCGTACCGGAGGAGCGGTTCCCGGCGGCGCTCGAGACAGCCAGCTATCTCCTTGTCGCCGAGGCGGCCAAGATGGGACCGGTGTCGGTAGCCA
This sequence comes from Ilumatobacteraceae bacterium, assembly GCA_963732335.1. Lineage (GTDB taxonomy): Bacteria > Actinomycetota > Acidimicrobiia > Acidimicrobiales > Ilumatobacteraceae > Desertimonas. The sequence goes on along the minus strand of CAVSZO010000039.1, from coordinate 142,184 downwards.
TCGTTCATGATGGCGGCACATTGGCCGTCGACGTCAACGCCGCCGGTGAGCCGCCGCATCTGGTCGATCTGCAGGACCGCGTCGCGGTTCTCGCCGGAACGATGACGTCCAATACGGCAGCCAGCGGTGTAAGGATTCGGGTGGTGTTTCCGTGCGGATAGTCGTCGCCGACGACTCGATGCTGGTGCGCGAGGGGCTCGCGCGGCTGCTCGCCGACACCGGATGCGAAATCGTCGGGACCGCCAACGACGCCACCGAGCTGTTGCGCCTCGTCAGTGCCAGCGCTCCCGACGTCGCCGTCGTCGACATCAAAATGCCGCCAACGTTCACCGACGAGGGCATCGCCGCGGCAGGTGAGATCAGACGCCGCCACCCCGACATCGGCGTGCTCGTGCTGTCCCAGCACCTCGAGTCCGAGTACGCGATGCGTCTGCTCACAGAAGTGCCCGAGCGTGCCGGCTATCTGCTCAAGGAACGCCTCGCCGACATCGCCGTGCTCGTCGACGCCCTGCGCCGCATCGTCGAAGGCGAGTGCGTCGTCGACCCCACCATCGTCTCACGATTAGTCCAGCGCAACCGCGACCCGTCGCCGCTCGATCAACTCTCGGACCGCGAACGCGAGGTGCTCGGCCTCATGGCCGAGGGCCGATCGAATCAGGCAATCGCCCAGCAGCTCTACGTCAGCCACAAGACCGTCGAAGCCCACGTACGCCAGATCCTCCTCAAGCTCGGTCTCGTCGAGTCACCAGACGACCACCGCCGAGTCCTCGCCGTACTCACCTACCTGCGATCCAACCCATGAGCGGCAAGCGATGCTGGGGATTGGCCAGCACTAGCGACGATGAGATTGAAGCCAGGTTGATCGACCGTCCGACCGTTCACGACGACGACGTCAGTTCCGGTTTGGCAACTGTGTTGCCGATCACCAATATCGCGTTCACCGATCGAAGCCGCCGCTGACTCAGCGACCCACCGTCACAACGGTCGCGACCTCGCACGCCTATGTCGGACGAACAGACCCAAACTCGGTTGGCTCAATCGGCAAGAACATCGGGAGCCCGGCCGCGCACGTAACCGCCGATCGGCCGCTGTCGCCGGCGAATCCCGGCGTGCGTCCCAGCCGACACCGAATCGGCGATAGGTATACGTCCACACGCCCACTCGCGGCTCCGACCCGTGGCCCGACTGCGGCACGGAACGACGCGCCCGAACGACGCCGAGCGAGGCTTCGGCGGAAGCCGCCCATATCGGCATCGACGTACTCGTCAAGGCGCGTCTCAAACCGTCCGCGGCCTCGGGGCCGTTCCGCGTCGCTGACGGCAGTGATCGCGAGTCCGAGCAATCCTCAGACGCCGGTTCAGTCCGCACCAGCGGGCAATGTGTCGCGCTCGTTAGAGGTGTCACTGGCCGAACTCGATGACGACTTTGATGTCGTCTGGTTGCCTGGCGAGAGCATCGACGACGGCATCGGGGGGAACCCGGCGGGTGACGAGTTGTTGCAGCCACGTTGGGTCCGCTTTGGCGAGCGCCTTGGCCGCCCGATAGTAGTGACGACGGTTGGCGTTGACGGAGCCAAAGATGACCAGGTTGTTGAGTACGGCGTCGTTGGCAAGCCCCCGAGACTGCAGCATCTCTGATGACGGCGCACCGATCCCGGTGAGACAGACGATGCCGCCCGCTGCCACGGCGTGCGCCGCGTCGAGGATCAGCGACACGACGCCCGTGCACTCGATGACGATGTCAGGCGACACGCCGAGGTCCGTGATCGACCCGGTGTGATAGGTGGCTCCGAGCTGCTCGACCAGCGCCGGCTTGGGGCCGGTGGTCACTCGGTCGAGCACATGGACCTCCCTGCCGAGCTGCACTCCGATCATGGCGGCCAGCAGTCCGATCGGACCGGCACCGACGACGAGCACGGTGTGCGGCTCCCAGAATGTCCGCTGGCCGATCATCACGATCTGCGCCCACGCCTTGGCGACGACGGTTGTCGGTTCCAACAGGACGCCGAGGTGGCCCAGCTTGGCATCGACACGGACGAGGTACTCCGGCTCGATCCGCCACCGCTCCGACATGAACCCGTGCACCTGCTTGATTCCCCGCTCGGTGTACCCACCGTTGGAGCACATGTCCCACTCACCCACGGCGCAGTTCGGACACGGCGTCGGATCGGGGCGGCGCACGATACCGACGACATGATCACCCACCGCCAATCCGGTCGGTCCCGGATCGATCACCCGGCCCAGCGACTCGTGGCCGAGGATCAGCCGCTCCTCACCAGGTGGTGCCCAGCCGTAGCTGCCGTTGGCGATCTCGGCATCGGTACCACAGACACCGACCGCCAGCGCCTCCACGACCACCGACCCCAGCGCAACACTCGGCTCGGCGACATCGTCAAGCTTGGCTGAACCCGCCGTACCAGGTACGACGGTCACTGCCTGCATGCTCACCTCCTCGCCAGCCGCGGCCCCACCGAAGCTGCTCAGATTAGGCCGTGTTCGTCAACCGGCCTGGTCCGTCAACGGCGCCCGGCGCCGTTCGGTAGCGCGGAACTGCCGGAGGTACAGGACGCGCCGGCTCGGCACTATCCCCGCGACATCCGGACACCCGGCCATGCCTTCTGTGCGCCGGCGTCCGCGGACCGGCCCTCGATGATCTCCTCGATCGACGTCGCCGAGAAGCCTTACTCAGTGAACAACTGGCGGGCCGTCGCGGTCAGGAGCTGACGGATCCCTCCGCCTGGCGGGCGCGCAGAAGCGCCCGCGACGACGACGGGTGGGCCCTCACCGAGGCGGGTCGAAGGCGATCGGCGTCCCGTCCGATGAGGTCACGAAGCTCGTCACGGCGTCCTCCTTGCGTCGCTCGCCCGAAGTTCGGTTGGCCGACGGAGACTCAGCGTCAACGGGCGTGGGTCGTGGGCGGGGCCAGGTCGTTCTCGTAGGCGAAGGCCGCGGCTGCGGTCCGTGAGTTCACTCCGAGCTTCGTGAAGATGTTGGAGAGGTGGCGGGCGACGGTTCGCTCGCTCAGGTTCAGGTTTCCGGCGATGTCCTTGTTCGTCTGGCCCGAGGCGACCAGGGTCAGGACCTCCGCCTCTCGTGCGCTGAGCCCGGCCGGCAGCGTCGAGGGCGAGGTGAGGTCGTGGGTGTGGCGGGAGTCGAGGGCGGCGCCGAGCCGGTCGAATATCTCCGCCGCCCGAGCGAACGAACGACGGGCGGCGTCCTCGTCGCCGCCGCTGCGGCATGCCTGGCCGAGGAGCAGCGCCGCGGTCGCGACCTCGTAGGGCACCTCGAGCTGCTGCCATCGCTGGAGGGCCTGCTGCAGGGTGGCGCAGGCGTCGCTCTCCTTGCCCTCGGCGAGCAGCAGCCGCCCACGCGCCGAGAGCGCGGCCGCGGTCAGGGCCGGGCTCTCGGAGTCGGCGGCGATGCTGTCAAGCTCGACGACGGCCTCGGTCGCGTCGTCGAGCTCGCCGGCAGCAACAGCGATCTGTACTCGGGCGGGCAGGAGCCGTGCCCTGGCGAGGCGGCTCCAGGTCTGCTCGGCGAGCAAGCGGGCGATGATGGTCTTGGCGGCGTCGATCCGGCGCTGGGCGAGACGGACCAGGGCGAGCCCTGCGCTGTGCAGGCCGCACAGCTCGTCCGCCTTGGCGAAGGCTTCCTCTGCGCCTTGGAGGTCACCCAGCCGGCGGCGAATCTCACCGATCTCGACGTAGCCGGCGGCGACGTTCGGGACGTGGAAGCCGTCGAGCTCGGTGCACGCTCGTCTCGCTTCGCGTTCGGCGGCAGGCCAGTCGCCATGGAGCTGCAGCAGCGCAGCGTGGTGGACTCGGCAGATGCCCGGCCACATGGCCAGCGGGTGGCTCTCTGACCAGCGCAGCGTGGCGTCGGTCCACTCCGCGGCTCGCCGGAGGTCGCCGAGCGCCTCGCAGGCGCTGATCATGCTGCAGTGCACCTTCCCGCTCGTATAGGGCGAAAGCCCGCCTTCGACGGCGGTCAGCATGGCTTCGTCGAGGTGACCGAGCCCGTCGGCGAACTGGCCGGCGTCGATGAGGAGGCGACCGATGGTCTGGAGCGCCTCCGCCTCGAGGTCGGCCGACGACAGCCTCCTCGCCAGTGCGAGCGCATCGCGGGCGAGGGCGGTCGCGCCGTCGAGGTCGCCGCTCCCGTGCGCGACCTCGGCCTCCCGCAGGATGAGGCCCCCGAACTCGATCGTCTCGGTCTCCGCGTCGAGAGCGCGGCGGCCGCGCCGCAGCCACGCGCCGGCCATAGCCGACCGGGTCTTCATCACATGGTGCTCAAAGAGCCGCACCGCGCACCGACCCGCCTCCACGTTCTCGCCCAGCGCCGCGTAGCGCATGTAGGCCTGCTCGCGGGCCTCGATGCAGTCGTCGAGGTCTCCCAGCCACCACGACGCCTCCGCGACGATGTCGAGGCGATCGGCTTCGGCCCGTCCGTCGAGCACGCCGATCGACCGGGCGAGCTCCAGTGCCTCGGCCCAGTGCCAGCGACCGAGCGCGGCCCGCGCGTTTTCGACCCCCTCGGCACCGCCTTCGGCTCGGTTCTGCGTCAGGTCGGTCACTGCACCACCCCGCGATCGGATGCCGGCCAGACCGTACAGGGACGACCGGACGCCCTCAGCCGGACCCGAGCTGCTTGGCCAGGTGGTCGAGGACCGGCAGGATCTCCGCGGTCGGGCTGAACTCGAGGAACGTGACGCCCTCGTCGGTCCATCCCGTGTGGCCGGCCGGCCAGTAGAACACGTCGCCCGCCCGGCTCGTCTCCTCGCGGCCGTCGGCGAAGCGCAGCCTGATGGAGCCACCGAGCACGTAACCCCAATGCGGGCACTGGCAGCGGTCCTCAGGGAGCCCGACCAGCAGGGGCGTGAAGTCGACGCCGGGCGGCAGGTCGATGTGGCGGGTGTAAATGTCGCCGCACTCGACGCCTCGGGTGACGATCTCCCCGAGCTCCATCTCCAGCGGGATGTCCTCGAAACCGTAGCGCACTGCGATCCTCCTCGTCCGGGCCGGGCTGCTGCCGGCGGGCCGCTCGATCGTCCCCCGGCGACGCCCGAGCGCGCATCGGCCGCATCGGCCAACCTGGACTCGACGGGGTCGGACCGCGTGGGCATGTCACGCCAAGCCCCGGTCTGGTGATGGCACATCTTCCCGATGCGGCGCACCGCCAAGGCGGCGGAGGATGGAGGCATGCCCGACAAACCCCACAGCAGCTCGTCCACCCTCGCGGAGACGCAACAGCTCATCAACCTCGGTCGTGACCGTGAGGCGCTCGCCGCGGCGACACGTCAGGGACCACCAGGAGGCCCGATGGACGGAGCCGAGCAGCTCGACCAGGTCATGCCGCTCCTCGTGGCGGTCGTCGGCCGGATCGAACCCGGACAGCTCGCCGATCCCACACCCTGCGCCAACTTCACGGTGGCCGGGGTGCTCGATCACATGATCGGCGGTGCCAGCGCCTTCGCCCCCGCGTTCCGGGGCGAGCCCGCGCCGGCCGTAGAACCAGCACCCCCGGAGGGGAACCAGCTCGAGCGCTTCGGCCAGGCAATGGCCGACCTGCTCGACGCCGTGCACAGCCCCGGCGCGCAGGACCGGATAATCGCCGCGCCCATCGGCGAGGTCCCGGGCGCCGTGTTCGCCCGTTTCGTGGCCTTCGACGGCCTGGTCCACGGATGGGACCTCGCCACCGCCACCGGCCAGACCTACGCCCCGGCGGAGTCCCTCGTCGCCGAGGTCGATGCCTTCGCCCGGCAGGCACTCACCCCCGAGATGCGCGACGGCGACACGTTCGCGACCGAGGCAGACGCGCCCGACGAAGCCGATCCCCTCGAACGGCTGGTTGCCTTCAGCGGCCGCCGGCTCCCCGACAAAGAGACGAATCGATGACCTGCCCCGCCGATCGCCACGGCCTCGCCGCCGCGTCGCACCTCCACGTTGCCCACAACCCTGATGTCGACCGTCGCGACCACCGACCCCGAGTCTTGCAAACGAGCTTGCACCGCGCTTGATGACTTGGGATCGGCCTTTGCGGGCCGCGTGCAAGCGGACCGCTGGGTCCTCGGTGCACCATCGGTGGCGACGACGCTTCCGCCGTCAACGTACACAACTCACCTCAAGGAAACGAACATGACCACCACGACCAACCCCACGACCAATCCCAACAAAGCGCTGTGGGAGAAGGGCGACTTCACCCAGATCGCCGCCACCATGCGCTCGAGCGGCGAGGACCTCGTGCGACGCATCGGCGTCGCCCCCGGCCTCGCAGTGCTCGACCTCGGCTGCGGCGACGGCACGACCGCCATCCCGGCCGCCAAGGCAGGCGCGAACGTGCGCGGCGTCGACATCGCCGCAAACCTCGTCGCCGCTGGCCAGGCCCGAGCCGAACAGCTCGGGCTCACCAACTGCACGTTCGAGGAGGGCGACGCCTCGAACCTCGACGGGATCAACGACGACTCCTTCGACCTCGTCGTCACCGTCTTCGGTGCCATGTTCGCCCCGCGGCCGTTCGACACCGCCGCCGAGATGGTGCGCGTCGTCAAGCCCGGCGGCCGCATCGTGATGGGCAACTGGATCCCCGGTGATCCCACGCTCGTCGCGCAGATCCTGCGGATCAGCGGGTCCTACTCGCCACCGCCGCCCGAAGGCTTCATCAGCCCCGTCACCTGGGGTGTCGAGGAACACATCCACGAGCGATTCAACGCCGCCGGCGTCAGCAATGACCGCATCGTGTGCGAGCGCGACACGTACGTCTTCGACTTCGCAGGAACCCCGAAGGAATTCGTCGGAGTGTTCCGCCGGTATTACGGACCCACCATGAACGCCTTCGCCGCCGCCGAGTCCAACGGGAAGGCAACCGAACTGCAATCTGAGCTGGAGGCGTTGTTCGAGGCGCAGAACACTCATGCCGCACCGGGCCGCACCGTCATTCCGGCCACCTTCATGCGCGTCACCGTCACCCCCTGACGCTCGCCGGCGGCCGTCCCAACCAGTCATCTGGGTGGCCTGAGTCCCAAATCGAGACTTGGGCCACCCAGAAGATTGAACGAGACTTGGGCCACCCAGATCAGTTCGGGGCGCGAACGACGGTGATGCGCCCGGCCGCAACAGCTGCCGCCAGCTCCGGACAACGCAGCAAACGCCTCTCGGAGCACCCGGTGCCGATTCCCAGAACGCAACGGCAAGGCCTGGGTCGCGGTATCCGCTAACGACACTCACGAGACATCGACCGAACCGGGGATAACGCCGGATCGTCGGCGATCGCGAGCCAGCCGGACAATGCCGTCGCCGGGCAGTAAAAGGACCGCTCGATAACCGGCAGAGATGCAGCGTGTTCCGTGCGCGATAACGCCTTTGATGACGGCCGTCGCCGAGCCCGTTGACGAGACGGGTTGGGCCCCGAGCCGCCCGGCGCGCCAATGACCACCGACCCAAATGCAGGACGCATGGTGGGTAAGGAGTACGTCCGAGCCACGGTCGCATTCCTTACCAACGACTTGGCCGCAATTCGAGCCCGTCGCCGGCTGGTCATTATCGGGGCGGACCTTCAGTACAGGCCAGATGCCCAGGACGGCAGCGGTCCGCGACTATCCGACGACGGGCTCCCTCCGCGTTCTGTCGCGTAGTCGCCGCCGAGTCCAGGCACGCAACGATCTGCTCGGAGCCGCCACAGAGCTCGAAGGCGGGTCGGCGCCGAGCGTCTACCCTCGTTCGGAGCAAGTTCGAGGTCTGCTCGAAGCAGCGGAGTCGTCACGCCCGATACACGGGTCGGAGCGTGGCCTAGTGGTTGCGAGTTGTCAGCCGTTCGTACGGCTGCGGCGGCGGGCCGGTGTCGGCTGAGTCGAGCCGAAGCCACGCACGACGGTGGTCAGAGCATCAAGCCATGCGCGCTGCTCTTGACCTTTTGGCATGATGCGCAAGACCTCGCCGCGAAGCTCCGCGTTGGCGAGCCCCTCCCACATGGCGTTGATCTCTCGAGCCGCGTCCGATACCGGTTTGGTGCCGAGGAGTCCGGCGTCCTTCAGGCGCTGGACCGCGGCCTGGAGCTGAACCCAGGCCTTCTCGCGGGCGGCGACGAGACCGGGATCGGCGTGCAGCCCGGCGACGCGCTGGAAGGCGATCCGGAAGAGTCCGGGGTGGTCGAGAGCCAAGCGCCGGACGGCTTCGGTCCCGATCGCGATGAGATCGGCGGCGGGGTCGTCGCTCTTGGGCAGGCGATCGATCTCGTCGTAGAGGTACTCGAACGCGGTCTGGGCGACCGCGGCGACGAGGCCCTCCTTCGATCCGAACAGGCTGTAGACGGCCCTCGTGGTCGTGCCCGCCTCGGCTGCTGCCGTCCGCACCGACAACGCGTCGGCACCGCCTGCTGCGACGAGCCGCTCGGCCGCCGCCCGTAGCGCAGCCCTCGTCTCGTCGTCGTGTTGCTTGGGTCGGCCCATTCGGTTGACAGGATACCGCGACGCCGTTACGTTACGGTGTATCAGAACAGCGTCGCGGAAGCGGCGGAAGGAGGAGCCCATGTACGTGGTGGTGCAACACCGATTCAACGACCCGGCCGTGGCCTTGGCGCGAGGCGAGCGGCTCGTCAACAACGACGGTGCGCCGGCCGGGGTGCGGGGTCTGCAGTTCTATCCGAGCCGCGACGGCGCGGTCGCGACCTGCCTGTGGGAAGCACCGTCGGTCGAGGCGGTCCAGGCCTACGTCGACTCGACACTTGGCGACTCGAGCGAGAACACCTGCTACGACGTGGACGCCCAGCAGGCGTTCGCTGTCGTGCCATCCGGCATCTCGGCCGGTCCGGCCGCTGCTCGCGTCTGACTCGACTCGACGCGCGGATCCGTTGTCCGCTCGCTCGGGCAACGGATCCACGTCCGCGCCATCGAGCCGGCGGTTGCGGACACGGGGCTCGAGCGTTATGCCCGTGTTATCCGGACAGTGTGACGCGCACGTTCTGTGCGCCGCCGCTGTCGACATGCCGCGCCCAGAGCGGGCATTCGGCGCACGCCCTTCGAGCACTCGACTGGCTGGGAGCCCAACGACCGATTGGTCGTTCGGTGTGGCGTCCCGAGCGCGACGTTCGAGACCTCTTGCTGACGCGAGCGTCACCCGTGTAACGGCACATGGAGGACGCGCCAGAGTTGGTCGAGCTGAGCCTTATCGGCGTGACGTTCTTGGACATCGTTTCGACGCTACGGCGCGCGTCTACTCGGCACGTCAACGCCATTTCGTGACGTCAGCGCGGCGCGGCGCCTGGCGACGCTGCCGACCGGCGTTGGCGTGCAGCCGTGTTGAGATTGGGCGTCGCTCGTCGTTGCGAGATATTTCACGACAGGGTGCAACGATTTCGGTGAGGTGTGCGACTGAGATGGTGTGAGCAACGTGTCAAGCCAGCCGCGACCTCTCGAAGAGGTCTATCGCTCGTCACAAGCTGCGCTGACACGTCTCGCCTTCCTGCTGGTCGGCGACCGCGACGACGCTGACGACATCGTCCAGTCGGTGTTTGCGACGGCAGCAAACCGATGGTCCTCGATCGACGATCCGCCCACGTATCTGCGGCGGGCGGTTGCCAACCGAGCCCATGACGTCCACCGCAGGTCGTTCCGACCGGCAGCACCGGTGGCCGGCGACGCCAACGCCGACGAACCCCACGTCGACGTCGTCTGGTCCTTCGTCAACGCCCTGCCGACAGCGCAGCGGGCGGTCATCGTGCTGCGTTTCTACGAAGACCTCAGCCTGGTCGACATCGCAATCGTGCTGGGACGCCCAGAGAACACCGTCCGTTCCGATCTTCGGCGGGCCCTAAGCCACTTGAAGAGGATTCTGCCATGAACAACGGATTCGATGATCTCGACGAACTGGAACGGGAGCTGGGCGACACCGTCCGGGTTGCGTTGCGCAAGGTCGCCAAGACGGTTGCCGACGACCAGCGACCGATGGGCTCTGGCCACGGCTCGTCCGCCGGCGAGGTGTTCCTCACCGTCGATGCCGAGAACACCACCAAATCGCGTCCGCCGCGCAACGGCATGCACCTGTTCGCTGCGGGAATTCTCGCCGCCGCATCGGTAGCGGGGATCGCCGTGGCGGTGACGCGGGACGGCACGCCGGCCGATGCGCCGAACCAAACGGTGGCCGCGGCCGCCGCGCCGCCCGTGCAACTCACCGAGCACGTGCTCACCGCGCTCGATTCGGTGGAGGTGACCCTCAGCCTGCCGCCGGGATGGGGTGGCGACAACTTTCATGTCAGCACCGAGATGGACACCAACAACAACGCGTGGATGTCGGTTTGGGATGTCACTCACGTCTATTCCGATCCGTGCCAGTGGGAGGGCACGCTCGAGGAGGTCGGACCGACGGTCGATGATCTGGCCGCCGCCCTCGAGCAGCAGCCGATGCGGAATGCGACGGTGAGCGACGTCGAGGTCGACGGCTTCGCCGGCAAGTTGGTGACGATGAGCGTCCCCGACGACATGGACTACGACGAGTCGAAGACCTCATCGGACGGCTTTGTCGACTGCGACCGCGGCCATTTCATGACCTGGAACAACCCAGCAAATAACAACGTACGCGTGCAGCAGGGCCCGGGCCAGCGTGACGACGTCTACATCCTGGACGTCAACGGAACGCGGGTCGTGGTGAACGTCGCCTACTTCCCGGACCTCCCGCAGCCACAGATGGGCGAGCTGGAGTCGATCGTGCAGTCGATGCGCATCCGCTCCGTGTATGTCCTCGAGCCAACGCCGACTTTCCGGGGGAGCTGACGTTCACCGTGCCCGAGGGGTGGAGGGTAGGTGCAGACGACTCTGCATTGACCAGCGAGATGGACGGCCGCGAGATCTACATCATGGTGTGGGATATCACGCACGTGTACGCCGATCCGTGCCAGTGGGAGGGCACGCTCGAGGAGGTCGGACCGACGGTCGATGACCTGGCCGCCGCCCTCGAGCAGCAGCCGATGCGGGATGCGACGGTGAGCGACGTCGAACTCGACGGCTTCGCCGGCAAGTTGGTGACGATGAGCGTCCCCGACGACATGGACTACGACGAGTCGACGACCTCATCGGACGGCTTTGTCGACTGCGACGTCGGCCAGTTCATGACCTCGAACAACCCAGCAGGTAACAACGTACGCGTGCAGCAGGGCCCGGGCCAGCGTGACGACGTCTACATCCTGGACGTCAACGGCACCCGAGTCGTAACTCGACGTGGCCTACTACCCGGACCTCCCGCAAGCCGACCTGGATGAGATCGAATCGATCGTGCAATCCGTCCGCATCGACCCGCCCGAGGCGAGCGAGACGCCAGCCACCACCGGGTCACAGCCCGGCGACTGATCCGAGGTCGGTGGCGATGCGGTCGGGATCGTCGACACCGAACAGGATCGCGCGGTCCGGTGCCCGGGTCGGTGAGTGTTGGACGCCAGCGGACACGGCCTGGCGAGCACCGGAGGGGAGCCCAGACGAGTGGGTTCAACGTGTCGCTGTTGTGGGCGGCGGACGAGGGGAGTCATGATGACGTTCAAGCGATTGACGGCCGCGGTGTTGGCCTGCACCGTGGTGATGGCGGCCGGGTACAGCGCCAACGCCACGACCGATCCGAGCGATCCCGAGTCGCCCGGCGCCGGGTCGTCGCCAGCCCCGCCGGTCACGTCATCGACAGCTCCCAACCAGTGCTCGGAGGTGTCGGGAGAGTCGCCGTCGGCGGACGCGCCGTCCGACACCCAGGCGCAGGCGCCGAGCGGGGCGACGCGCACGGCCGACTACGGGTTCGAGCGCTCGTTGGCGAGCTCGGTTGGTGCTGTTCCCGACCTCACCGCGGTCGGGGAGGTCGCAGCCGGGTACGCCGACGAGGCGGTGCTCGGTCGGAGGCGTCCGGTGCTGACTTTCCAGTACTTCAGCGGCCTCTCGCTCGCTCCGACCGCCGGGGTCATCGATAGCCGTGAGTACACGATCGAGCTGCTCTTTCGGTTCGACCGCATCGACGGCTGGCGCAAGATCCTCGACTTCAACCAGGCCTCGGCGGATTGCGGTCTGTACTTTCTTGAAGGGCGCCTGAGCTTCTATCCCATCGTGTCGGACGTGGAAACGCCGATCGACGCCGATTCCTATGTCCATGTCGTGCTGACCCGGGACGCATCCGGGACGGTCGCCGGCTACGTCAACGGTTCCAGGCAGTTCTCCTTCAACGACATCAGCGAACTTGCCGTGATCGACGCCAACGACACCCTGTTGTTCTTCCGAGATGACTCGACCACGAGGACCGAGTACTCGAGCGGCGCCGTGGCGCAGATCAAGCTGTACGACGGATCGCTATCGGCAGATGAGGTAGCGGAACTTGCCGCCGAGTTGTCAATCACCCCGCCACCAGCGACATCGCAACCGGCTCCGCCCGTCGCCTCGGTCGTCCCCGACACGACGGCGCCGGCGCCGGTCACGAACGGGTGGGTAGCACTCGACTCTGATCAATCCGGCGGTGGCGACATCTACCTCCTCCGGTCGGGCGAGGACGCCCGTCGGCTCGAGGTCGCCGGATCGGATACGGCCGACGAGGCGTGTCCGGCGTGGTCGCCGGACGGAACGCGGCTGTCGTTCGGCCGGGTGACCGGTTCGGAGGAAACCACGTTCAGCGACGCCGAACTCGTGATCGTCCCGGTCGGCCGGGGCGGCGCGATTGGCGCCGCGACCGTCATCGCCCTCGACGGCTTCCACGCCCTCGACGGCTTCGATCCCCACCCGTGCGCGATCTGGGCACCCGACGGCCGGTGGGTCGCATTCGGGGGCACCGGTGAAGTGTGGGTGGTCGACACGCAGACCAACGCGATCCGCCGCCTGCCAGACCTCCGGCCCAGCGATCTCGAGTGGCGCCCCGGCACCGACCAGCTCGCGATCGCAGGCGACGTGGGCACGAATCGGGCGGCCAGAACGTTGTCCACGCCGGTCACCGTCTACTCCGTGTCGACCGGCGAGCTCCGCCAACTCGGCTCCGTCGAAGCCGCACACCTCACGTGGTCACCGGACGGCTCGACATTGGCGTACAAAGGCGGCGAAAACGACGCGCAAGAGCTCTGGCTCGTCGACGCCGACGGCGCCAACGAAAGATTGCTCGTCGCCGACTACGGCGACTCGAACCACGGCATCGGCCCCGTGTGGTCCCCGACCGGCGAGCGCATCGCCTACCAACGCCTCTGTGATCACCCGATCGCGGATCCCACCCGACGGTGCTCTGAAGAGCACGAGGTCGTCCTCGTGAGCGTTGCCGATGGGAACCAGATTGTCATCCCACCACCGCAGACCGACGGACCCGACGGGCAGCCCCACTGGTGGTACCCGTACAGCGTCACCTGGTCGCCTGACGGCACCACACTGCTCTATCACGCCTGGCGAACGTCGGCCGAAGTGACCATCGGGGGGGCTTTCGTTGACAGAGTCGTCGCAGTGTCGCTGGACGGGGGGTCACTACCGGTCGTCCTGTCGGGAGACCTCGGGGCCAGCGTGTACTCCGGCGACCCGTGGCTGCCCATCCAGAGTTGGGGACGACAACAAGGCGGCTGACACCGGGCCCGTCTCGGGTGCCCAATCGAGCGGTGCACCCGTCAGCCGAACGGCCCAAGGACGCGCCGCGACAACCGCCTCGGATCAATCACCCACCTTGTTCAGACCCGCCCAAGCGACCGCATCGGGCGCGGTCAACCCGGCCAGAATCACCATTACGTGCTGGACGGCGGCGTCGTGTGGCGCTACTCGGCCAACTTCGACGCGAGCGCTGAACTGCCGCTCCGCGCAGGGTCGCCTACCCGCATCGCCGACCGAACGGCGTCCCGCGACATTCGGTAGCGCGGGACTCCGGCGACAGCGGATATCGCAGCTGAGCGGTATCAGATGTGTCGTCGGCTACCCGCGGCGGTCCGCGTTCTGTGCCTATCGCGGTCGGCTTTCGGCGATGAGGCGAGCACGTGCCGGTTCATCGCGTCGATGTCTGTGCCTCTGCCCGAAGTCGCGCCACTACCGTCGATCGGTACTCGACACGCGTGCACCTCGCCGTCGGTACCACACGCTCGGCTGCTCGTTCGGAGACGGGTTCTCGTGCTCGCGTTATGTGCGGACTGGCGGCGACTCCGCTGGGTACCGCGCGGTCTCGCAACGGTGAGGCGTCGTTGTCGCACGGTTCGCGGAGCGATTCGAGGACGAGGCCGAAGGCTCGGAGACCTCATCCGCGGTGCGGGCTCGATCATCTGATGACGTCACCTACGCAACCGCGTTCGCGGCCGGCAGCGAGGGGTGGATGCGGGCCGACACCGCGTGACATCCACAGCCGGGGAGGTCGGTTGCGGGTCACAGACGTTGGCAACCCAGCACGTTGCGTTGAGGGAGACTGTGTCCGTGGCCGATGTTGTTGGATCGTGGCCGGGAGTTCTTCGGGCGACACGTGTGGGGGGATGCGTTCGCGGAGCTGTCGGCCGCGGATCGGGAGGGGGCGCTCGGACTGGAGGATCTGGAGCGGCTGGCGGTGGCGGCGTACCTGGTCGGCGCCGACGCCGACAGCGACGACGCATGGCTCCGCGCCCATCATGAGTGCCTGCGGCTGGGGGATGTGGTGAGAGCCGCCCGGTGCGCGGGCTTGCTCGCCCAGGGACTTCTGCTGAGGGGCGAGATGGCTCGCGGCGGCGGCTGGCTCGCCCGAGCCCAGCGTCTGCTCGACGAGGTGCACCACGACGGTGTGGAGCGGGGATATCTGCTCCTGCCCGTAGCGATTCAGTCGTTCCACTCGCAGGATCCAGCGACGGCGCATGCCACGTTCGAGCGGGCGGCGAGCATCGGCGTCCGCTTCGGCGACGAGGACCTGACGGTTTACGGCCGGATGGGCCAGGGCCGGGCTCTGATCCGCATGGGAGAGACGGCGGACGGGGTGGCCTTGCTCGATGAGGTGATGGTCGCGGTGACGGCTGGCGAGGTGTCTCCGGTCTATCGCCGGTCTCGTCTACTGCGCAGTGATCGAGGCCTGCCAGGAGATCTTCGACGTGCGCCGGGCCGAGGAGTGGACCGCGGCGCTGACCAGTTGGTGCGAGTCACAACCCGGACTGGTGGCGTACCGCGGCGAGTGCCTGGTGCATCGAGCCGAGATCATGCTGCTTCACGGCGCATGGGCGGAGGCGGCGAACGAGGCGAATCGGGCTTGCGAGCGGCTTGCTGGCCGACCGGCGGTCGGGATGGCGTTCTACCAGCAGGCCGAGGTGCACCGGCTCCGCGGCGAGTTCGCCGAGGCCGAGGACGGCCTATCGGCAGGCCGGCCAGTGGGGACGAGAACCGCAGCCGGGCCTGGCGATGCTTCGCCTGGCCCAGGGCCAGGTCGACGCGGCGGCGGTGGCGATCCGCCGGGTGGCGGACGAAGCGAACGCCACGGTGGCCCGGTCCCAGCTGCTGGGTCCGTTCGTCGAGATCATGTTGGCCGCCGACGACCTCGGTGCGGCCCGCGTCGCTGCCGATGAGCTGGCGCAGATCGCCGACGACCTCGGCGCCCCGTTGTTGCACGCCGTGTCCGGCCATGCCACCGGGGCGGTTCTCCTCGGCGAGGGCGATGCCCGTGCGGCTGCTGGTCGTGCTGCGCCGAGCGTTGGCGGCATGGCGGAAGCTGGATGCACCGTACGAAGCCGCTCGGGTTCAGGTTCTGCTCGGGCTGGCGTGTCGGGAGCTCGGCGACCGCGACGCCGCAGAAATGGAGCTGCACGCGGCGCGCTCGGTCTTCCGTCAGCTCGGGGCGACGCCCGATCTCGCCCGGGTCGATGCGCTCTCGCCAACCGTCAAGACCCAAGCTCCGATGGGGCTGACCGGGCGCGAGGTCGAGGTGCTCGCCTCGTGGCGACGGGCAAGACCAACCGCGAGATCGCAGCCGCGCTGGTCATCAGCGAGCACACCGTGGCCCGGCACGTACAGCACATCCTGGCCAAGCTGGGCGTCTCCTCTCGCACTGCGGCCGGCGCGTTCGCCTTCGAGCACGATCTGGTCTGACCGCCGACGTAGTCAGAACTGAGCACGCGCGATCTTCACGACGTTGGTGGATTCGGGCGATGCGGGACGCGCCTTGTTCGTTCATCCTCGGCGTGATGGACACGTCGGCGCTGACAACCGGGCCGAAGGCCGCCGAGATGACTCATGTGGGCGAGCACGCGGTTGTGTTGGGTGCCAGCCTGGCGGGACTGGCGGCTGCGGCGGCCCTGGCCGAGCGTTTCGACCGAGTGACGATCGTCGAGCGTGACACCCTGCCCCAGTCGGGAGAATGCCGCAGGGGCATCCCCCAAGGACGGCACGTCCACATCTTGCTGCCCGCAGGACTGGTGGGCTTGTCCGATCTGCTCCCTGGGGTCGTTGAGGATCTGCGGGCGAGAGACGCCCGCGTGATGGACACGACCGAGGTCCGCTTCCACATCGCCGACGGGAGCTTGCTGCTCGATGACGCCGACCTCGAGTTCGTTGGCGCGACTCGGCCGCTCCTCGAGTCGGTCGTGCGTGATCGGGTGCGGGCACTGTCGGGGGTCCGGTTGCTCGAAGACCAGGACGCCCGCGGCCTGTTGACCACCCCAGACCGATCCACGAGTGACCGGCGTACGACTCGGGTCGCCGGACTCGAACACCGAGGAAGCGTTGGCGGGCGATTTGGTCGTGGACGCGACGGGGCGCAGTTCACGTTCCCCGCGCTGGGTGGCTGACCTCGGCTACCCATCGCCCGACGAGGAGCGGCTGCAGGTCGGGATCCACTACTCCACCCGCCTGTTCCGTCGGGAGCCAGGCGATCTCGGGGGCTGCCAGAACCTCGTGGTGACGATTCCGCACGATGGGCGCCGCGGTGGAGTGGTGCTCGCCGTCGAGGGCGATCGGTGGATCGTGACCCTCGTCGGTCTCATGGGCGAACGCCCACCAGCCGACCTCGATGGGTTCGTCGAGTACGCACGCACCCTTTGGGTGGATGACCTCCACGAGCTCGTCGCCAGCGGCCGAGCCCCTCGGGGAGGCGTCAACCGGCGGATTTCCCAGTTACCTCCGCCGCCGGTATGACCGCTTGCGGCGCTTCCCCAGTCGGTATGTCGTGACCGGCGACGCGGTGTGCTCGTTGAACCCCGTCTACGCACAGGGGATGAGTGTCGCGATCGGCGAAGCCAGAGCCCTCGGCCACATCCTCGACCAGCACGGGCTGGACCGGGTGGGCCCGCGCTTCTTCCAGCGCACGAAACGAACGCTTGACGAGGCGTGGACAATGGCCACCGGCGCCGACCTCGGCTACCCCGCGAGTCGAGGGGCCGACGCCCAGCCCGATGGCGGCTGATCAACGCCTACGTCAATCGCCTCCTGCGGGTGGCCCACCGCGATCCCGTGGTGGCCACGGCATTCATGGAGGTGAACGGGATGGTGGCACCTCCCCAGCACCTGATGCGTCCGCGCATCGTCTCGCGCGTGTTGACGGGGGGACGTCGCCCAGCGGCCAGAAAGGCGTCGCCCACGGCGATCACACCCGCAGGGATCGGGACGCTCTTCACCGCCGCGAAGGCCGGGCAGCGGCCACCACCAGCGCCACCGCCAGACCCAAGCCGTCTGTCCTGATTGGCACCGGCAGCTCGACGCCGTCGATCGGCGTCCTAGCCACCTAGACGATCCTGCGACGAGGAGGGCGAGAATGCCGGAAATGACCATCACGTCGGCGGATGGAACCAAGTTGGCGGCACGCCACTCGGGCCACGGTTCTCCGATGGTGCTCGTGCACGGAGCAATCGGAAGTCTCGAGACCTTTGCTCTCATCGAGGGCCTGCTCGCCGAGCGACACTCGGTGTGGGTCTACTCCCGCCGGGGCCGAGGTGGCAGTGGCGATGGCCCCCACTACGGTCTCGATCGCGAGGTCGAAGACGTGTTGGCCGTCCTCGCCGCCGCGGGCGACCACGCCCATCTCCTCGGACACTCCGGCGGAGCGATCTACTGCCTCTTGGCCGCCACGCAGCGGCCGTCGTTGCGATCGCTCGTGCTGTATGAGCCGCCCCTCCACGGCGACCGCTTCGACCCGAATCTCGTCGACGCGGTGCAGGCCGCGCTGGATGCCGGTGACCCCGACCGGGCCCTGGAGATCTTCTTTTCCGCGGGCGTTGCCGTCGACGAGGAGGTGCAGATCATCCGTTCGCTGCCGGAGGTGTGGGCGAGGGCCCGCGAGGGTGTCTGCCTCGTCCCCCGCGAGCTCCGGACCGCCCACGAAGGCGATCGACCGACTGACGGCGTCCGGTCCCGCCGGACATCCCGACGCTCTACCTCTATGGAGAAGAGACGGATGCCTCGATCTTCGCGACCCCGGACGAAGTCGCCGAGCTGCTGCCGAAGGCTCAACTCCACGGCCTTCCCGGGCAGCGGCATCTCGCGTTCGCCTTCGATCCGACGTCGTTCGCCCAGGCGGTCTTGGAGTTCACCACTGCGACACGACCGTTGAGCGCGGTTGAGGACGACCCGCCCCGAATGCTGACCGATGCACGGGTCGGGTTCACCCATCCGTTGCTCGGCTCGGTCTGTTATCAGCGGGCGCCGCTGTGGAAGCGCCGGGCGGTGCATCGGGTGCTGGCCGCCGCCGTCGCCGACGTCGAGGAGCGGGCCCGACACCTTGCGCTCGCCGTGGAAGGCGCTGACGCTGCGGTAGCGACCGAGTTGGAGGTTGCTGCCGAGCATGCCGCCGCCCGGGGGCGACGGCGGCGGGAGCCGAACTGTTCGAGCTCGCCGCCGGTGTCGACCCGGCCGACGCCGAGGCGTCTCGCCGACGGCGGTTGCAGGCGGCAAAGCTGCACCGCTTGTCTGGTGACCACGACCGGGCGGAGGCGATCCTCGAGCGGCTGCTCACCGAGATCGCCTCCGGGGTGGAACGTGCTGATGTGCTGTTCGAGCTTGTGTTGACCTTCCGCGGCACGGGCGCTCGAATGCTCGAGCTCACCGACGAGGCGCTGGATCATGCCGCTGGAGATGACGAGCGCCAGGCTCGCATCCTCGCCCACCGGATCGGTTTGAGGATCTGGGCGTCGGGCGTCAACGCCGGGTTGGCCGACGCCCGAGCGGCACTCGAGCGGGCCGAACGGGTCGGCGATCCGCTCCTGGTGGCAGCCGCGATCGCCCGGATCGGACTCGCCGAGACCTACGCCGCTGAAGTTACGCCGGGCCTCCTCGAGCGAGGAGTGGAGATGGAAGAACGCCTCGGCCTCGACGTGGAGCCCTGGGTCAGCCCGCGATTCGAATACTGTCGGCTGCTCGTCGCCAGGGGCGAGATCGAACGGCCCCGAACGATGCTCGCGGCGTTGACCGAGTCGGCGGAGGCTCGCGGAGATGAAGGCACCAAGATGATGTGCCTGTGGAGGCTGGGCCAGGTCGAGTGGTTGGCGGGCCGCTGGGCGTCCGCGCTGGAGCACGTCACCTCGGCCCACGAGCTCACCGACCAGACCCAGCACGCTCACAGCCGTGCCTGGGTCGGCCGCGTCAAGGCACTCGTGGAGGCTGATCTCGGCCTCGTTGAACAGGCACGCGCATCGGCTGGCGAGAGTCTCGCCATCGCCGAACGGGTAGGAGAGCACTACTTGGTCCACTCGCTCGGCGTGCTCGGGCGGATCGAGCTGGTGCTGGGCAATCTCGAGGGAGCTGGGGGCTATCTTCGCGAGCTGCCGGCGCGGCTGCTCGCTATGGGGATGTGCGACCCGATGGCCGTTGCGTGGGCGGACGCGATCGAGACCTTGACAGCACTGGGCGAGTTGGAACAGGCCGGCGCCTACCTCACCCGCTACGACGAGAACGCCCGACGGCTGGGCAGCCCATGGGCCGTCGCCGCGGCGGAACGCTGTCGGGGGTTGCTCACCGCAAAGCAAGGCAGCGACCCGGCCGGCGCGGTCTCGGCGATCGAGAATTCCTTGGCCGTCCTGGAGGGCGACAGGTACCCGTTGGAGCGCGGCCGGGCGTTGCTGGCGCTCGGCACGGTGCGGCGCCAGGCCCAGCACAAGGGGCCGGCCCGAGCCGCCCTCGACGAGGCGCTGGCGATCTTCGAGCACCTCGGTGCCCCGCTGTGGGCGGCCAAGGCCGTCGACGAGCTGGCCCGGATCAGTGGTCGCCGTCCCGCCGGCGAGCAGCTGTCGGCCACCGAGCATCAGGTGGCGGCGTTGGCGGCGGGCGGGCGTTCCAACAAGGAGATCGCCGCCGAGCTGTTCATGGGAGTGAGCACCGTCGAGGCCCACCTGTCGGCCGTGTACCGCAAGACTCAGGTGCGCCGAGCCGAGTTGGGGAGGTGGCTGTCCGCCAGGGGTGAGGTCGTCAAGCCGGTGGAGGGCGCCGCCCAAACCTAGGGTGTTCCTGGTTCCCCGCTGGCGCCCCTGAGGCGCAACGTCGACGGCGATGGTCTACGTCGTCGAGCGCTACTTGCCCGGTCTGAATGGCGGCGAACTGCTGCGCGGGCTGCACCAGCTGCAGCAGTCGACGCTCCAGCACGTCGGCGACACCTCGGCGGTGCGCTACCTCGGCTCGACGATCGTCATCGGCGACGACGCCTGCTACTGCCACTTCGAGGCCTCGTCGCCGGCCGCCGTGATCGACGCCAACCGTCTCGTCGGCCTTCCCGTCGACCGGATCGTGGCCGTCGTCACCGTCTCACCGACCAAAGGAGAACACCCATGAGCAACACGACCACCCTCGCCGCGCCTACCCGTCGACTGTTTGCAGGCCTGATCGTGGCCACGATCGCGACGGCTTCGGCGGGTGGCTGGGCACTCACCGCCGCCGCCACCGGCCCCACCGATGAACCCTCCACCGCCGCCACCGTCGAGGACGTGACCGCCGACCGACCCGCCGCGATCGCGTCCGGTCTGATGCCCACCGCCGCTCGGCCGATCATCGTCGCCGACGCCTACCACGGCGTCGGATTCACCGTCTGCCGAAGCGGCACCGAACCGATCGTCGTCGCCGACGCCTACCACGGCGTCGGATTCACCGTCTGCCGAAACCGCGCCCAGCCGATCGTCGTCGCCGACCCGTACCCATGGCCTTGGATCACGATCTGCCGAAACGGCACCGACCCGATCGTCGTCGCCGACGCCTACCACGGCGTCGGCGTCACCGTGTGCCGGTGAACCCGCCCGGCTGCCAGATCAGTGTCGCGACACACGCAGATCCCCCCAAGAAGGCAGCCTCCGCCACGACAGCCGGACAACCCCAGCCGTCGCGACCGGGTCCAACCGGTTCGACGAAGGCTTGCGGTCGTCTGCGTGGGACCGCGAGGGATTGGCCGACCAGCTGGCGCGAATGCAACACGGTCGGCGATGCCTTCACCCAAACCCGCCCGCCAGGCCTGCCCGCAGTCGCTGTCAGCATCGACCGGAAGGGGCGTGTGTGCGAGGAGCGTGACGTCTTGGGTTGTGGCTCGCCGCGACCAGGTACCAGGCAAGCGGTCGCGTTGCTGGGAGGTACCGTTCGCCGTGGGCAGCTGGCCCTGCGGGCACGCTCAGATCGTGACCAGAACGGGGGATCGTCGTGACGACGACGACAGACGAAGTGGTGTTTCCGACGCCTGACGGGATCGATGGCTTCTGGGCGTTGGACAAGACGCACGCCCCGCGACCGGTCACGCCGCTGTCGTTCGACCTCATCGTCCACACATTGGCGGAGAGCTTCACCAAGGCCCAGGCCGAGTACGACTGCCCGATCATGGTGTCGACCAGGGAGATCAACCACTACTTGTACTCCTCGTTCCATCCGATCCCGGACGAGGCCGAGATCGCTGACCGGCTGACCCGATACCACGGAAAGCTCGCCGCGATGGTGCCGGGTATCGGTAAGCGCTGGGAGGAGGAGTGGAAGCCCGAGGTCATCGCCAGGAATCTGCCGTTGAACCTGCTGATTGGTCGGGCCTGAGCGACGCCGAGTTCGTCGTCAAGCTCGACGAGCTCACCGGGTACATGCGTTACCAGTGGTGGATCCACGGGCACATCAACTTCGTGCTGCTGTCAAGCAGCGCTTTCTGCGACCTCTACGACGAGGTGATGCAGCCCGCGGAGCCGACCGAGGCGTACCGGATGCTGCACGGCTACCACACCACGTCGGTGGACGCCGGTCGCGGGCTGTGGGCGCTCAGCCGCACCGCCTTGAACAGTGCGACGCTGAAGTCGCTGTTCGAGACCAGTGACGGCCCCGAGTTCCTCGCCGCGCTCGACGAGAGCGAAGACGGCCGGGACTTCCGGCGTCAGCTCGACGAGTTCCTCTTCGAGTACGGCTGGCGTCACGACGCCGTGTACGACCTCGCCGACGTGCCATGGCGGGAGGACCCAACGATCCCCTTGGCCACCATCCGGGCGATGATCGACCGTCCCGACAGCGAAGACCCCGAGGTCCAATACCACGAGAACGTCGCCACCCGCGAGCGGTTGTTCGCCGAGCTGTACGAACGGCTTGCCGACGATCCCGAGACGATCGCCAAGTTCGAGGAGCTCTACGAGGCGGCGAGGCACAGCTTCCCGCTCACCGAGGACCACGCTTTCTACATCGACCAGCTGTACATCAGTGTCTTCCGGCGCTTCACGCTCGCCGTCGGCCAGCGGCTCGTCTCCAAGGGCGTCTTCGACGCGCCTGACGACGTGTTCTACCTCTACCGCGACGAGCTCGTCGACGCCCTCACCGGCGACGGCGACAAGCGCGCCCTGGTGGCCGAGCGGCGGGCAACCTTTCAGCGAGCGAGTTCTGTCAGCGCGCCGACAGAGCTCGGCACGCCGCCCCCGCCTCCCGACTTGCCTGACCCGTTCATGGAAGCCGCCGTCTACCGGCTGCTCGGCATCGCCCCGCCGGAGGAGAACACCGAACCCAACGCGCTCAAGGCCGTCGCAGGCTCACCGGGCGTCTACGCCGGCAAGGCGCGGATCTGCCGCTCGCTCGCCCAGGCCACCGACGATCTCAAGCAGGGCGAGATCATGGTGGTCGAGATGACCCTGCCACCATGGGTGCCGCTGCTCTCCATCGCCGGTGCCCTCGTGTCCGACGTCGGCGGCGTGCTGTCACACAGCGCCATCGTCGCCCGCGAACTCGGCCTGCCCGCCGTCGTCGGCACCAACGTCGTCACCACCGTCATCAACACCGGCCAGATCATCACCGTCGACGGCAACAACGGCGTCGTCTACCTCGACGGACGGAGGATCTAGCCAGCAGGCAGCCACACCTCGGCTCAGACCACGGACCAACATGTGGTCGCACCGCTCACCGCGTGATCCGAAAACGATCGCTCAACGACGGCGCAGAGAACTGGCCCGCCTCTCTGACGTAACCGACCTCGATGGGCTCCGCGTTAACCATCGAGCCAGCGATGCGAAGGGCGAGGCTCTACAGCTCCCGGCCTACGGACCCGACGACCGGTTCCAGTGACGCCGCTGCTCAACGCAGCCGCCACGCGACCGTGAGCGTGGCCGCGAGGTGTCCGAGAACGCCCGTCCCCGAGCAGGGATGCGCCTCATCGATGTGCCGACCCGAAGCCGGCAAGCGGGCTCGCGCAGCATCCGGATAACTCAACCGGAACGCTCAACTCGACCACTCCAGCGGCGTCCGACAAGTGCCCAGACACGGCCGCGCTCCGGCCGCCACGGCGCGATGTCCGAGTTCACGCGTCCTCTATCGCGCCGGCCCAGGCGCCTTCGGGCGCGGCCAAAGTGCCGTTCCTCCCGCCGGGCGCGTTCATCCCCCGATGTCCGAATCGCGCCATCCGGTAATGCGCGGATCGACGGCCGCTCGCGCGTCCTCCAACTGCCGTCCCCGGCGCACCCGGACCTCCGCGACGGGATGTCCGAACTTGCGCGCCTGCTCCGCACGGAGTTCTTGATGCCGACGCCCTCGTCGAACGCCGTTCCTCCGGCAAGCCGTCGCTCGCACGGCGCGGATGGGGCGCCTTCCAGCCGAGTTCCGTGAAAGCGCGGTACTGCAGGACACGTGGCCGGTAAGGAGTACGTCCGCACCGTGGACGCATTCCTTACCAACGACTTTGCCGCAGTTCGAGCCCGTCGCCGGCTGTTCATCATCGGAGCGGACGTTCAGTACAGGCCAGACACCGACAACGGCAGCGGTCCGCGCCTATCCGACGACGGGCTCTGCGCGTTCTGTCGCGTAACCGCCGCCGAGGCCTGGCATGCAACGGTCGGCTCGGTGCCGCCATTGAGCTCCCGGGCGGGTCTCGGCGCCGAGCGCCGACCCGTCTGATCTGTCGCGCCCCTGCCGGTCGAGGTCGAGCTGAGTGCTTGCATTTTGCGAGCGGGGGTACCGGCACTTACCGGATGGGCGCATCGCATCGCGTCACGGAGGGTTTCTTGGAATGACGAATTCGGACATCTCGTCGCGACCGTCCGGGTTGCGCCACGAACGGCACCTACAGGCGCGCTCGACGTGCGTGAACTGAGCGATATCGGGCACGCGAAGTCGGACATCACGTCGGAACCTCATGTGCATCGCGTTCGCCTCCGAGCTTGCGTTCACCCGCCCGCGGGCTTCACCCATCGGACCACGCCGTCAACGGTCTTCCGCCGTGTCGACGCTGGCGACGCGCCAAGCCGTGACGAGGCTGCGCCGCGCTGGGTCGCGTGACAGCATGACGAGCGCGCCGAGCGCGATAGCGGCGAGCACCGCCCAGCGCAGGTGGGCGTCGCGCCAGGCGCTGCCGAAAGGCACCGCCGGCCAGAGCCAGGCGTTCGTCTGAGGGATGGCGAGGGTGCCCAGGGCGGCGACGCCGATCATCAAGGCGACGCGACCGCCACTGCCCGGCCCGGTCAGCAGCATGGCGACGGTCATCACGACGAAGCCGAGCATGGTCAGCGCCGTCACCTCGAGCAGGCTGGCGCCCCAGGGGAACTGGTCGGGGAGCAGCTCGGCCCGGTCGACGAGGACGAAGCCGACCATTGCCACGGCCACCCATGCCGCGAGCACGAGCGCGAGCGCGACGAACGCGTCGACGGCGCGTCGGCGGCGGCGTCCGCGTGGCGTGACGTCAAGGAGGGGAGCGCCGACGTCGTCGAGGAACTGCGCGGCGGACGCCGCCAGCACGACCGTGGGACAGCGCAGGTAGCCGACGAGATGGACGCCCTCCGGTCGGCGTGTCGCCCAAGCCCACACGAAGCCGCCCGACAGCAGCGCCGCGGCGCCGAGCGTGGTGAGGGGCAGGCGGCGCAGGACGTGCCGGTCGAGGTACGAGGCGACCACGCCGCGCGCTGTGCTGGGAGTGTGGCTCAATGCGTGTACAGCGGCCGCATGTGCACCGCGGCCTGGATCAGCGCTAAGCCGATGGTTGCGGAGAGCGAGACGGCGAACGCCGTCCACGCCGCCCGGTCGCGGCGGTTGCGCAGGACGGCGATCGTGATGAACCACACCCCGAGCGCGAGGAGGTAGCCGAGGTGCCACCACGGTGTAGTCCAGTCAAAGCCGGTGAGCAACAATTGGCAGGCCTCGCCCTCGCCGCACCCGCCGACCCAGCCGTCTTGGACGATGCCGGTCGACAGTGGCCACAGCCACGTGAACCACGAGGTCGACTCGCCGTTGAAGATCCCGAACCACAGGCCTTGGATGGACAACAGGAAGAACAGGGGAACGGCGACGAGCCACGTCGGCACCCAGCGCACGAGCGCGACGACCCCGGCGGCGACGGCGGCGAGCGCGATCGGCCCCTGCAGCATCTGGGCGACGTTGGGACGAGGGACTTCGAGGATGGACGGCGTCGAGTCGTCGGAGAAGAAGCCGGGCGTCGACGACGGCCACAGGTAGAGGTAGGCGGCGGCGATGATGACCGCGCCATACACCGCGTTGGCAGCCGTCGACCATCCGTGCGCGACGGACCGTTGCGCCCGCCCGACGGGAAGTGTGTCGAGCAGGTCGTCGGCATGCGCCAACCGGCTGCGCAGCACGGCGAGGACGGTCACGACCACGGCGGCGAAGCCGGGGAGCAGCAGCGCGTAGCCGGTCAGCAGATAGACGATGTCCTCTGCCTCTCGCCGGTCGAGCACGGCCTTGGCCTCGTTGACCCACATCGCCGACGGGATGACGGCGAGCCACACCAACGGGTTGCGCAAAAGGCGCGTCCCTTCGACTCGAGCCAGGGCGAGCTCGGCGTTCACGCGGCGACCTCCTCGCTGAGCCCGCCGGACAGCAGGAGGTAGCCATCCTGCAGGGTCGGGGTGACGAGTTCGGCATCGGCGGGTGCCGAGCCGATGTGGCGATGTCGGCCCTCGCCCGTGCGCCACGAGACGAGCGCGCCCGGGTCGGGCCGGTCGGCGATCCACACGTTGCCGCGGGCGGTCTCGGTCAGCTCGACCGGCGTCCCGTCGAAGCGGACGACGCCTTCGTCGATGACGATGACGCGGTCGCACAACGCCTCGACGTCCTCGGTCATGTGGGTCGAGAGCACGACGCAGCGCCGGTCGGCGTGGCGCGAGATGAGCTGGCGGAACCGCAGTCGCTGCTCGGGGTCGAGGCCGACGGTCGGCTCGTCGAGCACGAGCAGGCGGGGATCGCCGAGCAGCGCCTGGGCGAGCGAGACCCGCCGCTTCATGCCGCCCGACAGCTTGCGGATCTTCTTGCGGGTCACGTCGCCGAGATCGACCGCGTCGAGGACGCGGCGCACCTCGGCGTGGCGGGCGGCGCGGTCGGTGTGCTCCTTCAGGATCGCCACGTAGTCGACGAAGTCGAACGGCGTGAAGCTCTCGTACAACGCGCTCTCCTGTGGCACATAGCCGAGCTGGCGGCGGATGGCGAGCCGCCCCGACAGCGTCCTCGGGGTCCTCGCCGACTACGCGCACGTCTCCGCTCGACCGCGCCAGTCCGGTGGCCAGGATGCGCAGCAGCGTCGTCTTGCCGGCGCCGTTGCGGCCGAGCAGGCCTGTGATGCCGGGGCCGAGTTCGAGCGACACGCCGTCGAGCGCTGTCTGGCGTCCGTAGGACTTGGTCAGCTGGTGGACGTGGACGTACGTCTTGTCAAAGGTGTCCATCAGGTCTCCCGGAAGTCGAGGAACGAACGGCGACTGATGATCACGACCGCGGCGAGCGCAACTAGGCCGACGGCGACGAGCTGACCGGGTCCGGCGGACGGCGTCGATCAGATCCGCCGCAGGCCACGAGGCGACGACCGGGGCGGCGATCCACGCGGTGGCCGACGCCGAGCGCGGCGTGCTCGATCGGCACCCAGGTCGACAGGGCGAGCGACACGACCGCCATGGCGATGCCCGGCAGCAGCCAGGCCATCGCCACCCACCCGCGCTCGTGCACGATGAGGCTGGCGAGGCCGGTAATGGCGACCGCGGGGATGAGCGATGCCGCAGTGCGCAGCAGCACGATCCGCCACACCGATGTCGGTGCGGTGGTGATGAGCGTCGTGCGCGGGGTCGACGCGGTGGCCGAAGGCCAGCGCGGTCGCCACGAGCGGCCCGAGCGCGGCGACGGAGAGGAAGGCGCCGAACTGCCGCGTCGCGGCCGCTGCGAGCGGCGACGAACGCGATGCCGACCGTGAGCAGCGTGGCGAAAAGGAACGACAGCCGGGCCCGGCTGGTGGCGCCGAGCAGGCGAGCCGGTCTCGGTGGAGAGCCCGACGCGGGTGAGGGCCCGTTCGCTCCACGGGCGGGTGGCGTCGTCGAGCGCGGTTGTGACGCGCTGCCAGACCAAGCCGAGCAGCGGCTCGTGCGTCGCCGCCGTGACGTCGGCGACCAGCCGCCGGCACTCGCCACAGGTCGGCAGGTGAGCCTCGATCGAGGCGACGGCCGACCCGCTGCGGCGCTGTCCGACGTAGTCCTTTGCGGCAGCTGGGCTGATGTGCCAGCTCATGTCAGCGCTCCTCTCATCTCGGCGCGGGCGCGCATCATCCTCGTCTTCACGGTGCCGGCGGGGATCCCGAGCAGCCGGCCTGCTTCGCGGGTGGTCAGACCGTCGAGCACGGTGGCCTGGACGACGGCACGCAACTCCGGCGACAGGCCGTCGAGCGCACCGGCGAGATCGCCGTGCTCGGTACCGAGGAGCACGAGCTCCTCGGCGCTGACCGCACCGCCCCAGCGCTCCTCGACCAGCATCGGCTCAGGGTGGCGCTTGCGCAGCTGGCCGATGAGCCGGCGGATGGCGATACCCCACAGCCAGGCGCCTGCCGCGCCGCTGCCGTCGAACGACGAGGCCGCCTTCCACACGGCGACGAAGGTGTCCTGCAGCGCCTCGGCCACGATGCCGTCGTCGGCGCAGCGGTGCCGCAGGCGAGCAAGAAGCCACGGGGCGTGGCGGCGATAGAGCTCCGCGAGTGCGTCGTTGCTGGCGCCCGCGATGGCCACGACCAGCTGGTCGTCGGTCATCGTGGCCACACGCGACGGCGTGCGCTCGGCAGGCACGCGGTCAGCAGGCACACTCCACTGTCGCGGCAACCCGCCCCCACGGTTCACCAAACCAGCTGATCGTGACATTCAGGCACCGTTCTGCACCGATCCCGCGGGGTTCGTTGAGGTTCGAGCACCTTCTGACGTGAGAACCCCCCGACCCGCTACCAGGGTGTTTGCGCTGCCAAGTCAAGATGCTGGCCCGCGGGGGGCGTGTAAAGAGCCCGACACCGACGTTGATGTCGGGCTGGCCGGAGTACAGGTTGCGCCCGTGGGGATCAGGCGGTCAGAGAATCTGACGTACGTGCTCGAAGAACAATCCAAGGTGCCTATGTTGACCCTCGCGATCAGTCTGACACTCGGGCTCCGAGCGCCATTGAGGTTCCGACGTCGACCGGCGATCCCTACAGATTCTCATGCCCCAAGGTGCCCCCGCCAGGGGGCATGCGTGTCTGATACACCGATTCGATTCTGCGCGGACCACTGAATCGCGGCGGGGGGAATGCGCGGCAGACGGGACATGGTTGCTGGTAACCGGCGCGGCGAGGGTGGATGGCAGGTCGTGAAGTTCTCCGATGCGGAGCTCGTGGCCGCGATCGCGACCGCGACCGTGGCACGCTCGCCAACCTGCATCATCGCCCGTGGCGCCGTGGGTGCATGCCCGGCCACGCCGGCGCCGTGCCGACCACCGTCATCGTCGCCGACGCCCTGCAGGACACGTTCCTCGCCGCGTGGCCCGGCGTGCGCGGCTGGGACGGTAGCGGCGACCCCGCGCCCGACTGGCGCCTCGCGATCCGGCGCCGCATCGGCCAGCTGTGCACGCGGCAGCGGTGGGCATCCGTCGGCCGTCTCGACGACATCGCCGACATCACCGCCGCCGCCTACGACCAGCTGCTGCTCGGGCCGGTGTCGGCGGGATCGCGTCGTTCGACCGTCGATCGCGATCGCGCCGGCACGATCCGCAAGTGGAGCCGGGCACCGACGGTGACGACTGGCGGCTGGCCGGCGAGTTTGGCACCGATGGGCCGGGTGCAACGTTTCGTACCAAGCTCACACGTGAACAGCGCGAGCGTGTCGCGACAGTCGGGCAACACATCCACTGGGTCCAAGGACTGCCACACTCCCAATCTTCGCTCTGGGCGTCTCGGGCGTCGGGCAACAGATGACGGCAGTGTCGATGAGCGATGGCCAGTGTTCACAATCCGATAACAGCGGCCGATATCGACGCGGTCGCCGTGTCCGAGTTCGCCGGCTCGACGGCGCTCTGGTGGAGGCAAGCAACCGTCCGTGCTTGCTCCGGCGAGCGCTCCAGACTCGGCAGAGATCGGGTTCGCGACGCGGCGCTGAGGGTGACGGGCCTCACGTGCCGATCCAGTGCTGAAACATTGGCTCGACAGTCGCCGTCGACGCGACCGAACGTCGCGCTGTCGCATTCGGTTGCGAGAGGACGTTGGTCGTCGGCGTCAAGACCAGACACGGTCAACGTTCGACGCCTTGATGACGTTAATGCCGATCCGTCGTTCTGTCGCGGATGGGAGTGACCGCCAAGCGTAGTCGTCCCGCGCATGAGTGAGCACGTAGGGGTGTCGTGGATGCCTGACGGCGTTCTGCCGGAACAAGCCAACCTTCAGGTGGAGTAGGCCACAATGATGCTCGGTGTGAGGATCGGCGTTTGCTCCGACGTGCACGGTCGCCATGACCGGCTCCTGGCTGTGCTCGGCGCCATGGCGGCAGCCGGGGTCGACGAACGCTGGTGTCTCGGTGATCTGGTCGGGGGCGAGCCGGTCACGGCTGAGCTAGTAGGTGCGGCTTGTCAACTCGACCTACTGATCGCCGGAAATCACGACGCCTGGGTGCTCGGACCAGACCGGGTCGTCGCCCGCGGACGCGACGTGTTCAGGTTGTCGAGCCGCGCAAAGGCCAGCCGTCACGGCATCGACTGCTGGCACGGCTCGCCGCGCCACCCCCTGCTCGGGTTCCTCACCGAGGCGTCTGCCGCAAAAGTCCTGCCCGACCGCCCGGTGGGCTCGCTCGGGCTCGTCGGCCATACGCATGAACCGGCGCTCTTCGCCTACGACGGCGCCGCTACGCGCGCGGTGCGGCCCGTTCCGGGCGAGTCTTACGACTGGCTCGCGACCGGCGCCTGCATGGCCAACCCGGGGGCGGTCTGCGGCAACCCGCGCGACGCGGCGAGCTGGTGGCTGATCGTCGACATTGACGCCCGTGTGCTGCGGTGGCACCGCAAGGAGTTCGAGTCCGGAGAAGCTGCCGCTGCCGGCGTGTGAGCCACGTCGTTCCCATCGTCGGGTGACCCGGGTAGTCACCGGCATACGCCACCGGGATCAACCGTGTTTCCAGGGGGACAACGACACCGTCGGAGCGCACATTCTGTTCCCCAACCCGCTGCACCAGTTCCCTCCATCGGGTCGCCACGCAGCGGCCGGCCAACGTGCCAGGGACAATCACTTCAAGCCGTAGCTCGAGTGGGCCGGTATCGCAGGGCGACCGCCCCCGACCGGAACTCATGGCGATGCACGAGCTCGAGCTGGATCCGCTCGCGCAGACCGGCGAGCAGCGTCGGCCCATGGCCCGCCAGAACCGGCTGCACAACGAACTCGTACTCGTCGATCAGTCCCAGATCCGCCAAGGCCAAGGGGAGGGCCACGCCACCTACCAACAGGCCCTCGCCTGGCTCCTGCTTGAGCCGCTGAACCGTCTGCCCCAAGTCGCCTCGCACCAGTTCGGCATTCCAATCGACCCCGCTCAGCGTGCTCGACACGACGTACTTCTTCGCCCGGTCGATGGTCTCGGCGAACGGGATCTCCCACTCATCCATCCAGTCAGGCCACGTGCCCGTCGCCGGATGCCGCCATGCCGACTCCATCATCTCGTAGGTCACCCGGCCGAACAGCAGGGCATCGGCTCGTTCCAACTGTGCGGTCCAGTAGCGCATCGACTCCTCGTCCGGGGACCAGCCCCGCCTCGTGATGGCAGCAGCCGTCGAGCGTGACGTTGATCGAGTATCGAAGTGGTCTCATCGCGATGTCCCCCTTGCTGCGGCCGCGCCGGCCGGCCCGTACTTGGACGGCCGCCTCGACCACTTCTCATTGGTGGCGGGTCACTCTGTGCTGTGTGAGCAAGTGCACCAGGGCCGACTGTTAGCGCCACCGAATCAAGCGATCGGCGTCGGCGTCGTCTCGAGCACGAGCGGCTTGCGGGTGGGCGCCAGCAACCGCCTTGAGCGCGCACCGAACGGCGTCCCGCGGCGTTCAGTGGCGAGGAAGGCCGCGCGCTGCCCAGGGTGCGTGTCCGATGAGGCGTCGCCGACAATCCGCGGCCACAGGGAGGACGGCGCGTCATCGAAGTGCCGTTGTCCCCAGCGCGGCCATCTCGCGAGTGATCACGTCGGTCGTTGGTGGCAGCCAGGGGCGCCATCCGGCGGACGGCGATGAGGAGGGCGTCGCTCACCGCCACAAGCTCGATGCCGAGCTGGGAGTAGTCTGCCTGCCGCTGCCTCGCCAATCGTCGGGAACGTCGGCCCCCGTGGTGCTTCGGCGATCGGGTCTCGCCAATGAGGTGCCCGTGACTAGAACGTGACTAGAAGAGCCGTAAGCAGCTGTCAACAGATGCCACCAGCAGTCACTCCCAAAGTAGGATTTTCGGTCGTCTAGCTGGGAAGGTGCAGGTAGGCGGAAGAGAGCGGGGGTGACGTCGGTTAGCTTCCCAAGCTGAATACGGGGGTTCGATTCCCCTCATCCGCTCACATTGCTAGCCCCACCGCAATTGACCTGGTTGTAGTGTTTGCTGACCTCTTCCTGGGATAGACGAGAGGGCCGGGGACCAACGGGGGGCCAACCGGTTGGAGCGCTACGGACATGCGCTCTTCCGACCTCGGACCGGACGGCCGGTCGACGTTGGGGTGTCTGGGCGAAGCACCGACTCTCGCCTGTTCGCTGCCACGGGGAGGCGTGTGTGTGTATGGGTACTTCCGCGGCAGTGTGCATCGTCAATCCAGCCGAGAGTGAGGCGGGCAGAGGACCTCGAGCTTGCGCGTGAAACCCAACAACCTCGACGTCCTCTGCGCCCGCATCATCGCCCGCCGTGGAGGCGTCAGGGACAACACCTGCGCGGATCTTCGGAGTCGCCGATCGTCGCCTGCACGTTGTTTGAGGGTGCGACCCTGTTGAAGGCGGGTCGTTGCTCGGTGGCGTCGACGAAGTGGTGGATGGTTCGGACGTCAGAGATCATTCGCCTCGATGAGGTTGTCGAGCTCTGCGTCCGTGGCAGCCTCGGCGGCGATCAGGCGATCGTCGGCTCCCGGTTGTGCTCGCACGAGCTCGTCGAGCTTGCGTTGCGTCACCAGCTGCTCGCGGTGCTGAGTGTGCTGGATGGCGAACACCATCACTACGGTGATGGCCGACGTCGTTGAATACAACGCGACCTGCCACCACGACGGAAAGCCGGCGATGATGCCGACGACGCCCCAGCCGGCTAGCAGGCACGCGACAGTGACGCCGGCGGCGGCCTTGGAGGACCAGGCGCCCAGCCGGTGCAGCAGGTTGCTGCTGCGGGTGTGATGGGGCCCACGCAGCGACTCGATGTTGGTGAAGTGTCGACGGGGGTCAGCCGTCGTTACGCGGACGGGTCTACCATCGTCTAGAGAGTCGGTTGCAGGTGAGGGCAGCGGCACTTTGTAGCTGTACCCAACGCGGCCGCGATCGAACACCGGCGAAACCCGACGCTACGCCGCACGATTCCGGCGGCCGACGACACGTCCATGCTGTTGCGTACGGATTGCCTCGGCGCGAGGTCGTCGTTCGGTGCTGCAGTTTGTGGCCGCGACGTCGACGTCGACTGCGACCCGGCTCTGGTCGCTCGGCGTTGACGTCGCCGAGTCGAATCCGCGGTCGAACTGCGGCCGGAGCGGGCACGGGGGGTAGGCGTGGCGAGGAGCGTCGACCGGCCACACCACGTGTGCTCGCTGCCACGCCACGAGCCTGGCGGGGTGGGCGTTCTGTGGGCATCGTGGAGCGAGCACTGCGTTCGGTCCCGTGCTGGCCGCCTACACGATCCTGCGCATCCTCGGTCAGGGCGGTGCGTCGGTCGTCTACCTTGCCCATCACGAGCCCCTCGATCGTCAGGTTGCCATCAAGGTGCTTCCGCGCGACGTCGACGAACCAAAGGTGTGGGAGCGCTTCCTCCGGGAGGCGCGCATGGTCGTCCTGGCACTCCAACACCACAAGCCGCATCGGATCGATCACCACCTTGTTCAGACCCGCCCAAGCGACCGCATCCGGCGCTGCCAACCTGGCCGAACTGCCGTCTTCGCGGGCCTGCAGAAACGCGTCGACGATCGAACGTCGCCTGGGATGCTAGGTCCCCATTAGGTAGACGCCGCACCGCGCGGTGTCACGGTTCGACGACGAGCCAGCCCCGTCGCTGCAACTCACCGGCGAGCAGATCAGCGGGCATTCCCCGAAGCAACGACTCGGCGTTCGACACGTGTGTTCTCAGTTCGGCCGGTAGTCCGCCTACTTCGTCTGAGGCCGCCTGTAGCCGGGCGATCAACCGCTCGGCCTCGTCCCGGGTGAACTTGCCCGCGGCCTGGCGCTGCGTGAACCGCATCGGTCCACGAGCATCCCGGAAGCCCTCATGACCCGCAGCGTGGAGAAGCGTCAGCAGCTCATCCACCTGACGTGAAGTGGCCGGCAGACCGGCGTGCAGACCGAAGGCCATGCCACAGTCAACCGCGTGCTGAGGTGGCGGTGTGGGATCCTCACCCGTCCCGCCAGGCATCAAGAAGGGGGTCAGCCGGGCCGGGTTGGGGTCAGAAGATGTCTCCGAGGTCGATGTTGTGACCGGCGTCGCATCGTGCGCCAGTCCTGCCCAGTCCACGTGTCTGGCCAGCTTGTGTTCGCAGGCTCACTAGACACTGTTGGTGGGCTCCGTCCGGGGTCGGCGCCATGCCGATGCGGCGCGACGTGCCGAGGGCCCCGACCCGGTCGACGCCAGCGTCGACGCTTGCGGGCTGGCGAGGTCAAGTATCGACTCACCTCCGCCGAGAGCGTTCGGGGCATACTCCGCTGCCCAGTCGATCGTCGAACGGTCATTGTCGATGAGGTATCGGAATCGGTAGGCGTGGCCAGTCGGAATGACGATCTCGGCGACGTAGCAATAGCCGTCGAACGTCATCGGGTTCGCCGTTGGCGACCAGTCGTTGAACTCACCGACGACGCAGACCTCGTGGCGGCCCGCACCGCAGCGCAGATAGAAGGTGGCGCGCACAGCGTGAGGTCCTTCAGGGGTGATGATGATCATCTCCTGCTGTCCAGTCGGGTTCGCATCGCATCCTCTCAGTGTCGGGACCATTGCTCGGCGGAGCGCCGACGCGTTGACGGCGTCACGAGAAGCGCTTCCAGCGTGTATCTGCCTCGCGGGCTGGCTGCTCAACCCCACGCCGAATTACCCAGTCGTGTTCACCGCCAAACTGATTCTGACCGCGAGTCGTGTGTCACCGCTAAACTGATTCTGAGATCGGCCTCGCCGACGCTCGGGGCTCGACTGACTGCGCCGCTGCCGACCTCGCCAGGACCCGCTGGCTACTAGATCGAATTGTCGAACAGAAATCGCATACAACTGTTACAAGACGGGTACCACTCCGCGCATGAAGAAACTGCTTGCACTCAGTGCCGTCGGAGTCCTTGCATTCGCCGCCTGCGGCGACGATGACGACGGCGGTTCTGACACCACCGATGTGGAGACGATTACATCCGAGGTCACCGAGGAATCGGTTGTTTCCGAGGAGTCCGAGGTTGTCGAAGGGACGACCGTCGAGTCGGAGGTCACGGAGGAATCGGTGGTCACCGAGGAGAGCGTCGTCGTAGAGACCGAAGCCGGAGTCGGCACCGAAGGCTGATCCTTCGGGACTGCGAGAGATCGCCGTCGCCCGCCACCTGCGGGGGAGGCGGCGATCTCTGCGCGTCCAGTCGTCCGTCACCCCATCGTGTTTGCGGTCAACCGAACATCGCGTGTCAGCCTGCCCGACGCGGGCACTCACGGGGGTCAGGAACTCTTCGGCACCCGTCGCTGTTCGTGTGCTTTCATGCCGCTTTGCGGTATTTGGCTTCGGCGATGCAGAAGACGCCGTAGGCGAACAGTCCGATGGCGATGATCCACAGCAGCACCTTGCCCCACGTCGTGTCGGCCAGTTCGATCAAGGCGCCGGAGGGTCCCTTTGCGGTCGTCGACTTGAAGGCGATTGCGGCCTGGATGAAGAAGTAGCCGACCACGGCATACACCAGGGACTGTGCGGTATAGCCGATCAGGCCGAGTCGTACGATCCACGATCCTTCGCCGGCGTCGAGGCGTTCAGCGAACTTCCTTCTGACGACCTGCTTGTGGAAGTTGTAGCCGGCGTAGCCGATCACGGCGACACCGAGGATGCCGACCAGCCAGCGTCCCGCCGGCCACTCGAACAAAGTCGAGGTCGCCTGCTGCGAACCCTCGTCGCCGGACTCCTCGCTCCCCGCCGTGTCGCCCGATCCGGTCCAGTTGGCGATCGTGACGCCGAGGGTGGTGATCGCCAGCAAGAGATAGACGACGCCGAGCACGGCGTACTTCAGTCGATCCTTCGGTTCGCTGCCCTCGACCGGATCGCCCTCCACTGCGCACAGGAAGCGCCACAGTGCGAGGGCGAACAGCGCCACTGTCAAGGCGACGAGGAGGAACTTTCCGAGTGGTTGGTCGGCGAGCCAGGCGACCGCGCCCTCGCTCGTGGCCGCTTCATCCTTTTCTCCAATCGCGATGCGAATGGCGAGTAGGCCGATGATCGTCGCCACCACCCCTTGGCCGACGAGCCCGACCCGTCCGATCGGCTCCTTCCAATCGTGCGCCTTGGACACAACGGTCTCACCGCGCACGTTGGACATAGCGGTCTCTGGTGCATTGACCATGGACTTGCCTCTCCCTCAACCCGAGTACCTCGTCGAGTTCGGTTTCAAACCTGCCAGATGCAACAACTCCCTGACAGTCGCCAATCTGTCGTTGAATGTGCAACGGCTCCCGCACTCCTCGGTGAATGCGGGAACCGTTGCCCACCTGGGGTCGTCGCAGCCCTTGCCCGTGGCTACGGCGCCCCAGCGGCCATGCCGACCGTTACGAGTCGGTCGGAAGCGTGACGGGGAGTTCGGGAACGGTGACGGGCAGTTCTTCGACGACGGAGTCGACGGGCAGTTCTTCGACGACGGAGTCGACGGGCAGCTGTTCGAGGACCGAGTCGGTGGGCAGTGCGGGCAGTTCGGATCCTTCGGCCGGGGTGATCGCTTCGGCGGTGGCGGCGGCGTCACACGGCGAGGCGGCGTCTTGCAGCCTGGACACGAGCACGGCGACGGTGACGTCACAGACGTTGGCGGCGATCGAGATCGGCGCCTGGACGACGACGTCGGTGACGTTGACGTTGACCAGTCCCTCTTGGGCGACCGGCCCACCGTCTTCTGTCGTCACCACGGCGTCGGCGTTGGAGCTGGCGTTGCACGGTGACGAGCCGTCGCTCAGCTCGTTGACCAAGACGTCGACGGTGACGTCACACAGGTCAGCGGCGAGGGCGATCGGCAGTTGCACGGTGACACCGGTCAAGTTGAGGTTGACCAGTCCTTCCTGGTCGACAGGGGCGGGCTCGGCGGGTGGCCCGGACTCGGTCGCTGTGATCGCTTCGGCGGTGCCGGTGGCGTCGCACGGCGAGGCGGCGTCTTGCAACCTCGACACGAGCACGGCGACGGTGACGTCACAGACGTTGGCGACGATCGAGATCGGTGCCTGGACGACGACGTCGGTGACGTTGACGTTGACCAGTCCTTCTTGGGCGACCGGCCCACCATCTTGCGTCGTCACTAGGGCGTCGGCGTTGGAGCTGGCCGCACACGGTGCCGAGCCGTCGCTCAACTCGTTGACCAAGACGTCGACGGTGACGTCACACAAATTGGCGGCGAGAGCGATCGGCAGCTGCGCCGTCACACCCGTCAAGTTGAGATTGACCAGCCCCTCCTGGGTAACCGGTTGCGCTCCGGCAACAGTGCCGAAGCCTGTGGTGAGGACGAGCGCAGCGATGCCGCCTGCCAGTCCGCGAGTAAGCATCTTCATTGGGTTCATCCTCCTGGATGCGACGACACGGCTGAACCCGACGAAATTGGCAGGCTGCCAACGGCCGCCGCTGCTGTTGGTCCTCCAACAGTTCCCGACACCGCTAGATCACAAACGTGTTCGATGACCCGGCGCATCAACACAGGATCGCCCTGAATCGAGGCCCAGAACCACATTCATTGGTCGCGCTCACCTGTCGATGAATCGGTGAGGTTCGTGTAGCTGGTTCGCTGCTCGATCGTCCCGTCCGCGTCGTGCACGATGTGCTCGGTCTTGTGCTGCTTCGCCCGCTCACGCCCGGCGGCTTCGGCCTCAGGCTTCGTCGAGTGCGGATCCCGGGCTCGCGGCCACCCGTCGCAAACATTCACCCAGCCATCGGCACGACAAACAGTGTGAATCGCCGGCTGAAACCCGCTCATACGCCGCGCCGCATCAGTAATAGCACGACAAGGATGATCAGGATGACGAGAAGGACGCCGCCACCGATGTAGATGCCGTCAGCGAAGATGGATGCGAGTGATCCGTTCATGGCAGCGCACGTACCCGTCGGAACGACAAAGCTAACCCGCCATACAGAGCTAATCCGAAGGCCTACATGTCCTCCGTAGGTTGCTGCGGAGATGAACGGTTGGCCTGGAGCCCTAGCGGGTACGGAGCGGATGTCTGCCCGACAAAGCGGCAGGACATCTGTCAATTGAAGGAGCATTTCGATGAGCAATCTGTGGACGTACCGCGAGGGCACGATGAGCAACGGTCACGATGTCGTCGGCTACGACGTCGACGCGATCGATGGCAGCATCGGCAAGATCGACTCCAGTACCGCCGACACAGACAACGCTCACGTGGTCGTCGATACGGGCTGGTGGATCTTCGGTAAGAAGCGCCTGATCCCTGCCGGCGCAATCGTCGCCGTCGATCACCAGGACCAGAAGGTCGCCGTGCAAATGACCAAGGACCAAATCAAGGACGCCCCCGACTTCGACGAGACGGTGACCCTGACGGCGGCTGACCGCGGCGTCTACGACGATTACTACGGCCCCTTTGGCTGGTAGTCCGTCCCCGCTGGTCGCACACCACAACGCTGAGTTCAGCGGTAAGGCGCCGGCGGTACCAACCCGCGCCACGATCGTCCAGCAGGTCCACCAACCGAGCGGCGCTCGCGGGGACTCGTTGGTGCCGCTCGGCTAACGCGATCCCGATGGGGTATTGGCGTACGTTCCGCCGCGCCCACGGGGCTCAATGGCCCCCGCCGCGTCGCTTGAACCATCGCGCCGTCTACGGGCGCCACCTCGATATGCCTGTCCATGCGCGAGTCTGTTATGGCGCGGTGAAGATCTCGACCTGTGTGGCGGAGCCGGGCAAGGTCTGAACGGTGAACGACATCAGAATCGGATCACCGACAAGTTCGAGCAGGTCGCATGTGTAGATCCCGGGCAGGACCCACACCCAGTCACCCTGCTCGATCTGGTCCTGCCAGATCACGGTGCCGTCCTGTGCCTTGAGGGTGTAGATCTCTCCGGCGCCCTGCGGGAACTTGATCAGCGAGCCGCGGACGAAGGTCGTCCGGTCTGCTTCGATGTTGACCCGGATCGCCGTCTCGTTGCCGCTCGGGTTCGTCCAGGCCAAGTCGCAGATGCCGATCGGTACCTCGACCCGATTCGTATCCTGCGTGAAGGTGTACGTGAACGGTTCCCCGCCCTGCGGGTTGGTGTCGGTCGCCGGCTGCTCGGCACACGTCAGCGTTGCCAGCGGGTAGAGCCCGCCGATCGACTCGATTTCGAGGAACCCGGTCGTGATGACGACTTCTAGCTCTTCGAGGAACGTGAACAGCGCCACCGAGAGCTCATCGGCATTCTGCGCACCGACGATCTGACCGCCGGTGTTCTCGGCGATGCAGCTCGTGATCCGCAGCTCTTCGGCGTCCAGGCCGAGACCGACCACGTAGACCGTGATGGCCGCCTCGCTCTCCTTCAATGAGGTGGCGATTGCGCAGGGATCGGCGTCGCAGGTCTCGAGACCATCGGTGACGAGGATGATCGCGTTGGTGACCGAGTCCGATGCGGCCGGGAAATCGGCCGCTGCACGCTCGAGCGACAGCCCGATCGGCGTCCATCCGACCGGCTGGTAGTTGGCGACCTCCTGGCGCAGGGCTTCCGGATCGACGCCGTCGACCGGCACCGTCAGCTCGGACGACTGACAGCTCTCTGGCCTGCCCGCCTCGGTGTTGTCGCCTTCATGTCCGAACACGCGAAAGCCGACGTTGAGTTCCGGCCGATCGACCGGGATCGCGTCGATCACTTGGTTCAGCACGCGCTTGGCAGCATCGATCCGAGGCTCACCAGTGTCGGTCGCTGCCGCCATCGATCCGGAGGAGTCCATGACCAGCTCGACGTTGACCTCCGTGCCAGGTTCCGCTTGGGCGAGGGCCTTCTGCGGAACCTGGACCGCGAGGCCAGCCCCGCAGAGCGCGAGCAACATCCCGAGAATCATCATCCGGGTGATCCATGTCTGGGCTCGTGTCGTCACCGCATTCACCTTCTTCTTGACCGCCAGGCGTGCA
This sequence comes from Ilumatobacteraceae bacterium, assembly GCA_963732335.1. Lineage (GTDB taxonomy): Bacteria > Actinomycetota > Acidimicrobiia > Acidimicrobiales > Ilumatobacteraceae > Desertimonas. Next base: position 102,128 of record CAVSZO010000039.1, on the reverse strand, counting down.
TCGCCTGCCCGGGCGCCCAAGTACCCAGGTCGTGTGCTTTTGATGCGTGCCACGCGTGAGCGATTCTGCTCCTCCGGTTCTGCCTTCGAAGTGCGGTGAGCGTCGTCGGACCCGGTTCAACGCTCGGCTCGATGTCTGGCGTGACGAGAGACGGGTAACCAAGGGGACATCCGAGGTGGGGTCATCAGAGGGGGATCCGGTGCGCACACGCTCCATCAAGATTGCGGTCGTTTGCACGCTCGTCGGCAGCGTGTTGGCGCCGTTGCTCGGCCAGCTTGCCGCGGCGAGCCCGAGCGCGGTGGCCGGGCCGCCGAGTTCGCCGCCGCCCGGGCCCCCGAGTTCGCCGCCCGGGCAACAAGTCGACCAGGGCATCGAGCTTGTCGACGGGCTCGGCAATGGCGGGCAACCCGAGGGTCTGCCTCGCGAAGTCGTGATCGCCGACGCCCGTTTCCTGTTCGATCGGATCGTGCCGCTCAGCCGACAGGAGCTGTTCAGGGTTGCCCAGGAACAGGAAACCATCGCCTACGCCAGAACCGAGGAGGGCCCGTTCGCGGCCATCTACCTGTCGGTGCCGAATCGCAGCGAGGATGAGCTGGCGCGGTACCTGCCAGAAGGCGTCGGATCGCCGGACGTCTCCTGCCCGGCGGAGGCAGGGGAATTCGAGCGCGTCGATGCCAGCGGCTCCCTCTATGCGTTCGCTGGCAACGAGACCGACCTCACCGCGGACTCGCTCCAGCAAGTCGGTGACAGCAATGGAGAGCCAGTCTCTGCGGATCCCGAAAGCGCCCAGCCGTTCCCCGAGCTGTTCTTCTCATCCGGCGGGGGACTGCTTCGCTTCGTCCTGGTGGGCGACGATGGCCGGCCGGCATCGATCGCCGAGTCGCTCGCCTTCAACGGCACCGAGTTCGCCTTCGAATCCGATGCCACCGACGCCGTCGACCCCGCCTCGCTGACGAAGGTCGGGTGCTCGACCGCGTTCCCGGTCTTCGCCCCGACAGACACGGTCGGAGCCGGCTTCACGCAGCTCTATGTGCTCGTCGGCACGCGCTGGTTGAGCTTCACGGGCGCTGGAGCCGCCCCGGCGGAAGAGACCACCCCTCCGACCACGAGCACGACATCGACGACCACGACCACGACATCGACGACCACGACCACGACGACGCAGCCGCCGACAACGACAACGGCACCGCCCACGACCGAGCCGCCCGCAACGGAGCCGCCGGCGACGGAGCCGCCGGCGACGGAGTCGCTGGCAACGGAGCCCACGACGACGACTTCCACGTCGACGACGACGACGGAACCGCCGACGACGACCTCGACGTCCACGACGACAACGGAGCCGGCAACCACGACTTCCACGTCGCCGGCGACGACGGAACCGGCGACGACAACCTCGACCTCGACGACGACGGAACCTCCGACGACGACCTCGACATCTACCACCACGACCACCACGGAGCCAGCGACGACCACCTCGACGTCCACCACCTCCACCACCACGACGGAGGCTGCGACGACGACCTCGACGTCGACGACGACGGAGCCGCCGGAGGTGACGACGACGACGACGACCGCCGAGATCCCAGCGACGGCGTGCAGCGGCAACCCGGGCCAGCTCACTGCACAGGGCATCCCGGAGAACCTGCCGAACCCGATCCGGTTCGGTGGCGTGGCCTATGTGTTTGTCCGGGCTGAGGCGTCCGAGGACGTCGGAACACTGACTCGAATCGGCTGCATCGGGCCGTTCGAGTTGGCAAGCACCGATCAGGCCGACGTCGAGGAGGTCCTCTATCTGCGGACCACCGGGGCTGACGCCGAGGACCAGGTCTACCGCTTCGAGGCGGCCCCGACGTTTGAGATCGAGTTCCAGGTCATGGAGCAGCCGCAAGTCGTCGCCACCGACGACGAGCGCTATCGAGTGGAACAGGTGTGGCAGCCGTCCGTCTACTCCAGCACTTCAGTCATCCTCTTCGTCCAGGATCCAGCAGATCCTGCTCCGGAGGTGATCTACGGACTCGACGTCTCGGACACCCCTGCAGGCGACGCAATCGGTGAGTATCGGCTGCCGGACGACTCGGCGACACCTGAGGAGATCACCGCCGCCGCAGCAGCGGCCGGACTCAACCCGGATCTCACCATCAATGGGCTGTTGTACGTCCTGGTCGACGTCTACACGCCGAGCGGCACGACAAGCAATGGGTTCATGACCCTCTTCGCGACGACCACCGAGGAAGCGCCGGAGGTGCTGCTCGGACGAGATCAGCGTCAGCAGGACGAGCTCTTCATCTTCGCCATCGAGTCCTCCCAGCCCGCCAGGTGATCGGCACCACCACGACGGGCGCGTCCTGGATCGCCGGGAGTCCGCCGCGGCGAGGGGAACGCGACGGCGCAGCCCTCGACGGGCGGGACGTATCCGGGTGTCAGACGAAACTGGATCGGCGGCGGCCGACGAGATTCGCTCGGGCTATGAGCGGGGCGAGAGGGTCGAGGCGGTCCTTTCCCGAAGCGCCGCGCCGGGTTCGCAGGCGGGGTCGCGCACAGACCGTCGTCGATGAACCGATCGTTGAGGAGCTCTTCAGCGTCGAGCGGTTGGAGGAGCACGGGCGGTCTCTTGCCGCCGCCCAGATTGTGGCGCCCGGCCACAGCGGTGGAGTGCCGATCCGGCGTCGCGTCGTCGAGAACGCTCACGTCCTGGTGGAGTCATATCGCGTGTTGGCGCGCGCGATCGAGGAGGAGCGTGCGATTACGCCGGCGGCCGAATGGCTCGTCGACAACTTCACGATCGTCGACGAACAGGTTCGCGAGATCCGCGACGACTTGCCTGCGGACTATTACCGCGAGCTTCCCAAGTTGGCCGAGGGTCATCTGGCGGGCTACCCACGCGTCTTCGGTTTGGCGTGGGCCTATGTCGCCCACACGGACAGCCGCTTCGACCCGGAGACATTGCGGCGATTGGTGCGGGCGTATCAACAGGTCGAGCCGTTGACGATCGGGGAGCTGTGGGCGATTGCAATCAGCCTGCGCATCCTGCTTGTCGAGAATCTCCGCCGCCTCGCGGAGCGGATCGTATCCGGTCGGGCGGAGCGCCAGCTCGCCGACGAGTTGGCCGACACCTTGCTCGGATTGGGCGCGGAGGGTCCTGACGATGGTTCGACGTCGATGCGCCGGCTCGAGCGAGCGCAGTTGACAACGTCCGCCCAGGTCCAGCTCTTTCAACGCCTCCGTGATCAGGACCCCGCAGTGACACCGGCGCTGCCCTGGCTCGAGCGGCTCGTGGCATCTCAGGGTGTCACGACCGAAGAACTCGTCCAGCGAGAGCACCAGCGCATGGCCACGACGAGTGTCACGGTGCGCAACGTGATCACCAGCATGAGGCTGATCTCGTCGTTCGACTGGGCTGAGTTCGTCGAGAGCGTCAGTGTGGTCGACGAAGTGCTTCGTGATGGGAGCGCGTTCGGCGAGATGGACTTCGCCACGCGCGACCAGTATCGGAAGGCCGTCGAAGAGCTCGCCCGGGGATCGGGCCGCACAGAGGTCGACGTCGCCCGGGCGACCATCGCCATGACCGCGAACGTCCAGTCCGATGACGATCCCGACACATCGATGTTGTCTCGGCTCCGAGATCCCGGCTACTACCTCGTCGCCGATGGACGCTCCAATCTGGAGCGGTCCCTTCACGTTCGGGTGAGCCGGCTGAAACGGTTGCAGCGCGCTGCGCTACGAGCGGGCGCGGGTTTCTATCTCGGATCTCTCACGCTGCTCACGGGACTCATCGTCGCCGTTCCCTTCGTGCTCGCCGGCCGTCACGTGGGTGCGATCACGGTCGCCATCCTCGCCCTCGGCCCGGCGTCCGAGCTGGCGACAGCCCTCGTCAACTGGACCGTCACCCACGTGTTGCGTCCTCGGCCGCTGCCGCGGCTCGACCTCGATGACGGCGTGCCGGCCAATCAGCGAACGCTCGTCGCCGTTCCGATGCTGCTCACAACGCCAGCTGACGTCGAGGCCCAGGTAGCGCAGTTGGAAGTCCACTACCTGAGCAACCGTGAGGGAGACCTACGGTTCGCCCTGGTCTCGGACTGGCTCGATGCGGAGAGTGAACGTGTCACGGGGGATGACGAGTTGCTCTCCGCGGCGGCAGCGGGGATTGATCAACTCAATCAGCGCTACGGCGAGGCCCCCGGCGGCGGAGCCCGGTTTCTGCTCTTCCATCGGCAGCGAAGGTGGAACGGCGGCGAGGGCTGCTGGATGGGCTGGGAACGCAAGCGCGGCAAGCTCGAGGAGTTGAATGCACTGCTGAGGGGTTCGACGACGACGAGCTTTCTGACGAGTAGCACACGCGCCGCCTCGATTCCGCCGCCCGACGTGCGCTACGTCGTCACGCTCGATGCTGACACCCGGCTCCCGCGGGGTTCGGTGGCGCGTCTCGTCGGAACGATGGCGCATCCGCTCAACCAGCCGCGCTTCGACGCTAGGACCGGCCGGGTGACACATGGCTACGGCTTGCTCCAGCCACGGATCACGCCGACGCTGCCAGCGGAGCACGAGGGGTCGACGTTTCAACGCATCTTCGGTGGACCTGCCGGCATCGATCCCTATTCGTCAGCCGTCTCCGACGTCTATCAGGATCTCTTTCAGGAGGGCAGCTTCACCGGCAAGGGGATCTACGACGTCGATGCCTTCGCAGCGGCGATGCACGGGCGTGTGCCGGAGAACTCACTGCTGAGCCACGACCTGTTCGAAGGAGTCTTCGCCCGAGCCGGGCTGGTGACCGATGTCGCGTTGCTGGACGAATACCCATCGAATTACCTGGTCAGCGCTGCCCGGCAACACCGCTGGGCGCGGGGTGACTGGCAGTTGCTGCCGTGGATCTTGGGCCGAACGGGCCGCAGCACCGAGGGCCGCGGTCCTGCCCGCATCGGCGGCATCGCCCGATGGAAGATGGTCGACAACCTGCGACGAACGATGTCCGCCCCGCTCGCCATCGGCACCCTGGTTGCCGCCTGGACACTGTCTGGGGCGTCGGCCGGGTGGTGGACGGCGTTCGTCGTTGGGTCGTTCATCGTGCCGGCGGCACTCCCGGTGGCAGCGGGGGTGGTGCCGCGCCGCCTCGGGATCTCGATGCGCAGCCATCTGCGTGCCGTCCGCAGCGATGTCGTTGTCGCCGTGGCTCACGTCGTCCTTGGCATCACACTCCTCGCCCACCAGGCGTGGCTGATGGCGGACGCGACCGTCCGCACGCTGGCGCGGGTGTACGTCACCCGGCGACATCTGCTCGAGTGGGAAACCGCCGCGCAGGTCAAGGCCGAACACAATCTCGCGTTGGGCAGTTTCTACCGGCAGATGGCTGGCGGCGTCGTGATTGCCGGCGCCAGTGCACTGCTCGTCTTCGCCATCAATCCGGACGCCAAGTGGATCGCCGCACCCTTCGTCGTACTGTGGCTGCTGGCGCCGGCCATGGCCCGCTGGGTCAGCCTGCCCGCCGCCGAATCCGCCCCGGAGCAACTGGCCGATGGCGACATCGAGGGACTCCGCCTCCTCGCCCGCCGGACGTGGCTGTTCTTCGAGACGTTCGTCGGCCCGGACGACCATTGCTTGCCTCCGGACAACTTCCAGGATGATCCCAAACCTGCGGTCGAGCATCGCACGTCGCCGACGAACATCGGGATGTACCTGCTGGCCACCGTGACCGCCCGCGACTTCGGTTGGATCGGGACGGTGGAGTCAGTCGAACGTCTCGAGGCGACGCTGTCGACAGTTGCTCGACTCGAGCGGTTTCGCGGCCACCTGTACAACTGGTACGACACGCGGACCCTCGAGCGGCTGAAGCCGGAGTACGTGTCCACGGTCGACAGCGGCAACCTCGCCGGCCACCTCGTCGCCGTATCCAACGCCTGCCGCCAAATGATCGACCGGCCCCTTCCGGTCGCCGCGGCGATCGCCGGCATCGGTGACGCCTTCGCGCTCGCCCATCACGCCGCCGCCACGATCGACGACGAGCAGTCGAGCCAGGTGCACGTGGCGCGGCGCCTTGACGACGCGTTCGCACCGCTGACAACCACCGCCGACGTTCCGGCGACGCTGGACACCTGGGCCAACGATCTCGAAAAGCTGTCCTCAGCCGCTCGAACGCTCTCCGACGTCGCCGCCGACTTGACTGCCGAACGTGCTGATCGCCTTGACAGCGAACTGGTGACCTGGGTCGAGGCAGTGCAGTCAGCGGTGCAGAGCCACGTTCGCGACCTCTCAGTACTACAGCCGGCGGGGCACTGGACAGAGTTCCCGACACTCGCCGAGGCGGCCGATCCGCCGGTGGGCGTGACCGGCGAGGGACCAGCTGCTGCGGCCGAACTCGTCCGACGGCTCCAGGCGATCGCCGACCTGGCGCAACGACTCGTCTGGGAGATGGACTTCGACTTCCTGTTCGATCCCGTCCGCAAGCTGTTCTCGATCGGGTTCCGCGTCACCGACGGAGTGTTGGATCCGAGCTACTACGACCTGCTCGCCTCGGAAGCCCGCCTCGCCAGCTTCGTGGCGATCGCCAAGGGCGACGTCGATGCCGAACACTGGTTCCGCCTTGGTCGCGCCCTGACTCCCGTCGGCCGCGGCTCCGCCCTGATCTCGTGGTCCGGGTCGATGTTCGAGTACTTGATGCCGGCCCTGGTGATGCGATCCCCCATCGGCAGCATGTTGGAGCACACCTATCGGTTGGTCGTCGACCGCCAGATCAGTTACGCCGCCGACTTCGGCGTGCCGTGGGGAATCTCCGAGTCCGGATTCAATGCCCGTGACCTCGTCCAGAGATATCAGTACTCGGGGTTCGGCGTGCCCGGCCTGGGCATCAGACGGGGGTTGAGCGACGCCCTCGTGATCGCTCCCTACGCGACCGCCCTCGCAGCGATGATCCGCCCCGGCGCCGCGGTTCGCAACTTCGCCCGGCTGACGGCCAGCGGGGCCGCCGGACGATATGGCTTTCGCGAAGCGCTCGACTACACCGCTCGTCGCCTACCTCGAGGGGCGTCGGTTGCCGTCGTCAACAGTTACATGGCGCATCACCAGGGCATGGTTGTCGTGGCCCTCGGCAACGTCGTCAACAACCGTGCGATGGTCGAGCGCTTCCACGCCGAGCCGGCCGTGGAGGCGACCGAACTGCTGCTGCAGGAGCGAATGCCCCGCGACTCGCTCGCGGCCCATCCACGCCCAGACGTGACGAGCACTGCTGACGTGCGCGGCACGATGCCGCCGATGTCCCGCCGGTTCACGTCGCCCCACGACACCGTTCCGAGGACACACCTACTGTCGAACGGGCGCTATGCCGTGATGTTGACCGCTGCCGGCGCCGGCTACAGCCGCTGGGGCGACGTCTCGGTGAGCCGCTGGCGTGAAGACGTCACCCGCGATCCGTGGGGCAGCTTCGTCTATCTGCGTGACATGGGCAGCGGGGCGGTGTGGTCGCCCGCTCATCAACCAAGTGGCGTCGACGCCGACGCCTACGAGGTGACCTTTTACGAGGACCACGTCGAGTTCACTCGCCGCGACGGGTCAATCGTGTCCGGGTTGACCGTCGTCGTGTCGGCGGAGGATGACGCCGAAATCCGCCGTGTGTCACTCACCAACTTGGGCTCGCGCACACGCGAGATCGAGTTGACGTCGTACCAAGAGCTCGCCCTCTCGCCGCAGGCGGCGGACACCGCTCACCCGGCGTTTCAGAACCTGTTCGTGCAGACCGAGTTCGTTCCGGACATCGGCGCCGTGCTGGCGTCCCGCCGTCCACGGTCCGCGGACGAACAGCCCGTGTGGGCTGCCCACGTCATCACGATGGAGGAGCAGACGGTCGAATTCATCCAGTACGAGACTGATCGAGCTCGCTTTCTCGGACGGGGTCGATCGATCCGTTCGCCGGTATCGGTCATCGATGGGCGTCCTCTGTCGAACACGGTAGGTGCGGTGCTTGATCCGATCTTCAGCCTGCGGACCAGAGTCAAGATCGAGCCGGGCCAAACGGTGCACTCGATCTTCTCCACGGTCGTCGCGGACTCGCGTGAGCACGTTCTCGAGCTTGCCGACAAACACCGCACGCCTGCGGCGTTCGAACGGGCGGCCACGCTGGCCTGGACACATGCCCAGGTCCAGCTCCACCACCTGGGAGTGGAGTCCGACGAAGCCCAGCTGTTCCAACGCCTGGCGAACAGGATCGTTTACTCGGATCAATCGCTGCGCCCGGCGAGCAACGTCATCGCCCTCAACGAACGCGGAGCCTCTGGACTGTGGGGCTTCGGGATCTCGGGCGATCTCCCTCTCGTGCTGGCGCGCATCGACACCGCCGAGGATCTCGGCATGGTCAGACAGTTGCTGCGTGCACACGAGTATTGGCGGCTCAAGCTGCTCGCCGTCGATCTCGTCATTCTCAACGAACAAGGCACGACCTACGCCGACGATCTTCAGCACGAACTCGAGGCCCTCGTTCGCAAGAGTCAGTCGAGTCTCGGGCACGACGCCCACCCGAGCCACGGCGGTGTGTTCGTCCTGCGCGGTGACCAGATCACCGGGGAGGACCGCACGCTGTTCCAGGCCGCTGCTCGCGCAGTGCTGCTCAGCCGCCGTGGACAGCTTGCCGATCAGGTCGCACGCCTCGAGCGTCCCAACCGGCCAAATGCGCGGCCGACACCACCGACGGTCGCCGGCCAGCCCGCGCGGGACAGCGCCACCGCAGCGCTTCCGGAGTTGGAGTTCTTCAACGGGCTCGGTGGCTTCGATGATGATGGGCGTGAGTACGTGACCATCCTCGGCCCCGGTCAATCGACCCCAGCTCCCTGGCTGAATGTGATCGCCAACGAGTCCTTCGGGTTCCAGGTGTCCGAGTCCGGCTGTGGGTACACCTGGTCCGAGAACAGCCGGGAAAACAAGCTGACGGAGTGGTCCAACGACCCGGTCCGCGACCCAGCAAGCGAAGCCCTGTACGTCCGCGACGACGAGACAGGCGACCTCTGGTGCCCGACGGCGCAGCCGATCCGTTGTGAGCGATCGACCTACATCGCCCACCACGGTCCCGGATACAGCCGCTTCGAGCACGTGCGAGACGGCATCCACCTCGACCTCGTGCAGTTCGTCCCACTCGACGACCCGCTGAAAGTCTCGGTGCTCACGATTGAGAACCGATCCGGCCGAACGAGGCGTCTGTCCGTCACTGCGTACGCCGAGTGGGTGCTCGGTGCGACGCGTGGCACCAGCGCACCGCACATCATCACCGAACACGACCCGGAAACACAGGCGCTGCTGGCCAGGAACCCGTGGAACACCGACTTCGCCGGCCGGGTCGCCTTTCTCGATCTCTGCGGTCGACAAACCAGTTGGACGGCCGATCGGACGGAGTTCCTCGGACGCAACGGCGGTCCAGAGCAACCCGCTGCGCTCGCTGGCGGCTCCCGCCTCCAGGAAGCCGCCGGCGCCGGGTTGGATCCGTGTGCCGCCCTACAAACGACCGTCGAGCTGTCCAATGCATCGCGCACCGAGATCGTCGTACTCCTCGGCCAAGCGAACGGGACCTCCGCCGCCGTCGATCTGATCCGACGCGGACGCAACGTCGACCACCGGGCGAGGCTGACGGAGGTGGCGACGTTCTGGGACGACACGCAGGGCACCGATCCAGGTGCGGACGCCCGACCGTTCGATGGACATCCTGCTCAACCGCTGGCTGATCTACCAGGCGCTCGCCTGCCGTGTCTGGGCGCGGACCGCGCTGTACCAAGCTGGTGGCGCCTACGGCTTCCGCGACCAGCTACAGGACGTGATCGCCTTGGTCACCGCCAAGCGCGAGCTGACCCGCGAGCATCTGCTCAGAGCGGCCGCGCGACAGTTCGTCGAAGGCGACGTCCAGCACTGGTGGCACCCGCCGTCGGGTCGCGGCGTTCGCACACGAATCTCCGACGACCGAGTCTGGCTCCCGTACGCCGTCCACCGATACCTCGAGGTGACGGGAGACGTCGCGGTACTCGACGAGATGGTCCCGTACCTGGAAGGACCGCCGCTGGCGACAGATCAGATGGACGCCTACTTCCAGCCCGAACGAGCGCCGACGGAAGCGACACTGTTCGATCACTGTGCCGCAGCACTCAATCGCAGCCTCGCAGTCGGCGCCCACGGGTTGCCCCTCATCGGGTCCGGCGACTGGAACGATGGCATGAATCGCGTCGGCCATCAGGGCAGGGGTGAAAGCATTTGGTTGGGCTGGTTCTTGTATGCGGCATTGGCTGCGTTCGCCCCGATCGCCGACTCCCGCCGAGACGACACGTCAGCGGAGCGTTGGCGTGCGCACATGCGAGCACTGCGCCAAGCGCTCGAGCGACACGGTTGGGACGGTGACTGGTACCGCCGAGCCTTCTTCGACGATGGCACCCCGCTCGGATCGACGTCGAACATCGAATGCCGCATCGACTCGATCGCCCAGTCTTGGAGCGTGCTGTCGGACGGCGCCGACCATGAGCGTGCAGCGCGGGCGATGGCCGCAGTCGATGAGTACCTGATCCGTCGTGGTGACGGACTCGTCCTCCTCTTCACCCCGCCGTTCGACCAAACCGACGTCGATCCCGGATACATCAAGGGCTATCTCCCCGGCATCCGCGAGAACGGCGGTCAATACACCCACGGCGCCATCTGGTCGGTTCTCGCATTCGCCGCCCTCGGCGACGGCGACAAGGCGGGCGAACTGTTCGCCATCCTCAATCCGCTCAACCACTCAAGCACCCGCTCCGGTGTCTACCGCTACAAGGTCGAGCCGTACGTCATGGCAGCTGACATCTACGCTGAACCGCCACACACCGGCCGCGGCGGGTGGACGTGGTACACGGGTGCAGCCGGATGGATGTACCAGGCCGGATTGGAGTGGATACTGGGATTCCGCCTTCGAGGCACGTCACTTGTACTCGATCCATGCATCCCAAGCAGATGGCCCGGATACCAAATCAACTTCCGCTATCACAGCTCAACGTACGAGATCACCGTTGAGAACCCGCACGCAGTCAGCGGTGGAATTGCGTCCGCCGAACTCGACGGGCAACACCTGCCGGACGGCGGCCACACCATCCCACTCGTAGATGACGGCATCAGCCACCAAGTACGGATCGTCCTCGGCAACCCACGCTGATCGGTACGGGCCCGACGCCGAAACCGCACAGAAGACCGCGTGAGGAGGAGGCACCGTGTGGGTGCCTCCTCCTCACTGGCTAGCGCCTGCGCTGGATGGCGTCGTCGTCCACGTCGACGTCGACCTGCTCCTTGCGCACGTCGCCGGAAACCGTCTCGTCGTCGGCGACTGTGTCTTTGACAAGACGGACCTTCTCCTTGGCCACCTTCTCGGTGCTGACCACCGGTCGCTCGGCGTAGGTGGTGACCTCCACCTCGTCGTCCCCAATGTCGTCGGCCTCTCCGTTCGTGATCGGTTCGCGCTCCACGCGCACTTCCTCACGGGTCACTGGCACGGTCACGTTCTGATGCTCGGTGACGACGTACTTGCGCAGACGGGCTTTACCGGTCGCGACCTTCTCGGTAGTGACCCGCAGCTGCTCCTCCGAACGCGTCGTCTCGATAACCTCAGCCTCGGGCGCCGGCTGGGTCACGTCATACTCGCTGTCAAAGCGTTCGCCGACGCCGTACGCCGGGGCGTCCCAGGCGAAGCCGTAGTGGTCGAACAGGTCGCGCTCCTCCTCGGCGGTGAGATGGCCGCTAGGTGCGACGTTGGGAGCGTCCTTGACCTGATCCTTCATGTACGGCAGATGAAGCGTGCCATCACGAACCGTGCCACCGGCGATCGGGACGAAGCTGGTGTTCAACCCGAAGAAGCCGGTGCGAACGGCCAACCACTCCGGACGACCGGTCTGGTCATCATAATAGATGGCATCGATTCCGCCGATCTTGTCGCCATTGACATCATAGGCATCGGTACCGACCCAGCCCTCGTAGCTGCTATTCGTCTCCATGAGATCTCTCCTGTCACTTGGATACCGCGGCCGCCGCCGCTGCTCATAGGTACCCGGCGGCGCCGCTGCCTATCCCTCCGTACGTCGCAAATGGGCCGGAGATCTCGGGTTTCGGTCCGAAGTGACAGCTGGCCAAATCCTTCGACGGGACCAACGTAATCTGCCGTCGCGACGGCTCGCCGACAGGGAGCAATCGTTACACGAGTCGTCGATCGCTGTTGCCTTGCCCGGTCCGACGACCCTGGCAAGGCGTCGCGAGCTACCACCCGATCTGAGTGCATTCCGCCGTGCCCGTGGGTGTCGTCGACGCGCTGGCTCGGTGGTATCGGAAGTCGTCGCCGTTTGCTCTGCGTGCCCGAAGGGGTATGGAACCGCCCACTATGAACGGATCACTCGCGACCATCATCGCTGCCGGCATCTACATCGGCGGTGGCGTCCTTCTTATCATCCTGGTGATCTTGGTCGTCTTGCTGCTGATGCGGCGCGGCGTATGAGCGCGTCTTAATCCTCGATTCACACGGGCTGTCGTCCCGACGGCTGGGCAAATGTTTGCGACGAATGGCCACCAGCTTGTGACCCGCCTCGACGCAAAGGCCGAGGCCGAAGCCGCTGGGCGTGAGCGGGCGCTGGCCCGTCCGCAGCGATTCCGCCGCGGCCGCGACAACAGCCGCGGGATCGACCAGTGGTGGTGAACTCCCGAGGTGTCCGGACCGAATCCTCCAGCAACTTCCTCGGCCATTTCAGTTAAGTTGGTGCGGAGGCGGGTCGTTGCAGATGTCGATCGTGCCGACGAGTCCACAGACCTCGATGAGGCGTCGAGCGATTGGCGAAGGGTTGAACAAGACGACGCGTCCACGTTCGCCGAGCAGGCTCACAGCGTTCAGGATCACGTGGATGCCGGTCGAGTCGATGTAGGTGAGCTCGGCGAGATCAAGCCCGACGGTGCCGCCGTGCTTGGTCGGGCCTTCGAGCGCGATGGTCAATGCCGGCGCGTTAACCCGGTCGAGTTCGCCCGAGAGATGGAGAAGCCACGGCGGTTCGGCGTACACGGTGAACAGCGCTTCCTGTCCAGAGTCGTCGCAGGCAGGGTTCTCGGCCATCGTGTCTCCAATCGCCGCCCGGTGGGTCGCCAAGGGTGCCGATGGTTGCCGCCGGCTGCCTGGCGGGCAGCGTGCGTCAGCCCGTGGGGAGAGTCACCGGGAGTTCGGGAACGGTGACGGGCAGTTCTTCGACGACGGAGTCGACGGGCAGTTCTTCGACGACGGAGTCGACGGGCAGCTGTTCGAGGACCGAGTCGGTGGGCAGTGCGGGCAGTTCGGATCCTTCGGCCGGGGTGATCGCTTCGGCGGTGGCGGCGGCGTCACACGGCGAGGCGGCGTCTTGCAGCCTGGACACGAGCACGGCGACGGTGACGTCACAGACGTTGGCGGCGATCGAGATCGGCGCCTGGACGACGACGTCGGTGACGTTGACGTTGACCAGGCCCTCTTGGGCGACCGGCCCACCGTCTTCGGTCGTCACCACGGCGTCGGCGTTGGAGCTGGCGTTACACGGTGACGAGCCGTCGCTCAGCTCGTTGACCAAGACGTCGACGGTGACGTCACACAGGTCAGCGGCGAGGGCGATCGGCAGTTGCACGGTGACACCGGTCAAGTTGAGGTTGACCAGTCCTTCCTGGTCGACAGGGGCGGGCTCGGCGGGCGGCCCGGACTCGGTCGCTGTGATCGCTTCGGCGGTGCCGGTGGCGTCGCACGGCGAGGCGGCGTCTTGCAACCTCGACACGAGCACGGCGACGGTGACGTCACAGACGTTGGCGACGATCGAGATCGGTGCCTGGACGACGACGTCGGTGACGTTGACGTTGACCAGTCCTTCTTGGGCGACCGGCCCACCATCTTGCGTCGTCACTAGGGCGTCGGCGTTGGAGCTGGCCGCACACGGTGCCGAGCCGTCGCTCAACTCGTTGACCAAGACGTCGACGGTGACGTCACACAAATTGGCGGCGAGAGCGATCGGCAGCTGCGCCGTCACACCCGTCAAGTTGAGATTGACCAGCCCCTCCTGGGCGACCGGTTGCGCCGGCGGCGGTGTGGCCGGGTCCGAGCCGGAGGCGTTGACGGCTGCGCCGACTCCAACTGTCGTTACAACCGCAGCAACACTGCCTATCAGACCTCTGAGCAGCGGTCGCATGTGACTCTCCTCGTCGAGCGTGCAGACTTCTCCGATCCCCGCGGGTCGCTCGCCTCGCGGGGCGCTCTTCGAACTAACCACCATGCTTGGCCGCGAACTACACCCGTAAGGGTGCTTAGCGTCGTTTGAGAACAAGCACCCGTGTTCAGGGACCGCCGCGCCAATGTTCGATGCGGCTGTGGTCGGGCCGGAAGCCGTGGTCGGTGCCCCACAGGACCGCCTGGGTGCGGTTGGTGACACCGATTTTTCGGTAGGTGGATCGGATGTAGGACTTGATGGTGTTGATGCTGAGAAACATCAACTCGGCGAGTTCCGCGTTCGACTTGCCCTGGGTGATTAGCGCAAGGACCTCGGATTCACGGTCGGTCAACCCTTCGTGCCGCCCTGGCCAGTCGCGGCCAGGATGGCCCCGCGCCCTCGTCGGGGGTTCGCTGATGACGGTCTGACCTGCGTGGATGGTCTCCAACGCTTCCACCAGCTCATGGGCGGGCAGCATCTTGGACAGATAGCCGCTGGCGCCCTTGGCCATCGCACTCTCGATGAGCTGAGGGTGGAAGTTCCACGTGTACACCACGACGCGGCGCGCGTGCGGGCTACGGATGAGTACCTCGATGTCGTCGTGGTCGGCTTCTGGCTGGGCGAACGAGTCATAGAGCACGATGTCGACATCATCGACAACGGTCTTGTTGGCGGCCAGCTCGGCGACGACGATGCGATCCCGATAGCCGTCGAACAGATGGGCGAGCCCGACCACGACGACGTCATAGTCGTTGACGAGCGCGATGCAGATGGGCCTCGGCAAGTCACAGACGTTAAACACCCGCAGGGGTGTGGTCAACCGCCCGCGAGGGTGATTACCTCGAATGATCTACTCCGGCCAACCGGTCTGCCACAGGAGGCGTCATGGCAACGTTGCTTTGCGCAAGTACGGCGAACCACCGATATGTCTCGGCCCCTTGACACCCGCCGCGGGCGGCAACTTCGGAGAGAACGTCGATGAACGTCATCCGCTCCTTGTGGGCGTCGATCCAGGGCAACCCCGTGTTCATGCGCCGCGTCAACGGCTGGCTGACCGTCTTCTGGATCGCCATGATCCCGATCTCACTCGTCACCGGGTGGATCTCATCGGTCGCCTACGTTGCTGCGTTGTCGCTGTGGGCACTCGTTTCGGGCCACTGGTCAGCCTGGCAAGCTGCCAGAGTAGAGGTCAAGCAAGAGCAAGAAGCCCAACGGGCCGAACAGGCACCAGTCGAACAACGTGTCGTCGACAAACTCGTTACCGAAACAACACTCGACACCGCCGACCGCCACTCGGCCGTGCCCGATGAACCGAACCCAGCATCGCGCGCGGCGACTCGTTCCACCGTACGTTGATCGGACCGCCGAGACACAGTGAACTCTGGTGACCCACATCGGGACACCCGCCAAGACGACGCGAGCCGGCGCTGGCACCGGTGGCGCGTCTTCGTTCTCGAAACCGCCGAGCCCGCCAGCTGATCGGCGCGCTGCCGACTTCCAAGGCATCAGAGGCGGCTGCGACGGGTACGAGTTGGCGTGCCAATCCTTGGCTTCCACGCGTCTCACGAGCAGTTCACGCCGTCGCGGCTGCGCGATGCCGTGGTGGCTGCCGAGGCCGCAGGGTTTCGAGCGGCGATGTGCTCCGATCACCTTGCTCCGTGGAGCGAGCGTCAGGGTCATTCCGGGCACGCCTGGTCGTGGCTCGGCGCGGCAATGCAGGCATCGACGGTGCCATTCGGTGTCGTGACTGCGCCGGGCCAGCGCTACCACCCGGTGATCGTCGCCCAGGCGATCGCCACGCTCGGCGACCTCTTTCCCGACCGCTTCTGGGCAGCGCTTGGCTCTGGCGAGGCGCTCAACGAGCACGTCACCGGCGACGGATGGCCGGCGAAACCGCAGCGCGATGCCCGTCTCCTCGAGTGTGTCGAGGTGATCCGCGCCCTGTTACGCGGCGAGGAGGTGTCTCACGATGGCCTCGTCCGTGTCGACCGGGCCAAGCTGTGGAGCCTTCCGACGCGGCCCCCTCCGTTGTTCGGCGCAGCGGTCAGTGAGCAGACTGCTCGACGAGTCGGCGGCTGGGCCGACGGCCTGATCACGGTGAACCAACCGGCCGAGGCCTTGCGCCGGGTCATCGACGCCTTTCGTGACGGCGGCGGAACAGCCAAGCCCGTGGCCGTGCAGGTGCACCTGTCGTGGGCGCAAGACGACGCCACCGCCCTCGCTGTCGCCCATGACCAGTGGCGCAACTGCGTGTTCGGCCCGGAGCTCGCCTGGAACCTCGAATCGCCAGAGCAGTTCGACGAGGCCGGTCGTTGGGTCCGCCCCGACGACGTCGCCACCGGCGTACTTGTCTCCGCCGATGTCAAGCGGCACATCGAATGGCTGCAGGAGATCGCCGACCTCGGCGTCGATCGGTTGTTTCTCCACCAGGTCGGCCAGGGTGTCGAACAGGAGCGCTTCATCGAAGTGTTCGCCGATCGAGTGCTGCCGGAGTTCCGCTCGTGAGCAACGCCAGGACGAGCGACCTGTGGTGGAAGACCGCGGTGATCTATTGCCTCGATGTCGAGACGTTCTTCGACTGGAACGGCGACGGAATCGGCGACCTGACCGGGCTCACCGAACGAGTCGACTACCTCGCCGGACTCGGCATCAGCTGCATTTGGTTGATGCCCTTCCAACCCTCGCCGAACCGCGACGATGGCTACGACATCACCGACTACTACGGCGTCGACAGCAGGCTCGGCTCGCTCGGCGACTTCGTCGCCCTCGTACGCACCGCCAAGGACCGGGGCCTGCGGGTGATCATCGACCTCGTCGTCAACCACACCTCGGATCGCCATCCATGGTTCCGCGCCGCACGCGCCAGCCGAACCTCAGAGTTCCGTGACTTCTACGTGTGGGCCGACAAACCCCCGGACAAGCCGAAGGCAGAAGTCGTCTTCCCCGACGCCGAAGAAAGCATCTGGACCTACGACGACAAGGCCGGGCAGTACTACCTCCATCACTTCTACTCCCATCAGCCCGACCTCAACATCGGCAACCCGAGAGTGCGCGACGAGATCGCCAAGGTCATCGGCTTCTGGCTCGAGCTCGGCGTCGACGGCTTCCGCATGGACGCCGTCCCGTTCCTGCTGGAAACCGGCGGGATCGCCGGCGACGTCGAACTCGACCCGCACGACTTCCTCCGCGACCTGCGGTCGTTCGTCGCCCGGCGACGCGGCGACGCCCTCCTGCTCGGTGAGGTCAACCTGCCGGCCGACGATCTACCCCACTACTTCGGCGGCGCCGACGGCGACGAAGTCCAACTGCTCTTCAACTTCCCGTTGATGCAGGCGACGTATCTCTCCTTCGCCCGCCAAGACGCCACGGCCCTCGCCGCCGCCTTGACGAACACTGTGCGCCAAACCGACGATCAGCAGTACGCCAACTTCCTGCGCAACCACGACGAGCTGACGCTCGACAAACTGACCGACAAAGAGCGCGACGAGGTGTTCGCCGCCTTCGGACCGGACGAAGAGATGCAGCTGTTCGGCCGCGGTCTCCGCCGACGCCTGCCATCGATGTTCGGCGGCGACGCCCAACGGATCCGCATGGCCTACAGCCTGATGTTCTCCCTCCCGGGCACTCCCGTGCTGTTCTACGGCGAGGAAATCGGCATGGCCGAGAACCTCGCGATCGACGGACGCGCCAGCGTGCGCTCCCCGATGCAATGGAGCGACGACCGCAACGGCGGATTCTCCACCGCCCGGCCCTCCCGCCTGCGCCGGCCAGTAGTCGAGGGACAGTACGGCCCACTCGCCGTCAACGTCGCCGCCCAACGTCGCGACAACGACTCGCTCCTCAACTGGATGGAACGGTTGATCCGCCGCCGACGCGAGACCCCCGAACTGGCGTGGGGCGACTGGCGACTGCTGACGTCAAACGTCCCTGCCGTCGTCGCCCACCGCTGCGACTGGGACGGCGGCACGGTGATCGCCGTCCACAACCTCGCCACAGAGCCATGCCATGTTCGAATCGATCTCGACGCAGTCGACGACGGAGCGCGCCTCGACGACCTCCTCGACGAGCGGCCGGCATTCGAAACACTCGACGACAAGTCCGTTGAGCTGACCCTCGAAGCGTTCGGCTACCGGTGGTACCGGCTGATCCCACCAGACCACATCGCGCCGCCATAGCCACAGGGATGGTGCGACGAGCCAACGGGTACGGGTTGGCCGACCCAGCATCGCCGGGGTCATCGACGAAAGGAAATGCGCATGTCCGCGAACGCAGACAAGGCCAAGGGCCACATCAAGGAGGCCGTTGGCGACCTCACCGACGACAAGGATCTCGAACGCGAAGGCAAGATCGACAAGGTCGCCGGCAAGGCCAAGGAAGCGGTCGACACGGCCAAGGACAAACTCACCGGCAAGGACTGATGCGAGTGAAGGACGAACAGCTCCACGAACTCCTCTACCAAGCGTTGGAGACCGAGGTCGGCGGTCTCGCCGTCTACGAGACGGCCATCAAGTGTGCCGTCAACGATGACCTCGAGAAGGAATGGGAGGAGTACCTCGAACAGACCCAGAATCACCACGCCGTCCTCGAGACGCTGTTCGGCGAGCTCGGGCTCGATCCATCGGCGGAAACTCCGGGCCGCGCCGTGGTTCGCCATATCGGCGAGTCGCTGGTGACGGCGATGGAGATGGCGCTGGCCTCGGGTCCTCCCGAAGCTGCCCAGCTCGTGGCCGGTGAGAGCGTCGTGAACGCTGAAACGAAGGATCACCTCAACTGGGAGCTGCTCCGTACGGTGAGCGAGAAGGCCACCGGGCCTGCTGCCAAGGCGATTTCGGCGGCCTGTGACGAGGTCGAGGAGGAGGAAGACGAGCACCTCTATCACACCACCGGCTGGACCCGCGAGTTGTGGATGGAGGCGCTCGGCCTGCCTGCAGTGCTGCCGCCACCCGAGGAGCAGAAGAGCGTGAAGACGGCGATCGGTGCAGCCCGCGCCAAGAACGCACGCGACAACATGGCCAAGTCGGACTGACGAGCAGCGGTGCCGCGTCTGGGGTCAACGACGCGTGGCCGAGATTCCGAGTGCGACGGTCGTGACCTCAGACCGTGCGCTGCGGCGCTTCGTCGACGACCCCGGCGCCACCCTCATCGGTGCCGGCCAAGCCGCGTGGGCGATCACCGCGCGGTCGCCCGCCTCGTACGCGACAACTTCAAGGTAGGCGGCGCCTGCCGCGACCAAGCCGGTGCCGTTCGTGCCGTGAGCCTCACCTGCACTCATCTGGGCTGCGCCGTGCGCTGGAACGCCTCCGAAGCCACCTGGGACTGCCCGTGTGACGGCTCCCGCTTCGACCACACCGGCCCCGTGCAAGGACCAGCGGTGTGGGATCTACGACGGTTCGACGTCTCCAGTGAGGAGCGGTAAGGAGCATCTATGGCTTCTCCGTCGACGGGAGTGCGCTCGGCCCTGTGGTTCATTCCGGTGATGTGCGTCCTCGGCGGGATCGTGTTGTCGCTGGGAACGGTGGCCATCGACCGTGCCTTCGGCTTCGAGGTGATTCCGTCGTGGATGACGGGTGGACCAGACGCAGCGCTGGCGATCTTGACGACCATCGCGGTGTCGATGGTGTCGTTGGCGACGTTGGTGCTCACGATCACGATGGTCGTAGTGCAGTTGGCGATGGGCCAGTTCTCGCCGAGGATCGTGCAGACGTTCCTGCGCGACCGGCCCAGCCAGCTGTCGATCGGTCTGTTCGTGGCCACGTTCGCTCATGCCATGATCGCGATGCGCGAAGTGCAGTTCGAAGGTGACGGCCAAGTCCCCGGTGTGGCAATCGCCGTCGGCTACGTACTGGTGCTGACAAGCATCGCCATGCTCGTGCTGTACGTGGATCACATCGGCCGATCGCTGCGTGTGTCGGCATTGATCGAACTCGTCGGCAACGACACCCGACGTCTGCTCGATGTCCACTATCCCGAGCGACTCGTCGCCGAGGTCGTCGATCCGCATGTCATCACGGCACCGAAGTCAGGGGTCCTCACCGGCATTGACCGGGAGCGGCTCGTGGAGCTGGCGTCCGATGGACAGTGCACGCTTCACGTGGTCCCCGCACTTGGTGAGTTCGTCGCCGCTGGTGCCCCACTGATGCGAGTTGAAGGTCCGACTGAACACTTGGACGCCGAGGCCGCCGTGGACGCGCTGTCGTCGGCGCTGGAACGGACGTTGGACGAGGACGTCGCCTACGGATTCCGGATGCTTGTCGACATGGCCGAGCGAGCATTGTCCGACTCGCCGTTCCTCGATCCGACGACTGCCGTGCAGGCGATCGACCGACTTCATGACGGGCTCCGCCAACTCGCCGTGCGGGCGATTCCGGACGGCCGCTACCACGACGACCGTGGACAGTTGCGGTTGACCGTCCCGGTCATGCAGTGGGATGCGTACGTGCGGCTGGCTTTTAGCGAGATTCGTCTTGCGGGTACAGAGTCACCGCAGGTGACGAGGCGGCTCATCGCCGCTCTTGACGACCTCCTCGAACTTGCGCCCGCCGAGCGCAGGGCGGTGTTGCTCGAACAGCTCGACCTGATCAACGACGCCGGACGGCAACTCGATCGGGACGAACGCGACACCGACGTTGCACTCAGTCCTGACTCCCAGGGGATCGGCGTCGCGATCAGCACGAGTCGCCATAACGCTGTTCGATGACGTGCGCCAGGCGGCGCAACGAGCGATGGTTGCGCACGTGGGTCGCCGGATCCATCACCGGTCGAACGAGGTTGCCAATCGTCCTCGACGCCGGCTCCTCTTCGAGCGTGATCACGCAACGACTGTCGGTCCCGATCACTCGGAACGTCGCCACGGCGGCGATCAGCGGACGGGCGCGGACCTCGAGCCGCAACATCATCGCTGATTCATCGATCTCGAGCACCTCGCTGCTGTCGGCGAGACGCAGTGGGCCGAACCCGACGACGTGGTGGAACTTGCTGCCCTGCTTGGGCCACGTCGGGTCAACGCTTCGAATCGCTTGGGCCCCGACGAGCCAGCGAGGGTATGTCTCCGGATCGATGAGTACGGCGAAAGCTTCCCTCGCGCCGGCCTCGAAGTCCCTGCTGGTGTACGCCATCGAATTCCCCTGGTTCCCGACTGTGGCGTCTCCCAACCAGCGCCGCTCGCCGACCGCCCGTTTCCGTTCGGCGACTTTCGGGTACTCGGCACGCTGACCGCGGCGCGCCGACGGTTCTCGACGTCCCGACGTAAGGAATGGTGGCTATGGCCCCGAAGAAGACCGCCCCCAAGAAGACCGCTGGCAAGAAGCCTGCCGCCGCCAAGCGAAGCCCGGCGACGGTCGCGGCGACGAACGAGAGCCCGGCAGATCCGACGGTTGACGCGGCCCCCGATGACGTCGCCGCCGCCGACCTGATCGAGGTGGTCGGTGCCGGCGGTGAGACCCACCAGACGGCGCCCGACGGAGGGCAACGACTGACGACGCAACAGGGCATTCCCGTGTCCGACGACCAGAACACGCTGCGGGCGTCGAACCGTGGACCATCGTTGCTCGAGGACTTCCACTTCCGCGAGAAGATCTTCCACTTCGACCACGAACGGATCCCCGAACGTGTCGTCCATGCCCGCGGCTTCGGCGCCCATGGATTCTTCGAACCGTACGAATCACTCAGCGACATCACCCGGGCCGACTTCCTTCAACGTCCAGGCGAACGCACACCGGCATTTGTGCGCTTCTCCACGGTCGCCGGCAACAAGGGGTCCTTCGACCTGGCCCGCGATGTCCGCGGCTTCGCCGTCAAGCTGTACACCCAAGAGGGCAACTTCGACCTCGTTGGCAACAACATCCCGGTCTTCTTCATCCAGGACGCGATCAAGTTTCCCGACCTCGTCCACTCCGTCAAACAGGCCCCCGATCGCGGCTTCCCCCAGGCCCAATCGGCGCACGACAACTTCTGGGACTTCATCTCGCTGATGCCCGAAGCCACCCACATGGTGATGTGGACGATGTCGGACCGGGCGATCCCACGCTCCTTCAGGTTCATGGAGGGATTCGGCGTGCACACCTTCCGCCTCGTCAACGCTGCCGGCAAGTCGACGTTCGTGAAGTTCCACTGGAAGCCGAAGCTCGGCATGCAGTCGGTGGTGTGGAACGAGGCGGTGAAGATCAACGGTGCCGACCCTGACTTCCATCGCCGCGATCTGTGGGACGCCATCAATGCTGGCGACTTCCCGGAGTGGGAGCTCGGACTGCAGTTGTTCGACGACGAGTTCGCCGACTCCTTCGACTTCGACGTCCTCGACGCCACGAAGATCATTCCCGAGGAACTCGTGCCCGTTCGCCGCGTCGGCCGCCTCGTACTCGACCGCACCGTCGACAACTTCTTCGCCGAGACCGAGCAAGTCGCCTTCTGCACCCAGAACATCGTCCCCGGCATCGACTTCAGCAACGATCCGTTGCTCCAGGGCCGCAACTTCTCCTACCTCGACACCCAGCTGAAGCGGCTCGGCGGACCGAACTTCACGCATCTTCCGGTCAACGCGCCGAAGTGCCCCGTTGCGCACTTCCAGCAGGACGGACACATGGCGATGCAGAATCCGGTCGGTCGGGTGAATTACGAGCCGAATTCGTGGTCCCGCGACGGTTCCGGGCCGCGGGAGGACCCCGCCGGCGGCTTCCGCAGCTTCGAAGAGCCGATCGACGGCACCAAGGCACGCGTCCGTTCGGAGAAGTTCGCCGACCATTACAGCCAGGCCCGCCAGTTCTACATCAGCCAAACACCGGTCGAACAGGCCCACATCGTCGACGCCTTCGTGTTCGAGCTGAGCAAGTGTGAGCAACCCGGAATCCGCGCCCGGATGGTCGCCAACCTGCGCAACGTCGACGACGATTTCGCACAACGGGTCGCCGATGGGCTGAGACTCGAGCCGCTCCCCAAACCTTCGGTGTCCGCCCGCCAGCCGATCAACGACCTGCCCCCTTCACCGGCGCTGAGCATCGTCCTCAACGGGCCGAGCAGGTTCATCGGCCGGAAGATTGGAGCATTGATCACCGACGGCACCGACGCGGCACTGCTGGCATCGCTACGCGAGGCGGCAACCGCCGAAGGAGCACTCGTCGAACTCGTCGCCCCACAAATCGGCGGCGTCATCACCAGCGACGGACAACTCGTGCCGGCCCACCAGAAGCTCGACGGCGGCCCATCGGTCCTGTACGACGCCGTGGTCATCCTCGCCACGGCGGATGCGGCCGGCCTCCTCGCCAAGGACGCCGCCACCAAGGACTTCATCAGCGACGCCCACGCCCACTGCAAGTACCTCGGCTACGTGCCCGAAGCCCAGTCCCTGCTCGAAGCCGTTGTCGACCTCGACGACGGATACGTCGCGCTCGACGGTGACGCAGCGATCGCTACATTCCTCGAACACTGCCGGACCCTGCGCTACTGGGACCGCACCCCCACCGTCGACCTAACCTGAGCCCCCACTCGGACGCGCCTCGCCGCCGACATCGTCGACCAGGTGCGCCCGAGCCATGAATTGTGAGATGACCTCGGAGTCGGCACGGCAGGTGCTCGACTTGTCCGTGTTCGAGTTGTGGGTGGCGCACTGTCGCTCGGCGCGTGCCGTACCGGAGCACGTGACGAGGAGCAGCGACGGGGGTGTCCCGAGGGTCGGCGACACCCGGTCAGTGCGTGGTGGCGACGGGCTGCCCGTCCGGTGCGAACACGGCGACGTCTTCGAGGATCGACACCTGGGCCCACGCGAAACGGTCGCCGTCGAAGAGGTCGAGCAACACGAGACCGTCATCGGTGAGCAGCATCGCCTCGGCGGTCCGCCGTTCGCCGCGCAGCGTGAACTCGATGACGTCGCCCTCGCGCACCTCGCTGTTCCGCTCGATCACGCCACATCCTCCCATGTCTGCCGACGGTCAACGGACCGGTCCGCGGAGTCATTCCCGCTGACGGGCGTCGTGGAGGGTGACGTTGGGCACGGGAGTTCCGCGCCGACGCTTACTTCGGCGCCAAGCATGGGCCCCAGGGCGGCTCAGGTCCCGTCCTGAAAGGTCGGTGACTCAGCCGAACTGGTTGTGGGTACTCACCTGTTCCATGGATGCGATCACACTTCTCCGCGACGACCACAAGACCGTCGAGCGCCTGTTCAAACGCTTCGAGAAGGCGGGTGACCGGGCACACGTCGAAAAGCGTCAGATCGTCGATCGAATCATCGAGGAGCTCAGCGTTCATGCCGCCATCGAGGAGCAGGTGTTCTACCCCGTTGCCCGGGCGACGGTACCGGACACCGAGGGCATCGCCCTGGAGAGTCTCGAGGAGCACCACATCGTCAAGTGGGTGCTGGCCGAGCTTGCCGACCTCGATCCGAGCGACGAGCGCTTCGACGCCAAGGTCACCGTGCTCATCGAGAACGTCCGCCACCACGTCGAGGAAGAAGAGGGCGAGTTCTTCCCGAAGGTGCGCGACGAGCTCAACCGTAAGGCACTCGCCGACCTCGGCGCCGCGCTTGCCGATGCGAAGCAATCGGCGCCGACGCACCCGCACCCTCGTCTGCCCGATGTCCCGCCAGGCAACACCGTGGGTGGAGCCATCGCCGGAGTCGTCGACCGCGTGGGCGACAACCTCAGCGGCATCGCCCAGGGCAGCATCAGCGCAGTGCAGGACCTGATTGCCCGCATCCTGGGCACCGGCAAGTCGAAGGTCTCCCCGACCGGGTCGACGACCGCCCGGAACCGGGCGAAGGGCGTCCGCCGCTCGGCTTCAACGGCAACCGAGGGCGCCGAGCAGACCGCCCGTAGCGTCCGGACGGGTGCTGCCAAGACCGCCCAGACGGCTCGGTCGAGTGCGAAGGCAACGGCAACCACGGCGAAGAAATCGGCGCGGGCGACGCGGTCGAGTGCCAAGCGGGCGGCGACCACGACGGGACGGACGGCGCGAGCCGCCTCGAAGCGTTCGGCTCACACGGCCAAGCGTGCAGCGTCGAAGACCGCCGCTGCCGCGGCCGGGTCCCGCTGACCGCCCGGCCACTCGCCCGCTACTCGGGAGGGCCCACTCGGTCCGCCGAACCGGCAAGCGGTGGGCTGCCGTGGTACTCGACGAGCACGAGCGTGGCGTCGTCGTCGAGGCCATCATCGAGAGATTCGAGGACCGAGCGGACCAGCCGTCGCAACGTCTCCTCGGTGGCCACCGCGTCGGAGGTGGATGCGATGAGCCGCTCGGTCAGCCGGTCGAGGTACGGCGCGGGTACCGGGCTTCCTCGTCGTTCGACCACGCCGTCGGTGTAGACGAGAAGCCGGTCACCGGCCCGCAGGGTCGTCGAGCAGATCTCGCGGACTTCGCCTCCTAGCCCCATCGGCAGCGATGGAGCGCACCACAGCCTGTGTCGCGCCGATCCGTCGCGGACGAGCAGCGGCTGGGGATGACCGGCGTTGATCCACCTGAGCTCACCGGTCGACATCTGCAACGAGCCGATCACTCCGGTCGCGTAGTAGCACTCCCCGAACTGATCGACCATCACACGTCCAATCTCCTCGTAGACGGCAGCGAGGCCGCCGCGTTCGCGCCGCACATTGCGATACGTGGTGATGGCGGCGATCGACTTGAGCACGGCCGGCATGCCGTGACCGACGGCGTCGACGACGATGAACTCGAGGAAGTCGCCGTTGACGGCGAAGTCGAAGGAATCGCCACCTGTCGAGTAGGCCGGCTCGACGATGCCGGCGATAGAGACTCCGGACGCCCCGCACGTGAGAGGAGGGAGAAGATCCCATTGCATCTCGGCGGCGGTCGTCAACCGGTGCGCTCGGCGTGTTCTGAGGAGCAGGTCGGTGTAGCGCCGCCTGCTGACAAGGACCAGGAGCAGGGCGCGACCGACGGCTTCGGCCAGCTCGACCGAGCTGGTGGCGTCGTCCCCGTAGCGGTACTCGACGACGCCGACGCGGTCTCGACCGTCGACCAAGGCGATGGCGATGCGTCCCTCGCCGACGTAGGTGTCGCCGGATTGGAACACACCGCCGAGGATCGACCCGTCGACCGGGGCCGCTGATTCCTGCGCACCCGTCGGCAGCGGCCGCAGGACCTGCTGCGCGTAGTCGGCGATGTAGATGCACGCGCCACGTGCCCCGGTGGCCTCGGCGGCCAGCACCTGGACGTCGGTGAGTCGATCGACCGGCAGCGCTAGCGCCGCCTCGGCGAAGGCGTGCACCGCCCCGGCAACGTCGGACCCGAGCGGTCGCCCTGGTACGCTCACGGTCGGCGCCCGTCGGCGCCGTGCGATCCACCGCCCGAGCCTACTGACGTCCGCTCAGCCACCCGGTGGGTGGCGGGCCCTAGTTGGACGAGCCTTCCTCAGTGGAGGAGGTATCGATCGCCCGGGCGGCGGAGCCGGTGATCACGGGGATTTTCCTCGGCTGCGCCGCGGCGGCGACAGGGATGCGCAGTGTGAGCACTCCGTCGCTGTAGCGGGCCTCGATGCGCTCCGCATCCAGGCCGTCGCCGAGGTGAACCTGGCGGCGGAAGCTGCCTCGATGTCGTTCGGCGAGATACACCTGGTCGCCCTCGTTGCGCTCCCCGCTGCGCTGCGCCGACACCGTGAGCACGTTGCGCTCGACGTTGATCTCCACCGAGTCGGCGTCCACACCGGGCAGGTCGATGTCGACCCACAGGTCGTTACCCCGCTTGTAGGCGTCCATCGGCATCGGCCACTGCCCATTGCTCGCCGACCGCCCAGTCATCCGGTCGAACCAGGCGTCGATGTCGCGGAAGGGATCGTTCTGCAGAAGCATCGTTGACCTCCTCGAAGTTGGGTTCTGAGTGACAGTCTTTCATTATAACCGTCTGTTTGTCAAGAGACGTGACTGCATGGCATGTTTGGTGTATCGTCCCTGTATGGCTCGTGGGCGCATCCCACCCGGCGGCATCGTCGATACGGCGATCGTCCTGATCGACCAGGCGGGGTTCGAGGCGCTGTCATTGAGCGCCGTCGCCGATGCACTCGGGGTTCGACCCTCGGCGCTGTACAGCCACGTCGGGAACCTCGACCGGTTGCGCGACCGCCTCGCCGTGACGGCCACCAACCATCTCACCAGTGCCGTCGGGGCGGCAGCGATGGGTGTTGCCGGGGCGAACGCCCTCGACGCCATCGGCCACGCCTACCGCGGGTTCGCCCGCGGTCATCCCGGCCAGTACTCGGCGATCCTGCGCCCTTCCGGCGCCGACAACGTCGATCTCGTCGTCGCCAACCAGGCACTGCACACCGTGTTCGCCCGCGTCTATCTCGGTGCCGGCCTCGGGCCCGACGAGGCCGACCTCATTGCCGGCAACACGCGCAGCGCGATCCACGGGTTCGTGTCCCTCGAACACGCCAGCGGCACGACGGCCGGCCACGACAGCAGGTACGCACACCTGCTCGGCGGCCTCCACCGCCAGCTGTAGCAGAACCTGAGACGACGGACGCGGCATTAACCGATGCCGCGGCGACGACCGGATCAACGGCCACGACGTCGACCACGGCGGCGCCGGCGTCGACGACGACAACATCGACAACAGCCGCGCCGACCGGACTGCCAACGACCACGCTGGCGTCGATCCCGTCGACGACGTCCCCGCCGGTGGTACCGACCGGCGTCGTAGTGTCTGGCAGCGCTGTATGCGATGTGACGTCGGGTCAGACGACGGTGATGTGGACGGTGCGCAGCATGGGGGCTGTGCACGCGACGGTCACCGGCAACTCCCGGGGCGTGGCACTTACCCCCGATCCGATCCCGCCCGCCGGCGAAACCACGGGCTCCGAGGTCATCGACGGACCGGCCGCTAACGAGGAGTTGTCCGCGACAGTCACCGTCGACATCGCCGGAGCTACCTCCGAAGCGTCGGTCACAGTCACGGCGGCAACCTGCACCGGGCCCGCGGCGCCCGAGGACATCACCTTCACGTTCTCCAACGACGCCAACGTGGCGACAGCATCCGTCGGCGAGACGGTCGCCTACACCTACTGCAGCAGGAACACGAGCGACGTCGACGTGGAGGTCATCCAGGTTGTCGACGACCGCCACGGCATCGTCCAGCTCCCCGATGGGGGGACGATCGTCTCGCCCGGTGAGACGATCTGTAACACCGATCTTGGCGTTGCTGTGACCCACGTGGCGACCTCCGCCGAGGAGGGCACGTCGATTGTCAACAACGCGGTGGTCACCGTCCGCACCGTCCAAGCCGAGCCACGCCAGTTCCAGGCGACTGACTTCGCCGAGGTAGAGATTCTCGGGCTCCAGGCGCCAGAACAAGCCCCCACCACGACCGAGTTGCCGGAGACTCCGCTCGCTGACACCGGCGCCAGCTCAATCCCAGCGCACCTGTTCCTCGCCGCCCTCGCTCTGGCCAGCGGCTTAGTGCTCCTCGTGATCGGAACCCGGCGGGCCAACACCTAGCCGCTCGGCGTTGTGCGTCCGCTGAACGCCGCGAGCGGCTGTCGTTCGGTGACGGCGGGATCGTTGGTTGCGGTGAGACAGTCTGATGGCGATGGTCGATCGTGGGTCGGTTCAGGTGTGTGCGTTCTGTCGGGTTGGCTTGTGCGGGCGGTGAGCACGAAGGCTGCGACGCAACCGACGACGAGGGCCCGCGAGCGGACGTCGGTAGCGTTGCCTGCTACCCGGAGGGGATCGCCCCGTCGCCGGGCTGCACGAGCCCCGCCTCGTAGGCGCGGATCACCGCCTGGACGCGGTCGCGCAGGCCGAGCTTCGTGAGGACGTGGCCGACGTGGGTCTTCACCGTCGCCTGGCCGACGACGAGGTGCTCGGCGATCTCGCCGTTGGACATGCCGCGGGCCATCAGCTCGAGGACGTGCCGCTCGCGGGGCGTCAGGACGTCGAGGGCGTCGTCCGCCAGCGGCGGGGCGAGGGCGCGGCGCCGGGCGAAGTCCTCGATGAGGCGGCGCGTCGCCCTCGGCGCGAGCAGTGCGTCGCCGGCGGCGATGACGTCGATCGCCCGCAGCAGCTCGGCTCGGGGCGTGTCCTTGAGCAGGAACCCGCTGGCCCCGGCGCGCAGCGCCTCGAACACGTACTCGTCGAGGTCGAACGTCGTGACGACGAGCACGCGCGGCGCGTCGTCGCCCGCCGCCCTGATCCGGCGGGTGGCCTCGATGCCGTCCAGCACGGGCATCCGCACGTCCATCAGCACGACGTCGGGGTGCAGACTCGCTGCTTGCTCGACTGCGTCGGCGCCGTCGCCGGCCTCGCCGACGACCTCGACGCCGTTGGCCTCGAGGATCACGCGCAACCCGGCGCGCACGAGCTCTTGGTCGTCGACGACGAGCACGCTCGTCATGTCGGCAGCCGCGCCGTCACGGCGAATCCGCCTCCGGGGCGGGCGGTGGCGCTCATCGAACCACCGAACGCGGCCGCCCGCTCGCGCATGCCGATCAGGCCGTGACCCTTGCCAGGCGACCCGTTAGGACCGGTGCCGTTGTCGAGAACCTCGACCGAGACAGCGTCGTCGACGATACGTGACGTTGACCTCCGCCTCGGCGGGCCCGGCGTGCCGCAGCACGTTGGTCAAGGCCTCCTGCACGATGCGGTAGGCGGACGCGTCGACGGCTTCACCGATCGGGCGCTGCGAACCGGTCACGCGCAGGGTCACGGGCACGCCGGCCTGCTCGACCTCGTGCACCAGCGCCGGGAGCTGACCCAGCCCCCGCTGTGGCACCAGCGGGGCCTCGCCCTCGTCGCGGAGGACACCGACGACGCGGCGCAGCTCGCTGAGGGTTGTGCGGGCGACGTCACCGATTACCTGGAAGGACCGGTCTGCGCCGGCGGTGTCGCCGGGCAGCTGCGACTGGCCGGCCTCGGCGTGCAGGGCGATCACGCTGACGTGGTGGGCGGCGACGTCGTGCAGCTCGCGGGCGAGCCGGAGCCGCTCCTCGTCGACCGCCCGTTGAGCCTCGACCTTCCGCTCGCGTTCGAGGTCAGCGGCCCGCGCCTCCAACTCCGATGCGTAGGCGCCGCTGGGTGCGCATGTTGTTGCCGATCAGCCAGGCCGTCGTCACCGAAAGCGTGGCGACGAGCCAGTCGAGCGCGTCTTCGTGCGGGTCGATGATCAGCGCGGCCGCGACGGCCGCCAGCGTGATCAGGCCTGCCCACGCGGCAGTCCTCGCACTGGTGTGGGCGGCGACGGTGTAGACGGCGATCAGCGGCCCGTACGGCAGCGTCGGGTCGGGGAACTCGCCGACGCCGTAGACCGTGACCAAGACCCCGGACACCAGCCACACCGCGATCGGGTAATGGCGACGGAGGACGATGACCAGTGACATGGCGACGAGCACCGCCATCTGCCAGGGGACGAGTTCCTCGGACCGGTTGTTGGCGCCGACCTCTATCAGGCTGACCGCCAACACGACGACCGCGAGCGCGCCGTCCACGACCAGCATCGGTAGCGAACGCCACCAGCCGAGGATTCGCGACGCGATCCCGAGCCGCTCGTCCATGACGGCCACGGTACTGATCGCAACCCGCCAGGTCATCTGCCGCGCTACGGATAGCCGGCCTCCCGCTCTGGGTGGAGATGAACACTCCGGCGAGCCGCTCGCCTCAGAACTCGGGTCGGAGTCTCAGAGCCGGACGGGGCGACTGGTCTCCAGCGATTCGATCGCCGCCAGGCCGGCGACGAGCGGCACACGCGCGTCGTGGCCGCTGACCGCCGGCGGCACGCCCGAGCGCACACTGTCGACGAAGGACTCCCATTGCCGGATGAAGCTCAACTCGTAGCGATCGATGAACGACCGATACAGCGGCGCGGCGTGGAAGCCGTCGGCGCCGCCGACGACCGCCGTGTGCGTCGGCGGGTTCTCCGACGTCGCCATCCCGGCCGAGCCGAACACCTCCAGCCGCTGGTCGTAGCCGTACACCGCCTGGCGGCTGTTGTCGATGATCGTGATGCAGCCGGACCGATGGGTGAGCACGACCACCGACGTGTCGATGTCGCCGACCTCGCCGACCGCCGGGTCGACGAGCACGGCGCCGACGGCGGCGTTGACCTCGACGATGTCGCTGCCGGTGACGAAGCGGGCGAGGTCGAAGTCGTGGATCGTCATGTCGAGGAACATCCCCCCGGACCGCTCGAGATACGAGATCGGCGGGCATTCACGGTCGCGGCTGGTGATCTTGACGACGTGGACGTCTCCGATCGCGCCGCCGGCGACGGCGTCGCGGACCGCCTGGTGGGCCGGATCGAAACGGCGGTTGAACCCGATCTGCAATACCGTTCCTGCATCGTCTACGACAGCGAGGGTCTCGTCGACGGTGTCGAGGTCGAGCGAGATCGGCTTCTCGCAGAACGCCGGCAGCCCCGCCGTGGCGGCGCGGCTGATCAGCTCGGCGTGGGTGTCGGTGTTGGTACAGATCGCCACGGCGTCGACGGCGCCGCCTGCGAACACGTCGTCGATCGACGGCGCGACGTTGACGCCGAGGTGGTTGCCGAGCTCCTTCGCCGCCTCGGGCACCACGTCGCACACGAGCGTCAGCTCTGCTTCCGGCACTCGAGACGACAGCAGCTCGGCGTGCATCCGCCCGATCCGGCCGCAACCGAGCAAGCCGATGCGCACGGTCATCAGACCGAACCGCCGGCGGTCGGCGCCTGACTGAACTCGCGACTGAGACGTTCCAGCTCCCTGCCTCCTGCCATCTTGTTCTCGAGCTCGTCGATCGTCGTCTCCTCTCTGGTCAAGGTACCGGTGCCGCGCCCGCGCTCGAGCACCGTGAATCGGTCCCCGACCAGGTACGCGTGGTGGGCGTTGTGCGTGATCAGGATCACGGCGATGCCGGCTGCCCGCGTCTGGTCGATGTAGCGGAGCACGATCGACGCCTGCCGTACGCCGAGCGCGCTCGTCGGCTCGTCGAGGATCAGGATGCGCGCCCCGTAGTAGACGGCGCGGGCGATCGCCACGCACTGTCGCTCTCCGCCCGAGAGCGTGCCGACGGGCTGCGACGTGTCGCGCAGCTCGATGCCGATCTTGTCGAGCTCGGCGCGGGTGATGGCGTCCGCTTTGCGAGTGTCGTAGCGCTGCAACAGGCCCTTCCCCTTCCTCGGCTCGCGGCCGAGGACGAAGTTGCGGGCGATGCCCGCGAGCGGGATCATCGCGAGGTCCTGGTACACCGTGGCGATGCCACGCTCGATGGCGGCCCGAGGGGAGGCGAAGACGGTCTCCTCGCCGTCGATCAGCACCGTTCCACTCGTCGGGGGGTACACGCCGGACAGGATCTTGATCAGCGTCGACTTTCCGGCGCCGTTGTCGCCGAGCAGACACAGCACCTCGCCGGCGCGAACGTCCATCGTCACGTCTTCCAGCGCCACCACATGACCGAAGTACTTGGACAGGCCGCGCACCTCGAGGACCGCTCGCCCGTCGGTGGCCATCAGTGCGCCTCCGCCGCCCGCTTGCGAACCGCGTTGTTGAACAGCACGGCGAGCAGGATCATCGCCCCGACGAAGAGCCGGAACCAGTCGGTGTCGACGCCGGTGAAGAAGATGCCCTGGCGGACCATGCCGAAGATCAGCGCCCCGAACGCCGCCCCGATCACCGACCCGTAGCCGCCCGTGAGCAGTACGCCCCCGATCACCGCCGCGGCGATGGCCTGCAGCTCGAGCAGGCTGCCGCGCAGCACGTCGGCGGAGCGAGCGTCGAGCACCTGGATGGTGGCGAGCAGCGCCGCCGACACGGACGTGCAGACGAAGAGGATCATCTTCGTGCGGGCGACCGGCACGCCGACGCTGCGCGCCGCCTCGGCGTCGCCGCCGGAGCCGAAGATCCAGTTCCCGAACACCGTGGCCTGCAGCACGTAGGTGCCGACCGCGACGAGCCCGAACCACCACACGATCGAGGCGGCGAAGTCGCCGAGGTTGCCGGCGAAGATGTCGTGGAGCACACCGTCGAGCGCCGCCGGTGCGGTCAGCGACACCTGGGTACGGCTGGTGAGCAGGCGCGACAGCCCGATCGTCGCGCCGCTCAACGCGAACAGCATGCCCAGCGTCACGATGAACGACGGCAGGCCGGTGGTGACGACGACCCAGCCGTTGAACAGCCCGATCACGGCGGCAAACGCGAGGGCGGCAGCGATGCCCGCCCACACCGGCCAGCCGTACTGCTCGACCGTGATCGCGATGATCATGCTGGCGGCAGCGACCATCGAGCCGATCGACAGGTCGAACTCGCCGGCAATCATCAGCAGCGCGACCGGCACGCCGACGATGCCGATGTGGGCGGCGACCTCGAGATACGTCGCCGCCCCCGCTTGGCTCAGGAACCCGTTGTCGCCCGCGGTGATGGCGAAGATGATGAAAACCACGATGCAGCCGCCGACGGCCGCCATCTCGGGCCGCGTGGCCCAGCGCCGCAGCGTCCGGCCGCGGCGGGTGCCGGAGGGGGATTCGGTCCGCGGCACCCGCTGCGACTGGATTGCCGTCATCGAGCCGTCAGTGGATGCCCTGCGCGCTCAGTTCGATGATCTCCGCCGCGTTGTCGGCGTCGACGAACAGCGGACCGGTCGGTACGGCGGTGACCGGCCGCAACCGGTACTGGGCCCAGGTGACGAGGCTGAGCACCGAGAGGTACGTCTGCAGGTACATCTGCTGATCGATGGCGAACAGGATGTCGCCGTTCTGCACGGCCTCGAGCACGAACGGCGAGATGTCGAACGTGGCGAGCTGGGCGGAGCTTCCGGCCTCCTGGATCGCCGTCAGCGCCTGCTCGGCGGCACCCGGCCCGAGCGTCATCACGGCCTCGACGTCGGGGTTCTGCTGCAGCGCGCTCGCCACTCCGTTGCGGATCTCCGTCGGGTTGGAACCGTCGACGGCCACCGACGGCACGTCGGTGCCGAGCCCTTCGGACAGGCCCTCGATGCGCAGCTCGAGTGTGAGCTGGCCCTGCTGATGGTTGATCACGACGGCGTTGGTGATCCCGGCCTCGGCCAGCCGCTCGCCGGCGCGGACGCCGGCGTCGCGCTCGGTCTGGCCGACGTAGCTGATCGCTCCGAGCTGTTCGAACTCGTCGAGCCCGGCGTTGAACAGGACCACGGGAATCCCCTCGCCGACGGCCGCCTCGATGGTCGGCCCGAGGGCGCTCGGATCTGGCAGCGTCGCCGCGATCGCCGTCGGCTGGGTCGCGACCGCGGCCTCGAACAGCCGTTGGATGTCCGGGATGCTGAACTGCTCCGGGCCGCTGAAGTTGACCTCGACGCCCAGGTCGCGTGACGCCTGTTCGGCACCGTTCTGCATGATCGCCGTGTTCGGGTCGGGCGGGATCATGTGCGTCGGCATCTCGATCCGGATGCTGCTGCGCGGGAGCAGCCCTTCGTCGCCGGCATCTCCGGCGCTGACCCGCCCACCAGATGCAGCGAACCCGACGGCCGAGAGTCCGGCTGCGGTGATCCCCCCGCGTACGAGTTCCCTCCGGCTGAAACCAATTCCGCTCATTGGCGAAACCCCCCTTCATGGTCCCGAGACACATGCCTGATGCGCTGCGCCGAGACCGCAGACCACCGGTCTGCAATCGATCTTGGAACCGCTGCAACGGTACCGAGAGTGAAATCGATTGTCAAGCGACGTACCATGCCGACGATGACCGGGTCGCGTCGCCCCACACTGGCCGACGTGGCCGCCGCCGCGGGCGTCTCGCGGGCCACCGCCTCGCGGGCGTTGGGCAACGGGCGCTACGTCAGCGCCGCGGCTCGCGAACGGGTCTGGGCGGCGGCCCAACACCTCGCCTTCGAACCCAACCACGTCGCCCGCTCGCTCCGCACGCGATCGTCGAGGCTGATCGGCGTCGTGTTGCCCGACATCGCCATCGCTTCCTATGCGAGCATCCTCAAGGGCGCCCAGAGCGTGCTGGAGGGCGCCGGCTACCAGGTGCTGGTGATGAACACCGAGCGCCAAGCCGAGCGCGAGCATGCCGCCCTCCGCACGCTCCATGCCCGCCACGTGGACGGCCTGCTCGTGGCAACCTCGGGCGGCTTCGTGGCTGGTGACGCCCCGGTGGTTTTCATCGACCACGTGCTCGCCGGAGTCGGGCTCGGCTACACCACCGTCGACAATGCCGGCGGCATGCAGACGCTCCTGAAACACCTGGTGGAGGTCCACAACCAGGAGCGGATCGCCTATCTCGGGGCGCCGCTTCGGGCGTCGCCGCAGGCGCCGCGGCTCGACCACGGTTCGGCCGTCGAACGCTTCGAGGCGTTCCAGTTCGGGATGGGCACGCTGCGGCTCCCGGTGGCGCCGGAGTACCTGGTCGCCGGCGACTACAAGTGGTCGGCGGACAGCGCCGAGGACGCCGTCCGGCAGCTGATGGAGCTTCCCCAACCGCCCACCGCGATCGTCGCCGCCAGCGACACGCTCGCCTACGGCACGCTGCGCCAGCTCCGGCGGGTCGGGGCCCGGGTGCCAGACGACGTCGCCCTCGTCGCCTTCGACGACCCCCAGGCAGGCGACCTGCTGGAGCCGCCGGTCACCGCCCTGGCCCGCCACTATCGCGATCTCGGCGAGCAGGCCGCGCTGCTGCTCGTCGGCGCCCTCGGCGGGGAGAGCATCGCCTCTCCGGTGGAGATCCGGGTGCCGCTGGAGCTGGTCGTGCGCCAGTCCTGCGGCTGCTCGGCGGCGCATGCGAGCGCCCGGAGGGTGGACGAGTCGGCACTCGTCTGAGATCAATTCCAGCGATCTGCAATCGATCCCAACCTCCCATCAGATCCCTCTCCACTGGCGCCACAGGTGGTCCCATCCCATTGGCGCAACTCAGCGCAAGGTGGTCCCATCGAGCTGGCGGGCGACAAGGGGCTCGTCCGGTGGGCGTGGCAGCTCGATCACGCGGTGGGTCGACGAAAGCGCGTAGGGGAGCGCGGCGAGGAACAGCCCAGCGGTGCCGACCCAGATCGCCGGCCTCAAGCCGACGAGACTTCCGAGTGCGCCTCCGAGCATCGTACCCAGCGGGATTGCCCCGAAGTTCAGAAAGCGCAGCGTCGCAATCATGCGCCCGCGCAGCCACTCCGGCGTAACGGCCTGGCGGAGGCTCACCTGGTTGACGCCGTGGAGTCCGATCCCGAAGCTGTCGACGAGAACCATCGCTCCGGCGGCGGGGACGGCGAGCTCGAGCGGAGCGACGGCCACCATCAAGGCGGCGGGGCCGAAGGCCGAGACCGCGACCATCATCACTGGGCCGACGCCGAAGCGACGCGCCAGCCGCGGTGCGAGCAGCGCTGCGGCGAGGAAGCCGATGTTGCCGACGGCGAATGCGGCCCCGATTGCTCCGGCGGAGGCGTGGGCCTCGCGAACGAGATAGACGAGGAGGACGGCGGTCAACGAGCTCCGGAAGAAGTTCGCCGTGGTGGTTGTCAGCGCGATCGCGCGGACGTACTCGTGGCCGACGACGAAGCGAGTGCCTTCGACGATCTCGCGGCCGAGTCCGCGGATCCGCGGACCCGAGTGCGGAGCCGTGACTGACACTTCGGCGCGTCTGATGCCCGCCAGTGCCGCGGCCGACGCGGCGAAGCTGATTGCGTCGACGATCAATGCGGCCGGCGCGCTGGCGATCTCGATGAGCAGTCCGGCCGCGCCGGGCCCGACAATCTCCGCGCTGGAGCGGCTCAGCTCGAGCTTGCTGTTGCCATCGACGAGCTGCTCGCGGCGGATCAACGCCGGGAGGTAGCTGGCGGCGGTGACGTCGAAGAAGACGGCGAGGAGCCCGCTGAAGAGCGCCACGGCGTAGAGCTGTTCGAGTGTCAGCGAGCCGGCCCAGTACGTCACCGGCACGGACAGCAGCGCGACCGAGCGCGCGCAGTCGGCTACGACGAGCAGTCGTCGCTTGCGCGCTAGGCGGTCGATGATCGCCCCGGCTGGCAACCCAACTACGAGGAGCGGCAGGAACTGGGCGGCGCCGAGCACGCCGACCTCGAAAGGTGTCGCCTCGAGCACGACGATCGCTATCAGGGGGAGCGCGAGGCGGGTGACGGCGTCGCCCACCAAGCTGACCGTCGCCGCGCTCCAGAACTTGACGAAGTCGCGTTCGCGCCACAGTGGCGAACGGATAACCGCGTGCGCACGGACGTGTCGGGGCGACTGTGAAACCAGGGTTGCTAGGGTAACCATGGTTGCGATACAGTGCCAACGATGCCGGCTCGTAGTGAATGGGTTCAGCTCGCGTATCGGCTTCCACGGGAGCCGTCGACGCCGCGGATCGCGGTCTGGCGTCGGCTGCGCCGGCTGGGGGCTGTGCAGATCGTCGACGGGCTCGTAGCGCTGCCGCGGGACGGCCGCACTCAGGAGCAACTCGAGTGGCTCGCCGACGAGATCCTCGAGGCGAACGGCGAGGCGACGATCTGGATCGCGACCCCCGGCTCCGCCGCGCAGGAACGTGCGCTTGCGCAGGGCATGGCGGCCGTAGTCGCCGCCGAGTACCAGGCGGTGACCGACGCGGCGGAGGCCGCACGAGAGAAAGACGGCGCCGTCCGCAGGCGCACGCTTGCACGTCTTCGCCGGACGCTGCAGGCGATCCGAGGGCGCGACTTCTTTCCGCCACCCGAGCGCGAGCGCGCCCAGCGGGAGGTCGCCGAACTGGCAGCGCTCGTCGAGGAGCCGGTCGGATGAGATGGGCGACGCGACGGCATTGCCACGTCGATCGGGCAGCGTGCTCGTGGCTGATCCGCCGCTTCCTTGATCCGGACGCCGAGTTCGTGTTCGTCGACGACGCCGACGAGGTGCCAGCCGACGCGACGCCGTTCGACATTCGCGGCGTCGAGCTCTCCCACCACGCCGGCGAGTGCAGCTTCGAAACGTTCCTGCGCCGCTATGACCTCGCCGACCCGGTGCTGTGGGAGATTGCGAAGATCGTCCACGAGGCCGACCTCGCCGACGAGCGGCACGACGCGCCCGAAGCTCCGGGGCTCGACGTGCTCCTGCGCGGGCTGTCGATGGTGCGCACGGACGAGGACCTCCTCACCCTCACCGGGCCGCTCTTCGACGGACTCTATGAGTACCGCACGCGGGCGCTTCTCACCCCGCATCTGGGGGTCAACGTTCCCGGAAGCCGGGAACGACCACGCCCAGATGCTTGATTGACGCGAATCACACCCAGATCGCGGGTCGCGACCGATCAGACGGGTAAGCGCTCGCCCAGCGGTGACCGCGAGCACCCTCATCGGCGGGCTAGAACGTCGTGGTGCAGATCGGGGTCGTGTTCCCACAGACGGAGATTGGTGCTGCGGTTGCCGACGTGCGGCGGTATGGGCGCGGCGTGGAGGAGCTCGGGTTCGCCCACCTCCTCGCCTACGACCATGTGCTTGGCGCCGACCCTGAAGCCCATGCTCCGTGGGCTGGCCCCTACGACGTTTCCACGACGTTCCACGAGCCGTTCGTGGTTTTCGGCTACCTCGCGGCGTGCACGGCGCTGGAGCTCGTCACTGGTGTAATCATCCTGCCTCAGCGCCAGACAGCGCTCGTCGCCAAGCAGGCCGCCGAGGTCGATCTGCTGACGCAGGGGCGGTTCCGGCTGGGCGTCGGGCTGGGTTGGAACGCTGTCGAGTACGAGGCGCTCGGTGCGCCGTTCGGCGACCGTGGCCGGCGGATGTCGGAGCAGATCCCGTTGCTGCGTCGGCTTCTGACCGAGCGGGTGGTGACCCATGTCGGCGAGTTCGATCGCATCACCGCCGCCGGCCTTGCGCCGCTGCCGCGACAGCGTCCGATCCCGATCTGGATCGGCGGCCAGTCGCCGCCCGCCTACCGGCGCGTCGGCCGGCTTGCCGACGGCTGGTTTCCCCAGGTGCCGCCCGGGCCGAGGCTCGACGAA
The DNA here is from genome assembly GCA_963732335.1 of Ilumatobacteraceae bacterium. GTDB lineage: Bacteria > Actinomycetota > Acidimicrobiia > Acidimicrobiales > Ilumatobacteraceae > Desertimonas. The sequence continues at coordinate 63,125 of CAVSZO010000039.1, read as the reverse complement.
GCCTCCGCGATCGTCGCCGAGGCCGCCATCGAGGCGGGACGCGACCCGGCCACGTTGGGCATGGAGGGGCGGGTGAGCTGGTCCGACGATGGTGTCGCCAAGCTCGTCGACCATGTCGGGCGCTGGCGTGACGCCGGCGCAACCCACGTCTCGATCAACACGATGAATGCCGGGCTCGGCCAGGTGGAGCGGCACCTCGAGGTCCTCGCAGACGTTTCCGCGGCGCTCCCACCGCCCGCCACCGTCTGAGTCGTTGCTGCTGACATCCGTTGCGGATGCGTAGTACTGGCGTCGGAACCGTTACGGTTCGGCGGCGAGTGCACCGTCACGTCGTTCTGCTCGGTCTGATGGGTGCGGGCAAGACCTCGATTGGCAGGGTGGTCGCCGAGCGCCTCGGCCTGCCGCTGATCGACGGTGATGAACAGCTGGCGGAACGGACCGACGGGCACACTGCTGCCGAGATCAGCGATGAGTACGGACTCGACGCTCTCCACGCGTTGGAAGCCGAACTTGCGATCGCCGCGTTGAACGCCGCACAGCCCGCGGTGATTGGGCCGGCATCGTCGGTCTGCGAATCAGCCGTCGTTCGCGAAGCGCTGACAGCGCACCTGGTGATCTGGCTGAGCGCGCCGGTCGACTACCTGGTGAACGCCGCAGTCCAGAAGTCCCACCGACCTCTGCTCGATCGCGGCGACCCGGCCAGGCTGTTCGAGGAGCAGTTGAAGGTTCGCGAGCCACTGGTGCTGCCTCTCGCCTCACTCGTCGTTGACGTCTCGACGGTCACTGTCGAGGAGGCGGCCGACGCCATCGTCGCGTTCGTGGCTGACGCCGACCACTGTTGACACGGGCGAGCTCACTGGGTCACCCCGATTGCATGCCGGTGAGGATGTCGGAGATGGCGGTGGTCGGGACGACCTCCGTGACGACGGGGTCGCCGACGTCGCGTAATAGGACAAGTCGGAGCGTCCCGCCCCGGCGCTTCTTGTCGCGGTGCATTGCTTCGATGATCTCGTCGATGGGCATCGCCCCGGGCAACGACGTCGCCAGTCCGACTTCACCAACGAGCGACTCGACGCGGTCGGCCACACCGGGCGCCGCCAGACCCACCCGTTCCGACAACCGAGACGCGGCAACCAGTCCGACGCCGACAGCCTCGCCGTGCGTCAGCAACTCACCACTACTCACCTGCTCGAACGCGTCGGCGAACGTGTGGCCGAGGTCGAGGACCGCCCGCCGCGATTCCTCGAACGGATCATCCTGGATGATCGCGATCCTCACCTGGATCGCCTGGGCGACGAGCGCCTGCAGCCGACCGAGCGCACCAGGCTCTTGATGGCTCCGACCGCGCCAGTCTCCACCTTCGAGCTGGGCGAGCAGGTCGGCCCCGGCGATCAGTGCGTGCTTCACCACCTCGGCCATTCCGGATGCGAACTGTCGCCGACTGAGCGTCTGCAAGGTCGCCACGTCGGCGACGACGGAACGCGGCTGTTTGTACAGGCCGATCACGTTCTTTCCTTGTGGAGCATCGAGGCCGACCTTGCCGTCGATGTTCGTGTCGATCATGGCGGTCAGGTCCGTCGGACAGCGCACGAGGTCCAGCCCATGAAGGTACGTCGCCGCGGCGAAGCCGGCCACGTCGCCGACGATCGAGTCACCGAGTGAAACGATCGTGGCCGAACGATCGATGTTGGCGTCGAGCAACGCGTCGTACACGTGCTGGACCGCGGCGAGGTTGTTCTCGGGGCCGTCTCCGTTCGGCAGCGTGACGATGAGGTCGACGTCGCCAAGACTGGCGAGATAGAGCTCGCCGACCGATGTGTTCGTCACCACGACCACGGGACCTTCGATGCGGGCGAGCTGTCGAACGAAGGGCAACACGGCCGCCCCAACCGCGAACTCGTAGCGGCCGCTGGGGTTGTCGATCGCAAATCGAAGGGGGTCCGAACCCGCCAGCACCGCCAAGTCGGCGGCAACCGTCTCGGCGCTGACCGTGTCGGTGGTCAGTTGGGCGAAGCGACGATATGCCGGGCTTCGCTCGGCGAGCAGCTCCACAATCCGCTGTCGAGGGTCCGCAACCGACAACAGCGGCCGCTCGACGCCCGACTCATCCTTGGTGACTCGGTCGAAGATCTCGTCTGGGGTGGCCACCAGACAGAAGACCCGTCCGTTGCGACTCAGGCTGGCCACGTTGTGCGGATCGAGCATCAAGCGACCGCCGGTCGAGATCACCAGTCGATCACGTGCGGCCAGCTCAGCAGCGAGTTCGCGCTCGATCTGTCGAAAGGCTTGCTCACCGCGCAATCGAAAGATCTCGGCGATCTTGCCGTGGCGTTCCTCGATCAGCTGGTCGGTGTCGACAAATTCGTAGCCGAGTTGTTCGGCGAGCAGGCGACCGACCGTCGTCTTGCCGGTGCCCATGAAGCCGGTGAGCACGATGTTGGGGGATTCCGACTGGGTCATCGTTGGGAGCCCAGGCTAGGACTACGCCATGTCGCGAACCGTGCTCGTCCTCAACGGACCGAACCTCAACCTGCTCGGAACGCGCGAGCCAGAGATCTACGGCAAGGACACCCTGGAGGAGATTCTGTCCGACCTGAGGGTTCACGCCGCCAAGTCCGATGTCGAGATCGTCGACTTCCAGTCGAACACCGAAGGGGAGCTGATCGGAAGGTTGCACGACGCACGCGGCCAGGTCGACGGGGTGATCTTCAACCCTGGAGCGTTCAGTCACTACAGCATCGCTCTCCGCGACGCGATCACCGCGTACGGGGCTCCCTGTCATCGAGACGCATCTGTCCAACATCCACGCGCGAGAGTCGTTCCGCCACACGTCCGTGCTGGCACCAGTCTGCCTCGGCGTCGTCGCCGGCTTCGGCCGCCACAGCTACTTCGTCGCCCTCGATGCGTTGGTGCGATCTCTCGGGTAGACCGCTTGCACGCCGCCTCTAATACGTCAGTTGGGGATACCAATCGGCTCCACGGCCGCTGGGGACAGTGTCGAGAAGAAGCCACAACGGGTCCATCTCGACCGCGCCGCGTGGGTCCTGGCCGGGGTCGGCCATGTCACCGCCGATCTCATCACTCCAGAAATGGCGGATCACGCCGTCTCGCCGGGTGAACACGTTGTAGGCGGGCATGTCGGCGTCGTCTGCCGAGACGTAGTCCCTGGTGTAGTCACCGGTCTGGTCGCTGAACACCGGCAGGTCGACCCATCCACGGGCCTTCTTCGCGTCGATGAGTCGCTCGATCGGCGAACGGGCGGTGAAGGCGATGGAGACGCGCTGACGGATGTCGGCGATCTTGTGGTCCAGACCGCCCATCAAGGACGTGCACATTGGGCACGGCGCCTCGCGCTGCGGGCCGAACATGTAGCTGTAGACGATCAACGTGTCGTGCGCACCGAACAGGTCCGTCAACGTCACGTCGGTGCCATCTTCGGCCACGAAGTGGTAGTCCCGTGAGACCTCGCCACCCGGAGGCAGGTTGCGTCGAAGCGCCGCGACACGCTCGGCTTGCCGGCGCAGCTCGATCTCCTCGACGAGCAGGTCCTGCCGAGCACGCCGGTACTCGTCGGACTCGTTGGGGTGACGAGTGGGATTCGTCGCTGCCAAATCGGCAGCGGGCGTCAATCCAGCCACGTGTGCTCCTTTGATCGGTGACGCATTGTTGCGCTACCGGGCTCTGACGAGTTGGCCGCCGCAAACTCATCGCCGATCGCGACGGTGTCGGTGCCGGAGTACTCGGATCTCGGGTCGCCAGTAACCTGCGCGCGGTGATCCTCTCCGACGTCGATCTGCGCAAAGCGATCGCCGTTGGGCAGATCGGGATCGACCCCTTCGACGAAACGGCGATCCAACCGTCGTCGATCGATGTACGGGTCGATTCGTTGTTCCGCGTGTTCCGCAACCACACCGCCGGGGTGATCGACGTCAAGCAGGACATGAGCGGTCTTGCCGAACTCGTCGAGATCCCGGCCGACGGAGTGTTCATGCTCCACCCGGGCGAGTTCGTGCTCGGCTCGACGCTCGAGCGGGTCACCGTGCCAGACGATCTCGTCGCCCGCATCGACGGGAAGAGCTCGCTCGGACGCCTCGGGCTGCTGATCCACAGCACTGCCGGATTCGTCGACCCCGGTTGGGACGGCAACATCACGCTCGAACTGGCCAACGTCGCCAGCCTGCCGATCACCATCTATCCGGGAATGCGCATCGGGCAGTTGAGCTTCATGCAGATGACCACGCCGGCCGAACGGCCGTACGGCAAAGGCGCCCACGGGTCGAAGTACCACGGCCAACGCGGGCCGACACCCAGCCGCTACTTCGAGAACTTCCCGGCGCAGGACTGACGGACGTCACACAATCCGCACCGTCGCTGGTTACGAACCATTGTCGTGAACCGCTTGAATCGTTGGCTGTCCGCCTTGGTGAGTCCGACTGCGATCGCCGGTTACGCCGGCATCGTCGTCGCCGTCGTCGCCCTCGCCGTCGCCGAAGCGCTGACGGCGCTGCGCCGGTCCTGGCGATCGCCTGTGCTCGACGTCGGCGACCGGATGATCGACATCCTCGCCGAGTATCCGACGCTCAAGGAGCAGGCGATCGACTGGTTCGGCACGAACGACAAGTTGGCGTTGCTCGTCGGCATCGGTGCGCTGCTCACGGTCTACGCCTTCGTGATGGGGGTCGTCGCCATCCGCAAGAGCCTGCTCGTCGGCAGCCTGATGGTTGGCCTGTTCGCGATCATTGGTACGTGGGCGGCGCTCGGCCGGGCGAACAGCTCGCTGGGCGCGATCGTCCCGACACTCGTGGGCGCCGCGGCGGGGGCGGCATCGTTGCGGTTCATCAGCCGCCGCCTCGCGGCGCCCACGGCGACCGATGAACCGGCCGCCGCCTGGGCGCCGGCGAACACCGCCGACGACGAAGCGCACCCAGAAGGGGCCTTGTCCGCGTCCGGGCCGGCGAGTCGTCGCGGGTTCCTCGGCGATGCTGCCCGAGTGCTCGGCGCCTTCGGCGCCGCCGCCGCCGTCATCGGAGTGAGCGGTCGGGCGATCGCCCGCACCCGCTTCAGCGCTGCCAAGTCGCGCAAGAACGTCAGCGTGCCCACTGCCGAGGAGCCGCTCGCGGCGCTACCCGCAGGAGTGGAGGTGGACGTCGCGGAGATGCCACCGTTCATCACCCCGAATGATGACTTCTACCGCATCGACACCGCGCTCGAGGTGCCCCAGCTGTCGACGAGCGGCTACACCCTCACGGTCAAGGGACTCGTCGACAACGAGGTCGTGCTCACCTGGCAGGACCTCCTCAACCGGCCGATGATCGAGCGCGACGTCACACTGACGTGCGTGTCGAACAACGTCGGCGGCCACTACATAGGCAACGCCCGTTGGATCGGTGCCCGCCTCGACGAACTGCTCCGCGAAGCTGGGCCGCGCGACGGCGCCGACATGGTCGTCGGCCGTTCCGTCGACGGCTACGAGTGCGGGTTCCCGTTGGAGAACGCCCTCGACGGACGCGACGCGATGATCGCAGTAGCGATGAACGGTGAGCCGCTGCCTCTCGAACACGGCTTCCCCGCTCGTCTCGTCGTCCCCGGCCTGTACGGCTACGTCTCGGCGACGAAGTGGCTGACGGAGATCGAGCTCACCCGTTTCGCCGACTTCGAGCACTACTGGGAGCAGCGCGGCTGGGCCGAGAAGGCGCCGATCAAGCTGCAGAGCCGGATCGACGTGCCCAAGGGTCTGGCGCGGGTCCCTGCCGGCGGCGTGGCCGTTGCCGGCGTCGCCTGGGCCCAGCAGGTCGGTGTCGCGGCTGTCGAGATCTCGATCGATGACGGCGACTGGCAACAAGCGGAGCTCGCCGACGAGGACACCATCGACACGTGGCGGCAATGGGTGTACCGCTGGGACGCCACGCCCGGCCGGCATTCGATCAAGGTGCGGGCGACGGACCAGGACGGCAACGTGCAGACCAGCGAGCGCGCCGAGCCGATCCCCGACGGTGCGAGCGGCCACCATCAGATCGTCGTCATCGTCGAGTAGCAGTTTCCGCCATCGGGCGAGCAGCGACGTCGCGATCGGGAGCCTTGCTAAGGTCGCGCCGAGCGAGTTGGGGCATCGGGCTCGACGACGAGTTCTCAACTCCTTCCTCTACGACCGCCGTTCGTATATCCGAGAAAGGACACCCGATGAGAACAAGTCGGACTCGTCTCACCGCCATCGTGGCTGTCGCTGCGTTGGGTACCGCCGTCGCTGCGAGTGTGGCCACGGCGTCGGAAGGTGTGTTCTCCTCACGTCCGGCGGCCGCTCCGGTCGGCGCAGGATGTGCGGACATTCCCAGCGAGGGTGAGGCCTCGATCGCCGGCATGGCCGACGACCGTGCCGCCACGGCCGCCGCCAACAACCCTGACCTGTCGATGTTCGTCGGCGCCGTCGAGGAGGCCGGACTCACGGCCGCGCTCGACGGCGAGGGGCCGTTCACGGTGTTCATCCCCAACAACGCGGCGTTCGAGAAGATCCCCCAGAACGTCATCGACTCGATCCTCGCCGATGCCGACCTGCTCAACTCGATTCTCACCTACCACCTCGTGAGTGGCGCAGCGCTCGCGCCCCCCGGCCTCGTCGCGGCCGGCTCGGTCGAGACGGCCAACGGCGCCGTCCTCGAGGTCACCCAGGAAGGCGACGCGATCTCGATCAACGGTGGAGAAGCGACCGTCGTCTGCGGCGGCATCCCGGTGGCCAACGGCTACGTGTACATCATCGATTCCGTGCTCCAGCCGCCAAGCAGCGACGTCGGCGCCGACGGCAGCACAAGCTCGCCGAGCAGCAGTGGCCCCGACGTCACTGCCGTGGCGACACCGGGTGAGGGCCCGCAGGGCCCGCTGTGCGCGTCGCTCCCCACCGAGGGTGAAGGCTCGCTCGCGGGGATGGCCGACGACCCGGCGGCGACGGCGGCGACGAACAACCCCGAGCTGTCGACGCTGGTGGCGGCCATCGAGGCGGCCGGCCTCGGCGACACGCTCAACGGTGAGGGTCCGTTCACGATCTTCGCACCGAGCAATGAGGCGTTCGCGGCGATCCCGCAGGCCGACCTCGACGCCGTCCTCGCCGACACCGAGCAGCTGACCAGCATCCTCAGTTACCACGTCGTCGAGGGCGAGTCGTTGTCGGCCGCCGACTTGGCCGCCGCCGGGACGGCGACGACCGTCCAGGGCGGCGACTTGACGTTCGCCGTCGAGCCGGACGGGACGCTGAGCATCAACGACGGGGCAGCCAACGTCGCCTGCTCCAACATCGTCGTCGGCAACGGCACTGTGCACATCATCGACCAGGTGCTGGTGCCCCCGGCCGGGTGAGGGCCGTGAGTCCAATCCGTTCGCCGCTCGGCAACGAACCAGCCATGTGCTGGCGCTTCTCGAACGTCGGCGGATCGAGTTCTGGCGGCCAATGAGCGTCGAGGACGACGACGCCGCCCTGATCGGCCGTGTCGCCGGGGGCGACCACGGTGCTTTCGGCGCGCTCTACGATCAGTTGGCGCCGCTCGTGTACGGCGTCAGCAAGCGGGTGCTGCACGATCCCAGCTACGCCGAGGAGGTCACCCAGGAGGTGTTCCTCGAGATCTGGAAGCAAGCGCCGCGATTCGACGGCAACCGCGGGTCCGTGCGGGCCTGGGCGGCGACGATCGCCAGGCGGCGCGCCGTCGACCGAGTCCGGAGCGAACAGGCGCGCCGCGATCGTCACCACGCGGATGCGGCGGTCGGCGACCCGCCGCCACCGGCGACCGATGAGGTCGCCATCGATCGCGACCTCCGGGCCCGGGCGAGGGCCGCCCTCGGACAGCTCTCGGAGCCACAACGGGAGGTGCTCGAACTCGCCTACTTCGGTGGGTTCACCCACGTCGAGATCGCCGACCGTCTCGGCATTGCGCTGGGTACGGCGAAGACACGAGTGCGCGACGGCTTGATCAGGCTGCGCCAGGTGATGGAGACGACGTGATGGACGCGGACCGAGAAGAGTTGCTGGCCCTGGGCGCGGCCGGAGCGTTGACTCCCGAGGAGACCGTCGAGCTCGATCGGGTGCTGGCAGCCGATCCTGAGGCGGCGGCTGAGTACGCCGCAATGCTCGACGACATCACGGCGCTCGGCGAGTCGGTTGCCGAAGCGCCGCCGGCCAGGCTCCGTGCGGCCGTCCTCGAAGCGGTCGCCGCCGAAGCGCAGGTTGGCGCCTTTGCGCCCCCCGCCGGCGAGCCGGTTCAGCCGGTTCAGCCGCTTGAGCCACCGCCCCCGGCAGAGCCGCACATCGCACCCGTGGTGCCGATCCACCGGCGGCGGTGGTGGATCCCGGCAACGGCGGTGGCGGCGGCGATCGTCCTCGTCGTGGGCGCCCTCATCGTCACCCGCGACGCCGACGCCCCGACCGACGACCTGATGGCGGAGGTGCTCGACGACGACGAGGCCGTGACCGTCGAGCTGACCGGCGCCGACGGAGAACTGCGTCTGGTCAAGTCCGCAGAGCACGACGCCACCGTGCTCGTCGGCGACGGCGTTGTCGTCCCTGCCGAACGACGAGGTGCTGCAGCTCTGGGCGATCGCCGATGGCCAGCCGGCCAGCATGAGCATTTTCCGTCCGGCCGACGATGGACACGTCGAGGTGCTGATGGAGGGCACGGAACCGGAGGGCGTCCTCTACGCCGTCACGGTCGAGCCCGAAGGCGGCAGCGAGCAGCCCACCACCGAGCCGATCTACGGCCCGGCATAGCTGGAGCACACTCCAACCGCTAGTCGGGTGTCGTGCTGGGGGCCAGGGGGGCGTCGACCTCGTCGAAGCGCTCCTCGCCGGCCTCGATCGCGTCGAGCAGGTGGATGGCGATGTCGGCCACCTTCACGGTGTCCTCGGCGCCGGCCGCCTTGGTCCCGTCGTCGAGCATGATGTAGCAGAACGGACAGGCGGTGGCGATGCGGCTGGCGCCGGTGGACAGCGCCTCCCGTGCCCGCTCCTCGTTGACCCGCGCGCCGACGGACTCCTCCATCCACATCCGCGCTCCGCCGGCTCCGCAACACATCCCTTTCGTGCCGTTGCGTGGCATCTCGACGACGTCGATGCCCTTGATCGAGCCGACCACCTTGCGCGGCGCCAGGTACACATCGTTGTGGCGGCCGAGGTAGCACGAGTCGTGGTAGGTGATCCGTTCCTCGAGCGTCGCCTGGCTGACATCGAGGCGGCCGCTGGAGATCAGCTGCTCGAGCAGCTGGGTGTGGTGGATCACCTCGTAGTGGCCACCGAGTTGGGGATACTCGTTGAGCAACGTGTTGAAGCAGTGCGGGCACTGGGTGATGATCTTGCGGACACCCATGCCGTTGAGCATCTCGATGTTCGGCATCGCCAGCATCTGGAACAGGTACTCGTTGCCGGATCGCCGTGCCGGATCCCCGGTGCACATCTCCGACGGGCCGAGGATGGCGACACTGATCCCGGCGCGGCGCAACAACTTGGCGACGGCCTGGGTGACTCGCTTGTTCTTGTCGTCGAAGCTGCCTGCACACCCGACCCAGTACAGGTACTCGGCCGTCAGCGGTTCGCCCGGGTCGACAACGTCGACGCCGTCGAGACCCTTCGCCCAGTCGGCGCGGTCGCCCTGGCTCAGGGCCCACGGGTTGCCCTGGTTCTCCATGCCGCGGAAGGCGGTGCCCAGCTCGCTCGGGAACTCCGACTCCATCAACGTCAGATAGCGGCGCATGTCGAGGATCTTGTCGAGGATCTCGATGTTCACCGGGCAGATCTCGTCACATGCCTTGCAACTCGTGCACGCCCACAGCTCCTCGGAGGTGATCCGCTCGAACAGCGAGTTGGCCGAGATCGTGATCTCCGGGTCGATGCCGATCGGTGGCGGGACGACGGGGTTGCCAGTGGCGGCCATCACCTCGCCGACCTTGAGCACGATCTCGCGGGGGTCGAGCGGCTTGCCCGTGGCGTGCGCCGGGCACACACTCGTGCAGCGGCCGCACATCGTGCACGCATCGGTGTCGAGCAGTTGCTTCCACGTGAAGTCCTCGACGACGGATGCCCCGAACGTCTCCAACTCGGTCTCGGCGAGGTTGGGGAGCGGCTTCATCGCTCCCTTCGGTCGGTCGTGGTCGCGCAGGTACATGTTCAGCGGCGACGTGAACATGTGCCGCAGCATCGTCAGCGGAAGGATCACGAGGAACGCGATGAAGGACACGACGTGGGCGATCCACGCCCACTGGTGGACGGTGTCGAGGGTGTCGAGCGACCAGCCGTCGACGAGCTGGCTGAGTGGCCAGCCGATGAAGCTCCACTGCTCGTAGTCCATGTTCTCCCCGGAGCGCGTCGCCTCGGCGATGCGGAACATCTCGGCGGCGAACCCGGTGAGGCCGATGGCGAGGAGCACGCCGAGGATCACGGCGTGCTCGGGGCGTGTCTTGATGCGGATGCGGTACGGGCGGGCGACGTAGCGGCGGGCGATCGCCCACAGCAGCCCGCCGACGAAGGTCAGCCCGGCAAGGTCGGCGACGAACGCGTACGCCTGGTACGTACGTCCGTGGAGGAACTTGAGGCTCTCGGGGAGCTGGTGGTCGATCTCCAGCACCGTGGTGACCGCCAGGAGGACCAGGAACCCGAAGTAGATCAGCGAGTGCATCAACCCAGCCGCGGGGTCGCGCAGCAGCGTCCGCATGTACACGCCGGTTCGGTAGTCGCCGAACCGGCGCTTGGCGTTGGCGGCGGTGGTCCGCCGCGTCGGCGCCGGTCGGCCGCGTTCCCAGTTCTTCATCCGGTCGGCAAACCGCAGGGCCCCCCACACGATGACGACCGGGACGATGGTGTAGAAGGCGAGCTGCAGCGGGCCCGGAACACCGCCGAAGACCTCACGTCGTACGGCGTTGTCGTTGTGCCACTCGGTGATCAGCGGCAGGACACCGGAGATGGCCGTGAACACGGCGATGCCGATGCCGAGCCCGATCGCCACGTGGTGGGGCTTGAACCCGGCTGGCGGCGGTGCGGTTGACTCGGTCGCCTCGGTTGACTCGTGGGCGCTCATCGCGCCCGCGAACCTAGTTGGCTCCGGTGGGTCAGCCGTAGTAGGCGCGGTCGAGTTCGCGGATGCGGCTGGCGAGTGAGGCGAGCAACTTGTGCCCGATCGCCGGCACGTCGTCGAGGACGGCGAGGAAGTGACGCTGCGAGATCACGAAGATCGAGCTGTCGGTCTCGCAGGTCAACGTCGCCGTCCGCGGTCCGTGGTCGAGCAACGACAACTCGCCGACGATCGACCCAGGGCCCGAGTGAGGCGACCTTGCGCCCGTTGCGCTTCACGGCGACGGTGCCATCGAGGACGATGAACGCCTCCCGTCCCGTCGCCCCTTGCTCGGCGAGCAGGGTTCCCTCGGTCATCGTGACCTCGTCACCCGATCGGGCGATGCGCTCGAGCTCCCTGTTGGTGCACCCGGCGAACAGCGGAACCCTGCGGAGATTCTCGACGTGAGCCTTCTTGCTGGCCATCGACCAACCCTAATCCCGGCGGTCACCGACCGCCCGCAACACTGATCCGCCGGGCTGCAGCTGGGCCATCCAGGCGGCGCGATCGGGCACCTCCGGGTGGGCTGACCGTGAACGTGTGGGTTTCCCCGGGGAGCAGCGTGACGAGCTGTTCGTCGACGGTCGCCGCCGGGTCGACGCGGTCGGCGAACAGGCACAGGTCGCGGATGAACGTCCTCGCTGTCACGGCGACGACCACGGCCGCATCGTCGACACTGACGTCGGCGTCCCACTGCGGGCGGACCAGCTGACGATCGGCTCCCGGTCGACCGTGCACGCTGCGCAGCGAGCCGGTGGCCGTCGCCACGACCAATCCGTCTCCGTCGCCGTAACCGGATGGGGTGGCAAGCCGGCGACTGCTCCGCGGCTCGACCGTGGCGTTCAGCTCGACCCCATCGCTGATGTCACCCGATGCGGACACGAGCTGGACGATCGTCGCCGCCTCCCACGCCTCGGCGGCGTCGTTGACGAGCACGAGGTCGAGACCTCCGCCGGGTCCGTTCGGATCGAACACGAGTAGGCGATCGGCGAACGACCGCCGCAGCGCGTACCAGCTCGGCTTGCGCCGTCCGGCACGGTCGACGACCGACCAGCTGATCGCCGGCCAGCAGTCGTCGAGTTGCCACCACACGACCCCCGAGCAGCGCTCGTGCAGCGAACGGAAGTGGCCGACCCCGACCTCGACGGCGCGGGCCTGGTTGACCTGGGTGAGGAATAGCCAGTCGTCGAAGTCGTCGACGTCGCCGAAGTGGTGGGCGAGGGCGCGGCGCAGCTTGACGTTGCCGTCGACCGCCTTCTGGTGGTGTTGCACCTCGGCGGCGTCGGCGACGAGCGGGCGGGCCGTCACGGCGGCGGTGATCGTCGAAGCCGTGGGCGGCGCCTGGAAGCCGAACTCGGCGACGAACCGCGGCTGGTGTGATCGGTAGTGCTCGTAGTCGAACGCGTTCCAGACATCCCACAGGTGCACGGTGCCGTGGTGCGGATCATTGGGCTCGGTCGCCGGGTCGAGGGCCGTCGGCGAGCCGTCGAGGTACGGGCGACCTGGGTCGAGATCACCGACGATCTCGGGGAGGAGGCCGCGGTAGAAACCAGCGCCCCACGGACGTTCACCGACCACGTCGCGCCATCCCCATTCCGACCACCCTTGGAGGCACTCGTTGTTGCCGCACCACAGCGCCAAGCTGGCGTGCGACATCAGACGGGTGACGTTGTCGGCGGCCTCGGCGGCGACCTCCGCGTCGAGCAGCTGCTCGGGATACGCCGCGCAAGCAAACGGGAAGTCCTGCCACACGAGCAGCCCGCGCCGGTCGCACTCGTCGTAGAAATCGTCGCTTTCGTACACGCCACCACCCCAGACGCGGACGAGGTTGGCGTTCGCCGCGGCGGCGTCGCCGAGCAATCCGGCGACGAGTTCGCCGGTGTTGCGCGACGGAAAGCAATCGGCGGGAATCCAGTTGACGCCGCGGACCCAGATGCGCTCGCCGTTGACGTGGATCGCGAACGTCCGCCCGTCGGGCCGCTCGCTGGTGTCCAGGCGGACCGTCCGGAAACCGACCATAGTGGCGGCGCGGTCGTGGCAGACCCTGTCGCCGGTCACCTCCACGTCGAGCCGGTACAGCGGTTGATCGCCGTAGCCGGCCGGCCACCAGCGCGACACGTCGGGGATGTCGACCGAGACCTCGAGGCGCGTGCCGGCAACGGAGGCAACCTCGCCGCGGGCGATGACGTCGCCGGTTGGTGAGGTAACGACCGCTCGCAGGGTCGTCGCGACCTCCGCCCGAGGGTCGACGTCGAGGTCGACGACCACGTCGAGACGACCGGCTTCGTGCTCTTCCGGAGCGTCTGCTGACAGACGTGGCGTTGGACGGATGGCGCGAATCCGGACGGTGTCCCAGCATTCGAGAGCTATTGGCCGCCAGAGTCCCGACGTCGTCAATTGGGGACCCCAGTCCCAGCCGAAGTTGCACGCCATCTTGCGCACGAAGTTGTACGGCGTCCCGAACGGGTTGGGGAGGTCTCCGGTGCGGTCGCGCATCGTTGCGGCGTGCGTCGCGGGGGCGTCGAAGGCGACCACCAGCTCGTTACCGGAGCGATCGAGCAACCCCGACACGTCGAATCGGTACAGGCGGTGCTGGTTCTCGGTGCGTCCCAGCGTGGCTCCATTGAGGGTGATCGTGGCGAAGCCGTCGATGCCTTCGAACACGAGGTCAGCTCGCCGGCCGTTCGCCTCGGCGGCGAAGCTGAGGCGGTAGGTCCACGCCGATTCGCCGACCCACTGCACGTCGAGCTCATTGCGATCGACGTAGGGGTCGTTGATCACGCCGGCGGCGATGAGGTCGAGGTGCACGCAGCCGGGCACCGTCGCTGGCACGGTGCGGGGGCAGCCCGGGGGGAGCCGGTCGTGGGCGGCGCCGAGGTCGAGCACCCAGCCGTCGTGGAGGACGACTCGGGTCGTCGGCTCAGCCGCCGCCAGGGCCACTGTTGCCGCCGCCCCCGCCGTTGTCGTCTCCACCGTTGTCGTCGCCGTCCGGCGCGGTGTTGCCGGGAGCGCTGTTGCCCGGCGCGCTGCCACCGGGAGCGCTGCTGCCCGGAACGCTGCTACCCGGGGCGGACCCGACCTCCAAGTTCGTGACGACGCTGCCATTGACGAGGCTGGCACCGAAGCGAGCCTGTCCGTTGTTCGACTCGAGGAGAACCTGCAGTTCGGTCGCGCTGGGTTGTTCCAGCCGGATCGTGAACCATCCCGGATGGGGCGCGAACGTGACGATCCTCAGTGTTCCCCCCGCCGAGTCGAGTACCACAGTTGCTGCGTCGCCGGCGATGTAGGAGGCCTGGGTTGTCGAGCCGGGAACCGGAGCTGCAATCACAGTCGCCGGCGCCGAGCTCGGCGTTGAACTGGCGGTCGAGACGGAGCTCGGCGTGGTGCTCGGCGACGACGAGGAAGACGCCGATGCCGAGACGGGGGCGCCACCGGAGGCGTGGCTGGCGACGCCGATGGCCGCCGCAGTGGCGAGCATGCCGCTGATCGAGAGAACCCTGACGGTGCGTGACTTCATGGAGCCGACGTTACGCCTTACCTGTCCAACGGCCGACCCTGCGCCGTCTCAGATACGTCCAAGAAATCCACCGAACCTGATCACGCCGGCGTGGTTGGTTGAGCGTTTGCCCGGATCCCTTCGAAGGCGGTACGGACGACTGCGTCGGCGATTGGCGCCTGGTCGTCGCCGCTGCGGGGTCGGTACCACTCGACCAGCGAGTTGACCATGCCGAACAACAACCGGCTGGTGATCGCCGGATCGACGTCAGGGCGCAGATCGCCGTCGTCGATGGCCCGGGCCACGAGGTCGGCGACGAGGTGGTCGAACTGGCGTCGGCGGGCGATCGCAGAGCGCTCGACCTCCGAGTTGCCGTGGACGCGAAGGAGCAGCGTGACGTACGGCAGTCGCTGGCTGAGCACGTCGATGCTCCCGCGAACCAGTCGTTCCAGCTGCTCGACGGGAGGATCGTCGCTGGAAGTGACGTCCTCGACGACGGCGAACAACCCATCGAGGGCGTGGTCGAGAGCGAGCCGCAGCAGTTCTTCCTTGCCGGCGACGTGGTGATAGATCGCCGACTTGCTGATGCCGAGGCGCTCGGCGAGATGCTCCATCCGCGTGCCGTCGTAGCCCCGCTCGTTGAACACGTCGACGACAACGTCGATGAGGCCGTCGAGGTCGTAGCCGGGGCGGCCGCGGCGGCGCGGCGGATCGGCCGCCGCCGCCACGGTCACCGGGCCGTGGCTGTTGCGAGTGGCGGCTGTCATCGTTGCTCAGCGACCGTGAAATTCTGGTTTGCGCTTGGCGAGGAAGGCGGCGACGGCGTCGGCGTGGTCGCGGCTCTGCCCGAGGCGGCTCTGGGCCGCCGCCTCGGCCGCCAGCACGTCTCCGAGCGGCGGCTCAACGGCGGCGCTGATCAGCCGTTTCGACTCGGCGTAGGACAGCGTCGGCCCGGCGGCGAGACGGGCACCCAGCTCGGCGGCGGCACGGGCGAGCTCAGCCGCGTCGACCACCCGCGAGACAACGCCCCACTCGGCGGCCTGCTCGGCGGTGAACGGCTCGCCGAGGAGGATCAGCTCGCTCGCCCGGGCGGCCCCGACGGCGCGCACAAGGGTGGCCGAGAGCGCTGAATCGCACGTCAGCCCGATCGCCGTGAACGCCGTTGCCAGGCGTGCGCCGGCGGCGGCGATGCGTAGGTCGCACGCCAAGGCCAATGCGAGCCCGGCGCCCACGCACGTTCCGTTGATCGCTGCCAGCACCGGTTTCGGCATCGTCGTCAACGTCACGACGATCGGCGCGTAGTGCCGCTCGATCGTCGCGAACGCCGACGCCGGATCGTGGTCGAGGGCGGCGGCGTGCTCGGCAAGGTCCTGGCCGGCGCAGAAGGCGGTGCCCGCTCCGGTCAGCACGACGGCACGAACACCGGCGTCGTCGCCTGCGTGCGTGAGCGCGTCGAGCAGCTCGGACTTCATCGTCGTGGTCAGGGCGTTGCCGCGGTCGGGTCGGTTGAGGGTGATCGTGGCGACAGCTCCGGCGCGCTCGATCAGGAGAACCGGCGCCGACGCACTTCCTTCGGCCACGGCCACATCCTATGATTTACCGAACGGTTGGTCGGTAAATAGTGGGAGGCACCGTGCACCCGTTCCGCAAGTCGCTCGCCGAGCTGCAGATCGGCGACTCCGTCACCGCTGGACCGCGGACCGTCACGAGAGCCGATATCGAGCACTTCGCCGAGTTCACCGGCGACACGTTCTACGCCCATACCGACGAGGAGGCAGCCGCCGCCAACCCGTTGTTCGGGGGGATCGTCGCCCATGGCTACCTCGTGCTGGCGTTCGCCGCAGGATTGTTCGTCTCGCCGGAACCCGGCCCGGTGCTGGCCAACTACGGATTGGACAAGCTGCGCTTCCGGGCTCCCGTGCGTCCCGGGGACGAGCTCACCGTCTCGCTGACCGCCGCCCAGATCACGCCCCGAGACGGCGTCGACTACGGCGACGTCCGTTGGGACGTGGTCGTCACCAACCAGGACGACGAGGCGGTGGCCAGCTACCAACTGCTCACGCTCGTCGCCAAGGAGTGGACGGATGACTGCACTGACAGCCGACCTCCAGGCGCACTTCGAGGACGTCCTGGCGCGCGATCAGAGGCTCGAACCGCGCGACTGGCTGCCCGATGCCTACCGCAGCACGCTGATCCGCCAGATCGCTCAGCACGCCCACTCCGAGATCATCGGCATGCAGCCGGAAGGGATGTGGATCACTCGCGCTCCGTCGCTGCGACGCAAGGCGATCCTCCTCGCCAAGGTGCAGGACGAAGCCGGTCACGGCCTGTACCTGTACTCGGCGGCGGAGACCCTGGGCGCCGACCGCGGTGACCTCATCGAGCGGCTGCTCGACGGCACGCAGAAGTATTCGTCGATCTTCAACTACCCGACGCTGAGCTTCGCCGACGTCGGTGTGATCGGCTGGCTCGTCGACGGGGCGGCGATCTGCAATCAGGTGCCGCTGTGTCGCAGCTCGTACGGACCATATGCCCGGGCGATGATTCGCATCTGCAAGGAGGAGTCGTTCCATCAGCGCCAGGGCTACGAGCTGTTGCTGACGATGATGGGTGGCACGGAGGGGCAGCGGCGGATGGTCCAGGACGCCACCGACCGGTGGTGGTGGCCGGCGCTGATGATGTTCGGCCCGCCCGACTACGACTCGCCGAACACCGCCCGGTCGATGGCCTGGAAGATCAAACGGCACACCAACGACGAGTTGCGCCAGCGCTTCGTCGACATGACCGTGCCACAAGCCGACGTCCTCGGCGTGACTCTGCCAGACAGGCAGCTGCGCTGGAACGACGAGCGCCAGCACTACGACTTCGGCGAGCCCGATTGGTCGGAGTTGAAACGGGTCATCGCCGGCGAGGGGCCGTGCAACGCCGAGCGGATCGCCCACCTCCACGCCGCCCGGGACGACGGTGCCTGGGTGCGCGAGGCAGCCGCCGTCCACGCGCGGAAGGCCCAGGTCGGTGAGCGTGAGTGACAGCGGGGGAACAATGTCAAAGGATGCGAGCGAGCGAGCGCCAGCGAGCGAGCGGCCAGCAGCGGCCTGCGTGGCCGGGGAACGCCTTTATGAGGTCTTTGTCCGCACGAAGCGGGGTCTCAACCACGTGCACGTCGGATCGCTCCACGCAACCGACGACGAGATGGCCCTGCGCAACGCCCGCGACCTCTACACCCGGCGCAACGAGGGCGTGAGCATCTGGGTGGTGGCCAGCAGCGCGATCACCGCGTCCAGCCCGGACGAGAAGGACCCCTTCTTCGCCCCGAGCGGCGACAAGGTGTATCGCCACCCGACGTTCTACGAGATCCCCGACGACGTCCCGCACATGTGATGGGGTTCGACAACGCCTATGAGGCGCTCATCGAGGACAACGACCCGCGCTGGGCATTTGGCACGGGCTTCGCCGACCCGCTCGCCGGTGTCGACACTGCCGTGCCCGAGGGCGTCAGCGGCGAAGACCTCGCCGCCTATTGCCTGATGCTCGGTGATGACGCCCTGGTCCTGTCGCATCGCCTCCAACAGTGGTGCACGAATGCCCCGACGCTGGAGGACGAGGTCGCCATCGCCAACATCGCCCTCGACCTGCTCGGCCAGGCCCGGCTGTTGCTGACCCGCGCCGGCTCGGCCGATGGCAGCGACCGCAGTGAGGACACCTTCGCCTACTTCCGCGACGAGGCCGAGTTCCGCAATGTCCGGCTGGTCGAGATCGACGACGGCGACTTCGCCGAGTGCATCGTGCGCCTGCTCGTGTTCGCTACGTGGCGGCTGGCGCTGCTACAGCGTCTCACCGCGTCGGTCGATCCGGTGCTGGCGGCGATCGCCGCCAAGGGCGTCAAGGAAGTCACCTATCACCGCGACTACGCGGCGCAATGGGCGGTCCGCCTCGGTGACGGCACGGCGGAGTCCCACTCGCGCATGAATGCTGCGCTCGACGCCCTGTGGCCACACACCGCAGAACTGTTCACCGCAAGCGACGTCGAAGGACGCCTCGTCGGGGCGGGCGTCGCGGTCGATCCTGGCGCGTTGGGCGACGAGTTCGACAGCGTGATCGCGACCGTGTTCGGGGCTGCCTCGCTTCGGGTACCTGATTTCGCTGAGTCGATGGGTCCACTGGGACGCGACGGCAGGCACACGGCGGCGTTGGGCACGCTGCTCGCCGAGCTGCAGGTACTCGCCCGCGCCGATCCAGAGGCAACGTGGTGACGGGACTCGTCGATCCACGGGTCGTCGTGGCTGCGGTGACCGACCCGGAACTACCGCTGCTCACCCTCGACGAGCTCGGTGTGCTCGGCGACGTCACCACCGAAGACGGTGGCACCGTCGTCGTCGGTCTGACGCCGACCTACACCGGCTGTCCCGCAATGGACGTGATGCGCGACGACGTCGTGGCGGCCCTGCGCCGCGCCGGCTTCGACGATGTCGACGTCCGTGTCCGGCTGACGCCGGCGTGGAGTACCGACCGGATCACCGCCTCAGGGCGCCGCAAGCTCGCCGCTGCGGGCATCGTCCCTCCGGGGCCTGCCCCGCATGCCCCGGCGGCGAATGAGCCGATCCCGATCACCTTGCGACCCGTGGCGCCGGGCGTTCACTGCCCCCGTTGCGGATCCACCGACACCGAGGAGACGTCGCGTTTCGGAGCGACGGCGTGCAAGTCGCTGCACCGCTGCCGGGCGTGCGCGGAGCCGTTCGAGCACTTCAAGGCGCTGTGACGGGATGACGTCGCGCCGCACCTTCCATCCGCTCGCCGTCGCCGAGATCACCGAGTTGTGCGACGACGCTGTGGCCATCACGTTCGATGTCCCGGCCGAGCTCAAAGACGAGTTCGCCTTCCGGCCGGGTCAGTCGGTCACGTTGCGTCGCACGGTGGACGGCGCCGAGCAGCGCCGCTCGTACTCGATCTGCGCCCCGGCCGGGGCGCCGCCGCGGATCGGCGTGCGGGAGGTTCCCAACGGAGCGGTGTCGTCGTGGCTGGTGCGTCGCGTGCGAGCGGGCGACCGCATCGAGGTGCAGCCGCCGAGCGGCACGTTCACACCTGACGTCGACCGGGCTGCCCACCACGTGCTCATCGTCGCCGGCTCTGGCATCACGCCGGCGCTGTCGATCATCTGGTCGGTACTCGCCAATCCCGGTTGCCGGGTGACGGTGCTCTACGGCAACCGCCGCACGGACACGGTGATGTTCGCCGACGAGCTCGCCGACCTCAAGGATCGGGCGCCCACCAGGGTCGAGTTGATCCACGTGCTGTCGCGGGAGCCACGCCAGCCCGAGCTGTTCAGCGGCCGCCTCGACGCCGCCAAACTGCGCAGGCTCCTGCCGGCGCTGGTGTCGGTCGCCGACGCCGATCACTGGTGGCTGTGCGGGCCGTACGGGATGATCGTCGATGCCCAGCAGGTGCTCGGCGAGCTCGGCGTCCCGCCCGAACGAGTGCACCGTGAGCTGTTCTACGTCGAGGACACCGCCCCCCCACCGGCCGAACACGTCGAGCCGGCGATCGATGCGTCGACGAGTGACGTGTCGATCGTCCTCGACGGCCGTCGCACGACGGTCCCGCTGGCCCACGACGTCTCCATCCTCGACGGCGCCCAGAGAGTCCGCACGGACCTGCCGTTCGCCTGCAAGGGCGGGGTGTGTGGCACGTGCCGGGCCCGTGTCGTCGCCGGCGAGGTCGACCTCCGCCGCAACTTCGCCCTCGACCCCGCCGAGCTCGCCGCCGGCTTCGTCCTCACCTGCCAGTCCTACGCCAACCGCGGCGACGTGACGGTCGACTTCGACACCTGAGGGTTTCGCTTCGCACCTAGAGGCTTGACTGGGCGGCGACCGCTGCGGCCTTGGCGGCGATCTCCGCGGGGTCGCCGAGATATTCGGCGGAGACCACGGCGAGGGTGTCGTCGAACTCGTAGCGGCGGGGCACACCGGTGGGGATGTTGACCTCGGGGATCTCCTCGCGGGAGACGCCCTCGAGGTGCAGCAGCAGGGCGCGCAACGAGTTGCCGTGGGCGGTGACGAGGACATCGAGTCCGGTCAGCAGCTGCGGGGCGATCACGTCCTGCCAGTAGGGGAGGACGCGGGCGACGACGTCGGCGAGGCACTCGCTGGCCGGCAGGACTTCGCGGGGGAGGAGCCGGTAGCGCCGGTCGTTCACCGGATGTTCCGGGCTACTCGTGTCGACCGGCGGAGGCGGCTCGTCGAAGCTGCGGCGCCACAGGTGTGTCTGCTCAGCTCCGTGCCGTTCGGCGGTCTGTTTCTTGTCGAGCCCCTGCAGGGCGCCGTAGTGGCGCTCGTTGAGCCGCCAGTGGCGCTGCACCGGCAGCCACTCCAGGCCCATCTCGGCGAGGGCGAGGTTGTGCGTCGCGACGGCCCGCACGAGCACCGAGGTGTGCGACGTGTCGAAGCGCAGGCCAGCATCCGCCATCAACCGGCCGGCAGCGACCGCTTCGGCCTCACCCTGCTCGGTGAGCGGGACATCGCGCCATCCGGTGAACAGGTTCTCGAGGTTCCACGTGCTCTGGCCGTGGCGCAGGGTGACGAGCGTTCCGGGCATGCCAGCGATCGTACGTGCGCCAATCGGGTGTGAATTATGACTTCTATGATCGGAATTGTTTGGATTTGAGCTAGTGTCGCCGGCGATGGGCACGACGGCAGTTCCCACCGGCCGCCTCGAGGACGAGGCGATCACGATCATCCGCGAGGTTGCCGCGGAGTGTGAGCGACCGGTCCTGCTGTTCTCCGGCGGCAAGGACTCCGTGGTGATGCTGCACCTCGCCCAGCGGGCGTTCTTCCCCGCCCGCATTCCGTTCCCCGTGATGCACGTCGACACAGGGCACAACTTCGAGGAGGTCATCGAGTTCCGCGATCGCACCGTCAAGCAGTTCGAGGTCGACCTCATCGTCGCCTCCGTGCAGGACTCGATCGATCGCGGCCGGGTGCGTGAGGTCACCGGCATCGGTGCCTCGCGCAACGTGTTGCAGACGGTCACGCTGCTCGACGCCATCGTCGAGCACCGCTTCGACGCGGTGTTCGGCGGTGCTCGCCGCGACGAAGAGCGCGCCAGGGCGAAGGAACGGGTCGTGTCGCACCGCGACGAGTTCGGGCAGTGGGATCCGAAGAACCAGCGACCTGAGTTGTGGGGGCTGTACAACACCCACCACCACCGCGGCGAGCACGTGCGGGTGTTCCCGCTGTCGAACTGGACCGAGCTCGACATCTGGCGGTTCATTGCCGAGCGCGACGTCGAGCTGCCGGCGCTGTACTTCGCCCACGAACGTGAGGTGTTCCGCCGCGACGGGATGCTGATGGCCGTCAGCGAGCACGTCGCCCGCCGCCCCAGCGAGGCGCCGTTCAGCGCATTCGTGCGATTCCGCACGATCGGCGACGCCACGTGCACCGCCGCGGTCGAGTCGACGGCGGCGACAATGGCCGACATCGTCGCCGAGACGTCCGTCGCCCGGATCACCGAACGTGGCGCGACCCGCGCCGACGACCGCATCTCCGAGGCCGGCATGGAAGACCGCAAACGCCAAGGCTATTTCTGAGCGGTGACTGCCCCGCCGCTGCACTTCGCGACAGTTGGGAGCGTCGACGACGGCAAGTCGACGCTGATCGGTCGCCTGCTCCACGACTCCAAGTCGATCTTCGATGACCAACTCGAACACATCGAGGCGGTCAGCAAGCGAAGAGGCAACGACTATCTCGATCTGGCGCTGCTCACCGATGGCCTGCGCGCCGAGCGCGAGCAGGGCATCACGATCGATGTGGCGTACCGGTACTTCTCCACGCCGCACCGCGACTTCGTCATCGCCGATTGCCCGGGGCACATCCAGTACACGCGGAACATGGTCACTGGCGTGTCGCGGGCCGATCTGGCAGTCGTCCTCGTCGATGCCCGTCACGGGATCGTCGAACAGACCCGCCGGCACGCCCTGCTGACGTCGTTGCTGCGGGTCCCGCACCTCGTCGTCGCCGTCAACAAGATGGACCTCATCGATCACGCTGAAGCCCGGTTCGACGCGATCCGCGACAGAGTTCGCCCAGTTGGCGACCGGACTCGACCTGGACCTCACGGAGGTGACGTTCGTGCCGATCTCCGCACTGGCCGGGGACAACGTCGTCGAACGTTCGGAGCGGATGCCCTGGTACCGCGGCCCGACGTTGCTTCACCACCTCGAAACCATCGCCGTCGACGGCGCCACCGCCGCTGCCGCTCGCTTCCCCGTGCAGTACGTGATCCGCCCCCAGCGCGCCGAGCACCGGGACTACCGCGGCTACGCCGGCACGGTCGCGGCGGGCACGCTGCGGACCGGCGATGCCGTCGTCGTGTTGCCCTCGGGGATCGCCACGACGATTGCCGCCATCGACACTGCCGACGGACCGGTCGCCGAGGCGGCTCAGGGGCGCGCCGTCACCGTGATTCTCGCCGACGACGTCGACGTCTCCCGTGGCGACGTCATCGTCGATGCCGCGGATGCGCCGGACGCGTTGCAGCGGCTGACTGCCACCCTGGCCTGGCTCGACGGCAGCGCCCCGCTGGCGCCGCGACACACGTACCGGCTCAAGCACACGACCCGCTCGGTGCGGGCGATGGTCACCGACGTCCATCACCGCATCGACATCGGGCAGCTCGGGGCAGCCCGACCGGCCGACCAGTTGGCGCTCAACGAGGTCGGCTTGGTGACGTTGCTGACGACCGAGCCGGTCTTCGTCGACGACTACCGGCGCAGTCGCTCGACGGGTAGCTTCGTCCTCATCGACGAGTTGACCAATCACACGGTCGCCGCCGGCATGGTCACTCTCGGCACGACGTGAGCACCGGCGACCTGACGTGGCATCCCGCCACCGTCGACCGGGCGACGCGCTGGGAGCGCCACGGGCTGGTTGGCGCGACGGTCTGGTTCACCGGGCTCTCGGGGTCGGGCAAGTCGACGCTTGCCGATGCCGTCGCAACTCGCCTGTTCGAGCGCGGCCGACCCGCCTACGTGCTCGACGGCGACAACGTGCGCCACGGGCTCAACTGCCGACCTCGGCTTCTCGCCGGCCGATCGGACCGAGAACGTCAGGCGGATCGGCGAGGTTGCGGCGTTGATGGCCGACGCTGGACTGACCGTGCTCGTCCCCGTGATCAGCCCGTACCGCGCCGATCGCGACCGGGCCCGGTCGGCGCACGAGGCGGCTCGGGCTTGCGGTTCGTCGAGGTCTTCGTCGACACACCGCTGGCGATCTGCGAGCAGCGCGACCCGAAGGGCCTCTATGCCAAGGCCCGAGCCGGCGAGCTGACCGGGACTGACCGGGATCGACGATCCCTACGAGCCGCCGGTGGCGCCGGACCTCACCGTCCGCCCAGGCGATCCTGGCGACCCGGTCGCCGCCATCCTGGCGATGCTCTGACGGAGCGAGTCGATCCGTAGGCTGCGCCGGTGACCGGTGCGTCCCAGAACGAGCTGTTCGAAGCGGCGCGCGCAGCCCAGGCCAACGCCCATGCCCCGTACTCGCACTTCCCGGTCGGGGCGGCGGTGCGCACGGCTTCGGGCCGCATCTTCGCCGGGAGCAACGTCGAGAACGTGTCGTTCCCCGAGGGCATCTGCGCCGAGGCGGCGGCGATCGGGGCGATGGTCACGGCCGGCGAGCGGTCGATCGTCGAGGTGCTCACGATCGCCGACGGCGAGCGGGTGACGACGTGCTGCGGAGGCTGCCGTCAACGCCTCGCCGAGTTCGCTTCCCCCGACACGCCCGTGCACGCCGCCGGACCTGAAGGCATCCGCCGCACGTTCACGCTCGGTCGAATTGCTCCCGGAAGCGTTCGGCCCCGAGCACCTCCCCGCCCTCTGATTGGACTGTTTGCCGTCGACGGAGTGTTTCGCTGCGGGGCGTGTCGGCGCGTAGCACTCCAATGACACGAAACACTCCAATGATCGAGACGGAACCGCGTCGGGGGGAGCGGTGTAGGACAGGCATGAGGAAACTGCTTGCGTTCATCGTCGCTGCCGTAGGGCTCGCGATCGGGGCGCCGACGACCTCGTCGGCCGGAGGTTGGGTCGTCGTGTCGCTGGACTCGGCGCCCACGGCGCACGCCGGGGAAGACGTCGAGGTCGGCTTCACCGTGCTGCGCCACGGCACGACGCCGGAGAGCTCGAACGATCTCGCCATCGTGCTCACCGGACCGGACGGTAGGACCCACCGCTTCGAGGCAGTTCAAGCAGGGTGCCGTCGGCCACCACGTCGCCACGATCACGTTGCCGGATGCCGGCGACTACCGGTGGGAGGTGACCGGCCAGTTCGTCGCCGCCGACCTCGGCACGCTCGAGGTCACGGGGCCTCCGGGTGGCACGACGTGGACGTGGGACGTCGTCCAGTGGGGGAGCGCGACGTCGGCAGTCCTGTTGGCGGGGCTTGCCGCCCACGGCTACCGCAAGACACGCCGCCATCGTCGGACCGCGCCAGCCCCGGCTTGATGCCACGTGCCGCGGTCTACGGCGCGGCAGCCCTCGCGGCTGCCGCCCTGTCGTTGATCGCCGCCGCCGCCCGGCCGGACACCGAGCCCCAGACGGTGGCGCTCGACGGCGCGTCGCTGTTCACGACCAAGGGGTGCACGGCGTGCCATGACGGACCGGACGGCGCGTCACTGACCGACACCGGACCTTCGCTGGCCGCCGCGCCGGCGTGGGCGGGCGAGCGGGTCGAGGGCATGTCCGCCGAGGAGTACATCGAGATGTCGATGCGCAACCCGTCGGCATTCATCTCGCCGAGAGCAATGCCCGGCGTGAGCATGCCGGTGCTGCAGTTGTCCGACGACGAGATCGAGGCCCTCGTCGACTACCTGTTGGCGCGCTGACGGCGAATGGAATCGTGTAGGACGGGCGTATCGAGGTCGATGAAGCGGGACTCCTCCGGCGGGCCCAGGGTGGCGATGCCGAGGCCTTCGGCGGGCTCGTCGCCCGTCACCGCCACAGCGCGCTCCGCGTCGCGACGGTGGTGCTCGGCGACGGATCCGACGCCGATGACGTCGTGCAGGCGGCGAGCGAGCGCGGCTGGCGGGCGGTCTCGTCGGTCGATCCCGAACGGGGCTTCCGGCCGTGGTTCCTGCGCATCGTCGCCAACGTGGCGCGCAACCAGCGGCGAGCTTGGTGGCGTCGACGCCGGGCCGAGCTGCGTGTTGCCGCCCGGCCACTGGGCACCATCTCCGATCCAGTCGACGACACGGTCACGGCGAGTGAGCGCGACGTCGTCGTCGCTGCCCTCAACCGCCTCGCCGCAGCCGAGCGCCTGGTGATCGCCTTACGCCACTTCGAGCAGCTCAACGAGCAGGAGATGGCCGACGTTCTCGACTGTCCACCGGGCACTGTGAAGTCGCGCCTGTCGCGTGCGATGTCGCGGCTGCGGGCGGAACTGAAGATGGAGGCGTTCGGCGATGGCTGATGCGCGGCTCGACGATGATCGACTGGCTGCCGTGTTGTCGAGCGTCGGCGCGCATCTCGTCGTCGACAGCGCGGTCGCCGCGGTGCCCGGCCCGAGCGGCACCCGTCCGGCGGTGGCGCCGCCCGCTCCTCGCCGCCGCCGTGGCGGTTGCGGTGATCGCCGGAGCAGTGCTTGCCATCGCCCCGGCGCGGCGGGCGGTCAGCAGTTGGTTCGGTGCCGGGCGGATCGAGGTCGAGATCGATCGCACGGCCGATCCCACCGGGCTGCCGTCGTTCACCGACCCCGCCGAACGGATCGATCCCGCCGCCGCCGGCGAGGTGCTCGGCCAGGCGATGCCGTCCGTCGACCGCAGCGCGCTGGGCTCGCCGAGTGAGTGGTGGACGCTCCCCGAGGGCGGCGTGCTCGTCAGCTGGCCCACCGGCGAGACCTTGTGGCTCACCGTCACCGGTGACGGCGGCGATCTGCTGAAGAAGGTCGCCGACGGTGCGAACGACGTCATCGAACTGCGCGATCTCGGAGACGGCGGCGTGGCGATCACCGGTGAGCACTTGCTGCAGACCCCACATCGCCGCGTCCGCGCCGACAGCGTCGTGATCTGGACCGACGGCGGGCTGACGTTGCGTCTCGACGGCGAGCGTCCACTCGCCGAGCTGATCGACAGCGCGTACCGACTGGCTGATTAGGGTGGCCGTCCGATGCCGCGGCCACATGGGACGTACTCGATCGTCGCCCTCGATCCGCCGACGGGCGAGCTCGGGGTCGCCGTGCAGTCGCATTGGTTCGGGGTCGGCGCGCTGTGCCCGTGGGTGCGTCCCGGCGTCGGGGCAGTGGCGACGCAATCGATCGTCGAGCCGGCCCACGGGCCGAACACCCTCGATCGTCTCGCTGAAGGACTCGACGCCACGTCGGCGCTCGCCGCCGTATTGGTGGGTGACGAGGTGTCGGCGATGCGCCAAGTCGGCGTCGTCGACAGCAGCGGCCGGGTCGCCGCCCACACCGGTGACGGCTGCATCGCCGAGGCCGGGCACGTGCTCGGAGAGCACTGGGCGTGCCAGGCGAACATGATGGCGCGAGCCACGGTTCCGGCGGCGATGTCGGCGGCGTTCGCCGGCGCAGATGGCGACCTGGCGGCGCGACTCCTGGCGGCCTTGGAGGCGGCGGAGGCCGAGGGCGGCGACGTCCGCGGCCGGCAGTCGGCGGCGCTCGTGGTCGCCCCGGCGTCGGGCGAGCCCTGGCGGACGCGAGTCAGCCTGCGGGTCGAGGACCACACGGATCCGATCGCCGAGCTGCGCCGGTTGCTCACCCTGCAGCGCGCCTACGAGCTGGCCGGCGCCGCTGACGACCTCGCCGGCGCCGGACGCACCGACGAAGCGGCGGCGTTGTACCGGCAGGCCGCGACGTTGGCACCGGAGTCCGACGAGCTGCTGTTCTGGGCGGGTCTCGCCCTCGCCCACGACGGCGATCTCGCCGGTGCCGCCGACGCCATCCGGCGGGCGGCGGCGCGCCATCCCGGCTGGCTGACGCTGCTCGATCGCCTCGCCCCCGACATCGCCCCGGCAGCGGCCGCCGTGCGAGCTGTACTTGAGTCGGATCGACTCAAGAAATCTGCGCACGATGTTGATGATCAACCTCCTGCCTCCTAGGGTGGACGGCAATTAGCAGTCCGTAGCAAGCAGGAGAGCACGCCCATGCCCAAGGCCGTCGGTATCGACCTCGGTACCACCAACTCCGTCGTGTCCGTCCTCGAGGGCGGCGATCCCGTCGTGATCCCCAACGCCGAGGGTTCGCGCACCACCCCCTCGGTCGTCGCCTTCTCCAAGGCCGGTGAGGTGCTCGTCGGCGAGGTGGCCAAGCGCCAGGCGATCACCAACCCCGATCGCACGTTCCGCTCGATCAAGCGCCACATGGGCGAGGACTGGAAGAGCGACGACGTCGACGGCAAGCGCTACACGCCCCAGGAGATCTCGGCGCGCATCCTGCAGAAGCTCAAGCGCGACGCCGAGAGCTACCTCGGTGACACCGTCACCCAGGCCGTCATCACGGTCCCCGCGTACTTCGACGACCACCAGCGCACCGCCACCAAGGAAGCCGGCCAGATCGCCGGGCTGGAGGTGCTGCGGATCATCAACGAGCCGACCGCCGCCGCCCTCGCCTACGGCCTCGACAAGGAGGCCCAGGACGAGACCGTCCTCGTCTTCGACCTCGGCGGCGGCACGTTCGACGTCTCCGTGCTGGAGATCGGCGACGGCGTGTTCGAGGTCAAGTCGACGCACGGCGACACCCATCTCGGTGGCGACGACTGGGACCAGCGGGTCATCGACTACCTCGTCCAGCAGTTCAAGGCTGCCCACGGCGTCGACCTGTCGGCCGACCGGATGGCCGGCCAGCGGCTCAAGGAGGCCGCCGAGAAGGCCAAGATCGAGCTCAGCCAGGTGCAGCAGACGCAGATCAATCTGCCGTTCATCACCGCCACGGCCGACGGCCCGCTGCATCTCGACGAATCGCTGACCCGCTCGAAGTTCCAGGAGATGACCGCCGACCTCATCGAGCGGTGCCGAATTCCGTTCGAACAGGCGCTCAAGGACGCCAGCGTCAACAAGGGCGATCTCCACCACGTGATCCTCGTCGGGGGCGCCACTCGCATGCCCGCCGTACAGGACCTGGTGAACGCCCTGACCGGCAAGGAGCCGAACAAGTCGGTCAACCCCGACGAGGTCGTCGCCGTCGGTGCGGCGATCCAGGCCGGGCGTGCTGCGTGGCGACGTCAAGGACGTCCTGCTGCTCGATGTGACGCCGCTGTCGCTCGGCATCGAGACCAAGGGCGGCGTGATGACGAAGCTGATCGAGCGCAACACGACGATCCCGACACGGCGCACCGAGGTGTTCACGACCGCCGAGGACATGCAACCGTCGGTCGAGATCCACGTCCTCCAGGGCGAGCGCGAGATGGCGACGTACAACAAGACGCTCGGCAAGTTCCAACTCGTCGATCTCCCGCCGGCGCCACGCGGCGTGCCGCAGATCGAGGTCACCTTCGACATCGACGCCAACGGCATCGTCCACGTGTCGGCGAAGGACCGGGCGACGAACAAGGAGCAGTCGATGACGATCTCCGGGCAGTCGACGCTGCCCAAGGACGACATCGACCGCATGGTCAAGGATGCCGAAGCCCACGCCGAGGAGGACCGCAAGCGGCGCGAGGAGGCCGAGGTCCGCAACAACGCCGACACGCTCGTGTACCAGACCGAGAAGGTGCTGCGCGAGCAAGGCGAGAGCGTGTCCTCCGAGGAGCGTGAAGCGGTCGAGCAGCCGCTGGCCGACCTCAAGAAGGCACTCGATGGCGACGACATGGCGGCGATCAAGTCGGCGAGCGAGACGCTGATGTCGGCGAGCCAGGCGTTCAGCCAGAAGCTCTATGAAGCCGCCGCCCGCGACGCCAATGCCGCCGGCACGTCTGCGTCAGGCCAGACCGGGTCGGCGGGAGCCGGATCGGTGAGCGACGACGAGATCGTCGACGCCGAAGTCGTCGACGACGACAGCGAACCCAACGCCCAGGCATGAGCGAGCAACCCGACGATCTCGACCGCCTCGACGGCATCGAGGGCGAACTGGGTGCCGGTCCCGACATCGTCGAGGAGTTCTGGGAGGGCGACGACACGGCCGATGTCATCGAGGCTGATGACGACGAGTTGTTGGCCGACACCATCGACACCGAGATCCACGAGCTCTCCAACGAGCGCGACCAGTTCAAGGACATCGCCCAGCGCTTGCAGGCCGACTTCGACAACTACCGCAAGCGCACCACGACGCATCTCGCCGCCGAGATCGATCGGGCAACTGGTCGCCTGGCCGAGGCGTTGCTGCCGGTGCTCGACGCCACCGAGGCGGCGTACGTCCAGCACCCCGACGAGATCGGCCCGCTGTTCAACCTGATGCTCGCCGAGCTGCGCAAGCACGGGCTGGAGCCGATCGATCTGCTCGGCAAGGCAGTTCGATCCCAACCTGGCCGACGCCGTCGCCCACGAGCCGGGCGACGGCGGCGAGCCGGTCGTCGCCGAGGTGTTGCGCAGTGGCTACCTGTGGAACGGGCGCACGCTGCGTCCGGCGATGGTGCGCACGCGAGACTGAAGGGGTGCGCAAGGGGCGGGAGTAGATGGCAGCACAACGCGAATGGTTCGAGAAGGACTACTACCGCGTCCTCGGGGTGCCCGACACCGCCTCTCCGAAGGAGATCACCAAGGCCTACCGCAAGCTCGCCCGTGATCTTCATCCCGACCGCAATCCCAACGACGCTGCTGCCGAGGAGCGCTTCAAGGAGGTGTCCGCCGCCTATGACGTGCTCGGCGACGACACCAAGCGCAAGGAGTACGACGAGGTCCGCCGGCTCGGACCGATGGGCACGGCAGCTGGCGGTCGCGGCGGGGGCTTCCGCTTCAACGTCAGCGACATGCAGGGTGGTGCCGGTGGCCTCGGCGACTTGTTCGGCGATCTCTTCGGCCGCGCTCGCGGCGGATCGAGCGGCGCCGCGAGCGGCGTCGGGCCGCGACGCGGTGACGACATCCGTGCCGACCTGACCCTCGATTTCGCCGACGCCGCCTTCGGGCTGACGACGACGCTGCACCTCACGACCGACGCCCAGTGCGAGACCTGCCACGGCAGCGGCGCCCGGCCCGGCACCTCTCCGAAGCTGTGCCCGCAGTGTGGTGGACGCGGCGTCGTCGACGACAACCAGGGCCTGTTCTCCTTCTCGTCGCCGTGCCGGCGGTGCGGCGGGGTCGGCACGATCATCGAGGATCCATGTCCGACGTGCCGCGGCAGTGGTGTCGAGCAGCGCGCCCGTCAGGTGCAGGCGCGCATTCCCGCCGGGGTCAATGATGGCCAGGTCATCCGCCTCAAGGGTCGTGGTGGGCCGGGCTTCAACGGTGGTCCCCCAGGCGACCTGCTCGTCGAGGTCCACGTCGCGCCCGACCCCCACTTCGGCCGCAACGGCCTCGACCTCACCGTGGCGGTCACGATCGACTTCTGGCAGGCCGTCCTGGGTGACGTGATCAGCGTTCCGACGTTGCGCGGCCCCGACGTCGTCCTGCGGGTCAAGCCGGGCACCCAGTCCGGCAGCCGCCATCGCGTCAAGGGCAAGGGGATCGCGACTCCGAAGGGCACTGGTGACCTGATCGTCACGATCGACGTCGCCGTGCCACGCCAGGTCACCCGTGAGCAGCGCGCCGCGATCGAAGCCCTGCGCGACGCCACCCGTGCCGAGGTGAGCGCATGATGGTCAGTCAGCGACGAACCCGAGCCGTGTACGTCATCTCCGTAGCTGCCGAGCTGGCCGGCATGCATCCGCAGACGCTCCGCCAGTACGAGCGACGCGGACTGCTCAATCCGGCTCGCACGCAGGGCGGTAATCGGCGCTACTCAGATGCCGACATCGAGGTGTTGCGCCGCGTCGCCGAACTCGCCTCCGAGGGGATGAACCTCGAAGGCATCCGCCGCGTCATGGAGCTGGAGGCCGAGAACGCCCGGCTGCGCGACGAGCTCGCCCTGGCGAAGGCCCAGGCCAAGAATGCCCAGGCCGAGGCCGAGCGGCGCCAGCGCCGCGACCTCGTGCCGCTGCGTCAGGCGGTTGCCGTGTTCGGCGAGGCGCCGGAGTTCCTCCGCCAGCGGACACCGGACAAGCCGCGGCGCTGACACGCGGAAACCAACTTGATCGGGCCGAGGCGCGTGGCCAAAGTCGGCTGATGGCCCTCGACCTCGCCCAGCACTTCTTCGCCGCCCTCCCCGAGCTGCGCATCCACCCGACCGCCAAACGGATCCGTGCCTTCGTCGGTGACGACACGGTCATCGACTCGACCAGTGCGCTGATCGTGTGGGAGCCCCGCCGGATCGTCCCGAGCTACGCGGTACCGATCGGCGACATCAACGCATCGCTCCAGCCCGCCGCCGACGACCGCCACCGCCGAGGAGCTCGCCGTCGAGGTCAGTGGCACGCCGGTGCTCGACCCGCGGACCGGCTTCGCTGTGCACACCGTCGACGGCCAGTCGTTCGACATCGCCGCCGCTACCCGTCTGCCCAACGCGGCGTTCGTCGCCGACGATCCCGATCTCGAGGGCTACGCGGTCATCGACTTCGACGCCTTCGACGAATGGCGCGAGGAGGACGAGCTCCTCGTCGCCCACGCCCGTGACCCGTTCGGGACGGTCGACACCCGGCGCAGCTCACGGCGGGTCGTCATCGAGATCGCCGGCACGACGATCGCCGACTCGACGCGTTCGGTGATGTTGTTCGAGACGTTCCTGCCGACGCGCTACTACCTGCCTCGCGAGGACGTGCAGATGGACCTGCTCGAGCACACGGACACGCGGACCGCCTGCGCCTACAAGGGCTACGCCTCGTATTGGTCGGCGAACGTCGACGGCACCGTCGTGGGCGACGTGGCGTGGAGCTACGAGGACCCGCACAACTACGCCGAGGCCGTGAAAGGGATGATCTGCTTCTTCAACGAGCGCGTCGACGTGAGCATCGACGGCGTCCGCATCGAGCGCCCGAGAACCCCGTGGTCCGAGGACTGAGCCGCGACTCAGCCCTTCACGCCGCCGGCGGTGAGGCCCTCGGTGAGGAACCGCTCGGCCACGAAGAAGAGGATGATGATCGGCACCGAGATGATCACCGAGCCGGCCATCAACACCGTCTTGGCGACCTCGGCGGTGTCGAGCTGCTGCAGTCCGAGCGGAAGGGTCCACTGGTCGCGGTCGGCCTGCAGGAAGAGAAAGGCGAACAGGAACTCGTTCCAGGCGATCATGAACACGTACAGCGAGACCGAGGCAATGGCCGGGGCCGACAACGGCAGCGTGATACGGCGGATCACTTCCAGCCGTCCGCAGCCGTCGACGAGCGCCGCCTCCTCGATCTCCCGCGGAACCGTCTCGAAGTAGGTGCGCAGCATGTACATGGCCACGGGGATCGTCTGGGCCAGGTAGACGATCGACAGACCGCCCAGCGAGTCGCGCAGCCCGAGCCGGGAGAACACGACGAACAGCGGGATCGCCAGCACGATGGCGGGGAACAGATAGACGAGGACGATGACGACACTGACCTGGCGCCTGCCGAAGAAGTTCAAGCGGGCGGCGGCGTAGGCGGCCAGCGTTCCAAGCGTCACGGTGATGAGCACCGTCGCCAGCGCCACGATCGCGCTGTTGCGGATGAACCTGACGAATCCGAACCCGCCG
Organism: Ilumatobacteraceae bacterium; assembly: GCA_963732335.1. Classification (GTDB taxonomy): domain Bacteria; phylum Actinomycetota; class Acidimicrobiia; order Acidimicrobiales; family Ilumatobacteraceae; genus Desertimonas. The sequence continues at coordinate 29,862 of CAVSZO010000039.1, read as the reverse complement.
TTGGACTCGTCGCGGAGCACGGACCGGTAGGTCTCGAACCCACTGATCTCGTCCCAGCTGGGCAGGAAGTCGGAGGGGTTCTGGAGGATCTTGCTGATGTCCTTGAACGACAACGAGATCATGTAGACGAGCGGGAAGGCGGTGATGAAGACGAAGAACGCCAGGCTCACCCACCGGAAGACGGTGAGCGTGCGGGCCTCGACGACGTTTCGATTCATCAGGTTGCGGCTTCCTTCGGGTAGAACCAGCGGAAGTACACGGCCAGGGTGATCCCCAAGGTCACTGCCAGGACGATCGACAGTGCCGCGGCGGCGCCGACGTCGAGACGCCCGAACAGCCAGTTGACCACCTCGATGCTGACCAGCTCGGTGTCCGCCGCCCCAGCAGTGAGGAGGTACACCTCGTCGAAGGCGTTGAACGTCCAGATGAACCGCAGCAGGAAGATCGTCGCGAAGACGGCCTTCAGCTCGGGCATCAGGACGTAGCGGAAGCGCTGCAGCGGCGTCGCTCCGTCGACGACAGCCGCCTCTTCGAGCTCTCGGGGGATCGCCTGGAGCCGGGCGAGGATGAACAGGAAGGCGAACGGGAAGCTGCGCCAGCCCTCGAACAGCACGACGACGGTGAAGGCCAATGGCACCTTGAACCCGAACAGCTCGCCGTCGCTCTGCAGCAGGAAGTTCACCGGTTGGCCGCCGAGGCTCTCCAGCCATGAGTTGACGATGCCGTATTGCGGGTTCAACATCGTTCGCCAGAGCAGGGCGGCGGCGACCACCGGAATGACGTAGGGGAACAGCAGCAGACCGCGCACGAGCCGGCGGCCGCGGAACGCCTGGCGCACCACGAGTGCCGCCCACAGGCCGAGGAGCATGGCGACGGTGGTGCCGGCGACGGCGTACACGAACGTCCGCAGCAACAGCCCGCTGAAGTCGCCGCTCGTGACCTCGCGGTAGTTGTCGAGAGAGACGTCGGTGCTGAAGAAGTTGAAGTCCTGGAGCTCGACGAGACGCAGGTCCTGGAAGCTGAGGGCGATGTTCCAGGCAATCGGCACGGCCACGACGACCAGCACGACGAGCAACGCTGGGGCGACGAACGCGTAGGCGATCGTCGCGTCCTGTTTGGCCAGCGAGCGGGGCGCCCGCCGCCGACCCGGCGGGACGGTGAGGCCGGCCGGCGCGCCGGCTTCGCTCATCGCCGCGCCGTCGCCTCGTTCACCCGCCGCCGACTTCTTCCAGCTGGGTCTCTGCTTCGGACTGCATCTGGGCCGCGGCGTCCTCGGGCGACATGCCTTCGTTGAGCACTGCGCTGAGGGTCTGCGGGATCGTGAGGCTCGTGTACAGCGACGACACCAGCGCGCCGTAGCCGTCCTCGAACCCCCACCGCCGGAAGTTGCTGGTGCCATCGATCAGCGTGGTGACCACGTCGTCGCCGTACACCTCGCCGAACGGAACGCGCTCGTCAACCCCGAACTCCAACGACGTCCAGCCCTCGACGTAGCTGTCGGGTTCATCGGCCGTGCCGGTGCGCATCGGGAACATCCCCTCGGGGGCGATGCTCAGCCAGTCGACGTAGCCGTCGCTCATCAGGAACTCGACGAACTGCTGCGCCGCTTCGGTGTCGGCTCCGGTGCCGATGCCGAAGTACGAGACCTGGCCGTATTGCGCCGGCTCGGTGCCTTCGCCCCCACTGATGGCGGGGACGAAGCCGGAGTTCTCGACGAGGAAGCGTGGGTTGTCGGCGCACTCCGGGCACGTCGGCAGGGCGTCGTTGCGCAGGCCGGCCAGCTCGTCGAGGATGAACGGCGACCAGATCAGCATCGCCGCCTCGCCGGCGAAGTAGGTGGCCCTCGTCGTGTCGACGTTCTGCACCGTGCCCGGGCTGTAGTTCTGGATCAGGTCGGCGTAGGTGGCGATGGCGTTGACGCAGGCTTCCGAATCGAGGGCGACCGCGTCGTCCTCGATCAGGTTGCACCCGGCGCCGAGGGCGAGGAACTCGAACGTCTGCTGGGTGAACACATCAGCGGGATCGGTCGAGGCGGTGATCCCGTTCATCCCATCGCCGTGCAGCGCCTCGGCGGCGGCGAGGATCTGCTCGAACGTGTCCGGCGGTTCCAGCCCGGCCTCCTCGAACAGGTCGGTGCGGTAGACGAGGAGCTGTCCCCACCCATCGGCGGGCACCGCCACCGGCTGGTCGTCCTGACTGGCCAGCGCCAAGGCGCGCTCGTTGAACGTGTCCCGTCCCAGCGACTCGACCACCGCGGCCGCAGCTTCGACGTCGAGGATGCCTTGCTCGGCCCACCCGATCGAGAAGTCGATCGGGTGGTGGACGACGTCGGGGAGGTCTCCCGACGCTGCGTTGGTGACGATCAGGTTGGGCAGGTCGTCCTCGGGAACTGGAACGAGCTCGACCTCGATCCCGGTCGCTTCCGTGAACGCCGCGATGATCTGGTTCTGCGTCTCCACACGGTCCGGCTCGACCAGCGTGCTCCAAAACGTGATCGAGCCGCCCTCGCCGCTCGCTGCGGTGACCCCGACTGACGAGCCGGTGCCCACCAAGGCAATGACGAACGAGCCGGTGATGGCGAGACGTCGACGATTCATCGGAACCCCCTCCCGCGCGGCGCGCCGCTCGCGCCGCTACGTTCGTAGCACGCCCGCTGCACCTATGTCAAATGAATGACAAATCATCAAGACAAATGCGCTACATTCGAGCGCCGATGGAGATCGATCCGGCGCGGCCGGTTCCCATCTACCAACAGCTCAAGACCCTGATCGTGGACGGCATCCTCGAACGCCGTTACACGGCCGGCGACCGCTTGCCGACCGAGCACGAGCTGTGCGAGCTGCACGGCATCAGCCGTACCCCCGTCAATCGCGCCCTTTCCGAGCTGGCGGCTGAAGGGGTGATCCTCCGTCACCGTCGCCGCGGCTCGTTCGTCAACCCGCTGTGGCTCGGCCGCCGTCGCGACGATACCGAGATCCGCGTCGTCGTTCCCGCCTACGGCCCGTGGGAGCAACTCGTCCGCGACGCCGCCGATGGCACCGATCTCAACGTCGTCCGCGTGCCCCGCGATGCGCTCCACCGTGTGCTCACCCATGCGGTCGCCGAGGGCCAGGCACCCGACCTCGCCGTGTTCGACCACGTGTGGGCACCGGAGTTCGGAGCTGCCGGGTTCCTCCACCCCCTCGACGATCTCGACCCGCGGTGGGTCCACCGGGAGCACGATGTCGACTTCCTGGCCTCGCTCGCCGACGCCGATCGCTACGGCGGGCAGACGTTCGGGGTCTCTGCGTTCGCCGAGATGGCCGGGTTGTGGTTCAACCGGCGCAGATTGAGGGAACACGATCTCGACGCACCTGCGACGTGGAGCGAGTTGCTCGACGTCGCCCGTGTCTTGCAGACGACCCAGCCGGCGCCCATGGCGCTCCCCGGTGGCACCGCAGGGGGAGAAACGACGTCCTACTGCTTGATCGGCTTCCTCGCCTCCAACGGAGCGAACGTGCTCGAGGACGACCGCATCGGCGTCGGCTCGGCAGCGACTGCCCAGACCCTGCGCTTCCTGCGCCGCCTCGTGACCGAGGGTGTTCTGCCGCCGACCGCCGTCGGCTACGAGTGGGACCGTCCGATCCACCTCCTAGCCGATGGCCAGGCGGCGTTGTCGGTCGGCGGGACCTACGAGGCAGAGACGCTCGCCGTCCGCACGGGCGCCGGACCCCAGGGCGTCTGGGATCACTTCGGGTTCGCTCCGATCCCCGCCGGGCCGAACGGTCAGCAGGCGAGCGTCGCCGGGGCGATGATCTTCGCCGTGTTCCGCCAGGCGGCGCACCCCAAGGCGGCGATGCAGTTGATCGAGCGCGCCGTGGCCCCCGCAGCGCTTGCCGCCGCCGCCCGCCGCTCCGGGCGGATCCCGTCACGGCGCTCGGCGATCGCCCTCGCCGGCGCCGATCTTCCGTTCCTCTGGCGCGCCGGAGAGATCATCGAACGCGCCGTCACGCGGCCGTGGCTTCCCCTCTACTCGCGGGTCTCGACGCAGCTGCAGGCGATGCTCGAGACGGTGCTCACCGGTAGTGCCGGACCGGCAGCCGCGGCCCAACACACGGCAGCGATGGTCGCCGCGATCACCGGCCTGCCCACCGCCGAGCCGGTCGCCGGGCGGAGCTAGGAGGAGCGTCGCCGTGGGACATGTCGTGAGGTTCGAAGAGCCCGGCCGAGTCGCCCTCGTCGAGTACCCAGACCCGCCGTTGCACAGCGGTGGCGTGCGCATCGCCACGTCGCTGTCGGGCATCTCCGCCGGCACCGAACTCACCGCCTATTCGGGAACCAACCCGTACACCCGCAAGCGATGGGAAGGTGCCCGCCGGCTCTTCGTCGACGGCGACGCCACGCACCCATACCCGATCGACGGTTGGGGATACGAGGAGGTCGGCCGCGTCGCCGAGATCGGTCCCGAGGCTGCCGGCATCACGGTCGGGGATGTCGTGTACGGCGTGTGGGGGCATCGCAGCGAGCACGTGGCCGACGCGGAGTGGGCCGCCGCTCGCGTGCTGCCTGCCGGCGCCGACCCGGTGATTGGTGTGTTCGCCCGCATCGGGGCGATCGCCCTCAACGCCGTCCACGACGCTGCACCGCGAGTCGGCGATGTCGTCGCCGTCTTCGGCCAAGGCGTCCCCGGGCTGCTCGTCACCCAACTGCTCGGCCTCGCCGGGGCCACCGTGGTCGCCGTCGATGCCATCCCCCGGCGGCTCGACCTCGCCCGCCGCTTCGGCGCCGAGCACGTCGTCGACTTCACCGTCACGCAACCGGCGGAGCTGATCAAGGACATCACGTCTGGTCGCGGCGCCGACGTCTCGATCGAGATCAGCGGCTCCTATCGAGCACTGCACGAGGCGATCCGCTCCACCGCGTACAACTCCCGCGTGGTGGCGTCCGGATTTCCCCAGGGTGAGGCCATCGGGCTGTTCCTCGGCGAGGAGTTCCACCACAACCGCATCGCCGTCGTGTGCTCGCAGATCTCCGGCACCAGCCCCGAGCTGGATCATCGATGGAACGTGGCCCGGCTCGAGCGCACCGTCGTCGAGCTCGCCGCGGCCGGCCGGCTCGACGTCGCCTCGCTCGTGTCCCATACGTTTGCCGCAGCCGACGTGGCTGCCGCCTTCGCCCTCCTCGCCGAGTCGCCGGAGGATGCCGTGCAGGTGGTGCTCGACTTCACGGCGGGTCCGGGCGGTGCCCGGGAGAGGACGGTTCAGCGATGATGCGCTTGGCGTGCCAGGAACGGCTGCTCCCCGGCGACACACTGATGGAGCGCTGGGACAGTGCCCGGCGCACTGGCTACGACGGGATCGAGCTGCACGGTCCACCCGACTTCGCTCTGCGCGAGCGCCTGCCCGAGCTTCGCCGGGCTGCCACGGCGGGCGTCGTGTTCTCCAGCGTGTGTGTGGCGATGGGCCACTTCATCGGCGACTTCGACGCCGATCTCCGCCACGACGCCGTGGCCAACCTGAAGTCTCAGCTGTCGGTGATCGCCGAGCTTGGCGGCGTTGGTGTCGTGACGCCGGCGGCCTACGGGATGTACACGCGGAAGCTGCCGCCGTTCACGCCACCGCCGCGCACCGAGGAGGCAGACGTCGACGTGCTCGTCGCTGCGCTGACCGAGCTCGGCGAGCACGCAGCAGCAGTCGGCGTCGAGGTGCTGTTGGAGCCGTTGAACCGGTACGAGGACCACATGATCAATCGCCTCGAGCAGGGAGCTGTGCTCTGCCGAGCCGCCGGCATCGACACCGTCAAGCTCGTCGTCGACACGTATCACATGAACATCGAGGAGGATCACCCGGCCGACTCAGTGCGCCAGGCGGGTGAGCTCGTCGGCCACGTCCAACTCGGCGACAGCGCACGCTGGCAACCGGGCACAGGGCACGTCGACTTCGCCGAGATTGTAGGCGCCCTCCACGACATCGGCTTCGACGGCTGGCTGGCCCTCGAGTGCAACCTGCGCGGCGACCCGATGGAGGCCCTCGCCCAGGGCTCGGCGGTCCTGCGTCCGCTTCTTTCCCGGGTTCGCCCGTGAAACTCGGTGTGTTTCTCGCCGTGTTCCACGACCGGCCGTTCGAGCGGGCCCTCGATCGCGCCGTCGCCCTCGGCCTCGACACCGTCGAAATCGCCACCGGCAACTACCCCGGCGACGCCCACTGCCGGCCCGATGAGCTGCTCGCCAACGGCGCCGCCCTCGACGAGTTCCGGCGGGCGGTCGGGGACCGCGGGCTGGAGATCAGCGCGCTCAGCCAGCAAGGCAACCCGTTGCACCCCGATCGGGCGATCGCCAGCGCCGCTCACGACACGTGGCGGGCGACGGTGCGCCTCGCCGCCGAGCTCGGCGTGAGTGTCGTCAACGCCTTCTCCGGCTGCCCCGGCGATCACGACGGGGCGCTTCGTCCGAACTGGGTCACCTGCTCGTGGCCGACGGACTACTCGGACACCCTCGCATGGCAGTGGGAGAAGCGGGTGATCCCCTACTGGACCGCCGAGGCGGTCTTCGCTGCCGACCACGGTGTCACCGTGGGCATCGAGATGCACCCTGGTTTCGTCGTCTACAACCCGGCGACACTGTTGCGCTTGCGCGAGGCGTGCGGCCCGGCGCTCGCCGCCAACTTCGACCCGAGCCACCTGTTCTGGCAGGGCATCGATCCCCTCGTCGCCATCGGTCACCTCGGCGAGCACGCCGTCATCGCCCACGTCGACGCCAAAGACACGTCGCTGATCGCCGACAGGATCGCCATCAACGGTGTTCTCGAGACTCGTCCGGCCGCCGATGTCGATGCGCGGGCCTGGCTGTTCCGAACGATTGGCCTCGGCCACGGCGAACGACTGTGGAGTGACATCATCGCCGCCTTACGCCTTGCCGGATACGACGGCGCCGTGTCGATCGAGCACGAGGACCGGCTGCTGACCGCCGACGATGGTCTGGAGAAGGCGGTGACGCTCCTTGCCCGATTCGTCTAGGAGGCTCGGCGCGGTGAACCGGCGTCGCCCCGGTTGACGGTGGGGCGGAGCTGACGTGCGACGGAGGTGCTCAACGAATCGAAGCACTCGCCGACGGCGTGGTGCGCGTTCGGGTCTCTCCTGACGGTGCGTGGCGCGAGACGGCCGACTGGGACGTCTTGATACTCGGGGGCGCGGCGGCGGGCGTCAAGGTCAGCGAGGACGGCGACCGCGTCGTGGTCGGGTCCGGATCGTTGACTGCCGAGATCGACCGTGCCACCGGTGCCATCCGTTTCGTCACCACAGAGAGTGTCGAGATCGCCGCTGACGCCGGCGCCGGGGCGGTGAGCTGGAAAGAGGGACGCGTCCGCGTGTGCAAACGGCGGCATCCGGAGGAGCGTCACTCGGGTTTCGGCGAGCGCGCGACCCTCGACCAGACGGCGGGAACGAAGACGTTCTGGAACGTCAACGCCCGCCAATACGGACCGCACACCGACGAGATGTACTGCTCGGTTCCCGTCTGTCTCGCTCACCGCCCGGGCGTCGTCTACGGGTTCGTGCTCAACACACCTGGCTGGGCGCTGGATCACGGGCGACCGGGACGCGGAGACCTGGTCGGCGGAGGTGGCCGGCCGCGAGCTCGACTACGTCGTCGTCCACGGCGACGACCCGGCGCAGGTGCTCGAACGACTCACCCCCCTGATCGGCCGGATCGAGCTGCCGCCTCGATGGGCGATCGGCTACCACCAGTCGCACTGGGGGTACGACTCAGCGGCAAGGCTGCGTGATGTCGCCGGCGAGTTCGCCCGCCGGCGACTGCCCTGTGACGCGATCCACCTCGACATCTCCTACATGCACGGCCACCGGGTGTTCACCTGGGACACCAAGCGCTTCCCCGATCCAGCAGGTTTGATCTCCGAGCTCGGGCAGCGCGGGATGCAGTGCGTGGCGATCGTCGATCCCGGCGTCAAGCTCGAGCCCGGCAACCCGGTGTACGACGGCGGCCTCAGCCGCGACGCGTTCGTGCGTGATGCTGGCGGCGAGCAGGTCACCGGCTACGTGTGGCCCGGGCGCTGCGTGTTCCCCGATTTCCTTCGCCCCGATGTCCGCGCCTGGTGGGCTGATCTGCACGCGGCCCTCGTCGGTCCCGGTGTCGCCGGGATCTGGAACGACATGAACGAGCCGGCGATCTACGACGGACCAGTCGGCGCCGAGATCGTCGCCTCGGTCGTCGAGATGCCCGGCGATGCGGTGCACGGTCCGCCGGACCGCCCTGTCCGACACGCCGATGTGCACAACGTCTACGGGCTGTCGATGGCCCGGGCGGCCGCCGAGGCGATGACACGTCTGCGCCCAGACCGCCGCGCGTTCGCCCTCTCCCGCTCCGGGTGCACCGGTATCCAGCGCTACGCCGCGATCTGGACCGGCGACAACACGTCGTCGTGGGAGCATCTGCAGCTGTCGCTACCGATGTTGTGCAACCTCGGCCTGTCCGGCGTCCCGTTTGTCGGCGCCGACATCGGTGGATTCTGGGGCGACGCCACCCCGGAGTTGTTCGCCCGCTGGATCCAAGCCGGGGTGCTGTATCCGCTGATGCGCGGTCACTCGCACGTGCGGAACCGTCCCAACGAACCGTGGGAGTTCGGCGCTGACGTCGAAGTAGTCGCCCGAGCGGCCCTCCGGCTGCGTGCCGAGCTGCGGCCGTACCTGTACACGCTGTTCCACGAAGCGGCGACGAAGGGTTCGCCGATCCTGCGCCCGTTGCTGTGGGAGTTCTTCGCCGACCCGCGTGCGGCGCTCATCGAGGACGAGGTGTTGCTCGGCGATGCGATGCTGGCTGCACCCGTCTGCCACGCCGGACAACGTGTAGCGCGACGCTCTACCTCCCGGCCGGACGCTGGTACGACTGGTGGAGCGGGGAGGCATACGAGGGGCCCGTCGACGCATCGGTCGCCGCCCCGTTGGAGCGTCTCCCGCTGTTCGGTCGCGGCGGGACGGTCGTACCACTGGCCACCGTTGATGACGATGGAATGACCGACCACGAGCCGCTCACCCTCCGCGTGTTCCCGGGTGACGGTGCCGGCTCGATCTACGACGACGACGGAGAGACCTTCGACTACCGGCGCGGGGGGTCCGCGTTGCGCCGATACCGCGTGCGCACCGAACACGGCGTCACCGTCGTGAGCCTGTCACCGGTCGAAGGTTGGTTCGCCGCGAGGCATCATCGCCTTGTCTTCGAGTCACCGGATGGCGCGTCGATGGAGGTGGTCGACACGGGCGACGCCCTCGAAGTGGCGCTGCCAACGGGCTCAGCCCGCTAATCGGCCTCGCCACGGGCTGACACGTCATCGGTACCATCACTGAGGTGAGGACGATCGTGCTCGGCCCGCCGCATGCGGACACCGCTCGAGCTCGGCCTGCTCGGAATCACACCGTCCGAACTGGCGCCCCAGATCGATTGGCCGCCCGTACCTTGTCGATGACCCGCTGTACGTGGAGCCCGCGGCGAACGTCGCACGGGTGAATGGTGGTGCCGGAGCGGATCATCCCCGCCAGTTCGTCGAGGAGCGTTCCGTAGCACTTGAGTGGCGGTGCCCCGAGTGCGCCCAGGGAGAGGCGTCCGGCGCTGCCGTACACGTCGAACTCGAGCACCGACGGATCGATCGGTAGTCGCATCGACAGTGACGCCGTGCTCGTCGCTCCGCCATCGTGCGCACAGACCACCTGCCACAGGTCGGGCTCGTTGAACGTCGCCGCGCGTATGTCGACGATCGTCCCGAGGGCGGCGTCGAGGAGGTCGAACACGTGCGGCCCGATGTCGAGCAGGGCACCGCTTTCCTGCCGCCACGCCGACCCGGCGAACTCGCCGCCGAGCAGCGTGCCCGACAGCGAACGGGCGTTGCCACCGCTCCACGGGCCGCCGGCGTCGATGTCGGCGAGCCATCGTCGGGTCTCCGGCGCGAAGCGCGACGTCAGGACGACGAGGCTGGCGACACCAGCAGCGGTGATGGCATCGGCCAGGCGCGCGGCGCCGTCGAGCGAGTCGGCGATCGGCTTCTCGAGGATGACGTGGCGCCCCGCCCGGGCGGCCGCCACGGCGATGTCCGGCTGCACCGAGGGGGGCACGGAGATCGCCACGACTTCGACGACATCGATCAACGCGCCGACCTCCTCGAAGGCGGAGGCCCCGTGGTCGGCGGCGAGTTCGCCGGCGACGGCGGACCGTCGGGTCCAGACACCGGTGAGTTCGAACTCAGGATGAGCGGCGATGGCAGGCGCGTGAACACGGCGCGCCCACGGTCCGCCGCCGACGAGTCCCACTCGTAGCCGCGGCGCCATCCACGTAGCATCGCAGATGGTGGGCCCGCCGAAGAGACTCGACCAGCTCGACCTCGCGCAGCGGCTGGGACGCCGCGAGTACGAGCGGCGCGTCGAGGTTGCCCAGCGGCGGTTGCTCCAGCTGCGGCTCCACCTCGGCGGCCAACTCGGGTCGGGTGAGATTGGCCCCGGATTGCTCGTCGTGCTCGAAGGCCCCGACGCCAGCGGCAAGGGCGGGGCGATCAAGCGCATCGTCGAGAACCTGGATCCCCGCCACTACACGGTCAGGTCGTACGCCGCTCCAACGTCCGACGAGAAGCGCCATCATTTCCTCCGCCGCTTCTTCCGAGAGATTCCTGGTCGCGGTGGGATGTGCGTTTTCGACCGCAGCTGGTATGGCCGCGTCCTCGTCGAGCGCGTTGAGGGCTTCGCCACCGAGGAGCAGTGGACGCGGGCGTTCGAGGAGATCGTCGGCTTCGAGCGCACATTGGTGCTCGAGGGGTTGATCCTCGTCAAGTTCTGGCTGCACATCAGCGAGGCGCAGCAGCTCGCCCGCTTCGATGGGCGGCAGGCGGACCCGCTGAAGCGCTGGAAGCTGACCGAGGAGGACTGGCGCAACCGGGAGAAGAACCGCCTCTACGACGAAGCCGCCGAGGACGTGTTCGCCCGCACCGATCACGAGCTGGCGCCGTGGGACGTGATCGCCGCCGAGCAGAAGCGCTTCGCCCGCGTCGACGTGCTCGAACGACTCAATCGGCGGATCGAGGCCGGGATGCATCGGTGGGGCGCCGAGGTGCCCGACGACACACTCGCTTGACACCGTGAGCGTTGCGCCGCCGCGCGCCGGTCCATAAGGTGCCGCCGTTGAACATCACCTCGTCGGGCCGCACCGCTGCGCGCCGGACATGAAAGGGAGCACTGCCAAATGAAGAGATCGTCCAGACTCACGGTCGCCCTCACCGGCGGCGTCGTCGGGTTGCTCGCCACCGGGTCGGCAGTGCTGGCGGCCGCGCCGAACTCGTCGTCCGAGCCGGTGCAGCTGTCGCTGCTCGACAACTCGATCCGTGGCGGCAAGAACGAGCGCGCCGCGATCTGGATCGAGGACGAACTGATCCCCGCCTTCGAGGCCGAGATGGAAGCGGCTGGGACGCCCGTCGAGGTGTCGTTCGAAGGTCAAGGTGTCGACGACGAGGACTACAAGACGCAGATGGCGCTCGATCTTGGCTCGGGTGAGGGTCCCGACGTGATGTCGATTGACGGCATTTGGGTCGGCGAGTTCGCCACCGCCGAGTACATCCGACCGCTCACCGACGTCGTCGGACCGGAAGTCGAGGAGTGGGAAGGCTGGGCCCAGATCAACGAGGCGGTTCAGGCCAACGGCATGTTCGAGGGCGCCCGGTACGGGATCCCGCAGGGCACCGACGGACGGGTCATCTACTTCAACAAGGAGATCTTCGCTGCCGCCGGCCTGCCCGAAGACTGGCAACCGGCGACCATCGAGGAGGTCCTCGAAGCGGCGCGCACGATCAAGGAGTCGAACCCCGACGTCATCCCGATCCAGCTCAACGGTGGTGTGTCGATGGGCGAGGCGACGACGATGCAGGGCGCCCTGCCGCTGCTTGCCGCCGCCGGCTCGCCCGTCTACGACGAAGAGGCCGGCCTGTGGACCGGCGGCACCGAGGACATGATCGAGATGCTCGGCACCTATGCCACGATCTACGGCGACGAGGAGCTCGGCGACGCCGACATGCAGCTGCTCCAGGACGGCCGTGATCGCTCGTTCGAGGCGTTCGCCAACGGCGAGGTCGGCATGCTCATCGAGGGTGACTACTTCTGGCGGTCCGTCGTCCACCCCGATCCCGAACAAGCGCTGTTTCCCATGGAGAACCGCGACGAGGTCGTCGGCTGGGCGATCATCCCTGCCTACGAGGCCGGTGGTGCACTCGGCGGGCTCGACGGGGCGTCGATGTCCGGCGGCGGCGTGTGGACGATGAACCCGAACACCGAGCACGCGGCCGAGGCGTGGGCGTTGCTCACGTTCATGAACAGCGCCGAACAGGTCACGGCCGGCCTTGGTGGCCAGCCACGCATCACGAACCGCGAGGACGTCAACGCCGAGGTGCTCACCGAAGACCCGATGCTGGCGTTCATGGCCGACGAGGTCTTGCCACTGACCCACTTCCGCCCCGCGCTCGCCGAGTACCCGCAGGTCTCGGTTGCCCTGCAGGAAGCTGTCGAGTCGGTGGTCACCGGCACGTCGCCCGAGGACGCCGCCGCTCAGTACCAAACGGCCATCGAGGAGATCGTCGGTGCCGACGCAATCGCCGGCTCCGAGGCCTGATGCGACCTCGGTGAATGGCTGACGCCCCAGTCGTCGCGGCCGTTGAACCCGCACAGCGTCGCCGCCGGGGTAGCAACTCCGGCGGCGAGCTGTTCGGTACTCGTGGAGCGATGGCGTTCGTGGGGCCGGCGGCGATCGTCGTCGCCATCTTCCTCGTCGTCCCGGCGGTGTGGACGCTCTACCTCGGGCTCACCAACCGCACGCTGACGGGGGTCACCGCCATCCATCCCGAGTTCGTCGGGCTGGAGAACTATCGCGACGCCCTCAGCGACGAGCAGTTCTGGCAGTCGCTCCGGACGACGCTGCAATATGTCGTCGGCTCGGCGATCATCGGTCAGGCGGTGCTCGGCTTCACGCTGGCATGGATGTTCCGCAACTGGCACAGCTGGGTGCGCCGAGTCCTCGAACTGCTCATCGTCTTCGCCTGGATCATCCCCGGCACCGTCGTCGCCCGCCTGTGGCGAGCCTTCCTCGACGAGGAGGGCACGCTCAACCTGTTGCTGCCGTTCAATCCGGAGTGGTTGATCGACTACGAGCTGCTGTCGATCGTCGTCGCCAACACGTGGCGCGGCACCGCCTTCTCGATGCTGCTCTTCGGCGCCGCCCTCAACTCACTGCCGCCGTCGTACCTCGAGACGGCGCGGCTGGCCGGCGCCTCGACGTGGCAGCAGCTCACCGGTGTCGTGCTGCCCTCGATCAAGGGCTACATCCTCACCAACCTGCTGCTGATCAGCTTGTGGACGTTCAACGACTTCGGGCCCTTCCTGCTCATCGGCGGCGGCCTCGGCCGGCGCACCGAGGTGTTGCCTGTGTACCTCTACTACGAGGCCTTCCGCGCCGAGACTCGATTCGGCTACGGCGCGGCGATCGCCGCCATCATCATGGCGATCAACCTCGTCATCGCCAGCTTCTATCTGCGGGCTGGAAGGAAGCGCGGGTGAGCCCGCGGTCCTTCGCCTCGCGGGTGGCGTTCGCCGGGTTCGCCTCCTTGCTCGGGATGTTCTTCGCCCTGCCGATGCTGTGGTTGGTGTTCGCCCCGTTCAACAGCGACGCGACGCTGGCCGCCAAGCCGTCACGGCCGACACTCGACAACTTCCACGAGGTCTTCGTCGAGCGCACCGATGTGCCGAAGTCCCTGGGGATCTCGGCGCTGCTGGTGCTCGGCACGGTCACGATCGTCGTCCTCGTCGGTGCGCCCGCGGCCTACGCCCTCAGCCGTATCCGGTTTCCGGGCCGCGACACATTCCTCTACCTGCTGTTGCTGCTGTCGTCGGTCGTCGCCGGCACGGCGGCGATCTTGCCGCTGTACCTGCTGATGTTTGAGCTCGACCTGATCGACACCTATCAGGGAATCTGGTTGGCGCTCGCCGGCGGGCTGTTGCCGGCGGCGATGTTCATCCTCAAGGACTTCACCGACTCGATCCCGCGCAGCTACGAGGAGTCGGCCCGCGTGTTCGGGGCCTCGTCGTTCCAAGCGCTGCGCCACATCGTCGTGCCCGTCATCCGTCCGGGGCTGGCCGTCATCGGCGTCTGGACGGCGGTGCAGGTCTGGGGCAGCTTCCTCGTCCCGTTCATCCTCTTCGGCGGCCCGGGTCGACGCCCCGCTGCCGTGTTGATGTACACGTTCCAGGACGAAGGCGGCGGTACCGATCTCGGCCCGCTGGCGGCGTTCGCCCTCGTCTATACGATCCCGATCCTCGTGCTCTACTGGTTCGTCAACAAGCGCTACGGCTTCCGCTTCCATGGCGGTATCAAGCGCTGATGCGCTTTCGCCCTCACTCGTTCGCTCGCTGCGCTCGCTCTCTCCGTTCGGACGAGCTCGAAGGGGGCGGCCTGCGGCCGCACGAAGCATCCCCCCACCGAGGGGTCGCGCTAATGCCCGGTATCGAGATTGCGTCGCTCACCAAGGTGTTCCCGAACGGGGTCACCGCTCTCGACGCTCTCGATCTGACGATCAACGACGGCGAGTTCTTCGCCCTGCTCGGTCCATCGGGATGCGGGAAGACGACATTGCTACGCACGATCGCCGGACTCGAGGCGGCGACGTCCGGCACGATCCTCATCGGCCAGCGCGACGTCACGCGAGCTGCAACCCGGTGACCGCAACGTCGCCATGGTGTTCCAGGACTACGCCCTGTACCCGCACATGACCGTGCGCGACAACATCGCCTACCCGTTCAAGATCAAGCACGTCGGCCGCGACGAGCGCAGCTCCGAGGCCGAGGCAGCCGGCGGCAACCTCTCCCTCGGCCACCTGATGGACCGTCGACCGGCGCAGTTCTCCGGCGGCCAGCAGCAGCGGGTCGCCCTGGCTCGGGCCATCGCCACCCGGCCCGACGTGTTCCTGTTCCATGAGCCGCTCTCCAACCTCGACGCTCGGCTGCGCCTGGAGGCACGCACGTTCCTCAAACAGCTACAGCGCGAGCTGGCGACGACCGCGATCTTCGTCACCCACGACCAGAGCGAAGCGCTCGCCCTCGCCGACCGCATGGCCGTGATGGAGTCCGGTGTCATCCGCCAAGTCGGCACCCCCACCGAGCTGTTCCCCACCGTCCCGCCAACGTGTTCGTCGCCGGGTTCATCGGCTCGACACCGATGAACCTGATCCCCGGCATGATCACGAGCAACGGTGTCGACGTCGGTAGCTCCACGCTCCCGCTCGACCGACCACCGCCGCTGCGGGTCGCGAGGTGCTCTACGGCATCCGCCCGGAGTACGTCGCCATCGACGGTGCCGGCCCGGTCACCGGCACCGTGGCGATCACCCAGAACCTCGGCACCGACTTCCTCGTGACCGTCGACGTCGGCGGCGTCACGACCAAGGCGACCGTTCCAAGAAGGCAACGAACCACAGCCCGGCGCCACCGTGGCCCTCGCGCCGTCGACCCATCGCGTGCCGCTCTACGACCATGAGTCCGGAGCGCTGCTGTGAGAATGACCCGCCACTACACGCGCAGCGACCGCGCCGAGAGCATCTACCAATACCTGGTCGTCGACGTACCCGCCGGCGCCGGCGCGATGGCCGTCACCCTCGAGTACGACCACAGCGAGACGACCCTCGACCTCGGGTTGATCGGGCCGGACCAGTTCCGCGGGTGGTCGGGTGCAGAACGCACGAACGTCGTCGTCACCGAGCAGTGGGCGACGCCGGGCTACCTGCCCGGCGTCGTCGGCGGGCCGTGGCAGGTCATCCTCGGCCTTCACCGGGTCGCGCCCGGCGGAGTCGACGTCGCCGTGCACATCTCGACGCCGGACCAACCACCCGACGCCCCGCCCGCCACCACCGTTGCCACCCCGTCCGGAACGCCCGCCGGCTGCCGCCTTCCCGCCGCGCCCGGCCATGAGTGGCTGGCCGGCGACTTCCACAGCCACACGGTCCACTCCGACGGCTCGTTGGAGGTGGTCGACCTGGCGGCGCGCGCGCCGCCCGGGGTCTCGACGTGCTCGCCGTCACCGATCACAACACCGTCAGTCATCATGCCCACCTCGGCGCCGCGGGCGATCACGCCGGGATCCTCCTCGTTCCCGGCCAGGAGGTCACGACCGACATGGGTCATGCCAACTGCTTCGGCGCCATCGGCTGGATCGACTTCCGCGACCCGCCCGACCGTTGGCAGGCCGAGGCGACCGAGCGTGGAGGCGTGATGTCGGTGAACCATCCATGGGCCTGGGACTGCGCCTGGCGGATGCCGCTGGCCGGGCCCGCCGATCTCGTCGAGATGTGGCACTGGACGTGGGACCGCCACGACTCGACCGCCCTGACCGACTGGCGTCGTTCGGCAAGCGGGCGATCGGCGGAAGCGACTTCCACCGTCCGGGCTCCGACGGTGAGCCCGGCGCGCCGACGACGTGGCTGGAGTGCGCCGACCGCTCCATCGACGCTGTCCTCGACGCCCTGCGCCACGGCCGCGTCGCCATCAGCGCCTCGCCAGACGGTCCGGTGTTGATTCGCGACGGTGACGAGTTCGTGCCGATCGACGGCGACGGGTGCGAGCTCGTCACCGTCGGCGAGTCGGCGTGGCTCGTCGACGACGGAATCGTCGTTGCCTACTGCCCGTGACTGCCCGGATCCGCCCTGCACAAAAGTTGATACGAGCGACTCAACATCTGGGCTCCTCGGTACACTCGATTCATGGCCCTCGATCCCAAGAAGTGGACGCTGAAGACGCAGGAAGCGATCAGCGCGGCCGTCGATCTGGCGAAGGGCAACTCCAACCCTGAGCTGACGCCCGACCACCTCCTGGCCGCCATCACCCGCCAGGACGACACGATCGTCCCGGCTGTGCTGGCCCGCCTCGGCCAGGCACCGCTGATGATCCGCAACCGCGCCGACGAGGCGGTCGCCCGGCTGCCCAAGGCCTACGGCGGCGACGAGCCACGCCTCGGCCGCGAGGTCAACGCCGTCTTCGACGACGCCCAGCGCATCCAGTCCGAGCTGCGCGACGACTTCCTGTCGGTCGAACACCTGCTGCTGGCGATGAGCGACCGCCTCGGGGTCGACCGCGAGGAGATGCTCCGCGCGCTCGCCGAGGTGCGCGGTTCGCACCGGGTCACCTCGCAGAACCCCGAGGACCAGTTCCAGGCGCTCGAGCGCTACGGCCAGGACCTCACCGCCCGCGCCCGCGAGGGCAAGATCGACCCGGTCATCGGCCGCGACGACGAGATCCGCCGCGTGATCCAGGTGCTGTCCCGGCGGACCAAGAACAACCCGGTGCTGATCGGCGAGCCGGGCGTCGGCAAGACGGCGATCGTCGAGGGTCTCGCCCAGCGCATCGCCGACGGCGACGTCCCCGAGGGACTGAAGAACAAGCGCATCGTCGCCCTCGACCTGTCGGCGATGGTCGCCGGCGCCAAGTACCGCGGCGAGTTCGAGGAGCGGCTCAAGGCGGTGCTCAAGGAGATCACCGATGCCGCCGGCGAGATCATCACGTTCGTCGACGAGCTGCACACGATCGTCGGCGCCGGCGCCGCCGAAGGAGCGATGGACGCCGGCAACATGATCAAGCCGATGCTCGCCCGCGGCGAGCTGCGCATGATCGGCGCGACCACGCTCGACGAGTACCGCAAGCACGTCGAGAAGGACCCCGCGCTGGAACGCCGCTTCCAGCAGGTCTACGTGGCCGAGCCGAGCGTCGAGGACACGGTCGGCATCCTCCGCGGCCTCAAGGAGCGCTACGAGGTGCACCACGGCGTGCGCATCCAGGACTCCGCCCTCGTCGCCGCCGCGGTGCTTTCCAACCGCTACCTGACCAACCGCTTCCTGCCCGACAAGGCGATCGACCTCGTCGACGAGGCGGCGAGCAAGCTGCGCATCGAGATCGACTCGATGCCCACGGAGATCGATGTCGTCGAGCGGCGGATCCTCCAGCTCGAGATCGAGCAGGTCGCGCTCGAGAAGGAGAGCGACGAGGCCAGCAAGGCGCGCCTCGAGGCGTTGCACGACGAGCTCGCCGAGCTCAACGCCGAGGCCGCCACGATGAAGCGGCACTGGGAGGCCGAGCATGAGGCGATCGACGCGATCCGGACCCTCAAGGAGGAGTTCGAGGAGCTGCGGACGCAGCTCGAGCGCGAGACCGACCTCAACGTCGCCGCCGAGATCCGCTACGGCCGGATCCCCGAGCTCGAGAAGCGCATCGCCGATGCCACGGCGCACCTCGACGAGCTGCAGGCCGACAACAGCATGCTGAAGGAGGAGGTCGACGCCGAGGACATCGCCGAGGTCGTGTCGAAGTGGACCGGCGTGCCGGTCACCCGGCTGATGGAGGCCGAGGCCGCCAAGCTGATCCACCTCGAGGACCACCTCCACGAGCGCGTCGTCGGCCAGGACGATGCGGTCACCGCAGTCGCCAACGCCATCCGCCGGAGCCGGGCCGGGCTGTCCGACCCCCATCGTCCGATCGGGTCGTTCATGTTCCTCGGGCCCGACCGGCGTCGGCAAGACGGAACTGGCGCGGGCGCTCGCCCAGTTCCTCTTCGACGACGAGCAGGCGATGGTGCGCATCGACATGAGCGAGTACATGGAGAAGTTCTCGGTGAGTCGCCTGATCGGCGCGCCCCCTGGGTATGTCGGCTACGACGAGGGCGGCCAGCTCACCGAGGCGGTGCGCCGCCGCCCGTACTCGGTGGTGCTCCTCGACGAGATCGAGAAGGCGCACCCCGACGTGTTCAACGTGCTGCTGCAGGTGCTCGACGACGGCCGCCTCACCGACGGTCAGGGGCGCACCGTCGACTTCACGAACGCGGTGCTGATCATGACGAGCAACCTGCCTGGCGACCCGCTCGAGTTCTTCAAGCCCGAGTTCATCAACCGGGTCGACGAGATCATCCGCTTCCGGTCGCTTGACCGAGGCCGACCTCGCCGCGATCGTCGGCAAGCAGTTGCGCAGTGGCGAGATCGCCTGGCGCAGCGCCGCATCGAGCTCGTCGTCACCGACGAGGCGATGGCGCTGCTGGCCAGCGAGGGCTTCGACCCGGCGTTCGGTGCCCGCCCCTTGAAGCGGGTGATCCAGCGCGAGATCGGCGACCCCGCGGCGATGCTGCTCCTCGAGGGAAAGGTCAGCGAAGGCGGCACGATCACCGTCGACGTCGTCGACGGCGCGCTCACGTCGCCGCCTAACCTGTTCGAGCCGTGCCCGAGCGTGCATCCTAGTCCGAGGGCGTGGGGTCGTGAGCCTCGGTATGCCGTGACCACAGCGCCGGGTGAGCGATTCCGGTGCGAGGACGGGCAGGCTCGCGCCCGTCCGGAGCGCCACGACGAGGGGGTCCGAGGGGAGGGGCTTTGGCCCTCCCCCGCGTCGCGCGGCCTTCAGGCGCTGGCGGGCGTCGACCGAATCGGCGACGCGGACGAGCTTGGACGCCTTGCCGAGGCCGCGCTCGGGCATGTTGCCGTAGATCGCCTCGTACTCGCCGGCCCGCACGAGGAACGTCTCGTGCCAGATCCCGGTGCGGCCGGTCTTGCCGACGCGCTTCCAGAACTGGCGCCAGACCTCGAGGTGCGGATCGTCCTGGTCCTTGGCGAACGCCTCGAGATGCTCGAACGATCGCCAGTACTGCACGATCATGAAGCCTGCGGTCTCGTAGCCGAGGAGACCCTTGTCGGGATGCTCGGTGAGGTAGTCGAGCATCGCCCGCATCCCGTTCTTCCGGCCGCCGAGGTCGATCAGGGCCTGGACGGCCCGAAGCTTCGAGTTGATGCGCGCACCGATGAGGAACACGACGAAGTCACCCTCGATCTCGGCCGTCCAGCGCCCCTCGTTGATCGTTGCCATGCGTTCTCCCTCGGCACCGCCTGGCCGAAACGTACCGCGTCGCGTCAGGGCTGCCTGGCCCGGCGGCGGATCGCCGCGGCGTGGGCCGGGAAGCCCTCGTGATCGGCGAGGGCGATCACCGACGGCGCCATCCGCTTGAGCGCCGACGTCGTCGGCGCGGGCCACGGCGGTGCGTTTGATGAACGTCATCGCCGTGATCCCGGACGAGACGTGAGCGAACCCCGACGTCGGCAACGAGGCCGGGCATCCGATCACGAAGTTGGCGGCACTGAACGGTGTGTCCTGGCCGACGAGGATCTCGCCGGCGTTGACCAGCGTGTCGACGTCGCCGCTCTCGCATCGCGGGTCGACGGCGACCTGGAGGTGCTCGGGGGCGATGCGGTTGGCGATGGCGACGGCCTCGTCGAGGTCGGCGGTGACGACGCAGCCGCCGTTGACGCCGAGCGATGCTCGGGCCGCCGTGGCCCGGATTTGCGGTAGGTCGGCGAGCTGGGCACCAATTCGGCATCGACCGCGACGGCGAGCGCCTCGTCGGGCGTGAGCAGCACGACGGTCGAGTCGGTGCCGTGCTCGGCCTCGATCAGCAGGTCGGCGGCGAGGCGAGTCGGGTCGGCGCTGCCGTCGGCGATCACCACGCTCTCGGTCGGGCCGAGCAGCATCATCGTCGTCACGCCGTAGCGCTGCATCTCGATCTGGGCGAGCGTCACCGCCGGCGACCCGGGACCGACGATCATCCGCACCTGGGGGATCGACTCGGTGCCGAACCCCATGGCGGCGACGCCGGCCGGCCCGTTGACCCGGAACACGTCGGTGATCCCGAGCTTGCGGCACACGACGAGCACGGCCGGATCGACGCTGCGTCGTCGCGTCCCGGGAATCGGCGGAACGACGAGGACGATGCTGCTCGACCCCGGCGACCGTCGCCGGTGTTGCCAGCTGGTAGGCGACGCTCGGATAGCTCGCCTTGCCGGACGGGACGAACAGACCGGCCGACGCGACCGGCGTCAGCTTCTCGCCGACGACCAGACCTGGCTCGGCTTCGAAGCTCCAGTCGGTGAGTCGGGCGAGCTGGTGCTCGCTGAAGGCGCGGACGTGCGCGATGGCATCGTCGATCGCCGCGTCGACTTCGGGGGCAACCGTGGCCGCCTCGATCTCGTCGTCGGTGACCCGAAGTCTGCCCGGCTTGACGGTCGACGCCGTCGAAGCGGGCGAGGGCATCGCAGACCGCGGCGTCGCCGCGCGTTCGCGACGTCGTCGATCAACCGCCCGATCGACGCCCGCAGCTCGGGATCGAAGATGGCGTCGAGCCCGCGGCCGTACAAGGCGGCCCGATCGGCGTCGTCCATGTCGGCCCATCGCGCCGTCCGCATGATGGAGGTCACGGACGAGACGGTACCGGCCGCTAGCGTGGCGGGTTGCTGCATCGGAGTGTCACCGGCCACGCGGCCCGCACGGCCACTCCTCGGCTAGCGCTCGCTCGCGGCACCGCGGCTAGCGCCCGGATCGTGCCGGTCACCGTCGTCGTCGGGGCCCAGTGGGGCGACGAGGGCAAGGCCAAGGTCATCGACCTGCTCGCCAAGGAGCACGGCTACGTCGTGCGCTACCAGGGCGGGCACAACGCCGGCCACACCGTCGTCGCCGGTGGCGAGCGCTACGCCCTGCAGCTGACGCCGAGCGGGATCCTCTACGACCACGTCATCCCGGTGATCGCCAACGGGGTCGTCGTCGACCTGCCGACGCTGTTCGCCGAGATCGACACGCTCACCGCTCGCGGCATCTCGTGCGATCGGCTTCGCGTCTCCAGCCTCGCTCATCTCATCTTCCCGTGGCATCAGGCCCACGACGCCATCGCCGAGACGATGCGCGGCGACGACAAGATCGGCACCACGCTCAAGGGCATCGGGCCGGCCTACGCGGACAAGGCCCGCCGGGTCGGCATCCGCGCCGGTGACGTGCTCGACCCCGCGCCGGTTCGGCGAACACGTCCGCGCCCGGGCGATCGCCGAGAACCGCCAGCTCACCGACGATGGCGGCGAGGCGCTCGACGTCGACGACATCGTCGACACGTTCGACGCCCTCGGTGCCCGCCTGGCGCCGTACGTCACCGACACCGTCAGCCTGCTCCACGACGCTCTCGCCACCGGTGCGCACCTCCTGCTCGAAGGCGCCCAGGCGACGTTCCTCGACCTCGATCACGGCACCTACCCGTACGTCACGTCGTCGAACCCGACCGCCGGCGGAGCCTGCGCCGGCACCGGGCTCGGGCCCCGCGACATCGACCGCATCGTCGGGATCACCAAGGCGTACACGACACGGGTCGGCGCCGGGCCGTTCCCGACGGAGCTGACCGACGCGGACGGCGACCGCCTCGTCGAGGTCGGCCGCGAGTTCGGCACCGTCACCGGGCGGCGCCGGCGCGCCGGCTGGCTCGACTGCGTGATGCTGCGCCAAGCCGTCCGCCTGAACAGCCTCACCGAGCTGGCGGTCACCAAGCTCGACGTGCTCGACGGATTCGACGCGGTCAAGGTGTGCACCGGCTACCGCATCGACGGGCGCGCCGTTGCCGGCGTACCCCGATCGAGTCGACCTCCTCGCCGGGGTCGAGCCGGTCTACGAGACGTTGCCGGGCTGGGGCGATCGGCCTCGGCGAGGTCCGCGAGGCGGCCCAGCTGCCGGCAGGTGCCCGGCAGCTGATCGAGCTGATCGAGCAGCAGGTTGGCGTCCCGGTCCGGGTCGTCGGCGTCGGCGCCGAGCGCGACGACTACCTGATCTGGCAGTAGCGGTGATCCCGCGCTACTCGCTCCCGGAGATGGCCGAGGTCTGGTCCGACACGACCCGGCTGCGCCGGTGGCTGGAGATCGAGCTGCTCGCCACCGAGGCCCAGGCCAAGCTCGGCGTCGTCCCGCCCGACGAGGCGGCTGCCTGCCGGGCAAGCGCCCCGGTGGTCGACGAGGCGTTCGTCGCCGCCGTCGCCGAGCGGGAGCGGACCACCGACCACGACGTGGCCGCGTTCGTCGACGTCGTGCAGGCAGCGATCGGGCCACCCGCAGGGTCGTGGATCCACTACGGCCTGACGTCCTCCGACGTCGTCGACACGGCGCTGTGCTGGGCGATGCGTGACGCCGGCCGCCTGCTCGTCGCCGCCGCCGACGAGCTCGTCGCCACGGTCGTCGGCCTCGCCCGCCGGCACCGCGGCACGGTGATGATCGGTCGGACCCACGGCATCCACGCCGAGCCGACGACGTTCGGCGCCAAGGCGGCGCTGTGGGCGCTGCAGCTCGATCGCGATCGCACCCGGCTGCGCACGGCCACCGACACCGTCTCGGTCTGCAAGCTGTCCGGCGCGGTCGGCACCTACTCGAACATCGACCCGGCGGTCGAGCGCTACGTCGGTGACGCCCTCGGTCTGCGTCCGGTGCCGGCGACCCAGGTGATCGCCCGGGACCGCCACGCCGAGCTGCTCTGGGCCTGCGCGTCGACGGCGTCGACGTGCGAGATGATCGCCGTCGAGCTGCGCCATCTCCAGCGGACCGAGGTCGGCGAGGTGCTCGAGGGGTTCAAGCCGGGCCAGAAGGGCTCGTCGGCGATGCCGCACAAGCGCAACCCGATCTCCGCCGAGACGATCAGCGGCCTGTCTCGGGTCGTGCGGGCCAACCTGCAGGCCGGACTCCAGGACGTCGCCCTGTGGCACGAGCGCGACATCTCGCACTCGTCGGTGGAGCGGGTCGTCCTTCCCGACTCGACCCTGCTCGTGCACTACTGCCTGCACCGTCTCGACGGGCTGCTGCGCAACCTCCACGTCGACGCCGAGCGGATGCGTCAGAACCTGTGGTCGAGCCGCGGCCTCGTGTTCAGCCAGCCGGTGCTGCTCGCTCTCGTGGCGTCGGGGATGTCCCGCGACGACGCCTATCGGATCGTCCAGCGCAACGCCATGCGGTCGTGGGAGGAGGGCGCCGACTTCCGCGCCCTGCTCGAAGACGACCCTGAGGTCACCCTCGACGCCGCCGAGCTGGACGACGCCTTCGACCTCGCCCGCTCGCTGCGCAACGTCGACGCCGTGTTCGAAGCCCTCTCCGCGATCGACTGAGCGTCTGTGTAAAGTAAGTAAGCATGTTTGCCCGCCGAGGGCTTACACGCTGACACAGAGTTCAGTCCCGAGTTTGGCGGGTTGGCGTCGTTTGACGTGAGGGGCGAGTCTGTGACCTGGTGATTCATGTCCCCGTTGGCGGTTTCCACTGCAAGGTGTAGGGGCAACATATCCACCACTTCACCGCCGCGATGTGCGATAATCACGGGTGTGTTCGTGAAGACGACACGGGTGAAGCGGGGCAACAAGAGCTACGAGTATCTGTCATTGGTGGAGGCCTCGCGCGTCGGCGGCAAGGTCGGTCACCGGGTCCTGTTCCGCCTCGGCGAAGCCGGCGCGTTGCGCGCCAGCGGTGAGCTCGACCGGATCATCGCCGCCCTGTCCGCCCACGCGGCGGGTCGCTGGCTGCCCGTCGACCGGCTCGCCGCGGAGTCCGCCCCGGCGCTCGGCTCGGTGGCGGCGGTCGATTCGGTGTGGCGCCGGTTGGGGTTGGACCGCTGGTTCGCCACCGTCGGCGAGCGGCGCGGCGCCGAGCTGTTGGGCGACGCCGTGTTGGCGATGGTCGCCAACCGGCTCGTCGACCCGTGCTCGAAGCGGCGGCTGGCCGAATGGGTGGAGGCCGACGTGGTGATGCCCGCCGGTTTCACGCCGCCGTCGACCGATCAGTACTACCGCGCCCTCGACGCCGTCGCCGAGACGAAGGAGGCGACCGAGGCCGAGCTGTACGCGGCGCTGTGCGACCTGGCGAACATGGACCTCACCTTGGTCTGCTACGACCTCACGTCGACCTACTTCGAAGGTGACCGTCGCCCGAATGAGCGGTTCCCGTCCAAGGCGTTCGGCTACAGCCGTGACCGGCGCCCGGATCGCCCCCAAGTGGTGATCGGGTTGTTGTGCACCACCGACGGGCTGCCGATCGCTCATCACGTGTTCGCCGGCAACACCGCCGATGTGTCGACGTTGCCCGGCGTGCTCGACGACCTGGCGGCGCGGTTCGGGGTCGCGACGGATCTGTGTCGTCGCCGACCGCGGCCTCGTCTCAGCCGACAACGTCGACGTCGTCGCAGGTCACAGCTTCGACCACGTGTTGGCCACCCGCCTGCATCGCGACCCCACCTGCCGCGAGGCGCTCGAGGCCTCTGCCGCTCCGACGGCGACATGGGTGCCGGTGCCCGCCGCCAACAGCGCCGCCTGCGACATCACCTTGGCCGACGGGCGCCGCGCTCGTCGTGGCCGCCAGCTTCGAACGCTGGCAGCGCGACACGACACGCACCGCCGAACTCGTCGCCACCACCGAAGCGAAGCTGTCAGCGCTGCAGTGGCGGGTGCATGACGGCCACCTCGTCGACGCCGGCAAGATCGGCCGCGCCGCCCAACGCATCCTCGGTGCCTCGCCCGTCGCCCGCCTCTTCGACGTCGAGATCGACGAAGGTCACTTCCTCTATCACTACAACGAGGCGGCGTTCGCCTACGAGACGCTGCTCGCCGGCCGCTACGTGCTGACCACCTCACTCGCCGCCGCCGACGCCACCACCGCCCAAGTCGTCACGATGTACCGCCAACTGCTCGCCGTCGAGCATCGCTTCCGCGTCCTCAAGGACTTCTTGCACCTCCGCCCCGTGCGCCACTGGACCGAACGACGCGTCCGCGGCCACATCGCCATCTGCGTCTACGCCGCCGTCATCGAGGCGCTCATCGAAGCCGCCCTGCGCGCCGTCGACGTGCGCGACCCCGACCTGCCCGACCAACACCTCACCGCCGCCCGCGCCCTGCGCCACCTGCACCGCGTCCGCACCGTCACCCTCACCGCCGGCGACCACCCCATCGACGCCGTCACCCGCCGCGACCCGCTCCAACAAGCGATCTGCACCGCCGTCGGCGTCGACACCAGCGACTGGGACCACGCCCACACCCGCTGACCAGCGACCCACAGCGCATCACCCCTGCTACCAGCCACGATGTAGTGACAACACGCCGAAACACGCCCCGCTCCACCAGGTCAAACGCGATCAACCCGCCAAACTCGGGTCAGTCGCGGCGGCTGATGCCGGCTTTGCTGAGCACCGCCGCGTCGACGCCGATCTCCCGCCACGTCGTGTAGGTGATGCCTTGGCGCTCGCTGTATGAACGGGCGACCTTGACGAACGCATCTTCCAGCGCGGCGTGGTCGGTGACGGCCGACTTCGATTCCAATTCGGCCTGCAGATCGCGCCGCTCCTGGAGCAATTTCAGCTCGCTGAGGGCATCGGCAGTGGCGAGCTCGGACTCGATTGCGGTGAGTCGCTTGGCGATCGAATCCTTCGTGCGGCGCCGACCACGACGAGGTTTGTTGGCACGCAACGACTCGAGATAGTCACGGACGGCACGGCCTTCAGAACGACCACGGGCGAGAGCGGCCTTGTGTTCATCGGTCATCGGGCTCTTCGGTCCACGCTTTGCCATGGCAGGCATTATAAGACGCGGTCGACGGAATCTGACACGTCGCCTTGGTACAGATCGGCTCAACATCCGATGGACGGTGCGCTGATGGGCAGTCGTCAGATCTGCACTGCGGGCGATCACATCGAGATGATCGAGGTCGGCGAGGTCGAGTACTTGCAGATAGAGACGGTCGGCACCGGCGTCGCTGCCATCGTTCCATCGTCGCCGCAGCCTCCTCGGCAACGCCGGCAATCCCGTTCTCGCGCAATTCGTCGGGCTGCCGTCCGATCGCCGCTGCTCGTCGCACGTACTCGCGCTCATCAGCGCCGATGGCAACGACGAGGGCGGCCGAGAATGTCATCGATGCCGGGTCTCGGCCAGCTGCTGCACAGGCATCGATGACTCGCTGGCGCTGCGTCGGTGAAGTCGTCGACGGAGCGGAAGGCGAGGTTGAACTCGGCGGCAAATCGCGCCGCCAGCCGCGGCGTTCGGCGCCGTCCGCCGCCGCCGATGATGATCGGCATGTCACCGCCCTGGACCGGCTTGGGCAGCGCCGGCGAATCGGTCAGCTGGTAGTGCCGGCCGGCGAAGCTGAAGCGCTCCCCGGTCGGCGTCGACCACAGCCCGGTGACGATCTCCAGCTGTTCCTCGAGGCGGTCGAAGCGCTCGCCGAGATCAGGGAACGGGATGCCGTAGGCGTGTGCTCCTGCTCGTACCAGCCGGCGCCGAGCCCGAGCTCGACCCGGCCGCCGGACATCTGGTCGACGTTGGCGACGGAGATCGCCAGCACGCCCGGGAGGCGGAACGTCGCCGGCGTGACGAGCGTCCCGAGGCGGATCGTCGACGTGTCGCGGGCGAGCCCGGCCAGCGTGATCCACGCATCGGTCGGGCCGGGCAGCCCGCCGGCCTCGAGGGCCTCACCCATCGCCAGGTAGTGGTCGCTGCGGAAGAAGGCGCCGAAGCCGAGTTGCTCGGCGCGCTGGGCGACGGCGAGCAGCTCGTCGTAGGTCGCGCCCTGCTGCGGCTCGGTGAAGATGCGGAGTTGGCTGAGGTCGAACACGTCAGCCGAGGCTACGAGCGCGGGTACGGTCGTCGCCATGCCGGAGCCCGTCCTCCCACCGCTGCCGCCGGCTCGGGCCGCGCTGCGCGACCACGTGCTGGAGCACTCGGTCAAGCGCGGCGACTTCACGCTGAAGTCCGGGCCACGAGCAACTGGTTCCTCGACACCAAGCAGACGGCGTGCCGGCCCGACGGCATCCTGCTCGTCGCCGACGCCGCGCTCGAGATCATCCCCGACGACGCCACGGCGATCGGCGGGCTGACGGTCGGTGCCGATCCGGTCGCCTACGGCGTCGCCGCCGTGGCGGCGACCCGTGGCCGGCAGCTGCGCAGCTTCACGGTGCGCAAGGAAGCCAAGGACCACGGCATCGTCGGCCGCATCGCCGGGGCGCTGCAGCCGGGCGACCGCGTCGTCATCACCGAGGACACGGTCACCCGCGGGACGTCGCTGTTCGAGGCGGTCGATGTCGTCCGCGCGTTCGGCGCCGAGCCGGTGCTGATCACCGTCATCGTCGACCGCGGCGGCACGTGCGCGGCGCTGGCGGCAGAGGCCGGGATCGCCTACGCGCCGCTGCTCACCGCCGCCGACCTCGGCTTCGAGCCCGGCGACTGACCCGAGGCCAGACCGGGCGCAGGATCATCGTCTGCAGCGCCCGGCCGACGGGTCCGCCGTCGTCGAACAGCAGGGCGTCGGCGAGGCCGACGCCGCTCGGCTGCCACCACGACACGGCGCGCGAGCCGAACCACTCGCCGACGGGGTCGCGGTGCAGGGCGATCGTCAGGTCGGCGTTGACGAAGGCGACCTCCCACGGCTCGGCGTGGCGGCCGAAGGCGTTGCCGCAGTCGGCGAGCGGGCAGATCGCCTGGAACGGCGACGGCGTCTCGCCGGGCAGCAGCGGCGCCGTGTTCATCCACACCGTCGTCGCGCCCGGCCCCGGATCTCGCCGGGCGGGTAGCGCATGCGCACCGCTTCGCCGCTGAACCCGGGGAGCCCGTGGTGGCGGCCGGCGTCGATCGGGAACGGGCCGGGCTCGGCGTCGGCCAGCCGCGGCGTCACGACGCCGGAGTTGTCGAGCGTCGCGTCGAACAGCGGCGCCTGCTGCTCGACGACGTGCAAGCCGGTGGCGGTGACGCGCACGACGCCCTCGCCGTCGACGATCAGCGGCGCGTGGTTCCGGCGACCGTCCGGCCGCGGCGGGTCACCTCGACGTCGATGCGGAACCCGGCCATCGGGATCGGCTTGGCGAGGTCGACGGTGATGCGGGCGAGACGGACGTCGGGCAGCGCCCGCTCCATCGCCCGCACGAGCAGACCGGTCGGCGGGCCGGCGTGGCAGGCGTCGGCGTCCCACGGCCCGCGGCAGTGGTCGGTCGGCGTGAACCACTCGACGGTGCGACCGTCGATCGTGCGTGTCGCTCGGGCGCGGCGAAGAAGCTCAGCTCCACCGGCGGCACGCTACGAGTCGGCGAGCTCGAGGAGCTTGGCGATCGTGCGGAGGTTGCGCGTCGTCGTCGGCACGCGCTTGGAGGCGGCGAGCTGCCACCGAGCTTGCTGCGCCCGAGTCCGTTCGGGCAGTGGAGGTGGATGACGCCATCCGCCGATCGGCCACTCCTCGCCGTTCGTCGCCATTCCGGTCGAGGTCGCCGAGCCCGGCCGATTCGCCGTCGACGAACACCAGGAACGCCTTGCGCCGGGTCCTCGTCGCGGTACGGCGAGGCTGCGAGAGCAGCAGCGACCGCCTCGGCCGTGAGCACCATCACGACCGGCGCGAAACCGCGGCATCGCCTCGATCGTCGCCGTGATCGTCGCCGCCCCTTGCGCAGCGTGGCCGTTCGAGTCGCCGCTCGCGGCGGCGCGTCGTAGACGACGTTGCCGCTCTGGATGTACGTCCGCACGTTGTCGAACCCGCGCTCGGTCAGCGCCTCGCGCAGCTCGGCCATCGGCACCTGGCGCCTTGCCGCCGACGTTGATGCCGCGGATGAACGCCAGCCGTGCCGTCACCCCGTCGACGTTACGTCAGCCTCACGGCCTTGAGGGCTGCTACAGCGCTGAAAGGAGCGGGTCGGGGGCCGCCCGGATCGGAGTGGCGGCCTCGTGGAACGACCGGTGGGGCGCTGGTAGTGTTCCGGTGCCCTCAACTGGAGGAGTCGATAGGCCCCCGATCGTCTGAGCGGCCTAGGACACCACCCTTTCAGGTGGCGGCACGGGTTCGAATCCCGTTCGGGGTGCGACATAAAAACCACTGGTCCCGTGGTGAAGTCTGGAGTTCACGCCGGCCTGTCAAGCCGGAGGTCGCGGGTTCAAGTCCCGTCGGGACCGCAGCGCCAAGCGCTGTGCGAGAGCACAGCGCTACGCGGGTCACGGTCGAGTAGCTCAGTCGGCAGAGCGTCCGCCTGA
>CAVSZO010000038.1:0-204650 GCA_963732335.1 Ilumatobacteraceae bacterium | reverse complement strand
CACACTCGCCGGCGATGCATCGCCGGGAAGGGGCCGTGCTCGGGACGTTTCCGGCGGCCGTGCCAGCGCCGCGGCTGCTCGGGATCGTCGATGATGGCGATTGGGTTGCCCTCGCCATCGAGTGGGTCGACGGGCGGATGCCATCGGCCAGCAACCCGGCCGACGTCGCCCGACTCTTGGCGTGTACTCGATCGGGTCGCCGCTGCAACGACCGACGTCGAATTGCCCGGCCTCGCTTCATTCGCCGATGCCCAAGATCGCAGCCTTGGCGGACACTGGATCCGCCTCGCCGCTGAACCGTTGCCTGGGCTCGACGGGTGGAGTCGCAGACACCTCGGCCGCCTCGCCGAACTGGATGCGGTGGCGCCCGCTGCGACGGTTGGCACGAACCTCGTGCACGTCGACACCCGGACCGACAACGTGTTGCTGGCCGACACCGGCCCGCCGAACGACGTGGTCGTGGACTGGCCGGGCGGGTGCGTCGCTAGGGGCGCCGTGGATCGATCTCGTCGCTCTCCTGCCCGCCCTCCATCACGACGGCGGCCCGCCCCCGGCTGACATCTTCGCCACCCACCCGCTGGGACGTCGAGCAGATCCCTCTGCCGTGGACGCATTTCTGGCGTCGCTGGCCGGATACTTCACCCGCCAATCCTTGCTTCCGCCACCACCCGGCCTGCCCACCTTGCGCCACTTCCAGGCCGCCCAGGGCACGATTCCGCGACGATGGCTGGCTGAACGGTTGAGCCTGCAGTGACCACAGACTTCGTAGCTCCCTGCCCAGCACGCAGCCAACACCGAATGATGCGGCTGGGCGATGATCACCCAGACCGCAGGACACGGTGACTTCCGGCTGTCGTTCGAGATCCCTCGCGATCCGTGCTGCGGCCTGTCGCACATCGAGCACGTCGGCGCTGCGGCGATCGCCGATGGTGTCGACCAAGTGCTGAGGGTGTCTCGGGGAGCAGCTCCTGCTCGGGGCGTCTCATCTCAAGTTGAGGGCCGGAGGCGGCGTGGCGTCGACGTACGACCCGCTGGACGTCACCCTGTACACCGAGGCGGAACTGCGCGCCGGCGTCGAAGCTGCCGAGAACTGGGGCACCTACGTGATGGTCGAAGATGACGCGTTGGTTTACGCCCGCCGAGATGCTGGCGACCGCGACGTCGACCAACGCCGAACTGCTCCAGCTGTCCGGACCGCGCAACCTCTACCCCGGAACGCTGGGGCGGATCGAGGTTGGCGCAATCGCCGACGTCCTCCTCGTCGACGGTGATCCACTCAAAGACATCAAGCTGCTCGCCGACCCAGACACCTCGCTGAAGGTCATCGTCAAGGGCGGCACCATCATCAAGAACGCGCTCTGAGAGCGATCCGCACCGCCGCTCGTCTCGACGACCCCATGCAGGCGTACAGGTGGCCAACGCCCAGAACCGCGACACCGAACGCCACCAGGGATGCGCCGCCGGCCGCTCCGAACCGGCATCTCCGTGCCTGCCTCGCCCCTAGTTGCCGACTTCCCGGCGACGGCTCGCGATGCGCCGGCGAACGTGCGGTGCCTCGGCGGCGGCCGGGTGGAGCTGTTAGCAACGATCGCCGCCGAGTCGCGTCGCGCATGCGGTCGGTTAGGTCGCTGCGGCGAGTACGGGGTTAGCCGAGCTCTTCGGCGAGCCCGACGAGGATGCCTTTAGGCCCGCGGACGTAGCAGAGCCGACTCGTTCTCGTACCGGACCACGTCACTGCTGACGAGCTGCGCGCCGTGCTTGACCAGCCGGTCGAGGGTGTCGTCGATGTCGTCCACCGTGAACATCACTCGGAGGTAGCCCAGGGCGTTCACCGGGGCGTTCCGGTGATCGGCGACCACCTGCGGCTCGAGGAAGCGCGAGAGTTCGAGCCGGCCGTGGCCGTCCGGGGTGCGCATCATGGCGATCTCGACGCGTTGGTCGCCCAGGCCGGTGACGCGCCCGGCCCACTCGCCCTCGACCAAGCCTCGCCCTTCGAGCTCTAGGCCGAGTTCCCGGAAGAACTCGATCGCCCCGGCGAGGTCTTCGACGACGATGCCGACGTTGTCCATCCTGAGAGCCATCTGGCGAGCCTAGGAACCAGCAACGGGTGCCGAGTGCGGCGTCGCCGACTGGGGTGAGCGGCGGGCGGGATAGTGCCGCTAGGGAAGGCACATGCGGGAGACTTCCACAACGGATCACCACGCAAAGAGCGATTCTGACCGTGTGAAACCCACGGCGATCACGATTGGACTCGTCAACAGATAGCGGTTCCCCCTGTGGCACGCCGACCTAACACGAACGCAGAACGACGCCCTCCCGCTGCGCTCATCGCGCCCAGAACGATGGCATCTCAGTGCTGTGATGAGTCGCGGGATGTGGGCTTCGTTCAGCTCTCGGCGGCGCAGGTCTCGTTGCCGGCAGCGTCGGTGGCGCACACCTCAAGTCCGCCGACGTCGGCGGGTACGTTGGCGCGGAACAGGTTCTCTCCGTACCACGTCATCGGTGTTTCGCCGCCGGTCCATCGGACGAGTACCGATTGCCAGTCGTGCGGCGAGTTCGGCGTCCGGTTGTCATGAACGCGGGCCACGATCGACGGACCGAGGAACTCCCAGCGCATGATCGGCGCAGAGGCATCGACCGGCATGACGTCCCTCGCCAGGTAGACGCGTTCATCTTCGTGTCCTGGCACCTCGCCCTGGCTGTCCACCACATCTGGTCGGCCATCACCGTTCAGATCGGCGACGGCCATCCCGAGCGTGCCACCGCTGCGCAAGGCGTCGAACACGTCATCGTGCATCGTCAACGCGCCAGAACCGTCGTTGACGAGCAGTCGATCGGGCCCATTGAGCGACCCGATGAGAAAGTCGGCGTCGCCGTCGGAGTCGGCATCGAGGCCGACGACGACGTTGTCGTCCCAACCCGGGTTGGCCGCCGCCGGCCACCAGTCGTCGGTGACGTCGACGAAGGTGCCGGTCCCGTCGTTGCGGAAGACGTGCTCGGCGAAACCCGGTCCGTCATTGATCGTCACCAGGTCGAAGAACCCGTCGCCGTCAAGATCGATCGGGGCGAACTCGTAGTTGTTGGAAAACGCCGGCATCGCATCAGTGGTGGCGTCGAGGAACGTGCCAGCTCCGTCGTTGACGTACAACAGACTGCTGGGACAGTTCTTGCACGACGTGGCAACGTTGAGATCCCAGTCGTTGTCGACATCGACCAACTCGAGATCCCAACTGAACCCGACCAGTGTTGGCGGCATCTGTGCTGCGGTGGCGTCGGAGAACACGGCGGCGCCGTCGTTGAGCCACAACGTCACGAGCCCGCCTGCCCGAACGGCGAACCGTCACCCCAGTCGGCGATGACGATGTCGAGATCCTCATCGCCATCAACGTCACCGACTCCAGATCCCCGGCGCTCAGATCGGCGGAAGGCAGATTCGTCGAGGTGACGTGGTGAATTCGCCGCCCCCCATGCCCAACAACAAGCGGCTCTGTGTGTCAAAGGTCGTGCCGACAACGATGTCGAGGTTGCCGTCGCCATCGAGGTCGCCAACCTTGATCACCCGAGTCAACAACGGCGAATCCCAAACACAGTCGCCGTCGCCTCGGTGAACGTGCCGTCACCGTCGTTCATGAACACTCGGCTGAGCACCGGTGTGCCTGGCGTCTCGTAGTCACCGCCGTTGGCGAACAACAAGTCGACGTCTCCGTCGGCGTCGATGTCGGCCAACTCAACCTTGTTCGTCCACTCCGCCGTTTCGCCGATCGCCTCGGCTGTGACATCGATCCAAACACCGCCCAATTCATCGCCACCGGGACGCTCTCGATTGGATTCAACCGACGTGGTTGACACGCTTGCCTCCGTTGACGCAACCGGCCCGATCAACCCAACCGTGACGAACGCCGCTGCCAAGATCGGCACCGCACGGACTGAGCGAGACCGCACCGGGCAATCGGTCGATGGTTCATGTTCCGCCGCATCAAACGCCCCTCCTGAGATCGCTGCGGCACGGTAGTTGCCCGGGCACGATCGACAGTCGCGATTTTGTCGGCACCTCGCGCCGAGACCAAATCGCAACCGCGGACCATCTCACCCGACCAATTCGTTCGGAGAAATCACGGTCGCTCCCCCAAGGAAAATGCGCCAGAACGACTGCACCGACGTTGCCGCCATGGCCTTGCGACGCACATAGATCGAGCATGTCGTTGGAAATGGTCTGATATCCCCGTACCCGGCATTTGGGACACTTGGGCTGACTGCGGCGCCGCCGGCGGCCATCTCCAGCCGGTTACATCTGGCCGTGGCGGATCGGACCGGCTGGTTCGTAGGTGCCGATGACGATGCCGGAATCGGTGACGGTGAGGTCGATGGGGCGCATCGTCGCCGCGAGGATGCCGTCGTTGAACAAGCGGCGACCGGAGCCGAGCACGAGCGGAAACGTCATCAGACGGAAGCGGTCGACGAGCTCGTGTTGCAACAGCGTCTCGAGCAGGTTGCTGCTTTCCCAGATCTGCAGCTCATCGCCGGGTTCGGCCTTCAGCGCCTGCACCGCCGCGACGACGTCGCCGGTGACGAGGCGAGCGCTGTCAGGGTGCTCGCCGCGCCACGCCCGCGTTGGTGTCGCTGAGCGAGTTGGACACGACGTACTTGGGTATGAGTTGATCGCCGTGGCAATCGGGTTGGCGGGGTCGGTCTGATCAGGCCAGTAGCCGCGGAAGATGTCGAACGTTCTGCGACCGAACAGGAAGGCGCTGGCGTGGCTGTTGAGCTCGGTGACGAACTCGCCGACGGCCGGGTCGGGAAACGGGGCCTGCCAGCCGCCGTGGGGGAAGGCGTCGCGGGGGATCTTCCTCCGGGCCGCCGGGCGCCTGCATCACGCCGTCGAGGGTCACAAACGTCTGCACGGTGAGCTTCATGTCACTACAGACGGATCGGCACACTGATTCTCAGCGCGGGTCATGGTGTGAGCCAGGCGGACATGAACACGAGCGGAGCGTTCCAGCGGATGCACACGTCGTTGGTGGTTTCCGACGTCGGCTCGTCGAGGTAGCGGCATTGGGGCGGCAGGCGATCCAAGCCTGGGTCGGCGGGAAAGCCTGGGTAGGTCTTGGAGGTCGGGCCCCCTGCGAGCGCGCCGGGAGGTGGCGGCGGGAAGGCCGGATCAAGGTCGTGCGCGAAGTGGCGGGTGCGCTGGTGGTGGGTGTAGTCCGTGCCATAGCCGGTGATGTAGCTCTGGCCGAGCACGTTGCAGCCCAGCAGGTAGTCCATCCCTCGTGACGCAGCGGCGAAGTACCTGCCTTCGCCGGTGAGGTGGTGGGCGACCGCGAGCACGACGAGATTGTTGAGGATCCGGCCGTTGGACCCCCAGTCCCAGCCGTCGGCAGGGGCGTAGGGCTGGCCCCATGGCTGGGCGAACTGAGCGGCGAGCTGGTCGGCGGAGGCGACGACGTGGGTCGCCGCCTCCTGATTCCCAGCGATGGCGAGGTCCAGCGCGCCGGCGGCGGCAACGCGGTCAAAGTCGAAGCCGTCGAGCCGAAAGGCGCCTGGGGCGAGCACGCCGTCCGACTCGGCTTCGTAGGCCGGGTCGCCGGTGGCCAACCACAGTTCTGCTGCCGCCCACGCGACATCGTCGGCGAGGTCGTCGTCTCCGTAGGGCCGCCGCCATAGGCGCCGTGGTCGTCGGGGGCGATCAGTCGCGGCTCGGTTCGTGCCGCCCGGTAGGCGACGATCGCGGCGTCGAGCAGCCGCCGTGCATAGGGAGGATCTCCGCGCAGCACTCGCGCTCCTTGCGCCGCGGCGGCGGCCAGCTGCAAGGTGGCGCCGGTCGATGGACGATGCAGCACGCGGGTGGTGGGATCCAGGTGGGGCCAGCATGGCAATGGCGCCCACTGCGTGCCGTGCACCCGATGAAAGACGAGTCCCGCGAGCGGGAAGCCCGCAGGCACCTGCATGCGCAGGAGCCAGTCGAGCTGCCAGCGACATTCCTCCGCCAGCAGCGCCTCGGTTCGCTTCCACCACTTCGTCTTGGCGCCGCGTCGGCGCAGCAGATCCAAGGTGGCCAGCAGCTGCCAGACTGCGAGCGCTCCGCCGGTCACGTACTTGCCGTGGTCGCCGGCGTCGTACCAGCCTCCGGACACGTCGAAGTGTCCGGGACACGACCAGCTCGGATACAGCCGTTCGGCGTGCTCGCCGGTCCACGCCGGCACCGCAGCGTCGCCCAGGTGGCCCGCCGGACGGCCGTAGCCCGGTGCCCGCACCTCGTCGATGACAGTCCCACAGCGTTGGAGGTAGAAGAACGCCAGCGCGTCAGCGTCAATGGCTGGTACAGCTCCGCGGACACCGCGAACGGTTAGCTCGTGCACCGCCGACTTCGACGGTGAAACCGCCCCCTTGCCGCAAGTCCGAGAAGTCCAGCACGTGCACTGCGACCCCCGACGTCGGCTCCGGCCGCACCGGCCACGGAACGGTCTTGCCGTTCGCCACCGTCGCTCCTGACGCGTCACGCACGCGAAACGGCACCGGGAATCGGCGTCCGTGATCCACACCGCCCGCTTCAGCCCGCCCGGCAGATACCCCACCTGGTTCACCCGTACGACCGGCCGCTCGTCCACGCCCCTCACCGACGCCGACCGCAACGCTGCACCACTGCCTCGGACGCCCCCGACACGCAACCTTCCCCAAAGCCACAGTGCGCCACCTCTGGGCTCGCATCCGACATCGTGCACGTTGTCAGCGTGCGCCGCCTCGCGTTTTTCTCGTCGCTGCGTGTGGCATCCCGACTCGATCGGTGACCTCACCGGCCCCAGGCTGGTGCGGGGAGAAACCGCCCGATGCCGTCGAGCAGCCTTGGTCAGACCGAAGGCTTGGCGATCCGGCAACAGTTCGGCCAGTAACCGGCCGCCACCTCGCTCGTCCGGACGTGCGACTTTCACCGCATCCGGCACTCCACGAACCCACGCGACCCACGTCGGGTGGCGTCTGGCGGTGCAGCGTGTGTTGGATCCCCCACTACCCCCGCCTCGGCCACCACGAGCGTCGGTGATGGTGCGTCGGTGTTCACCGAGGGCGCCTGGCAGCGCCTTGCCGGATCGGAGCGGCGACTTGATGCGTAGGGTGAGTCTCGGTGATCAGGGTCTTCCCGTCCCAGGGCGGTCGCCGTGTCCCGCTGCCTCCTTCGCCGTTGCCGGGTGAGCTCGTTCGGCCACACCTGCTCGATTCGCTGGCGGCCAGGTTCGACGTTCCCGTCACGATCGTGATCGCTGGTGCCGGGTTCGGCAAGACGACGGCGCTCGCCCAGGCGATTCGGGCCAACGAGGCCGCACCGTGGGGCATCGATGCGTGGGTGGCCTGCGAGCCCGGCGACGAGGATGCCGGCCGCCTGTCGGCGGCGATCCTGTCGGCGCTCGGTGCTCCCTCCGAGGTGGCGGCAGCATCGATCGGTCCTCGGCGCGTTGGGCGCCGCCGCCCCCGTCGACGTCTGCCTCTTCCTCGACGACCTGCACGAGCTCCCCCCCGGTGTCGGCCGGCGAGCGGCTCGTGCGCGAGCTGACGACGCGGCTGCCACCACACGCCCACCTCGTGCTCGCCAGTCGAGACCCGCTGCCGATCCCGTCTGCTCGGCGGCGCGCCGCCGGGCAGGTCGTCGACGTCGGCGGCGACTCGCTCGCCTTCACCGACGCCGAGGTGGCTGCACTCGCCGGCAGCTCGGTCAGGACGCACGCGTGTGCGACGGGTTGGCCGGTTGGCCGTCGCTGGTGCGACTGGTCCTGTCAGCACCCCCCGGCGCGACGCGGCAGTTCCTGTGGGAGGAGATCGTCGCTGGGTTGTCGCCGGCCGAGCGGTCGGGTCTGCTCGCACTGGCCGTCCTCGGTTCCGGATCGGCCAGCGAGGTCATCGCCGTGGCGGGCGTGATGTCGACGTCGACCGACTCGTCGCCTCCGGTCCCGCTCCTCTATCAGGACGCTGCAGGGCAGACTCGGCGCTCACCAGCTCTGGGAGGATGCGGTGCAGCGGATGTTCCCGCCGGCGGACGTCGTGGTGGTCACGTCGACGCGCCCTGGAGGTGCTTCCGCGAGCGGGCGAGACCGTTCGCATGGGTTCGGCCGCCGTGCGGTGGGGGGACCCGAACATGTTCCGGCTGGCGATGCGTCGCGCTCGTGCGCGAGAACCTCGGGGTTCTTCCCGTCGACACGGCGGCCGCTGGCTGACGCACAGACCGCCCCGATGCTCGACGGCACGCCGGAGCACCGGCTCCTGCGCTGGCCGCACGCTACGCCGAGCACCGAGCAGCCCTACGAGCTCGACCGCGAGCTCGACTCGCTTGGAGGCCAGCTTCGCCGAGGCCGGTGACAGCGACGGGCAACCGTCGCCCTCGCCCTGGGTGCCGACATGGCCCACGCACGCGGTGACATGCGACGTCTCGTGGCGATCACCCATCGCATCAAGAGCGCTCCCCGGCGCCGCCGAAGATCCCCTGCTGCAGTTCTTCGTCGGGACGTACGACGCCGCGCTCGCCGCGCTGTCCGGCGACCTCGACGGTTCGCTCCGCACGATCGAGTCGATGTCACTCGATCAGGTTCCACCGCCGGTTCGAGAGCTCGTCATCCGACTGCACGTGGTCATGCTGGTCCTGGCGGGGCGCGCCGAGGAGGCCGTGCCCATCGGCCGGTCGCTCCGCGAGTCGTCCAACGTCTTCGTGCGGTCGATCCCGTCGATGCTTCGCTGGGCCGCGGGTGATCCGTCCGAGTACCTCGCGGCCGCCGCGCGCCGCAACCGCTTCCCGTTGTCAATCGCCCCTACCGCTTCTGGCGTGCCGCCCACGGCGCGATCGTCGCGGCGTCGCTCGG
Organism: Ilumatobacteraceae bacterium; assembly: GCA_963732335.1. GTDB lineage: Bacteria > Actinomycetota > Acidimicrobiia > Acidimicrobiales > Ilumatobacteraceae > Desertimonas. The sequence continues at coordinate 195,807 of CAVSZO010000038.1, read as the reverse complement.
TGATCGTGCGGTCGCCGACGCCTTCCGCCGAGAGATCGAGGCCGACGATCGGACGCCCGATTCGCGCGACAGCGCCCTCGCCGCGGCCGTCCGCCTGCTGCAAGATCCTCGATCACGACGAGGACGGCCGCCACGTCGCCGATCGCCGAGCACCTCGCCCGTCACCCACTGGCCGACGCCGCGGCGAGGCACACCTCCGGCACAACCTGGCGATCGCCTACATCGCGAGCGCCACCGTGCGCGAGCACTGGGATGACGCCGCCCTCGGCCCATGCACGCCGCGGGCGCGGGCAGTCGCCCGCCTCTTCCTTGCTGCACGTGACGGCCGCCTCGATCGCCGCACCGAGCTCGCGTCACCCGTCGACGGTCGCTGACGTCGTTGCCGCTCCCGTGGTCCGTCGAGCTCGCCGTTCGTGCCCACGCCGCCGGCTGCCCGGACGGCAGCAGCCCTCCTCGAGACACTCACGGCATGGCTGCCTGCGCCGACCCACCGCGAGGCTCGAATGGCTCGCCGCTCACGGTGACGCGACCTGTCGCCGCCGCGGCAGTGGGCCTCGCCGATCTCCCGGACCCCGCCCCAGGAGCCCTCAGCATCGACGTGCTCGGCCCGCTGCGCCTGCGAAGGGTCGATCCGAGATCACGGGCCAGAGCTTCGACGCAGCCGGGTGCGCACGCTGCTCGCCTTGCTCGTGCTCCGCGGTCGCCGTCCGTCGCGAGCGGATCGGCGACCTGCTCTGGCCGGACCTCGAGCCAGAGTCGGCCGCCCAGAACCTCCGCGTGACGCTCAGCCACCTGCGACGACTTCTCGAATCCGACCGGGCGCCGCGTTCGACCGCGAGAATACGGAGCGCTCACGACTCGATCGAACTCGCGGGACCACCACTCGTCGACACCGATCTCCGGCGGTTCCAGCCGCCACCTCGCAGACGCCGATCATGCCGAACAGGTCGGCGACTCCACCGGGTCATCGCCTGTCTCACACGAGCGCCGACCACATGTGGCGTGGCGATCCACTCGTCGATCTCTCGCACTCGACGAGTTGAGCGGCGAGATCGAATACGTCCAGCGGTCCCTCGTCGATGCCTGCCTGCGACTCGGCGAACTGCAGTTCGTCGCCGGCCGGTTCGAAGAAGCCCTTCGATGCGCCGAGCGAAGCCGGGTTGCGGCGCCATACTCCGAACGGGCACACCGGCTCGCGATCGCCTGCCACCTCCAGCGCCACGACCGCGCCGGTCTGAACTCCGCCGTGCGATCCACCCACCACCTGCTCGACGACCTCGGCGTCGAGCCCGAGGAGGCACCTCGATGCTCCTCCGCCGGGCCGAAGTCCTACTCGGACATCTGCCCGCGGTGGGACAAACCGCGTCGACGCAACCCATGACCGGTCGACCCTGACAGCCCCACTCGGCTTTCCCCGGTCTAACCGTGGAGCCCGCATTGCGATCGCCGTCACCAACCTCGGGCTCAAGGAATCCGAGGATTCCAACCGCCGCGTGGCGGATGAAGCGCTCCTGACGCGCACACACTCGCATCACCGAATGTCGGCGTCGCCACGTTCTCGATCCGCAAGTATCGGCATGTCGATCGCGTCGATGTGCCAACCGGTTGCTGATCCAAGGAGCCGCGTGAATGTCGGGCGATCTGCGGCGCCAGCCGGTCGGTGCTGGGAATCGTGTTGGTGGGCGGTGGTGTACGGCGACACCATGCCCGAGTGCCCGACGCCATCTTTGACGATCCTCGGCTCGCCCGGGTCTACGACCCGCTCGATCCCGACCGGAGCGATTTGGACGTCTACGCCGAGATCGTTGACGAACTCGTTGCCCGTGCCGTGCTCGACATCGGTTGTGGCACGGGTACGTTCGCGTGTCTGCTAGCGCGGCGGGGTATCGCCGTGACCGCTGTCGATCCGGCCGGCGCCAGCCTTGACATCGCCCGCTCCAAATCCGGAGCCGAACGAGTGTGGTGGCTGCACGGCGATGCCACCACGCTGCCCCCGTCGGTTCGTGTCGACGCCGTGTTCATGACAGGCAACGTCGCCCAGGTGTTCGTCACCGACGTCGACTGGCGGGCCACGCTGAGCGGTATCCGTCAGGCGTTGCGGCCGGCAGGTCACCTGGTCTTCGAGACCCGCGACCCGGCGCGCTGTGCGTGGGAGGAGTGGACACCGGAGCTCACCCACACCGCCGTGGACGTACCCGGCGTCGGTGTCGTGGAGTCGTGGGAGGAGGTCATCGACGTGTCCGGTGACCTCGTCACGTTTCGATCGATGACCGTATTCAGACGCGACGATGTCGTCCTCGAATCACGTTCCACACTGCGTTTCCGCCAACGGCTGGAGATCGAAGCGTCATTGCGACAGGAACGCTTCGAGCTCGTCGACGTCCGCGACGCTCCGGACCGCCCGGGCCGCGAGATGGTCTTCATCGCACGCCGTTCACCCTGAGCGGGGCCGCAGGCCGCCCTTTACAACGTCGGCGCCGTTTGACGACGCTGTCGTCGCTGACCCATCGGCCCCAGGGGGAAGACCGCGTCGGTCGAGAGGCGCCGGGTCGCCTCGTCGCAACTCGCGCTCATGGGCAAGGTTGACGTACGATGAGCCGGCCGGACGGGAGCGATGATGTCGTCACTTGACTTCGCTGCGACTCGCGGCGATGTTCTGCGCGCTGGCGCGCTTGGGGAACTGGGAACCGGGAACGGTACCGGCCATGTCGACAGCCCGATCGGACGACGCACTTGATAGTCGAGAGCGTCACAGGTCCGGTGCGGTTGACCGACGTTCGTTCCGCTCTTGCCCACGAGCACATGTTCGTCGACTTTCATCGGCCGGAAGAGCCTGAGTATCTCGACATTGACTGGCACGAGGTTCTGGGCGTGTGCGCCGAGAGCGTTGTGGTCCTCAGGCGTCTCGGCGTCGACCTCATCGTCGACTACACGAGCATCGGGGTCGGACGGAACGTGACGCTCCTCCGCGAGCTCTCCGAGGGGACCGGCGTCCGCATCGTCTGTCCGACGGGGATCTACATGGATCGGCTGCCGCCCGATCTGGCCGGCCTCGACATCGACGGTCTCGCCGCATTCTTCGTCCGCGAGCTCGACGTCGGAATCGACGACACACCCGTGCGTGCCGGGTTCGTCAAGCTGGCGACGGAGACCGGCCCCACCCCGGCTGAGACGCCGATTCACCGCGCCGGCGCCCGGGCGGCGGTGACGACCGGAGCAACGATCGGGCTTCACTGCACGAGGGCGGACGCGCTACGCGGTGTGCTCGATACGTTCGAGGAAGAAGGTCTCGATCTCGGTCAGCTCGTCTGGGCACATGCACAGTTCTCGACGCTCGACGACAACCTCGAGATCGCACACCGTGGCGCAACGATTTCGCTGGATGGTCTCAGCGTCGATCCCGACGACGAGGTGCTCCGCCGCATCGAGCGATTCTTCGACGAAGGACTGGGTGACCGGCTCGTATTATCGACCGACGCCTCGGTGATCGTGAATCCGCCCGATCGCCAGTACGAACGCGACAACACCTACGTCCATCGGAAATTCCAGGCGAAGCTTGTCGAACGCTTCGGAGAGAGCACCGTTGAGCAACTGCTCCGAGGCAACGTATTCCGTGCGTACGCCCGGCGCCGCTGACAATCAAAATCACGCGGCCGGTGCCTAGCCTGAATCGATGGCCGCGCCAGCGCTCACCGACCTGCGACGTCGACGCGACGAGACTCTCAACGTCGCACACAACCGTGGCGCCCGGCGGGTGCGCGTGTTTGGATCGGTCGCTCGGGGCGATGCTGGCCCCGGAAGTGACATCGACTTCCTCGTAGAACTCGAAGCCGGGCGCAGTTTGTTCGACCTCGGCGGGCTGTTGATGGACCTCCTCTTTTCGCTCGACGTCGATTTGCCACCGAAGCAGGTCTTGACGCCCGCGCGTCGCCGAGCGCGTACTTGCAGACGCCGTCGATCTGTGAGGAGCGACAGAGACCGGCTTCTCGACACGGTCGAGATGTGCGACCGACTCATCGAGCACGCCACTGATCCCGGACTCCTAGCGACCGATCCCGTCGTTCAGGCTGCGGCACAGCGATGGATCGAGATCCTCGGCGCAGCCGCCTCCAGAATCTCCGACGCGACCAAAAACGCCCACCCCGAGATCGCCTGGCGCTACATCGTCGGAATGTGCGTGATACTCGCCCACGCATACTTCGACATTGACGTCGACATCGTCGGCAGAGTGATCACCGATAACGTCCCACGGCTCCGCCAGCAACTCCAAGCGTTGCTCGATGGCCTGGACGGCGACGACTGAGTCGGCGTAGGACCAGGCCTGGTTCCGAGCACGCAGAACGTGCACACCCGAACGCCGACATCGAAGTCGTCGCGACGATACGCGTACCGGCATCGTCGTTGCGCCTGCAACGATGTCATCGATGGGATGGCGACACTACTCGGATAGTCGCTGGCCCAACTGAATGATGTGCACGACCACATGCGCCGGATTGGGCATCGGGCCTCCCGGATGCAGCAGGGCGAGTCAGCGGTTGCGAGCCGTCGACGCTTTGCGGTTGGTGAACGTGAAGGACTGGGGGTATTCGACGCTCGTCGGTCGGCCAACGTCGAGCCCACCAGCTGACCCGCGTGGTTCCCTCGGCGACCGCTCCGCGTCAGCCACTGCTGATGCGCCGGCCCGTGTTCGGGCCGGATGAGGTGCCTCGGGTGGACTTCCTTGAGCGTGCGTATTCGATCGAGTCAGGGAGGTGTTCGAGTCGCTGCCTGTCCACTCGAATAGCTAGAACGTTCTAGGTTGAGGGCCTCGAAGATCTCCGGTTCACCCGCGAGTTGAATTCCTGCCGCTGCCAGCCTCGGTTGCAGCTTCTCGCCGAACGCCTGCAGCTGCTCCGTTTACTCCCAGATTTCGCTGACGCGGACGTTCTGCTCGTCGCCAAAGGCGACATGGATCAGGCACCCCGCTGGAGGCCAATCGCCGGACTGTTCGAGCGCAGCGTGAACGGAGTCGTACTGCTGCTTCCTCACGTTCGACAGTGGAAAACGGACAACGATGCTCATCGTGACCTCCCAGGGTCTGGCAGATCGACCTTACAGCTACACGGTCAGGGTAGGTAGCCCGCGGTCGGTTCAACCCTCGTCGTGGCCGACGGGGCAGACAGACCACCGGCGACAGCACCGAAAGCGCCGCCCCGCAGGGTTTGTGGTGTAAGCGGATCAGGGCGATACGCCCTCACACGCTCACACAAAACCATGCCCGAACCGTGATGCGCGAACTGCGCTCGTTCGCTCGCGAAGTCGACCGACCGCTCGGGAACCCGCATTGGGAGCCCAGTTGGCGATCGCGACCTACGTTTGGTGGCATGAGTGGCACGGCGAGCACACCCGGCGTTGAGGTTCGTCTCGCCGCGCCCACTGATGTTGCCGCGATGGTCGGCTTCGGGCGGGCCGTAGTCCCGCCGCACTACACACCGATTCTCGGCGCCTCGGCTGCCCAGAGCCAGTTCGACCTCTCTGGTGGACACCCGAACGCATGGCCGCCGCAGCCGAGGCGGGCCGGGTGCACGTAGCGATCGCCGGCGGTGACGTCACCGGCGAGCAGCTGATCGGTGTCGTTGAGACCGGGACGTACGGCGACGATCAGGTGATCTGGAAGCTGTATCTCGCCCCAGCGGTGCGTGGACGCGGGCTGGGTGTCGAATTGCTCGATTCGCGCCGTTGCAGCACTTCCCGCAGGTACCGAACACGTACTGGTTGAGCACTTCGCCGGGAATTGGCAGGCAGGGGCGTTCTATGACGCGAGGGGTTCGCCGTCGTCGGTACCGAGCCACCTGAGTCTGGTGGCCCGAACGCGGCGGTCGTGTGGCGGCGCCGCGACTGCGTTGAGCCGGCAGGCCGCGTTGGCGTGGTCGTCCTCGATACCCGCGATGCCTCCGCGGGAACTCACTCTCACTGCGACCGGCCGGCATCGCGCCGTCCTCGCGCGTCGAGCAGGCGGCGACCGAGCGGTCAGAGGCCGAGCAGGGTGCGGCGCAGTTCGGGACTCTCGCGGAGTGCCGCTCCCGTTCCGGTGGCGACGATGCGCCCCTCTATAAGCACATATCCACGGCTGGACCGCTAGCGCGCGCTCGATGTCCTGCTCGACCAGGAGCATCCCGACCCCGGTCCTGGCGATGGAGTCGAGCGCCTGGAATACCTCGTCGACGATCACCGGCGCGAGCCCGAGCGAAGGTTCGTCGAGCAGAAGGAGGCGGGGAAGCGCCATCAGGGCGCGGCCAATGGCGAGCATCTGCTGCTCCCCGCCGGAGAGGCTGCCCGCCTACTGCTCTGAACGCTCCCGAAGCCGAGGAAACAGGTCGTACACCTCGGTCTGCTCCGTGCGGTAGACCTCGCCGTGCCCGCGCGGTACGCGCCGAGCAGAGGTTGTCCCAGACGGTCATGTGCCCGAAGACCCGGCGTCCTTCCGGCACCGTCGCCACTGCCTGGTCGCAGACCCGGTGCCCGGGCAGCGCGGTGCTCCACCCCGTCCACGCACGACTGCCCGCGGCCGCGGGGTGCAGGCCGGCGATGGTCTTCACAAGCGTGGTCTTGCCGGCGCCGTTGGGTCCGACGATGCAGACCATCTCACCAGCCGCGACGTCGAGGTCGACGCCCCATAGCGCCTGAGCGTCGCCGTAGCGGGCCCGAGCCACGTACCTCAAGCACGTTGCCTCCCAGGTAGGCGTGGACCACGGCCGGGTCATTGAGCACTGGGCGGTCTCCCGTCGGCGATGCACGCCGCGGTCGAGCACCACGATCCGGGTGGCGAGCTGCTGCAGCACCCGGAGCAGGTGCTCGACGATGATGATGGAGATTCCCGTGGTGGATGCGTCTGATGACGGCGACCGCGTCGTCGATCTCGGCGGGGTTCAGCCCGGCCAACGCCTCGTCCAGCAGCAGCACCGTCGGCTCGGCCGCGATCGCCCGCGCCATCTCCAGTAGCTGGCGCTGGTGCAGGTTGATTGCGTCGGCAGGCGTCGGCCAGGTGCGCGAGGCGGACGGTCGCAGGTGGCGCTCGGCTGCTGCCGCGCGGTGGCAAGGCGCGGCCGCGGCCGAACATGACGGCCATCGCGACGTTGTCGCGCACCGTCATGGAAGCGAACGGCTTGGGGATCTGGTACGTGCGTGCCACGCCGGTGTGCGCGACCCGGTGGGGGCGAGCCGGCCTTCGTGCCGGCGATCGCGATCTCGCCACTCGTCGGCTGCATCGCAGCCGGACAGGAGGTTCACCAGCGTCGTCTTACCCGAACCGTTCGGCCCGACCAGTCCGACCATCTCGCCCTGCCGGACGTCGACCGAGACGCTTCGAGTGCCCGTACCCCACCGAAGTCACGGGTGACCCCGCGCACCGAGACCGGCGTCGCCTCCGTCGGTGCGGGATGCTTCGGGGTCCGGCCCGGTGCCGACCGGCACAGTCCGGCCGGCGGCACGATCTGCCGACCGAGTTCGCCGAGTGGATGACCGTGCGGACGCGGCGCCTGGCCAGGCGCCACGACCAGTCGCCGACGACGCCGGCGCCGACCGCGTCGAGCACGGCGTCGGTCGGCGGAGTACGGCGAACAGAAGGCGAAGACGACAAAGGAGGCGAGCGAGAGCCACGGCTGGGCCCGCAGCCGTCCGTACAGGCCCTCCGGCGCGAGTACCACCAGGCCGGCCAACAGCGCACCCAGGATGATGTCCCGCCAGCTGCCGAGCCCACCGACAACCAACCGGTCCTGCAGCACCACCAGGAACGCGGCTCCGATGACGGGCCCGAGCCAGTGCCGCCGGCCGCCGAGCACACAGATGAGGATGACGAACAGCGGGATGCTCAGGGTGAAGATGCTCTCCACCACTACGTATCCGGTCGGCATCGCGCAGGACGCGCCCACATGCCGCCGAGCACGGCGCCGAGCACGATCGCGATCATCTTGTACCGGAACGTCGGCACGCCCAGCACCTCGGCCGCGTCCTCGGCGTCGTGCACCGCGGCGAGCCCACGGCCGAGCCGCGACCCGTGCACGGCGAGCGCGACCGCCCACGGCGAGCGTTGCGACCAGGAGGTTGAGCAGGAATATCAGGTGCTGGAAGTCGCCGATCCAGTCCGGTCACCGGGGCGTGCGGAGCGTCGTGCCCTGACCACCGTCGATCTCGCTGTTGATCCGCGCGATCGCGGCCAGGATGAACGGCACAGCGAGCGTGAGAAGTGCGAATATCTCCCCGCGTAGTGATCGGAGCCGGAACGCGACCGCGCCGACGAGAAGCGCCAGCACGCCGGCGAGCGCGCGCGCGACCGGGATGCTGATCAGGTAGTCGACCTTGTGGCGGCCCGTCATGACCGCCATGGTGTAAGCGCCGATGCCGAGGTAGGCACCCTGACCGAAGCTGAAGTATCCGGCGTAGCCCGACAGCAGGTTCCAGCTCGTCGCCTGGCTGATCCAGAACAACACCGTGTAGAGCACGACGATGTTGTACGGCGCGACCCGATCGACTCATGCCCGGCACGAAGAGGACACGCCCAGCAGGATCGCCAGCGGCGATGCCACCAGGCCCGGCGCTCATGTGGCCCTCGCCGCGGTGAAGACGCCCTGTGGGCGCAGCACCAGCGCCAGGATGATGGCCAGGAACAGAGCGATGGGCGCCACTGCCTGGACCAGATCACGCGACCCACCCCGGACATCGCGCCCACGGTGATGCCGGCGAGCAGCGTGCCGAGCGATTGCCCAGCCCGCCAAGGATGACCACCGCGAAGACGATGCCGAACCACTCGTATGCGGTGGCGGGCTCGCGTTGCCCAAGAATGAAGACCATGCCGGCGACCGCAGCGCTAGCTCCCGACGCCGCCTAGCAGCCAGCCGAGGCGGCGATGGTCGATCCCGAACGCCGCCGCGACGTGCGGTCCTCGGCGAAGGCGCGCATGCCACGACCGATGAAGGTGCGGCGCAGCACAAGATGACCGCCACCAAGGATCACCAGCGCGAGCCCGAGCGCGACGATCCGGCTGTACGGCAGCGCCAGCGTCCCGATGTGCAGTGACTCGACCACGTACGGGTTCTCCTCCCGTGGCACCTCGCGGTGGTCGGCGGTCCATACGTTCGTCGTCACCTGGATCACGATGAGGAGCAGCCCGAAGCTCACTAGTAGCGAGTTGAACTCCGCGATGTTCAACCGGTCGTAACCCCACTGCAGCAGCGCGCCCGCGACGAAGAGCAGCGGCGCGGTCACCACGACCGTGAGAATCGGGTCGATCCGCCAATCGGTCACCAGCTGGTAGGTGAGGTATGCGCCCACGAGGATCAACCCGAAATGCGCCAGGTTGATGACCCGCAAGATCGCCCCACGTGACCGACAGCCCCGCCGCCATCAAGGCGTACAGGCCTCCGATCATGGCCCCGCTGAGCGCCACCTGGACGGCGTAGACGTCCTCCGATGCATGTATGGACCGCCCGTGCCGCCGGTCGGGTGGCACGGGCAACGCATATCAATGCGGTGAGTTCAGCGATCCGATCAGCTCGCCGCACCCTTGATCGTCCCGGCGGCCCGCGTCGGCGGCCAGACCATGACCCAGGTACCATTCTGGATCTGCTTGATGCCGAGGTTGGTTGGCCAGAAGTTGTTGACCGTCGGGTCGAACGAGAGGTGACCGGCGAAGGTCGTCGCCGCGCCCTTAGCGTGCAGGGAGTCGCAGATCGCCTTCTGGTCGAGCGAGTTGGCGCCCTTCACCCCTTCGATCAGGATCTGCCAGGCGTTCCAGCTCGCCGCGGCCTGGGTCTCGAACGCGGTGTACGGCACGTTCTGCGCGGTCGCCCGCGCCTTGAAATCGTCCACAATTGGCCTGCTCACCGCCGAACTTGTCGATGATGGGCTTGTTGGGCTCGAAGATCGACACCGACAGGACGCCCTCACCGTCCGCCCGAGGCCGAGCAGCGGGCCCGGTGCCGGGAAGAGGCTGAACGTCAGCGGCGGCTTGTAGCCGAGCTGCTTCATCGCGTTCAGCTGGCCGACGGTGTCCACACCGAGGCTGACGCTGAGGAGTACGTCGGGTTGCGCGTCGCGGACCTTGGTGGCCAGGTTGGTCCAGTCGGTGGTGCCCGGCGGTACGGCTCGTTGACGACGACCTGCAGACCGCGCCTCGCCGCGATGGTGGGGAATCCGTTCTTGTCGTCACGCGCGCCGTTGGTGACGAACGCCGCCGAGCCACTCTGGCTGGTCAGGATCGCGATCTTCTTCGGCGGGCTGGGCAGGCTCTCCAGCGCGTCGAAGAGCATCGTTGGGGATGTACGAGTTCGGGGTAGGGCCGATCGACCAACCGGGGAACTGGCACGGGTAGGTCAGTTGCGGCGCCAACACCGCGGTGTGGTGGGGCATGACGAATCCATGCCGCTCGGCCACTGCCATTGCGGCGAGGATGTTCGGCGTGGCGTACGGACCGAGGATGAGGTCCACATTGTCTTGGCTGATCAGCTGCTCATACTGCGTGGCGATCTTGGTGGTGTCCGACGCGTCATCGAGCACCTTCCACTCCACCGGGCGACCGAGCAGCCCGCCGCGCGCGTTAAGACGTGCGACGAACTGCTCACCGGCGATCTTGTGGATGATGCCTGTGGCAGCGAACGCACCAGTCAGCGCGAGCGTGGAGCCGACCACTATCGGCTCACCCGAGGCGCGGCACCTTCGGTCCCCTCTGTCGTGTCGACGGTTGGCGGCAACAGGCGCGGCTCCGACGACCAGCACGCGGCGGCCGAAGTGGCAGCCAGAAGCAGTTTCCTCACGTGTTCCCCTCTCGTGTGGTGCACGGTGGACTCGAACCGTGGCCATGGACCTGTTGCGCCATCAGCCGACCCCCTTCCCCCAAGGTGAGCAAGACCATGACGGGCGCAGCCCCCTCCGTGCGGAGTGTAAGCGCTCCCCAGCGCACCGAGTACAAGACCCCACCACCTAGCGGAATCCGCAGCGTCCCACGTCGATATTCGCCACCGTTGTGGATCGACCTGCAACCCTGGGGACGTGACCGCTTGTCGTGTGAGTTTCCGGGGACCGGCCGCCTTACCGTTCGCGTCGCTACGGCGCTCGCCGACGCCGACGGCGTCGAGCTGATCTCGTCCGATCAGCCCGTCGTGCTTGACGAGAGCATGGTGGCGTTGATCGTCACGGTCGAGGGCGCGTTCGACGCCGTGGCCGATGCTGTTGCCGGCATCCGAGGTGGAATGCCGACGGGAGCCTCGATCGAGATCGCTGGCGGTTGACGAGGGCTGGACCGAAGTGGCGGCCGACTGCATGGCCGGCTTCGCACTGGTCTCCTACCCCTCGACGTCCATCGTGATCGTCTTGAGCTGAGTCATCTCCAGGAGCGTGTACTTGCCACCGATGCGTCCGATCCCGCTCTGCTTGCCGGTGAAGCCGCCGAAGGGGGTGTGCGGCTGCCAGTAGGCGGAGGTCTCGTTGATGTTCACGACTCCGCACTGCAGCGCCTCAGCGACGCGCACCGCCCGGGCGAGGTCGCGGGTGAAGACGCTCCCGACGAGGCCGAGCGGCGCCTGGTTCGCCCACCGGAGCGCCTCCTCTTCGTCGCCGAAGGTGGCAACCGCCGCCACCGGCCCAAACGTCTCCTCGCCGTGGACGAGCATCTCGGGAGTGACCCCGTCCACCACCGTCGGGTGGTAGTAGAGGCGGGTGGGGAAGCCCTCCGCCCGAGTCCCGCCGGTCAACACGGTGGCGCCCTTGCTGGTGGCGTCGTCGAGGTGCCCGTCGACCTTGGAGGCCGTGGGCTCGTTGGCAACCGGGCCCATCGTGGTGTCCTCGTCGAACGGCACGCCCAGCCGCACCTCGCCGGCGCGTGCCAGCAGGCCCGCCATCAGATCGTCGTGGACGGCGGCGGCGACGAGGATCCGTTCGGTGGAGTCGCAGATCTGGCCGGCATTGGCGAAGCAGCCGAAGGCGGTCCGCGCGACCGCCTTCTCCATGTCGGCGTCATCGAAGATGATGGTCGGTCCGTTGCCCCCCAGCTCCAGCAGCATCGGCTTGCCGGCTGCTCGCTGGGCGACGACGTGGCCGGTCCGGCTGGAGCCGGTGAGGCCGATGGCGACGATGCCGGGGTGGCCGGCCACCTCGTCGCCGACCTCTGCCGGGTCGCCGAGGACGAGATTGAGGGCGCCGTCCGGGACCCCGGCGTCGAGGAAGCAGGTCATCAGGTGCGACGCCGAGATCGGTGTCCACTCGGAGGGCTTCCACACCATCGCGTTGCCCGACGGCCAAACCGGCCGACAGGTATTCGCTGGGGATTGCCACAGGAAAGTTCCACGGAGTCAGGATCCCGTACACCCCGCCGTGGCTGGCGGATCGTCAGCACCCGCTTGGCCGGGTCCGACGAGGGGATGACGGCGGTCTCCAGGCGCTTGATCGCCTCCGCCGCGTCGCGGAACATCTCGGCCGCCACCTCGACCTCGGGCAACGCCTCCGCCACGTACGGCTTGCCCTGTTCGAGCGAGACGTGGCGGGCGATCTCCTCCTTCCGTTGCTCGAGCAGCTCCGCCACCCGGTGGCAGAGCCGGGCCCGCTCGAACACGGTCATCGCGGCGAGGCGGCGTTGGGCCGCCTCGGCGGCCTCGACCGCCGTGCCGACGTCCTTGCGGGTGCCCTGAGCCACCCGGCCGATCAGCTCGCCGGTCGCGGGCGAACGGAGCTCGACCGGATCCAGGTCGCCTTCGGTCCAATCGCCACCGATGCACAGCGCGACACGCTGTCAACTCGTTCATGTCAGCGGCCCTCGTCCCGGGGTAGCGGCTTGCCGGCGAAGCGGCGGGCGAACTCGAGCGCCCGCCGGTAGGCCGTCTCGACGACCGCTTCTCCGAAGTCGGCCGAGGCAAGCGTCGGGTCGCCGAGGGCTCCGTCGTCGGTCCAGTCCTCCATCCGGGTCGCCTGGTCGACGAGCGGGCGGGGCGGGTCGGTGAGAGGGTCGGAAGATCGCCGTCCCACCGGTCCGGTGATCCGCTCGCGGAACACCCGGTCGGGGGCCAGCGCCATCACCACCGAAGTCTCCACCTCGCAAGCGTGGCCATAGCTGGCGCTGCCGACCCGCCCGGCGATCTCGTCACCGGCCAGCTGCGCCCACATCACCGCCGCCACCAGCGAACCGAAGTCGCGGCGCGCCTGGCCGCTCACCAGCCGGAGGGCGTCGATGTTGCCGCCGTGGCCGTTGACCACGAGCACCCGCTGCAGGTCCCAGTGAGCGAGGCTCTCGATCACGTCCAGCAGCAGTCCGATGAAGGTGTCCGGACGCAACGTGAGCGAGCCAGGAAATCCCAGGTGGTGCTCGGAGAGGCCGTAGGCGATGGGAGGGCACAGCAGGGCGTCCTCGCCGAGGTCGGCGTCCAGGCGGCGGGCGAAGGCATCGGCGACCGCGTGGTCGGTGTCGAGCGTCAGGTGGGGGCCGTGCTGCTCGATGCTGCCCACCGGCACCAGCGCCAGCCTGGCGCTGGCGAGCGCGGCCTCTGCGTCGCGCCAGGTGAGGCGCGCCAGCTCAGTCATCTTCCTTCTCCATCACGTTGCACCTCCCATGCGGCGGGCGATCTCGGTCGCCGCGGTACGAAGGCTGCCGGCCGCCACCACCGCCTCGTCCACAGTGAGTCGGTTGGCGGGGGCGGACAGCGAGACTGCGGCGGGAACCTGCACGCCTGCCAATGGAACTGCCACGCATCGGCCGTCCTCCTCGTTCTCCCGGTCGTCGACCGCGTAGCCGTCGCGGGCCACCGTCGTCACGACCTGCACGAACCGTTCGGGGTCGGTGATGGTGCGACGTGTCCGTTGCGGCATTCCCTCGGCAGCAAGGATGGCCCGCACATGGTCGGAGTCCAAGGTCGAAGCGATCGCCTTGCCCAGTGCCGTGGAGTGGATCGGCTCGCGGTCGCCGCGACGGGCCGCGAAGCGCATCCCCCGCCGGCTCTCGACGATCTCCAGATAGACGGCGCGCGTCCCATCGAGCACGGCGAGGTTGACGGTCTCGTCGAAGCGATCGCGCACCTCCTCGAGCACCGGCCGCGCTCGAACGGCGAGGACCTCCAGACGTGGGGCTCGAGACGACAGGACCGATCCCGAGGTGGTAACCGGCGGTGTCACGCTGCACGTAACCACGGTCCTCCATCGTGGCGAGGTAGCGAAAGGCGGAGCTCTTCGGTAGCCCTGTGGCCTCGGCGACATCCGCGAGGGTCACGGCATCGGCGGACTGCTGCAGCAGGTCGAGGATGTCGAGCACCCGCGCCGCGGCCCGCACCGCGTACCGGCTCTCACTCACGGCCGCACCTCCGCGCCCAGGCGGGCCGCCTCCTCCATGGCCAGGGCGATCCGCACCGCCGCCGCACCGTCGGCGGCGGTGCAGGCGGGCTCGACCTCGCCCCTGACCACCCGCACGAAATGGTCGGCCTCGATGCCCACCGCCCCGTAGAGCCGCCCGTTCACTTCCGGGGAGTAGTAGACGTCATCGTCCGAGTGCCCGTCCTCGCCGACCTTGAGCAACCCGACGTCGCCCTGGGCGACTCGCAACAGTCCGTGCTCACCGATGACGGTGAATCCGCCGATCCCGTACCCCGGGGTGCCGGCCGGGAGGCACCAGCCCACCATCGACGTGCCGTGGGCACCCGACGCAAACCGCAGGCCGACGGAGTAGAGGTCCTCGACCGGATAGCCCTGCTGCTCGAGGATCCCGGTGCTGCGGGCGGCCCAGATCGCCTCCACCTCGCCGGCGTACCAGCGGCACAGATCGAACTCGTGAACCCCGTAGTAGAGGGCGATCGAGGTGCGTCCGGCGAGGATCCGCTGGTCGGAGACGAGGCCGATTCGTTCGGAGCGGACCGCCTGCACCGCTCCCACCTCGCCCGCTTCGATCGCCCGACGCACGGCGGCATAACGGGGTTCGAAGCGGAGCGTGTGACCAGCCAGCACCGGCACGCCCCGCTGGGCGGCCCGGTCGCGGATCTGCTCGGCGTCGGCGACGGTGTGGGCCAGCGGCTTCTCGACCATCACCGGCTTGCCGGCGTCGATGGCGGCGAGGGCGGCCGCGGTGTGAAGGTGTTCGGGGGTGCAGACCGCCACCCCATCCAGGTCCGGGCGGGTCGCGGCCTCGAGCGGATCGAGGACGGCGGCGGCGCCGTACCGTTCCGCCACTTCCCGTGCCACCTCCTCCCTGACATCGGCGACCACCGCCAGCCGGGCACCGGCGTGCTCGGCGAGCGCCCGGGCCCAACGCCCACCCATGAACCCCAGTCCGATCACCCCGAGCCGGACCTCAGCCATCGCCGCCGCCTTCGCCGGCAAGCGCGAAGTGGCAAGCCGCCAGCCGTGCCGGCAGCCACTCGATCAGCTCCGGCGTGTCCTCCTGGCAGACGGGCTGGGCGAGCGGGCAGCGCGGGTGGAACGAGCAGCCGGCGGGTGGGGCGGCCGGGTCAGGAGGCTCCCCCGCCAGGCGGATCCGGCGCGACCCGCGGGCCTTCACCGATGGGACGGCCGACATCAGCGCCCGGGTGTACGGGTGGAGTGCTCGCCGGTGGAGCTCGTCCGCCGGCGCCAGTTCGACGATCCGGCCCAGATACATGACGGCGATGTGGTGACTCATGTACTTCACCACCCCCACGTCGTGGGAGATGAACAGGTAGGCCAGCTGGTGCCGCTCCTGGAGGTCGCGCAGCAGATTGAGGATCTGCGCCTGCACCGAGACGTCGAGGGACGACACCGCCTCGTCGGCGACGATCAACGCCGGCTGCACCGCCAGTGCCCGAGCGATCCCCACCCGCTGCCGCTGCCCTCCCGACAACTCGTGGGGAAGACGCTGCGTGTCGGCCGGCTTGAGGCCGACGTCGCGCAGCAGGTCGGCCACGCGATCCGGGATCTCGCTGCGGTCGACCGCCCGATGGATGAGCAACGGCTCGGCGAGGATCCGTCCCACCCGCATTCGAGGCGGCAGCGAGCTGTAGGGGTCCTGGAACACGATCTGCGCTCGCCGGCGCAGCCGCCCGGCGGACGTCGGCGTCGAGGGGTGCGTCCTGGAAGCGGATCTCGCCCGACGTGGGCGTCTCCAAGAACAGCACGGTACGGGCGAGCGTGGACTTGCCGCACCCGGACTCGCCGACCAACCCGAGGGTCTCCCCCGCGGCGATCGAGAAGGAGACGCCGTCCACCGCACGCACCGACCCGGTGCGACGACTGGCTCGCCCGGCACGCACCCGGAAGTGCTTGTGCAGGTCGCGCACCTCGAGCAGCGGAGTCATCGGTGCACCAACTTCACGGGCGACCAGAGATGGCAGGCGGCCGTGTGCTCGGCACCGACCGTGAACTGATCGGGATTCGACCTGCCGGCAGACGTCCATCACCTCCGGGCAGCGGGGGGCGAAGGGGCAGCCGGAAGGGATGTGCGACAGCGTCGGGCAACTCACCCGGGATGGCCTGCAGCCGGGCACCCGCCGGGAGGTCGGCCCGAGGCACCGACTCGAGGAGGGCTCGCGTGTACGGGTGGTGGGGTTCCGTCACCACCTGGGCGACGGGGCCGAACTCGCAGACCTGCCCGGCGTACATGACCAGCACGAGATCCGTGTACTCGGCCACGAGGGCGATGTCGTGGGTGATCAGGATCAGGCTGGTCTGATGGCGTTGGGTGATCTCGCGGAGCTGTTCGAGGACCTGCGCCTGGGTGGTGACGTCGAGGGCGGTGGTGGGCTCGTCGGCGATGAGCAGGTCGGGGCGGGCGCTCATCGCCATGGCGATCATCACTCGCTGGTTCATCCCGCCCGACAGTTGGAACGGGTACTGGCGCAGCACACGCTCGGGGTCGCCGATCCCCACGGATCGGAGCGCCTCGCGGGCCGCGGCCTCCGGCTGTGCTGCGAGGTGTCGATGGCGGCGGAGACTCTCCGCCATCTGAAAGCCGATGGTGAGGACCGGGTTGAGCGAGGTCGCCGGGTTCTGGAAGATCATCGCCACCTTCCGTCCCCGCAACTCGGCCAGTCTGTTGCTCGGTGAGCTGGGTGAGGTCGCGGCCGTCGAAGCGGATCGTCCCACTGGTGATCCTTCCGGGCGAATCGAGCAGCCCGATGATCGAGAGGGCGGTCACGCGTCTTGCCGGAGCCGCTCTCGCCGACGATGCCCAGGGTGCTGCCGCGGGAAAGTTCGAAGCCGACGCCCCGCACTGCCTGCACGACCCGGTCTGCCAGCGGGAACTCGACGTGCAGGTCCTCCACCTGCAACAGCGTGGGGTTCGTCGATTCGCTCGGCACGTGATCTCGGACCGCTGTCCGTTGCACCGCAGGTCGACCACTGCGTGTACGGAGCTTGGGGTCGAGCACGTCGGCCAGTCCGTCGGCTGCCAGGTTGACGGACAGGACCGTGGCCATGATGGCCAGCCCGGGCAGGATCGGCAGCCATGGCGAGATGGTCATGTTCTTGCGGCCCTCCGCCAGCATCCCGCCCCAGGACGGGTAGCTGGGCGGCAGCCCGAGACCGAGGAAGCTGAGCGTCGACTCCATGATCACGAGGAACCCGATGTCGAGCAGGGCGATCACGGGAATGACCTGCCAGACGGATGGGAGTACGTAGCGGAACAGCCGTCGGCGGCCGCTTGCTCCGAGCGCCTTGGCCGCCAACACGTAGTCCTTCTCGCGCTCGGCCAAGCACACGGCTGCGAATCACCCTGGCGTAGACGATCCAGCCGGGAATGCCAAGCACGACGATCAGGTGCAGCGGCGTTCGTTCCGGGACCACGCCGAGGTAGGCGATGGCGAACAGGATGAAGGGGAATGCCAGCTGGACGTCGCCCAGGCGCATGGTCAGCGTGTCGACCCGGCCGCCGACGAAACCGGCGATGAGCCCAGTGGCCAGGCCGAGGCAGGAACCGATGAGCATCGCCGCAGAGCTGATCAACAGCGAGTTGCGGCCGCCGTAGATGAGACGACTGGTGACGTCCCGTCCGAGGGCGTCGGTGCCGAGCAGGTGCTCGGCATCGCCGCCCGCCCAGACCGGTGGGGCGAGGATGTTGGACAGGTCCTGGGCAGCTGGATCATGCGGCGCCACGAGCGGTGCGAGAACGGTCATGCCGACGATGAGGGTCACGCCAGCCAGCCCCACGACCGCGGCAGGGCGGCCGGCCAGCGTCCGCAGCGGCCGCCTCCTGTCCGACCGGGCGGCTCCGACGGAGCCGGCGATCACGACAGCGTCAGCTCATCGAGGGTCGCCCACCCGGATGCGCGGATCGAGCGCGGCGTAGAGCAGGTCAACGAGGAAGTTGAGGACGACGAAGGCGACCGCGGCCACCAGCACGCCACCCTGGATCATCGGAAAGTCCCGGCTGGAGACGGCGTTGAGCGTCAGCTTGCCGATGCCCGGCCAGTTGAAGATCGACTCGACGACCACCGCCCCGGCGAGGAGGAAGCCGAACTGCAGCCCGATGAGGGTGATCAGCGGCAACGCGGCGATCTTCAAACCGTGCACGAGGAACACCCGTCGCTCGGAGACGCCGCGTGCCCGTGCCGCCCGGATGAAGTCCTCTCCCTGCGACTCCAGGAACGACTGACGGACAGTGCGGATGAGAACCGGGCTGAGCGTGACCGCGAGGGTGATCCCCGGCAGCACGAAGCTCTTCGGGCCGGTCATGTCGATGGCCGGAAACCAGCCGAGTCGCACGGAGAAGATGAACACGAGCACCACGCCCAGCCAGAACGCCGGGGTGGCCTGGGCGAGGGCGACGAACCCGAGGACTACCCGATCGAACGGGCCGTTGGGCCGGCGGGTAGCCGCTGCCCCCAACGCCAGGGCGAGCAGTGCCGCCGCGGTCACCGCCACACCCGCCAACGCCAACGTGTTGGGAAGGGCGGCGGCCACCGCCTCGCTCACCGACTGGGCACCGCGGAACGAGGTGCCGAGGTCACCGTGGAGGAGGTCGAGCAGGTAGTCGCCGTACTGGGCGAGGAGCGGTCGGTCGGTGCCGAGCCGTTGCTGGGTCTGGGTGATGATGTCCTCAGGGGTGCCCGGGGGGTTGACCAGCCGGGCCGGGTCCCCGGTGGCGAGGCGCAACACGAAGAAGGTGATGGTGACGACCGCCCAGACCACCAACACCATCTGGCCGGCGCGGGCCAGAAACCGCGCCGTCGTCGACCGCCCCAGCCGCTCCGACGGGGTCGGCTGCATCATCGTGCCGGTGCTACCCCACCAGCTCGGCCGTGTAGAAGTCGGTGCGGAAGACGTTCGGCTGCACCAGCACGCCCGTCAGGTCGGCGGTGTGGGCGATGGTGAAGTCGGAGTTGTACAGCGGGACGTGCCACGCCTGCTCCCACAGGCGGGCCTGGGCGTCGCCGTAGATCTGCTCCCGCTGCGCCGGATCCAGGGTGGTCACGCCCTGATCGAGCAGACCCTGGAGTTGTTCGTCGCCGAAGTACCAGGCGAACGCTGACGAGTAGACGGCGGCGGCGTGGTGGGGATCGCCGCTGGAAGCCCAGCTCAGGTGGTACATCGCTCCCGTTCCGCCGTCCGTGAAGATGTCGTCGATCAGCCCCGCCACGTCGGCGGTGACCACCCTCGGCTTGAGGCCGACCTGCTCCATCTGGGCGACGATCGCCTGCACGACCTCGGTAGCTCGGGGCAGGAAGCCCTCGGCGACCCACAGCTCGAACTCGGGTCCGCCGTCGGGCACCCCGGCTGCCTCGAGGTGGGTGGCGACCATGTCGGGGTCGAACGCGTAGGCCGGCTCCTGGGCCTGGAAGAACTGCGTGTTGACCGGAAGGTAGCTCTGCGCCGCCTGACTGTTGCCGAGCACCAGGCTGTCCACCAGCGGCTGACGGTCGAACGACCAGTTCACCGCCTTGCGGAAGTCGGCGTTCTCGTCCCACAAGCGGAAGCCGGCCGGGCCGGACGAACAGGTTGACGCTCTCGATCCCGGTGACCGAGACCAGTTCGACGTCATCCTCGCTCTTCGAGGAGGGGCAGATGCTCGGGCGGCACCCGGTCGATCGCCTGGGCCGACCCGTCGAGCAGGGCGTTGAGGCGGGTCTGCGGATCCTGGATGAACTCCCAGACCAACGTCCCGATCTTCGCTGGATCCCGCCAGTAGTCGAGGTTGGCCTCCATCGTCTTGATCTCGACCGCGTCCTCGACGAGGCGGAACGGGCCGGTGCCGTTCGGCTGGGTCGCCAGCTGATCGGGGTCTCCGCCGAGCCGGGCTGCGGACAGGATCGGCGCGTACCACCAGAGGGCGACCAGCATCGGTCCGAACGGCTGCTCGGTGCTTCAGCCGCACCGTGAGCGGGTCGACCACCTCGACCTCGACGGGCACCCAGTTGATCGCGTAGGCACTCTCGCCGCTGAACCCGGTGGCCAACTCCAACGATGCCTTGACGTCGTCGGCGGTGAACGGCTCGCCTTCGTGGAACGTCACGCCGTCGCGCAGCTCGAACTCCCACGTGAGATCGTCGACCTGCTGCCAGGCAGTGGCCAGCATCGGTTCCGGCTGGGCCAGGTCGCCGGTGGGGAAGTCGACGAGATAGTCGTAGACCTGCCGTTCCAGCCGCAACTGGCTCAAGGCGGTCGACGCATACGGCGACCAGTCCGCCCAGAAGTTCTCCGCCGTCAGGAAGCGCACGCTGCCGGCGGGACCTGCCGGGGTCGTCGATGGAGCGGCCGTCGTGGCCGTTGCCGCCCCCGCCGCGTACGGCGCCAGCAACAGGCCGCCGCTCATCTCGAGGAAGTGCCGTCGGGTGACGCCGCCAGTCACCGCGTCGGAGATTTCGTCGTTGCGCCGCATGAAGTCTCCCCTCCGCCGGTTCCAACAAATGAAACCAAGCGTTTCATTGTCGCCTCTTGACTTGTACCAAGGCGCGACCGAGGTGTCAAACGGATCGTGTGGAATCACCGTACGAGGCCGGGAATCGACAACCGATGGGTGTTTACCTGACTGTTCCGTCCCCTGTACACCCATCGGTTGCGGCCGGCAATGCATGGGCATGCGAGACGATGCATGAAGATGCGAACACCGGCCATTTCGCAACAGCCTGAAATGAGCGCGATTTGTCGGGACTTCGCGCAGCCCACCGCAAGACATCGGGCATTGTTGACCGAACCGCGCAGGTCGCGGTACCGTCGTGCACGAATCGCGCGTTGAATTGGGGGAGCGCGATCTGGATGCACGAACTACGCAGCGTCGAGCACTTGCGTCCCGGGCAGCGGCGCGAGCGGATCCTCACCGAGGTGCTCGCCGGCGATGGCCGGGTGACCGATCTGAGCAAGCGGTTCGGTGTCTCGGAGGCCACCATCCGGCGCGACCTTCACCGCTTGAAGCAGGAGGGCCGGGTCGCCCGCACCTACGGCGGAGCGATCTTGAATCGTCCGGCCGTCGAGTCCAGCTTGGACCAGAAGGAGCTGCACAACTTCCGCGAGAAGGATGCGATCGCCCGCCGGGCGCTTGGGTTCATCGGCGACGCCGACGTGGTCATCCTCGATGCTGGAACGACGACCGGCCGGCTGGCGTGGTACCTCAAAGAGCGCAGCGACCTGACGGTGATCACGAACGCGGTGAACGTCATCCAGACACTTTGCGCGGCCGGCGGTCCCGAAGTGGTGGTGCTCGGTGGCGGCCTCCGCCGCATCAACCAGGCGCTGCTCGGCGCGCTCGCGACATCCAGCCTCCGGCGGCTGCGAGCCGACATCGTGTTCCTGGGCGCCGAGGGACTGTCGGCGCCCTGGGGGATCTCGTGCCCGGAGATGGGCCAGAGCTACCTCAAGGAACTGATGATCGCTCAGGCGGGGGCGACCTACGTGCTGGCCGACCACTCCAAGTTGGGTCGCACGCCGTTCGCCCACTGCACGGCGTTGGATCGTCCGTACACGCTGATCACCGATTCTGGGGTAACGACCGCGCAGCTCGGGGAGTTCCGGGCGAGCAGTTCGGTGAACGTGGTCGTAGCCGATCCCTATGGTCGCGAGACAAGCCATGACTGAAGGCGGATTAGAGATCGGTGTGCTGTCCGACGACCTCGCCGGTGCGCTCGCCTCGGCCGCCCGACTGCGGGCGAATGGCTTGCGTACGCGGGTGGTCTGGGACGAGATCGATGTGCCTGCGACTGCGGACGCACTGGTGGTCGACATGCGAACGCGCGACCGCGCCGCGGCCCCCGGGCGCCACGCACGGCGCTGGGCTGCCTACCTGCGCGCCGTCGGTTGCCGCCGCTTCGAGCTGCGCACCGACTCCACGTTGCGCGGCTCGCCCGCCGAAGAACTGGAAGGGATGCTGTGCGGCCTCGGCGTCGCGGCCCCGTGGGTATTGGCCGTTCCGGCGTTCCCGGATGCCGGGCGGGCGACGGTTGGCGGGCAGCAGCGCGTGGAGGGGTGTCCGGACATTCCTGTGGCGGCCCGTGTCTTCGGCACCTCCTCGGTGACGACCATCGATCGCGATTGCATCGAGGCAGGTGGCGAGCAGGTCGTCGAAGCGGTCCGCGACTCGTCCCGCCGGGGAATCCGCAACTTCGTCGCCGACGCCACGAACGATCGCCACCTGGCGACGCTGGCTGAGGTGGCGAGCGTCGTGGAAGAAGACGACGTCGATCTCGTCACGGTCTCACCTGGCGCGTGGTTGAAGTACCACCCGGCCCGGGTGATCAGCCGCTCGCGGTTCGTCCTCGTGGTCATTTCGAGTGCGACGGACCAGAACCATCGCCAACTCGAACGCCTCGTCGCGACGATGCCGTGTCACGTGCTCGATCCGTCGCGCGTGACCTCAGATCTTGTACCGCTGCCCGAAGGCCCGGGGGCGACTCCGCGGGTCGTCGTGCTCGAGACGATCACGTCGCACAGCGGCGTGGCCGCCGGCGACGCCTCGCTCTCGATGGAGGCCGCCAAGTCGGCCGCCATCGTCTTGGACAACGCCCGCCATGCCGGACTGCGGTGCGTCGGCGTGGTGGTCAGCGGCGGGTTCACGGCGGCCTGTCTGGCCGAGCAGCTGGCAGGCGCGGGACTACGGGCGACCGCAGAGGCCGATCCGTTGTGCGGTGCGGGCACGCTGCTCGGTGGCGGCTGGGATGGCCTTGCGCTGATCACGAAGGGCGGCCTCGTGGGAGACGACTCGACGTTGAATCGGCTCGTCACGACGTTGTGGGACGGTTGGCCCAATGGCTGACGATCGTCCGTTGGTCGCGTTGACCATCGGCGACCCAGCGGGGATCGGCCCTGAGATCGTCGTCAAGGCACTTGCTGATCCAGCCGCGCGCATGGCGGTCAGGCCTGTCGTGATCGGGGACGCCGGGGTGCTGGAGGCGGCGGTGACAGGATGTCGCCTGCAGCTCGAGGTTCGATCCGTCGAAGGTGTGGGGGACGTAACCGCCGACCCGACGATGGTCGAGGTGCTCGATCTGGACAATGTCGGCGAGTTACAGCACGGCGTCGTCAGTGGGCGGTGCGGTCGGGCGGCGGTCGAGTACGTCGAGAAGGCTGCCGAGCTTGCCCGCGACGGTGCCGTGGCCGGCATCGTCACTGCGCCGTTGAACAAGGAGGCGATCTGGGAGAGCGGCTCTCCCTTCCCAGGGCACACCGAGATGCTGGCCGAGTTGCTCGGCGTCTCTGCCGACCAGGTCTTCACGATGTTCGTCCTCGAGGACCTGCGCATCTTCTTCCTCACGCGGCATCACCCCCTGAGCGAGATCGTCGGTCACCTCAGTCGCGAGCGAGTGAGGGACGGTCTGATCAGGACGAGCGAGCTGCTGCAACAGCTCGGGATCGGAGCACCGAGGTTGGCGCTGGCGGCGCTCAACCCGCACGCGGGCGAGAACGGCAAGCTCGGTACCGAGGAGGTCACCATGCTGGCGCCGGCAGTGGACGACGCCCGGCGCGCCGGTGTCGACGTGGAGGGACCGATTCCCGCGGACGCAGTCTTCTATCGCTGCCGCCAGGGACACTTCGACGCGGTGCTGTCCCTGTACCACGACCAGGGTCACGTTGCCGCCAAGACGCTCGATTTCTTCGGCACGGTGAGCTGCACGCTAGGGCTGCCGGTGATCAGGACATCGGTCGATCATGGGACTGCCTTCGACATCGCCGGCACCTGGGTCGCCGACGCGCGAGGTCAAGTTGCGGCGATGCGGGTTGCCGCGGAACTGGCGCCGAAGGTCCTTGCCGCGCAGTCCGGACTCAGGTCTGGGAGCGCGTGACACGCGAGGTCTGCAACCAGGAGATTTACGGTCATCAACACACAATGACAAGGGGGAATGTGATGAATTGGACGCGGTGGAGGAGCACCCGTGCGGTGGCGACGCTCGCGGTGCTGGCTCTGATTCCAGGCGCACCTGTCTACGCCGGCTCGGGCGTCGAAAGCTCGGGTGATCAGACGATCGAGGTCTGGACGTGGGGCAGTGTCGACGACACGTTGGCGATCTTGAACGAGACGTTCGCCGAGAGCAATCCCGGAGTGGAGGTCACGGTCACCCAGCAGCCGTTCGACAACTACTTCACACTCGTGCGGAGTGCGCTCGCCAGCGGTACTGGACCTGACGTGTTCCAGATGTTCGCCAACTCGGGCATCTTCGACTTCTATCTGGGGCTGATGCCGCTCGACGACTACGTCACGCCGGAGCAGAAGGAGACGCTGCTCGGGTGGGAGAACACGAGCACCGGACGGAGCGCCGAGGGCACGCCGTACGCCGTCCCGTATCTGGCGCAGGGGTATCCGTGGTACTACAACAAGGCGTTGTTCGCCGAGGCTGGTCTCGACCCTGAGAGCCCACCGGCGACCTGGGAGGACCTGTTGGTGGCGTGCGAGGCGCTGACAGCTGCGGGCATCACCCCGATCATCAACGGCTATGCCGACGGATACGGCGTCGAGCAGTTCATGGACGTGTTCATGATCCAGCTGATGAGCGTCGAAGACTCGCGAGCGAACAACGTCGACCCGGACTGGATGCGGCCCGAGTTGATCACCTCGTTGGAGTACACCCAACAGATGCTCGAGGAGAGCTGCACCGACCCGGACGCCGCGGGAATCCCGATGTGGCCGGATGCGATGGACGATTTCTCTGCCGGCGACGGTGCCATCATGCAGGGACTGTTGAGCGACGTGGCGAACTGGGCGCAGTTCCAGGAGCCGCTCGGCGACGATCTCGGGGTGTGGGCCGGACCGCTGCTGCCTGATGCCGTGCACGAGGCGGCGCCGTTCGACTTCAGCCCCAACCTGGCGTGGGCGATCAACGGTTCGAGTGACAACCCGGACCTCGCCTTCGACTGGATCTCACACGTGGTCAGCCCAGAGGGCCAGGCCCAGGCGTGGGAGACGAACGGCTCGATGCCGAACACCCCGCTCGCCGAGGTGTCCAGTGACTACGGGCCGGCGGCGACCTTGATCAGCTGGATCGAGGACGACTCTGTGGTCAAGATCTCCGGCCCGGTTCCGTACATGCGCCCAGCCGTCGACTCGACGTTCGCCTCCAACGTCGCTGGGATCTACACGGGTGCGTTGACTCCCGAGGAGCTCATGCAGTTGGTCCAAACGGTGGACGACGCCCTACCGCCGATCCCCGAGGAGTGACCGAGGGAAGTCTCGTGCAAGGGAGCGAGCCGGCCGTACTCGAGAGAGCTACGCCGGCTCGCCTCCCTCGCCATCGCCGGCGACACGATCGGGACGACAGCTCGATCGTGGGCCGGTTGCTCGACGGGTTCTTCGTCGCACCCGCCGCGATCCTCGTCGCCGTCGTCATCATCGTGCCGACGGTCACCGTGGTGATCTACTCGTTCACGGCATGGAATCCCGGGTTCGACAGTCCATTCGTCGGGCTCGACAACTACACCGAGCTCGCCACTTCGGATCGTTTCCAACAGATCCTCAAGAACCAGGTGTTCTTTCTTGTCGCCGTCCTGCCGCTCGGCGTCTTTCTCCCGATCGCCCTCGCCGTCATCCTCCACGACCGGGTCCCATTTCCGGGGGTGTTCCGGACGATCTACTTCTTCCCGGCGACCGTCTCGCCGGCGGTGATCGGCATCCTCTTCGGTTTCCTCCTTCGCCCGGACGGCCCGTTCGACGCGACGCTCGAAGCCCTCGGCCTCGAAAGCTGGACACGTCTCTGGCTGGTCGAGTCCGCCTACGTGAAGCCGATCATCTCGCTGATCTTCCTGTGGGGGTCGATCGGCACAGGGGTGGTCATTTTCGGTGCCGCGTTGAGCGCCATCCCACCTGAGCTGCTGGAGTTGGCCGAGCTGGACGGCGCCTCGTGGTGGAGGCGCCTGACTCGCGTGATCCTTCCCAGTCTGAGCCATGTCGTCGCGCTCTGGACGGTGATCCTCGTGATCAGCACGTTCGTCGCCATGTTCCCGTGGATCTTCACGACCACCAGAGGCGGCCCGGGCTACTCGAGCACGACCATCGATTTCGACATCTACCGCAATTCGCTCGGCTTCGGGTTCTTCGGCGTGGCCGCGGCGGAGGTGGTGTTCCTCCTGGCGATCGTCGGCGCCATCGTCGGCTTCGGGGCGCTCGGACTGAGGACGCGGCGGAGGCCGTTGTCATGATCGCGCGGTGGAGTCCCGTGCGCATCGTGATCGTGGTGTTGGCCACGATTCCGTTCCTGTTTCCCTTCTGGATCCTGTTGGCGACTGCGCTCAAACCGCTTCCCGAGTTCCAGGAGAACCCGATCTCCTGGCCCGACCACCCCACGGACGACAACCTCACGACCGCCTGGACGGATGCCGAACTGGGACCGGCACTCCGCAACTCGGTGGTCGCCGTCACCATCGGCGTGATCGTCACGGCGGCGATCTCGGCGGCCGCGGCGTTCTGGTTCCTCCGGCACACGGGTCGCATCGCCCGCGGGTTGCGTGTCGCGCTCGATCGGGACGATGGCGATTCCTCCCCCGATCTTCGTCATCCCGCTCTTCGTGCTGCTCGCCGACTGGAAGGCGACCAACAACCTCGTCGTCCTCGGCTTCGTCTACGCGGCGTGGAATGCGGGCTTCGGCCTCTACCTGATGTACACGTACTACCGCGGAGCCATCCCGCCGGAGGTGCTCGAAGCAGCCGAGGTGGATGGCGCATCTTCGATGCGCCAGTTCGTGCGGCTCGTCCTGCCGTTGTCCCGACCGGCGCTCGCCACGTTGGCCGCCCTGGTATTCGTGTGGTCGTGGAGCGATCTGCTGCTGTCCGTGGTGCTCATCCAGGACTCGACGCGCAGAACCGTTGTGCCCGCCACGGCCCTGCTCGCCGACCGCTACTTCTCGGACGTCCCTTCGCAGGCGGCGGCGGTCCTCATCGCCTTGGTGCCGATGCTGCTCGTGTTCCTCGTCGGTCAGCGTTACCTGAAGCGGGGCATCATGGCGGGAGTCGGCAAGTGAACCAGACCGCCGGACTCGGCGAGCTACGAGGAGGCGCTGAGCCGTGGCGAGCGTGAGCCTCCGCGGTGTGTCGAAGACGTTTGCCGACGACGTCGAGGTGGTGCGCGACGTCTCGATCGACATCATCGACGGCGAGTTCCTGGTCCTCGTCGGGCCATCGGGTTCGGGCAAGTCGACGCTGCTGCGTTTGATCGCCGGACTGGAACGTCCCAGCAAGGGCGATGTCCTCATCGGCGATCGGGTCGTCACGTCCCTGCGACCAAAGAGTCGTGACGTGGCGATGGTGTTCCAGAACTACGCCCTGTATCCGCACATGACGGTGGCGCAGAATCTCGCCTTCAGTCTCGAGACCCACAAGGTCTCCAAGCAGGAGGTGCGCAGGCGGGTGCACGAGGTGGCCGACGTCCTCGGCTTGGAGTCCCTCCTCAACCGCAAGCCCGCCGAGCTCTCCGGCGGCCAGCGCCAGCGGGTAGCGATGGGGCGAGCGATGGTGCGCGATCCGCAGGTGCTGCTGCTCGACGAGCCGTTGTCGAACCTTGACGCCGCCCTGCGCGTCGAGATGCGGACGGAGCTGAAGCGGATCCACTACACGATCGGAACGACCGCTGTTTACGTCACCCACGACCAAGTCGAAGCGATGACGCTCGGCGAACGGGTGGCCGTGTTGCGGGCGGGCGTGCTGGAGCAGCTCGACACCCCGCTCGGCCTCTACCGCCGTCCGGCCAACGTCTTCGTCGCTGGGTTCATCGGTTCGCCGGCGATGAACCTCGTCGAGGCGACCGTCCGCTCGGGAACGGTGTCGTTCGGGGGCTATCAGCTCCCGGTGCCGTCCGGAGTCGATCTCGCCGAGTACGACGGTCGCCACATCATCCTTGGGTTCCGTCCAACGGAACTGGAGGACGCCGCCATCAGTCCCGATCCCAGCCTGCCCATCGTCGAGGCGACCGTCGATGTCGTCGAAGAGCTCGGCCCCGAGGTTCACCTGGAGTGCCGGCTCGATGGACGAGGCGGGACCGATGGCCCCGTCAACTTCATGCAGTTCAGCTCCCGCGGCCAACCCACCACCACGCCGGCCGATGCCGTCGGAGGTCGTGGCCTCCTGCGGGCGATCGTCGATCCGCGTACCCAGGCCGCACGGGGCGAGCGGATGCGACTGAGCCTCAACCCTGGCGGCCTGCACTTCTTCGACGGCGACACCGGCCTCGCCATCGGACGCGGGTCGCGCCGCGAGAAGGCTCCCGTGCCAATCACCACCACTGCCTCGTGACGGAGGACCCCTTGGCCAGTCACTTGTTCAGGCTCCGACTTCCCGATGGCAGCATCCGGCTCGGGCGGGGCCCGTCACCCGATCGTGCGGTCGAGCTGCTGCCCCGCGACGCGTCGCTGGACCAGATGCTCGCCGGCTCCGCACGCGAGTTCATGGCCGCACTCGAAGGTTCCGACGATGACGGACCACCGCCGGACGGGTCGGTGCTCCTCGCTCCCATCGAATCGCAGGAGGTGTGGGCGGCCGGGGTGACGTATCTCCGCTCGCGACTGGCCCGCGAGCACGAGTCGGCCCACGACGCCACCGTCTACGACCGTGTCTACGAGGCCGCCCGGCCGGAGCTGTTCCACAAGTCGGCCGGCTGGCGGGTGCGCGGACCAGGCGAACCGGTCGGCATCCGGTTCGATTCGAGCTGGAACGTCCCGGAACCGGAGCTCGTGCTGTGCCTCGCCGCCGACCTCTCCGTGGCCGGCCTGACCATCGGCAACGACGTCTCGTCACGGAGCATCGAGGGCGAGAACCCGCTGTACCTGCCGCAGGCCAAGATCTACGACGGGTCGTGCGCCCTCGGCCCGTGCATCGTTCCGAGCACCCTGCTGTCCGAGTCACTCCGCATCCGCCTGACGGTCGTCCGCGACGATTGTGTGGTCACCGAGGGGGAGGCGTCGACCGCCCAGCTCAAGCGCCCGTTCGAGGAGCTGGCGTCCTACCTCGGCCGCGCCCTCACGTTCCCCGCTGGGGTGTTCCTGTTCACCGGCACCGGCATCGTGCCGCCCGACACGTTCTCACTCCAGCCCGGCGACATCACGCAGATCGTGGTCGATGGCCTGGGTGCGTTGGAGAATCCGGTGGTGGGCGTCGGTGCCGGCATCACTCCGTGGGCCAGTCCGACTCGGGGATCATCGGTACCCAGCCCGGACGACGCGTATCGCCGGTGAACGCGTACGTCCCCAACTCGAGGTACAGCTCGTGATAGCGGGCGACGCGGTCTGGGTCGAGCTCGACGCCGAGGCCAGGCCCGGACGGCACGGCGATCGCTCCGTCGAGATACTCGAGCTTCCCGCCGATGATGACGTCATCGGTCATGTGGTGGTAGTGGGCGTCGGCGGAGTGGGCCAGCTGAGGCATGGCCGCAGCGGCGTGGAGCATCGCCGCCAAAGACACGCCGCACTCTCCGCTCGAGTGCATCCCGACGCCCAAGCCGAAGGCCCCACAGATGGCTGCCGCCGTCACGGTGGCTCGAATGCCTCCGAAGAAGTGGGGGTCCATCAACACGACGTCGACCGCTTCCATGGCGACGGCTTCGGCGAAGTGGTCGATCTTGGTCACGATCGTGTTGGTCGCAAGGGGCAGCCACGTTCGCTGGCGCAGTCGGGCCATGCCAGCCATACCCCAGCAGGGATCCTCGTAGTACTCGAGGTTGATGTCCTCGAATGCCCTGGCGTGATGGATCGCGGTCTCGACCGACCAGTTCGAGTTGGGATCGAATCGCATCGGATGGTTGGGAAATGCTTCGCGCAGGGCGCGCATCGCGTCCACTTCGTAGTCGGGACGGAAAACGCCGCCCTTCAGCTTCAACGAGCCGAAGCCGAGTCGGTCGACGAGGTCCCGTGCATGCTCGACCAATTGCTCGGCGGTTGCCACTTCGCCGGCGTCGTCGGTGCCGTACCGCCAGAAGAGGTACCCGGCAAAGTCGATCTTGTCGCGCATCGCGCCGCCGAGCAGATCGTGCACCGGTCGGCCCGTCGCCTTGCCCTGGATGTCGAGGCAGGCGAACTCGATCGCCGCGTACCCCTGCGTCAGATCCTCGTAGAAGGCGCTCTCGGTCGGGTGGTACGCCATCCACCGGAGTCGCTCGATTTGGAACGGGTCCTGGCCGACGAGTCGTTCGCGCACAGCGCGGATGAGCGAGTCACTCGACGCACCGCTCCCTCCCACCTCACCAAGGCCAGTGATCCCCTCGTCGGTGTCGACCTCGACGAGCGTTCGGATGAACCGTGCCGGGTGGATGCCATTGCAATACCGGAGATGTGCTTCCAGGGGGACGGCGACAGTCGTGGCTCGGATGTCGGTGATCTTCAAAGGCGGCCTCCAAGTCGACTGCGGCCCGCAGAGTCCACCACGACGATCAGTCTCTGTCAAGGAGACTGTACTCGTTCACTCAGTGATACGTTTCCGTGGCGATGGTTGACTCCGCATCTCCGCCGCACGGGTCGCTCGAGCGGGCCCTCGACCTGCTCGAGCTGCTCGCCGACCACGGCGAGTTGGGTGCCGCGGAGATCGAGCGCTTGCTGCACACGTCGAAGCCGACCACGTTCCGCCTGCTGGCCAAGTTGTACGCGCGGGGCTTCGTCGAGCAGTCGGCCGGCTCGCGACGTCACCGGCTCGGACCGGCCTTCCGGGCGCTCGCGGCCCGGTCCGAGGCCCCGGCGGTGATCCGCATGGCAGCACCTGTGATGGGCGAACTGCTCGCATCGACGGGCGAGACGGTGAACCTGGCGACCGTGCGGCGAGGAAGGTTGGTGTACGCAGCCGTTTTCGATAGCCCGCACCCACTGCGGATGTCGTCGGTCGTCGGGGATGAGATTCCGCCACATGCCACCGCCCTCGGCAAGGCCGTGCTGGCCGGGTTGCCACCGCGGACTCGCGTTGCGTTCACGGGGACAGGACCGCTCGCGGCCTTCACCGACCGAACGATCACCGTCCGCCGGGACCTCGCTGCCGAGCTCGACATGGTCCGCGAGCGGGGTTACGCGATCGACGACGAGGAGTCGGCCAACGGCGCCGTGTGCGTCGGGGCGGCGATCCATGGCGGAGATGGAACTCCCATCGCAGCCCTCTCGATCTCGGGTCCTCTCGTTCGGATCCCGCGCGACGGCCACGCCGCGCTCGGACGAGTGATCAAGGATCGGTGCGACGAGATCTCCGCAGAACTGGCGCTCCCCGGCGAACCACCGACCGAGGCGACGACGTGATCGATCTCGACGCCGCCTCCCGTCCGCTCCGCCTGGCCGGCAAGTCGGCCATCGTCACCGGCGCTGCCCAAGGCATCGGCCGAGCCACTGCGATCCGGTTCGGAGAGGAGGGCGCCGTCGTCACGTGCGTCGACATCCAGCCCGACGGCGTCCACGAGACTGCTCGAACGGTCGAGCAGAACGGTGGTCAGGCGCTCCCCGTCGTTGCCGACATCGCCACCGACGAAGGCAACCAGCGCATGGTCCAGTCGGCCGTTGACGCCGGCGCGGGGCTGGACATCCTGCATGCCAACGCGGCTGTGCAGATCATGGCCCGACTCGAGGACACCAGCGAGGAACAGTGGGACCGAACTCACGCCACCAACCTCCGCGGCGTCTTTCTCGGCATCAAGCACGCTCTACCGTTCCTCCGCCAACGGGGCGGAGGCTCGATCATCATCACGTCGTCGCTACTCGGCTACGTGGGCAACCCCGACCTTCCCGCCTACGGCGCCATGAAGGGAGGACTCAGGGCGCTGTGCCGAAGCCTCGCCACCGCTCACGGCCCTGACAACATTCGCGTCAACACGATCTGCCCAGGTGACGTCGACACACCGCTGCTCCAGGAATACTTCGCGGTACAGCCCGAGCCCGACGCAGCCCGACAGGAGATCATGAGGCGCTATCCGATGGGTCGGTTCGCAACACCGCTCGACGTCGCCAATGTCGCGGTGTTCCTCGCCTCCGACGACGCCGGCTACGTCACTGGAACCGACATCATCGTCGATGGCGGGTTGCTGGCCAAGGATTGGGGCTGACGATGATCGGGTTGTCCGACATCGCCGAGGCACAGACCTCCGAGCGACGGGTCGTGCTGATCACCGGCGCGGCGTCGGGCATCGGCGCCGCGGCGGCGGAGACGTTCGCCCGTGCCGGCTGGGCGGTCGCCCAGTTCGGAGCGTTCGATGCCGTCTGCCCAAACGCTGGCATCGGATTTGCTGAGCGGCCTTTCGAGCAGACGGGCGACGATGTCGATCGACTGATCGACGTGAACCTCAAGGGAGTGATCCGCATCCTCTTGGCGACGATCCCACACGTACGACGTGGTGGGGCGGTCGTCATCACGTCGTCCACCTCCGGGTTGTTGGCCCACGACGGCGCTGCGGTGTACGCGGCGACGAAGATCGCCCTCGTGGGGCTCGGCCGATCCTTGGCGTTGGAACTCGCCGGACGACAGATCCGGGTCAACATGGTGTGTCCGGGCGCGGTCGATACGCCGATGATCAGGAGCGTGTGGGGAAGTGAGGCCAACGCCCGCCGGGCATTGGCGGAGTACGCCGAGGAGAACCCGCTGCGGAGTGTCGCTGCCGTGGACGACGTCGCCCAGGCGATTGCGTTTCTCGCTGGTCCTGCCGCACGGCACATCACGGGAGTCTCCTTGCGGATCGACGGCGGCGACGGTCTCCGCGGCGCGATCTGAAGGCGATACGAGGAGCGAGACACATGCGCATCGTCGATGTCAAGGCGTATGTCATCGAAGCGCCCGTCCGGCGCCGGCGGCATTGGGCCCACGGTCTGCCTCCGGATCCACGGTCAACGAGCTGTGTTGGCTGCAGGTCGTCACGGACGAGGGAGTCGACGGCTGGGCGCTCAGCGACCATGGCCACATCGTCGCCGACGTGACCCGACGATGCCTGGTCGATGCGGTCAAGGGTGAGGATCCGCTGCTGAAGGAACGACTCTGGCGCAAGATCTGGGACGTCGACCGAGCAGAGGAGCTCCCGATCTACGTCCTCGGCCTGCTCGACGTCGCCTTGTGGGACATCACGGGCAAGGTCGCCGGCCTGCCGCTGTACCAACTCTTGGGGGGAGCGCGCGACCGGTGCCCCGCCTATGCGTCGACCGCCACGTGGCCGACGCAGGAGGAATACCTCACCCGCGCCGAGCAATGCCTCTCGATCGGGTATCGGGCGATCAAGATCCACGCATGGGGAGACGCCGGCGCGGACGCCCGTCTGGCAATGGCGCTCCGTGACGGCGTGGGCTCCGAGGTTGATCTGATGTACGACGGATCGGCCAGATTTCGCTACGAGGAAGCCTTGCGGCTGGGCCGAGCGCTCGAGGAGGCGCAGTTCCTCTGGTACGAGGAGCCCATGCTCGAGTTCAACACCTGGCAGTACGCGCGTTTGTGCCGCGACCTCGACATCCCGGTGCTCGCTCCCGAGACCGCCGACGGAGCCCACTTCAATGCCGCCGACTTCGTCGCCCACGACGCCACGGACATCCTTCGAACCAGTGCCGAGTACAAGGGCGGGATCACCGGCGCCATCCGCATCGCCCACCTCGCCGACTCGTTCGGCATGAGGGCCGAAGTGCACGGCGAGGGACTGCCCAACATCCACCTCTGCTGCGCGATCCCCAACACGCGCTACTACGAGACGTTCGTCGTCGAGGATCCCGTGGCAGAGAACGAAGAGCGCGGCGAACTGACGCTCGACGAGGACGGATGCGTCCACCCACCCGACCGCCCAGGGATCGGCTGGATCGTCGATCCCGCCGAGCTCGCCCAGACGGCCGTGCGCATCGAGTAGCGGTCGCCATGCAACACACGAAGGCGGCAACCCAGTCGTGAGTAGCGCTGTCCCACGGCTCATCGTGGCCGAAGGCAACTTCCCGGACAGCGAGCTCGAACGCGAGACCGCGGGTGATCGCGCCATCGTCGAGCAGAGGTCGATCGTGACGCCAGAGGCAATCCGGGCGGCGACCAAGGATGCACAGGGCTTGATCGTCACGATCCAGCCGCTCGGCGCCGAGCACTTCGCCAACCTCGGCCCTGATGTTCGCGTCATCGGGCGGGCGGGGATCGGCCTCGACAACATCGACCTCGAGGAGGCAAGGCGGCGCCGCGTCGCGGTACTGAACGTTCCCGGTTACGCGACGGCCGAGGTCGCCACCCACGCGCTGGCGCTGATGTTGGCGCTGCATCGCCGCATCATCGACTTCGATGCGGCCGCCCGCACCCACTGGTCCGGCTGGCGGACGCAACACTCCGACGTCGTCGGTCTCGACGAGTTGACCCTTGGTGTCGTCGGCTGCGGCCGGATCGGAGGTGCCGTCATCGAACGAGCCCGCCCCTTCGTCCGGCAAATCATCGGATTCGACCCTCTCGTCGCCACCTGGCCCCCCGGCGTAACCCGAGTTTCCTCGTTGGACGAACTGCTCGAGCCCAGCGACATCGTCACCCTGCACACACCGTTGACCGACAGAACACATCACCTCATCGGCGCCGCACAGCTCGCCAGGATGAAGAGAAACGCGATCCTCATCAACGTGTCGCGAGGGCCACTGATCGACGAGGAGAGCCTCGTTGACGCCCTCGAGGCTGGCACGATCGCCGCGGCCGGTCTCGACGTTCTCGAGATCGAACCACCCCCGTCCACGTCCAGGCTGCTGCGGACTCCGCGTACCGTCATCACACCACACGTCGCCTGGTACTCGACGTCGTCCGAACGACGCGTTCGGATCGATGCTCTGGAGGGTGTGCTGGCGTGCCTCGCCGGCCGGCCGCTGCATGCCGCCCACTACGCGGTACGGCCGGCCGATCATGCCGGCTGAATTCAACCTGGGACGAAGCTGATGTCGATCAGCGCCCGCTTCGATGCTTGCGTGTGGCGCGATCGTCTCGTGCTAGCATCTCAGTATGGCATCGATCCGCACGACGTTCACGATGGACGACTCGTTGGCCGAACGCGCCCGCGAGCTCGGGATCAACGTCTCGGCCGCAGCCCGCGATGGTGTTGCCGCTGCCGTGCGTGCCGCTTTGGCCAACGCCGACCGAGTCGCCTACGAGCGACAGCCGGAGCGACCTGACGCATTCTGGACCCAAGCGGAAGCGTGGACTGAGGGGTGAACCGGGGGGAGATCTGGTTGGCCCAGGTCGGTCGCAAACGTCGGCCCGTGCTCGTGCTGACTCGATCCCAGGTGATCGACGTGCGCCAGCTGGTGACCGTCGCCGAGGTCACAACGTCGATCCGCAACCTCGCCGCCGAAGTCAGCCTCGAGCACGACGATGTCGGGCTCGACCGACCGTCGGTCGTCAACTGCGACGGCATTCACACAGTCGCCCAGGCGACGCTCAGCACCCACGTCGGTGCCGTCAGCGAGCCGACGATGGAACGGGTCTGCTCGGCGATCAGCTACGCACTCGGCTGCTGACTTCTCGTCGGCCGCGGCGGCGCTGTTGACTCGCGCACGAAGATCGTCGGTGGGAAGACGGCGCCCGGGATCGGGCGGTCGTTGCTGGCGATGAGTTGCAGGGCTAGGACGCCGGCGGCTCGGCCGACTTCGATGCCGGGGTAGGCGACCGAGGTGAGCGGCGGGTCGACCTGGTCGATGGTTGGCGAGTTGTTGTAGCCGACGAGGGACACGTCGGTCGGGCAGTCGAGGCCGTGCTCGCGGAACACCCCGAGTGCGCCGAGGGCCATCAGGTCGTTGTGGGCGAAGACGGCCGTCGGCAGTGATCCGCCGTACAGGTCGAGCAGCTCGATGGCGAGTCGTTCACCGTCTTCGCGGATCGGTCTCGAGCCGTAGTCGGCTAGCTCGACGAGCTCGACGCCGGCGTCCTTGCAGGAGTCGCGGAAACCCTCGTGGCGGGCGACGAAGTTGCCGACGTCCATCGGGCCGCGTAGCTCAGCGATGCGGGTGTGGCCGAGGTCGATCAGGTGGCGGGCCGCCATCGCCCCACCCGCTCGGTCGTCGTGCAGCACGTGCGGGAGCGGGCTGCCGGGCAAGCCGCGAACGGCGATCACGACGGGCGTGAAGCGGGTTGCCGCCTCGAGCACCTGGCGGTCGCCGAACCGGGCCCCGGCGACGATGATCGCATCGACCCGCCGGCTGAGCAGGCGATCGACGCCCCACTTCAACTGCTCGGGGTCGTCCTGGGTTTCGAAGATCAGCGGCAGCATCTGCTCGGTGGTAAGGGCCTTGGCGATGCCGTGGATCACCGGGGCGATGAAGGGGTTGGCGAGGTCGGCGACGATCACCCCGACCGTCGCTGTCACCCGCCTCCGCAGCGACCCGGCGACGTGATCGCCGCGGTAGCCGAGGTGCTGCGCCGCCTCGCGCACGCGAACAATCGTCTCCGCCTTGACGAGATGAGCCTTGGCCGGGTCGAGGGCACGGGAAACCGTCGACGCGTTGACACCGATGCTCTCAGCGATGTCCTTGAGCGTCACGTCATCGGCGATGGCAACCTACTTTCGCTTGGTTGGGAATCATCCTCGCAGCGGTTTCACGCACTGTCGCGAAGGTGAACGGCGATGGTTCCCATGTCTGCGGCGCCGCGACCGGCGATGGACGCAGCCTTCATGGCGGCGAGGTTTGTCTCGGCCTGCGGCACGTGGGCGCCGACCTGCTCCGCCAGTGCCAGCACGAGGTTGAGATCCTTGATCACGAGGTCGATGGGCATCGTCACAGCGGCAGTCTCGGGGTGCTCGAAGACCGGACGGCGGTAGTGCACGACGGGAGCGGCGACCGCCGACGAGGCGAACACGTCGTAGGCGACGGAGCGCTCGATGCCCGCCCGCTCAGCGAGCACCAGGGCCTCCGCCACCGCCTGGTTGATGGCGTAGACGACGGCATTGACGGCGAGTTTCATCGCCGCCCCGGCACCTGAGCCGCCGATCTCCATCACCCTGTCGGAGATGCCGCGCAGCACGGGCATCGCCGTCGCCAGCGGTTGTTGCTCGCCCGCCGCCATGATCAGCAACTGGCGCGACTCCGCCGCGGGAACACTCCCAGACACGGGCGCCTCGACGAGGTGGGCACCGACGTCGGCGAGTCGTCGCCGCGCTTCGTCAGTGTGCTCGATCCCGGTCGTGCCCATGTCGATGACGACGTCGCCGGCAGACAACCCGGCCGCCAAGCCGTCGCCCTCCCCGAGCAGGCCGAGCAGGGCGTTGCCGTCGGCGAGCATCGTGACGATCACCGAGCAGCGCTCGCCCAGCTGGCGTGGTGAGGTGGCCGTCGTTGCGCCCGTCTCGTCGGCGAACGCCTCGGCGACCGACGCCGTCCGGTTGTAGACGGTCACCGGGAGCCCGGCGTCGATCAGCTGGTGGGCCATCGGTCGGCCCATCCGGCCGAGACCGGCGAAACCGACGTTCGGTGTGTCAGCATTCATGACAGTCAGACGCCACGGAGCGGGCGGGGACTGTCGATGTGCGGGTCGAGGAGCAGCTTGATCGGCGTCTCCCCGCCCTCGATCATCGGTCGCAGGCCGGAGTCGACGACCTCCTCCAGGGGCACGACGACCGGTGCGACCCGGTCCCACAGGTCGACACCGTCCTCGAGCAGGTCGACGGCATGCCCGAGGTCGGCGTCGAGGACGTGGGCCAAGGTGCCGACCAGCTCCTTCTCGTCGAGCGACACGGAGAGCAGGTTGACGGGGACCGGGTTCTTGTGCAGTCCGACGACGACCACCCGCCCACCGCGCTCGACGACGGACACGGCTGCTTGCGCCGCCGGCGGGTAGCCGGTGCACTCGTAGACGACCGTCGGGCGGGTCGCGAGCACGCCGAGTTGCTGCTCGAGCGGGGTCTCGCTCGTCGTCTGGATGGTCTCCTCGGCACCAAGCGCCGCGGCGACCGCCAGCCGGCCGGGATCGAGATCGACGGCAGTGACCGTTGCGCCGTGTCGGGCCGCCGCATGAACGAGGAACGCACCGATCCCGCCAGCCCCGATGACGAGCACGTGGTCGCCAGCAACCGGCCGGCCGCGTCGCATCGCGTGGACGGCGATCGACATCGGCTGCGCCATCGCCGCCACGTCGGCACTGAGGCGGCGACCCTCGAGGTTGACACACGCGCTGGCCGGAACCGTGGTGAGCTCGGCGAGCGCACCGTCGCGGTTGAGGCCGATGGTGAAGTAGCGCTCGCACAGGTTGGTGCGCCCGCTGCGGCAGTTGGCGCAGACTCCGCACGACACGCCGGCGCCGGACGTGACGAGGTCACCCTCGGCGAAGCCGGTCACGTCGCGACCGGCGGCGACGACGGTGCCGGCGAACTCGTGGCCGGGTGTCATCGGTCCGCGATGACCCGTCACCGTGTGAGCGGACTCGATCGGGAACATCGTCGGGCCGTGGGCGAACTCGGCGGCATCGGTGCCGCAGATCCCCACGGCGGCGACAGCGAGGAGCAGCTCGTCGTCCGCGGCGACTGGCGCCGGCACGTCCTCGATGCGGATGTCGCCCCGGCCGTGATAGCGAGCCGCCTTCATGTACACCCCCTTGGTCAGCGATTGCAATCGATTGTAGTATGTCCGCGTTGATGAGCAAGGGGGAATCGTGAAGGCACTCGTATTTGCCGCACCGCAGCAAGCTGATGTCGCCGAGCTGAACGAGCCGGCGATCGGCGGCAACGAGGTGCTCGTCGCCGCCAGGCAAGTCGGAATCTGCCACTCCGACTTCGACCTCCTCGCCGATCGCTACATCATCCCTGTTCAATTCCCCATCGTGCCAGGTCACGAGTGGTCGGGCGAGGTCGTCGACGTCGGCCCGGAGGTCCGCAACGTGCGCCCCGGCGATCGCATCGTCGGCGAGTGCACGGTCAACGGCGGCGCCGACCACTTCGGCTTCTCGATCAGCGGGGCAGCCGCCGAGCGGTTCAAGATCCGCGCCGACTGGGCGCATCGCCTGCCCGACGAGCTGTCCTGGCAGCAGGGCGCCACGGTCGAGCCGTTCAGCTGCGCCTTCCATGCCATCAGGCGCCTCGGTGGCATCCAGCCCGGCGACGACGTGGCCGTGCTCGGCGGCGGAGCGATCGGGCTCAGCGCCGTCGCCGCCTCGGCGGCACTCGGCGGGCGCACCATCCTCATCGAACCATTGGAGCATCGACGCCAACTCGGGACCCAGCTCGGCGCCGCCGAGGTCGTTGACCCGACCGTCGCCCCCGCCGGCGACCAGGTACGCGACCTGACCGCCGGTCGCGGCGCCGACGTGGTGATCGAGGCGTCTGGAAACCCCAGCGCAATGGCGTCGGCGCTGGACATCGTCGGCTTCCGGGGACGGCTCGGATTCATCGGCATCAACGTCGGCGGGACGGCGCCGGCGGCGCTGGGGATGATCCAGTCGAAGGAGCTGACGATGACCGGGACCATCGGCTCGCCCGACGTGTGGCCGCAGACGATCCGCTTCATGTCTGCGGCGGACATCGATCTGTCGCCGATGGTGTCGACGACGTTCGACCTTTCCGACGCCGTGGATGCGCTCGACGCGGCGAAGGATCGCGACCGTCACGTCAAAGTGCACATCACGTCGGCGGCCTGATCTGCATCTTGCATTCGATTGCAGAGACTGCTTCAATGTGCACAACGCAATCGGTTGCAACGGTCGCTTGGGGGGACGATGACTCGCCACAACCGCTTTAGCTCCCTGCTCGGAGTTTCCAGAGGTCTCACGACCATCACCGCCGCGACCGTGCTGCTGTTCATCGCCAGCGCCGTGTTCGCGTCCAGCAGCGTCAGCAAGGGTGCCCTCCTGGGCATGCTCCCGTTCGCCGCCGTGCTCGGGATCGTCGCCCTCGGCCAGACGCTGGTCATCCAGCAGGGCGGCATCGACCTGTCGGTCGCTGGTGCCGTGTCGGTCGTCGTCGTCATCACGACGCACAACGCCGAGGGACAGGACTCCAGGCTGCTCGGCGCCGTGCTCTTCGCCCTCGGAGTCGTCGTCGCTGCCGGCATCGCCAACGGGATCCTCGTCGCCATCCTCGGACTCAACCCGATCGTCGCCACGCTCGGCACCAACACGTTGCTGACGGCCGTCGTGTTCGCTGTGTCCGGCGGCATCCCGCGGTCGACCACCGATCTGATGGCCGAGATCGCCGACGGCCGCACGCTCGGCATCCCCAACGCCGTGTACTTCGCCGTCGGCGCCACGATCGTCACGACAACGCTCGTCAAGCTGACCGTGTTCGGGCGCCAGTTCGAAGCGGTCGGCGCCAACCCGCTGGCGATGTGGACGACCGGGCTGCGCACCGGCCCGCACCGCGCCGGCGCCTACGTCTGGGCGCAGCTGCACTACTGGCTCGGCGGCATCCTGCTCGCCGGCATCGTCACCCAACCGACGGCGTTCCAAGGACGCGCCTACCTGCTGCCATCCGTGGCCGCAGTGGTGCTCGGCGGCACCTCGCTGCTCGGCGGGCGGGGGAACCTCGTGGCCACCGTCATCGCCGCCCTGTTCCTCACCCAGCTGCAGCAGTTCGTCCTCGCCCTCGGCATCGGGTTCGCCTACCGCACGCTCATCGAGGCGGCCGCGCTCGCCGTCGGCATCGCCCTCTACACCGTCAACTGGGGCGCCCTGTTCGCCAACCGCCGGGAGCGAAGCAGCGATCAACCGCTCGCCGGACCCGTCCAACCGAGCGTCCCGTGATCGACCACATCCAAATCCACCGCACAGGAGGAAGCACAACCACATGAGTACCCAACGTTCACGGTCGACCCGTTCGACCGCCATCGTCGCCGGCGGCCTGCTCTGCGCCGCCGTGCTCGGCAGCGCCATCAGCACACCGGTGTCGGCGGGCACCACGGAGCCGGGCGGCGACTCCACGGTCCCCGGCGACGAGGGTGGCGTGCCGTCGTGGTGCGGCCCCGACGAGATCCGCCTCGGATTCACCGACGGATTCGGCGGCAACAGCTGGCGCCTCGTCACCACCGAGGCGGCCCGCGACGAGGCATCGAAGTGTCCCAGCGTCGTCGAGGTCTCCTACGCCGACGGGCAGG
Source organism: Ilumatobacteraceae bacterium (assembly GCA_963732335.1). Lineage (GTDB taxonomy): Bacteria > Actinomycetota > Acidimicrobiia > Acidimicrobiales > Ilumatobacteraceae > Desertimonas. The sequence continues at coordinate 154,461 of CAVSZO010000038.1, read as the reverse complement.
GCGACACGCAGAAGGCGATCAGCGACATCCAGTCGATGGTGGCGTCGGGCGTCGACGCCATCGTGGTCTTCCCCGACGCCAGCGAGGCGATCCTCCCGGCACTGCGCAGCGCCTACGGGCAGGGTGTCGTCACCGTGCCCTACCGGGTCAGTCCCGGAGGTACGGCCGGCGAGGACTACGACATCTTCATCGGCACCAACTTCGTCGACGCCGGCGTGCTGTGGGGCGAGTGGATCGTCGAGAACCTGCCCGACGGCGGCAACGTGCTGATGCTCAGCGGACCTCCCGGCAACAGCCAGGGCGAGGAGGAAGCCGAGGGCCTGGCCTCGGTGCTCGAGCCGGCCGGTGTGTACACGATGATCGGCGAGCAGCCGTTCTCGCCGACCAACTGGGACCCGGCCGAGACGCAACGGGTGCTCACCGCCCTGATCGCCGAGCACCCGGAGATCGACGTCATCGTGTCCGACTTCGGACCGTCGCTCGTCGGTGCGCTGCCCGAGTTCGAGAACAGCGGGCGGTCGATCCCGCTGATCGCCACGTCGGACGGCAACCTCCTGGGCTGCTTCTTCGACGAGCACAAGCCGAACAACCCCGACTTCGAGCTGTACACCATCTCCACCCAGAACGATCACGCCCGCCTGGCGATCCAGTGGGCCGTTGCGCTGGCGACAGGCGGCGAGACGCCGGCCGATGAGGTCTATCCGTCGAGCGCCTTCGAGGACTCGATCAGCGGGGAACCCAACCCAGTGCAATGCGAACCGGATCTTCCCGGCGACATCTACCTCTCCGCCGAGATGTCCGGCGAGGAGCAGGCGGCGCTCCTCGACTAGCAGACGCCAGGCAGTCGGTTCCGGGCGGAGCGGCGGATCTCCGCCCGGAACCGAACATCCAGATTGGCACGACCAGCCACCGAAACCCGGAAATGACCGAACTCGAACTCACCGTCGAAACCCACGAGCCGGTGCCCACCCGGCAGCCGCGCATCGTGCTGACGCAGATCTCCAAGCGCTTCGGGCCGGTGCGGGCGCTCACCGACGTTTCCCTCGAGGTGGCCGCCGGGGAGGTCCACGCCCTGCTCGGCGAGAACGGCGCAGGCAAGTCGACGCTGATGAACGTCGCCTCCGGCACGATCGCCCCCGACAGCGGCACGATCGAAGTCGACGGAACCGTGGTCGAGCAGCTGACGCCGTTGTCAGCGGCGGAACTCGGCATCGCCATCGTCCACCAACACCCGGCGCTGCTCCCCGACATGACCGTCGCCGAGAACGTCCGGGTCGCCCTGCCAAACGTCGTCCCCTCCGCCGGCGGCGACGGACGGGCGACGATCCGCCGGATCCTCGACGAGGTCGGCTTCAAGCCGCACCTCGAAGATCGCGTCGACTCGCTGACGGTCGTCGACAAGCACCTGCTCGAGCTCGCCAAGGCGCTGGCCGTCAAGCCGGGCGTGCTGATCCTCGACGAGCCGACCGCACCGCTCGACCAGGAGTCGGTGGACATGCTCTTCGCCCACATCCGCCGCGTCGCCGAGGCCGGGTCGGCCGTCATCTACATCACCCACCGGTTGGCCGAGGTGCGAATCGTGGCCGACCGGGTCACGATCCTGCGCGACGGTGAGGTGCGCGGCGTCAGCAGCGTCGACGCGATCAGCGACGACGAGCTGCTCAGGCTGATCATCGGCCGCCGCCTCGAATCCGCCTTCCCCCCGAAGTTGGACGTCGCCGACAACGGCCGGTCCGGTGCTCGAGATCAAGGACCTCGACGGTGGCGCCTTCACCGGTATCTCGCTGTCCGCCGGACGCGGCGAGATCGTCGGCGTCGCCGGCATCGTCGGCAACGGCCAGAGCGAACTACTGCGCGCCCTCGCCGGGCTCGAGCGATTCACCGGGACGGTGACGATCGCCGGAAAGCCAGTACAGCGCCGCGGACCTGCGGGCGAAGTCGGGCTACATGCCGCCCGACCGGCACACCGAGGCGCTGATGATGAGCCTGACGGTGCGCGAGAACGCAGCCGTCGAGGCGCTGCGGCGGTTCACCCGCGGTCCGTTCGTCAGCCGCAAGCAGGAGGTCGAGCACGTCACCCGCGAGCTGGCATCGCTGAACACCCGGACACCTGGCCTCGACGCGCCGATCTCGGCGCTGTCCGGCGGCAACCAGCAGAAGGTGGTGATGGCCCGCTCGATGCTCTCCACGCCGGCGATCCTCGTCGCCGACGAGCCGACGCAAGGCGTCGACGTGGGAGCCCGTGCGGAGATCTACCGCATCCTCAGGTCGATCTCGGCGAGCGGCGTGCCAGTGATCGTGAACTCGTCCGACGCCCTCGAACTGCAAGGTCTGTGCGACCGGGTGATCGTGATCTCGCGCGGTCACTGCGTCGCCGAGCTCGTCGGCGACGACGTCACCGAGGAGAAGATCATCAACGCGGCGATGCGCGCCGAGCGTCGCCAGCGGGCGACCACGACGAACGGTGCCCGCCGGACATCGTCGGCCGTGAATCGCTTCATCCGTGGCGACTACGCGCCGGTGGCCGTCCTCGCCCTGCTGATGATCGCCCTCGGCGCCTACATCTGGGTCAAGAACGACCGCTACCTCTCGGCGTTCAACACGACGTCGGTGATGTTGCTGTGCACGGCGCTCGGCTTCATCGCCATCGGCCAGACGATCGCCGTGCTGCTCGGCGGCATCGACCTGTCCGTCGGGCCGCTATCCGGACTACTCGTGGTCGTCGGCTCGTTCTTCATCAACGACGGGCGCGCCGGACCGGCGATCATCTTCGGCCTCGTCCTGATGGCGGTCGTCGCCTTCGGCGTCGGGGTCATCAACGGGTCGCTGATCCAGTTCCTCAAGTTCACGCCGGTGGCCGCCACGCTGGCGATGTTCATCGCCCTGCAGGGCTTCGCCTTCGTCCTGCGCGACGTGCCCGGCGGGCTGATCAACGGCGACGTCACCGAGGATCATCACCAAGACGATCGGACGCGTCCCCGTCGCCTTCATCGCCTTCGTCGTGGCGACGCTCGCCATGGAAGCCGCACTGCGCTACCGCAAGTGGGGGCTCGACCTGCGGGCGGCCGGCTCCGACGAGGACTCGGCGCGCAAGGTCGGCGTGCGGATCAGCCCGACGGTGGTCCTCGGCTACGCCACCGTCGCCCTCTTCGTCTTCGCCGGGGCCGTCGTCCTCCTCGCCCAGCTCGGCATCGGCGACCCCGCCCAGGGCGAGGGCTTCACCCTCAACTCGATCACCGCCGTCGTCCTCGGCGGCACGATGCTGCGCGGCGGCCGGGGCACGTTCATCGGCACCCTGTTCGGCGCCGGGCTCATCGTCCAGATCATCAACGGGGCGACGTTCCTCGGGCTCACCCAAGCCAGCGAACTGCTCTACCAGGGCCTGCTGATCGTCGCCGCCGCCGTCATCTACAGCCAGATCCGCCGGCGCCGGGCGTTCGGCTGACCACCCGAAGGAGGAGCCATGGCCAACGAGGGATTCATCAAGGCGATCCACCACTGCGGCCTGGTCGTGCGCGACCTCGACCGCTCGATCTACTTCTACCACGACATCCTCGGCCTGCCCTTCGCCAACGAGCCGACCGAGTGGTTCTCCGGCCCGGCGCTCGAGGCTGGTGTCGGCGTCCCCGGGGCGACGCTGCGCCAGGTGGCGCTGTGGGCCGGCGAGCACAGCCTGATGGAGCTGATCGAGTACGGCAACCGGCCGGAGTCGAGCACCAAGCCGGTCCCCAACAACTACATGGGGGCGGCCCACGTGTGCTTCCTCGTCGAGGACGTACGGGCCGCGCAAGGCCGAGCTGGAAGCCAAGGGCGTGCAGTTCTACACCGACGTCAACGTCGTCGACGAGGGCCCGCTCGCCGGCTGGCGCTGGGTGTACTTCAGCGACCCGGACGGCCTCGCCCTCGAGCTCGTCGAGATCGCCTACTACCTCAAGGAGGAGCGCGACGCGGCGTCGGCGAAGTACCTGCGCGAGCGCCCGTCGCTCGAGTCGATCGAAGCGGCGCTGGTCTGAGGACGTCGCCGTGGCCATTCGCACCTTCGGACCGAACAATGTCGATTGGGAAGTCCGCGTCGACATGGACCGGCTCCGCGCCGAGCGGCTCGGCCGGTTGCAGAAGACGTTGGAGGGGTCGTCGCTCGGTGCCCTGCTGTGCTTCGACTTCGCCAACATCCGCTACGCGACGGCGACGCACATCGGGACGTGGGCGATCGACAAGCTGATCCGCTTCGCCCTCATCCCTCGCGGTGGCGATCCGATCGTGTGGGACTTCGGATCGGCGGCGCGCCATCACCAGCTCTACAACCCGTGGCTCGACCACGGCCACGCCCACGCCGGCTCGCCCGACGAGGCGCATCACGCATCGCACGGCTCGCGGCCCGGGCTGTCGACGCTGCGCGGCGCCATCCCCCCGGGTGCCGGGCTCGCCGACGACGTGGCTGCCAAGGTCTTCGACGTCCTCGCCGAGCACGGGCTGGCCAACGAGCCGGTCGGCGTCGACCTCGTCGAGATGCCCGTGCTCGCCGCACTGACGGCGCGTGGCCTGACCGTCGTCGACGGCCAGCAGGTGTTCCTCGAAGCGCGGCGGATCAAGACACCCGACGAGATCCTCCTCCTCACCCACGCCTGCTCGATGGTCGACGCCGCCTACGAGGAGCTGTACCGGGCGTTGCGCCCCGGCGTGCGCGAGAACGAATGCGTCGGCCTCGTCGTCCAAGACGCTGCTCGACCTCGGCTCGGAGTACGTCGAGGGCGTCAACGCCATCTCCGGCGAACGCTGCTCGCCGCATCCGCACGTGTACTCCGACCGCATCATCCGCCCCGGCGACCCGGCGTTCTTCGACATCCTGCACAGCCACAACGGCTACCGCACGTGCTACTACCGGACGTTCCAGGTCGGCAGCGCCTCGCCGGCGCAACGCGACGCCTACAAGATCTGCCGCGAGTACATCGACCGGGCGATCGCCCTCGTCAAGCCCGGTGTCACCACCGCCGACATCTGCGCCGTGTGGCCGGCCGCCACCGAGTTCGGTTTCGCCGACGAGATGGCCGCCTTCGCCCTGCAGTACGGCCACGGGGTCGGGCTGTCGATCTGGGAGCGACCGATCTTCAGCCGGATGATCTCGTTCGACCATCCCGAGGTGCTCGAGGAGGGGATGGTCTTCGCCCTGGAGACCTACTGGCCGGCCGCCGACGGGTGGTCGGCGTCGCGCATCGAGGAGGAAGTCGTCGTCACCGCCGACGGGTGCGAGGTGATCACCCGCTTCCCCGCCGAGGAGCTGCTCGTCTGCGGCACCCGGTACTGGACGATCGACTCGCCGCTGCCGACGCTGCGCGAGTCGCAGTCGCACCTCAACACCGAAGCAGGCAGAGGCTCGTGAGCACGACGGTCGAAGCGCGTCGAGACCAAGGCGATCCTGCCCGAGCCGTTCGACCCCGCCCTCGACGAGCGCCGACATCGACCTCGACACGCGCCTGCAGCTGTACCGCCGCCAGCAGGAGATCCGCCAGCTCGAGAAGCGGCTCCACGACCTGTTCCTGCAGAACCTCGTCAAGGGCACCAGCCACCTCGCCCTCGGCATGGAGGCGGCGGCCGCCGCGTTCGGCGTCGCCCTGCGTCCCGACGACTACACGTTCGCCACCTATCGCGGCCACGGCCACACCATCGCCCGCGGCGTCCCGCCCGGACCGATCATCGCCGAGATGCTCGGACGCGGCACCGGGCTGCTCGGCGGCAAGGGCGGCTCGATGCACCTGACCAGTGTCGAGCACGGGATGATGGGCAGCTACGCCATCGTCGGCGCCCACCTGTGCATCGCCAACGGAGCGGCATGGTCGGCTCGGCTTGCGCGGCACCGACCAGGTCGCCGTCGCCTTCTTCGGCGACGGCGCCACGAACATCGGCGCCTTCCACGAGGCGCTCAACTTCGCCGTCGTGTACCGGCTGCCGACGATCTTCGTCTGCGAGAACAACCTCTACATGGAGTACACGGCGATCGGCGAGGTCACCGCGGTCGACCACCCCGCCGCCGACCGGGCGGCGGCGTACGGCCTGGAGCCGACGGTCGTCGACGGCAACGACGCCGATGCGGTCTACCTCGCGGCGCGAGCGGCGATCGACCGCGCCCGTTCAGGCGGTGGACCGTCGCTGATCGAGACGAAGACGTACCGCCACGGCGGGCACAGCCGCGCCGATCCCGGCACCTATCGCCCCGCCGAGGAGGTCGAGGCGTGGCTCGCCCACGACCCGATCCCGATGTACCACCAGCGGCTGCTCCGGCTCGGCGTCGCCGAGGAGCGGCTCACCGAGATCGTCACGAGCGTGGCCGCGGCGATCGACGCGGCGACCGAGGAGGCCAAGGCGGCCCCGCCGCCGGATCCCAGCGAGTTGTGGACCAACGTCTGGGCCGACGGGGGGTGGCAGTGGCGCAGCTGACCTACCGCGAGGCGGTGTCGCGCGGCATCGCCCAGGAGATGCGCCGCGACCCGGCGGTCGTGTTCCTCGGCGAGGACGTCGCCGGCGCCGGCGGGGTGTTCAAGACCACGGCCGGACTGCTCGACGAGTTCGGACCGGTCCGCGTGCTCGACACGCCGATCTCCGAGCAGGCGATCCTCGGCGCGGCGATGGGAGCGGCGATGACCGGCATGCGACCGATCGCCGAGATCATGTTCGCCGACTTCTTCGCCGTGTGCTGGGACCTGGTCGTCAACGAGATCGCCAAGGCGCGCTACATGACGAACGGGCAGGTGAGCTGCCCGCTGGTGATCAAGTCCGGCAACGGCGGCTCGGTCCGCTTCGGCGCCCAGCACTCGCAGAGCGTCGAGAACTGGGCGATGGCCGTGCCGGGGATCAAGGTCGTCGCCCCGTCGACGCCCGCCGATGTCGTCGGCCTGATGGCGGCGGCCGTGCGCGATCCCGACCCGGTGCTGTTCTTCGAGCACAAGGGTCTCTACGCGTCGAAGGACGAGGTGCCCGACGGCGAGATCGTCGACAGCCTCGGCACCGCCAAGGTGCTGCGCGACGGCAAGGACTGCACCGTCGTGGCGCTCGGGCTGATGGTGCCGCGGGCGATGGCCGCGGCCGACCAGCTCGCCGAGGGAGGGGATCGACGCCACAGTGATCGACCTGCGCTGCCTCATCCCGCTCGACGTGGCGACGGTGCTCGCCTCGGTGGCCGCGACGAGCCGGCTGTTCACCGTCGAGGAGAACCCGCAGGCGTGCGGGTGGGGCGCCGAGGTCGCCTCGATCGTCGCCGACGAGGCGTTCTGGGACCTCGACGGGCCGGTCGTACGGATCACCACCCCCCACCTCCCGTTGCCGGCGGCCGGCGAGCTGGAGGACCTGGCGATCCCATCGGTCGACCGCATCGCCACGACGATCCGCGAATCGCTGAGCTGACTGGAGGAGGTGGAGGACGATGAAGGCAGCCGTCTACCACGATCGTCGCGACGTGCGCGTCGAGGACGTCGACGAGCCGTCGGCGCCCGCCGACGGCGAGGTGCTCGTCACCCCGCTGTGGTGCGGGATCTGCGGCACCGACGTCCACGAGTACACCGACGGCCCGATCGTCACGCCCGTCGAACCACACCCGCTGACCGGTGCGACGAACCCGCAGGTGCTCGGCCACGAGTTCTCCGCCGAAGTCCTCGAGGTCGGTGGCGACGTCACCAACGTCAAGGCCGGGGATCGGGTGTCGGTGATGCCGCTGATCTACTGCGGGCACTGCCACTACTGCCGGATCGGCCAGCACCAGCTGTGCGCCCGATGGCGTGCACCGGGCTGAGCCACCGCTGGGGCGGCCTGGCCGAAGCGGCCATCGTCTCCGCCGGGCAGCTGACGCGCATCCCCGACGAGCTCGACGACCAGCAGGGCGCCCTCGTCGAGCCGATCGCCGTGTGCGGCACGAGGAGTCGACCGGGCCGGGGTCGGCCCGGGCAGCTCGGTGCTCGTCACCGGCGCCGGACCGATCGGCATGCTCAGCGCCGAATACGCCCTCGCCAGAGGGGCGACCACCGTCATCGTCTCCGAACCGAACGCCGGGCGCCGGGCGATCGCCGAGCGCCTCGGCGTCCAGGCGACGTTCGACCCGACGCTCGATCGACATCGTCGAGGCAGTGCGCGAGCTGACCGGCGGCCTCGGCGTCGACGCCGCCATCGAGTGCTCCGGGTCGGCGGCCGCCCTCGACACGTGCATCCAGGCGACCCGGTCGCTGGGCACGGTGGCGCAGACCGGGCTGCACGTCCGCCCGGCGCCGATCGACGCCTTCCAGCTGTCGCTGCACGAGATCACCCTCGTCGGCACGTGGTGCTACCCGGTCACCGATTGGCCGCGGATCATCGCCCTGCTCGCCTCCGGACGGATGGACGGCCGGGCATCGGTCACCAGCGCCGCTCGGCCTCGACGGCACGGTCGACGGCTTCGAGCGGTTGATCGACCGCGAGGGCAGCGACGTGAAGATCCTCATCAACCCCAGGGAGCGAACATGAGCGTGGAAGGCAAGCGGATCCTCGTCACGGGCGCGGCACAAGGCATCGGACGGGGCATCGCCGACCGCCTCGCCGCCGAGGGCGCGCACGTGTGCGTGGCCGACATCGACGAAGCCGGCGCCGAGAAGGCGGCGGCGGCGATCAGGGAGTCGGGCGGGTCGGCCGTGGCGACCGGCGGCGACGTCGCCCAGCGCGCCGACATCCGGCGGATGATCGACGCGTGCGTCGCCGAGTTCGGTGGACTCGACGTGATGTTCAACAATGCCGGGTTCAACAAGCCCGAGCCGTTCCTCGACATCACCGAGGAGGTCTGGCACCAGATCATGAACGTCAACGCCCTCGGCGTGCTGATGGGCTGCCAGGAGGCGGCGAAGACGATGATCGCCCAGGGCACCGGCGGCAAGATCGTCAACACGGCGTCGATCGCCGGGCGCCAGGGGTTCCCGAGCTTCGTCCCGTACTGCGTGTCCAAGTTCGGCGTCATCGCCATCACCCAGGGCGCCGCCCGCGCCCTCGCCGCCCACAAGATCACCGTCAACGCCTTCGCCCCCGGCGTCGTCGCCACCCCGCTGTGGGACAAGCTCGACCAAGGACCTGATGGACATCGGCGATTCGGAACGACCCGGCCAGGCGATGGAGGAGTTCTCCGCCGGCATCCTCCAGGGACGCCCCGCCGACCCAGCCGACATCGCCGGCACCGCTCGCTACCTGGCGTCGTCCGACTCCGACTACCTCACCGGTCAGGTCGTGATGATCGACGGTGGGATGGTCCTCGTCTGACCATGGAGATCGACGTCTGGTACGACGTGCGCAACCCGCAGCAGTGGCGGCGCGAGCCGGCGACGCTGTACGCCGAGACGCTCGAGCAGATCGCCTGGGCCGACACCCTCGGCTTCGGCGCGGCGTGGCTGTCCGAGCACCACTTCACCGACGAGGGCTACCTGCCCGGGCTGATGCCGATGCTCGGGGCGATGGCCATGCGCACGAGGCGGATGCGCCTCGGCACGGCGGTGCTGCTGGCGCCGCTGTACCACCCGCTGCGCCTCGCCGAGGAGATGGCCGTGGTCGACGCCCTCAGCGGCGGGCGCCTCGACCTCGGCATCGCCCCGGGATACCGGCTCAAGGAGTTCGAGGTGATGGGCGTGCCGAAGTCGGAGCGGGGCACGCGCACCGACGAGATCATCGAGCTGCTGATCGCCGCCTGGACGACGCCGCGGGTGAGCTACCGGGGACGGCACTTCCAGTACGACGATGTCGCCGTCGCCCCCAAGCCGGTGCAGCAACCGCACCCGCCGCTGTGGATCGGCGGCTCGACGCCAGCAGCCGCTCGGCGGGCGGCGCGCTTCGGCGCCAACTTCATGCCCGACTCCGGCGCGCCGGTGGAGGTGTTCCAGCTGTACCGCGACGAGTGCGCCACGGCCGGCCGGCCGGTTGGCGAGGTGGCGACCAACCTCGTCGTCCACGTCTGCGACGACCCCGAGCGCGGCTGGCACGACGTCAAGGAGCACTACTTCTACGTGCGCCAGGTGTACCAGCAGTGGTTCGCCGAGGCCGGCGACCTCACCCAGGTCGACGACTCCGTGCGCGTCGCTGACGATCTGCCGCGGGGCGCCTACGTGGTGGGCACACCGGAGATGGTCATCGAGGCGATCGAGCGCCGCCGCGAGGGCCGCGACTTCGACCGGTTGATCTTCTGGGCCCGACCGCCGGGGATCGACATCGAGACGAGCTCGCGCTCGCTCGAGCTGATGGCCACCAAGGTGCTCCCCCACTTCGCCGCTTCGGCGCAGGAGGGCTGATCGTGCAACTCGGGAACGGGCTCGGCGACCTCGCCTACTCGACGCTGGTGCATCCGGCCGACGACTGGGAGGAGTTGTGGGCGAGCATTCAGGAGTACCTGCCGCAGGTGAAACAGCGGGTGTCGCCGGACGTGCCGAGCGCCGTCTCGCTGCGGCTGTCGGCGGCGACGGTGGAGCGGCTGCTCGCCGACGAGTCGGCGCTGGCCGACTTGCGGGCGTTCCTCGCCGCCGAGGACCTCTACGTGGTCACCGCCAACGCCTTTCCCGTACGGGCCGTTCAAGAACCGCCTGGTGATGGAGACGGTGTTCGAGCCGGACTGGCGGGATCGCCGGCGGGCCGAGTACACGAAGGGCGTCGCCACGATCCTCTCGGCGATCGCCGGCGATGGCGTGAGCCCGACGATCCAGACGGCGCCGCTCGGCTTCAAGCCGCACGTCACGCCCGGCGTCGTCGAGCGCTTCACCGAGCACGTCCTCGGCGTCGTCGCCCACCTCGTCGAGCTGGCCCGCACGACCGGGACGACGGTGCGCCTGGGCCTCGAGCCGGAGCCGTTCTGCCACGTGGAGACGACCGAGGAGGCGATTCGCTACTTCCGTGATGAGCTGTTCACCGACGCCGCGGCGGCCCGGCTCGCGACGCTCGCTGGCGTCGACGACGCGGAGGCCGCTGCTGCGCTGCGCGCCCACCTCGGTGTCGTCTTCGACATCTGCCACCAAGCCGTCGAGTTCGAGGACATCGGCGCCAGCCTCGACGCGCTTGTCGCCGCCGGAAGTCCCGATCGTCAAGCTGCAGGTGGCGGCGGCGATGCGCGTCCCGGAGGTCACCCCCGAGATCGTCGAGCAGCTGGCCCAGTTCACCGAGACCGTGTACCTGAGCCAGACGATGGAACGCCGCGGCGACGGGCCGATCCGCCGCTTCCTCAACCTCCGTGACGCCATGACGTGCTGGGAGCCCGGGGAGCCCGACGGAGTGGCGCACCCACTTCCACGTCCCGGTGTTCCTCGACGATCTCGGCGGCCTCGGCACGACGCGGTTCGCCATCGCCGAGGCGCTGGCCAAGCATCGCGCCACACCGCTGTCCGATCAGGTCGAGATCGAGACCTACACCTGGGACGTCCTCCCGGCGCAGTTCAAGTCCGGCGACATCGTCGAGTACGTCGAACGCGAGCTCACCTGGGTCCTCGAGCAGCTCGGCGAGCGTCACGATAGCTGCCGCAGTTCTGCGCACGCGATGGCGCATCACACGTCCACGGCTGGCGGCGATGCATGCTTCCGCGCTGACGCGTAGCATCCGAGTGTGGCATCTACCCGCACGACGTTCACCCTGGACGAGACGCTCGCGGCAGCACAATCCGCGCGCATAGTGCGGGCGCTGCTCATCGCGGGTGCGTCAGCAGCCGGCTGGTGAACCACTCGGTCGCTTCACGGGCCGCGAGGTCGAGCTTGGCTCGGTCGCTGTACAACGTCATGTGCGTCGTGTGGGGGAGCACGGTCAGCTTGCGATCCGCCGTCGGCAGGGCGTTGTAGGCGGCGATCTCCAGGTCCCAGAGTGTGAGGTCGTCACCGCTGGCCACGATCATCAGCGTGGGCGTGTCGTAGATGCGTCGCACGAACGGCATGACGTCGTAGTTGAGCAGTAGGTCGACCGACTCGACGGTGCTGCGGTTCTCGTAGAGCGGCGCCTCCCGCTCCTTCAGCATCTTGAACGTCTCGTAGGTCTCAGGGAACGGCCAGGTCGACAGGTCGCGGTCGGGATCGGCGGTGGCGTGGGGGATGTACTGCCGGGTGTCTGGGTCGGCGTAGCGGTTGCGCCGGTCCTCGAGGATGAGCTCCCACAGCTTGCGGTAGCCCATCGTTCCGTGGACCCGACGCATGTTGTGATAGCCGTCGATGACTGGGATCTGGCTGACGATCGCCCGAACGCGAGGGTCGATGGCGGCGAGGATCAGCACATGGCCGCCGGAGTAGGAGATCCCCCACGCGCCGAGCCGCTCGGCGTCGATGTCGGCACGTGACTCGAGGTAGCTCAGGGCGTTCTGGTAGTCGCGGATCTGCAACCACGGGTCGAGATGCTGGCGGACCTCGCCGTCCGAGACGCCGAGGTTCTGGTAGTCGAACACGAGCGCCGCGATGCCGGCGGCGGCGAAGCTGGCGGCGTAGTACGGCATGACGAGCTCGCGGACGTAGCACCATCCGCCGGCCAGCACGACTGCCGGCGGTGGGCCGTCGGCGCGTTCGACCGGGTGGTACAGCCAGCCCCGGACGGTGACGCCCTCACTGGTGAACTCCACGTCCTCGCGATCCATTGCTGCCTTCCGCCGCCGGGCTCAGGACAGCGTGAAGGGTGGGTACTCGTCGGTGAGCAGCACCAGGTAGGCCTTGACGCGCAGCCACCAGCGCCCGACGCCGAGGGCGAAGTCGCGCAGCCCGGCTGGCCAACGGCCGGTGAACAGCACGGCGAAGAAGGCGATCACACCGACGAAGAACAGGGCGATCCCGAGCAGCGCCAGCACGATGAGCTGGGGGATCACCAGGATCAGGCGGAAGGCGACGGTCCACCGGTTGCGGTCTTCGAGTTCGGGGACGAGCTCGACGCCGACTCGCGGGTCGTCGCCGGGATCGGCGGGTGTCGTCGTGAAGCTGAACGGCGGGTACTCCTCGCGCAGGAACCCGAAGTAGGTCGCCGTGCGGAGCGTGTACCGCAAGTACATCGCCTGGAAGTCGGCAAGTCCCGCCGGCAACCGACCGGTGAAGAGCACCGCGAACCACGAGATCAGGGCGACGACCTCGGAGACCGCCCCGAGCGCATAGAGGATGGCGAGGTGGGGGATGGCCAACAGCCAGTGCACCAGCGGCCGCCAGTTGGCGATCCGCTCCGGTGCGTCGAAGGTGAACGTCGCTGGGTATTCGCCGCCGGTCGGATAGATGGGTTCCCCGGTTGCAGCCATCAACCGAACGCTACGCCACTTCGCTCGTCGCCAAGGTGATGGCCTCCTGGTGGAGGTACCGTCGGACCGTGGAGACATGGGACGCCATCACGGCGCGCCGCAACGTGCGCAACTACACGGCACAAGCGATCGAAGACGCCGACCTCGACCGCATCCTCGAGGCCGGTTGGCGTTCGCCGTCGGCGTCGAACCGCCAGAAGTGGGACTTCATCGTCGTGACGGATCGGGACCAACTCGAGGCGTTGTCCACGGTGTGGCGGAGCGCCGGACATGTCGCCCGTTCCGCTGCGACGATCGTGCTGGTCCTGCCCGAGCCCGAGGACGAGCGATATCGACTGATCGACCAGTACGACCTGGGCCAGGCCACGATGGCGATGATGCTCGCCGCGACCGACTTGGGGATCGGTAGCGGCCACTCCGCTGTCGGCGATCAAGCGGCGTGCCGGAGGATCCTGTCGGTGCCCGAGTCACACCACTGCGCCTACCTCATCGCCCTCGGGTATCCGGCTGACCGCCCGCTGGCGCCGATTCGTCAGCCGGATCGGCGCCCGTTCGACGACGTGGTCCACCGCGGCAGCTGGTAGCCGTCCGGCTGACACCGTTCACCGGTTGCGGAAGCGGTCGATGCTCCGCCGGTCCTTCTTCGTCGGACGGCCACTGCCGCGGTCACGGCGGAACAGCGGCGCGACGTAGTCGCGTGGCGGTGCCGGCGGGCTGTGGTCGACGACGCACTCAGCGGCGAGCGACGCAGCGACCCGCCGGTCGATCAGCTGAACGACCTCGAGCACCCGGTCGCGGTCAGCGACCCGCACCTCGACCCGATCACCGACACGGACCGGCCTGGCCGGCTTGGCTGCGCTGCCGTTGATCCGGACGTGGCCGCCCCGGCACGCCGCCGTCGCCATCGAGCGCGTCTTGAACAACCGAACCGCCCACAGCCACTGATCGATACGTGTCGCGTCAGTTGCCGATCACGACCATCTCTGTCGAAGCACGCAGCGGGTAACGAGTCCGTTCGCCACGTACGGGTCGACTGGCGAACGCCTCGGCGACCGAGCGATCCGGGGCGGAGAACACGAGCAGCGCCTGATCCGTCGGATCGGCGAGTGCCCGGCGAGGAGCAGGTCGCCCGTCGAACGCCGCCCGGGCCAGCCGAGGTGCTCTCCCGCAGCGCGACGCGTTCGAGGTAGTCGTCCACCAGGTCGTACGCAACACGAAATAGCTCACACGCGACGTACGGCAGGTAGCCGCTCATGTTCGAGGTGTTGCCGGTGTCTGCACACGGGTGCCTTCGGGTATCGAGCCTGCATGCTCGATCTGCGCACGCTGATCCGTCCGCTGTTGGCCGCCCCGTTCATCGTCGGCGGGGTCAACACCCTGCGTGACCCTCAGCCGGCGGCGCAGTCGGCCGCAGACGTCGTCGTGCCGATCGGCAAGTCGATGGGCCTGGGTAGCAACCCCGAGTCGCTGGTCAAGCTCAACGCCGGCGTCCAGATCGGCGGCGGGATCCTCCTGGCGTTGGGATTCGTGCCTCGGTTGGCGTCGCTGCTGTTGAGCGCCTCGCTGGTGCCAACGACGATCGCCGAGTCACCGATTCTGGGAGGAGCGCGAGCCTTCGGCGCGCAATCGACAGATGACTCAGTTCGCCAAGAACGCTGGGCTGGTCGGTGGTCTGCTGGCCGCCGCCCTCGACACCGGAGGTCGACCGTCGGTCTTCTGGAGCGGCCGTCGAGCCGCGAAGCGGGCCGCCCAAAACGTTGCCGAGACCGCCAGCGGCGTCTACCACACCCTTCCGGTCGTCTCCTGAACGCTCAGTTCAGTAGCTGCGCGAGGCGACGATGTTGCCGGCGGGGTCGTGCAGGAAGACGGTGTCGCCACCGTTGTTCCACACCGCCGAGTCGGAGTTGCACCAGTAGCGCTCCGTCGCCGTGTCGGTGCCGCAGCCGGTGAACAGGGTGACGGCGTCGCCGGGTTGCACGACGAGGTCGGCGAACGTGTAGCGATGCGTCGACGACTCGTCGCGCACCGTCCACCCAGCCAGGTCGAGCGGCGCGGTTCCGGTGTTGGTGAAGCGCACCCACTCGTCGTTGAGGTTGACGTTGTCGTCGCCGGCGGCGTCCGGGTGGAGATCGATCTCGACCGAGGCCGGCGCAGCCGGCGACCGGGAGGGTGCCGACCGCCGCATGCGTCGGCGTGCCCACAGACCGCGACCAGCGAGGCGCGCCGCTTCTTGCAGCAGGGCGTAGCGGTCGTCGTTGGCGGTGTCGGGTGGGTAGCTCCTGGCGATCGCCGCGCCCTGCTCGACCAGCAACCCACCGACGTCGTCGCCGTCTGCGTTGATCACGTAGCGCAGGGCGCGACCGAACTGGTCGACGTCGCTGGTGTCGACTGTCAGCCACACCGGACCGGGGCCGACGAGCTCGCTCGAGCGCCGTCGTGGCTTCGTCGGACCAGCACTCGTTCGTCTCCGGGGCGTTGATGCCGATCAGCCGGACCGTCATCATCGTCGCGCCCTGGGCGACGTCGAGCGTGTCGCCGTCGACGACCTCGGTGACGAGCCACGGCTCGCCCGGCGGCGGCGGGACCGTCGCCATGACCACGAGGAGCCGCCAGCGCCAGTGATGCAGCGACGATCGACACCAGTCCGATGATCAGGTCATCAATGATCGCACCTCGCGGCACGTCGCGATGAGTTGCGGGTCGGGGGTACGTCTGTCCCTGCATGAGCGAACGGGCGCTGCGGTCAGGACCCTGCTGGAGGGCCTCGCCATGGGCGAGTCCGCCCGCTGGCACGACGGACGATTCTGGTGTTCGGACTGGGTGGCCGGGGAGATCCTCGCCGCCGAGCTCGACGGCACCGTGGAGGTCGTCGCCCGCTCGACGTCGTTCCCGTTCTGCTTCGACTGGCTCGCCGACGGGACGATGCTGGTCACGGGCGGCTCCGGGCTCGAGCGGTTCGAACCGGGCCAAGCCGGTGAGCCGGGATCGCTCGCTCCGGCGGTCGACCTGACGGCGCTGATCGACGGCGTGTGGAACGAGGTCATCGCCGTCCCCGGCGGCAACGTCTACGTCAACTCACCCAACTTCGACATGAGCCAGGGCTTCGACTTCGAGGTCGGCTCGAAGTCCGGCGTGGTCGCCATCGTGACCGCCGACGGCGACGCCCGCCTGGTGGCCGACGGCGTGGCGTTCCCCAACGGCATGGCCGTCACCGCCGACGCCTCGACGCTGATCGTCGCCGAGTCGTTCGCCTCACGCCTCGGCGCGTGGGACATCGAGCCCGATGGCAGCCTCTCGAACCGGCGGGTGTGGGCACCGCTGCCCGACGGCGTCGACGGCATCTGCATCGATGCCGAAGGCGCCGTGTGGTGCGCGACGCAGAAAGGTTGCGCACGGGTTCGCGAGGGCGGCGAGATCACCGACAACATCCCGCTCGACCTGTTCGGCTTCTCCTGTGCCCTCGGCGGCCCCGAGGGCCGGACGCTGTTCGTCGTCGCCAACGAGTGGACGGGCTACGAGAACATCGGCAAGGGACCGCGCACCGGGCACGTCTACACCGTCGACGTCGACGTCCCGACCCAGGGCAGCTGACTCACTGATCGATCGTCGCGACCAACTGAGGCGCCAACTCGGCGACGGCAGCGACGTCCTCTTCGTCCGCCGCCACCCGCAGCTCGGCCAGCTGCGCCTCGAGGTCCGCCCGCAGTGCATCGTCGAGCGTGGGAGAGACTCGCGGCAACACCCATTCGAGGGTCGTCACGTCGGCGGCGACGAAACCGGGACTTGCCTCCACGCGGTTGGCGTCGGCCACCAGCTGGCGGGCCCAGACTTCGAAGCGCGTGCGGTCGATCTCGGTCGTCGGGGCGAACTGCAGTTGCAGGTCGACGGCGGCCATCGCCGTGTCGAGGCCGGCGTTCTGGGTCCCCTCGACGTTGTGGTCGTCGGCCGCCGGGACGAGCCCGTCGCCGGCGAGTGCCTCCAGCGCCCGTGCCATCTGGTCGGTGAGCCGGGGTGGCACGTCGTGGCTGGCCACGTAGGCGTCCCACGCCTCGACCACTTCGGTGTGGGCGGCCGCGACGGTGTCCCAGTCCTCGGCAGCCGCGGCATCGACGATGGCGAGCGACGAGTCGTAGATCGCCGTCAGCTGGGCGGGCACACCGCCCGGCACAGCGTCGACCGGCACGGCGACGGCTATGCCTTCGAGGCTGTCGCCAACGCCGGAGAAGAACTCGCCGTAGCCGGGGCAGAACCACTTGTCCTCGTAGACCCCCTCGAGAGTGTGGTTCTCCTGGGCGATGATGCAGCCCTCGACCGGTCCCGTCGGGCCGTCCATCGTCACGCCGACCTCATCGATCGTGACCTCTTCCATCAGCACCCCGGTGATGTTCTCCGGGCGGAAGACCTCTCCGCCCTGCGGTTCGGCCGGCATGATCATCGCCGCCGGCGCACCGTCGCGCCCGACCTGCCACGTGCCGTGGGTGTCGGCGACGACGCCGTCCTCGTAGTTGAACACGTCCTCGCCGAGGTACCACACCGCGCCGACGTCGTCCTGGGCGTACCAGTCGGTGGCGACCTCGTGGATGCGGCCGTCCTGATAGGCGACGAACTGCGACTCGAGGGCCTCGACCGGTTGGCCGTCGACCTCGAGCGTGACCGTGTACGGCATCAGCGTCGTCTCGATCCTGATCGGATGGCCCTCGTTGTTGCCGAGCAACACCGCCGAGTGCAGGTTGCTGATCGGGAACAGCGGGTTGTCGACCGTTGTCGGATCGGAGAACACGGGTGTGCCGAGGTCGACCCGTTCGCTTTCCGGCGCCAGCGGGAGCAGCGTGGGCAGCGTTTCCTCCTCCGGCTCGCTGGTCGGTGGGGCGGCGCCGCCCTGGTTGGCACCGACGAGGGCGATCGGCACGACGGCGACCGTCGCGATGACTGCCAGCCCGGCGCCGCGACCCATCCGTCGCGTGGTGGAGTGCTTGGACATTGTTCCTCCTTCGCCAGCCGGGCGATCCGGCTCAGGCGGATTGTGGGAGGGCGCAGCTGACGCGACCCTGAAGTGCCGGCGAGTGTGTTCAGCGGATACTCAGCCGAGGCCCGCCGCCGCCCGTACGCTCCACGAATGCGAACTGCGTCGGACTTCGTGTGCGGCTCGACGTCGGGCAACACCACCGAGATCGACATCGCTGCGCCGCCCGGTGTCGTGTGGCGGGCGTTGGAGGAGCTCCGCTCGGGCGACCTCCGCGCCACGTGGCTGCTGATGGGCATTCGATCGATCCCGGCGCGGGCGCTCGGCCGCGGGGCGCTGCGCTCGGGTCGGGCGAGTGCCGACCGCCCGCTCCTCGACGCGATGAGCGACCAGCCGGTTCTTCGTGTTGCATCGGGAACCGGAGAAGATCCTGACGCTCGGGATCGTCGGGCAGTTCTGGAAGCTGGCCGGCGGCGACGACGCCAAGGTCACCAACGCAGACGAGTTCGTGGCGTTTGATCGACCCGGGTTCGTCGTGTCGGCGATCGACTTCGAGCTGGAGCGTCGCCGACGTGGGACGCGGTTGACCACCCGCACTCGCAACCGCCCAACCGACGAGGCGACGGCGCGCCGGTTCCGTTGGTACTGGCTGGTGATCGGTCCCGGGAGCAAGGCGATCCGACTCGACGTCCTCCGCGCCGTGCGCCGCCGGGCCGAAGCCGCCCACCGCGCCGCAGACTGAGTCTCGCCCCGACCTGCGCTGCGATACTCGCGGCGTGACCGGATCGGATCCGAAGGCCGACCTTGGCCGCTACCTCCAAACCGCCCGTGAAGCCTTGCTGTGGAAGCTCGACGGGCTCTCCGAGTACGACATCCGCCGGCCGATGGTGCCGACTGGGACGAACCTGCTCGGACTGGTCAAGCACGTGGCGAGCGTCGAGGCCGGCTATCTCGGCGACACGTTCGGGCGGCCGTTCGGTGAGCAATTCCCGTGGTTCGCCGACGATGCCGAGCCGAACGCCGACATGTGGGCGACGGCCGACGAGTCACGCGAGCAGATCGTCGGGCTGTACCACCGGGTGTGGGCCCACTCCGATGAAACGGTCGCATCCCTGGAACTCGACGCCATCGGACACGTCCCCTGGTGGCCCGACGAGCACAGCGAGGTGACGCTGCACCGCATCCTGCTGCACATGATCGCCGAGACCGATCGTCACACCGGCCAAGCCGACATCGTCCGCGAGCTGATCGACGGTGCCACCGGCCTGCGCCAGGGCAACGACAACATGCCGCCGGGCGACCAGGCGTGGTGGGAGGAGTACCGGAGCCGGCTGGAGCAGGCGGCACGGAGCGCCGCGGCCAAGGAGACTTGATGGACAACGGGGAGGCGGCGCCCGATCGGTCTGCGCGACTGCGAACCGGTCGGCTCGAAGCGTTCAGCGACGGCGTGTTCGCCATCGCCATCACGCTGCTCGTCCTCGAGCTGACGGTGCCCGCCGGCTCCGAGTCCGACCTGCTCGGCGCCTTTCTCGATCAGTGGCGCTCGTATCTGGCGTACCTGGTCAGCTTCTTGACCATCGGAGCGGTGTGGCTCGCCCACTCCGTCATCACCGAGTTCATCGGGCGTGCCGACGCCGTGCTCCTGCGTCTCAATCTGCTGCTGCTGATGGTCGTCTCCTTCCTCCCGTTCCCCACGAGATTGCTCGCCGAGTACACCAGCGATCACGATGCCGCGCGCGTGGCGGCCACCATCTACGGAGTCACCGTCCTCTCGGCGTCGGTACTGGTGTCGATCCTGTGGCGCTACGCACTCGGCGCCCAACTCGTGCGACCCGACGCCGCCGACGAGGACGTGCAGACGCTCACCAAGAGACTGACACCGGGACTGGCCGGCTACGTAGCCATGATCGGCCTCGGATTGTTCCTGCCGATCGCTGCCGTGGTCGGATACCTGGTGGTCGCCGTGTACCTCATCGTGCCGTTCCATCTCCTCAAGCACCGCCCAGCCGGCTGATGCGGCTCGGGCTGATCCACCTCAACATCGGGGCGATGAGCCAGCCCGACCAGCTCGTGGCGGCGGCCCGCGCCGCCGAGGCTGCCGGCTTCGACTCGGTGTGGGCGGGTGAGCACATCGTGTTGCCGGACCCGCAGGTGCCGCCGTCGCCGATGGACCCACGCGAACCGGCGCTCGACTCACTGCTGGCGCTGACCTGGGCGGCGGCCCACACGACGACGATTCGGTTGGCCACCGGGATCGTCATCCTCCCCCAACGCAATCCCGTCGTGCTCGCCAAACAGGTGGCGACGTTGGACGTGCTGTCGGGAGGTCGGGTCATCCTCGGCGTCGGCGTCGGGTACCTCGAGCCCGAGTTCCGGGCGATCGGGGCGAACTTCGCCGAGCGGGGTGCGGTCACCGATGAATACATCGACGCGATGCAGGCGCTGTGGTACGACGAGCACCCTGAGTTCCACGGGCGCTTCGCCGACTTCGCCGGGGTCGACGCTCATCCCCGCCCCGTGCAGCAGCCGATCCCGGTGATCGTCGGCGGTCACACTCCGCCGGCCTACCGCCGCGCCGTGGCTCGAGCGCATGGCTGGTACGGATACTTCCTGACTCCCGACGATGTCGCCGACTCGCGCGCCGGCCTCGCCGCCGCGGCCGCAGCGATCGGGCGACCGCCCGGACTCGGTGAGCTGGAGATCAGCGTGACCCCCCGTGGTCGGATCACCGCCGAGCGCGCTGCGACATTTGCCGACGCCGGCGTCGACCGGCTGGTCCTGCTCATCCCACCCGAACCGGACGGACCCGCCCGGACGATCGAAGCTGGACTGGCGGCCATCGCCGAGCTGTAACGACCAACCGAGTGTGACCATTGTCACGCCCGATCCGGCAGAAGATGTTCGGGATCGTCCGCCGGGCTGCCGATAACAGGTTGTGGCAACGTCTGTCTCGCCTCGCCCTCGTCGCTGTGTTCTCAGTTGCCGCCTTGTCGGTGCCGGACGTCTCCCACGCCGACTCCGAGTACGTCGTCCAGAACGGCGACACGCTCTTCGGCATCGCCGGGAGGATGGGTGTTCGCCTTGCGGACCTGTTGCGCGCCAACGACCTCACCGTCGACAGCTTGATCATGCCCGGACAACAGCTGACGGTCCCGGGCGGCACGGCGAGCGGACCAGCGGCCCCGTCCGGCGGCGCGACCTACACCGTGCGGGAAGGTGACTGGCTGATGCAGGATCGCCGACCGCCACGGCATCTCCCTCGCCGCCCTCCTCGCCGCCAACAACCTCACCGCCACCAGCATGATCCACCCGGGACAACAACTGACGATCCCCGGCGGCACGGCGAGTCCATCGCCAGCCACGACCGGCGGAGCCACCTACACCGTCCGCCCTGGCGACTGGCTGAGCCGGATCGCCGACCGCCACGGCATCTCCCTCGCCGCCCTCCTCGCCGCCAACAACCTCAGCGCCACGACCGTGATCCACCCCGGACAACGACTGACGATCCCCGGCGGCACGGCGAGCCCGACGCCGGCCCCGACCGGCGGCGCCACCTACACCGTCCTTCCCGGCGACTGGCTGAGCCGGATCGCCGACCGCCACGGCATCTCCCTCGCCGCCCTCCTCGCCGCCAACAACCTCAGCGCCACCAGCATGATCCACCCGGGTCAACGACTGACCATCCCGGGCGGCGCGGCGAGTCCGGCGCCGTCCCCGGCCCCAGCCCGCGGACCGACGTACACGGTCAGACAGGGTGACGCGTTGAGTGCGATCGCCGCCCGGCACCGCGTCACCCTCGCTTCGCTGCTCGACCTCAACGACCTCACCGTCAACAGCGTGATCCAACCCGGTCAACAACTGACCCTCCCCAAGGGCGCCGTCGCGTCCGCACCCTCCACAGGCACCGCGGTCGACCGGGTGGTCGGCTACGCCATCGCCCAACTGGGCAAGCCCTACCGGTTCTTCACCGCCGGGCCGAACACCTACGACTGCTCCGGCCTGACGCTCGCCGCCTACGCCCAGATCGGCGTCACCCTGGTCCACCACAGCACCTCGCAGGCCGGCCAGGGCACCGCCGTCGACTTCTGGAGCGAACCGATCCGCCCCGGCGACCTGATCTTCCTGGCCACCCGAGGAAGCCGCACGATCAACCACGTCGGCATGGCGGTCAGCGCAACCACGTGGATCCAGGCGCGACGACCGGGCGACGTCGTCCGCCTCGCACCGCTGCCACCGAGGGGCATCATCATGGCCGTCCGCCGTTTCGTCCCCGCCAGCTGACTCAGCCGGACGCCGGCGGGCTGCGCCGAACCTGGGCGGCGACGGCGGTGATGTCGTCGATCTTGGCTCGGGGGTGGCTGGTCTGCCGACTGCGGTCGGAGGCGGCGTCGACCAGCGCCAGGGCGATGGCGTCGGGGCCGTCGAGCTCGCCGGCGAGCAGCCGGCGCAGCTCGGAGAACGTGAGATTGTCGGTGACACCGTCGGTCACGGCGAGCAGCACGTCGCCGTCCTCGGCCGGAACCTCCCACATGCGTGGGGTCGTGAGCCTCTCGCCGAGGGCGCGGTCCATCACGTGGCGCCACTCGAGGTACGCACTCTCGAGCAATCCCGTCGGCACGACGACCTCGCTGAGGCGCCGTTGGAGATCCCAGTCGGCCCCGAACATCGAGTCGTCCAGCGTGCACTGGCGGAGCTCGCCAGCGGCGGTGTAGCGGTAGACCCGGCTGTCGCCGACGTTGCAGATCAGCGCCGTCGCCGCGCTGTCGCCACGCTCACACACCTTGACCACCGACGCCGTGGTCAGACCGTCAGCGAGGGACGTGGCGATCAGCGTCCCGGCGCCGCCGACGGCGAGGGCGAGAAACGCCCGCTCGGCGGCGCAGTCGTCGCCGGGACCGTGGTCACGGTAGGCGGCCCGAATCGCCTCGACCGCCAGCTCGGCGGCCTGCGCCGCCTGCGCCGTCGCGCCCAGCCCGTCGAAGACGCCGAACAGCGAGTGGCCGACCTCGACGAGGTAGGCATCTTCGTTCCCCGAACTCTTGCCGCGGCTGCAACCGCCGATCGCCACGCTCACCGTGTCATAGCTTGGTCCGATGGCGGTGGATTCTTCCGACGGCAAGGTCGCCCGCACCGCGCTGAGCGCATCGTGGCCGCATCGTCCCGGATATCTCGACACGGCGACCTACGGGCTGCCGCCCCGGCAGACCGTCGAGTCGTCGCACCGGGTGATCGACGAGTGGGCCGAGGGCGCGGTGACGTGGAACTCGTGGAACGACGCCGCCGCCGAGTCCCGCCGGCTGTTCGCGTCGCTCGTCGGTGTCACCCCCGAGTCGGTTGCTGTCGGGCCGTCGACGTCCAGCTTCGTCGGGCTGATCGCGGCCGGACTGCCAGAGGGCGCTGAGGTCGTCGTCCCCGACGGGCGACTTCACGTCGCTGTTGTTCCCGTTCCTCGTCCAGGCGCCTCGTCGTGTTGCCGTACGGGAGGTACCGCTGGAGGCGTTGGCCGAGGCGGTGGGACCACAGACCACGGTGGTGGCCTGGAGTGCCGTGCAGTCGTCCGACGGGCGCATCGCCGACGCCGACGCCATCCTCGAGGCGGCTCGCCACGTCGGCGCCCTCACCGTCGTCGACGCAACGCAGGCCGCCGGCTGGCTCCCGCTGCGGTTCGACCGCGCCGACGCCACCGTGTGCTCGGCCTACAAGTGGTTGTGCTGTCCCCGCGGCACGGCCTTCCTCGTCGCGTCACCTCGCGTCCTGGCCGAGGTCCTCCCCCACGCCGCCGGCTGGTTCGCCGCAGACGACATGCACGCCGGCTACTACGGGACTCCGCTACGACTGGCGGACGACGCTCGGCGCTTCGACGTGTCGCCGGCGTGGTTCGCCTGGGTCGGCGCGGCGTCGTCGCTCGGCGCCCTCGCCGAGATCGGGATCGATGCGATCCACGACCACGACGTCCGCCTCGCCGACGGACTGCGCGCCGAGCTCGACGTCGAGCCCACCGGCTCAGCCATCGTGTCGATCGGCGGTGACGACCTCGAGCACGCCCTCGCGTCCCGCGGCATCAAGGCGGCGACGCGGGCGAACGGTTGCCGGCTGGCGTTCCACCTCTACAACGACGACGACGACGTGGCCGCCGCGGCGGCCGCGCTCGCGACCGCGGCAGTTGAACGCTTCTGTGTCAGCGAGTAAGTCCTCTGCGGGCTTACACGCTTACACAGACGATCGGGGTCACGTCGAGGCGACACCGCGGGCCGCCAACCGGTTGGCGAGGTCCACGTTGACCGGGACGTTGTGCAGGAACGAGTTACGAAGCTCGTCGTCGTCGATCTTGGCGGCCGAGCTCTCGAGGTAGCACGCGGGCGGCCTCGCCGGCTTCGTCGGCGCGGGGATCGCCGCACTCGACGAGCACCTGCCAACACGACCGGTAGATCTCGGACGGCTGGACCGCGCCGATCAGCTCCGGGCGACCGAGCGCCGCCAGCACGCGCCCGGCGACCACCCTCGCCTCGTCGAAATCGCCCGTGAGCACCGCCACCCGGGCGAGGGCGGCCTCGGCCTCGACGACGAGGTAGGTGAGTTCCAGCCGCTTGGCCTCCTCCAGGCAGGCACGCAGCGGCTCGCCCGCTTCCTCGACGCGGCCCAGCGCCAGGTGGACGTATCCCAGACCGATCTGCGCTCTGGCCACAGCCATCGGCGACTCCGCCCGGCGGCCATGGAACACGGCTCGGTCGGCGTTGACGAGCGCCTCGTCGTGGCGACCCTGGATGGACGCCACGAGCGCCAAGCCGAGCAGGGCATCGCTGGTCACGACGTCGAAGCCGGCCTCGGGCATCGTTTCCAGCACCTTGCCGAGCACCCGCTCGGCCTCGTCGAAGTCACCGACCCGGCGCTCGATCTCGCCGAGGATCGTGTAGGCCGTGCCAATACCTTCCAGGTCGTCGAGCTGGATGCACAGTTCGAGCCCGCGGGTGATGAGGCGACGACCCTTGGCCAGCTCACCCTGCTGGACGACGATCGCGGCGAGGTTGCTGAGGACCACCGCTTCCCGATACCGGAAGCCGGAGGCGACGACGATCGGCAGGGCCCGCTCGAGGTTCTCCCGAGCCTCGGCGAAGCGCCCTTCGTTGAAGAGCACCGACGCCAACTGGACGAGGGCAACCGCCTCGCCCTCCTCGTCGCGGTCTTCGTGATGGATGGCGAGGACGTCGGCCAGCAGACCCCTCGCCCGGCCGAACTCGCTGACGTTGCTGGCGACGATGGCGAGGTAGCGGAGGGCCTCGCTGAGCACCCTCCGTTGGCCCCGCGCTCGGGCCCCGGCCTGGGCAGCGTCGAGCGCTTCTCGAGCTTCCTGGTGCCGGCCTTCCCAGGTCAGCCCCTTGCCCAACCACAGGCGAGCCTCCGGCTCGAGTTCGTCGAGACCTGCCACCCGAGCCAACTCGATCGCCTGCAATGCCGCGGCCTCCTGCGCTCCGTACTCACTGTGATGAAAGTTCCAGCGACAACGCGTGATCAGCAACCGAACTCGGCGGACGGGATCCATGTCGGCGATGACGGGTTCGAGGGAGTCGAGAATCGTCAACAGGGCCTGCTGCGCCGGCCGGTCGCCGATTCGGTCGAGCACCGTCTCGCGCGCCAGCAGCAGGTCGAAGCGGAGCAACGTCGCCGAGTCGGGGACCAGGTCGATTCCCTGGCCGAGCAGACGATCGGCGTCGGCGAGCCCGTGCACCGATGCCGCCTGCTCGCCGGCGACGAGGTACCAGCGCGCCGCCGCCTCACGATCATCGGCGTTGGCGAAGTGGTCGGCGATCAGGCCGGCGTACTCATCGGCCCGGTGCGAGCTCTCCGCCATTCGCTCGAACCACGCGGCGGCGAGCCGATGGTATTTCCGGCGGTGCCGCCGAAGCATCCCTTCGTAGGCGACGTCGCGCGACAAGGCGTGCTTGAAGAGGAACTCGCGGGTGTGGTCGAAGGCGGACTTCTCTCGCTGGTAGACGAGGTCCCGCCCGCGCAGCCGGCCGAGAGCATCGTCGGTGGGGACGTCGGCGTGGCTGAGCGACTGGTCACCATCGCGCCGCAGCGATTCGACGGCATCGTCCCAGAAGACCCGTCCGATGACCGAGGCCCGCTGCAACGCCAGGCGCTCGCCGGTGGGCAGTGCTTCGAGGCGAGCCTGCAGCACGCTTCGCAGGGTGGCGGGGACCTCTGCCTGTTCGAGGCGCTCCTCGAGGACGTGCCAGACCTCGGCATCCGTGGTGATCACGTCGGCCTCGATGAACCAGTTGACCAGCTCCTCGACGTAGAACGGGTTGCCCTCCGACGCCATCACCACGAGGTCGCTGAACGCCTGGGGTACGTGCTCGGCCCGCTTGAGGATCTCGTCGAGAAGCCGGCGAGTGTCGCGCCGCGACAACGACTGGATCGGCAGGCAGGTGTGGAAGTCGAGCCCCTCACCCCAGTGGGGGTGGCGGTCCAACAGGGTCGGGCGGGCAGTAGCAACGACGAGCACCTGGCTCTCGCGCAGCACGGCGTCGGCGGTGTTGATCAGGGCGAGCGTCGCCTCGTCGGCCCAGTGCAGGTCCTCCAGCAGGATTACGACCGGGCCCTCGTCGGCCAACCGCCGGAAGTACTCGCCGAGATGGGCGGTCGCCCGTCCGCTGAGGCTCTGCGGGTCGCTGCCGAAGCTCGCCAGAATGCGGCTCTCACCGATCTCGAACCCGAGCCAGGCGCCGATGACGTGGGCCTTGTCGGCGACGTCGGGCTCCGAGCCGAGCGCCTGCTCGACCCCGCGCTCCCACTTCCGCCGCACCTCGGACGGCTCGTCGTTGTCGTGGATGTCGAAGCGGTTGGCGAACACGTCGTGGAGGAGGGCATAGGGGAGGCTCGGGCCGGAGTGGGCGGCTCGTCCACCGAACCACCACACGTCCTCCGGGAGGTTGTCGAGCCATTGGTCGAAGTCGGACAGGAGCCGCGACTTACCGACGCCGGCATCACCGAGGACGGTCACGATTTGCCACTGCCGTTCCTCGGCGACTTCGTTGAAGCGGTCCTGCAGCTGGCGCAGCTCGAGCTCGCGACCGACCGTGCGGGTTTCGACGCCCACCACGCCGCGGCCGCCGTCGAGGTGGAAGCCGCGGGGCCGTTCGCACTGGATCAGGTAGCCATCGACCGGCTCGGCGATCCCCTTCAACTGCAGGCCGGCCTGGTGCATAACGTCGAACGAGCCGCGGACGTGACGATAAGTGTCGGCGGACACCAGCACGCCACCACGCGGTGCGGCGCTCTGCAGGCGGGCGGCCCGATTGACGATCTCGCCGACGACGACGAACTCCTGCCCGGGTCGGTCGCCCAGCGTGCTCGTCACCACCTCGCCGGTGTCGATGCCGACGCGCATCTCCAGCGAGACGTCAAAGGCCGCTCCCACATCGGCGTTCAGCTCGTCGAGCGACGACCGCATCGACAAGGCGGCGCGGATGGCTCGGTGGGGGTCTTCCTCCTCGGCCCGGTGGAGGCCGAAGACCGCCATCACCGCGTCGCCGATGAACTTCTCCACGACGCCGCCGTGGGCCTCGATGTGCTCGTTCCAGCGCACGAAGTAGGCGTCGATCACAGTGCGGACGTCTTCGGCGTCGAGCTTCTGGGACAGCACCGTGAAGTCGACGAGGTCGGAGAACAAGACCGTGACGAGCTTGCGTTGCTCGGCCATGGCGCGGCCGACCAGCTCTTCGCGCTGGGCGCGCAGCGGTTCGATGGCGGTGTCGACGACCGCGTCGCCGAGCACGCCCCGCTGTGCTTCGAGCGCGGCAATGGCGTTGTCGATCGCCGCCAAGTCCGCCACGGGCGTGAGGCTAACGGGGAGCGGCCCCCGCTCCGCGGTCTCGTGCCTCGCGGGCCGAACGCATGACGCGGCGGACCAGGCGCACCAGCGGGTCGTCGATTGGTGCCTGATCGTGGCCGTGTGGGGCGACGCGGGCCAACTCCCCGAGGGCGCAACCGAGGCTGGCCGAGGGCTGCTCGAGCCCGAGGGTCGCCCGCCACGTCGCCCCGGCGGCAGCGTCCGCCAGCACGGCGTCGACCTCGTCGGTTGACCCGGCTTCAGCGAGCGCCTCGGCCCACGAGGCCAGCACGGTCAGGTCGAGCTCATCGAGCCCGGTCGCCTCACCGGTTCGGGGTGGTGCGGCCTTCGCAGCGGTTGCTGCCGGCTCGCGTGCTGCACGGACCTGGTGGAGGCCGACGTCACGGAGATGGGTGGTGTCGTCCGTTGGCCATCGGCCGTCGGCGCTGTGGCGCGGCGCCCGGTCGACG
Source organism: Ilumatobacteraceae bacterium (assembly GCA_963732335.1). Lineage (GTDB taxonomy): Bacteria > Actinomycetota > Acidimicrobiia > Acidimicrobiales > Ilumatobacteraceae > Desertimonas. The sequence continues at coordinate 125,961 of CAVSZO010000038.1, read as the reverse complement.
CACGCCGACAGGAGGATCCCCTGGGCGCCGGCATCGAGGGGGATCTCGCGGATGCCCCTCGTCGGGTCCTTCCACAACGCCACCACCCGGGAGGGTGGGTGGCCTTCGGGCCGGGAGCGCTCGACCATCCCGAACGACGTGAGGGTGAGGACTGCGGAACCCGGGTCGTCAGCGAGAACGCTGGCGTAGCGAGCAGTCCAGCGCGACGCCAGCTGGGGTCCGTCGAGGAGGACGGTCACGACGAGCGTCGGCCCAACTGTGCGGAGGAGCTCGGCGACGGCGTCGAGGCGGGCCAGGTCTTCGCACACGACGGCGACGAACGTGATCCCGCCGCCGAACTCGAGGAATTGGATCGAGCGGCGCGGGACCTCCATCGACTCCCACCAGCGCACGCTCGGATGGAGCGTCCCGCCGAGGTGGTACTGGAGGATCTGGCTCTCGTCGAGCGACCAGCGATGGTGCTTGTTCTGGCGGTAGTGCCACCAGTGCCCGCCGAGCAGGACGCCGAGGTGCACCCAGTTGCCGGGCCGCTCGTCCGCCGCGTGGGCCGTGTCCTGAACGCCGGCCACGAGGGCGCCGACGCGGTGGCGGGCCAGGACGGCTTCGAGGCCGTCGAGGGCGCGGTCGGGAACGGCGCTCTCGGGGAGCACGACCATGTCGACGACATCGACTTCGTCGAGCGCCGCGGTCAGGACGCGGTCGACCAGGTCGAGGTCGAACCGTTCGATCGGGGCGAACTCGAAGAAGCCGAACGGCTCCCGTTCGGCGCGCTGGGCGGACGCCTCCAGTGGCCGGAAGTCGCTGTCCCTGACGCGCAGCGGCCAGGGGAGCAGCAGGATGTTGGCGGGCTGGCGTCGCGGGTCGACGGCCGCGCCGTTGGGCCGGCACCTTGTGCCACTCGGCGCCGACGCCGGGGCCGCGCACGCATGCGTAGCGGGCGAGCGAGCGGAGGGAGATGCCGCCAGCGGGGGTGCGCACTTTCGGCAGCACGCGCAGGCCGGGGAGTCCGACCCGGGCCATCGAACCGGTGCGGGCCAGCAGCTCGCGACCCCGGCCACGCAACGCGCATCCCGTTCCACTCGAGCCCTCGACGGAAGCACCCATGCCGGCACATGCCTCGTCGGCCACCGCATGAAGCGTGAGCAGTGCCTCACACAGACGCCAGTCGCGACCCTCGGCAATCGCTTCGAGTGGTGCCGCCGCGGCATCGCGGACGGTGGCCCACGCCCCCGCCACGAGGTCGGGCGGTTGGCTGCCGTCCTGGGCTGCGACCGTCCACGCCGCGGCGGCAGCCACGACGGCGTCCGCCCAGTTCGCGATGTGCGGTGGCGGCCACTGCTCGCCCGCCGGTGGCGAGACGACGAACCGGTAGGCCTCGGCGTGCTCGAGGATCACTTCGGTCACGGCGAACACATCGGGAGGCCACTCGAGGAGAGAGTCGGTGATCGGGCCGCCTGCCGCGGCCCGCCACACCGAGTCGATCGTGGTCACGCGCGCCGGCCATCAATCGATCCGCGATCCCATCAGCCCGGCGAGCTTGTGCAGCGCCTTGCCGACGTCGTCGAGCACGGCCCGAGCGTCTCCTTCGGCGTCGACTTCGTCGGCGAACTCCGCCGCTTCGTCGAGGCGCTCGGTGAAGCGGATCCAGGTGGCCCGGCGGTGCGGGAGCAGGAAGCTCTTCTGGTAGAAGAGCTGGAAGTTGGCACCGGCGGTGACCCCGGGGTGCTCCGGACCGACGGGCATCGTGGCGAGTAGGAGGCCCAGCGGCTTGATGGCGGCGAACATCAGCGACACCGACGTGCGCGCCAGGATGCCGAGTTGCTCGCGGTCCTCGCCGACGTTGGCGAGGAAGCGGACGATGATCTGGAGGATCAGGTCGTAGGTGACGTTGAACAGGTCGGACACGGCGGCAGTCGTCGGGTCGGTGATGAGGAATTCGGGGTGGACACCGTCGACCGGGCGCACGCCGGCACCGACCACCGGATGGGCCGGCTCGAACGTCGGGTCGACAGCCCTTGATGGCGCGCAGTTCTTCGAGGACCGCGAGGAAGCGGCCGTAGTGCGCCGCGCTCCAATCGCCCCGGGCACCCTCGCCCTGCTCGACGATGTCCTCGATCGCCTGGCTGGCTGTCGCCGTGTCGACGATCGGCACCAGCTCCGGCCAGCCGAACGAGTCGGCGCTCACCTGGGCCTCCTGCGGGCCGATGAACAGCCGATCCTCGCCGATCTTGTCGGCCAGGTTGACGATGCCGGCCTGGATCGACCGGTAGAGGTGACCGACGGTGTGGAACTCCTGGCCCCACGGGACGATGTCGGTCGTGTCCATGATCGGCAGGGCCGGCCCGGACGGGGAGAATCCTTCGGCGTCTTCCAGCTCCATCCCCTCGGGACGCTCGAGGAAGAGGAAGTGGCGCAGGGCCCGCTCGCCGAAGGGCACGAGGGCGAGCTGCACCCCGGCCGGGTAGCCCTTCGCCTGGTGCGGCATGTGCGGGCGGGCCACGTACGGTGCCGACCCCACGGCCGTGAGGATGTTGTTGACGAGCGCCCAGTGGAGCATCTCATGGGCCGCTACGCCGAGCACCACCGAGCGCCACCTTTCGACGGTCTCGAGGTGTTCCGCCGGCAACGTCTCGTCGGCCTTGGTCTTCAGGCTGAAGGCGGCGTACAGGTACTCGCACATCAGCCCGTGTTCGAGCTCGGCCGCCTCGCACAGGAGGTAGGTGAGCGTCTTGCGATTCTCGATGATGATGGGTGGTTCCGCCGGCATTGCTGCGGAAAGCTACTGCCGGGGCCCGTCGATGAGTCACGGGAGATCGGAACGTCAGAACCCGCATGAATGGATTCGATGGTGAGCGGCTCGCCCGGCTCGGCGAGGTCATGGCCGGCCACGTGGAGGCGGACACGGTCGGCGGTCTCGTCTGGTTGGCGGCCCGTGACGACGACGTCGAGGTCGGGTTCGCCGGCTGCCTGACCCGTGGCGAGAACGCCCCGGTTCGCCGCGACAGCATCTTCCGCATCGCCTCGATGACGAAGCCGATCGTCGCGGTCGCCGCACTTCAGCTCGTCGAGGAGTGCCGCCTGCGACTCGACGATCCAGTTGACGAGCTGCTGCCCGAGCTGGCGTCGCGGCGCGTACTCGTCGACCCGCAGGGTCAGGTCGACGGTGACACCGTCGCCGCCCATCGGCCGATCACGGTGCGCGACGTCCTCACGTTCCGGCTCGGGCTCGGCATGGACTTCGACGGGCCGTGGCCGCAGCCGCTGGTGGAGGCGATGAGCGCGCTGGAGCTCGGCGACGGTCCTCCACAACCGCAGGCGCCCCCCGAACCGGACGAGTGGGTCCGCCGGTTGGCCACCCTGCCGTTGCTGTACCAGCCGGGCGAGCGGTGGCTGTACAACACCGGCTCGGACGTGCTCGGCGTGCTGATCGCCAGGGCATCGGGCCAGCCGCTCGACGTGTTCCTGCGCGAGCGGGTGTTCGAACCGCTCGGGATGGTCGACACCGATTTCGCGACATCGCAAGTCGATCGCCTCAGTACCTGCTACGCGACTAACCCGGACACGGGTGAGCCGGTCGTGTTCGACGAACCCGCCGGGCAGTGGGCCAAGGCGCCGGCGTTCCCCTCCGGGGGCGGTGGGCTGGTGTCCACCGTCGACGACATGCACGCCTTCGCCCGCATGCTGCTGTCCCGCGGGCGACTGCCCGACAGGTCACGGTTGCTGTCACCGGCATCCGTCGAGGCGATGACCACCGACCACATCGGCGTTGACCGGGGCGCGCCCGGGCCGTCGTTCGACGGCTCGCAGGGTTGGGGTTTCGGCGTCGCCGTACAGGTCCGCCGCACCGGCCTGGGCCCCACCGTCGGTGGCTATGGGTGGGCCGGCGGCCTGGGCAGCTCGTGGGCCAACGACCCCGCCGAGCGCCTCGTCGGTGTCGTCCTGACCACCGACATGTTCACTGCCCCCTTCCCACCGCCCAAGACGATCCAGGACTTCTGGACCTGCGTGTACGCGGCCATCGACGATTGACAGGCTCCGGCGTCCTGGAGGACCCGTAGATGCGATGAGTTTTGGGTCCGGCTGCGGTCGGAACGGGCATGACCGCAAGCACCACCACCCCGACTCCCGAGCTGGACGCTCCGTACAGCAGCCCCGACGCCACCGCGACCGCCTGGGCGCGGACGGACTCGGTGCTCACCGACGCAGCGATCTACTGGTTCTCGACCGTGCGCGCCGATGGCCGGCCGCACGTGACGCCCGTGATCGCCGTGTGGACGGACGGCAAAGTCCACGTGTGCACTGGCCCGGACGAGCAGAAGGCGAAGAACCTGGGCGCCAACCCGAACGTCGTCGTGACGACCGGGAGCAACGTGTGGTCCGGACTGGACGTTGTCGTCGAGGGCAATGCGGCGCGAGTGACCGACGAGGACGCACTGGGCGACCTGGCTGCCACCTGGGAGGCGAAGTACGGCAAGGAGTGGCACTTCGACGTCGCCGATGGCGCGTTCCGCCACGACGCCGGCCCGGCCCTCGTGTTCGCCGTCACTCCGGTGAAGGTGTACGCCTACGACCGCGACGAGCCCGGCGGCGCCACCCGCTACCGGTTCTGAACCAGTTCCGGCCAGCGCCCCGCCGGATCGAGGTAGTGCTCGAGGTTGTGCCACGACTCCCGGATGTCGGCGTCGTCGTCGTGGACCTGGCGGAGCAAGGTGACGTACCAGCAGATCTCGCCGAGGTCCCACCACAGCCGGTAGCAGTCGAGGGCTTCTGCGAGGACCTGCCTGCCCGTCGCCGCCTCGTAGGCATCGACGACAGATCCGTCGGCAGTCGCCATCTGCGCAAGGTCGCGCTCGGGCGCGGCGATCAACGTCGTGTCCCAATCGACGAGCACCCAGCCCGCCGGCGTCCGCAGGGTGTTCGCCGGGTGCGGCTCACCGTGGGTGAGCACCATCCGCTCGGGACGTCGGGCGTCGGCAAGACGGTCGTAGTGCACGAACAACCGCTCGACACCCGACGCATTCCGGGCCAGCAAACGCCGAGCTCGTTCGCCAAATGGTCCGGAGTCCCAACGTTGATCGAGCTCGTCGATCGCCGTCGACAGGTCATCGCGGCGGGGTACGACGAGATCGTCCGAAGCGGCGCCGGTCGCAAGCGGGTCAGCGACGCTCGTGGAGTCGGGCGACCATCCCCAGCACGGCGTGGAAGTGGTCGCTCGATTGGAAGGCGCCGTAGTGATACGACGCTCCGTCGACGAACGGGTACAGCGCCGCGGCGTAGCGGCCGTCGACTTGGCGCAACACCGCGCCGTTCCTGGAGCGGATCGGGGCGACGACGAAGTCGAGCCCGCGATCGGCCACTGCGCACGCCGCGGAGAGTGCGGCACGCAGTCGGTCGAAGACCGCGTCGCGGGGGTCGTCGAGGCTGCGCTTCTTGGCTTCGAGATCGTCGACGGTCACGAACCAGCGTCGATCGTCGTCGTCGACCAACCAATGGTGGCTGCCGAACCCGACCGCTACGTAGGCGAGCGAGACGGGGGCGATGCCCCACTCGTCGGCGAGCAGACTCGCCAGCGTCCTGTCGGCGAGGTCACCAGGCCGCGTGAACATCGGATGAGACTTGCACGAGCCCGGTGAGAAACCTCCTCGCGAATGCCGATGCGGATTGTCGAGGATTGTGCGATGGCCACGGAACCACCCAGTGGGCCAGTAGCCGCAGACATGGACGACGTCGAGACACCGCCGTGGCGACTGATGCGCCTCCTCGACGGTTACGTCACCACGCAGCTGCTGTACGTGGCGGCGAAGCTCGACATCGCCTCCGTCCTCGCCGAGCAGGAGGCGAAGGCGCGTCGTCGACGCCTTCGACCTTCTCCGGGATCCGGCGCCTCGTCGACGTCGGCGGTGGACGCGGGGTGCTCACACGTGTCGTCCACGACTGGGACGACGCCGACGCCAGGCGGATCCTGGCGTCCTGTCGCGCGGCCATGCGACCGGACGAAACCGAGTCTCCTCGATTATCCGTGGGTCGGCACGCTCACTGCGCCACGGCTGCATGCTCTGGAAGCGGTCGCCGAGCTGGCGTCGCGCCGGTTAGCCGACAGCCGGCGTTCTCTGGTCGCATCGCGGCCAGTTCTGGCCGCAACGAGGCCACGGAACGCGCCGCGGTGCGTGTCGACGCCTTCTGTGGCCGACAACGCGCCAGATGTGTCGTGATTGAGACCACAGAATCGCGGCACCCTCCGGCCGGGCTGGGAGTGGTCGAGGCGACGTTGGCGTGAACAGTCGCGGCTTCAGGCATCCATGAGCCGAGCGGCACCGAACCAAAGGTGTGTTCCAAACGTCCAACAGGACAACGGCAACACGCACGTACCGATTCGCAAGAACCGAACGACAACCAAAGCACGTACCGATCCGCAAGAACCGCCCGACAACGAAAGGAAGCCAGGCGATGACCACAATCCATGCTGACGAAATCCGGCCCGGCGACGTTGTCGTCTACGACGGGCACCCTCGTGTGATCACCCACGTCGAGAGGTGCGACGGCTGGGCCTGGCCGATCGCCGCCGATGGCACCGGCTGGGCGATCGCCTTGGGTCACCAGCTGATCAACGTCCAGCGCCTCGCCGCCTGAGCCATCGCTCCGGCATAGTGGCGGCGATGGTGCAACCGCCGCCCGAATCACCGCCCGAGCCGTTCGCTGTCGGTCACCTCGATGTCGGCGACGGTCACGTCCTCTACATCGAGCAGGTCGGCAACCCTGACGGCACGCCGGTCGTCTATCTGCACGGCGGGCCAGGCTCGGGCTGCACGCCCGGGGCACGCCGCAACTTCGACCTCCAAGGGCATCGCGCCGTGCTGTTCGACCAGCGCGCCGCGGGACGGAGTACGCCGCACGCCAGCGAGGAGGGCGTGGACTGGGCGAGCATGGACATGGACCACCACGTCGGCGACATCGAGCGCGTGCGGGAGCACCTCGGCATCGAGCGCTGGATCGTGTTCGGGGTCTCCTGGGGATCCGTGCTCGGAGCGACCTACGCCGAGCGTCACCCCGATCGGGTGACGGCCGTCGTCCTCGGCGGCGTCAGCACCGGCACGGCCGACGACATCGACTGGCTCACCGTGCACGCCGGGCGGTTCTTTCCCGCCGAGTGGCACCGGTTCCGCGATCACGTGCCGGAGGAGCTTCGCGGGATGCGTCTCGTCGACGCCTACCACACGCTGCTGATGGACCCCGACCCTGCGACCCGCGATGCAGCGGCGGTCGCGTGGTGCCGCTGGGAGGACGCCCACGTGGCGACGACACCGGGGTCGACGCCGAACCCGCGCTACGACGACGCACGGTTCCGGCTCGGCTTCGCCCGGCAGGTGACCCACAGCTGGCGCAACAACTCGTGGCTCGGTCCCGACGAGATCGTCGCCAACGCCGGCCGGCTGGCCGGGATCCCGGGCTGGCTGATCCACGGACGCCTCGACGTGAGCAGTCCTCTCGACGCGCCGTGGCGCCTCCATCAGGCATGGCCGGGCAGCGAGCTCATCGTCGTCGACGACGAAGGCCACGGCGGGTCCGCGATGGCCGACCACTGGCGGCGCATCCTCGCCGACTTGGCCGTAGCCGTTGACATCGGAGCGGGCCACCGGTACTGTGCGAAATTGAAACGATTCACACCTTCGGACAGGTCGTCCGGAGGGAGAAGGGGGAGTGGGCAATGAGCAGGGGACTCAGGGCTTTCGCGTTCAGCAGCGGAGTCGGGCTGGCGGCCTCAGTGGCGTTGGCGACGCCGATTGCCGCGTCAACGGACACGACCGCGCCGGCCGACGACAGCGGCGCGGCCGCCGAGTTGGCCGGCGGCGAGGACGTCACGCTGTCGTTGCTGATCGACAACACGGAGACCAATACGTTGCTGGTGCAAGGGGTGACCTAGGCGTTCAGCGAGCTGCATCCGAACGTGTCGTTCGACATCGAGGAACGCCCAGGCGGTGCCGACGGCGACAACATCGTCAAGACCCGCCTCGCCACCGATGAGATGGCCGACGTGTTCTTCTACAACTCGGGCTCGTTGCTCCAGGCGCTCAACCCGTCCGAGTCGCTCGTCGACCTCGCCGGTGACCCGATGCTCGACAACGTCGTCGACGCGTTCCTCCCGACGGTGAGCCAGGGCGACGGCGTCTTCGGCGTCCCGATCGGCACCGGCCTGGGCGGCGGGATCCTCTACAACCGGACATCTTCGAGGACAACGGGCTCGTCGGTGCCGCTCACCTGGGAGGAGTTCGCCGCCAACAACGACGCCCTGCTCGAGGCGGGTATCACCCCGGTCGGCGCCTCGTTCGGCACGACGTGGACGTCGCAGCTGTTCGTCCTCGCCGACTACTACAACGTCGCCCAGGAGGTGCCCGACTTCGCCGAGCAGTACACCGCCAACGAGGCGCACTACGCCGATACGCCGGCGGCGCTGCGCAGCTTCGAGCGGCTGCAGGAGGCCTACGACAGCGGCTGGTGGAACGAGGACTACGGCTCGGCGACCTATGAGGACGCCCTACGGATGCTCGTCGACGGCGAGATCGCCCAGTACCCGATGCTCACGTTCGCCCTCTCGGAGATCGCCTCGCTCTATCCCGACGCGATCGAGAACATCGGCTTCTTCGCCCAGCCCGGCGAGACGGCGGAGACCAACGGGATGACGTTGTGGATGCCCGCTGGCATGTACATCGCCGACACCACCGAGCACGAAGACGTCGCCAGGGCGTTCCTCGCCTTCATCGCCTCGGTCGAGGGGACTGAGGCGCAGACCGCGGCCGCCGCACCGTGCGGGCCGTACCTCAGTCGAAGGCGCCACGCTGCCCGACGACGTGCTGCCGGCCGTGCTCGACATGCAGGCGTACATCGACGGCGGCAACGTCGGCCCGGCGCTCGAGTTCCTCTCGCCGCTCAAGGGCCCCAGCCTCGAGCAGATCACCGTCGAGGTCGGCTCCGGGCTGCGCAGCGCCGAGGATGCCGCCGCCCTCTACGACGAGGACGTCGAGAAGCAGGCCCAGCAACTCGGCCTGCCGGGCTGGTGACGCAAGCACTTCACACCACCGAACGAAAGCGGGCGGGGCCCGTGCCGGCAGCGGCATCGGCCCCGGCCCGTTCAGGCTCGACAGCCCCGATGCCCGAGGACGATCCGCCATCGCCGCGCCTACCCGCACTGGTTCTACCTGCCGGTCAGCATCGTCTTCGTCGCCATCTTCGTCGTGCCGACGGCGATGGCGTTCTTCTACTCGCTCACCCGCTGGACGCTGTTCGACTGGGAGTTCATCGGACTCGAGAACTTCCGCCAGTTCTTCCGCGAACCGGCGCTGACCAACGGTCTGCGCAACACGTTCATCTACGCCGTCGTCACGAGCGGGTCTGAAGGTCGTCCTGGGGATGGCCCTCGCCATGCTCGTCACGTCACGGATCAAGCTCAAAGGGACGATCCGCTCGATCGTGTTCTTCCCCGTGCTGGTCAGCTTCGTCGCCGTCGGGATCACGTTCAAGGTGATGATGCATCCGACCAAGGGCCTGATCAACCGGACCATCGACGTCATCGGCTTCACCGGGCCGAAGTGGCTGACCGACCCGCAGATCGCCTTGCTGTCGGTCGCCCTCGTCGACGTCTGGAAGGGCGTCGGGCTGGCGATGGTGATCTTCATCGCCGGCATCGTGTCGATCCCATCCGAGCTGCTGGAGTCGGTGTCGGTCGACGGCGGCAGTGCGTGGGCGCGGTTCCGCCACGTCATCCTCCCGCTGAGCAAGCCGGCGACGTTCACGGTGATCCTGCTGTCGTTCATCGGCGGGCTGCGGTCGTTCGACCTGATCTGGACGATGACCGGTGGTGGGCCGGGCTTCACCACCGACGTGCTCGCCTCGACGATCTTCAAGAACTATCAGGCCGGCTTCTACGGCCTGTCGACGGCCGGCAACGTGATCCTGTTCATCCTCGTCACCGCCATCGTCTTCCCGTTGAACTGGTTCCTGCGCAGGCGGGAGCTGACGTCGTGAGGCTGATCCGCAGGTACTGGCTCGACGCCGTGGCGCTCGGAGTCATGGTCGTCGTGTTCGTCATCCCGTTCGCCTTCATCGCCCTGACGGCCGTCAAGGACCGTGCCGAGTCGGCCCGGCTCGACTTCTCCTGGCCGTCGTCGTGGCACCGTCTGGGAGAACGTCAAGGAGGTCGTGACGACCCGCGACAACCTGCTCGTCACGGCGATGCGCAACAGCTTCGTCGTGACCGTCGTGTCAGTGGCCCTGCTCGTGATCTTCTGCGCGATGGCCGGGTTCGTGCTCGAGCGGCGCCGCGATCGGATGGCCACGCTCGTCAACGCCGCCGTGCTCGCCGGGTTGATCATCCCACCGGCCGTCGTGCCGACGATCTACGTCCTCCAGGAGATCCACCTGTTCAACTCCCTGTGGGGGCTCGTGCTCGTCGAGGTCGCCTACCTCGCGCCGTTCAGCATCATCCTGTTCCGGGCGTTCGTGGCGACGATCCCCCGCCAGCTCGACGAGGCGGCGATGATCGACGGCTGCACCGGGCTGAGCCTGTTCTTCCGCGTCGATCTTCCCGCTGCTCCGGCCGGTCACGATCACCGTGATCCTCACCGCGTCGGTGGCGATCTACAACGACTTCGTCAACCCGCTGTACTTCCTGCCCGGGCTCGGACAACGCCACGGTGCAGCTGACGCTCTTCAACTTCCAGAGCCAGTTCAACACCCAGTGGAACCTGCTGTTCATGGACGTGCTGCTGATCACCGTGCCGGCCCTGATCATGTTCATCATCTTCAATCGCAAGATCGTCGCCGGCCTCACCACCGGCGCGGTGAAGGGGTAGCGCTATCGATGGTCGTCACGGTCACCAACCTCCGCGCCGAGCACCGCGTCGACTCCTTCGGGATCGGCGTCGCCGCCCCACGGTTGTCGTGGATCGTCACGGCCGACGATCCCAGCTTCCGGCAACGGGCGTACGAGGTCGCCGCCGAGGATCCCGACGACGCCGACGGCAGCGAGGACCCGCGTCGTCGAGTCGAACGACTCGGTGCTCGTCCCGTGGCCGTTCGAACCGCTTGCCGTCGCGGGCACGCCGGCGGATCCGCGTCCGGGTCGCCGGACCCGACGGCGGATCCTCCGACTGGAGCGAACCGCTCGACGTCGAGGTCGCCCTGCTCGATCCGGCGCGACTGGTCGGCCGTGCCGATCACCGCCGCCTTCCCGAGCGCCGCCGCCGAGCGGCCGGTCAGGTTCCGGCGGAGCTTCGCCGTGCGCCCCGGCCTGGCGCGGGCCCGGCTGTACGCCTCGGCGCTGGGCGTCTACACCGTCGCCTGCAACGGCTCGCCGCTCGGCGACGACGTCCTCGCCCCCGGCTGGACGTCGTACCGCCACCGGCTCCGCTACCAGACGCTCGACGTCACCGAGGCGCTGCAGATCGGCGACAACGTCCTCGGGATGACCGTCGCCGAAGGCTGGTACCGAGGCCGGCTCGGCTTCCGCGGTGGACGGCGCGACACCTACGGCACCGACATCGGACCGGTCGCCCAGCTCGAACTGCACTACGACGACGGCAGCATCGACACCGTGGTCACGGATCGCCACTGGCGGGCCGCCCTCGACGAGCGCATCTCGGCCAGCCTCTACGACGGCGAGACGTACGACGCCAGGCTGGCCGAACCGGCGTGGACGACACCCGCTTTCGACGACACCGACTGGGTCGCCGTCGCCGAGCTGGCGTCGGTGGCCGATCGGCTGGTGGCGCCGACCGGCCCGCCGGTGCGCCGCATCGAGACGTTGCGGCCGGTCGCCATCGAGCAGTCGCCGACCGACGTCACCGTCGTCGACTTCGGACAGAACGTCACCGGGCGGGTCCGCATCAGCGTGCGCGGCGAAGCCGGCGACGCGGTCACCTTGCGGCACGCCGAGGTCCTCGACAAGGGCGAGCTGGCGACCTGGCTGCTGCGCACGGCGGCCGCCACCGACACGTTCGTGCTCGCCGGCGATGGCGTCGAGACGTACGAGCCGGCGTTCACGTTCCACGGCTTCCGCTACGCCAGCGTCGAGGGCCTGCGCGAGGAGCTCGACCCAGCGTCGATCGAGGCCGTCGTGTGCCACTCCGACATGCCGGCGACGGGAACGTTCAACTGCTCCGACGAGCGACTCAACCGGCTCCACGAGAACGTCCGCTGGAGCATGCGCGGCAACTTCGTCGACGTCCCCACCGACTGTCCCCAACGCGACGAACGCCTCGGCTGGACCGGCGACATCCAGGTGTTCGCCCCGACGGCGGCGTTCCTGTACGACTGCTGCGGCGTCCTCGAGTCCTGGCTGGCCGACCTCGCCGCCGAACAGGACGAGTTCGGCACCGTGCCCGCCTATGTGCCATGGGTCGACCTGCTCTTTCCCGTGGCGCCGGCGGCGGCGTGGGGAGACGCCGCTGTCGTCGTTCCGTGGGTGCTCTACGAGCGGTTCGGCGACGTCGAGGTGCTTCGCCGCCAGTACGACAGCATGCGAGCGTGGGTCGACCAGATCGCCACGCTCGCCGGCGACGACCACATCTGGAGCGAGGGATTCCAGTTCGGGGACTGGCTCGACCCGGCCGCCCCGCCACGCGAGCCGGGGGCCGCCCGCACCGACGCCACCCTGGTCGCCACCGCCTACCACGCCTACACGGCCAGACTCGTCGCCGCCACCGCCGGAGTACTCGGCCACGACGGCGACCGGGCGCGGTACGACGAGCTCGCCGACACGATCACGGCCGCCTTCAACGCCGAGTTCGTCACCCCGACCGGCCGGTTGGCGAGCGACGCCCAGACGGCGTACGCCCTGGCACTCCGCTTCGACCTGCTGCCCACCGAGGCGCAACGCGTCCGCGCCGCCGGCCCGCCTCGCCGAGCTCGTGCGCCGGGAGGACTACTGCATCGGCACCGGCTTCGTCGGCACGCCACTCGTGTGCGATGCCCTCGTCGATGCCGGCCTCGTCGACGACGCCTACCACCTCCTGATGCAGACGAAGTGCCCCTCGTGGCTGTACCCCGTCACGATGGGTGCGACCACCGTGTGGGAGCGGTGGGACAGCCTGCTGCCGGACGGCTCGATCAACCGCACCGAGATGACGTCGTTCAACCACTACGCCCTCGGCGCCATCGCCGACTTCCTCCACCGTGTCGTCGCCGGTCTGGCTCCGGCCGAGCCCGGGTACCGCAAGCTGCTCGTCCGCCCTCGCCCCGGCGGCGGGCTCACCCATGCCGGCGCCACGCTGCGGACCCCCTACGGGGACGCCAGCGTGCAATGGAGCCGATCCGCCGACCGGCTCGTCGTCGACCTCGTCGTGCCCATCGGCAGCACCGCACACGTCGACCTGCCCGGCGCCGACCCCGTCGACGTCGGCCCAGGAACACACCACTTCGACGTTGCCCACCGAGCCGCCGCGCTCGATCCTCCCCGGCCACCCCGACCCGAACTGCTGCTCGACGAGCTCGACGAGAGCGCTCCAGACGACCCGACGTCGTGACGGCCGACAACAACTGGGATCAAGGACGTGGCGATCCGCGCCGGCGTCTCCGTCGGCACGGTCTCCAACGTGCTCAACCGACCCGAGCGGGTCAGTGAGTCGACCCGCCACAAGGTCCAACGGCGATCAGCGAGCTCGGGTTCGTCCGCAACGAATCCGGACGGCACCTGCGGGCGGGGCGGAGCCGGACGATCGGCTATCTCGGTCTCGCCGTCACCAACCCGTTCTTCACGGACGTCGCCCGCGGCGTCGACGAGGTCGCCCGGCGCCATGGCCTCGCCATGTTCCTGTGCAACAGCGACGGCGACCCGTCGCGGGAGGCCGACTATCTCGAGATGCTCCTCGAACAGCGTGTCCGCGGCGCCCTGGTCAGCCCGTTCGGCGAGCTCACGCCCCAGCTCGAACGGCTTCGTCGACGGGGGATCGCCGTCGTCCTCGTCGGCTCGACGTTGGGCGCGGACTGGTGCAGCGCCGCAGTCGACGACGTCGTCGGCGGCGAGCTGGCCGTCAATCACCTGCTCGAGCAGGGCCACCGGCGGATCGCCTTCGTCGGCGGCGTCCTCGACGCCAAGTGTGTGGCCGACCGGCTGGTCGGCAGCCGCCAGGCGCTGGCAGCCGCCGGCCGAGATGCCGACTCGCTCACGGTGATCGAGACCGCCAAGCTCTCCATCGCCGAAGGCCGGCGAGCCGGCGAACGGCTGCTCGGTCTCCCGCGCCGCCGGCGACCGACGGCGGCGTTCTGCGCCAACGACCTCGTCGCCCTCGGGCTGCTCCAGCACGTGATGCAGGCGGGAATCGAGGTGCCCGGCGAGCTGGCGATCGTCGGCTACGACGACATCGAGTTCGCCGGCGCGGCGGCCGTGCCGCTCAGCTCGGTTCACCAGCCCCGCGAGCTGCTCGGCCACACCGCCACCGAACTGTTGCTTGCGGAGACCGACAGCCAGCGAGGGGCACGTCCACGAGCAGGTCGTGTTCCGCCCCGAGCTCATCGTGCGCACGTCCTCGACGAGGGTCGCCACGGAGGGCCCGCGTCCCGCCCGGCCTGAACGATCAGCGTCACACGCGCGGCGGCGGGAAGCGAGCCGGCAAGCCTTTGGCGACGACCTGGTAGAGGTCGACCTCCTCGGGAATCCCGCGCAGCCGGTGCCGCCCGAGGCTGCGGAGGCGCACGCCGGCAGGCATCGACCCTTTCAGCGCTGATCTCGTGTCGCCGGACGCGAGGATCTGCCCGCCGTGGGCGGCGCCGCAGATCCGCGACGCGGTGTTGACCGCCATGCCGACGTAGTTCGGGGCGGCTCGCTTCGGGTAACCGCTGTGGATGCCCACCCGCACCCGCACCTCGACACCGTCGCCCCACGACGTCTGGCGCAGCGTCCGCTGCATCGCCACCGCGGCGTCGACGGCCGAGGCGGGCTGCTCGAACACGGCGAAGACCTCGTCGGCCCGGGTCTCGACGATGTGGCCAGATCGCTCGGTGCATGCCCGCTTCGAGGAGCTTGCGCAGCCGGTCGAGCAGCTCGCTGTAGCCGTCACCGAGACGATGGAGCAGCTCCGTCGACCCCTCGACGTCGGTGAACAGCATCGTCACGAAGCCCGACGGCAGATGGCGGGGTTCGCCGCGCCGGCCGAGCTCGCGCTCGGACTGCAACTGGCCGGTGATGAACCCGACCGGCACGATGCCGAAGCGCTTGGCCGCCTTGAGCAAGCGGGCCCGCGCCTGCTCCCTGGCCTGTTCGTCCTCGAAGACGACCTGGTTGAAGCGGGCCAGGGCGTTGCGGACGTGGGCGGCGTCGTGGATCGGCAGCCGCTCGCCGGCCGCGCTCATCGACGTAGGCGAAGGCGCTGGCCGGAAGCTTGGCCCGATCGGAGGGTTCGAGCCGTGCCACGACCCCGGACATTAACGAAGCGGCAGAACTGCTCGCCGTCGTGGTTTCAGGGCTG
The DNA here is from genome assembly GCA_963732335.1 of Ilumatobacteraceae bacterium. Lineage (GTDB taxonomy): Bacteria > Actinomycetota > Acidimicrobiia > Acidimicrobiales > Ilumatobacteraceae > Desertimonas. The sequence goes on along the minus strand of CAVSZO010000038.1, from coordinate 110,503 downwards.
GTACCAGCACAGGTTGGCCCGTGGCTTCTCGGTGTCGAGACCAACGAGCAACGTGCCGTCGTCGGTGACGACCAAACCTTCGGGCTTGCCCTCCGGCTCGTCGCGCCGCTCCGGAACGCGCAAGTCCCAGCCTTCACCGATGCGGGCGCGATCCGCGTCCGGGTCCAGTGGGAGGTCCACGACGACGACCCGTCGTGATTGGTCGGACAGGCAGTACAACGCGCCCACCGGCAAACGCCAGGTCGCTGATGTCGTCAACGCCGTCGAGCTTCCATGCCGCCAGGGCGTGCAGACCGCCATCGTCGGGAACCAGACCGCCCTCGCCAACGAGGAACGAGTCGGTCTGCACTCCCGCCGCCTCCGCGCCGCGTGGCCCGAACTCGACGAGTAGCGGCGGGTCCTTCTCCTTGGCGACGAGGAGGTGCCCGGCACGAAGCGGGACGCAGACCCTCACCTGACGACGACGACTCGTCGAAGATCTCGGCCAGCACGCCGCGATCTCCCGGCGCCAGGGTGATCGTTTCCGCCCGGCCGGCGTCCGGTTGGAGCACGAGGACGAGCGGCGGGTCCTCACACAGCACAAGAAGCGTTCCGTCGGCCGTCGCCGTGATCGCCTCGAACTGACGATCGCGGCTTGGACCGGCGCGGTCGAGGTCGAGCAGCGCCCACTCGAGCGGCTCGTCCGTGAGCGCGGCGCGGGCCAGCACGGACTTCCGGTCGCCGATGGCGAACAACTGCGGCAGCCCGTCTGTGGTCGCTGCCAGGGCCAGGCCGGACAGCTCCGGAATGGGGACGTCTTCGATGCGCCACGGCTCGAGCTTCATAGTTCCTCCCTCAGCTTCTTCGGGGCCACAGTGCAGTAGCTCTCGATGACGAGTTCGGTGACCTCGTCCCAATCGACGCCATAGTCGAGCACCATGCCGACGGCATCGGATCCCCACGCCGGCCGGAAGAATGGATCGCCGGCGTTGCGCAGCGCGGCGAGCTCCGGACCGGAGGATCGGAACGTCAGCACGACGACCGGGCCGTCGGCAAAGTCGACGGCGAGGACATGGGCGAACATCCGGTTGCGGATGCGCCACTGCGTGCCGGCCCACGCCTGTCGTTCGACGGTCTCGGGCAAGCCGAGACACAGCGACCGCACTTGCGGCTTCGACCTCGGGCGGGACTTCGGCGTACTCGATGCCGTTCATCGCCAACGACGACGCGCGTGCCAGTCGTCGATCTCGATCCTCGTCACGGTTATGCGCTGCCATCGATCTACGCTCAGTCAACACGATTGGAGACGAGGCGATGACCGCGACACTTCACCGCGACTACGGGTTGCTCGGCCCGGAAGGCTCGGTCGCCGATGCCCGCGGTCTGGTCGAGCGCAGCGTGGTACAAGGCGCCGGTCCCCCGCGACCGCATCAAGCAGCTGATGAAGCGATCGAACGGGCCGGCCATCCGCGACACGTTGCTGTGGTTCGCCCTGCTCGCCGTGTTCGGCGGCCTGGGCGCGTGGGCGTTCGTCGCCGGCAACCTCGTGTGGATCCCTCTGCTCGCCGTCTACGGCGTCCTGTACGGGTCGGCCTCCGACTCCCGCTGGCACGAAGCCGGGCACCGGACCGCCTTCCGGACATCGTGGTTGAACGACGTCGTCTACCAGATCGCCTGCTTCATGATCATGCGCAGCCCGACGGTGTGGCGATGGAGCCACACCCGCCACCACACCGACACGCCTGATCGTCGGGAGGGACCCGGAGATCCTGGCGATGCGGCCGCCGGCACTCGGACGGATCGCCCTCAACTTCTTCGGCCTGGTCGACGTCCCGAGGGCGATGTGGGGCATGGTCGTCCACGCCTCCGGCCGCCTGGCCGACGAGGAGCAGACGTACGTGCCGGAGGTCGAGTGGCGACGTGTGCACCGCGAGGCGCGGGTGTGGGTCGTGATCTATGCGGCCGTCATCATCACGAGCGTCGCGACCGGGAGCATCCTCCCGCTGCTGCTCATCGGCGGGCCGCGTCTCTACGGCGCCTGGTTGCACCTCGTCTTCGGCCTCACCCAGCACGCCGGCCTCGCCGAGGACGTCCTCGACCACCGCCTCGACAGTCGCACCGTGTACATGAACCCGGTCTTCCGGTTCCTCTACTGGAACATGAACTACCACGTCGAACACCACATGTACCCGCTGGTGCCGTTCCACTCGCTGGCCGCCCTGCACGAAGAGATCAAGGACGTGTGTCCGCCCGCGTACCCGAGCACGGTGGCCGCCTTCCGGGAGATCATCCCGACGCTGGCCCGCCAGCGTCGTGACCCGACGTACTTCGTTCGTCGCCCGCTGCCGGAGACGGCCGGAAGCTGACTCCCTCGAGGAACCCGTCGATGCCCGACTGGATCGCCGCCTGCGCCACCGACGACATCGAGCGGGAAGACGTCATCGGGTTCGCCCACGACGGCACCGACTACGCCATCTACCGCTCGCCGGACGACGAGTACTTCGCCACCGCCGGGCACTGCACCCACGCGGCCGAGCTGCTGTGCGACGGCCTGGTGATGGGCAACCTGATCGAGTGCCCCAAGCACAACGGACGCTTCGACTACCGCACCGGAGCGGCGAAGGGAGCGCCGGTCCTCGTCGACATCCGCACCTACCCGACCAAGGTCGAGGCGGGAGTGGTCTACATCGACGTCAGCTGAGCGTCGGTGGATCGGTCAGGGTCGGGGCCCGAACTGGGGCCCGGTTCGGCGGCCGCGCTTGAGCTCGTAGAACGCCGGCCTGGAGGCGACGGCGAGGACCTGGTCGAGCAAGGCCACGGCGTCGTCCCCGCTGGGCGGCGGCGACACGATCGGGCCGAAGATCCCGATTCGCGGCTCGCCGAAGGCGAGCACCGGCGATCCGATGTCCGATCCTCCGGCCAGCTCCTGACCCTCCTTCGTCGACGCCTCCACGTCGGCATCCCAACGGTCGTCGTCTGCGGCGTCGGCCCATCGTTGGGCACCGCTCGCCGCGGCCACCGTGCGTGCCAGATCGTCGGTCGGATCGACGCGGTCGTGGTGGAAGCGCCGGCCCCACTCCGTGTAGAAGGTGCCGATCTCGTCATCGCGATCCTCTGCTCGCATCGCCGCGATGATCCGGTGCGCGCTTGCCCGCGGCGGCAACGGCGGCGCGGTACTTCTCGGGAATCTCCCGGTCGGCGTTGATGATCGCCAGGCTGAGGTTGCGCCAGCGGATCTGGTGGCCGGTCCGGGCGGTTGCGTCGACGAGCCACCGCGACGTCATCCAGGTCCACGGGCAGGCGGGGTCGAAGAAGAACTCGATCGTGTGCGGAGAGGCCATCACCTGATTCAACCACCGGACGGCGATGAGTAGGTTTCGTCCATGGGCGACGACCGAGCACGGTGCAGCGCAAACAGCACAAACCTGCTGGGACAGCTCGACAGTTTCGCGAGGCGACTCTGACGGTAGCGACCGACAACATGGACGGTGATGGCGTCCTACTCCCTCAACGACGCAGCCGTCGCCCATGCCCGTCGGCTCATCGATGCGCGCCGAGTACGTGCTCAACAGCGACTGGGGCGAGGTGCAACCGCGGGCCGACGAACAGAACCGGTTTCTCGAGACGCACACGTGGGAGGACTATGCCTGCTGGCATCTCGGGCTCACGGACGGCGCTGCGGACGAGACGAAGGCGCGCTACGCCTTCGTGTACGGCGACCTTCGCCGGATCCACCGCACCGGGCTGATCGCCTGCGTCTACCGCGCCTCGGAGTGGCGGCACAAAGCGATCGAGCTCGCTGCCCACGACTTGCTGCAGTACCTCGACAACACCACGGCGTAACCGCCACCCTGATTCAGACCCAGGTGGCGCGCGTGAGCGGGACGGCGCTGCCCCCCAGTGCGGTCGGCACGACGCCGAGGATCTGGTGGATGTTGATGCCGCCGTCGGTGAAACCGACCGCCGAGCCGGCCATGTACAGCCGCCAGATGCGGGCATGGGCGACATCGGAGGCGGCGACCGCGGCATCCCAGTTGGCCTCGATGTTGGCCACCCACGCCCGCAACGTCTTGGCGTAGTGCTCGCGCAGCGACTCGACGTCGCGAACCTCGAAGCCGGCCCGCTCCATCGCCAGCACCATCCTGCCGACGTCGATCAACTCGCCGTCGGGGAACACGTAGCGCCCGACGAACGAGTGGCGCCCGAGCTTCGACCCGCCGACCGAGGAGATGGCGTGGTTGAGCAGCCGGCCAGTCGGCACGAGCGCCTTGTGCAGGATGGCGAAGTAGTCGTCGATGCGCTTGGCGCCGACGTGTTCGGCCATCCCGATCGAGCTGATCGCGTCGAACTTCTCGTCGCCGAGTTGGCGGTAGTCCTGCAGCCGGATCTCCACCTTGTCGCCGACGCCGGCCTCGCCGACTCGCTTCCTCGCGAACTCGGCCTGCTCGCGGCTGATCGTGATGCCGACCGCCTCGGCCCCGTAGCGGGCTGCGGCGTGGATCACCATCGAACCCCACCCACAGCCGACGTCGAGGAGCCGCATGCCCTCGCGCTGGTCGAGCCCGAGCTTGCGGGCGACGAGGTCGTGCTTGGCCGCCTGGGCATCGTCGAGCGACGTGTCGTCGTCGACGAAGCGGGCGCACGAGTAGGTCATCGACTCGCCGAGCACGATCCGGTAGAAGTCGTTGCCGACGTCGTAGTGGTGGCTGATCGCCCGCGAATCGCGGCGCAGCGAGTGGCGGCGGCCCTTCAGCCGCGCCTCCTGCGGCGGCGGCGGCAGCGGCCGGCCGATCACACCGGCGCGCCGTGCCGCGGCGATCGCGTCGACTACCGCCTTGCGGCGGAAGCGCAGATCCTCGGAGGTGACGTCGCGGAGCGCCTCGACCATGGCGATGAAATCGCCTTCGGCGTCGACATCGCCGGCGACGTACGCCCGGCCGAGGCCGAGCTGGTTGGGCATCCACAGCACCCGGCGAATGGCGTCGGGCGAGTTGACCCGCAGCGTGCCCGGCGAACCGGGTCCTCCGGGCGGTCCCTCGCTCTCGATGACGCTGCCGTCCCAGAACTCGATCCGCACCGGCGGTACCGGCCCGAGCAGCACTCGCAGCAGCGGTGCCAGCGTTTCGGCGACGGACCCCGACTCGACGTCTGTAGCCATCCCACACGTTGTAGCGCATCTGCTCCGTCGCTGCGAGCGACGGTTGTCACGGCGCGTGTCACCACCCGGATCGCGGCGACGTATCACACGGCCCGCTGTCGCCTCATGTATGGGCAAGGAGGGGACCGATGGTCGACGTACACGGCGGAGAGCTCGGCATCGATCCCCCGGTCATGCCCGCCGGCCGGGAGGTCGAGCTTCCTGGCCGCGGGCGCACGTTCGTGCGCCAGCTCCCAGGACCGGAGGAGGCGCCGACGATCGTGCTGCTGCACGGCTGGACGGCGACCGCCGACCTCAACTGGGTCTCGTGCTACGCCGGCCTCGCCGAGCAGTTCAACGTCGTCGCCCTCGATCACCGCGGCCACGGTCGTGGCCTGCAGTCGGACGAGCCGTTCCGCCTCGCCGACTGCGCTGACGACGTCGCCGCTCTCGTCGACGTGCTCGGTCTCGACCCGGTGATCGCCGTCGGCTACTCGATGGGTGGCCCGATCGCCCAACTGCTGTGGCAGCGCCACCCCGACGTCGTCGCCGGCCTCGTCCTGTGCGCGACGAGCTGCACGTTCGGCGGCACGCCGCGCGAGACGATCCTGTTCCGCGTCGCCGACGGCACGGCCGCCGTCGTCGGACATTTCCCGCTCGCCCCGCTCACCCGCGCCGCCGTCGGCGCCCTCGGCCGCTGGCGGGCCATGCGCGGCAAGCCGTGGTGGGGGTTCGCCGAGGTCGCCCGCCACGACTGGGCGCAGATCGTCGAGGCCGGACGCGAGCTCGGACGCTTCGACTCACGGCCGTGGATCGACGGGATCGACGTGCCCGACCGCCGTGGTCGTCACCGACCACGACGACGTCGTCCCCGTGCATCGCCAACTCGACCTCTCCAGCCGCCTCGCCGACGCCACCCTGCACCGCGTCGCCGGCGGCCACGCCGTGTGCACGCTCGACCCAGGGCGCTTTCTCCCCGCCCTGCTCGACGCGTGCCACTCCGTCACGCGGCAGCCCCTCCCCGCTGCCGCGTGACGGCCGATCGCCCGACAGTCACGGGAACACAGCGCGTCGGGCACCGGGTAGCGTGATCGGTTCGTTGCCGGAGAAGGCGAAGGCGGCGACGTCCTCGGTGGACGCCGAGAGGGACACCCCGTCGGCGTCGTACGGGCTGCCGTAGCTGATCGTCTGCGACGTCAGCTCACCGTTGCCGTCGACGTAGACGTGCTCGGGGATGATCACGACGCCTCCCTCTCCGTCGTGGGCGAGGGTGTAGGTCTGGATGCGGGCGCGCCGCCGGCCGTCGGCGTTCTCCTCGAAGATCACCTGGTAGGCGCGCTGGGTCTGGTTGTCCATCGCCGCCGGCCATCACGCCGCCTTGGGCGGTGGTGACCGCCAGCGCGGCACCGCCTTCGACGATCGCCCCTGGCGAGCTGTTCGCCGGGTCCGGGACGCCGACCGTCGGCGGGGCGACGACGGGACCCGGCGTGGGTGGCTCGTCGACGAGGTGCGGTGGACCGCCACTGGCCGGCACGGCGATGTAGGCGAGGCCGCTGTTGGGCGGCAACGGCCCGACGCGACCTGTCGTCCCGCCGAAGGCCGCCAGCAGCTCCTCGCCGAGCGAGGGCTCTCCTGGAAGCGTTCGATCCCGGTTGCGCAGCCGACGACTTCCCAGCCGGGGTCACTTCCGCCGAGCGTGGCGACGCTCGGCTCGCCGGCGGCGACCGGATGACTCGTCGGCGGTGAACACGTCGCCGTCCTCGGTCTCCACCCGGGCGACGACGATCGGGTAGCGGTTGCCGCGGTGGTCGGTCACGTACCCGCCCCCGATGTACGACCCGCCGGCGTACGTCACGCACGCCAGGGTTGACGTCGTGGAACCACTGCGCCTGCTCGGCGGCGGTGATCGACGCGGCGAGCGAGAACTCGCCGTCGTCGAGCACGAACGGAGCAGACGGGTCGGCGGCTTGCTCGGTGAGGGCGTCGATCAGCTGGTCGACGGTCAGCAGGAAGGCGGCACCGTTCCACTCCGTCATCGCCGTGCTCGATCAGCACAGCGCGCAGTGCCGTCAACAGCGTCTCGTCGAGGCTGGCGGCGATGCCGTGGGCGACGGCGATGGCGTCGACCGAGTACGGCTCCTCACCGGTGACTGCGGCCAGCTCGTCCGCCGCTGTCTGGGTGCTGGACGCGAGGGTGGCCAGGCGCAGCGGGTCGTAGGCGAGCACTCCGGTCACGCGATCCTCCTGACGTCTGCGGTGGACGGTCGTTCACCCACCCTGGGCGTCACGCCGCCGCAGGAACGGAAACGCGGTCAGGAAGCCGGCGACTCGGCGGCCAGCGAAGCGGCGAGCTCGTCGACGAAGTGCGACAGCACGAGGAGGTCGTGGGTCTCGCCGGTGGCGCTGCGCACGTGGCGGCGAAGCCGGCCCTCCTGTTCGAAGCCGAGCTTGGTGAACATGTCGAAGAGGCGGTCCTGGCCGGCGACGACGTCGACGACGAGCTTGACCACGCCCAGCTCGAGGGCCTCGACGACCGCCCGCTGGGCGAGCAGCCGGCCGATCCCCCGCTGGCGGAACTCGGGGGCGATCACCAGCCGCAGCTCGCCGACGTGGCTGCTCCAGCCGATCCCCTTGAGCACGGCGACGTAGCCGGCGACCTCGCCGTCGACGAGGGCGATGAGGCGGTGACGATCGGCGACGGCGACCCAGCCGGCGATCACCACCGGATCGGAGACGTCCTCCTTGAAGAACGTGCGATCGCCCTCCGGCACCGAGGCGAAGAACGCCGTGAGGGCATCGACGTCGTCGTTCGTCAGCGCCCGCACCTCGACGTCGGTGCGTGCCCGTGCGGTCGCAGCGCCCCCACCCACGGGCAGGACTGTAGTGCGCTCGAGACGATGGTCAGGAGGTCGTCGAGTAGGTGACCGTGACGTCGACGGTGAGGTCGAGCTGGCCTGGCGAGATCGACGGTCCGGCCGCTTCGGCGGCAGCCATCGCCACGTCGCCGTAGACGATCGGCGGCGACGACGAGTCCTCGGTGATGCTGACCACGTCGCCGAGCGTCAGGCCCGCCGCCGCGGCGTACTGCTCGGCCTTCGTCCGGGCCAACTCGACGGCGTCGACGCGCGCCTGTTCGAGCACCGACTCCGGATCGGCGAACGAGAACGACACGCCGCCGATCGTGAAGCCGGGGCCGGCGGCCTGCTGGGCCGCATCGATCGTCGGGCCGACGGCGGTGATGTCGCGAATCGTGACGTTGACGCTCAGCGATGCCTGGTAGCCGTTGATCTCGCCGCGGTCGTCGGTCGTGGTCCACAGGTTGAGCCCGGACGTCTGGATGTCCTCCTCGGCGATGCCTTCGGCGATCAACGCCTCGGTCAGCGCCGCCGACGAGGTGTTGACCTGCTCCATCGCCTCGGCGCCGGTGGCGGCGTTGGCCTGCACGCCGAGGGTGACGACGGCGATGTCCGGCTCGACCCGGACGGTCCCTGTGGCGCTGACGGTGATCGTGCCGTCGTCGCCGGCGGACGGCGACGCCGGCTCCGACGTCGGCGGTGCGGTCGCCGCAACCGGTCGCGGCGCGGCGGCCAGGGCGACGACGGCGAAGGCCAGGCGGCGGTCGCTGCAGCAGCTCGCGCAAATGGTGGACTTCCAGCGGTCGGTCATCATGATCTCCTCGGGGTCTGGTCGGCGACGCATCAGACGTTTCCACGACCGGGCGCGGTTCCCAACAGCGGCCAGAATGGACGTCGTGGGATTCCCGATCGAGCTGCCGATCAAGCCGATGCTGGCCAAGCTGTCGCGGACGATCCCCGACGGTGACGGCTGGCTGTACGAGCCGAAGTGGGACGGGTTCCGCTGCATCGTCGCCCGTGACGGCGACGACATCGAGCTGACCAGCCGCAGCGAGCGGCCGTTCACCCGCTACTTCCCCGAGCTGCTCCCGGTCCTCGCGGGCCGCCCTGCCCGACCACGTCGTCATCGACGGCGAGATCGTCATCCCCGACGCCGAGGGCAACGGGCTCGACTTCGACGCCCTGTTGCAGCGCATCCACCCGGCGGCGTCCCGGGTCAACCGCTTGGCCGAGGAGACGCCGAGCGCGTTCATCGCCTTCGACCTCCTCGCCCTCGGCGACGAGTCGTGGTTGGCGCGGCCGCTGAGCGAGCGCCGCGCCCGGCTGATCGACGTCGTGCAGACCGGGTCCGAGCGTGTTCGTCACGCCGGCGAGCACCGATGCCGCCGTCGCCAACGAGTGGTTCACGATCTTCGAGGGCGCCGGGCTCGACGGCATCGTCGCCAAGCGCCGTCGATGACCCGTACCAGCCGGACAAGCGGGCCCTCGTCAAGGTCAAGCACCAGCGCACCGCCGACTGCGCGCTGGCCGGCTATCGCATCCACAAGGACGGCCAGGGCGTCGGCTCGATGCTGCTCGGCCTGTTCGACGACGCCGGCGTGATGCACCACGTCGGCGTCGCCGCGGCGTTCACCGCCAGTCAGCGCAAGGAGCTGCTCGCCGAGCTCGCCCCGCTGACGGAGAACGCCATCGACGGGCACCCGTGGGCGGAGTGGGCCGAGTTCGCCACGATGAACCAGCCGACGTCGGAGAGCGAGATGCAGCGGCGGCCGGGGGCGACGAGCAGGTGGAACGCCGGCAAGGATCTGTCGTGGGTGCCGGTGCGTGTCGAGCGCGTCGTCGAGGTGACGTTCGGTCAGCTGGAGAACGGCCGCTTCCGCCACGGAGTGACGTTCATGCGCTGGCGCCCCGACCGCACGCCGGAGAGCTGCCGCTACGACCAGCTCGACGTCGCCTCGCCGGTCGACTTCCGCCAGTTCATGGCCTCGTCCGCCGGCTGACGGACTGACCTCGCCCGCCAGACTGTGCGACGCGGCCGAACAGCCGGGGCTCAGCCCTCGGTGGTCTCGGGCGGTGGCGGGGCTGTCGTCGTCGTCGACGAGGTTGCCGGAAGGTCGGGAACGTCGACCGACTGCCGGGTCGGGGACGTTGCCCTCCTCGTCGGCGATCGCCACGTTCTTGTTGATCCCGGTGACCGTCCCCTGCGGCGTCACCGCCGACACCTGAATGCGCCACGTCCCGGCGGCGTCGAGCGGGATGCCACCGCCGTCCGCGGAGCGGGCGATTCCGGCGCCGGTCAACCCGATGCCCTGGGTGATGATCGGCGACACCCGTCGAGCCGGTCGGCGGGAAGAACGTCACGAGCAGCTCCGACAGCCCGGTCTGCGGCGCGTCGACGACGACCTCGAGCTCGTTGAGCCCGATCTGCCCCGGGCTGAGCCGCACCTCGACGTCGAAGTCGAGGGCCTGGTCCTGGAAGCGCTCCTGGATGTCGAAGTCGCCGCCGCTGTCGGGCAGCTTGCCGGGGTCGAGGGCGAGCAGCCAGCCGGACAGGCCGATGACGATCAGCCCGATCGCCGCCTCCGTGCCGAACGCCCGGCGCAACCGATCGGCGTTGCGCACGTTCAGCTCGCTGGCCCGGTTCAACCTGGCGTTGGCGATCTGCCGCGCCGTCATCCCGACGAACACCATCGCCGCCACGGCGACGGTCTTGAGCAGCACGACCCGTCCGTGGCCGGAGCTGAACAGCTCGCCGCCGTCGAGGCGGTAGAGCTGGATCAGCCCGCTGAACAGGGTGATGACGATCGCCGGGTTGGAGATCCGGTTGAACCCGCGCACGGCGTGGACGAGGTCCTCGTCACCGGGGCCGGCGAGCACGACGCGGGCCAGCAGCACGGCGCCGCCGAACCACACGGCCATCGCCAGCACGTGGAGGATCGAGGCGACGACGCCGAGGAACGCCAGGTTGCCGCCGGTGCGCGACAGACCGAGGGTGACGACGGCGAGAGCCGGGATGCCGAGCGCCAGCATGTTCGTGGTCGGGTCGATCACCCGCTCGGGCTTCATCACCACCCACGCCATGGCGATCACGAGGACGACGCGCAGCACGGCGAAGCGGCCGGGCCAGCCGGCGTCGAAGAGGTCGAACCAGTTGGCCGGGTTGAGCCCGCTGCTGAACGAGTCGCCCTTCACCGCCGCCGCCAGACCGGCGACGTAGATCAACGTGCCGACGAGGCCGACGATCCACATCGACCGCAGGAAGCGCAGGGCGAGCACGTACTCCGGGCCTTCCGGCCACGCCGCGACGATGAGCACGAGCGACCCGAACACGACGGAGATCCCGACGATCGACAGCACCCGGCCGAGCCAGATCGGAGCGCTCGACACCGTGCCGGCGTCGCGCACATCGTCATCGTCGTCGCCGCTGTCGCTCGCCGCCGGCGCCGTGCCGGCGACCGTGGTCGTCGTCGCCCCTGGCCGTGGCGGCGCCGGCCGATTCGGCAGACGGTGAAGGAGAAGTCGCCGCGGTCGTCGAGCCGTCGTCGTTGGACAACGTCCACGTCACGTTGCACTCCCCCGCCGGGAGGGGTTGCTGCAGGGCGACCGTGAGCGTCAGGCCGTCGTCGCCGAGCTCCGGCGCGGCGATCGAGCTGAACGGGTTGCCGCTCGCAGACCACCTGCACGTCGCGCTGGTCGGGCACCTCGTTCTCGAACGTCATCACGATCGCCGCCGGTTGCGTGGTCACCTCGGAACCGTCGGCCGGGCTGGTGTCGACGATCGCGTTCTGGGCGCCGCGCCGGGCCGTCGGTGACGAGCAGCGCCAGCCCGCCGATCGCCAGGGCGATGGCCGCCCGCACGGCGCGCCGCGGCGCCAACGGACGAACGGGGGTTCCCCTCGGCATCAGCGACGACACTGGCGACCAACGTAGTCAGACGAGGGTCGGGCGAAGGGGCATGGCACGCTGGGCCGATCCACCGGGCCACCGGCGTGACAGGCAACCCGTAGGCTCGACGCGTGGCCACGCCGTCGCTCTACCGCCGCTACCGCCCACGCCGATTCGCCGAGATCAAGGGCCAGGACCACGTCGTGCGGGCGCTGCGCGACGCCGTCGCCGGCGGCCGCGAAGGCCAGGCGTACCTCTTCTCCGGACCCCGGGGCACGGGCAAGACGACGTCGGCACGGATCCTCGCCAAGGTGCTCAACTGCGAGCGCCCGGTCGACGGCGAACCGTGCTGCGAGTGCGCGTCGTGCCTCGACGTCGAGCGCGGCGTGAGCTACGACGTGCACGAGCTCGACGCCGCCAGCAACAACGGGGTCGAGGCGATGCGCGACCTCATCGAGAAGGCCAACCTCGGCACCCCGGGGCGACACAAGGTGTACATCCTCGACGAGGTGCACATGCTCTCCAAGCCGGCCGAGGCCACGCTGCTGAAGACGCTCGAGGAGCCGCCGAGCCACGTCGTGTTCGTGCTCGCCACCACCGACCCGCAGAAGGTGTCCGACACGATCCGCAGCCGCACCCAGCACCTCCGCTTCCACCTGTTGCCGCCGGACGTGCTCGCCGACCATGTCCGCTGGGTGGCCGCCGACGCCGGGCTCGACGTGTCCGCCGACGCCATCGACGCCGCCGTCACGCAGGGTGCCGGCTCGGCGCGGGACACGCTGTCGGCGCTCGAGCTGATCGCCAACGCCGGCGGGGCGCTCGGCGAGGAGCTGACGTTCGACGACTTCGTCGAGGCGTTCATCGAGCACGATCCCGGCCGGGCGCTGACGGCGATGGCCCGGCTCGTCAACGTCGGTCACGACCCGCGGACGATCGCCGAGGGCCTCGTCAAGCACCTGCGCAACGGCTTCCTCTGCCTGATGGCGCCCGACCTCGTGCAGCTCCCCGCCGACGCCGCCGAGGCCCTCGCCGCCCAGTCGCAGCGCCTCGGCGCCGCCGCCCTCGTCGCCGCCATCGAGCGGCTCGGCGAGATCCTCGTCGAGCTGCGCCACTCCCCCGACCCACGGGTGCTCATCGAGGTCACCCTCGTCCAGCTGTGCCGCCAGCGCGAGAGCGGCGACGACGTCGCCGGGCTCGCCGCCAGGGTCGCCAAGCTCGAACGCGCCGCGGCCGCCCCACCGGCCGCCCCGGCGCCGGTCGACCCGACCACCGGGCGGGCCAAGCTCGGCGGGCGCGCCCAGCAACCGGCGAGCACCCCAGCGGCGGCTGCTCCCGCCAGCGCCCCGACGCCGACACCGGAGCCGATCGCGGCGGCGGCGAGCGGCGGCGACGACCTGGTCACGGTGTGGAACGACCAGGTCCGGCCGAACCTGCGCGGCCTCACCCGGGCGCTGTTCGCCCCGGTCGAGGTCGTCGCCGCGGCCGGCGATGTCGTCACCCTGTCGGCGCCGAACCCCACCCACCAGGCCAAGTGCGAGCAGCAGATCGCCGACGTCGAACGGGCGCTGCGCGAGGTCACCGGTCGTCCGGTCACCGTGCGCTGGGAGTCGGTGTCCGGTGCTGACCCGACACCACCGTCGCGACCGGCACCACCGAGCGACCGCGGTGGCCGATGACCACCACGAGCCCGACGACTCCCAGCCGGTGCTCAGCGGCGGGCCGTCGGTGCTCGAACGCCTCTCCGAGGCGTTCCCCGGCGCCACGCTCGTCGGCGAGGACGACTGAGCGATGGCCAACGCCTTCTCCCCGCCGGTGCAGACGCTGATCGACGAGCTCGGCCGGCTCCCCGGGATCGGTCCGCGGTCGGCGCAGCGGATCGCCTTCCACCTGCTGAAGATCCCCGCCGACGACGTCGGCCGGCTCGCCGCGGCGATCCGCGACGCCAAGGAGAAGGTGCGCTTCTGCGCCCGCTGCTTCAACGTCACCGACTCCGAGCTGTGCCAGTTCTGCAGCGACGACCGGCGCGACAGTCGCGTCGTGTGCGTGGTCGAGGAGTCCCGCGACATCGTCGCCGTCGAGCGCACCGGTGAGTTCCACGGCCGCTACCACGTCCTCCTCGGGGCGATGAGCCCGCTCGAGGGCATCGGGCCCGAGCAGCTGAAGATCCGCGAGCTGCTCGTCCGCATCGAGCCCGAGGGCATCGAGGAGATCATCCTCTGCACCAACCCGAACACCGAGGGTGAGGTCACGGCGATGTACCTCGCCCGCCAGCTGCGCCCGCTCGGGTTGCGCGTCACCCGCCTCGCCAGCGGGCTGCCCGTCGGTGGCGACCTCGAGTACGCCGACGAGCTGACCCTCGGCCGCGCCCTCGAAGGCCGCCGCGAGCTCGCCGACGGCGACGGTTCCTGACGACCCGGTTCGTCGCTAACTGTCGCCGAGGGCGAGGAGTGTCGTCCGCAGCAGGTCGGCGAGCTCTCGGCGCTGCCGGGGTGAGAGTGTCGCGAGGATCTCCCGCTCGGTCGCGAGGTGGCTGATGACCACCTCGTCGACGAGTAGCAGGCCGGCGTTCGTCAGGCGGACGATGACCTTGCGGCGATCCTCGGCGCTCGCCCGCTCGACGAGGCCGCGCTGTTCGAGACGGTCGATGCGGTTGGTGATCGCCCCGGTTGTCACCATCGTCTGACGGACCAGTTCGCCGGCGGTGAGCTCGTAGGGCGGCCCCGACCGCCGCAGCGTCGCCAGCACGTCGTACATCCAGCTCTCGATCCCGTGGTGGGCGAAATTCTCGGCAAGTCGCCGTTCCACGAGCCGGGACAGTCGCGAGACGCGCCCGATCACCCCGATCGGCGAGCTGTCGAGTTCTGGCCGCACCTCCTTCCACTGGCCGATGATCCGGTCGACAGCGTCCTCGCGCCTTGACATCCGCCACACCATAGCCGTGGTGTATTGACGTTAAGTATCTTGATACTAAGATACTTAACGTGAAGTCAGCAGCCACTCCGACCGGATCTCGAGCGTGGGTGGCGGCCGCCACACTGCTGGCCCCGATCATGTGGGGAACGACCTACGTCACGATCACCGAGATGCTTCCCGACGGCCGCCCGCTGCTCGTCGCCACTGTTCGAGTCGTCCCGGCCGGCGTCGCCCTGCTCGTCGCCGGAGCAGTGACCTCCCGGTGGAGGCCACGCGGCAGCGATTGGTGGCAGCTGGGCGTCCAGGGGCTGGTCAATTTCGGGATCTTCTTCCCGTTGCTGGTCGTCGCCGTGTACCGGCTGCCTGGTGGCGTCGCCGCCGCAGCGGGCGGCCTGCAGCCGCTGCTCGTCGCCGTGCTGTCGTGGCTGATCGCCGGCCGCCGGCCGCGCCGGCTCGAACTCGTTGTCGGCGCCGTCGCTGCGCTCGGGGTCGCACTGGTGGTGGTCCGCCCCGGCGCCGGCCTCGACCCGGTCGGGGTACTCGCCGCCGTCGGCGCCAACGTGTCGTTCGCCACCGGCGTCGTGCTCACCAAGCGCCTTCCGGCGCCGCCCAACCGGCTGGCGTCGACTGGCTGGCAGCTGCTGATCGGCGGCGCCATCCTCCTCCCTCTCACCGCCGTGTTCGAGGGCGCGCCGCAGGCGCTGCCGGCACGCAACCTCGCCGGGTTCGCCTATCTCAGCCTCGCCGGCACGGCGCTCGCCTTCGTGCTGTGGTTCCGCGGCATCCGTCGCCTCCCCACGGCCGCGCCACCGCTGCTCGGCCTCGCTGCACCCGTCACGGGCGCGACCCTGGGATGGCTGATCCTCGGCGAGTCGCTGTCGCCCACGCAGCTCGCCGGGTTCATCGTGACGCTGGCCGCGATCGCCTACGGCGCGACGCTCAGTGCAGTCGCCCAGACGCCGTCGACGCCACTGAGATCCGTTTACCAACGACCGGCAGTAGTAGGGGCGTGGACGAGAGGCTCGCAGCGACGACAGTGCTCGAACGTGGGGTGTCCACCACCGTGGTGCCCCCACGAACGCCCGACCGGCAGCGCTGGAGCTGGCTGGCGGGGCGGGTTCTCGGCGCCCTCGCGGTACTGCTGATCGGTGCGGTTCACCTTCAGCAGTACCGCGGTCCCTACGCCGCGGTCCCCACGATCGGGACGCTGTTCGTCGTCAACTTCGTCGCCGCCACCGTCATCGGCGTCGCCCTGTTGCTACCGATCGAGCACCTGACAAGGCACCGCGCGGGTCTCGCCGTGGCGCTGGTGATGGGAGCCGGCATCACCCTCGCCGTGGTCTCGTTCGTGATGTTGCTGATCAGCGAGCACCGACCGCTGTTCGGGTTCCGCGAACCCGGCTACGACCCGACCGCCATCGCCACCACCCGCGCCGCCGAGGTGGCGGCGACGGTGTCGCTCGGCGCCGCCCTGGCGCTGCGCTTCACCGGCAACTTCCCCAAGCGCCGGTGGTAGCCCTCCGCCAGCGCATCCCCCCACACAAGGAGACCAACCCCTCATGTACCGACGACTCACTGCACTGGCCGCCGGCCTGGCGATGCTGGCACTTGCCGCCTGCGGATCCGACGGCGACTCGACCAGCGAGGCGGCGGTTGCCGAGATCGACGGCTTCGGCGACGTGCTCGTCGACGCCGAGGGAATGCCGCTGTACACCGCCGACGAGGAAGCCGACGGGCAGATTCGCTGCGTCGACTCGTGCACGTCGTTCTGGGTGCCTCTCGAGGCCACCGACAGCGCCCCTTCCGAAGTCCCTGGCATCGGCGCCCTCGAGGTCGTCGAGCGTCCGGACGGGACCGCGCAGTTCGCCGCCGGCGGGCAGGCGCTGTACACGTTCGCCCAGGACTCACCCGGAGACGTGACCGGTGACGGCTTCGCCGACGATTTCGGCGACCAGCACCTCACCTGGCACGTCGTCCGTGTGGGCGCCGCCGGCGCGGCAACGCCCAGCGTCACCAGCGACGAGGCGAGCAGTGACCCCGCCGACGGAGGCCTCTACGACTACGGCGGCTGATTGGTCACTGAATTACCGAGATCCGAACCGGCCCGCCGATCCGTACTAGATGTGTGTGGAACGCGTCGGACGAAGCGCTGCTGGCCGGCTACGCCACCGGCGATCCCGATGCCGCCGCCGTCTTCGTCGGTCACTTCCAGGCCAAGGTCGTCGGGCTGGCGCTGGCCATCACCCGTGATCGCGCCGAGGCCGAGGAAGTGGCCCAGGACGCCTTCGTCCGGGCGTGGCGCCACGCGGCCAGCTACGACCCTCGGCGAGGGCGCGTGTCCAGCTGGCTGCTCGGGATCACCCGCAACGCCGCCCTCGACCGGCTCCGCGTGTCCACCCGGCGTCCCGAGCTTCCCGTCGAGGAATTCGCCGAGGATCTCCTCCACGACGATGTCGCCGACCTTGCCGACCGCGCCGTCGATCGCGACGCCGTCGAGCGCGTCGTCGACTCGCTGCGTTCGCTGCCCGCCGAGCAACGCCAGGCGGTGCTGGCGGTGACGATCTACGGGCTCACCACCGCCGAGTTGAGCGCAGCCACCGGGGTGCCGCTCGGCACGGCGAAGACGCGGATCCGGCTCGGACTGCGCAAACTGCGGGAAGCACAGGGAGTGCCGGTCCGATGACGGCGATGACGTGCGACGAGCTGCACGAGGTTGCCTGCGAGTTGGCCCTCGACCTGCTCGGAGGTGTCGAACGCGCCAGCGCCCTCGCCCACCTCGAGACGTGCGAGCCGTGCCGCCACGAGGTTGCGGCGCTCACCGAGATCACCGAGGACATCCTCGTTCTGGCGCCGACTGCCGAGCCGTCCGCCGGCTTCGCCGCCGGGGTGCTGGCGCGGATCGACCGGCTCGCCACCCCGACGACCACCACGCCGCACGCCGTGAAGCCGGCTCCCCGGCGGCGACTCTGGGCGCGACCAGCGAGAGTGCTCGCCGCCGCGGCGATCGCCATCGCCATCATCGTCGTCACGTTGGCCGTGCGCATCGCCCCGGACGGCGACCGGGCCGTGGCGGCCGTCGCCGACATGCGTACAACAACGGGCGAGATGGTCGGCCGTGTCTCCCTGCAGACCGACGAGCCGGCGACGCTCACGGTCAGCGTGCCCGGGTGGATCGATCTCGTGCGCAGCTATGGCGAACCGGTCGACGCGACGTACTGGCTTTCCGTCGAGCACGACGGCGGGTCCCGCCAGCTGTACCCGCTGGAGTACGACACCGACTACGTGTGGGTGGTCCCCCTCGATGTCGATCCGGACGCCGTCGCGTCCGTGTCCGTGCTCGACGGCAAGGGCCGTCTGTGGTGCTCCGCCGACTTCACGGTGTGATCCCGAAAATAGTGAATTACAGGGTTGACATTTGTGGCGAACATCTGTACTGTTTGGTGAGAGGTAGCTGCGATGACAACGACCATCACACCGCCAGAGACGGACCACCAACGGTCGCTCGACGAGCGTGTCGCCGACGCCTGTGGACAGCTCAATGCGTGCTACGCCGCGCTCGTCGACCTCGTCGCCGAGGTGATCGCCACCGATGCCTGGCACGGCTGGGGTATTCGTTCGATCGAGCAGTGGATCACCTGGCGCACCGGCTTGTCTGCCGGGCACGCCCGCTCGCTGATCGCCCTCGCGACGGCTGCCGAGTCGCACCCGAAGGTCTGTGAATCGTTCGCTGCCGGTCAGCTGTCGGTCGATCAAGCGGCGCTGGCCGTCCGCGCTCGCCCCGAACACGACGACGACATCGCCGTGTGGGCACGGGTGATGACGCTGCCCCAGCTGCGCATCGCCGTGCGCGCCTCCAACACCTCGGCCGAGGACCGCGAGGGTGGTCCCGGTGACGAACGGGAAGGCGACGACTCAGACGCCGAGCCGACCGAGCCAACCGCCGCACCAGCGCTCGAGCGGAGCGAGCGCGAGTACGTGTCGCTGCAGCAAGACGAGGACGGCTCGTGGCGCCTGCATGGCCGCCTCGACGCCGATCACGGGGCGGTCCTCGATGCCGCCCTCAACGAGGCGCGGGACCGCCTGTTCCGCGAGGGTTTCGGTGACGTCACATGGGCCGACGCGATCGTCGACATCGCCGAACGTTCCCTCGATCGCAGCCCGGTGGAGCGGCGCGAGCGGTTCCGCATCAACCTCTTTCTCGACCCCGCAGCGTCGCCGACGGCGACGTGGATCAACGGCATCGCCGTACCCGAGGCGATCACCCGGCTGTGCACCTGCGACGGCACGATCAGCCCTGTGTTCGTCGACGACTCCCGACCGGTGAGTGTCGGGCGCAGCCAGCGCATCGTGCCGGATCGCACCCGGCGTGCAGTCCTGCATCGCGACAAGAAGTGTCGCAACCCGCTGTGTGCAGCCACCCGCGGGCTGGAGGTTCACCACGTCGTGCACTGGCACGACCTGGGCGGCACGGACACCTGGAACCTGATCGCCCTGTGCCGGCGCTGCCACCGGGACCACCACCTCGGCCGCCTCGACATCTCCGGCAATGCCGATCTCCCCGATGGCATCACGTTCCGCGACGAACACGGCCGGGTCATCGACACCGCCACCCACGCGGCGAAACCACCCGGTCCGCCGCCCGAACCGCGGCAGCCCTACCGGCATCCCCTCGGGGAACGCCTGCAACGGTGGGCGATCCAGTTCAACCCGTCACGCCCGGGCACGAACTGACCTGCGGTCAGCTGGCATTCTCCCAGAGGCCGATGAGGTTGCCCTCGGAGTCGTTGATGTAGGCGACGAAGCCCATGTCGCCGACCGCCTGCTTGGCCTCGACCGTCTTGCCACCGCTCGCCTCGACCTTGTCGAGGGCCGCCTCGATGCTGTCGACGTTGATCGTCAGCACTGGCACGTTGAGGGTGTCCGTCCGTTGGAACATCCCACCGTTGATGTACCCCGGCTCGCTCGGCATGCTGTTGTCACCGACGGGTCCGGTCATCACCATCGTGTACTGCATCTCCGGCATCTCCTGGGTCTGCCAGCCGAAGACGCCGCTGTAGAACGCCCTCGCCCGGTCACCGTCGTCGAAGGGGATCTCGAAGTGCACGATCCGATCAGTCATCAGAACCTCCTCGGTTGGTGTTGTATTTCCGGCGACCAAGCGTAGATCGCGCTCACGACCGGCGGTCCGGCAGAGCTGTTCGGCTGGTGGCTCCGGCTCCGATGGGTCCGGCACAGTCGGGTCGGGGATGATCGGGGTCGGCGGCACCGGCTCGGGTCCGGTCGGATCGATCGGCCTCGGTGCCGTCGGCTCCGGCTGCCGCGGGTCGGGGTCTGACATCACGGGTCCTCTCGTCATTGGTGTCCGACGTCCCGTACCCGCCCGGTCACGTGACGAACCGCGTTGCGGTTCAGGTCGTGATGTGAGCAGCGAGCGACTTGAGGCCTGACGACGGCACACGCCGACGCATCACGACGTCAATGGGCGAGCAGCTCCTTGCGCAAGGCGACCAGCTTCGGCGCCGGCTCTCCGTCACTCCACGGGTCGGCATTGATGACCCGCTCGTAGGCCTCCCACTCGAGGCGCACGGCCGACAGGTCACCGGCCTCGGCGTGGGCGCGCATGCGCAGGGCGATCAACGCCTCCTGGCCGGCCAGCACCTGCAGACCACGACCCGTCGCCCAGAACACGCCGTCGACATCGCCGGACGCAAGGGCGAGCTTGGCGTACTCGGCGGTGACGTTGGTGGCGAGCAGCACGAGGTTGGAGGTGATCCCTTCGGCGTCGGGCCAGAGGTAGCCGGTGCCCGTGAAGGGCAGCTCGTTGACGAGCTCGACGGCCGGTCGCAACAGCGACATCGCCTCGGCGCCGCCAACCGCACGCGCCCGCTCGAAGCGGGCACGCACGACGTCGGCGTCGGCGATCACCTCGTCGTGGAGTGAGAGCTCGTCGGTCATCGTCCGGCGCAGCCACTCGTCGCCGCCCGGCGGCGGCACGTGCCGGGCCATCGCCCGTCGAGCTTCGGAGACGACGTTGGCAAACGTCGCGTCGCGCACGTCGAGGTCCCACAGAGCCGTGCGTGCTGCCGAACGGCTCGCCCGCCCTCGGTGCGTGACCAGCCAGGTGACCAACTCGAGCGTCTTCGAGCGTTCGAACTTGGCGGCCCGGTAATCCCGGTCGACGACCTCAACGTTGCCGAGCAGGCGGACCATCACCGACCACGGTGGATCGGCGTACTCGACGACCTCCCTGTCAAGCCGTTCGGGGAACAGCAGGGCCGCGGGATGGTCGACGTCGTGACCGTTGTGGCCGTTGCCCTCGGCCGGCCCCACAATTGCGCCGAAGTCGACCGGCTTCGCCAACCGTCCTCGATCGCGTCGACGCCCTCGACGAGCTCGTCCAGGTCGTCGAGCTCCTCACGGTCGATCCCGACCGGTCGGAGGCTGATTCCGAGCGGGTCGAGCCTCCACATCGTCCCGTCGGGTCGCAGCGTCCACGGCGCCTGCACGACGGGTGCGCCGACGACGATGGCCAGCCCGCCCCGGGTCGAGATCGACCGGGCGACCGCTGGAGTCAGGTCGGCGGCGTGCGCCGTGGCGACGACGACCACCGCCGGCTCCCACATCTCACCGCTGGTGTGGCGGGCGCGGAGGGAGAACGTCGAACGTGTCGTCGTTGTCGTGCCGATCAGCGTCGCCGCCAGCTCGATCGCCTCGTCAACCGTCGGAACGACCTGCGCATGCCGGTGGCCCAAGAACGCCTCTTCCTCGATCCCGACGCCGACGAGGTGGGCGACCTCGGCGAACTCCGAGCTGGCGAGCCCGACGGCGAGGGCGCGGACGACGTTGTCGGCCGTCGCCGGATCGGCGTCGACAGCCAGCAGGCCGGCGGCTTCGAAGTCGACGAGGACGTCCCAGCCGTCGTCGTCAACGCCGATCTGGGTCAACGCAATGCAGGGAGCGCCGACAGCCCGGGCGCTGGCAGCGAGATCTTCGACCGGCACATCGCTCGGCATCCGCCAACGGCGCTCGACGCCCCTCCACGGAGCAGCAAGTGACGCTGCACCGGTGAGGTGGATCTCGACGGCGCCGTCCGGCGCGCAGCGGACGACCACGATCCGCTGCTCTCCGTCAGCCAGCTCGGCGGCCGCGGCACGCAGGGCGATGTCGACGCGCAGGAGCCGTTCGCCGGCGTCAAGGCGGCGCAGCATCCGTTCGGTCGCCACCATGTCAGGATTCGGGAGCGGGACCCGGGCCGGCGGTTCGGCGGCTCGCAGCCGGGCGCGCCGACGTGCCGCCAGCAAGGCGACGATGCCGGTGGCGATCAGGGCGGCCTGGCCGATTCCAATGGGCGACGACGGCGAGCCGCGGTCCGTGCCGGCGTCGGCGTCGGTGGGCGGCCCAGGAGCGCTGGGAGGTGGCAGCGTCGACGTGGTCGTCGAGGTTGTCGGCGGTGGAAGCTCTGTCGTGGAGGGCTGCGGCAGGTACGGGCGGCAACTCATCGATGGCGATGGCATCGACATCATCCGTCAGCACCGATGCCGGCGGCAGCAGGTTGTGCGGCGGCGGTGTCCGGCTCGACGAGGTACACGACATCGCCGGGATGGATCAGGCGCCGGTCGTCGTACCCGAGGAGCGGGCTGTTGATGTCGATCAGCTTGCCGGTCAGCTGCAACACCTCGTGCGGGGCGGCGTCGGCGCCGAGCGTCTGTTCGGCGATGTCCCAGTACGAGTCGCCGGCGACGACTGCGTGGGAGGGTGTCGCCTCCGCGGCGCCGACGACCTCACCCGATTCCTGAGCCGCTGCTGCGGTCCCGGCCGGCGTGACGATGTCGACGACATCACCGGGATGGAGCATCGCCGGGTGGGCGTAGCCGAGCCGCGGTGCGTTGAACGCCATCAGCGCCTGGGTGCACTCCCACACGTCACGAGCGGGTGAGCCGTCAGGGAGGAAGCGCTCGGCGATTCCCCAATACGAGTCGCCGTCGACCACCTCGTACTCGTCGACCACAGTGAGGTTCTCGCGATGGGTCCACGCCGAGGCGATCGGCACGACCACAGCGGGGAGGGTGCCACGAGCACCACTCGCCGGGATCGGCTCCACTGACACAGCGTCGGCCGGCAAGCGGAGGTCCCATCCTGCGCCGAGCTTCCACGGCGCCGTCCACACCTCGCCGTCCGGGCCGACCTCGTGGTCCTTGTTGAGGTCCCAGAGCTCGGGCCAGCGATTGGCGTCGCCGAGCAGGCGTTGGGCGAACGTCTCGACGGACTCTCCGCGCTGGACGCGGGCGAAGCCGGGGGCCACCGGTGACTCGACCGCGACCGTCTGATCAGGGGTCACCGAGCTGATCGTGAACGGTCGCGGCGAGGCGAGGGACGCAGCCGACACGAAGTTCGGTGCGAGCGACGAAACGGCCGTGAGGCCGGCGGCGATCCACCTGCCGAGACCGGCGAACATCGCGAACTGCGGCACCCAGGACCGCAAGGCGCTGCCGCGCGCCTCGAAGA
This sequence comes from Ilumatobacteraceae bacterium, assembly GCA_963732335.1. Lineage (GTDB taxonomy): Bacteria > Actinomycetota > Acidimicrobiia > Acidimicrobiales > Ilumatobacteraceae > Desertimonas. The sequence continues at coordinate 87,229 of CAVSZO010000038.1, read as the reverse complement.
TCGAGGCGAGCACGGACAACGCCATTCCGAGCCACAGCACCCACCCGATGATCAGCAGCGCCCGCATCGCGAGCGGGGCGATCTCCGTGGGTGTCAGGTCACGCTCGAAGAAGGCTCTGATCTCTTCGGTCGAGCCGATGGCCGGGAACGGGTGGGCAGCGTCCAACCCGACGCGCGAGCAGACGATCAGCAGTGCCGGCACACCGATCAGCACGACGACGAGTGCCGTCAGCGCCGTGAAGAAGCGGCGCCACGCGCCCGCCGGTAGCCGTGCCCGACGGTTCGTCGTCCGTCGCGTCATCTCAGGCTCCTCCCCTCACACCGTCCCTGGGCGCCACGAACACGCCGAATCGGAAACCCGCGCTCATCCCTCGACCACCGTGACGATCTCGTAGACCTCGTAGTCGAACTCGAAGGTGCGTTCGATCGGGTCGAGCATGCGGTTGACGCCATCGGACGTGATCAGCTGCACCTCCCAGTGCCCGACCGCGCTCACGCGGTGCACTCCGGCATCGCCGACCCTCGTGTAGGTGTAACCGCACGGACCCTGCTCGTAGGTGCCGCTGCCTTCGGGGTACGGCGTGCCCAGCCCGGCGCACTCGACGACGTCGCCGTTGCCCATGCTCCACGTCATCCCGGTGAACCGGGCCGTCACGCTCGCCCACACCGGCCCGACCTCGGCGAGGGCGTTGACCTGCCCGGGATCGTTCACCGCCAGCCAGATCCCCAGCTGCGCCGGCACACCGACGTCGGGTCCGGGGCTGATGTTCAACGACGGCACCGGGACCGAACGCACTGCCTCGTCGTACGCCGCGTCGATCAGCGCCTGCCGGTCGACGTGCTCGGCCAGCGAGCCCCACCGGTACGAACCCGGCCCGGTCCCGTAGGGGCACCGGACGAAGTACAGCGCCACGACGCCCGGACCCGGCTCGGCGGCGACCTCACGGGTCTCGGCGTTGCGGTAGTACGAGCCGATCTGCCGCCCGCCGCCATCGACCTCGATCGTGAGCCAGTCAGCCACCCGCCAACTACACCGAGGCCCGCGTGCTGGTGAGTCTGAGGGCGACGTTGTTGGCTGAGGCCGACTTGACTGCGCGTACGCCTTGATCGATCCGTCGCTGCCGCCTGACTGCCACCACCCGCCCGGCAGCGACCGAGCAGGATCGGCAGACACGACGATGCAGCCAGCTCAGGCGCTGGCGGGACACTCCGTCACTCCTTCCCAACTCTCGCCAGCCGCTGACGCCGGCCAGCTTCCACGCGCCGTCCACCTTCGACCATCCGGTAGGTGCGTCCGAGCGGCGTACGACGATGTCGTTGACGATCACGTCGCTGCCGTCCGGTGCCGCGTTCGGGCTCGTAGACGATTCCCGGAGTCGACGATGCAGACGACCACTCCGCCTCGTGTCGGCGGCGGACCGTCGGTGAAGGTGATCTGCTCGACCGTCAGCGACTTCGGGAATCGGTCGGGATGCGGGCGCACGCGCCATCCCTCGGTGCGCAAGATCCTCGCAGTGATCTGGTCGACCTCGGCTCGTGCCGGGCCGTCGGCGCACGTAGTACTGGTCGAGCGCGGCGATGGCGGCCGGATCGTCGAGGTTGATGAGTGCGTTGAGTCGCGCCAGCCGTGCCTGCTCGGCGGCCTCGCTCACGGCGGCCTCCTCGGCGGCGAGGGGATCGATCGTCGTGGTCGGCGCAACCGTGGTCGTCGGCGCGACTGCCGTCGTCGTGGTCGGGCCTTCGCCCTCGCCGCTGCAGCCACCGACGAAGACAGCGACTGCCAAACCCACACCGACGATCGAAGTTGCTGCCACCACTCTCTTCTCCTCTCGCTACGCCCCGTCGCGCTCCGCGCTGGCGGTCGCCGTCTTGGAAACCGTTCGCCCACCCATCAGCGGGAACCACGGATTCACCGACGCCGCCACGACGACGGTCACCCGGTTGCCCGACACCGACACCGACTGCAACGTCCCTCCCGCCCGGGACACGAACGACCCGGCCGCGGCGGCCGCCGTCGCTTGCGCCTGCGCCGGGTTCGCCGACACCGTGCCGTCGCGGAGCAGGTCGCCGTCGAGGGCGTTGGCGCCGGCACGAGCCGCCTCCATGGCGATCGACGAGCACTCGCGATCGGCGGCAAGGATGCGCGCCGAGTCGACGAGGATGCCGACGCCGGCGATGAGGAGCACCGAGAACAGCACGATGAACGCAGCCAGGTAGCCGGCGCCCCGCTCGTCGTGACGGACTCGTTGCAGCACTCCCATCCCCGTCAGCCTCCGTACAGCACGAAGTTGTCGATCGTCGCCCGCGCCGATGCCGACAGCGTCCGCGTCGGGGCGCCGATCTCGGCCACGCCCTGCGCCCGACAGGTGACCGACACCGTCACGACGCCGCCGGCCGCCCATTCACTGGCCGACACGGCAACACTCGGACCGCCCGCACAGGCGGTCCCGGATCCGGCGAGCGTGCGGCTGGCCGCCGCTGCAGCGGCCGCCTGCGCCGACCCCGCATCGCGTTCCATCGAGGCGGCCCGGGCGGCGACGGCCGCGGCGTGGGTCACTTCCTCGCGGGCCGTCCCCTGGCGCCCGACGTAGATGAACAGGAGCACCGCCCCGAACGCGAGCGGGACGATGACGATCAGGGCGGCGACGTCGGTGGCACCACGCCGATCGCCGCGGAGCCGGCGAACGAGGTTCGCGACGAGTCGCCGCACGTCAGTCGAGTCCCTCTGTCGGGGTCGTCGACGTTGCCCTGACCGTCACCGTCATCCCCGAAAGCAACCCCGGCGACTTGCCCGACACCGACACGGTCGTGAACTCGGAGCCGCGCGAGACGCTGACCGAGATGTTCTCGATGCCCGGCTGCCGCCATCTGCTCGACGGCGACGCTGCGCGCCGCGCCGACAGACGATCCGTGCAGGGCGATGGCCTGCGACGCCCGGTCGGCCGCGGCGCTGGCCACCTGACGGTCGAGCTGCCACATCGCCCCGTTGACGAACATGAACACGACCGCGGCGAACATGGGAACAGGACGATCGCCGCGGCGACGCCGCGTTCGTCGGTCACGGCGTGGGGATGCTGTTGGCGCCGTCCTGCATCTTCTGCCAGATGATCGTGCCGACGATCCCGGCGCCGACGACGGCCGCGCCGATCAGCACGATCTGTTCGGCCGTCGCCGCGCCCCGGTCGTCGCCACGCACGCGGTCGAGCAGGTTGCCGAACAGCGCTTGCAGGTACACCTGAGTCAGTTGGTAGTGGCTCATCAGTTGCTCCTTCTCCGGGTGCTGTGGTCGGTTGCTGGTACGTCAGCGGTGGTCATCCGCCGAAACTGAGGTTGGTGAGCATCGGGTAGATCAGGAAGATGACGAAACCGAGGCCCATCAGGACGAGTGGGCCGAACATCGCCTGCGACTTCTTGCGGGCCGTCGTCTCCGCCTCGGCGAGGGCGGCCTGGCGCAGCGATCGGGCCTTGGCGGTGAGGCTCTGACGCACCGCCGCGCCGGACTCGCCGGCGAGCGCGCCGGCGGCGGCGACCTCGCGAAGCTCCGTGATGCGTAGACGGCGGCCGAGGTCGTCGAGCGTGTTCCACACCGGTTCGCCCGCCAGGCGGGCCTGCCAGACGGCGCGGCGCAATTCGGCGAACGCCGGTCCCTGACCGGCCTGGGCGGCGAGGTCCATCGCCGACTCTGGTCCCTCCTGGGCGGCGAGCAACAGCACGAGCACGTCGAGGTAGGCGCCGAGGGCGTGGCGAAAGTCCGTTCGCGCCTCGGCCGCCTCGGAGCGCAGCAGCAGACGCGGCAGGAACCAACCGACGGCGGCGCCGAACAGCAATCCCCACACCGGGACGACGACGGGAAGGCGGGTCCCCGCGAAGGCGGCAAGACCCCACAGGGTTGGACCGAGCAGGGCGCCGAAGATCGTGGTCAACGCGACGGACCCGGCGTACACCTCGAGTGGCCGGCCGACGAGTTCGAGGTCCGAGGCCGTCTGCTCGTCAGCGAGCGTGCTCGCCTTCAACCGCTTGACCAGCCACCGTCCCATCGACAGCGAGAACGACGGCTGGTACCCGTCGGCTGACACGTACGCCGCCCGGCTGCGCGACATCGGGTTGAGCTCGTCGAGGGCGGCGCCGAGCCGGCGCGGCGCCGGCCAGACGGCCGACGTGACGATCCACACTCCACCGGCGAAGACACAGTGCGATGGCGACGACGAGAAGCATCACGGTTCCTCGCTGATCGACAGGAATCGAGCGGGTCGCTCGAAGCGGGTCAGCTTCGACATCCACCAGCCGCCGAGGCCGAAGCAGGCGATGACGAACGCCAGCACGACCTGACCCGACGCCCCGTCGTAGGCGTCGAGGAACTCGGAGTCGCGACCGAAGATCAGCACGCCGGTGACCACGACTGCGCTGAAGCCGATGATGAACCTGGCCTCGCTGCGCTGACCCGTTCGCTCGGCCTCGACGCGTAGCCGCATCGCAGCCCGGTCGCGAATCGTGCCGGCGAGCTCGGAGAGCAATTCGCTGGTGCGCGACGAACGCGACATCGCCAGCAGCAGCACCGACGCGACGAGGTCGCCTGAGGGGTCGTCGAGCTCGGCGGCGAACTGGCGGATGGCGCTGTTCGGGTTCTGCCGCGACAGCCGGGTGGCGAGACGCTCCACCTCCGGCCGGATCGGTTCTGGACACGTCCGTGCTGTCGCCGCGATCGTGCCGACGATGCCGTGCTCGGCGGTGAGCAGGTCTCGTAGCTGCTCGCACCACGAGGCGAGGGCGGTGATCCGTTCCTGCTCCACCTTGCCGCTGGTTCGTCGATTGGTGAGTGTCCGGGCGGCGACATATCCGCCGTAGGCACCGGCAAGTGCGGCGACGACCCATCCCGTCAGCACCAGGGCGAATGCGCCGCTGACCAGGGCGGCAACGATCGGCCGAACGAGACCGCCCCAATCGGTCGGGGCTGCGACGCGGGCGGGCGGACCCGGCGACCACGCCGTGACGAAGTAGACGGCGCCGAAGCCGACGAGACCACCGATCAGTCCGACGAGCAGCGCCATCTCAGTGCAGCTCCCCGTTGCGGGACGGCACCGGAACCCAGCCGCGCAGGCTCCAGTCCCACCCGGCGCGAGCGAGTCGTTCGCGGCGCAACGACGACAGGGCGTGCCGGGGGACGAGGTTGCCGGTGCCATCGAGTCCCCACAGCTCGGTGGTGCTGACTCGGCCGTCGTCGAGTCCGGTGACCTCGACGATCGAGGTGCAGTAGCGGCGCAGACGGCCCGAACGCGACTCGTCGCCGGCGAGGTGGACGATGATCGGCGCCGCTTCGGCGAGCCCGTAGTTGATCGCCTCGACCGGCACTGGCGGGCTGGCAGCGAGGCCGTACTGCTCGAACCGGCGCACGGCGCCGCGGGCCGAACGGGCGTGGATCGTGCACCCCGAACCGCGTGTCGAGCCGGAGAAGACGTCGAGCACGGGGCCGACCTCGTCGCCGAGAATCTCACCGACGATGACGCGGGTCGGGTTGAGCCGGCGGGTCGCCCGCCGGATGAGATCGCTGACGGTCTGCTCGCCCTCGCCTTCCGCGGACGGCGGACGTGAATAGAGCGCCACGGTGTTGGGCAGTCGGTCACCTTGGTGCAAGCCGAGTTCGGTGATGTACGCCTCGACGGTGACGACGCGCTGGTGCGCATCGATCGCGTCGAAGCAAACGGCGCGCAGGAACGTCGTCTTGCCGGCGTTGTGATCGCCGGCGACGATGAGGTTCTCGCCGGCGCGGAACGCGGCGACGATGAACTCACCGGCCGCGGCGGGGAGAACCCCGAGCTCGACGAGGTCGTCCATCGAGACGGCGAGGTAGCGGTGGCGGCGGATCGACAGCAGCGGCTCGGTGGCCACTCCGTTGCCGGCATCGCCGCCGAACACGGCGAACAGTCGACTGCCGTCCGGCAGCTGCAGGTCGAGCTGCGGATGGCGCGCATCGAAGTCGACCTCGTTGGCACCGAGCTGCCGAGCTGCCCGGCGGATCAGATCGATGAGCTCGTCCTGGTCAGCGGCGACCGGCGTCCAGCGCACCCGCTCACCGCCGACGAACGTGACAAAGACCTTGTCTGGCCCGTTGACGTCGATGTTCTCGACGTCGGCATTGCTCCACAATGCGTCCAACTCACCGAGGCCGTAGACGTGCGCCATGACGGCATCGAGCACCGCCTGGTGGGTGTGGTCCGACAGCGGTGGCAGCCCGCCACGGACCCTGGCCTCGTTGAACCCGGCGAGCTCGCGGTGGATCTCGGTGACCGAGGCGACCTTCTCGGCAGCGGCGGACATTCGCGATCCGGCGCTGAGTGACTCCTGGACCTTGCGGGCGACCCGCTTGCCGACCGTGTCGGCCATCGCGCGCACGAGCGGACGCAGTTGATCGACGGGAAGCTCGCCGAATGTCGGGTCGATCGGTTGGCGCGGCGGTGCGAGCGTCATACCGCCTCCGCGTTCCAGAGCTGTTCTGGACGGTGGTCGCGCCCGTAGATCGCCTCGACGACTCGTTCCCCGAGCGCCGCGGCCGCCTTGGCGAGCGGGCTGCGCGACGCCCGCTTGCCGACGGTCCATCCGCCGGCAACGAGCGCAGCACCGGCGGCGTCCTCGGGGAGCACCCCGAACAGCTCGACACCGAGCGCCCCGGCGACCTCCGGCGACCGGTAGGGCGCGCCGCCGATGAGGACGACGCCGACCTGGCGGCACGTGTTGCGCAACACGCCGAGCGCTTCGATCGCACGATCGACACGAGGCACCGTTGCCGGCGCCGATACCACCGACTGACGGACGAGCAGCAGCGTGAGCTGCGCCGACGTCGCCCACAGCGGCGCATCGAAGTCGACGCGGCCACAGTCGGCGACGGCGATGAGGTCGGGCGCGGCCGCGATCAGCCCGGCGAAGCCACGCGCCGCCTCACCGACCGCGGTGTGAGCCTGCGAGGCCCTCGCTGGAGCGGCCATCAGACGTAACCCGGACGGCAACTGCTGGGAGTTGTCATCGATCGCCGCCCATGAGCGGTCGGCCCGCGAGACGGCGGTCGACCATCCCGGTGACGTCGGTAGCTGCGCCCACGCGGCAACGTCGCCACCCGATGGGTCGCACTCGGCGAGCAGCGTCGGGTAGCCCGCCGGGAACATCGCCGCGAGCGCAACGGCGGTCGTCGTCGAGGCGGCCGATCCACCGGCCGCGCAGACGGCGACGATCGTCACCCTTGTGGCCCAGTCGTCGTCGGAGCCAACGTCGGGATCGTCGTGGGACCGTCGAGGTTGCCCGCCGTTTCGGTTTCGGCGGCCGGTGCCGCTGTGGAGGATGGGGTCGCGGCCGACGGGTCGGCACCGCCGGCCAGTTGTGCCGATTGAGGTGCGACTTGGTCGCCCGGGAACGGCGCTGACCCGTCGAGCACACCGACACTCACCGCCTCCGCCTCGCCGACCACTCCGACGTACCGCGGCGGCACCTCGACGGCGAGGGCGACCGTCCCCTGGCCGGCGTCGGCCGATCCGACGACCTCGCCAAGGTTGCGCGGGACGGAGGCGACGACGGCCTCGACCAGAACGGGTGCCGGGCGGACGCCTCCGGAGGTAGGTGGCGTAACGACGAGGACGACCCGGGACTGCTCACGCAGGCCGACCGGGACCAGGCCGACGGGCACGACGACCGACATCAGGACGCGCTCCGGGTCGACGATCGGTCGCGGCTGCACGCTGTCGACGGCGAGCAGCGAGCCTGCGAGCAGGCGGACGCGGGCGTACTGGCCAACGATCGCGCCGCGTTGCGACGCCGGGATCGTGGGGATGCCATCGTCGGACGACATCGACACGACTTCGAGATCGGCATCATCGATCTGCTCCCCGGCGAGGACGTCGCGGGACACCGCCAGCACTTCCGTGCGGTTGCCGATCCGTGTGTAGATGGCCAGGGCGGCGACCACGGAAGCAACGACGATCAGGGCGCCGGCGAGGGCGCGCATCGGCCGATGCGGACGCATTCTCAGCCCTGGCTTCGATGCCAGCATGGCGGCGGGCGAGCCTGCGGCGGGTGTGGCCGCCCCGCTGCCGCTGGCGCGAGGCGATGCGGACGCGGCGATCGTCGAGTTGGACAACCTCGTCTCCTTCACTTCCTGGAATGTCTTCATCAGCCGGCTGTCGTCCCCGGGTACCAACTGCCGAACAGCGCCGGATCGACGACCGTGGCGACGATCGCCACGACGTACCCGGCGGCGAGGAACGGTCCGAGGCGAACCTGCCGTCGGTGGCGAGCGGCTGACGCGACGGCCGCCGCCCCGAACGCGACCATCGGGACCACACTGGCCGAGGCCGGGGCGAGAAAGCCGACGACCGCGCCGAGGACGACGAGCAGCTTCCAGTCGCCGCCACCGATCAGTCGTGGCGCGACCAGCCAGACAAGGAACACCACGGGGGCGCCGCCGAGTGCGAGGCCGGCGACGACGTCGAGGGCCAGCGGACCCATCAGCCGGTTGTCGAGCACGGCGACGAATCCCCACGAGCTGGCGACGATGGTGATGCCCGTAACGATGAGGCCGTTGGGGATCCGGCCCGTCCGGGTGTCTTCGATGGCCGCGGCGACGGCGACGCCGCCGACGAGGGCGAGCGGAAGAGCGACCGCAGCGCCGGTGATCCACCACCCGACGGCCGCGGCGAGAACCGCCACGGCGGCGCACAGCGCGCCGGTGGTCACATCGCCGACTCCGAAGGGCACGTGCACGGTCGTCGGCGCCACGTCTCGTTGGGCAGTTGACACGTTCGTATCGGGTTGAGGCAGCCGTCCCCCCAGACGGCTGGGCGGACTGTACCAGTGCTTGACGTGACCGATTTCACGGCGGCCCGGCCGTTGGTTCAGCGTCCCTCTCACGCCTCACCTGGGCGTCGCGGGAAGCCCGAAACGGAACCGGCGGGCGAACAACTTGCATCACTCCGCCTCCCGTAGGATCCGGCCGATGCTGCCGGTGAACGTCGTGCGTCTCGATCCTGACCTTCCGCTGCCGACCTACGCCCATCCCGGTGACGCCGGGCTCGACCTCCACGCCCGGGAGGGCATGGTCGTCAAGGCCGGCGGCGGGCGGGCGATCGTGCCGACCGGCATCGCCCTCGCCATCCCGCCCGGCTACGCCGGCTTCGTCGTGCCGCGCAGTGGGCTGGCCCTGCGCCACGGCATCTCGCTCGTCAACACGCCGGGGATCATCGACGCCGCCTACCGCGGCGAGCTCAAGTGCGTGCTGCTCAACACCGACCCGACCGCCGACTACGAGGTCAGCCGCGGCGACCGCATCGCCCAGCTGGTCATCCAGCGCGTCGAGGAGGTCGAGTGGGTGGAGGTCGACGACGTCGCCCAGTTGAACGGCATCGACCGCGGCGGCGGCTTCGGTCACTCCGGCCGCTAGTCGAGCCAGGGGTTGCGGGTGAAGTCGGTGGGGTCGACGTCGAGGTCCCACATCAGCTGCTCGAACGCCTCCCAGCCCTCGGCCTCGACGAACTCGGCCTCGTTGTCGTAGATCGGGATCAGCCACCAGAACACGACGCGATCGGTGCCGTTGTCGAAGGGGTTGAACCCGGCCGGCTGGTACAGCGGGCGGCCGACGTAGAGGGCGTCCATCGGCGAGACCTCGCCGAGCTCCTCGACGGCCAGGTACGTGTCGCCGAGCTCGGGGACAGCATCGGCGTCGATCGGCAAGGTCCCGGCGTGGAGGAGGATCGGCGGGATCGTGCCGGCGGTGAGCCCGAGCGGGGCGATCATCAGCAGCTCGATGCGGTCGCCGTGCTCACCGAGCTGGTAGTCGCTGAGCCCGAGCGTCGAGAAGATCTCGGTGCCGGGAGGCGCCTGGCCGGCGTAGTGGACGATCTGGAACGGCAACTCGTTGCCGTCGGGGTCGGTCTCCCACTCGCCGGCGACCTCACCGAGGTGGGCTTCGAGGTGCTCGAGCAGGCCGTCGAGCATCGGCGCTCAGCCGGCGGACCAGTCCGGCGGGCGGCCGGAGGCGGCCAGCAGATCCGACTGCGGGTCGCCACCGCCTGCGGCACGCGGTCCGACGACAGCAGCCGAGCGGTACAGCTCCTCACGGTCGGCGAACCAGGTCGCCACGTCGGCGACCAGGTCCTGATCCAATGTGCGGTCCTGGCCGGTCGCCGCGGCGAGGTCCCAGCCATGGATCAGGTGGTCGGCGCACAACTGGCGCACGTACTCGCCGGCGTCCTCGTCGCCGTAGGAGAGGTGCACCTTGTCGATGCCGGCGAGCAGCTCGTCGACGGCTGCCGTTGCGTCGGCTGCCGGCCTCGCGGCCGGCACCGAGCGGATCGTCACCGAGCAGGTCGCCATCGAAGCGGTCACCGACCTCGGCGATCGTCATCCCCTGCAGCAGCGGCCGGGTCCAGCGATCCTCGCCGACGACGTGGTTGACGAGGGCGCGCACGTCCCACTCCGTACATGGCGTCGGCAGAGCCCACTGATCGGCGCCGACGCCGTCGAGGTACCGCTGCCAAGACTCCACGGTCCGCCGGTGCAACGTGGTCAGGTCCATAGCCATCTCCCCCTCGAGTCAGGTGGATGACGCTACTGATCCTGCCGATCGACGAAAGCGAATTCGAAGAAGCGCTCGGCCGGCTCACCGAGGTGGACGCTGCCCGCAGTCGGGTCGGCTGGATCGGCGGTGGCGAGGTCGATCAGGTGAGCCTGGCCGGCCGCGTCGACGACGACAGCGACGGCGCCGTCCGGGGACAGGGCGCCGAGCCTCGAGTCCGGCTCCTGGAACTCCCAGCCATCACCCGGACCGATCCCGGCGATCACCGTGACGCCCTCCTCACCCGGTACCGCCACAGTGCAGCCATCGGCGGAGGCAGCGGTGATGAAGTCACCCTCGACCTCGGCGACGACCTCACGGTCCTCCGTGTCGAACACCACGACCGGCCCCGAGGAGGTGGAGTGCACCACGACGCAGCGCGATGCCGGATCGCTCGGGAGCGGCTGGTGGCGGCCGTCGGCGATGGACAGGGTCTCCAGGGCGTCACCGCCAGCGGAGTAGAAGGTCACCTCGGTGGCGGTACTCACGAGGAAGCCGGCATTGTCGGCCGAGCCGAAGGGTGCGACGTCGCCCAGCGACGACTCGTCGAAGCCCTCGGGTTCGACGGCGCCAATCGTCGGTTGCTCGTTGGCGCCGGGAGCGATGCGACCGATCGTGCCGTCGCGGTCGACCGTCACAGTCGAGCCGTCAGCGAGCACGATTGCCCGGATGACGTCGCCGACGGGGATCTCGGTGGGTTGGCGGCCACCTCCGGGCACGTCGTGGTAGTAGATCGACTGGCCCGCCTCGGTCAACCCGCGCGTGACGAGCCGTTCGGCCGCGAAGCCGACCGGGATTCCCGTGGCGACCACCGGGTCGGTGTCGTCGAACGACACGACGATCGAGCTCAGCTCGCTCAGCTCCGGGACGGCCACCCGTGACCCGTCGACGGTGGCGAAGAACAGTCCGGCCTGGAACATCGGTTCGGGGGCGGTGGCGTCGAGCTCGGACAGATCGATGCCGGCCAGGGCCTGCAGGTTGATCACCACTCCGTCGTCCAACGCATCGGGCGGAATGGCGTAGAGCACGGACGAACTGCCCTGAGCGCGCTGGATCGGCCACTGCGCGGGAACAGCGAACTGCGCCTGCTCCCCGAACGCCGGGTCGAGGACCGTGACCGTGCCGGTACCCCAGTCGTTGACGACGAGCCGATCGCTCGGGACGGGGAAGAACATGACCTGGTCCCCACTGGCGCTCGGCTGGCGACTGACCTCGGCGCCGTGCCAGCCGAACAGGACGAGGTCGCCCTCGTCGTTCAAGGCGGCGACGGAGTCCCAGCCAGGTTGGTCCGGCGGTGGCGTTCCGGTGCTTGCCGTTGCCGGCAGGAACGTTGCCGCGACACCGATCACGGCGGCCAGCGCGAGGCGTCGCACGGAGCGCAGCATAGGACGGTCACCGTGAGGCGGCCCGGCGCGCCCGAGTACCGTCGCCGCGGGTGCTCAGACGGACGCTCGACGACTCGTTTGCCGAGACGATCCGGCGAGACATCACCACCGTCACGACGGCACGGCTGTGCGCCAACGCCCTGTTCCGCTACGTCGGGCCGTTCCTCGCCGTCGTCGCCGACGGGCTCGACGTCTCGGTGGCCGAGCTTGGCGTCGCCCTGACCGTCGCCCAGGTCTGCGGGTTCGCCGCCCCGGCGATCGGCCAGCTCGTCGATCACCTGCCGCGGCGTCGCTCGATCGCCCTCGGTCTCGGCGGGTGCGCCCTCGGCGGCCTCGTCGTCGCCGTGTGCAACGGCGTCGTCTGGTTCACCGTCGGGCTGATGACGATCGGCACGTTCAACATCGTCCTCGTCGTCGGCACCGGCTCGTGGATCGCCGACCACGTGCCGTTCGCCCAGCGCAGCCGCGTCGTCGGGCTCAACGAGATGTCGTGGGCGCTCGGACTGCTGGTCGGCGTCAGCGCCATGGGGCTGGTGACGGCGGCGACGTCGTGGCGGTGGGCGTACGCCGCCGCGGCATTGGCGGCGGGCGTGGTCCTGGTCGTCGTGCTCACCCGCCTGGACGATGCGCCCGCCGAGCCTCGCGCTGTGCCGCCGCGAGGCACCGACCGACAGGGCTGCCGTCGATGTGGTCGAGGGTCCCGCCGGCCGGGTGGCTGGCGATCGTCGGGGTGATCGGTCTGATGGCCGCCAGCGAGTCGCTGTTCGTGACGTTCGGGCCGTGGCTGCAGGACGAGTTCGGCGTCAGCGACACCGTGCTGGCGGCGACGACGTTCGCCCTCGGCGCCGTCGAGCTGGCCGCCTCGGGACTCTCGATGACGCGCACCGACCGCTGGGGCAAGGAGCGAAGCGTGATCGGCGGGAGCGCAGTGATGATCGCCGCGGCGTTGCTGTTCCTGACCGTCAACCAGTGGGCGGTGCCCGGGATGGTCCTCGTCGTCGTGTTCATCGGCGCCTTCGAGTTCTCGATCGTCAGCCTGATCCCGATCGGCGCCGAGCTCGTGCCCGGGCTCCCCGGGCGCGGCCTCGGGCTGTTGATGGCCGCGGCGACGATGGGCCGGGCGATCACGACGATCCCGACGACGTGGCTGTACGACCACGTCGGGATTGCCGCCAGTGCCACGCTGGCCGCGGCCTGGGCGCTGTTCGCCGCCGTGACGATGACGGTCCGTCACCGCCTGACGACTCAGCCGCGGTAGTGGTTGGTGATCGGCAGGCGGCGGTCGCGGCCGAACGCCTTCGTCGACACGCGCACACCAGGCGGGCTCTGCCGGCGCTTGTATTCGGCGACGTCGACGAGGCGGGTGACGCGGCGCACGATGTCGGGATCGTGGCCGGCTTCGATGATCTCGGCGGCGGTGCGGTCCTCCTCGACGTACAACGCGAGGATCGGGTCGAGCACCTCGTAGGGCGGCAGGCTCTGGTCGTCGCGCTGGTCGGGGCGTAGCTCGGCCGACGGCGGTTTGGTGATCACGCTCTCGGGCACGACCTCGCGTCCGGCCCGCTCGTTGACGTAGCGGCACAGGTCGTACACCTGCAGCTTGAACACGTCCTTGATCACGGCGAAGCCGCCGGCGGAGTCGCCGTAGATCGTGAAGTAGCCCACGGCCAACTCGCTCTTGTTGCCGGTCGTCAGGACCATCCAGCCGAACTCGTTCGACAGGGCCATCAACAGCTGGCCGCGGCAGCGGCTCTGCAGGTTCTCGTAGGTCAACCCTGGCGTGCGCCCGGCGAAGCTCTCGCCGAGCATCTCGAGGTAGGCCGAGAACGCCGGCTCGATCGAGATCGTGCGGAAGTCGAGACCGAGGTTGGCGGCGAGCTTGGCGGCGTCGGACTTGGAGTGGTCGGACGAGTAGCGCGACGGCATCGACACACCGTGGACGTGGTCGGCGCCGAGGGCGTCGGCGGCGATGACGGCGACGAGCGTCGAGTCGATGCCGCCGGACAGGCCGATGACGACGTCGCTGAAGCCGTTCTTGGCGCAGTAGTCACGAGTGCCGAGGACGAGGGCGTGGTACAGCTCGTCGACCGGTTCGAGGAGGTCGGTGACGGTGTTGTCGAGGCGCTCGGTCTGCTCCACCGGTTCGGTGGACACGAGCACCGTCGGCAGCGACCGCTGCGATGTGCGACCGCGCGGGTCGAGCAGGCGCTGACGGTAGGTGGCGATGATCGGCACGTCGATGATGACGAGGTCCTCGACGAACTGCTTGCCGCGGTCGAGAAGGTTGCCCTCGGCGTCGAACGCCAGCGAGCAACCGTCGAACACCAGCTCGTCCTGGCCGCCGACCTGGTTGACGTACACGAGCGCCGAGTGGCTGTCGGCCGCCCGGGTGGCGAGCATCCGCTCGCGATCGGCGGCCTTGCCGCGGTGGTACGGCGAGGCGTTGATGTTGACGGCGAGCTCGGCGCCGCCGTCGGCCTGGGCGGCGAGCGGGCCGTCAGGGCTCCAGATGTCCTCGCAGATGCTGATGCCGACGTTGACGCCACCGATCACGTACAGCTCGAGCGGATCGGTCTCGTCCCCCGGCATGAAGTAGCGGGCCTCGTCGAACACCGCGTAGTTGGGCAGCAGCCGCTTGCGATAGGTGCCGAGCACCCGGCCGTCGGCGCACACTGCGGCGGCGTTGAACAGGTCGAAGTCCTCGTCGACGAAGCCGACGACGGCGACACATCGCCCGGTGTGGCCGGCGAGGCGGGCCAGGGCCGCCTCGTTGTCGGCGACGAAGCCCGGCTTGAGCACGAGGTCCTCGGGCGGGTAGCCGGTGACGCACAGCTCGGGGAAGGCGGCGATGTCGCAGCCGGCCTCCTCGGCGAGGTCGTAGGTGTGGAGGATCTTGGCGACGTTGCCGTCGAGGTCACCGACGGTCGGGTTGAGCTGGGCCAGGGCGACGCGCAGGACCGTCATCGAGGTTGACGCTAACCGCTGCTGATCCGAGTGCTACCGGTCATCCGAGTGCCACGTGACCACCTGTCGGGCGCGAAACACTCGGATGGTCACGGACTGATGCGGAAGACGGGGAAGCCCGGCGCAACGGCGTCGATCTCGGCGTCGGGCGAGTCGGCCTTGAGGCCGTCGAAGAACCGGCCGACCTCCCACGCCCACTCCTTGAGGTAGGCCCGCAGGATCTCCGGCTTGTCTTCGTCGGTGAGTTCAGTGGCGTGGAACGGGTCGCTGTGTTTGCCGAGGCGCAGCGTGCCGTCTCCGCCGGCGGCGCGCAGGTTGCGGACCCATTGCGTCTCGCCACGCGGGGCGACCAGGTAGCGCTGCCCGCCGACGGTGAGCAGGTTGACGACGGTGGTGCGGATCTCACCGGACGTCCGGCCGGGTACCTCGAGCACACGGGAACCCTTGAGGGAAATGCCCCAGCGAGTGAGCCGGTTGACGGCTGGGTTGAACACCTTGGTGGTGAACCAGCCGGGTTCGTGGTAGCGGGGTTTGGTGTCGGTCACGGCCGATCACGGTACCCACGTCGGCACGGCAGCCGGTTTACACAGCGTTCACAATGAGGCAACGGATCGGCAACGCTGGCCCCCCAGGATTAGGGGCGGGTGGAAGCCCCGCGCACCAGCGTGCCCGGCGGGCACATGACACAAGAGAAGGAACACGTGGTCTACAAGGCTGAATACATCTGGATCGACGGCACCGAGCCGACCGCCAAGTTGCGCTCGAAGACGAAGATCCTGCACGACGGCGCCGAACTGCCGCTCTGGGGCTTCGACGGTTCGAGCACCAACCAGGCCACGGGCGACAAGAGCGACTGCGTGCTCAAGCCGGTGTTCCACTGTCCCGACCCGATCCGCGGCGGCCACAACGTCCTCGTGATGTGCGAGGTGTGGGGGGCCAACGACAAGCCGCACCCGACGAACACCCGCGCCGCCCTGGTCAAGACGGCGAAGAAGTACGCCAGCCACGAGGCGCTGTTCGGCATCGAGCAGGAGTACACGTTCATGAAGGATGGCCGTCCGTACGGCTTCCCGATCGGCGGCTTCCCGGCGCCACAGGGCGGCTACTACTGCGGTGTCGGTTCAGACGAGATCTTCGGGCGCGAGATCGTCGAGGAGCACCTCGACAACTGCATCGAGGCCGGACTCGCCTACAGCGGTCTCAACGCCGAGGTGATGATCGGGCAGTGGGAGTTCCAGATCGGCCCGCTGCCGCCGCTCGAGGTGGCTGACCAGCTGTGGGTGGCCCGCTGGCTGCTCTACCGCACCGCCGAGGAGTTCGACGTCGCCGCGACACTGGACCCCAAGCCGATGAAGGGCGACTGGAACGGCGCCGGCGCGCACACCAACTTCTCCACCCGCGAGATGCGTGAAGAGGGCGGCTACGACACGATCATCAAGGCCTGCAAGGCGCTGGAGAAGAACTGGGAGGTGCACGTCAAGAACTACGGCCACGGCATCGAGGACCGCCTCACCGGCCATCACGAGACGGCGCCGTGGAACAAGTTCAGCTACGGCGTGTCCGACCGCGGGGCGTCGGTCCGCATCCCGCTGCACGTCTACAACGACCAGAAGGGCTACCTCGAGGATCGTCGCCCGAACGCCAACGTCGACCCCTACGTGGTCGCCCGGCTGCTCACCGAGACGGTCTGCTCGGCGATCGAGAAGGGCTAGAACCACGAAGGACCTGCGAGAATGACGCCGTGAGCTGAACTCCAGGAGCAGCAGCGTGAGTACATCATGCGCAGCGTCGAGGAGCGCGGCGTGCGCCTCGTGCGGATGTGGTTCACCGACATCCTCGGCAACCTCAAGAGCTTCGCCATCTCTCCGGCCGAACTGGAGAACGCCCTCGCCGACGGGATGACGTTCGACGGCTCGTCGATCGAGGGCTTCTCGCGGATCCAGGAGGCCGACGTCCTGGCGGTCCCCGATCCGAACACGTTCGAGCTGCTGCCCTTCGGCGACACGAAGGACCCCGAGGCGCGGATCTTCTGCGACATCCACAACCTCGACGGCACTCCGTTCGGCGGCGACTGCCGCCACGTGCTCAAGCGCCACGTCCAGGCGGCCCACAAAGAGGGGCTGATCTTCTACGTCGCCCCCGACATCGAGTTCTTCTACCTCGCCGCCCCGCAGAAGGGCGCCCCGCCGCAGCCGCTCGACGACGCCAGCTTCTTCGACCTCACCACCAACGACGTGACCGGAACGCTGCGCAAGCAGACGATCCGCACGCTCGAGGCGATGGGCATCCCCGTCGAGTACAGCTTCCACGAGGACGCCCCGAGCCAGCAGGAGATCGACCTTCGCCACACCGACGCCCTGACGATGGCCGACAGCGTGATGACGTTCCGCCTCGTCGTCCGCGAGGTCGCCGCGTCGCAGGGGGTGCACGCCACGTTCATGCCCAAGCCGCTGCAGGGCGTGCAGGGCTCGGGGATGCACACGCACATGTCGCTGTTCCGCGGCGACCGCAACGAGTTCTACGACGAGGCCGACAGCTACAACCTGTCGGCGACGGCCAAGGCGTTCATGGCCGGGCTGCTGCGCCATGCATCGGAGATCACGGCGATCACCAACCAGACGATCAACAGCTACAAGCGTCTCGTCCCCGGCTTCGAGGCGCCGATCCACGTGTCGTGGGCGCGCAACAACCGCAGCGGTCTGATTCGTGTGCCGATCGCCAAGCGCGGCAACCCGACGGCGACGCGAGTCGAGTACCGCTCGCCCGACCCGGCATGCAACCCGTACCTCGCCTTCGCCCTGATGCTGGCGGCCGGGATGCGTGGCGTCGCCGAGGGCTACGAGCTGCCGGCCGAGGCCGACGCCAACCTCTTCGAGATCGACGACGACGTACTCGCCAAGCTCGACATCGGCCGGCTGCCGCAGTCGCTCGCCGAGGCGCTGCACGCGATGGAGACGTCCGACCTCGTTCACGAGGCACTCGGCGACCACATCTTCGAGTGGTTCCTGCGCAACAAGTGGCGGGAGTGGCAGGCCTACAAGACCCACGTCTCGGACTTCGAGATCCAGCGCTACCTGACGGCGCTGTAGGTGCGGATGGTGAGGAACGTTCGTCCGTGAGCATGTCCGCCGATCCGGCAACAGCGGACCTTCTCGCCGTGTTCGCCACGACGGTCTCTCCCGAGCTCGCCCGCACGCTCGATCTCGGCGGGTATCGGTGGAAGGCCGTCAGCACTGCCGCAGAGGCGGCCGAGCACGAGCCGTCGGCCGGGTGGGCCGGCGTCATCGTCGACGCGTCCGAGGATTCGGCCTCGGCGTGGGCGTTCATCCGGGCGTTGCGCAAGAACGGGGCGGGCGGTCCGGCGGCCCGCCTGCTGATCCTCGTCGGTGGCGCCCAGATCGCCGACCTCGACCTCCGCGACGAGCTGTTCGACGACTTCTGCCTGCTCCCGTTCCATCCGGCCGAGCTCGAGGCGCGGATCCGCCACCTGCTGTGGCGTACCGGGGCGGCACCGACGGAGGACGTCGTCGAGTACCGCGAGCTGCAGCTCAACGTGGCGACGTACCAGGCGACGATCAGCGGGCGACACCTCGATCTCACGTACATGGAGTACGAGCTGCTCAAGTTCCTGGCCCAGAACCCCGGCAAGGTGTTCACCCGCGAGGTGCTGCTCAACCGCGTGTGGGGCTACGAGTACTACGGCGGGGCGCGCACCGTCGACGTCCACGTCCGCCGCCTGCGCGCCAAGCTCGGCGAGGAGCACGCCTACATGATCGAGACCGTGCGCTCGGTCGGCTATCGCTTCGGCCAGACGCGCTGGACGAGCTGAGACCTGCTCGACCGTCACCGCGACTGTGACCGGCGCGGCGCGCCGAGCGCGAGGTTGATCGCCGCGCCGAGGGCGACGCCGAGGGCGGCACCACAGATCACGTCGAGCGGGTTGTGGGCGCCGACGTAGACGCGGGCGAACATCACGAACACGACGAGCAGCCCGAGGGCGATGCGGCCGCCCCGCGGAACATACGGCGCCACGACCATGGCTACCGCAGCGGCGAGAATGGCGTGTCCGGACACGAAGCTCTCACCGCTGACGCTCACGTCGCCACGTGTTTCGATGTCCGAACCGATCGACGTGCCCGGGCGCTCACGCGTGACGACTGCCTTGACGACCCGCTCGGAGACGAGCTTGACGACGCCGGCGATCACGACGGCGAGGGCGAGCCAGTACTGGCGCACGCTGAGGGCGAGCACGGCGACGATCGGAACGAGAACGAGTGCACCGAGGAGGTTTCCCGGCCACACGATCGGGTAGAGCCAGTCCGGAAGCCCGTTGACGCCATGGAAAACGCCCTCCTCCCACCCCGGCACCGTCCCGTCGCCGGCGACCAAGGCGCCGGCGACGAGCACGAGCAGACCGACGGCTATGGCGATCAGTTCGTCCCGGCGAGCCACAGGAGCGACGTTATTGCTGCCCGCGTCGGGAGGTGGTCGACGTGGACCCACGATCCGTCCAGCGATCATCGTCGGCGGGCGGCATCTGCTCACGCATCGGCCGCGTGCGCAGGACGACGACGAGGGCATCGTCGCGCCGGACGTCCTCGGCGACGACGCCATCACGGTCGGCTCGTTCGACTTCCCCGAGAGCGTGCTGCTCGCCGAGCTGTACAGCCAGGCGCTCGAGGAGAGCGGGTTCCGCGTCGAACGGGCGCTCGGGCTCGGCCCCGGAGAGTTCGTCGGTCCCGCCCTGCATGCCGGACTGATCGAGCTCGTGCCGGAGTACGGCGGGACTGCGGTGGCCTTCTTCAGCGCCGGTGCCGTCGCGCCCAGCGCCGACCCGGCGACGAACCACCGTGCCCTCGAGGGTGTCGTCGCCGGAAGCACCATCACCGCCCTCGACGCAGCACCGGCGGAGAACGTCAACACGTTCGTCGTCAGCGAGGACACCGCTCGACGGTACGGGCTGACCACACTCAGTGATCTGGCGGCTGTCGCCCCCGAGCTCGTCCTCGGCGGTCCGCCCGAGTGCGCCGACGCGCCCGCTGTGCCAGGTCGGGCTTCGTGATGTGTATGGGCTCGAGTTCGCCGACTTCGTCGCCCTCGAGGCCGGCGGACAGGTCACGCACCAGGCGCTCGGCGACGGCTACGTCGATGTCGCCCTGCTGTTCAGCACCGACCCGCAGCTCGTCGACTACGTCGAGCTGACCGATGACCGACATCTCCAGCCCGCCGAGAACATCACCCCGCTGGTCCACACGTGAGATCCTCGAACGGTGGGGTGCCGATGTCGGTCGCCGTGATCAACGCGGTCTCGCACGAGCTCGACACCGACTCGCTGCGCCAGCTCAACACGGTCGACGCGGCGACGCCTGGCGCTGACGATGTCGCGGCGATCGCCGCGGACTGGCTGCGGGCCGAGGGGCTCACATGACCACGAGCGAGCGACCGGCGATCAGCACAGCAGCTCGACGGCCACGGGGCCGTCACCTATGTTCCGCCGTCCGCCCGCTGGGGACGCCGGCGGCGACGGCCGACCGGCGCCCCGCCACCACTGCCGAGGACGATCGGCACGACCGGCAAGCTGTGGCTCGCCGGCTCGATCCTGTTGATCGCGTGGATGGTCGTGACCGTGCACTCGGCGTGGGCACGGCGGGTCACCGATCGCGTGGACGCCGCCGTCTCGCGCGGCTTCGCCCGCGCCCGCACCGGCTGGCTGACCGACATCCTGCGTGCGGTCGATCGAGCGGCGACGGGTTGGACGTTGTCGGTCGTGGCGATCTGCCTACTCGTGTCGATGGTCGTGTTCCGCCGCTGGCGCCACCTGTTCACGTACCTGGCGAGCGCCTTCGTCTTCCAGGTCATCGGCGTGTTGCTGATCGGGATGTACGCCAGACCCCGGCCCTACGACGTCACCCAGATCGGCCGCTGGGAGGGCTACTCGCTGCCCTCGGCGGCGGTTGCCATCGTGAGCTTCACGGTCGTCGGCGTGATCTACGCCGTCGTGGTTCCCGGCAGGCCGCGGACGATCGCCAAGTTCGTCGGCTGCGCCGTCGTCGTCCTTGTTGCGATCGCCCGCCTGTACCTCGGCATCGACCATCCCTTCGACGTCCTCACCGCGGTGGCGATCGGCGTCGCCATCCCGCTGCTGGCGTTCCGCTTCTTCACGCCGAACGAGTTCTTCCCGGTCGCCTACCGGCGCGGCAAGACCGCCCATCTCGACGTCACGGGACGCCGCGGGGCAGCGATCCGCCAGGCCGTGCAGGACCAACTCGGGCTCACCGTCGTCGACAGCAAGCCGGTCGGGCTCGCCGGTTCCGGCGGGTCGACCCCGCTGCGGCTGCGGATCGCCGGCGATCCCGACACGTACCTGTTCGGGAAGCTCTACGCGATGAACCATGTCCGCGCCGACCGCTGGTACAAGCTCGGGCGGACGATCCTCTACGGCAACCTCGAGGACGAGAAGCCGTTCAGGTCGGTGCGCCAGCTGATCCAGCACGAGGACTACGCGATGCGCCTGCTCGGTGACGCCGGCCTGCCCACGGCGCGGTCCGTGGGCATCGTCGAGCTGACCCCCGAGCGCGAGTACCTGCTCGTCACCGAGTTCTTCGACGGTGCCGAGGAGATCGGCGACGCCGAGGTCGACGATCAGATCATCGACGAAGGGCTTGCCCTGGTCCGCCAGCTGTGGAATTCCGGCGTCGCCCACCGGGACATCAAGCCGGCCAACCTGTTGGTCAAGGACGGGCACCTGCACCTCATCGACGTCGCCTTCGCCCAGGTTCGCCCGTCACCATGGCGGGAGGCCGTCGACCTCGCCAACATGATGCTCGTCCTCGCCGTCCGCACGGACCCCGAACGCGTCTACCAGCGCGCCCTCGCCTACTTCACCCCCGACGAGATCGCCGAAGCCTTCGCCGCCGCCCGCGGCATCGCCAGCCCGACGCAGCTGCGGGTGATGCTCAAGAAGGACGGTCGCGATCTCGTCACCCAGTTCCGCCGCCTCGCCCCGCAACGCCAGCCGATCTCCCTGCAACGCTGGGGACCGCGCCGCATCATTCTCGTGCTCGCCCTGCTCGCCGGCTCGCTGCTGTTCATCCAAAACGTGTACGGGATGTTCCTCCCCGCCGAACTGCCACTCAACGACCCTGGGCGGCCCGGACGGGATCAGGCCGCGGCGACGTGCGGCACCAACGACGTGATGGTGTTGATGGCGCAGTCGGTGCCCACGGCACCCTTGATCCCGTGCATCTCCTCGATTCCTGCGGGCTGGGAGGTCGGAAAGGTGGTCGTCAAGCGCGGGCACAGCCACTTCGTGCTGCAGGCGTCCGATCACCGGGTAGAGGTGACCCTGGAGCCGCAGCGGGAGTGCGAACTCGGAGACGCGGTCGAGGTACCGAGTGAGGAGGTCGGAGCGCGACGGTACGAAGCGCCGACGCAGCTGCCGCCCGACGTGCGGGCCACGAGGACGTACCTGTTCGACGGGGCGTGCGTCACCGTCGACTTCGACCTCGACGACACGGCCAGCGCGTCCCTGCTCGTCGAGCTCGACAGCGCCCTCTCGTTCCAGCCGCGCGACGAGCTGGTCGACCTCGTGGAGGATCGCACCGGGCTCAGTCTCTGTGGTCTCGGGGCACCACCGTGCGTGGGTGAGACGCGATGAGTCGCGGTGCTGCGCTTCCTCTGCTCGCTGGGCTCGCCGTGGCGACGACGATGCTGTCGCTGCGACTGCTCGGCGGGCGGCGCGGTTGGGTCACCGGCCTCGTGGCGGCGGCGATCGGCTGGGGCATGGCGGTGCTCGTGGCCCTCGGGGTCAACGACTGGGAGTGGGGGGCCGACGGACTGGCCATCCACCTCGTGGCGATCGGAATTCCGGCGACGATGGCCGCCGCGGTCCTCCTCGATCTGCTCGCCCGACCCGGTTCGCTCGCCTTCGGCGAGCGCGCCGGTCTCTTCGTCACTCCCCGTCCGATTCGGGCGATCCGCCGACGGATCTCCGTGCTGCGCCGCTACCGCGAACTCGTCCGGCTCTGCCGCGAGCAGGGGTTCGGACCGTTCCTGTCGGCCCCGAATCGTGCCGAGCGCACCGTCGACGCGCCCGGAGTGCGCCTGCGGCGCGTGCTCGAGCAGGCCGGCGGGGTGTACGTCAAGCTCGGGCAGATCGCCGCCACCCGCGTCGACCTGCTGCCGCCGGACATCTGCAACGAGCTCGCCGAGTTGCAGAACCGCGTGCCCGCCGAGCCACAGGATCGCATCGCCGCGGTGCTCGAGGAGGAACTGGGAGCGGCCGTCGACGAGGTGTTCGCCGAATTCGACTGGGAGCCCCTCGCCGCCGCCTCGATCGGCCAGACCTATCGGGCGCGGTTGCGCTCGGGCGAGTCGGTGGTCGTCAAGGTGCAGCGCCCCGACATCGAGGCGATGATGGAGCGCGACCTCGCTGCCCTCACGCTGCTCGCCAACATGGCCCAACGGCGCACGCCGTTCGGCCAGGGGGTTCGCTCCGGCGACCTGCTCGCCCAGTTCGCCACGGGCCTGCGCAAGGAGGTCGACTTCCGCCACGAAGCGGACGCGATGAGTGAGATGGCCGCCCTGCTGGGCGACCGCTCGACGGTTCGGGTCCCTGCGGTGCACCGGGACCTGTCGACGAGGCGGGTCCTCGTCCAGGAGCGCTTCGAGGGCGTCACGGTCTCCGATATCGGACGCTTGGACGAGGCCGACGTGGATCGACACCGGCTCGCCGACGAGCTGCTGCGCGCCACCCTCGACCAGATCATCCGGATCGGCGTGTTCCACGCTGATCCGCACCCAGGCAACGTGTTCGTTCTCGCTGGGGGCGAACTCGGGCTCATCGACTTCGGGGCGGTCGGGCGCCTCGACCCGATCGAACAGGCCGCGATCGTCGACATCATGGTCGCCCTCGCCCGCCGCGACGTCAGCCTGCTCCGTGACGGAGTCGAGCGGGTGGCCGAGTTCACCGACACGACCTCGCCCGACGAGTTGGAACGCGCCCTCGCCCGGCTGATGGCTGACCACGTGCGGCCCGGCGCGTCGGTCGATCCGGCGGTGTTCGACGAGCTGGTTGCCACGCTGTCCCGCTTCGGCATGCGCCTGCCCACCGATGTCGTGCTGCTGTCCCGGGCGCTCGTCACGGTGGATGGCACGTTGCGCGTGTTGGTTCCCGACCTGGCGTTCGTGGCCGCGGCCATGCGGTTGGTCGAACGCAAGGACGACGATCGGCCCATCGTCGACCGCAAGGAGTTGGTTGGGCAGGAGCTGCTGGCGATGCTCCCCCACCTCCGCCGCCTGCCGGACCAGGTCGACCGCATCCTCACCCTGACCGGGCGAGGCGAGCTGCGCGTGCGCGGCATCCTCGACGAAGACAGCGGGCGGATCGTGCGCACCCTGGCCAACCGTCTGCTGCTCGTCCTTGCCGGGACGTCGTTCCTCGTCACGTCGGCCTGGCTGCTCGCGGCGACCGACGACGGGCCACAGCTCGCCGGGCAGACCGGACTGTTCGAGGCGTTCGGCTTCGGCGGCCTGCTGGTCGGTGCCGTGCTCGTACTGCGGGTGGTTGCCGCCGTCGCTCGGGATGGCACGACGTGACGGTCGAGCGGGCCCTGAGCGCGCTGGCGACCACGACGCCGGAAGCGATGTCGGTGGACAGCCGCTTCGACGACCTGCCCCCCGGCGAGCGCTACTACCGCCATCCCGGCGACGTGATCCGTCTCGTCGTCTGGGGCCTGATGACGATCGTCCTCGTCCTGTTCGTCGAGTTGGCGGAGGGGACCAACGACGGGCTGCGCGAGGACGTCGCCGACGTCGTCGCCCTCATCCCCGTCACCGTTCGGCAGCTGGCCGTCACCATCGCTCAGGTCGCGGCCATCCTCGTCCCGGGACTCGTTGTGGCGGCGCTGGTCGCCCGACAGCGCTGGCGACGGCTCCTCCACCTCGCCCTTGCCGGCGCCACTCGGCTTCGGCGCCTACACCCTCCTCGACCGCGCCATCGGCATCCCCGGTGGAGTCGCTGAGGCGCTGGAGGACGACTTCTGGTTGATCCCGGCGCGCTTCCCATCGGCGGGTGTGCTCGCCGGCGCGGCGGCGGCTGGCGCCGTCGGCAAGCCATGGCTGGCGAGGACGTGGCGCCGCAGCGTCGATCGGGGTCTCCTCCTCGTTGCTGTCACGATCCTGATTGCCGGGAGCGCCGGCCTCGCCGAAGTGCTGCTGGCGGTGTCCGTGGGCACGTTCATCGGGGCCGCCGTGCTCGTCCTCCTCGGCGCCCCGAACCGCCGGCCGACCCCTCGTGCCGTCGCCGCGGCGCTCGAGCAGTCCGGGCTGCCGGTGACTGCGCTGACCCTCGAGCGGGCGACCGGCGGGCGGTCGCAGCTCTACCGGGCCGCGCTGGGGGACGGCACGTCGGCGTTCGTCAAGGTCTACGCCCGGGACAGCCGCGACGCCGACCTGCTGTACCGCGGCTACCGCACGCTGCTGCTCCGCGATCCCGGTGACGAGTGGCTGGGCGGCTCGCTGGAACGTGCGGTGGAGCACGAGGGGCTGCTCCTCCTCCTCGCCAGGCGCGCCGGCGTGCGGTGTCCCGATCTGCGCGCCCTGGTCGGGTTGGCCGACGGATCGATGGTCCTGGCGATGGAAGACGTCGGCGGGCGTCAGCTCGACACGCTGACCGCGGACGCGCTCAGCACCGAGCTCCTCGATGCCGTGTGGGCGGAGACCCGCGCCCTCCACGCCGCCGGGATCGCCCACCGGGCGCTGCGCGCGGCGAACGTCGTCGTCGATGACGACGGTCCGGTCATCGTCGACTTCGGCAGTGCCGAGGCGGCAGCGGAGCCCCGATTGCAGGCGTTCGACCGCGCCGAGCTCGTCGTCTCACTGGCCACCATCGCCGGGCCGGAGGCCGCCACCGCCTCCGCCGCCCGAACCCTCCCGCCCGCCGATCTGGCCGCCGCCACGCCGTTCGTCCAACCCCTGGCGTTGACCGCGGCGACCCGCCGGCAGGCATCGAAGTCGCTGCTCAAGGCCGTCCGCGACGAGGTCGGCGAGGCAACCGGTGTCGTGCCGGAGCCACTCGAGCGACTTGTCCGGGTGCGACCACGCACGCTCCTGATGATCGCCACGCTCACCGGCGCCTTCTACTTCCTGCTGCCGCAGCTCGCCAACGTCGACGACAGCATCGAGGCGATCCGCTCGGCCAACTGGGGCTGGCTCGCCGGTTGCGTCGTGATGTCGGGGGTCACGTACGTCGCCGCCGGCATCGGCATGACGGGCGGTGTGCCGCAACGGCTGCCGTTGGTGCCGACCATCCTCGCCCAGCTGGCCTCGTCGTTCGTCAACCGGGTGACGCCGGCGAACGTCGGCGGCATGGCGCTCAACGTGCGCTACCTGCAGAAGGCCGGTGTTCCCGTCCGCCCAGGCGGTCACCGGCATCGGCCTCAACGTCATCGCCGGCGGGATCGTCCACATCGTCCTGCTGTTCGTGTTCTTCGCCTGGGCGGGACGGAGCGGCAGCGGGTTCTCGATGCCGAGCAGCAGCAAGCTGCTCGTCGTGATCGCTGTCGTGCTGGCGTTGTTCGGCATCGCCATGGC
Source organism: Ilumatobacteraceae bacterium (assembly GCA_963732335.1). GTDB lineage: Bacteria > Actinomycetota > Acidimicrobiia > Acidimicrobiales > Ilumatobacteraceae > Desertimonas. The sequence goes on along the minus strand of CAVSZO010000038.1, from coordinate 60,694 downwards.
GACGCGGCGCGGCCGCCGGCTGGTGTCCGCCCACGTCGTGCCGGCGGTCAAGCAGTCGCTGGCCAGCGTCGCCGCGCTGAGCCGGTCGCCGCGCCGGATGCTCGCCCTGTTCCTCGGGTCGATTGGCGTCACGCTGGCCTACATCGTGGCCCTCACGTGCGCCTCCAACGCCTTCGACGGCGGGGTCAGCCTCGCCCAGGTCGGCGCCGTCTACCTCGGCGCGTCGCTCCTCGCCGCGGCGGCGCCCACACCGGGAGGGCTCGGCGCGATGGAGGCCGCCCTCGTCGCCGGGTTCACGGCGATCGGCATGGACGGTGCCATCGCCGTCGCCACGGTCCTGTCCTATCGACTGGCGACGTACTGGCTGCCGATCCTGCCCGGCTGGATCAGCATGCGGATCATCGAGCGCCGTAGCTACATCTGACGACCTCTGGCGAACCCACGCCGACGAGTTGCTCCGGTTCGCAACATTGCAGCCGCAAGCGGCGAGGTCAGCCCAGCCAGTTCTCGATCTCGTTGACGACGAGGTCGGCGAACTCCTGCGTGCCGTCTTCGCTGGGATGGACGCCGTCGCGGAGCATGCCGTCCCGCTGGGCGATCGACGACCAGCGCCCGATCGTCGCCGTACCGCGGTCGCTGAGCGTCTCCAGCAACGCGGCGTTGAACGCAGATGAGCCGTCTGGCAACCGCGACAGGTACGTGTTGATCCACACGAGCGGTTGATCCTCGGGGAGCAGACCGACCAGCTCGTCGACCTGCTCGGCGTACTCCTCGATCGTCGTGTACTTGCCGATGTCGTTGGTGCCGAGGGCGACGACGACGAGATCGGGGTCGCCGTCTTCGAGAACCTCGGCGAGGACATCCGTGCCGGCCGGCGGTTCTCTGCCGAACGTGATCCGTCGCCCGACCTCGGCGAGGACGGTCACGTCGGCATCGATCGCGGTCGCCCCGGCCACGATCTGTGGGGCGGCGGCCACGGTGATCGAATCGCCGATCACGACCACCTCGCGTCCGCCGCCGCCGCCGCTCTGGGACGGGGTGAGGTCGATCGCCGGCCCGTCCAGCGGGCACCGTGCCGCCGAACAGCGGCAGCGTGCCGCCAGCGGCCTCGTCGTCATCGTCGCCACAGCCGCCGACGGCCAGGGCCATCGCCGCCAGCCCGGCCCCGAAGAGCACTCGTCGGGTCATCGGTTCGGGCACGGCCTCCAAGTCTGCCGGAATCCGCGGCCGGGCGGCCGTCGCACGGCCTGGGCGGCCCGCTCACACCAACCGTTGCATCGCGGCCGCGACGCGGCGATGGGCGGCGAGGCGCTCCTCGACGTGCGGGTGGACGAGACGGCCGTCGAGAACCACCGGCTTGCCGTCGATCACGGTGTGCCGGGCGGCCGACCGGACCGCAGCGCAACCACGCCTCCACTGGGTCGGCGATCGCCCCGGCGAATGCCGGCCCGGTGAGCGGCCACACGGCGATGTCGGCGACGGCGCCGGGGCGCAGCTCGCCGAGCTCGCCGGTGCGCCCGAGGCAGGCGGCGCCGCCGCGTGTCGCCAGCTCCAGCGCCATCCGCGCCGTGCCGGCTGCGGCGCCGTTGCGCAGCTTGGCGAGGAGCATCGCCTGGCGCGCCTCCAGCCACAGGCTGGCCGAGTCGGCGGACGACGACCCGTCGACACCGAGCCCGACGTGTGACACCGGCGGCGCGGAGGTCGACGATCGGGGCGATCCCCGACGACAGGATCAGGTTGCTCGACGGGCAGTGGGCGACTCCAACCTTCGCCGCCCCCAAGCCGGACGATCTCGGCGGCATTCGGCATCACGCAGTGGGCGAGCCACGCCCGGTCGGACATCCACCCGGTGCGCTCGAGGTAGTCGGTCGGCCGGCAGCCGTACCGCTCCAGCGAGAAGGCGTCGTCCTCGGCATTCTCGGCGAAGTGGGTGTGCAGGCGGACGTCGAGCCGCTCGGCCAGCTCGGCCGAGCGGACCATCAGCTGCTCGGTGACGGTGAACGGCGAGCAGGGGGCGAGGGCGATCTGCACCATCGCCCCGAACGAGCGGTCGTGGAAGCGGGTGACGGCCTCCTCGCAGGCGGCGAGGATGGCGTCGTCGTCGTCGACGACGTCGTCGGGCGGGAGGCCACCGTCCTTCTGCGACAGCGACATCGAGCCGCGGGTCGGATGGAAGCGGACCCCGAGGTCGGCGGCGGCATCGATCTCGGCGGCAAGCAGGTCGCCGGCGCGGCGGGGGTGGAGGTAGAGGTGATCCGTCGAGGTCGTGCACCCGGACAACGCCAGCTCGGCCAGCCCGACCCAGGCCGACAGGTAGGCGCCCTCGGTGTCGAGCGCCGACCACAGCGGGTAGAGCGACTGCAGCCAGCCGAACAACGGCTTGTCGGTCATCAGCGGGTGGGCGCGGGTGAGGTTCTGGAACAGGTGGTGGTGGGTGTTGACGAGCCCCGGCGTGACCAGGCAGTCGGTGGCGTCGAGAACCTGCTCCGCCGGCGGTGCCGGACCCGAGCCGACGTCGGTGATCAAGCCAGCGGCGGTGGCGACCCATCCGTCGTCCAGCTCCCGCCGGTCGTCGTCCATCGTGGCGACGAGCCGCCCTCCGGCGATCACGAGGTCGTGCATCGTCCCAGTCTCGCAATTCCGCCGTACGGCGCGATGAGATGCGCACGCATAGCGTGCGCATCTCACCGGCCTGAACCTCACACTCGGCGGCGTGCCGAGGCGCCGGGCGACGAGCGACTCGACCATCCCGACCAGGCCGTAGGCGAACACCGACGCGGCGACGATGACCGTCGACGCCGACCACACGAGGGCGAAGCGCGACGACGCCGTGGCCCGCAGCATCAGGCTGCCGAGCCCCTTGCCGGTCGCCAGCCACTCCGCCAGCAGCGCTCCGCTGAGCGCCGCCGGAAGGGCGATCTTGCAGGCGGCGAACAGCGCCGGCAGAGCGAACGGGAGCCGCACACCGAGGAGTTCGCGCACGGCGGAGCCGCCATAGGCGGCGACGAGGTCGCAGGCCTGCCCCGGTGCGTCGCGCATCGCCGTCGTCAGGGCGACGAACGTCGGGAAGAACGTGACGAGCCCGACGATCACGGTCACCGCCTTCAGATCGCGACCGAAGATCAGGGCGATCAGCGGTGTCATCGCGATGATCGGGATCGAACGCATCGCCACGGCACTGGGCGTGACCACCCAGTTGACCGCTGACCACGCCACGGCCGCGGCGGACACGAGGACTGCAGCGGCGAGGCCGATGGCGAACCCGACCGCGGTGTCGACGACCGTCGTGCCGAACGCCGACCACATCGCCGTGCGATCGTCGCTGACCGTCGTCAGAAACGTCCAGACGTGAGCGGGCGTCTTGGCGAAGTACGGGTTGAGGTCGTAGAGCCGCAGCAGTCCCCACCACCCAGCCACGAGCACGCCCGCCGACACGGCGATCGACATGGCCGACGACGCCACGCTCGATCGACCGGCTCCGAGTTGGAGGACTGCCAGCGGTCGCTCACCGGCGGCCCATGGCAGCAGCAGGCGGGCAAGCACCCCCGTGACGGCGTAGACGAGGCCGACGGTCAGACCCATGACGACCGCGAGCCCCCAGGTCCGCGCCACATCGAAGCTGGACTGCGACTGGATCATCGCCACGCCGAGCCCCCGGCGGCCGCCGAGGTACTCACCGACGATCGCCCCGAGCAGCGCCGCCGGGGCGGCGATGCGCAACCCGGCGAACAGCGCCGGCAGCGCCGCCGGGACGCGAACGGAGACGAACGATCGGCGCTTGCCACCGCCGGCCGCCCGGACGACGTCGACACTCGCCGGATCAGCACTGCGCAGGCCGACCACGCAACACACCATCGTCGTGAAGAAGACGGCGAGGGCGGCGAGGGCCACCTTGGCGGCGCTGCCTGGGGCGACGATCTGGAGGATCGGTCCGAGCGCAAGCAGCGGAAGGCAGTAGACGGCGACGCCGACCCGCTCGAGGATGCTCGACAGCGGGCGCACGAGCACGATGAGGGCGGCCATGGCGATCGCCGCAAGGTTGCCGATGAGGTATCCCCACGCCGCCTCGGCCAGGGTCGTGCGCAGGTGCGGGACGTAGAACGAACGGTCGTTCCACAGCTGACGTACGACCTCTGGCACCGTCGGGGTCACCCGTGGCGCCCACCACGTCGCCAGCGCCGTCCACCCGCCGACGATCACACCCGCGGCGACGGCGGCTCCGGCAATCCTCGGGCGCAACATGGCGATGGCAGTGTTCATAGCTGCGCGTTCGCTCCCGTGCCGAACAGCAGTGCCGTCAGCTCGTCACAGGTGGCGTGGAACTCGGGGCTGCGCAGCACGTCGGGAGACCGCGGCCGGTCCAGTTCGACGTCGACGGTGGCGATCACCCGTCCGGGCCGCGGCGACATCACGGCGACGCGGTCGGCGAGGAACACCGCCTCGGCGATCGAGTGGGTGACCAGCAGTGTGGTGATCGATCGCTCCGACCAGATCCGCTGCAATTCGACGTTGAGGCGCTGGCGGGTCATCTCGTCGAGGGCGCCGAACGGCTCGTCGAGCAACAGCACGTCGGGGTCGGTGACCAACGAGCGGGCGATCGCCGCCCGCTGGCGCATTCCTCCTGACAGTTGTGCGGGCCTTGCCCGCTCGAACCCGGCGAGACCGACGAGGTCGATCAACGCCGCCACGTTGGTGCCGCGGCTGCGTTCCCCGGCAACCTCCAGTGGTAGTCGCACGTTGCGTTCGACGGTGCGCCAGGGAAGCAGCGCTGGATCCTGGAAGGCGATCCCCAGCCGGCCGGCGCGGCGCAGCACCGACGGTGCGGCACCGTGGACAGCGACGTCACCGCTCGTGGGCTGTTCGAGGTCGGCGAGGATTCGCAGCACCGTCGACTTCCCGCAGCCCGACGGACCGAGCAGGGCGACGAACTCGCCGCGTGACGTGGACAAGTCGAAGTTGTCGACGGCGACGATGGTCTGCCCACGGAGGCTGAACTCCTTGCGCAACCCCTTGATGTCCAGACCGGCCCGGCCATCGAGGGCACCGTCCTCCGCCGTCATTCGTCCGCCGGCAGGCCGAGCTGGGCGAGCAGCTCGGCCCGCCATCGGCGTTCACGCGTTTCCAGCTCCGGGTGGACGCGGGCACCCTCGGTGAGGAAGTGCTCGATGCCGCGGCCGAGCTGCTGGCCGCGGCGCGTGTGCATGTCGAGGGCGTGGTCGGGGATCTCGGGGCGTCCGCCCCGTTCGAGCTCAGCGCGGGCGACGTTGGCGAGCTCGTCGTTGGAACGATCCTTGGCCGACTCGGCGAGCAGGCGCACGGCGTGGATCGTGAACAGGGAGCGATCGTGGCTCGCTTCGTCGAAACGCTGGCGGGCTGCATCGAGGGCCACGATGACAGAGACTGCCGACGGGTTCCCGAAGCCGACGTCCTCGACGGCGATGACGTGGAGCCGGTCCCAGAGGTAGGTGTCGAGCGCGGGACTCGTGGCCGACAGGTCGAGGGCGCACAGCACGGCGTTGCGCACCTCGCCGCGGCGGATCGACTTCTGCAGTGTCGAGATCACCTCGTCGGCGGGCAGACCCGTGGACGTCGTCACCGACGCCCACGGGTCGTCACCGGGGTCCCGCACGATCAGGCTTCTTCGAGCAGCTCGTTGGTGAACAGCGTCTCGTCGACGTCGATGTCGACCGACTGCATCGTCTCGACATTGGCGGCGATGCCCTCGTCCGTCATCCAGAACAGACCTTGCTCGGCGATCTCGTCGGTCTGGATCAGCGGCACGAACGCTTCGAGCGTCGCCGTCTGGGTCTCCACGTCGAGGTCGAGCTCGGCGCCGTACTCGTCGACGACGATCTGGGCGGCAGCCGCCGGATCGGCGATGGCGTCTTCCCAACCGCGGCGGGTGGCGCGCAGGAAGCGCACGACCGTGTCCCGCGCCGCCTCGTCGGCGAGCGTGTCCTCGGTGACGAAGAAGGCGTCGGCGTAGAGGTTGTAGCCGTAGTCGGCGAGCAGCCAGGTGACCGTCTCGATGCCCTCGGCTTCGAGAGCGATCGGCTGGTTGGTCTGGAACGAGGCGAAGGCGTCGACCTCGCCGGCGACCAGCGGGGCGGGGTCGAACTGCACGGGGACGATCGTCACCTGCGACGCGTCGACGCCGGCCTTGATGAAAAACGCCTGGTAGATGGCATCACCGGTCTGCTGCAGTCCGAGCCGCTTGCCCTCCAGGCTCTGCGCGTCAGGCACCGGGTTGGACGCCAACGACATCACCGCCGAGGGGTTCTGTTGCAACGTGACGCCGACGATCTTGAGTCCGGCGCCCTCGGCGTTGGCCCGGGCGATCGTGTCGGCCGAGGACAGGCCGATCAGCGCCGCTCCGGACACCACCGTCGGCTCGAGGATCGCCCCGGGGCCGCCAGGCGTGAGCGTCGGGTTGAGGCCCTCCTCGGCGTAGTAGCCGTTGGTGGCGGCGACGAACTCGCCGGCGTTCTCGACGTTGGCGATCCAGCCGAGCTGGACGTTGAGGTCGGTCAATGCCGCTGGTTCCGTGGTGCCGGTTGCGGCGACGCGGGTGCCGAGGGCGCTGGCGATCGTCGGTCCGACGATCAAGCCGGCGCCTCCGAGTGCCGACATCCGCAGCAGCCGCCGCCGATCGATGGTGATGGGTTCACTCATGCTTCCTCCCTTTGCTTGAGATTGAGTTCGTCCTCCACGTCACGACGTGAGGGAAACGACCGTTGCGTCCCGGCGCGGCGCACGGACAGCGATCCGGCCACGCAACCGAGTTGGGTCGCATCGATGGGGTCGAGTCCGACGGCCAAGCCCGTGGCGAACGCCCCGACGAAGGCGTCGCCGGCACCGGTGGTGTCGACGATGATGTCGGCGGGCGGCGCGCTGACGTAGCGAGGTGTGCGAGCCGCGACTGACGATCGCGCCGCCGGCGCCGAGGGTGACGATGAGCCCGAAGGGCCGTTCGGCCGCCTCGGCAGCGAGGACATCGAGGTCGGGCAGGCGGCCGAACAACAGCTCGAACTCGCTCTCGTTGGGGATCAGCCAGTCGGTGACGTCGAGCAGCCCGTCATCGAGGGCGGCCGCCGGCGCCGGGTTGAGGATGGTCACGGCTCCGCGCTGCCGCGCCAGCCGGAACGCCTCGCTGCTCGCCGCCTGTGGCGTCTCCAGCTGGGCGAGCACGACGGCAACGTCGTCGCGGCCAGCGAAACCGCCGGCCACGGTGTCGGCGTCAACAGCGTCGTTGGCACCGGGGGCGATGAGGATCCGGTTGGCACCGCTCCCGTCGACCCAGATCGGTGCGACCCCTGTGGCACAGCCAGCGATCGTCTTCACACCCGAGGCGTCGATCTCGTGGGCCTCGAGGTTGGCGACCGTGGCCCGTCCGAGGTCGTCGTCGCCGACGCAGCCGACCAGCGTCACGCTGGCCCCGAGGCGCGCCGCCATCACCGCCTGGTTGGCACCCTTGCCGCCGAACCCCTGCTCGTAGCGGTCAGCGACCAGCGTTTCGCCCTCCTCGGGAACGCGCTCGCAGTAGGTGATCTGGTCGATCATCATCGAGCCGATGACGAGGATCGACGGCATCTCGGCTGGCTCCGGCAGCACGTTCATTGCGTTCCCCGGCCACGCCGGCCGTGGTTGGCCGTCGACGAACGACGGATCAGTCGGGTGTCGAGACGGACGGTGCGGCCCGGGCCGGTGACGTCCCCGGACAGGCGGGCGAGCAGCATCCGCATGGCGACGGCGCCCTGGTTCTCGACGTCGCGGTCGATGACCGAGAGCGGTGGGTCGAGGAGATCGGCGAGCAGGTGGTCGTCGAAGCCGACCACCGATACGGCGCGCGGCACGGCGAGGCCGAGATCGCGCAGCGCTCGCAGCACGCCGATCGTCATCAGGTTGTTGGCGGCGAACGCCGCCGTCGGAGGCTCGGCCCCGGCGAACAACCGCATCGCCGCCTGATAGCCGCCGTGCTCCTTGAAGTCGGCGACTTCGACGATCACGTCGACGCCGGCCGCTTCGCACTCGGCGACAAAGCCGGCGTGGCGCTCTGCGCCCGGGGTGGTGTCGAGGGGACCGGAAACGAAGGCGATGCGCTGGTGCCCCTCCTCGATCAGCAGGCGGGCAGCGGCGGCGGCTCCCCCGGCGTTGTCGATCAGCACGGCATCGGCGTCGCCGGGGTCCGGCAGTGTGCGGTCGACGAGGACGATCGGGACACCCAGGGCGGCGAGCGACTCGGATGTCTCGGCGTCGTCGCGCGCCGGCGCCAGCAGTAGCCCATCGACGCGGTCCCGGATCGTCGACAGCACGCCGTGCTCGCGATCCGCGCTCTCGTCGGTGTTGCACAGCACGAGCTGGTAGCTGGTGCCCTGGGCCACTGACTCGGCGCCCTTGACGACGCCGGCGAAGAACGGGTTGGTGACGTCGGGGACGACGAGTCCGATCGTGTCGGTGCGCCCCGACTTGAGCGAGCGGGCCAGCGCCGACGGGCGGTAGTCGAGCTCGTGCATCGCCGTGGCGATCTCCGCCGAGCCGGTGACGTGCTGGCCTTTCAGGTAGCGCGACACGCTCGAGGTCGACACGCCGGCCTGCTTGGCGACGTCGGCGATGGTCGTGCGGTGGCGCCTGAAATCGATACCTGCAATCGTTGCCAGCAACGGCCCGCTACGTCAAGACGGAGGCTGGCCCATCTGGTCAGGCGAGCGTGTCGACGATGGCGGCCAGGTCGTCGACGGTCGTCTCCGGGTTGACGATGCACCAGCGCAGCACCGTCTCGCCCTGCCACGACGACGGGGTCACGAACGCCTCGCCGCGACGCAGCTGCTCGTCGCTCCACGACTGGTAGTCGGCGGCACGCCAGCCGCGGCGGCGCAACAGCACGATCGACAACTCGGGCTCGAGGATCAGCTCGAGGTGTTCGGCGTCGTCGACGAGGCGGGCGCCGGCGCGGGTGGTCTGCAACGTCGTCTCGATCGCCGCCGCATAGGCGTCGGTGCCGTACGTCGCCAGGCTGAACCAGAACGGCAGGCCCCGCGCTCGCCGTGTGAGGTGATGGGCGTAGTCGGACGTGTTCCATCCGGCCGCCGCGCTGGCGTGGTCGTGGTCGTGGTGGAGGACGTCGAGGTACTCGGCGTGCTGGGTGTGGGCGAGACGGGCGACCTCCGGATCGCGGTAGACGAGGGCGCACGAGTCGAACGGGGCGAACAGCCACTTGTGCGGATCGACGATGAAGCTGTCGGCGCGCTCGACGCCGGCGAACAGATGGCGCACGCTCGGGGCGGCGAGGCCGGCGCCGCCATAGGCGCCGTCGATGTGGTACCAGGTGCCCAGCCGTTCGGCGGCGTCGGCGGCGGCGGCAAGATCGTCGACGACACCCGCGTTCGTCGTCCCCGATGTGGCGACGACGGCGAACACCCGCCGCCGGTCCTCCTCGGTGAGGCCGGCGATGGTGGCGTCGATGGCGCTGGCCGTGAGCCGGCCGCGTTCGTCGGCGGGCGCCAGCACGATGTCGGCGTCCATCGCCTTGGCGGCCTGGGCGACCGAGGAATGGGCGCCGTCGCAGCCGAGGACCAGCCCGCGCGTTCGGTCGAGTGCCCCACCGGCATCGGCCCGCCACTTCCATCTGGCCGCCAGCAGCGCCGACAGGTTGCCCGCCGTGCCACCGCTGACGAACACACCGCCCGCCTCCGGCGGCAGACCAGCGAGATCGGCGATCCAGCGCAACGCCTCGTTCTCGGCGAACACGGCACCGGCACCCTCCACCCATGACCCGGCATAGATGCTCGATGCGCCGACGACGAGATCGAACAGGATCGACGCCTCCGTCGGCGCCGCCGGGACGAACGACAGGTGCCGCGGGTGGTCGGTGGAGATGCACGCCGGGGCGAGCACCTCGCTGAAGATGCGCAGCGCTTCCAGCCCGCCGACGCCGTTGGGCGTCACGGTGCGACCGACCATCGCCCGCAACTCGTCGGGGGTGCGCGGGTGGTCGAGCGGCGGCGGCTTCATCCGCACGCGGTCCACGGCGTAGCGCACGATCGCCTGGGTGAGCACCTCGCTGGTGCCGTCGTGGCGATGCATCGCCACGTCAGTCGTCGAGCTGCAGCAACTCGCTGCCTTCGTAGCGCCCATCGGCATCGCGGCCGAGGAAGAACCCGAGCACCGCCGACAGCACTCCCCCGCTCAACAGCACGATCACGGGGATCACCAGCAGCAACACGACGACGATGGCGATGACGCCAGGCATGACGGCGAGACTAATGCCTCGCCTAGCCCTCCTCGCCGATGTCCTCGAACCAGAGCTCGGGGTTGGCGGCGATGAACTCGGACATCATCGTGAAGCACTCGGCGTTGTCGAGGACGACGACCTCGACGCCCCGGGAGCGCAGCAGATCCTCACCGCCGTAGAACGTCCGGTTCTCACCGACGACGACACGCGGGATCCCGTACATCAGGATCGCCCCGGTGCACATGTCGCACGGCGACAGCGTCGTCACCATCGTCGCCCGGGCGTAGACGCTGGCGCGCAGCCGACCGGCGTTCTCCAGGCAGTCGGTCTCGCCGTGCTTGATGACGCTGCCCTCCTGGACGCGCTTGTTGCGTCCGACGGCGAGGACGTCGCCATCGACGACGAGGGCGGCGCCGATCGGAACGCCGCCTTCGGCGAGGCCGGCCCGGGCCTCGGCGATGGCCAACTCGAGGAACTCTGCGTCGGTGCTCACAACCAGTGATTGTCACACGCGCCGGTACGGGCGGAGGTAGGCACCGGGATAGCGGATGCCCCGCCCCCAGATCACCAGGGCGGCGATCACGACGAGGTACGGCACGGCGATCATCAGCTCGTTGGGAACGTCGCCGAACTCCGGGGTGATCGCCAGCTGCAGCTGCAGGGCATCGGTGACGCCGAACAGCAGCGCCCCGGCGATCGTCGGCCACACGCCCCATCGCCCGAAGATGACGAGGGCGATGCACACCCAGCCGCGGCCGCTGACGATGTCGATCGTGAAGCTGCCGAGGGTGGCGAGGGTGAGGAACGCACCGCCGAGCGCCATCAGCACGCCACCGCACACGAGGGCGACGTAGCGGGTCGCCGCCACGGAGATCCCGGCGACATCGGCAGCCTCCGGGTTCTCGCCGACAGCGCGCAGGCGCATGCCGGCACCCGTTGATCGCAGCACCCACCACAGCAGCGGGGCGATGACGAGGAAGACGACGTACGTCGGTGGGTACTGGGCGAGGATGTCGAGGTCCTCGAACCACCGGGTGAACTTCGGCGAACGAGCCTGGACGCCGGTGCCGTAGAGCAGACGGCTGGTGTAGTCGGAGGCGGCGACGAGACCGAGCGTGACGCCGATGCCGGCGACGTGCTGGTTGACGCCGATCGACACGGTGAGCAGTCCCATCAGCGCCCCAGCGGCGGCGCCGACTGCGATCGCGGCGACGATCCCGAGCCACAGCGAGCCCGACTTCTCGGCGGCGAGGAAGCCACCGAACGCTCCGGCGTACATCGTCCCCTCGATGCCGAGGTTGAGCACGCCGGTCCGTTCGCCGAGGATCGCGCCGAGGGCGCCGTACGCCAGCGGTGTGGCGATCGTGAACATCGCTGTCAGCACGGCCAGCCAGGAGATGCTCACGACGGCCTCCGCCACACGATCCGGTAGTTGCGCAGTGTGAGTGCCGACACGACGGTGAGCAGCAGGACGGCGGTGACGATGTCGCCCATCTGCTGGGGGATCTGCAACACGAGCGAGGCGTTCTGGGCGCCGACGGCGATGTCGCCGAGGAGCAGACCGACGAGCAGCACGCCGCCGGCGGTGAGGGCGCCGAGCGAGGCGACGACGATGCCGGTGTAGCCGTAGCCGGCGGCGATCGAGCCGGTGAGCTGGTGCTGCACGCCGAGCACCTGGCACGCCCCGGCGAGCCCGGCGATCGCCCCCGACACGCAGCGCCGCCGACCATTGCAGGTGGGTCGACGCGGATGCCGCTGAAGCGCGCCGCCGCCGGTGCTTGCCCAGCGGCCTTGAGGCGCAGCCCGACCGGCGTCAGCGACATCACGATCGCCGTCGCGGCGATCGCCACGACGCCGATCAGCAGCCCGGCGTGGACGCGCTCGCTGCCGAAGATCGTCGGCAGTTCGTAGCCGGGACCGAACGTCTCGGAGTCGGGGAACCCGCTCTCCGGATGACGCCATGGTCCGTTGAGCAGCCCCTGCAGCAGCAACAAGGCGACCGGGTTGAGCAGCAGCGTCGTCACCACCTCGTCGATGCCGGCTACCCGCTTGAGCCACGCCGGCAGCAGCGCCCACAGCAACCCGGCAGCGGCGCCGGCCGCGAGGGCGAGCGGCAGGGCGAGCCAGGCGTCCAACCCGGACGCGTACAAGCCGGGGACGGTGGCCCCGATCGCGCCGGCGAGGAACTGTCCCTCAGCGCCGATGTTGTAGTAGCCGGCGCGGAAGGCGATGGCGACGGCGAGCCCGGTCAGCAGCAACGGTGACGCGGCGAGGAGGACCTCCTGCACGCCGTTCCACGACGTCAACGGCGTGATCAGGTAGCGCCAGTAGGCGGCCGCCGGGCTGGCGCCGCCGGCCCGGATCGGAATCGCCGTGATGAGGAACGTCGCGACGACGGCGAGCGCTACGGCGATCGGCGCCCGCCACCGCGACGAACCCGCCCGTAGTACCAAGTTCACGAGAGCACCGCGTGCCCGGTCATCAACAGGCCGAGCGCTCGTGGCGTGGCGTCGGCACGGGGCAGCTCGCCGATGATCCGTCCGGCGAACAGCACGACGATGCGATCGGCGAGGGCGAGCAGCTCGTCGAGGTCCTCCGAGATCAGCAGGACACCGCCGCCGGCCTCGCGCAGCCGGCGCAGCTGGTCGTGGACGTAGGCGTAGGCGCCGACGTCGAGGCCGCGGGTCGGCTGGGCGGCGACGAGGGCGCGAGGGTCGCGGGACAGCGCCCGGGCGAGCAACACCTTCTGCAGGTTGCCGCCGGAGAGCCCGGCGACGGCGTCCTGCGGCTCGGCACGGATGTCGAAGTCGGCGATCAACCGCCGGGCATGCTGGCGCACCCGGTGACGCTGGGTGAACCCGTACCGGCGGAAGCGGTCGAGGTCCTCGAGGACGAGGTTCTGCTCGACGGTGAGCCGCGGAACGACGCTGCCGCGGCGATCCTCCGTGATCCGCCCGAGCCCGGCGCGGATGCGCCCGACAGGATCGGCGCCGGTCACGTCGGCACCGTCGACGTGGATGGTGCCGGACGTCGGGGCCGTGGTCGCGCACAGGACGTCGACGAGCTCGGTCTGGCCGTTACCGCTGACGCCGGCGACACCGACGATCTCGCCCGGCGCGACGCTGATCGACACGTCGTCGAGACGGCGCACACCGTCGACGTCCAGCGTGACGTTGCGGACCTCCAACGCCGCGGCGGTGTCGACGGGCGGCTCGGAAACCGGCACGGCCTCGGGCAGTGACGGGCGTCGCACCGACGGCCGGGGCGATCGCCGCATCGGCCACGTCGGCGTGTCCGATCATCAGATCGGCGAGCCGGCTGGTGTCGAGCCCGCCGGCCGGCTGCGTCGCGACGACGCGACCCCGCCGCAGCACGGTGATGCGGTCGGCGATGGCGACGACTTCGCGCAGCTTGTGGGAGATGAACACGACGCCGATGCCCTCAGAGCGCAGCCGGCGGATCGTGCCGAACAGGGCGTCGACGTCCAGCGGGGTGAGCACGGCGGTCGGTTCGTCGAGGATCAGCACCCGGCAGTCGTGGTGCAGCGCCTTGATGATCTCGACACGCTGGCGCTCGCCGACCGACAGCCGCTCGACCCGAGCATCGGGATCGATGCCGACCCCGATCCGGGAGGCGGTCGCCTCGACGGCGCTGCGGGCCGAACGGAGGTCGACAGCGCCGAGGCCGACCGCGGCAAGCATCACGTTCTCCGTCACGGTCATCGGTCCGACGAGGGAGAACTCCTGGGTCACCACCCCGATGCCGGCCGCCATCGCCTCCTTCGGTGACGTGATCCGGGTGGCGACCCCGCCGATGCGCAGCTCGCCGCTGTCGGGTTGGCTGAGCCCGTAGATGATGCGCGTGAGCGTCGTCTTGCCGGCGCCGTTCTCGCCGAGCAGGGCGTGCACCTCGCCGCCGTGGACGGCCAGGTTGATGTCGTCGTTGGCGAGGAGCGCGCCGAAGCGCTTGGTGATCCCGACCGCCTCGACGAGCGGAATCGTGTCCTCAGCGGTCACCTACTGGGTGACGTCGATCGACCCTTCGGGCGCCTCCTCGTCGATCGGCGTCTCGAAGTCGCCGCTGAGGATCTCGGCCTGGCGCTCCTCGACGAGGGTGACGAGGTCCTCGGGCACCTCGACCACGACGTCGGTGTTGATCTCGGTCAGCGAGCTGCCGCCGTTGATCATGAACGAGTACTGCGCCAGGTTCTGCGCCTCGTACGTCCCGCCGGACACCTGCTCGACGAGCGCCTCGACCGTCGGTTGCATGTTCCAGACGAGCGAGGCGACGACGTTGTCGGGTGCCAGCTCGTGCTGGTCGACCATCATCCCGAACACCGGCAGGTCGTTCTCGTCGGCGACCTCGATGACCCCCGCCCGCTCGGCGAAGAGCACGTCGGCGCCTTGGGCGATCTGGGCCTCGGCGGCCTGCGCCGCCGTCGCCGGGTCGAAGAACGAGTTGATGAACGACACGTTGACGGTGGCGTCGGCGTTGGTCTCACCGACTCCCATCACGAAGGCGTTGACGATGCGGTTGACCTCGGGGATCGGCATCGCCGCGACGACTCCGATCGTGCCGGACTCGGTGAGCCCGCCGGCGAGCATCCCGGCAAGATACGCCGGGTCCTGCATCCAGTTGTCGAAGACGCTGAAGTTCGGCGCCACCTCCGCCTGGCCCGAGCCGAAGGCGAATGCCGTGTCCGGATAGTCGGCAGCGACGGCGCGCACGGCCTCCTCGGCGGCGAAGGCGTCCCCGATGATCAGGTCGGGGTTGTCGGTCTCGATGATGTCGCGCAGGCCGCGCTCCATCTCGTCCGACGTCGCGAGGCCGTCGACCCACTTGTACTCGATCGCCCCGCTCTCGGCGACCGCCTCGATGGCGGTGTGGATGGCGCCGTCCCACGGCTCCTCCAGCGGCGTGGCGAACACGCCGTAGACGAGCAACGGCTCGCCGACGCGGCAGCCGTGTCTGATGACGCCGTGGGCGGCATCGTGGTGCGGACGGCCGATCGCCGCCACCAACGCCGCTGCTCGCCGCCGCTACGCCGATCATCCGCCGTTGGAATCTGCTCACCGTTGACCTCCCCAGTCTCTGTGTCAGCGTGCACGCCCGCTGTGGTCGCCCATGCTGACACAGAACGGCGGGCGGAAGCGCTCAGGCGAGGGCGGCGCACTCGTCGTGGCGGAAGCAGCTCACGACATGGTCGTTGACCAACCCGCACGCCTGCATCAGCGGTAGCAGATCGTCGGCCCGACGAAGCGGAACCCGCGGCGCTTGAGGTCCTTGCTCATCGCCGCCGCCCGCTCGTCGAAGGCGGGGACGTCGCTCATCGCCTTGAAGCGGTTCTGCACGGCGTGGCCGCCGACGAAGCTCCACAGATGGCCCGCCGGGTCGTCGAGCTCGAGCCACGCCCTGGCGTTGTCGACGACCGAGGTCACCTTCGCCCGGTTGCGCACGATGCCCGGGTCGGCCAGGCAGCGGGCGATGTCGGCCTCGTCGAAGGCGGCGATCGGCGGCGGGATCGAACCCGGCGAAGGCGGCGCGGTAGCCGGCGCGCTTGTTGAGGATCGTCGTCCACGACAGCCCGGCCTGGGCGCCTTCGAGCACGAGGAACTCGAACAGGACGAGCGGCGTCGCGCCTCGGAACGCCCCACTCCTCGTCGTGGTAGGCCGTGTTCGGCGGAGCGTCGGCCCAGGCGCAGCGGGTCGTCACGGGTTCGCCTCAGGCTGGCTTGTACGCCCAGGCCTCGACCTCGACGTTCATGCCTCCCGGGCAGGGCCGAGACCTCGACCGTCGAGCGTGCCGGGCGGTGGTCGCCGAACGCCGCGGCGTAGGCGTCGTTGAACTCGGCGAACGTGCCCATGTCGGTGAGGAAGCACAGCGTCTTGACGACGTCGGACAGCTGCGCACCGGCGTCGGCGAGGCGGTCGGAGATGTTGCGCATCGTCTGCTCGGTCTGGGCGGTGACGCCGCCCTCGACGACGGCGCCGTCGCGCATCCCACCCTGCCCGGACACGATGATGAAGTCACCGGCTCGAACGAACGGCGAGTACGGCCCCAGCGGCTTGTTCATGCCGCCGACACTAGTGAGCGGGAGTCAGCTGAAGCTCTGGCCGCACCCGCAGCGTGCGCTGGGCGTTGGGGTTGGTGATGGCGAACCCGCTCTGCTCCAGGCCGTCCTTGTAGTCGAGCGTCGCCCCGTCGAGGAGCTGCGCCGACTGGGGATCGACGACCACCTTGACGGAGTCGCCGAACGTCGCCTGCTGGTCGTCGGCCGCGAACTCGCCGTCGAAGAACATCTCGTAGGAGAACCCACTGCAGCCACCGGGGCGCACGGCAACACGCAGGGCGAGGTCGTCGGCGCCTTCGGACGCCAGCAGCTCCTTGACCTTGCCGGCTGCTGCATCGGTCAACGTGATCACGGCTCGTCCTCCTTGGAGACTTCGTGCAACAACGAGTCTACCGAGCACATTTCCGATGTGCCCGCTACCTGCTGGTGAGCTCGACCTGGCACGGCGTGCGGTGGGCGATCGAGCAGAACTCGGCGACCTCGGCGTCGCCCATCGTGTCGACGAATCCGGCGACGAGACCGTGGTGGAGGCCACACACGAGGTCGGGATGGCTCTCGGCGTACGTGGCGAACGGGCAGTTGGCGAACGCCACGATGGCGTTGTCCGGGCGTGTCGCTCTCGGCGACGACGGGATCGAACCCGAGCCGGTCGAGGTCGTCGACGAGCGCCTCCAGCGCCGACGGGTAGGCGGCGTAGCTGGCGGCACGACTGGCGCCTTCGGCCTCACCGACGGCGAAGGCGTCGGCTGCGCTGGCCTGCAGCCGTTCAGCCATGTTGAGGACCATCCGGGCGAGCACGGGAACCGTCGGTGGCTCGAGTCCGAGCGACGGGGCCTCGGCGGCGAGCGAGAAGCGGTGCTGCGGCCGGCCGACTTCGCCGCGGCCGTCCGTCGTCACGTCGAGCAGGCCGGCCTCGCGCATCCGGTCGAGGTGCGGACGCACCGTGTTGGGGTGGAGGCCCAGCGCCTCGGCGATCTCGGCGGTGCCGAGCGGACGGGCCGCCCGGGCCAGCTCGAGGTAGATCGCATAGCGGGTGTTGTCTCCCAACGCCTTGAGCACGTCGCGGGACGGCACTCGATCGCTCGGCGACGGCGCCGTGTCGTTCGCCCACAGAGTCGAGATTACACGGCGAACGCCGTTAAAATGCCGGCGATGTCCGAGACGACGGCCTCCGCTGCCCAGCCGCGAGGAGGTCCTCGCCGTGCTCGGCACCGTCGTCGACCCGGAGCTCGGCGCCGACATCGTCACGCTCGGCATGGTGCCGGCCGTGACGGTCGAAGACGATGGCGTCGTCACCGTGACCATCAAGCTGACGATCGGCGGGTGCCCGATGCGCGCCGACATCAAGCGCGAGGTGGAGACCCGACTCGGCGTTCACCCGGGCGTCCGCGACGTGCGCATCGCCTGGGGTGAGATGACGCCGGAGGAGCGCAGCGACGTCATGCTCAAGGCGCGCTGGAACGCCCGCCAGCACGCCGGCGACACCCAGGTACCGGCGTCGACGCGGGTGCTGGCGATCGCCAGCGGCAAGGGCGGCGTCGGCAAGAGCTCCGTCACCGTCAACCTCGCCGTCGCCCTCGCCCGCCAGGGGCGTACGGTCGGCGTGCTCGACGCCGACATCTGGGGCTTCTCGATCCCCCGGCTGCTCGGCATGGGCGAGCGGCTCGAGGCGGTCAAGGACGACGACAACGGCCGGGCGCTGATCCGGCCCAACGAGCTGGTCGTCGGGCCGGGCCGGCTGAAGGTCGTCTCCACAGGATTCCTCGTCGGCGAGGACACGGCGCTGATGTGGCGCGGCCTGATGCTGACGAAAGCCGTCGAGCAGTTCCTGCGCGACGTGCAGTGGGGCGAGCTCGACGACCTGCTGATCGACATGCCCCCCGGCACCGGCGACGTGCAGATGGGGCTGTCCCGCCTGCTGCCGCGCGCCGACATGGTGATCGTCACGACACCGGCGCTGGCGGCGCAGAAGGTCGCCCAGCGCGCCGCCGACATGGCCCGCCGCAGCTTCGTCCGTGTCGTCGGCGTGATCGAGAACATGAGCGCGTTCACGTGCGACCACGGTGAGCGCTACGAGCTGTTCGGTGCCGGAGGCGGGCAGACCCTCGCCGACGAGATCGGCGTGCCGCTGCTCGGGCAGGTGCCGCTCGAGGCCGCTGTCGCCCAGGGCGGCGACGCCGGACGTCCGGTTGCCCTCGCCGACCACCGCTGACCGCGGCCCTGCCGCAACGGAGTTCGCGGCCATCGCCGCCCGCCTCGACGACGTCGTCCCGCCCCACGCCACCGCCGACGTCGACATGTCCGGCTGCACGGCACGCCTGCTGACGGCCGTGAGCGTCGCCCTCGACGGCAGTCTAGGCGTTCAGGCCAACTCGTCGAAGTCGGGGTCGCCGGGGAGGGCGACGCCGACGATCTTGCCGTTCGGGCCGCGCCGGAGACGTGGCTCGATGCGCGGCGGCGAGCCGGCGGCGTCAGCCCGGGCCAGCGCCTCGGCGACGGTCGCGCAGCCGGCGATGAAACGCAGATTGGCGGTCGTCGGCGGCATCAGCACCAGCTCGCCACGATCGGCGGCAGCAAGGGCGTCGGCCGGGACCACCCAGCGGCTGTCGACGAGCTCGGCATCGTCGTGGCGGCCGTCCTGACCGGGGGGAGCGGCGGCGAGGAAGAAGCGGGTGTCGAAGCGGCGCTTCGACTCGCCGACCGGTGTGACCCAGTGGGAGACATAGCGCAACGCCCCGGCGTCGAGCACCACGCCGTGGCGCCGGCACAGCTCGACCATCGACAGCTCGCCGCGGTGCACCGCCCGACCGGTCACCGTCCGTCGCCGGCACACGCGTCGGCTCCGATCGAGCGGGCGAGGAGCAGCCCGGCCTCCTCGAAGCACTCGCGGATCGCCGCCACCCAGTAGGCCAGCCCACCGTTCGGGAGTCCGAGCTTCGCCGACGCCGCGGCATCGTCGAGGCCCGAGACGAACGCGGCGACCTCCGTCCCGCCATCGGCGTCGTCGACACGTCCGCCGGGGAACACGTACATCCCGGCGGCGAACGCGGCGCGGACGGCGCGCCGCACCATGAACACTTCGATGCCGCCCTCGTCGATGTCGCGCACCAACATCACCGTGGCGGCGGGGCGGAGCGGGACCGCTCCTCGATCACGCCTGCTCCGTCCGCCCGTGCGTCGCCTGTGCCGATCTCGGCCGCCGCGCCACGAACACGAGGGCGGCGCCGACGACCGCCGCCAGCACGACGGCGATCAGCTCCCAGCGGCCGGCCAGGGTGGTGCTCACACGGGTCTGGAACCGCTGCACGGAATCGGTGATCGAGCTGGTGTCGCCGCCGACGTCGACGACGGCGAAGTAGTAGAGCAGGTAGAGGCCCGACAGCACGAGGAAGGCGGCGGCGACGAGGTCGACGTAGCGCATCGCCGAGCGCAGCGCGCCGAGGAGCAACTGGTTGGCCCCGGCGAGGCTGACTGTCAGGGCGATGACGACGAGCCCCATCCCGGCGCCGTAGAAGACGGCGTTGGCGACACCGGCGACAAAGCCTTCGCGGCGACCGGTGCCGAACACAGTCGTGAGGAACAGGGGCATCGTGCAACCGAGCGAGGCGACGGCGTAGGCGATTCCGTACACGAACATCGAGCCAACGCTGCGCGTCCTCCCTCCGGCGTCGAGGTGTGGTGTCGCGTAGCGCGGCCGGTAACCGGCAAGCATCGCGACACCGAGGATCACGAACACGGCGCCGATGACGACAGTGGCGTACTTGGCGTTGCTCAGCAGCCACGTGTCGATCGTCTCGGTGACGAGACCGACGATCAGGAAGACGACGACAAAACCCGCTGAGACGGCCGACCCGACGACCAACGCTCGGCGCACCGACGCCCGCTGATCCCCCGCCTGTTCCGCTGCCTGCACACCGAGGAAGAAGAGCAGATAGGTCGGCAGCAGGACGAAGCCGCACGGGTTGATCGACGCGACCATGCCACGGAGGAAGGCCAGACCGAGGACGTTGGAATCGATCGCCGCGATCACGCCAACGACTCGGCGATCTGGCGGCGGAGATCGGCCTCGCTCAGCGCACCGGTCTGGGCGACGATCTCACCGTCACCGTTGACGAACAACGTCACCGGATACTGCACGATCCGCAGCGCATCCTCGAGGTTGCCGTCGTGATCAACGAGAAGTTCGTAGTCGACGCCGCGCTCTTCGGCGAAGCGCTGCATGACGTCGACGTCGTCGAGTGGGTTGACACCGACAAACCTGACGGCGTCGCCGAGATCGGCTTCGACTGCTGCGAAGTAGGTCAGCTCCCGCGCGCACGGTGGGCACGTCGAATACCACAGGTTGAGGACCATCGGACGACCGTCGGCACGCAACGTGGTTGACGACCCATCAACGGTCGTCAACTCGACGTCGGGGAACCGCTCGCCGTCGTTGGGAGGGTTGGAGATGGCCGGATCGACGTACTCGCCGGGCGTCTCGAGGCGGATGACGTCATCACCGTCATCGGCGATCGTGCGGCTCCACACGAAGGCCCCCACGCCGACCACCACGACAGCGGGCAGCACAACCACCTGGGCGCGGAGCCAGCGACGGCTGAAGGCCACGCTTGGAGGCTAGGGACTCCCACTACGGGGTGGCGCGGGCGGGGGGAGATCCCGCGCCACCCCGGCGGATGCTCGTCAGGCGACGGATTCGACGGGGACGACGCCGAGCTCGTCGATGACGAGGGCGGGGCGCGGATGCTTGGGGGGTCGTCCGCACGCCCGCTTGCTGGTGACGATGCGACCGTTGAGCAGCAACTCACCGCCCCAGACGCCCCACGGTTCCTCGCGGTGCATGGCGTCGGCCAGGCAGTTGTCACGCAACGTGCACTTGTTGCAGATCGCCTTCGCCCGGCCGATGTCGACCAGGTCGTCGGAGAAGAACAGCGGCGTCAGGGTGCCGTTGCCGTCGGCGCAGCGCGGTCCGGCGGTGCGAATCACCGCCGGACGTATGTCCAGGTCAGGTTCGGGGAGTTGAGCAATCGTGTCCATCGGGGGTCCCTGCAGTTCGCTTCGTTTCTCGTGTCGTGTCTCGTGGTGATGTAGACGCCGTGGCGAGTGGAGATTCAGCGTCGGATCTGCTCGCTCGGTGATCGTCTTCGTGGTGGTGGTCGGGTCAGTCATCTCGAATTCGTTTCGTGTCGGTTGGCGAAAACCAAAAAGGCCGTCGGGTGAACCCGACGGCCTGCGAGCGATCATCAACGCTTCTACGTCGATGCTCTCCCGAGGTGTCGGGCGGGGCGACCGTTCATCTCCCGGCCAAAGAGGCGGCCGATCTGGCGGTCGTACCCGGTGGTCCACGGCTTCACGGAGATCCCTGCGTGGGTCTGCACGAGGGGCGCGAAGGTGCCGTGCACCTGGAGCGGGTTGGCTGCGGCGAGGCGGTAGCCGGGAGTGACCGCACCGACAGGCGCGGCCATCGGCATCGCTGCCGGGCGCTCCATGTCGTAGGTCGTCATCTCCATCGGGCTCGTCACCTTTCTCTCGTCGCGCGAGTTACACCGTTCGCTTAGGCAACCAGACTCCGCGGTGCTGCGTCAAGAAGGTTTCGTCACAACAAGGGTGGGCATTCGTCACACGTGACGCGCGAGACAGAACTCTTGTGTCGAATTGCGGTCAAATCTGGCCGCATCGCGCGGGTGAAGTCGTCAAGCGACGTCGGGGATTTCGTTGACGACGAGGGCGGGGCGTGGGATGCGCGGTGGGCGGCCGCGACGGCGCTTCTCGGCGACCGGCACTCCGTCGACGAAGATCTCGCCGCCCCAGACGCCGCACGGCTCCTCGCGGTCGATTGCTGCCGCGAGGCATTCGGTGCGGGCGATGCAACGCGAGCAGATCGCCTTGGCACGGGCGATGTCGAGCGGCTCCTCGGAGAAGAACAACGACGTGTAGCTTCCCTCCGGGTCTGCGCAACGGGCGTACCTCTTGATGATCGCGGCGGCGTCCATGCAGTACGAGAGTCGCTGTGGACGATCGTGATACGAGTTCGTCAGGTTGATCGGGACTTGCGGCGGCGGCGCTCCGCGAGTGCACGCGAGATCGAGCCGGCTTGCCCGAAGCTCGCCGGCGGGTAGATGGGGAGCCGGGCCCAGGCAGCGAGCGATTCGATGAACTTCTCAGGACGGGACATGCGCACCAGGGTGCGCACGACGCGCCGTCAGGCGAATCGGCGCGATGACGTATCCAGCGTTCAGTTGTGCTCAGAGGTCGAGTAGCAGCTTGCCGACGTTGGCATCGGCCTCCATCACGCGGTGTGCCTCGGCGACGTCTTCAAGGGCGAACCGGCGGTCGATCACCGGATGCAGCCGTCCAGCGGTGAACAGCGGCAGCAGCTCCGCGGCGAAGCGCCGGCTGACGGTGATCTTCTCCTCCAACGGCCGGGAACGCAGCATCGTGCCGATCCAGCAGACCCGCTTCGCCATCAAAGCGCCGACGTTGACCGTCGCCACGCCGCCACCGAGAAGGCCGACCTGGACGATCGTGCCGCGCGGGCCAACGGCGGCGAGGTTGCGATCAACCTCCTCGCCCCCGACGACGTCGAGCACGACGTCGACGCCATCGACGCCTCGCGCCGCCAGCGACTGGTGCAGCGATCCGAGCCAGTCGGCGGGCGACCGCTCGAGGACGATGTCCGCGCCGAGGTCGGCGCACCGCGGCGCCTTGCCCGCCGAGCAGGTGACGGCGATTTCGGCACCGATCGCCTTGACGATCTGGATCGCCGCCGTCCCGACGCCCGACGCCCCGGCGTGGACGAGCGCCCAGCGCCCACTCGTGAGACCGCCCTGCACCACGATGGCGTCCCACGCCGTCAGGAACACCTCGGGAACTGCCGCGGCATCGCGCCGGTCGAGCCCGTCCGGCACCGCCATCGCCTGGCGGGCGTGGGTGGCGAGCAAGTCGGCGTAGCAGCCGCCACTCTCGATGCCCATCACGGCATCGCCCACCGACCAGTCCGTGACACGTGATCCACAGGCCGCCACTGTCCCCGCATACTCCAGGCCCGGGATCTCCACCACTGGCCGACGCGGATCGGGGTAGCGACCGAGTCGCTGCAGGACATCGGCGCGGTTGACGGCCGTGTGCTCCACAGCGACGAGAATCTCGTCCGGTCCGGGAACGGGATCGTCGACCTCGCTGACGCGCAGGACCTCCGGACCGCCGTACTCGGTGAGCACGACGGCACGCATCAGCGAGCCGACTCCTCCTCTGCGGCGACGGCCACAGCGATCGGCGGAACGAACACCACGCCGCGGTAGTAGCGCAGCTCCTCGATCGAGCTGCGAATGTCGTCGAGGGCGCGGTGCAATCCGGCCTTGCGGGGCATCCCCTGGGTGAGGTCGGGATACCAGCGCTTGACGAGTTCCTTCACGCTCGAGACGTCGACCGATCGGTAGTGCAGATAGTTCTCGATCTCCGGGAGGTACTTGTCGAGGAAGCGGCGGTCGGTGCCGATCGAGTTGCCGCACAACGGGACAGTGCGCGGATCGGGCACGTGGGCCTTGATGAAGTCGAGCGTCATGGCGCCCGCTTCCCCGATCGTGATCGTCGAGGCACGGATCGCCGCCAGCAGTCCGGACTTCGTGTGCATCTCGACGACGACAGGATCCATCGCGGCGAGTACCTCGTCGTCAGCATGGACGACGAGGTCGGGGCCCTCGGCGATGATGCGCAGCTCGTCGTCGGTGACGATCGTGGCGATCTCGACGATCTGGTCTCGCGTGTGGTCGAGCCCCGTCATCTCGAGATCCATCCAGACGAGCACTGGGCAGGAACCTAGCGGGCAGGTGACAGCAGATTTACGGCGCGACGCGTTCGATCACCCAACGACGATCAGCGTCACGCCGATAGCTGACGCGGTCGTGCAGCCGGCTCGGCCGGCCCTGCCAGAACTCGGCAGACTCGACGATGAGCCGCCAGCCACCCCAGAACGGCGGCCGCGGCACGTCGCCGTCGGCGAATCGCTGAGCGCATTCGGCGAAGCGGCGTTCGAGTTCCTCGCGGTCAGTGAGGACGTCGCTCTGCGGCGACGCCCAAGCGGCGAGCTGGCTCTCGCGTGGCCGGCTGGCGAAGTAGCCGTCGCTCTCATGATCGTCGACGCGCTCCACGCGGCCACGCAGGCGCGCCTGGCGATGAAGTTCGAGCCAGGCGAACACGGCGGCGGCATGGGGGTGCCGTTCGAGCTGGCGGCTCTTGACACTGCCGTAATTGGTGAAGAACACGACCGAGCGGTCGTCGGCGCCGCGGGCGAGCACGACCCTGGCATCGGGATTCCCGTCGAAACCGACCGTGGCGACCGTCATCGCGTTCGGCTCGGTGATTCCAGCGGCACTGGCGTCGTCGTACCACCGCCGCCACTGCACCAGTGGATCGGCGGCGACGTCGGCGACGTCGAGTCCAGCGGTCTCGTACTCGATGCGCCGAGTGCGCAGATCATCGTTCACTGCGTTCCCTTTAGTTGGGTTCGATCCGCTCCGCACCGCGCATGTAGGGCCGCAGGGCGTCGGGGACGACCACTGAGCCGTCGGGCTGACGGTAGTTCTCGAGGATCGCCGCCCAGACCCGCGGCACGGCGAGCGCCGAGCCGTTGAGGGTGTGGGCGATCTCGGTGCCCTTCTGACCGCCGCGCCGGAAGCGAATGTTTGACCGGCGACCCTGATAGTCGGAGAACCAGCTCACCGACGACACCTCCAGCCAGGTGCCAGTGCCCGGCGAGTAGACCTCGACGTCGAAATAGCGATGGTGGCTCTGGCCGAACTCGCCGGCACAGATCTCGATCGTGCGATACGGGAGCCCGAGCGCCTCGATCGTCCCCTCGGCGCGGGCGAGCAGTTCGTCGAGCATCGCCGGGCTCTGCTCCGGCGTGGCGAGGGCGAGGATCTCGACCTTGTCGAACTCGTGGGCGCGCAGCATCCCGCGGGTGTCCTTCCCCGCCGCGCCAGCCTCCCGGCGGTAGCACGGCGTGTAGGCCATCAGCCGCTTCGGCAACTCGTCCTCGGTGAGGGTCTCGTCGCGGTAGATCGACGTCAGCGGAACCTCGGCGGTGGGGATCGCCCACAAGTCGTCGCGCTCCACGGCGAAGGCGTCGTCGGCGAACTTGGGCAGCTGGCCAGAGGCGGTGAGCGTCGCCGTGGTAACGAGCGACGGTGGGCGGATCTCCTCGAACGCATCCGCATTGCGGTCGAGGGCGAGTTGGCACAGTGCCCGCCCCATCGTCGCCCCGAGCCCGCGGGTCATCGTGAACATCGAGCCGCTGACCTTGACCGCCCGTTCGTTGTCGAGGATTCCGAGCGCCGCGCCGGTCTCCCAGTGTGGAACGCGCTGGTGGGCGGGGAAGTCGTCGCCAGCGGCCGGCATCCCGAAGGGCCCGTGAACGACGACGTTGTCGGTGTCGGACGCGCCGTCGGGGGCGTCGGGGTGGGGCAGGTTGGGGATCGCCAGCAGCAGGTCGCGGAGTTCGCCGCCGACGGCGTCGTGCTCGGCGGCGAGTTGCTTCTCCCGCTCGCCGAGGGACCGGCTGTCGGCGGCCAGTGCCTCAGCCGCGGCCTCGTCGCCTTCGCGACGCAGCCGGCCGACGTCCTTGGACAGCTCGTTGACGCGGGCGCGGGCGGCGTCGCGCTCAGCGGTGATGTCGCGAAGGCGGGCGTCCAGCTTGGCGGCCGCTCGAACCTGGTCGAGCAGCTCTGGACTCTGGCGCCGCGACATCGCCGCGAGCACGCCGTCGAGGTCGGTGCGCAGCAGGCGGACGTCGATCACAGTGCCGCGACGCTACCGGCCGCCCATCACTCGTCGCGTCGTGTCGCATCTGTGCTACATTTGTCGCATGACGGCGGTCGCCTCACGAGAACTGCGCAACAACACCCGCGCCCTGCTCGATCGTGTGGAGTCCGGGGAGGCGATCACGATCACCGTCGACGGGCGGCCCGTCGCCGTACTGGAGCCAGTGGGTCGACGGCCACGCTTCCTAGGTCGCGACGAGTTTGTCCGCCGGGTCGTCGGCCATCAGGCCGACTCCGGACTGGCCGGCGAAATCCGCCAGTTGGCGCCGGACCAGACCGATCAACTCCAGTGGTGAGCGCAGCGCTCGCCGACACCACCGTGTTCATCGCCCGAGAATCGGGGCGACCGCTCAATACCGATGCGCTACCGGACGAAATCGCCGTATCAGTGATCACAATCGGAGAGCTCCGCGCCGGCGTTCTCGCCGCCAGCGACGTGTCGACCCGCGACCGTCGCCTGGCAACGCTGACGAATGCGCTGTCGATGCAGCCCATACCGATCGACGAGAACGTGGCCGAAGCGTGGGCATCACTCCGACTCAGGTTGAGGGACAGCAGTCAGCGAATGCCAGTCAATGACTCCTGGATCGCGGCCACGGCGATGACGCTCGGTGTGCCGGTCGTGACGCAAGACGAGGACTACGTCGACGTCGACGGGCTCGCCGTGATTCGCGTTTGATCCGCGCTCGAGTCAGCGCTCGTGCGGCGGTGCCGACTTGGCGAACTCGCGCTCGACGTCGTCATAGGTCAGCGTCTCCGCCGTGACATCGGCGAGGGCGTCGGGCGGGATGTCCGGCTCGACGACCGGCCGGCGGCGATAGTCGTGTTCGCTGCGGTAATTGGCAGAGAAGCGCTTGAACCACAGCGTGACGATGATGGTCCAGAGGAAGATCGACCCGCCGGTCTTCATGATCGCCCCGGCGAGCTGCTGGTCCTCGGTGGCGGACAGCCCCCAGACCCGCAATGGCTGTTCACCGTAGGGCCGGTACACGGCGCCCTCGGCGAACGTCAGCCATGCCGCCGGCACGGTCGGCACGACCGACTGCAGGAACAGATAGATCATGGTCGCCCCGGTGCCGATGCGGAACTCGGGGATCGGGCCGCACACCGGCATCCACATCAGCAGCGCCGTGGCGACGACGAGGAAGTGCACGCCGTAGTGCAACGCCCCGTTCTCCAGCGAGGCGTTGACGACGCCGGGGATGTGGCTGACGATGACCGCCACGTTGAAGGCGACGGCAGCCACGACGGGATGGCACAGCCAGCGCATGACGTGGTAGGTCCGCCCGTGCCCGATGAGTGCCCGCAGCAGCCACTCCGGCGTCGCCAGCAGGGCGAGCGGCGGCAGGAAGTACGACAGCATCATGTGCTGGAGCATGTGAATCGAGTAGAGGTAGCCCTCGCCGATGTCGTGGATCGGCCAATCGCTTGCCGCCCACAGGATCACCATGGCGGCGACGAAGCACACGACGTTGCGCCGGGTGATCGGCGTCTCGCCTGCCCGCGCGGCGACCGGTCCGATGCCGCGGACGAGGTACACGTACGACCCGATCAGACAGCCGACGAGGACGAGTACCTCCGGATGCCACTGAAAGGCCCACGGACTCGCCAGTGCGACCACGAGATCAGTGTGCCACTGCGATCTCGGCTTCTGCGGAGCCAGTTGCACCAATTCGGTGCACGCCGCTCTGCAGAACCGGCTCGCTCACAGATCGAACACGTGGAACGTGAACATCGCGAAGATGTAGACGAAGACCGCGAGGCCGAGGCCCATGTAGAAGAGCACCGAGTACAGCTTGTTGTCGAAGCGCAGGTGCATGAAGAACAGCACGACGCTGAAGAACTTGATCAGCATGAGGGTGATCATCAGCGGCAGGAACCAGGCGCCGATGTTCATGTAGGTGAGCGAGACCTCCATCGCCGTGACGATGACCAGGGCCACGAAAACGAACAGGTACTGGGTGTCGCCGAGACCATGGTGGACCTCGTGTCCCGATGCGCCTGTCACGTGGTGACCGGTCTCGGTGAGGGCTTCCAGTTCCTCGACGTCGCCGCTCATGTCTGCAACCTTCTCACGCCGGGATCAGGTAGACGAGGGTGAAGATGACGATCCACACGATGTCGACGAAGTGCCAGTACAGGCCGACGAGCTCGACGACCTCGGCCTTGTTGCCCGTCACCCGGTTCTTGCGGACCATCTGCGCCAGCGCCAACAGCATGACGATGCCGACGGACACGTGCACGCCGTGGAACCCGGTCAAGGTGTAGAAGCTGGACGAGAACAGGCTGGTCGTGTATCCCAGGCCCTCGCGGTAGAACGCCGTGAACTCGTACACCTGGCCGCCGACGAAGGTGGCGCCGAGCAGCGCCGTGGTGACGAGCCACACCTTGGTGTTGCGTTCATCGTGGCGATTGATCGCCGAGACGGCCAGCACCATCGTCAGCGACGACATCAGCAACACGAAGCTCGACACCGACGTGAACGGGATGTCGTAGATCTGGTCGGGACCGAGACCGGCGTTGCGACCGCGGTAGAGCATGTAGGTCGAGATCAACCCGCCGAAGAGCAGGCACTCCGAGCCGAGGAACAACCACATGCCCATCTTGTTGTTCGACAGGCCGGTGGTCGACCCGAGGGCGGGGTGCTCGACCCCTTCGCCGAGCACGTGGTGCTCGCCCGGTGCGGAGATCGTGGTGTCAGCCACTGACGGCCAGCTCCGTTGACGTGTCGTCGGACGGTGGTGGGTCGTAGTCGGTTTCGTCGGCCACCGACGGCTCCAACGCCCAGCCGAAGATGGCGAACACGAGCAGCCCGGCGCCGGCGATCGCCAGCAGGAAGTTGTAGACCATGCCGAAGGCGACGATCGGCAGGGCGAAGGCGGTGACGATCGGCCAGTACGACGGCGACGGCATGTGGATGTGGTGGTCGGCGTGGGCAGCCTGTTCGGCGAGGATCTCCTCGGCGGTGGCGACCCGGCGCAGGTCGTGGGCGTCGCCTTCGCCGACGTCCTCGTATTTTCGATGGAAGAACTCGTCGAGGGAGTGGACCTCGGGGAGGGCGTCGAAGTTGTGCTCGCTCGGCGGGTTGGTGGTCATCCACTCCAACGTGCGGGCGTCCCACGGGTCGAGCGGTGCCGGCGGCGCCTTGCGGTGGGTGTGCCAAACATTGATGAGGAACAGCAGCACCCCGATGGCGATGATGACCGCGCCGACGGTCGCCACGCGGTTCCAGAACCCGATGTTGAAGAAGCCTTCGCCGGCGCGCTCTTCGGTCCACACGTACATCCGCCGCGGCTGGCCCTGCAGTCCGATGATGTGCATCGGCCCGAACGTCAGGTTCATGCCGATCACCATCAGCCAGAAGTTCCACTTGCCGAGCGTCTCGGAGAGGCACTTGCCGAACACCTTCGGCCACCAGTAGTAGAACCCGGCGAAGAACCCGAGCACCGCGCCACCGAACAGCACGTAGTGGAAGTGGGCGACGATGTAGTAGGTGTCGGTCTGCTGGGTGTCCGACGGCGCCACGGCGTGGGTGACCCCGGACAGCCCACCGATCGTGAACTCGACGATGAGGCCGATGGCGAACAGCATCGCCGTCGTGAAGCTCAACTTGCCGCCCCACATCGTCAGCGTCCAGTTGACGATCTTGACGCCGGTCGGGATGGCGATGGCCATCGTCGCCACGGCGAACACGGCGACGCTGATCGGCCCGATCCCGGAGGCGAACATGTGGTGCGCCCACACGCCCCAGCCGAGGAAGCCGATCGCCGCCCCGGAGAAGACGACGAACGGGTAGCCGAACAGCGGCTTCTTGGAGAACACCGGGAGCACCTCGGACACGATCCCGAACGACGGCAGCACGAGGATGTACACCTCGGGATGGCCGAAGATCCAGAACAGGTGCTGCCACAGCAGCGGGTCGGCGCCGGCGGACACGGTGAAGAAGGTGGCGTCGAACGTTCGCTGGAACATCAGCAGGAACAGCGCCACGGTGATGACGGGGATGGCGAACAAGAGCAGGAACTGGATGACGAGGATCATCCACGTGAACACCGGCATGCGCATCAGCGACATGCCCCTGGTGCGCAGATTGAGGGCAGTGACGATGAGGTTGATCGCACTCGTCAGCGAGGCGATGCCGGTGATCAGCAGGCCGAACACCCAGAAGTCGATGCCGTTCGACGGCGAGAACGGCACGCTCGAGTTCGGCGAGTACATGAACCAGCCGCCGTCGGCGGCGCCGCCGAGGAACCACCCCATGTTGACGATGATGGCGCCGAACAGGAACGTCCAGAAGCCGAAGGCGTTGATCCGCGGGAACGCGACATCGCGGGCGCCGATCTGCAACGGCAGCAGGTAGTTGCCGAACGCCGCCGCCATCGGCATGGCGAACAGGAACACCATCGAGGTGGCGTGCATCGTGAACAGCTGGTTGTAGACATCCGACGACAGCAGCGTGCCGTTCTCGGCGGCGAGTTGAGCCCGGATCAGGACCGCCTCGAGCCCTCCGACGACGAAGAAGAACATCGCCGCGACGCCGTACATGATCCCGATCCGCTTGTGGTCGACGGTGAACAACCACGAGCGCCAACCGGTCGAGGCAACCGGACGGCGGAACACGCCGAGGGCCCGCGACGGTGTGACGACCTCAGGGGGCGCGCCGACGACCGCCGGCACCGGGGTCGGTCGTTCGATGATCGCCACTAGTTCAATTCCAGCAGGTAGGCGATCAGGTCGTCGATCTGGTCCTCGGAGAGGCCGAGGAAGGGCATGCCCCGGGGCAGGCCTCCGGTGGGACCGAGCTCCTCAGGGTCGGTGTACATCGGCTTCATCTCCGGGGCGTTGCGGATCCAGGCACGCAGGTCCGGGGCGTTGAGGTACGGGGCCGTGACACCTTCCAGATAGAGCCCTCCGAAGTCGTCCGGTGGGGCATCCCAGACCGTCTCGCGGCGGGCCGGGGTGAGCAGGTCGAACGTCGCCCCGGCGAACGTGTTGCGCGACATCAGATGGGTCAGGTTCGGCGCCGCCCCGGCGTACACGCCGTCTTCGGGATGGGCGATGACCGGTTCGCCGTCGTCCGGGTCCACCAGCCCATTGACCTGGTGGCAGCGGGCGCATTGCTGAATGAACACCGCTTCGCCCTCGGCGGCCTGGGTGCCCTCGTCAGGTGCCTCGTAGTCGGCGAGCTGGTTGGCCTTCCACGTCTCGAAGTCCTCGGCGGTGAGGGCGACGATCTCCATCCGCATGTTGGCGTGCGACAGCCCGCAGAACTCGGCGCACTGCCCGGCGTAGATCCCCGGTTGGTTGGCTTCCAGGCGCAACGTCTGGATCCGCCCGGGCACGACGTCGCGTTTGCCGTTGATCCGCGGCACCCAGAAGCTGTGGATCACGTCCCTGCTCGTACCCCGCATCAGCACATTCGTGTCCTCGGGGATCACCAGCTGGCCGCTGGTGACGATCGGTTCGCTGATCCCGCCGCAGCCGTCTTGGGCCGGGTAGTCGATCTCCCACCACCACTGCTGACCGGTGATGTTGACGACGCACTCGGTGTCGTCGGTCTCGGCGAGCGCCATGATCGTGCCGACCGTCGGGATGGCTACCCCGATGAGGATCGTCGCCGGGAGAATCGTCAGGCCGATCTCCAGCGCCGGGCGGCCGTGGGTCTGCTTGGGGATCGGCTGGCCGCGATCGCGGTAGCGGTAGACGCACCAGATGATCGCCGTGAACACGATGAGCCCGACAAGACCAGCGATAGCGAACACCGGCCACTGGAGATTGTGGATCTTCTGGGCGTTGTCACCCTCGGGCTGCCAGGTGTCCTGCGGGGCGTTGTCGGCACAGCCAGCCAGTGCCGCTACCCCGACCAGCCCGACGGCCGCGACGATGAGGCGGCGGGTGCGGCAGGACTGCACGCGCTTCACCGTACCCGTCATCGGATGCGAGCGACCGGAGCGCCAGCGAAGGGAGCGGCCAGCAACGGCCTGCGTGGCCGGGGAACGCAGATTCACGGCACGACGACCTCGATCGACTGGCCCTCGACGCCAGGTACGACGAACTGGTACGGGCCGTAGACCTCGGAGGGAAGATCGATCGAGAACGTCATCAGCTGGCTGCCCCCCTCCTCGACGAGGGTCGTGCACTGCTCGGCGGGGACCGGCTCGAGCTGGCCGGTCTCCTCGTTCTCGACCCGCACCACGTACTCGAGGGCGAGCCTGCGTTCCTCGTCGCTCTCGTTGTGGAAGATGACGTTCGTCGGGTTGGACCGCTGGAACGTCAGGGTGCTCGTCTCACCGGGGACGTCGAGTTCGGTGGCGACCAGCTCGTTGTCGTCGGTCAGGATGAGCTCGGCGAACAGGTTGGCCTTGTCCGAGACGGTCTGCGAGGCCTGGTCGTCCGGTTCCAACTCTTCCACCCCGCACTCACCTGCGGCGGCGGAGTCCTCGATCGTCTCGTGCGGATCGAGCTCCCGCTCACCCGAGATGGCGGCGGCGACTCCGCCGGCGACGAGGGCGAGGACGGCGACGGCGGCGACTCCGCCGACGACCTTGCTGTCGAGGTTGCGCCGGAAGGCGACGAGGAAACCAGTGCCGAGGACGAACGCAGCGATCGAGGCGAACGCTGCCGGACCACCGTCCTGCGACAACGCCAGCATGATCCGGCTGAACGAGTAGACGATGACTCCGAAGGCGATGGCGGCCAGCACCGGGAACTCGGCGGGGTGGGCGAAGCGCTGGCGGACCTCGCTGTTGTACGTCTCGTCACCCGACGCCCGCTCACTCCAAGCCTGCAACATCCATTCGACGGTTGCGGCGAGAAGGGCCACGACGCCGAGCACGAAGACGATGGGGTAGGTGACCAGCCCGACGACCACCAACAGAGCACCGAGGGCGCCCACCGCCGGCCACAGGCTCGGCCACGGTGGGCGATGAGCGGCGGCCGAGTCGGTCAGCGCCGCCGAGTCCATCGCCGATACGTCGGCATCGCGGGTGTACAGGTTGATCGCCGCCAGCACGGCGAGGCCCGCACCGGCAGTGATCAGGCCGGTCGTCCCGAGCGAACCGCCGTTGGTGACGCCGTAGATCGTCGCCG
Organism: Ilumatobacteraceae bacterium; assembly: GCA_963732335.1. GTDB lineage: Bacteria > Actinomycetota > Acidimicrobiia > Acidimicrobiales > Ilumatobacteraceae > Desertimonas. The sequence goes on along the minus strand of CAVSZO010000038.1, from coordinate 27,485 downwards.
CCGCCGCCGTCAGCACCGTTGCTGCGATGAGCAGCCGAGAGCCAGCCGGGAACATCATGGTGTCGGCCTCACTTGGACACGTACACGATCAGCCACACGGCGGAGAAGGCGGCGGTCAGGACGTACCAGTAGAGGGCGTGGGCGGCGACGATCTCCTGATCGGACTCGCGTCCGCCGAGCAACCGGAAGGCGGTGACCACCGTGAACACCAAGCCGACGACGACCAACGCCGTCATCGTCCCGGTGACGGCGTAGAACGACGAGGCGAACGTCGAGTCGGCGGCCGGAAGCGCCATCCAGTTGTACACGTACGCCTGGGCATTGACGATGGCGAGGCCGACGACGCCGACGAGGCCGAGCGACAACCCGATGTGCACACGGTCACGGCGACGCGCCGCGTAGACGGCCCACTGGGCGAACAAGACCAGGGCGAAGAAGCTGATCAGCATCACGTTGGTGGGGACCCCGGGAATCGTCACGCTCTCGGGAACCCACGGTTCACCGGCGTCGCGGACGTCCTCGCGGAGGCGGATGTAGATCGCCAGCAGCCCACCGATCAGGGTGAACACGCCCAGTGAGGCAACGGCGGTGCCGATCAGCACCTGGCGGCGCGGCGGCGGGGCGGGCGCTGGGGGGAGGGCGTACATCAGCTTGATCCTGACCCGTCGTCGGCGAAGTCGGGCTTGGCCTCGAGGTCGAGCAGAGGTTCCGGCGACATCACCGTCGGCGTCGTGGCGAAGTTGTCCCTCGGGGGCGGCGACGGCGTCGCCCATTCGAGGGTCTGCCCACCCCACGGATCGTCACCGGCGCTCTCACCGCTGCGCCATGACTTGGCGACAATGCCGACGAAGGCGAGGGCGGTCAGGCCGAAGGCGGCGTGTCCGGCGGCCACGAGGGCGTTGAGCAGTTCGCCCGGTCCATCGTTGTCCCAGACCGCCGACGCCGCCGGCTGGTCGAGGAAGCCGGCGATGAGGTAGGGCACCGATGCCAACGTCGCACCGAGCGCGCCGAGCGTCGCCAGCCCGCTGAGTTGAAGCTCGGGCAGTCTGCGTCCGGACGCCTTGGGGAACCAGTAGGCAGCGGCGCCGAGGCCGGCGAGCGTGGCCCCGTAGATCGTGGCCACGGCCGCCCCTTCCTCGAACACCGTGCCCTCGAGCCCGAGGTCCTCGATCCCGGTCGTCGCCGCGCCGAGCATCCCGAGTGCGGCGAGGCCGAGACTGAAGAACCCGAACAGGAAGGGGGCGTTGACGTTGGGCCGTGGCCATGGATGGGTGGAGTCCGGCTTGGCCGTCAGCGCGCCGATCCCCATCACGCTCACGACTCCGAGCACGGGAAGCAGCGTGAACCCGGCCCACACGGCGAGGAAGCCGAGCTTCGTGGCGAAGTTCTCGAGTCTGACCTCGGTGCCGGTGCCCGGCAGCATGATGACGTCCTGCTGGCCGATCCCGGCGAACGCCGCCGTGCCGATGAGCCCGACGCCGATGAGGGCGATCGCCCGGTGCGGGAGCCGGCGGCGGAACGTGACCGCAACGACGTCAGCGACGAAGCCGGCGGCGAACGCCGCAGTGACACCGAGGACCGGGCCGGTGTAGAGGTACGACGTCCACGGCCAGATCCCGCTCGACCCGCCGAACGCGGCGCCGCCGTAGCGGTAGTCGACGAACTGCACGATGTTCGAACCGACGGCAACGGGGAGCACGAGTACGAGGGCAAGCGATCCGATGAGTGCTGCCCACGAGAACAGCGGGGCGCGATGGAGGCGCATCCCCGGCGCCCGAGTGGTCAGCACCGACGTGGCGATCGATGCCGCCACCGCGGTCAGTCCGACGAGGGCGAGGACATTGCCGCCGAGGTACAGCTCGACCATCTTCGAGTCGCCGCCGAGTGGACCGCCGTTGTTGGCGAGGGCGATGACGAGGAGCACTGTTCCACCGAGCCAGGCCCACAGGCCGGCGGCCGCGACGCGCGGAAAGGCGGGGGCGCGGGCGCCGAGCTGCAGCGGGACGACGAACACGGCGATCCCCAGCAGCAGCGGCAGGACGACCGCCTCGACGAGGCCGACCCGGTACGCCGCGAACAGCTGGCTGAGATCGTCGACATCGAGGAGCGTTCCATCGCCGTCGACCCGTTCGATCCCGAGGATCACCCCGACCGTGGCCACGGCGAGCAAGCCGAGCAGCGAGCCGCCGACGAGGAGCTTGCCGATCGTCTTGTGGTCGCTCGTCGTCACCGCACCGAGGGCGGCAACCGAGTCACCGCGCTCGGTGGACGTCGCCTCTCCGACGACCGGGCTTTCCAGGGTGGGATCGAGTGTGCTCATCGGAGGTGCGGTGGGCTGACTGCGACGTCGCGCAGGACTCTACTTGTCACCTCCGGACCCGACGGAAATCTCACGTCATCAGCAAGACGTCGAGCGTCATCGCCCCGAACAGCAGCGTGACGTAGGTGATGCTGAACGTGAAGACCCGCATGCTGGCGGTCGGCGTGGGGTGCCTGACGAGGGCGATGGTGCCGGCGAGGAACATCGTGCCGAGCACTGCGGCGGCGCCGGCGTAGAGCCATCCGAGGTCGCCGACGGGGACGAGCACGAGCGTGGTGATGACGAGGGCGGCGGTGTAGCCGACCATCTGCTTGGCGGCCTCGCGCAGGGGCACGACGGCGGGCAGCATCGGCACGTCCGCCGCTCGGTAGTCGTCGGCGTAACGGATCGCCAGCGCCCAGAAGTGTGGCGGCGTCCAGAAGAACATGGCCAGGAACAACACGAGCGCCGGCCAGTCCAACGAGCCCGTCACGGCGGCCCATCCGACGAGCACTGGTACCGCCCCGGCGGCACCGCCGATGACGATGTTGTGGGTGCTCGTGCGCTTCAGCCAGATCGTGTACACGCCGACGTAGAACGCGGTCGCGGCCAGCGCCAAGACGGCGGCGAGCAGGTTGGCACCGACGCCCAGCACGAAGAACGCGGCGATCTCCAACGACACGGCGAAGATCAGCGCGTGGCCGGGCGCGATCGCTCCCGTCACCAGCGGTCGTCCCCGGGTCCGCTGCATCTTGGCGTCGATGTCGCGGTCGACGTACATGTTCGCGGCGTTGGCCCCGCCCGCTGCCAGCGAACCACCGACAAGCGTGACGACGACGAGTCGCCAGCCAGGCCAGGCGTCAGCGGCGAGCACCATCGTCGGGACGGTCGTGATCAGCAGCAACTCGACGATGCGCGGCTTGGTGAGGGCGAGGTAGTTGCCGGCCAACGTCTTCGGCGTGCGGCGCACCCCGTGAGCGGCATCGGCCAAACCGCCCGGAGTGAGGCGCGACGGGACGAGAGGACGGGTGCCGACCGACATAACGCGGCCCATGGTAGAGCGGGCGCCGGGAGCCAACCCACTGTCGGGAGCGATTGATGAGCGGTTGAATGGACGTGTGACGTCGCCCGAGACCGTGACCCTCGACCGGCCGGACACGGAGGACCGTGTCGCCGAGGACCGGCCGTGGATCGTCATCGTCTGGAACGATCCGATCAACCTGATGAGCTACGTCACGTTCGTGCTGCAGAAGTTGTTCGGCTACTCGCTGGAGAAGGCGACCGCGCTGATGCTCGACGTCCACCACAAGGGCAAGGCCGTCGTCGCCAGTGATACGCGGGAACGTTCGGAGATGCACGTCTTTCGTCTCCACGAACACGGCCTGTGGGCAACACTCGAGCATGATGAGTGAGTTCTCGAGCGGATGACGGAGAAAGGAGCGTTCGGGCGGGGGCGCAACGGCTACGTGCTACGCATCGCCCCACAGGAGCGGGCGATGGTCATCCGCCTTCTCGACGAGCTGAGCGAGCTGCTCAGCGCCCCCGCCGAGCAACCGGCGACGGCTCGGTTGTTCCCCGTCGTTCATCCGGACGATCCCGACCGCGAGGCCGAGTACCAGCGGTTGATGCGCGACGAGTTGATCACCAGCCGGCTGGCCGGCATCGCGACGGTGAAGGGTGTGCTCGCCGGAACGGCCAAGAAGGTCACCCTGACCGACGCACAACTGACGTCGTTCATGCAAGCGGTGAACGGCGTTCGGCTGGTGCTCGGCACGATCCTCGATGTGTCCGAGGACGACGAGGTCGACGAGATCGAGGACCACGTGCCGGAGTACCAGCTCTATGCCTACCTCTCGTGGCTGCTCGACTCGGCGGTGCTCGCCGCCTCGGGCCGCTGACGCCTTACGTCCTCGCTGAGGAAGCGGTCGAGCTCGGCCAGGAACTGCGGCCAGGCAGGTTCGTCACGACGCAGGAGGTGATTGCGACCGGGGAGCAGCACGAACCGGCTGCGCGGTATCAGCGTCGCCAGCTCGCGAGCCGCCGACGCCGGGACACGGTGGTCGTCGCGGACGTGGACGATCAGGGTCGGGCAGCGCACCTCGGGGGCCTCGGCCGTCACGTCGATGTCGGCGAACGTCTCCAGGAAGCGCGCCGCGTTCTCCGGCGAGATCGTGCGGCGCTGCAACTCGTTGAACTCGTCCCAGTCGGCCCGGCTGCCGTCGGGGAGGAACTGCGATGTGAACACCTGACGGAACGACGGGTCATCGCGACCCCAGCCGATGCGGGCCAACTCGACGTCGAGCGCAGCCTCGCCCGCCCCCGCTTCCCCGGCCCGCTTGCGCCGCCCCCGTGCGTAGGAGCCGTACAGGACCATCCGGCTCACTCGCTTGGGATGGCGGACGGCGAAGGCGACCGCCACCGCGGCGCCCTGGGAAACGCCGAGGAGGGGAAAGCGGTCGAGCTCCGCACTGTCGACCACGGCCTCGAGGTCTTCGACCCAGGCGTCGAAGTCGAAGCGGTCGACGGTCCAGTCGGACATCCCGCACCCGCGCTCGTCGTAGCGCAGCAACGCCCGCCCGATGGCGATGTCCTCGGTCCAGTGTCGCCATACCGGGCTCTCGTGGTCGTAGTCGAGGTGGGTCATCCAGTTCGCCGCCTTGACGAGCGGCGGGCCGGTTCCGACGAAGCTGTAGGCGATGCGTGTGCCGTCGGGGGCGTTGCAGAACTCGATCTTCTGCTCGATCCCCTGCGTCAGCAATGGCGGCCGGATCCGCACCGGTTCGGCGGTGACGTCGGCGACGAACTGGTAGCCGCGGCCGAACACCGTGCGGATCACTTGCTGCCTTGCACCGTCGTCACCGACCGCGCGGCGGGCCGCCTTGACCCGGCTGGACAGGGCTGACTCGCTGACGAAACGGTCGCCCCAGACGTTGTCGAGCAGCTCCGTCTTGGGTACGACCCGATCTCGATGAGCGATGAGGTAGGCGAGGACGTCGAACACCTGTCGCTCGACGTGCACCGCCTGTCCTGACTGTTCGAGCCGGAAACGTTCGAGGTCCAGGGTGAATGTGTCGAAGGTGTAGCTCGTGGGGCGAACGTACCCCGACGACGTCAGATCTCTCCCTGAATTCTCCATCTCGCCTCCAAGCGAAACGGGCCGGGTGGTGGGCACGTATCAGCGATGCGGCCGGCACGTGCGAGCGAGGTGATCGTGGTGGGTGGCGGTGTCGTCGGGCTGTGCAGCAGCCTGCTGCTGGCGCGCGACGGCCACCGCGTTCGCCTGCTCGAACGTGACCCGGCCGCACCCCCTCCGCGGGATCAGGATCCATGGGAACGCTGGGAACGCCGCGGCGTCAATCAGTTCCATCTGCTCCACGCCTTCCTGCCCCGGTTCCGCGAGCTGCTCGACGCCGAGCTGCCGGACGTCACAGCGCACTCGAGGCAGACGGAGCTGCTCGGGTCAACCGCCTCGCCGAGCTCCCCGACTCGCTGACCGGGGGCCGCCGGCCCGGCGACGAGCGCTTCGACGCGGTGACCGGACGTCGCCCAATGGTCGAGGCGACCCTCGCCCGCGTCGTCGACTCCCAGCCCGGAGTCGAGGTCTGCCGCGGCGTTGCCGTGCGTGGCCTGCTCGCCGGCGACCCGCAGGACGGTCCGGTGCCGCACGTTGCCGGCGTGCTCACCGACGATGGTGAAGAGGTGCGCGGCGCGGTGGTCGTCGACGCCAGCGGGCGGCGTACACGACTGCCGTCGCTGCTGGCGGCCATCGGTGCCCGCGTTCCTTCCGAGGAACGCGAGGACACCGGGACCGTCTACTACTGCCGCCACTTCCGATCTTCCGATGCGTCGATGCCGGCGACGTTGGGCCCGCCGTTGCAGCACTACGACTCGATCTCGATCGTGACGCTGCCGGCCGACCACGGCACGTGGGGCGTCGGCATCATCGCCAGTGGACGTGACCGCGCCGCATGGGCCGCTCGCGATCCCGACATGTGGACACGCGTGGTGAAGAGCTACCCGGTCGTGGCCCACTGGCTCGAGGGCGAGCCGATCACCGACATCGACGTGATGGCGGCGATCCACGACGCGTCGGCGCCGGATGTGGTCCGCCGGTGCGCCTGTCGCCACCGGCATCCTCCCGGTGGGTGACGCCTGGGCGTGTACGAATCCCTCGCTCGGGCGAGGTGCGGCGATCGGCCTGCGCCACGCCATCACCCTGCGTGACGTGCTCCGCGAGGTTCCGCCGAGCGATGCCGGGCGGCTGGCCAACCGTTGGCACGAGGCGACGGAAGAGCTTGTCGAGCCGCTGTACCGGGACAACCTCGATTTCAGCCGCCACCGCGCAAGAGAGATCGAGGCCCAGATCGCCGGTCGGGAGTACGAGCCATCGGACCCCGGTTGGCACGTCGCCAAGCGACTCATCGCCCGGGCCGCCGCCGATCCGGACCTGCTGCGCGCCGCGAGCACGATCGGTGCCGCCCTCGCCCGCCCGGTCGAGGTACTCAGCGATCCGACGATCCAGTCGAAGCTCGCCACGGTGCAGCCGACTCCTCCGCTGCCCGGGCTCAGCCGGGAAGAACTGGTCGGCGTGCTGACGAGCTGACGACGGGCTACTTTGTCGGCGGCGAATTGGCTGGCATCCACCGGCCCGCCTTTGACAGTCTCAGGGAGCTTCAAGCGAAACGAGGGGAGTCAAGATGATCGACGTCCGACTGCGGCGCGGGGTGATTGCAGCCACCGCGCTCACTGTGGCGGTCGGGGCGACGGCTGTGAATGCCGCCGCACCGGACCGGAGCCGACGCCGGTTGCCACGGCGCTGACCAATCCGCGGGGGTTCACGTGGGACGAGTCCGGCCACCTCGTCGTGGCGTTGGCCGGCAGTGGGGGCACGACTCCGCCCACCGAGGACACCCCGACGAACGCCATCATCGGGCCGTTCGGAGGCGGGGCGACCGCGGCCGTGGCGGGCATCGACGATGCCGGATGCCCGGCGGCGCTCGTCACCGGGCTGCCCTCGGGAATGACGGCCACCGGCGAGGTGCTCGGCGCCGAGGACGTCGCCCTTCTCGATGGTGACCTGTACATCGGCGTCGACGGTGGCGGGCCGGGCCACGGCAACCCCGATCAGCCGAGCCGGCATCTACCGGATGCTCGACGACGGCTCCGCCGAGGTGGTCGCCGACCTGTCCACGTGGACCCGGGAGAACCCGGTTGCCGCGATTCCTGGGGACTCCGATCCCGACGCCGGCGGCTATTCGATCGTCGTCGAGCCGTCGTCGGGCACGTTGTGGGTCGACGACCCGAACAGCGGCCAGATCCTCAGTGTGGCGGCCGACGGCACGATCAGCCGGGTCGTCGATCTCTCCGACCCGCACATCGTGCCGACCCGCATCGCCCTCGACCCGGCAGGCGGTGTGTTCGTCGGCACGTTGACCACGGTGCCCTTCCCTGACGGAACCGCCGAGGTGATGCACGTCGGGACCGACGGAACGGTCGAGGTCGTGTGGACCGGGTTGACCACGGTCGTCGATGTCGCCGTCGGGGCCGACGGGACGCTGTACGCCCTGGAGATGTCGACCGGCAACCTCACCGAGCCACCGTTCTTCACCCCGGGCAGCGGTCGCATCGTGCGTCAAACCGGACCGGACACTGCTCGAGGCCTGTGCACGAGGGGCTGATGTTGCCGATCGCCATGGAGATCGGGGCCGACGGCGCGTTCTACGTGTCCACCCCGGCGATCGGCGCCAACGACGGCAGCGGCGCCATCGTTCGCCTCGAAGGGGCAATGACCGACGCCAGCGTGCCGGCAGGCAGTGAGCCCGCCGGTACCACCGCTGGATCCGCGGCGCCGGCGGCAGAGTGCACCCCAATCGAAGGCACCACCGGACCGATGCCGGCCCCTCCGGGTTCGGCTCCGGCTTCGCGCCGGCGTCCGCTCCAGCTTCTGCGCCGGCGTCCGCTCCCGCCTCCGCGCCGGCGTCCGCTCCGGCCAGCGCGCCGGCATCGGACGCGTCCGTCACGATCCAGGACTTCGCCTTCGGTCCCGCCGAGTTGTCGGTCGCCGCCGGCACCACCGTGACGTTCACCAACAACGACACCGCACCGCACACGGCGACGGCCGACGATGGGTCGTTCGACACCGGGGAGATCGCCCCGGGCGCCTCAGCGACGGTGACGTTCGACGACGGCCGGCACGTTCGCCTACCACTGCAACTTCCACCCGAACATGACGGCCACGATCACCGTGACCTGATCATCCCCGCTCGTTCTGGGCGGCCCGTCGCTGACCGACGTGGCGACCGATCTGCTCGGGCCGCGGAACCCGGGCGTGTGCCCGCGCGACCGAGACGAGCTGCGCCAGCACTGCATCGTCGGCCGGTGTCGCACGCGCTTCGGCCGTGTCGACGTGGAGCAGCATGTGCTCGGCGGTGGCGACGAGGGTGGGCGATCCGTTGTCGTCTGTGGCGGTACATCGACGTGAACACGTGCAGCCGCTTGTCGTCGTGGGCGACCAGGAACAAGTCGACGTACACGCGGTCGTCGGCGTAGGTCTGGTCGAGATAGTTCACGTGGGTCTCGACCGTGTAGTAGGAGCGGCCGGACGCCACGTAGCTCTCGTCGACTCCGATGAAGCGAAGGAAGCGCGTCGACGCCAGCGCTGGAGAGTTGAACGTAACGGCTGTCATTGGTGTGTCCGTTGTAGTCCACCCACTCGACCGGCACCACCTGCTCGTGCACTCGCAGCGGCTCGCCGTCGACGAGCTCTGCGCGCCCGCCGGCCGCCCGCTCGAACAGGTCGCGCTCGTAGTCGATCGAGTACCTCGCCCGCGCCGACGCCCGCCGTGCGCAGTCCTTTGATCACCGCGACGAGGCAGTCGTCGCGGAGCGCTTCGAGCTCACGCACCGAACGACCTCGCGCCTGCCGGTCCGACTGCTCGACGAGGCGATCGAGCAACGCGTCGGTGAGCTCGGGAACGTCGGTCAGCTTGCTCCACGGCCACGCCAGCGTCGGGCCGAACTGGGCCATGAAATGCCGCATTCCGGCCTGTCCCCCGGCGATCCGGTAGGTGAGGAACGTCCCCATGAAGCTCCAGCGCAGCCCGGCTCCGAGGCGGATGGCATCGTCGATCTCCTCGACGGTGGCCACCTGGTCGTTGACGAGCCAGAGGGCCTCGCGCCACAGTGCCTCGAGGAGGCGGTCGGCGACGAACCCGTCAATCTCCTTGTTCAGTGGCAAGGGACGCATGCCGACGGAGGTGTAGACCTCGGTGGCGCGCCCGATCACCGCTGGCGAGGTCAGCCGTCCGCCGACCACCTCGACGAGCGGCAGCAGGTAGACCGGGTTGAACGGATGCCCGACGACGAGCCGCTCGGGATGGCTCATCCCCGTCTGCAGCACCGACGGGAGCAGACCTGACGTCGACGACGCCAAGACCACCGTGGGCGGCGCCGCGGCGCTGGCCTCGGCGAGCAGAGACTGCTTCAGCTGCATCCGCTCAGGGGCGCTCTCTTGGACGAAGTCGCTGCCCGCCGCCGCCTCGGCGGGTGAGTCCACGAACGTGAGCGTGCCTTCGGGCGGCAGCACCGCAGTCGTGAGCTGCCGGTACGCCCGGCGTGCGTTCGCCAGCACCTCACTGACCGCCTGCGGCGCATCCGGGTCGGGGTCGAACAGCTGCACGTCGACGCCGTTCAACAGGAAGCGCGCCGCCCAGCCGCCACCGATCACGCCTCCGCCGAGCAGGCCGACGGTCGAGAGCCCCTCGATCGGACTCATCCCGTGTCAGTGCTTGGTGAGCTGAAGCTTGTCGCGGACCGCGGCAGGACCCATCACGCTCACGTTCATCGCCTCGAGGATCGCCACGGCCCGCCCGACGAGTTGGGCGTTGGTGGCGAGCACCCCCCGGCTGAGGTAGAGGTTGTCCTCCAAACCGACGCGGACGTTGCCACCGGCGAGGACAGCCATCGCCACGAAGGGGAGCTGCATCCGGCTGATCGAGAAAGCGGAGAACACGGCGCCGGGTGGAAGCTGGTTGACGAGTGCCAGGAAGGTGCCGGGGTCGTCGGGCGCGCCGTAGGCAATCCCCATACAGAGCTGGACCATCACCGGGTCGTCGACGAGCCCCTCACGGACGAGCTCGTTGACCTGCAGCAGGTGGCCGGTGTCGAAGACCTCGAGCTCTGGCCGGACTCCCAACTCCTTGACGCGCTGGGCCATCGCCCGCAGCACACGCCGGGCTGTTGACCATCACGTAGTCGCCTCCGGAGGCGAAGTTCATCGAGCCGCAGTCGAGCGTGCAGATCTCCGGCATCAGCAGCTCGACGTGGGCGAGCCGCTCGGAGGCGCCGGCCAGATCGGTCCCGTCGTCGGAGAACGGCAGCGGCGCCTCGGCGCTACCGAGCACGAGGTCGCCGCCCATCCCGGCCGTCAGATTGAGGACCACGTCGACACCCGACGAACGGATGCGGTCGACGACGTCCTTGTACAGCTGCGGGTCACGGGCGCCGCGGCCGGTCGCCGGATCGCGGACGTGGATGTGCACGACCGCGGCTCCCGCACGGGCAGCCTCGATCGCCGAGTCGGCGATCTGCTCCGGCGTGACGGGTACGTGGGGGCTGCGATCGACGGTCTCCCCGGCCCCCGTGACGGCACACGTGATGAAGGCGTTCCAGTTCACGGAAGGTCCCCCCGATCGTCTCGAAGGTGGACTGTACCGCTGGGCGTCCGATGACTACGCTGCGGCTCGTCGCCCGTCACGAACGGCGCCGGCGGCGGAACGAACGGGGGAGACGTGGATCATCGAGATCGTCGTCAGTCCATCTTCGGCGGGCGCCTGTCGCGCCGCCAGCTGCTGATCGGGGGAGGTTCGGCGGCGGCGATGACCGCACTACTCGCCGGCCAGGCCCGGGCCGGCGGCACCGGTGCCCTCCCGGCTGCGAGGATCGAGGTCCGCGGGCAGCCCGGTCACGGGGGGCACGCTGCGAGTCGGCATCGTCGGGAGCACCAACGACATCGTCGACGGGCAGTTCATCGTCACCAAGGCCGACCAGGCCCGCCTCGTCGCCGGCTGGGAGACGCTCGTCGGCTACGACGAGGAGTTCAACCTCTCCTACGAGCACGCCGTCGCCGAGGAGATCGAGGCGGTCGCCGCCGACAACTACGTCATCCGGCTGAAGGAGGGCATCGAGTTCCACAACGGCCAGCCGGTCACCGCCGATGACGTGATCTACTCGTTCCAACGCCGGCTCGACCCCGACCTCGCCCTGGCGCCGGCGCTGGCGGCGTTGCTCGACCCGACCGGCCTCACCAAGGTCGACGACCGCACGGTCGAGGTGCAACTCATGCAGGAGGCCGTCACGTTCCTCAACGGCCTGGCCGAGTACACGGCGACCGTCGTGCCGGTGGACTACGCACGTGAGGACCCCGAGCAGGTGGGCACCGGGCCGTTCGTGCTGCAGAGCTTCACCGCCGGCGCCGAGAGCGTGCACACGAAGAACCCCAACTACTGGGACTCCGGGAAGCCCTATCTCGACGAGGTGCAGATCATCGACTTCGCCGACGCCGCCGCGCTCGTCAACGCGCTGAGCTCCGGGCAGGTCGACGCGCATCATCGACCTGCCGTTCGGCCAGGTCGCCACCGTGACGTCGGACTCCAACCTGGCGGTGCTCGAATCGGAGGCCGGCAGCTGGTTGCCGATCACGATGGCGATCGACCAGGAACCGTTCACCGATCCGCGCGTCCGTCAGGCGATGCGTCTCATCGTCGACCGCGAGGAGATGGTGCAGCGCGTGCTGTCGGGTCACGGCCGCGTGGCCAACGACATGTACGGCGTGTTCGATCCGTGCTACCCCGCCGACTTCCCGCAGCGCGAGCAGGACATCGAGCAGGCCCGTCAGCTGCTCGCGGAGGCCGGGCAGGAGGGCCTGACGATCGACCTGTTCGCCCCCGACGACACCGCCGGCCTGCCCGAGCTGGCCGCCGCCTTCGCCGATCAGGCCGAGGAGGCGGGCGTCACGGTGAACGTCAGGGTGCTCGACGGCGGCACCTACTGGGGCGAGGAGTACACCCAGCGCACGTTCGCCACGAGCTTCTGGGGCACGCGGCCGTACCTCAACCAGGTCCAGGCCGGGCAGCCTGCCGACGGCCACGTACCCGGAGACCCACTGGCCACCGGAGGGCAGCAACTTCGAGGAGCTGTACCGGCAGGCGTTGGTCGAGACCGACGACGAAGCCCGCTGCGAGATCATCCGGCAGATGCAACAGCAGGAGTACGACGAGGGCGGGTTCATCATCCCCGTCTTCAACAACCTCCTCGACGCCCACACGGCGCAGGTCAAGGGCTTCGTAGCCCGCCCGAACGTGCTCAACCTCGACCACTTCGGCCGCGGCTTCAAGAACATCTGGCTCGAGAGCTGAACGACGCCGACGCTGTGCCGGCGACCGTAGGTCGACCAGCGGTCACCGTCGATGCCGCGAGGGCGAGCTCGTGGGCCTGCTGAAGTTCGTTCTCCGTCGGGTCGCCTTCGGGGTGCTGACGCTGTTCGTCGTGTCGGTGGTCGTGTTCGCCCTCACCCAGGCACTGCCGAGCGACCCGGCCCAGCGGATCCTCGGCCGGGAGGCGACCGAGGAGAGCCTCGCCGCCAAGCGGGCGGAACTCGGCTTCGACCAGCCGGCCGTCGAGCAGTACACCGACTGGCTCGGCGGGCTGCTCACCGGCGACCCGGGCAACTCGTACTCCAACGGCCAACCGATCATGGACTTCCTCGGCGACCGCATCGGCAACTCGCTGTTCCTCATGGGCTGTCGCCGCGCTCGTCTCGATCCCGTTGTCGATGGCCATCGGCGCCTATGCCGCGCTGCGCCGCGACCGGGCCTTCGACAACGCCAGTTCGGCCGGCACGCTGATCCTCGCCGGGATGCCGGACTTCGTGATCGGGACGCTGCTGATCGTGCTCTTCGCCACCAACGTGTTCCATGTCCTTCCCGCCACCGTGCGGATCCGGCCCGGGGAACCGCCGTGGTCGGACTGGAAGGGTCTCGTCCTGCCCGTCGCCACGCTGACGCTGGCCGTCGTTCCCTACGTGGCTCGCGTCATGCGGGCGTCGACGATCGAGGTGCTGGAGAGCGACTACGTCGAGATGGCCAGGCTGAAGGGGATCCCGGAGCGCACGGTGCTGTGGCGCCACGCCCTGCCCAACGCCATCGGCCCGACGTTCCAGGTGATCGCCCTCAACATCGCCTACCTCGTCGGCGGTGTCGTCCTCGTCGAGACGCTGTTCAACTACACGGGCATCGGCCTCGCCCTCGTCGACGCGGCTCGCGAGGCCAACCTGCCGGTGGTCCAGTTCCTGGCCATGCTCATCGCCGCGATCTACGTCGTCACCAACCTGCTCGCCGACGTCGGCACGATCCTCGTGACGCCGCGGCTGAGGACGAGGCTGCCGATGACCGACGTCGCCGATCGGCCGCTCCGCCGCCACGTTCGCCGACCTCAGCGAGGTCACCCCGTCGCCGCGCGGCCTGTCGCGGCGGGCGCTGCGACTGTGGCGGACCCGCATCGGCCTGATCCTCGTCGTCGTGCTCGTGGCGTCGCCTTCCTCGGGCCGCTGTTCGCCCCCTACGGCGAGACCGAGTTCGTCGGCACGCCGAACGCTCCGCGACGTCGAAGGGACGCTGCTCGGCACCGACTACTTCGGCCAGGACGTCGTCTCCCGGTTCCTGTACGGCGGCGACACCATCCTCGTGCTCGCCGCCCTGTCCACCGCGCTCGCGCTCGCTGCTCGGCGTCTCGATCGGCCTCGTCGCCGCCTACAGCCGCGGCCGCGTCGACGACGTCCTGATGCGCCTGATGGACATCAGCCTCGCCTTCCCGCAGCTGCTCCTCGCGCTCGTCGCGCTGACGACGATCGGGCCGAAGTCGTGGCTGATCGTGCTCATCGTCGCCTTCACCCAGATGCCCCGCATCGCCCGAGTCACCAGGGGAGCGGCGGTCCCCGTGGTGGAGCGTGACTTCATCTCGGCGGCCGAGGCGCTCGGTGAGTCACGTCTGCGCATCCTGCGCAGCGAACTGCTCCCGAACGTCTCCGGGCCGCTGCTCGTCGAGGCCAACCTGCGGCTGACCTACTCGCTGTTCATCATCGCCTCGCTCGGCTTCCTCGGGTTCGCCACGTCGGTCAACGCAGCCGACTGGGGGCTGATGGTCCAGCAGAACCGCAGCGCCCTGTCGGTGCAGCCGTGGGGCACGCTGCTGCCGGCGCTCGCCATCGCCCTGCTGACGATCGGCACGGGCCTGATCACCGACGGCATCGCCCGCGCCGCCGCCGGCATCGACCGCGGGCGGGCGGACTGATGCCGACGCTCGTCGTCGACGCCCTGCGGGTCGACACCACCGCCGGCGGCCACGACATCGTCGACGAGGTGTTCCTCGAGTCGAGGCCGGGGAGGTGCTCGGACTCGTCGGCGAATCCGGCTCCGGGAAGACCACCGTCGGGCTGGCCGTGCTCGGCTACGCCCGCAAGGGCGTGGCGATCGCCAGCGGGTCGATCACGATCAACGACCGTGAGATGCTCGGTCTCGCCGTGGCCCAGCTGCGCCGGGCCCGCGGCGACCTCGTCAGCTACGTCCCGCAGGACCCGAGCACGGCCCTCAACCCGGCGTTGCGCATCGGCACCCAGCTGCTCGAGGTGCTCGAGCATCACGACTTCGGCGGCTCCGACGACGCCCGGCGCCGACCGCGTCGGCGAGTGCATGGCCGAGGTCCTCCTGCCGGCGACGCCGCAGTTCCTTCGCCGCTACCCGCACCAGCTGTCCGGTGGCCAGCAACAGCGCGTCGGGTTGGCGATGGCCTTCGCCTGCCGGCCGGCGGTGATCGTGCTCGACGAGCCGACGACCGGCCTCGACGTGAGCACGCAGACCCACGTGCTGGCGACCGTGCGCGACCTGTGCCGCCAGCACGGCGTCGCCGCGCTGTACATCACCCACGACCTCGCGGTGGTCGCCAACCTCGCCGATCGCGTCGCCGTGATGTACGCCGGGCGGATCGTCGAGCAGGGCCCGACGGCGGCGATCTTCGCCCGACCCGCCCATCCCTACTCGCGCCACCTCATCGCCGCCGCCCCCGACATCACCGGCGACCGGACGATCGTCGGACTCCGCGGGCCGCGCCCCATCACCCGGCCGGCGCCCGCATCGGTTGCACGTTCGCACTGCGCTGCGAGTTCGCCATCGACGAGTGCTCCGCGGCCTTCCCGGCCGTCTCCGAGGTCGCCGCCGGCCACACGGTGCGGTGCGTCGAGCCGTGGTCGGTGCCGTTCCCGCGGAAGCCACGCGCGACGTCGATCATCACGAGCGCGGCACCCGTCGACGCCGCCTTGGTCGTCGACAACGTCTCGGCGTCGTACACCGGCACGAGGGTCGTGCACGACATCAACCTACACGTCGAGCAGGGCGAGTGCCTCGCCCTCGTCGGCGAGTCGGGATCGGGCAAGACGACGCTCTCCCGGTCGATCGGTGGCCTCCACCACGAATGGACCGGGCAGATTCGGCTCGGCGACACGGTCCTCAGCCGCACTGCCAGGGACCGCTCGCTGGAGCAGCGGATGAAGATCCAGTACGTGTTCCAGAACCCGTACTCGTCGCTCAACCCGCGGCGCCTCATCGGCGACTCGCTCGCCCGGCCGCTGGTCATCGCCGGCGTCGTCCCGAGCCGAGGCCGCCGGCGGCGGTCGAAGGAGATGCTCGAACGGGTCTCGCTCACCTCGGCCTATGCGCGACCGCTACCCCGACCAGCTCTCCGGCGGCGAGCGCCAGCGCGTCGCCATCGCCCGGGCCCTGGTGAGCCGCCCCGACCTGCTCGTGTGCGACGAGGTGACGTCGGCGCTCGACGTCCTCGTGCAAGCGGCGATCGTCGAGCTGCTCGCCGACCTGCAACGCGACCTCGGGCTCTCGATGCTGTTCGTGACCCACAACCTGCCCCTCGTCCGCTCGATCGCCCGGCGCGTGGCGGTGATGGCGGAGGGTCATCTGGTCGAGCTCGGTCCGACCGAGCAGGTGCTCAGCGAGCCGCAGCAGGAGTACACCAGGCGCCTGCTGACCGACACGCCGCAGGTCCCGGTGTACTCGTGACGTGCCGACGGCCACGTCGCTGCCAGGGTTCGAAGCCGTGGCGGCGGTGTTCGAGGCCTGCGTCGAACCCGATGGTCCGGGCGCGGCACTCGCCGCCGTGGTCGACGGGGAGTTGGTTGTCGACGTCTGGCGCGGCACCGCGTCCGACGACGGGCGGCCGTGGCAGCGTGACACCGGGTGCGTCGTGGCGTCGGGGTCCAAGGGCGTCGTCGCCGTAGCGATGCTGATGCTGATCGAACGGCGGCTCCTCGACCTGGAGTCTCCCGTTGCTCGCTACTGGCCGGAGTTCGGGGTGAACGGCAAGGCCGGCGTGCGGGTGGCCGACGTCGTCGCCCACACCGCCGGCCTGCCTGGCGTGGTCGCACCCCTGTCGCCGGACGACCTCGGCGATGCGCTGAAGATCCACGAGCTGCTCGCCGCCCAGGCGCCGATCGTCCCTATGGGGACGGCGACGTACCACGCCCTGACGTACGGCTGGTTGTGCGACGCCCTCGTTCGACGCGTCGATGGCCGCAGCATCGGCAACTTCGTCGCCGACGAGATCGCCGGCCCGCTCGGTCTCGACCTCTCGATCGGCACACCACCGGGCGCGCCGTGCGAGTCGCCCAGCTGCGCCAAGCGCCGAACTTCGCCTTCTCGGCGTTCCTCGGCGACGGCGCACCCGATCCGACGGCTGAGCTTCGTGTATCGGAACCCGCCGCTGCCGCTCCGGTGGGAGGATCCGGCGATGCTCGCCATCGAGCTGCCTGGCGCAAACTGCGTGGCCACCGCCCGGGCGATGGCGTCGCTGTACGGCTGCCTCGCCCGGGGTGGGAAGATCGGCGCCGTGCGCCTCCTTCAACCGGACACCGTCGAGCTCGGCCGCAGCGAATTGTCGACGGGAGACGACCCGCTGTCCGGTCGCCAGCTCCGCTTTGGCGTCGGCTTCGAGTTGGCCCCCAACCCGTCCGAGCTCGGACAAGCGCTCGACGCCTTCGGCCATACCGGCGCGGGAGGCTCGTCGCACGGTGCCTGGCCATCACTTCGCGCAGGTTTCTCCCTCGTGGTGTCCGAGATGCGGCCGGAGAACGACGACGGCCGCGCCAGGCGAGTCCTCCGGGCACTGCATGACGCCGTGGGTGGGTCGGCGGTCACGCCGCCGGCCGGCGCTCGCCGATGACCGCGGAACCACAGGCGCTGCGCGTCCGCGCAAGGCCGTCGCGGGAGTCGAGCGACGAGGCGACCGGCTGCTGCTGACCTGGGACGACGGTGCAACGTCGACGTTCCACCACCTCTGGCTCCGTGACAACTGCCCGTGTCCGTCGTGCCGGCACCAGTCCGTGCCCGAGCGTCTGGTCGACACGCAGTCGATCGCCGAGGACGTCGCGCCGGCCGTGCGTCGACTCTCGCCCGACGGACGACCTGTTGATCGTCGTGGGCCGGCGACGACCACCGCTCGTCGTTCGACGCCGACTTGGCTGGCCGAGCACGCCTACGACGACGGGCCGCGCTGATGCCGACCGACGAGCGCCACCTGTGGACCGACAGGTTCGCCGATGTCACCGCCGGAGGTCGCCTACGACGCGATCATGCAGTCCGACGCCGACCTGCTGGGCTGGCTCGACCAGATCCGCCGCTTCGGCGTGAGTTTCGTCCGCGGCGCGCCGACGGTTTCCGGGCACGGTCGCCGGCATCGCCGAACGGGTCGCGTTCCGGCGCAACAGCAACTTCGGGCTGCTGTGGGACGTGGTGTCCAAGCCCGACCCCGACAGCCTGGCGTACACCGCCCACGCGCTGGCCCCGCACGTCGACCTCGTCAGCCGCGAGATCGCTGCCGGGCGTCCAGTTCCTCCACTGCCTCGTCTTCGAGGCGACCGGCGGCGACACAATCCTCGTCGACGGGTTCGCCTGTGCCGCCGAGCTGGCGAGCACCGACCCGACGTCGTACGAGCTGCTCGTCGACCACGCCGCTGCCGTGGCGCTACCGCGACGGCGCCGGCACCGACCTGTCGTACCGCGGGCCGATGATCCGCCTCGACCCGACGGCGCGTTGCGCGAGGTGCGCTACAGCAACGCCCTGCTGGCTCCGCTCGACGTCCCTCCCGACCGGATGCTCGACACGTACCGCGCCGTGCGTGCCTTCGGGGCTCGTGCGATCGGGCCGGTTCGAGATCCGCGCTCGCCTGCAGCCAGGCGACGTGATGTGCTTCGACAACTACCGGATCCTCCACGGCCGCACCGAGTTCGACCCCAACAGCGGGCCCGCCACCTGCAGGGCTGCTACATCGATCGCGACGACTTCCTCAGCCGGATCCGCACGCTGGAGGCGTCGGGGCAGCGTTGACCCAATCGCCGCAGCGCTGCATAGCCATTCGCGACGGCTGGATCTTGTCCGACGCGGCGGTTGCTGGTGGTCGAGCCCGGCGTCGATCCGGGGACCTTCCGCTTTTCAGATCCAACCAGCCGTTCCGCCCCATGTCAGCTTGTGTCGGCCTGTATCACCTAGTCCGCGTTTGTCCTGGTCAGCACGTACGGGGCGGCACGCGTGACACAGAACGACACGCTGCGGACGCGGGCATTTCGCGGGACGCGCGGGATTTTCGTGGGATGGAACGGGGTCGCGCCGCAATTGGTGCCTCGCCGTCGTAGCTCAAATCGGGCAGCCGGGGTCGGTTCGCAACCGGCCATCGTTCTGTACAAGGGACGACTCAGGCAGGCCGGTCAAATCCGGGGTTGCTGAATCGTCCGGATCCTCGCCGTCGATGGCCACGAGGTCGCGCCGTAGCCGTCGTTCTGCACGGGTCCAGCGTGGTCAACCGATTCCTCGGCGATGCTCCCTACCGGGCGGTATGTGCGGCCGGTCAGGCGGCGGTGCCCGTGGCGGGAACGTGACGTAGCCGCCTCGATCTGGCACATCCACCGCGTTGCCTCCGCGATGCTGGTGCGTGCTCTCGCGAGCGTGGCGGTACGCGACGATCGGTGGCGCGGGTTGATTGCGCAGCCGAGTGTTATCGCGCGTCACGAACTCGGAGAGCTCCATCGGATATCTGCCGATTGCACACGACGCACCGGAAACATTGGTTTCCATCCGCGAGCGCGGTGAGCCGGTCTCACGACGGGTCAAGCGTCTGCAAGGCTCAGCCCACTGAGCAGTCTCTAGATATGCTCCCGCCGATGGCGATTGCCAGCGCCGCTGGGGTGGCCCGGCTCATTGGTCGGCTCCCGGGTGGGATGACCCTCGAGCGTGGTGAGCAGATCCACGACTTCGTCCGCGCGCGGCGGCCCTCGTCGTGCCTCGAACTCGGCACCGCCAACGGTGTCGGTGCGCTATCCATTGGCTCGGCGCTCGAGGCGAACGGCTTCGGCACGCTGACAGCGTCGATAAGCGGCGGAGTGCCCAAGACCGGCGCCCGCAAGCTTGCGATCTGGTCCATGAGGCAGGTCTGAGCGGGCGCGTGACCGTGGTACACGAAGAGACGAGCTACACCTGGTTCCTACACGACACCCTCCGAGCGCAGCTAAAGGCCGACGGTGAGGTCGAGCCGAAGTACGACTTCGTCTACATCGACGGAGCACACACGTGGGACGTCGACGCCTTGGCATTCGCTCTCGCCGACCGGCTGCTTGTGGCGGGTGGATGGATCCTCTTTGACGACCTCGATTGGGTGCTCGACGCGCGATGGCCGAACGTTCCTGATTACCAGCGGTCACTCGCCCAGAGCCGCATGGTGAGATTTGAGAGAGTCGTTGACCCCGTCGGCGAACGGTATGAATTCTCGGCGGAGGCTTCAAGAGCAAGGACGCCTACGCTCGCCGCGCCGGCACCGCACTACGAGCACTCAGGCGGCGCCTCTCCGACATCGGCTACCACATCCTGCTCGCCGACACCCATCCCGCGACCACGGTGAACAATCTCGCCGAGGCCGCTTGACAGAGGAGCAAAGCGTGGGTGAGTCGGCTCCCGCCACGATTGCCTCGACCCAGCCGGCCGGGGCGGGGCGCACCCGGCTGTTGCCGGCTTCATTGATGGTGGCCACCGCAGCGACGTCGATCGCCGCGATCGTCGCGGGCTCGATCAACATCGGACGGAGCTTCAACTACGACGAGGGTGTCACCTACGCCATGTTCGTGAATGGCGGATCGCCCTGGAAGGCGCTCACGACGCAGTTCGTGTTCAACAACCACCAGACTGTTCTCGGTGATCCAGGCGCTCGCGTGGCGGATCGGTCTGGTCGGCGAGACGTCGCAGCGGCTGCTCCCAGTGATGTGTGGCGCCGCCGCGGTGGGCTTGCTCACCTGGTGGGTGGGCCGGCGCACGGATGCCTTCGCCGGCGCCTTCGCCGGCCTCGCCCTGCTCGCCAACCCGATCTTCGTCGTCGAGTTCCGGACGTTGCGCGGCTACGCGCTCGCGACGCTGGCCGTCCTGGTCGCGGCGATCGCGACCGAGCGGTCATGGCGCGACCATCGCACACGGTGGCTCGTCGTCGCGTCGATCGCGATGGTGGTCGCGGTGACGACCCACACCTACAGCGCGCTCCCGATCGTGCTCGTCGCGGTCGTCAGCACGGTGCTTCGGCACTCCGCGTCGCGCACCTGATCGCGTGGTCGCTGGCCGCGATCTCGGCGTTCCTCCTGCAACTGCCACTCCTCGACGACGTCCGCCGCAACAGCGCGGCGCGCGGCAACCGCCACATGCCGGATTTCGGATGGCGCCTCGTCGAGCGGTACCTGGGTCAGCACCGTGCCGTCGTCATCATCACCGCCGTGCTGTCGGCGGTCGGTCTGTGGTCGCTCGGTCGCCGCTCCCTCCGCGTCGCTGTCACCCTCGCGGCGTCGATCGGTCTGGTGGCCGCGGTAGTGCTCCTGCTCTGGCAGGTGATCGAGCCCTACGACCTCTACCCGCGATTCTTCGTCGCCATGGCGCCGTACGTCGCCGCGCTGGCGGCCTTCGGGGTCCACGCCATCCCTGCTCGGCTCGGTGTGGTCGCCGGCGCGCTCGCGGTGGCGCTGCTCGTCCCCAACGTCGGCGACGTGGTCGATCACAAACCGAGGATCCGCGAAGCGGCGGCGCTCATCGATGCAGCCCGCGCCGACGGACGGGTCGTGTGCGGCGCCGAAACGTTCCCGCTGAGCGTGTACACCGCAGAGGTGCGCGCTGTCGACCCGACCGTGCTCGACGGGCCCGCCGGCTATGGCGATTGTGAAATGTTCGTTGCGGTGATCATCCGTGAGCAGGGCCGGACCGTGGCCCACGAGCGCTTCGCGCACTTGATCGACTTCGGTGGCATCCTCGTGTACTCCGACAGCCCGATCACCCCGCTGCTCCCGTGACGTCCGGTGAGTCAGGCCGGCCGGCGTCGGATCCGGCGACCGACCGGTGAGTACTTGACGACGCAGGCCAGCGCTCGCACGCCGTCCCGCCAGCCGATCTTCTTGCCCTCGTCATACGTCCGCCCGGTGTAGCTGATCGCCACCTCGTACACCCGCAGTCGACCGAGCGGCGACCTTGGCGGTGATCTCCGGTTCGAAGCCGAACCGGTCCTCCTCGATCTCGATCGCCTGGATGCACCTCTCGCCGGAACACCTTGTAGCACGTCTCCATGTCGGTGAGGTTCAGATTCGTGAACCAGTTCGACAGCATGGTCAGGAACCGGTTGCCGACGGAGTGCCAGAAGTAGAGCACGCGGTGCGGCCGCCGCCGACGAACCGCGAGCCGTAGACGACGTCGGCCCGTCCTCGAGGATGGGCTCGAGCAGCAGCGGGTACTCGGCCGGGTCGTACTCGAGGTCGGCGTCCTGGACGATCACGTACTCCGACGTCGCCGCCGCGAAACCCGGACCGCAACGCCGCGCCCTTGCCCCGGTTCTGACGGTGCTCGATCAACCGGACACGCGGCTCACGGGTCGCGACCGCCCGCACGAGGTCGACGGTGGTGTCGCGAGAGCCGTCGTCGACGACGACGATCTCGGCGATCCAAGGCGAACTCAGCACGCGTTCGAGCAGTGTGATGATCGTCCCAGCCTCGTCGTAGCACGGCACGACCGCGGTCAGGCAGGGGTGCGGCTGGTTGGTGGGCACGACCGGCACGCTACGCCGCCCCGCCACGCCTCGATCCGTCGATGCCCGGTCACGGCCGGCGAGCGCCGACAGCGCCACGACGGTGGCGAGCCAGCTGAGACCACCTGGCAGTCAGGGCTCGCCGCGGCGATGGGCGCCATCCCGTTCGTCGACTCGCGCCAGCCTCCCAGCGGGCAGGCGCTGGGCCTGGGCCCGCAATTCGGCTTCTGAACATCCGCCGAGCCGCTTGCTCGTAGGCACGCCCGTTTCGCGTTGCGTCTCGCCCGAAATTGGCTGCGAGCCCACGATCGACGCGCAAGCAAGCCCGAGCCGCACGGTGAGATTGAGAGAGTCGTTGACCCCGTCGGCGAAAGGTATGCATCCTCGGCGGATCCCAAGGGTCGTTGCACCCGAGACACTTCACTCAGCCCCGCGGCGTGAACGTCTCAGCGCGGAAGATCGGCACCTCGAGCGCTTGCTGCCGCGAGCGCCCATCCTCGGCAATCAGTCGCCACCACGGTGTTGCTCGCGCCGACGCCCCGACGACGCGGACCAACGCCGAACTGCCGTTATCCGTGGTCGACGGATGGTCGTCCGGAATCGCTCGATGCGCTCCATACTCGGCGTTATCGCGTGCGGATTCAGCCTCGCCGTGAGCGGAGGCGACGTGGCGACTCGTTGCGCGGGCCTTAGCGTTGCCGAGTGCTGGCGCCAGAACGTCGCTCGAGGAAGCTTCGGTTCGCCGCCGAAGCTTCCTTGCTCGGTGGTTCGGCCGGGCCGCCGGATTCGGGCCGATGCTCCGCACCCTCGATGCCACCCGGGCCGAGTTCGTGCCTCTGAGGCGATCTGTGAGCCCGATTCCATTGGCCATCCACCGGGCTTCGGTGCGATCGCGGGGAACGGCGACCGTTTGCCCGTCGGGGCGACGGCACGCCGGACGACCAGTCGACTGTCCTCACAGTCCGAGTTCGGGGCCGGCTCGTTGGAGGGTTCGGCTGTGCCGTGTGGCGGTGGGCAGGTCGATGCCGGCGTCGCCGGCCCAGTCGCGTACCGTCTGGCCGAGCGCTTGGAACTGGTCGGCGTGTTCGTTGCGGCGGCTGATGTTGGTGAGTTGTTCGACGATGTCACCGAGTTGCTGGACGTTGACGGTGTCGCCGCCAGCCCAGCGACCCCACAGGTCGAGCGATTCGACCTGTCGTCGCAGGGCAGCGATGTGGTCGACGGTGTGGTTGAGCAGCTGGCGCATGTCGTGGCGATGCAGCGCCGTGCCGGTCTCGTCGGCGCGTGTTCGTGCCTGGTGGTAGTGCTCGACGTCTGCGGCGGTGTGTCGTCGGGTGCGTTCGAGGTGTTCGGTCGCTGCTTCGAGTTGCCCGACAGCGGCGTCATGGTCGCGGCGGGCGTTGCGTCGGCCGCGGATGCCGCTGTGGTCGAGGTGGTGCTGGGCGCGGGCGTGGCGCCGCCACGCCTCCTCGTAGAGGCCCGTCGCCGCCGCCAGCGCCTGGCGAGCCGGGGCCGTCGCCGCCTCGATCCGGACGAGGTCGCGTTGGGCGGCGGTGGCCTCGGCTGCAAGTCGGGCCCGCCTCGCCTCGCTGGCCGTGAGGGCCTGCTCGGCGTCGTGCAAGTCGCGGCGCAGCCCGGCACGGAGTGGTTCGAACCATTCGGGGATCTCACAGCGAGCCGTCGGCTCCGGTCGTTGCCGCGCCGCCTCGAGCGGTTCTTGGTGGGCGAGGGTGCGGCGTTGGGTGACGGCGGGGATGTCGGCGCGGTCGAAGGCGAGGATCGCCTCGAGGGTGTCTCTGGCTTCGGCGACGTCGGTGCTGTCGGTGACGACGCACAGCAGGTTCTGCGTCGCGGCCGCGGGTGGCGGCGACGTACAGGCCGCGGCGGGTCGTCACCGCCGAGACGAGTGAGAGGCTGTGGTCGACGGTGTCGGACTGGTAGCCGTGCTCGGTCGCCGCGTAGCCCAACCTGACGTGGTCGTGGGCGTAGTCGGCGGGCAGCGTGACGGTGCCGTGTCCCTGTTCACGGGTCACGGTCAACGAACCATCGGTCCCGATCGCCGTGACGGTCCAGGTTTCCCGGTTGCGGACCGTCTCGCCCGCCGACGTGATCAGGGTGCGGTCGTTGCGGCGGGTGGCGACAACGTCACCGACATGAGCGCACTCTCCGCCGGCGATCGGCGCGACGATGTCGGGGTTGAGGTGTCCGGCGGCGACTCGGGCGGCTTGGACGGCATGGTTGATGGCGTCGACATGATCATTGGTGGAGGCGACGAGGGCGACGGTGACGCCGCCCGAGTGGTGCTCGATCCATGTGTCGGCCATCGCGGCGAGGTGGTCCTCGAGCGTTCCGGGGATGATCCGGTCGTGGGCTTCGTAGGCGTCGAGGGCGCGGGGATCACCGGATCGCAGTTGCAGCGACGCGGCAGCCTCCCAGTCGTGTTTGAAGCGGTGGAGGCGTTCGAGTTGGTCGACTTGGCCGTTGGCGCACAGCTCGGCGAACAGGCCGCCACGGCCAACGGCTTGCAGCTGGCGATCATCGCCGACGAGCACGAGGCGCCACTGGTTCGCCTCGGCGAGACTCACGAGCTGATGCAAGCCGGGGTGGACACCATCCCTGCCTCGTCGACGACGAGTGTCGCCCCGCGGCCGAGCCGGTACTCGGGTAGTGGCGGCCGATCGGGCCGCTGCCACTCATGGAGCAGTTTGGCGACGGTGTCGGCACGCATACCGGTGTCCCGTTCGAGTACCCGGGCGGCTTTCGCCGTCGGGGCGACACCGAACACCGCGCGATGGTGGGCGTGCAGGTCGGTGACGGCGGCGGCGAGCATCCGGGTCTTGCCCGCACCGGCCGGGCCGACCACCAACACGAGACGGTCGTCGCCGGCCACCGAGGCAGCGGCGTCGGCCTGCAACACATCGAGGCCGGCCCGATCGACGGTGCTCGACGGCGACGCGGTTCCGGCTTGAGCATCGATCGCCCAGGTGAGAATCCGCTCCTCCTGGACGAGCACCGCCTCGGAGGTGAACCTCGGCGCCGTTGGCTCGATCCACAGCGAGCGACCATCCGAGTCTCGTCGCTGTGTCGCGTTGGGCGGGTCCAAGTCGACGCAACGTTCGAGCACCTTGTCGGCGGCGTGTTCGATCGCCGCTGCCCAGCGCTGTCCCGACATCTGCGACACGGGACGGTGCAGGTCACAGATCGCCTGGATGACATCGGGCCGGCCCCACGACGAGTGCTCCGCCGACACCGCCTCGACGACGTCGGTGACGGTCAGCGAGTCCGTCGGGGAACGGTCGGCGGCGGCCCGCCCGACGTGCTCGACGAGACGTTCGACGGTCCAGCCGACCTCTGCCGCCTCGCCCTGCCACCGTGTCGCCAGATCGGCGACACCGAGCCCGGACTTGCGGCCCCGGGTATCCGCCGAGGCTTGACGCTCCAGGGCGGCGCGCTCCTTCGGTGATGGTTCCCGGCCCTCACGGTGGCGGAACTCGTCGAGCTTCACGTCCAGCGCGCGCTTGATGGTTGGCGGCGCGTTTGGAGAACACCGCCAACAGATCCTTGGGCACGCCGGCGATCTCGGCCTGGCCCTTGACGATCGGCCCCCACCCGACCCCGAGGCGGTGGGTCAGCTCGTTGCGCAGCACCGACTGGTAGAGGCCGCCGAGCATCCGCTGATGCTTCTTCAGATAGCGGGCATCGAGGGCCATCCACCGGCCCTCGGCGGTCTGCACCTTGGCCGAGATCACGGCGTGGGTATGGATCTGCGGGTCATCGGCCCGCGACGTCGTCTGGCGGAACACCGCCATCGTCAACCCTTGCGTGTCGGGATGCAGCCGGCCGCCGTTGCACCGGATTCTCGTCGTTGACCCGAGCCGCTCCAGATGCGCCAACGCCGCCGTCACGGCGACATCGTGAGCCTTCAGGAACCGGTCGTCGCCCGACAGCGCCCAGCACACTGAAAGTGACTTCGGCGCCGAGAACGTCGCGTCAAAGCCCGCCACCGCGTGTACTACTCGGCCATCGGCGGTGACGCGATCAACGAGGGCGCGGCCCAACCGTGTCCCCGAAATGGGGTCACGGCCCTCCAGCAGGGCTTGCAGGTCCTCGCGGTTGACCCTGCCCGACAGTCCAAGACCTGCTGCCTGGCAGCCCGACCACACCCCCGGCACCTCGCCGGGCGCGCCGGTCAGGTATCGCGTGTAGTACTCCGCCGACGCCGTAGCGGACGAAGCACGGATCGTCGAAACCCGCAGCATCAGACGCCACCTCCGATGTCGCGCCCGATATCGGGCACCTGTCTGCCAACCAGATCGGACGCGAGGCCGACGACGGTCGCGAACACGACGACCTCAGCCCGGCGGAACCAGCAGGACCCGCTCGACCGACCCAGCCCGACGACCACCGGCAGACCGCCGCCGGCGCGCCCGACCTGAACGTCCGACGAGGGCGTCTGACGCGCCGCAGCCCGCCTTCGCCCAGGGTCGCGACGCCGCACGGCAATCCGCCGACCGGTCGACCGCCGCCGCCGCGCTTGCGTGGGCCGCCAGCTCGGCCAGTGAGACAACCCGGCCCGTGCTGGCCAGCACCCATAGCGGCCCATGCAGGCACCCGCAAGCACTTCCCGAGTCGGATCACCGGCATGCCCTTGCGACCGCCACTCGACACAGGTATTGACGCGCCATCTGATAGGCCTTCGTCCTGCCGATCAGCAGTCGAACGGCCGCCTCCTCCACCGTGTACAACCACGGCTGGTCACTTGGCTGGTGGGGAGTTTCTAGGAGTTCGGACGAGGCGGACGCAGCGGTAGTGCCCGGTGCGTGATGGGTCGCTGCGCCACACCACGGACACTCGGTCGACGCGCCAACGGCGACTGACGACGCTCGGGCGCGGTCGGTGTGTGCGACTTCCATCACCCTGTTAAAGGTCATGAACTCGCTCAACTCGCGACAACATCCTGGTAACGGCCATTCCCGATCGCACGGCTCGGGTGGCGAACGATCCCCACGCCCACCTAAAGGGGTCCG
>CAVSZO010000037.1:0-115549 GCA_963732335.1 Ilumatobacteraceae bacterium | reverse complement strand
CGTAGCGCCGATGGGTGCGATCACGGATCTTGGAGCGGATCGATCTCATCGCCCGCTGGGACGGCCACTGGTGCAGATACCAGCGGCCCTTCCACTTCGCACGGACTTCACGCATCCGGTGATGGAAGCCCAAGAAGTCGAAGCCTTCAGCACCTCGGTGGAGGTGCACGATCCTGGTCTTGTCGGGATGCAGCCGCAGCCCGAGCGGGGCCAGGACCGCCGCCGACCCGCCGTTGGGCCTCTTCGGCCCGTCGGACGGTTGGCGCACAGGATCACGAAATCGTCGGCGTAACGAACCAGCACCCCCAGTTGTTGACCGCCGTTCGCCCATGCCTCGTCGAGGACGTGGAGGGCGATGTTGGCCAGCAGCGGAGAGATCGGTGAGCCTTGCGGTGTGCCCGACTCGGTGTCGGCCACCACGCCGCCCTCGAACACCCCTGCGCGCAGCCAGCTCGCAGCAGCTTCAGCATCTGACCGGTCCGACACCCGCCGGGCCACCTGGGCCATCAGGGCGGTCGTGGTCGATCTCGTCGAACGAGTAGGCGACACACTGCCCACGTCCGGGACCTGCCGGCGACGGCGACGATCGTCCGGCGTGGGCATCCGTTCGAGGGTCGGGCGCTGGCGGTGTTCGGCTGGATGCGCAAGCACGGCCAGCTCGAGCTGTGCCTGGTCCTGCCGGACGGTTCGAAGAGCCTGATCCCGGCGGCGTGGACCGACGTCGACGCCGACGCCGAGCCGGCGGCGGACAGCGGAGACGTTGGGATCACTGGCCGACCTCCTTCACGCCCGGGCGGTCGTCGACGGTCTCATCCACCGCGCCGAAGCGGCGGCGGCGAAGGATGCGGGGCAGCCGACCGAGGAGGTCCCGCATGCAGCAGACCCTGCCGTTGGACGGGCTGACCAGCGCCGCCGCCGCTGGCCTGGGAGCGGCTCGCTCCCGGCGAGCAGGCCGAGACGGTCGCCGTGCTGGCCCGGCTGATGGCACCGATTCGTCCGACCCGCACTGAACCCGAGGAGGAACCCAGCGATGACCGACCATGTTCGTGATCGCCCGGCCGCCGGCCGGCCATCCCAAGATCCGGCCCGCCCATCTGGGGCGGGCCGCCGTCGTCTACGTGCGCCAGTCCACGCCCGGCCAGACCGAACGCAACATCGAGTCCACCGACCGCCAGTACGCGCTGGTCGAGCGGGCCGTCGAGCTCGGCTGGGCCCGCCGCGCGGTGGAGGTGATCGACGAGGACCTCGGCGTGTCCGGCTCGGCGGGCAGCGCCCGCTCCGGCTTCGCCCGCCTCACCGCCGACGTCGCCCTCGGCCGGGTGGGGATCGTGCTCGGCCTGGAGGTGTCCCGCCTGGCCCGCTCCAACGCCGACTGGTATCGGCTGTTGGACCTGGCCGGCATCACCGACACGCTCATCGCCGATGCCGACGGCATCTACCATCCGGCCAGCTTCAACGACCGGCTGGTGCTCGGGCTTGAAGGGCACGATGAGCGAGGCCGAACTGCACGTGCTGCGCGCCCGGCTGGAGGGCGGGATCCGCAACAAGGCGGCCCGCGGCGAGCTGCGCCGCGGCCTGCCCGTCGGGCTGGTGTGGGGCGACGACGACGGCGAGATCCTGCTGCACCCCGACGAGGCGGTGCGCGGCGTGATCGCCGCCATCTTCGAACGGTTCGCCGAGCTGGGCTCGGTGCGAGCGGTGTGGCTGTGGCTGCGCAGCCGAGGACGCTCAAGATGCCCGTCCAGCGCAGCGGCGACGCCGAGCTGACCTGGATCGAGCCGACCTATGCGGCGGTCCACCGCGTGCTCACCCACCCTTCCTACGCTGGCGCCTATGTCTATGGCCGCACCCGCCGCGAGCGACGCGTCGACGACGACGGCCGAGTCCGCCAGCGGGCCCGCCAACTGCAGCCGCGCCGACTGGCAGGTGCTGATCGTGGACCACCATCCCGGCTACATCGACTGGGCCACCTTCGAAGCCAACCAGGCCCGCATCGCCGCCAACACCCGCCCCCGGGCCCACCAGCCCGGCACCGGCGCGGTCCGCGAGGGCGTCGCCCTGCTGCAAGGGCTGGCCACCTGCGGGCGCTGCGGGCGTCGCCTCGCCGTGCACTACCAAGGCGCCAACTCGACGCCCGGCTACCACTGCGCCAACCGCACGCTGGTCAACGGCCGCGGCGAGCGGTGCCTGTCGCGTCGGCGGCGCCCAGATCGACCAGGCCGTCACCGCCGCCTTCCTCGCCGCCCTCGAACCAGCCGGCGTGCAGGCCAGCGTCGCCGCCGCCGAAGCGATCGAGGCCGACCACGACGCCGCCCTCGCCCAGTGGCGCCGCCAGGTCGAACGAGCCCGCTACGAAGCGGCCCGGGCCGAGCGGCGCTACCTCGCCGTCGACCCCGACAACCGGCTCGTCGCCCGCGGCCTCGAAGCCGACTGGGAAGCCAAGCTCGCCGCGCCTCGCCGACGCCGAAGCCGAACTCGCCCGCCGCCAAGCGGCCCGCCCCCGCACCCTCACCGACGACGAGCGGCGCCGCCTCGCCGCGCTCGGCGCCGACGTCGGGCGGGTGTGGTCGGCGCCGACCACCACCGACCGGGACCGCAAGGAGCTGCTGCGCACCCTGCTCGAAGACGTCCGCGTCGACGTCCACCAGCGACGGACCGCCGGGCCGAACTCGCGCTGCGCTGGCGGGGCGGCGCCGTCACCGAACTGATCGTCGAACTGCGCGGCGCCCACCAGCCCACCAACCGCACCGACGAAGACACCATCGCCCTGCTGCGACGGCTCGCCGTCCACTACCCCGACGCCACCATCGCCGGCATCTTGAACCGCCAAGGCCGGCGCAGCGCCACCGGCCAGCGCTTCACCGCCACCATCGTCCAAGGCCTCCGCCACCACTGGCGCATCCCCCGCCACCAGCCGCCCGCCGAGCAACCCGACGGCGAGCTCGTCACCGTGACCGAAGCGGCCAAGGTCCTCGGCGTCGCCCCGTCCACCGTGCACCGCTGGATCAACGACGGCTTCATCGCCGGCGAACAGCTCACCCCCGGCGCCCCGTGGCGCATCCGCCTCACCGACGAGCTGCGCAACCGCTTCGTCGACGACACCCCGCCCGGCTGGCTGGCCATGCTCGAGGCCACCCACGCCCTCGGCGTGTCCCGCCAGACCGTGTTGCAGCGTGTCAAGCGCGGCGAACTCGAAGCCGTCCACGTCCGCTCCGGACGCAGAAAAGGCCTGCGGATCAGGGTAAACACCGCCGACCCGAGCCTCTTCGACGACACCCCAGCAGCGGAAGAGGCAGTGTGATGGCGCGTCGAAGCACGCTTTGATGTCGGCGTCGAGCACCCACGCCCGGCCCTGGCTGAGCCGCCTGGCGGACAGCGCTTCGAGGGCCTGGTGCGCGGAACGCTTCGGTCGGAACCCGAAACTCACCGGAGAGAAGTCCGCTTCGAAGATCGGCTCGAGGACGATCTTCGCGGCGGCCATCACCACCCGGTCGCGCACCGTGGGAATGCCGAGCGGACGGGTCTCCCCCGACTGCCCAGCTTTGGGGATGTGCACCCGCCGCAACGGCGCAGGCCGATACGCTACCGGCCCGCAACTCGACGGCGAGTCCATCGAGGAACTCACTCACCCCGGACGCCTCGATGTCGCCGATCGATTGACCGTCGACACCGGGAGCACCCTGGTTGGCAGCGACGACGAACCACGCCGTCCGCAGCACGTCGCTGCGGGCGACCTTGTCGAAGAGGGCATGGAAACTGACGTTGCCCCGGTTTGACGGACACCTACCTTGAGGGCCGATGTGCCCGGATTGGAGTGTCCATGTCAACGAGTAGCCGCCGACCGAGGCGGAAGTTCACACCCGAGTTCAAGGCTGAGGCGGTGGCGATGGTCGAGGCCTCTGGCGGCCAGATCGCCAAGGTCGCCCGCGAGCTGAAGCTGCACGACTCATCGCTGGGCAACTGGGTCCGCGAGGCCCGCGAACAGGCTGCCGGGGCGCCGACGGCGGCGGAGCGAGCGGAGATCCGTGAGCTGCGTTGCGAGCTGGAGCGGGTCACCCGGGAGCGGGACATCTTGGGAAAAGCAGTCGCCTACTTCTCGGCGTCGCACCCGAAGAGCGTGTGACGATGGTGTACACGTTCATCGGCGAGGAGAAGGCGAACCCTGACTGTGTGTGGTCGGTGGCGGAGATGTGCCGGGTGCTGGCCGTGTCCCGTTCCGGGTTCTATGACTGGGAGTCCCGGCCACCGTCGGAGCGGGAGCTCACCGATCGTCAGCTGACGGTGGAGATCGAGGCGATCTGGGAGTGCTCGGCACGGACCTATGGGGCGCCGCGGGTGCATGCCTGGCTGGGGCGCCAGGGCTTCAATCCGTCGCGCAAGCGGGTCGCCCGGATCATGCGGGTCAACGGCTGGGAAGGCGAGTCCGGGCGGCGCAAGGTGCGCACCACGATCATCGACCGCTCGGCGAAGGCCGCTTCGGATCGGGTCGGGCGGGACTTCAACCCGACCGCCCCGAACGTCACCTGGTGTGGTGACATCACCTACCTGCGCACCGGGGAGGGCTGGCTGTACCTGGCCACCGTCATCGACTTGTTCTCCCGGCGGGTGATCGGCTGGTCACTCGCCGAGCACCTGCGCACCACCCTCGTCGCCGACGCGTTGAACACGGCGGTGGCCACCCGCGGCGGCCACGTCGACTCGGGTGATCTTCCACTCCGACCGTGGCTGGCAATACACCTCGGCCGAGTTCGGTGAGCAGTGCGAGCGTCTCGGCGTCGTCCAGTCGATGGGCGCCACCGGGGTGTGCTGGGATAACGCCGCCGCGGAGAGCTTCTTCGGGTCGCTGAAGCGAGAGCTCGCTCACCGTCAGCGCTGGGCGACGCGGGCCGAGGCCCGCCGCGCCGTGATCCGCTGGATCGAAGGCTGGTTCAACTCGCGCCGGCTCCACTCGAGCCTCAACTACTGCACCCCGATCGAGGCCGAGACCAACTGGTACCGTCGTCAGGACGGCATCGCCGCATAACCAACCCGTCCGCCGAACCGGGGCAACCTCAGGCGATCAACAACGCGGTCTAGCTGGAAGAATGCGGCGACGACGCCCCTTCACTTACCACTTGATTCCCTATCAAGTGCGATTCGCCGAGTATGAATCGCGAGTTGATCTTCGACATCGACGTCGGCACCACCAAGAGGTCCACGATGAGTAGCCTCCGTTCATGGGTCACCGACGTCTCGGGCCCGCGTGGGCCACGCAGTCGGGCGGCCGGGTTGACATCGAGCTCGCCGTCCTCGAATAGCCAGCCGTAGAAGCTGCGCAGGGCGCGGAACTCGTTGCTAACCGTCGCCGGCGCCACCTTGCCCATGCGGTCGGCGAGGAAGCCCTCGAGGTCGGCGCGTGTCGCCTCGAGGAGGCGTGCCTCACCCGCCGAGGCGGGCAGCGAGCCGGCGCAGCGTGTAGACGTAGTTCTCGAGCGTCTTATGCGAGCGGCCGGTGGTACGCCACCAGCGCGAGTAGGACGTGATCACGGGACTCCTCCGTTGCAGGTGCCACCACATGGTGGAGGTCACGAGTCGGTTTCGGAGCCTCGACGTGTCCAGCCTGCGGGGATAAAAGTGCCTCTGAGCAGGCACCTCGTGGACGCAACCAGACAGCTCTCAAACCTCGACGAAAGGGTCGTCGACTTCCTCAAAACCGTCATCGCCCCTCGTCAGAACCGTGTGATGCGGACCGTTCCGCCGGTGATCGCCCACGACACCATCCTCAGCGAGCAGCAGGTCGCCGACCTGATCAACGCCGACCGCGTCTGGCGACAGCATCACTGAGCTGCGGCATCGTTTCAAGATCGGCAAGAACTCGCTCTACCGACACCTCCGACGAGCGGCGGTAAAGCCCAACCGGCGATGAGCGTCGGTCGCTGCCCACCGGTCAGCCGTGGCGAACTAACGTACGCATGGTCGACCAACCCATCCAACCGGCGCTCCAACAACCGGCACCGCCACACCTGAGTTGTCGCCTAAACGTCCAAGGGTCGACGCGACGCGGCTCGATTCCGGCCAGAACAGGACGCCACCAACAACGCGAGGACGATCGGACCGGCGGTGGAGGCCGATGCCGGTCTCGTTGTCAAGGACCAGGTCTTCGGCAACGACTGGGACTGCATCTCGCTGCTCGCCACGCACTTACGAGTGCCGCCACGGACCGTGCGGGCGCGCCGGTCGGTGGTGTTAGGACGTCGTCGTCGGCGTAACGGTGGTCGTCGGCGCCTGCGTCGTCGGCGCCTGCGTCGTCGGCACTTCCGTCGGCGGCAGCGTCGTCGTCGGCGGCAGCGTCGTCGTGTGCGGTTGTGTCGTCGGCACTTCCGTCGGCGGCAGCGTCGTCGTCGGCGGCAGCGTCGTCGTCGGCGCATCGGTCGTCGGCGCATCGGTCGTCGGGGCCTCGGTCGTCGCGGCCGTCGTCGACGGTAGGGCAGCGGTGGTGGTCGTGACCGCTGGCGCCGCCGTTGTCGTCGGCTCAGGGACATCCACCGGGGCGAGGATCAGGCCGAGGTCGAAACCGTCTGGTCGATCAGCGGGGAGGGCGATGACGTCCGTGCGCGTCGTCCCACGCAGCTCGTCGACGCTGACGAGGTCAGAGTCGAGCTCGTCGTCGAACCCCTGATCCGCCTGCGTGATGGCGTAGCCCTGGGGCAATTTGAGTTCGAGCACGTGTGACCCAGCGGCGACATCGGTGAACTCGTAGGCCCCCTGGTGGTCCGTCACGTCGCGGGCGAGTTCGACGTTCGCGCCGTCGAGCAGCACGACGACGACCCCTTCGATGCCGGCCTCGTCGGATTGCTGCAAGCCGTCGCTGTTGGCGTCGAGCCAGACGATGTCGCCGATCGTGAACACCTCGGACACGGCCGACGTCGTCGGCGCCACCGTGGTGCTCGGAGGCTCGACGGGTGGAACCGTGGTGGTCGACGACGTCGTACTCGTCGTCGTGGGTGGAACCGTGGTGGTCGACGACGTCGTACTCGTCGTCGTGGGTGGAACCGTGGTGGTCGACGACGTCGTACTCGTCGTCGTGGCTGGTACCGAAGTGCTCGCAGACGTGGTCGTGGTGTCGGCGATGAGCTGCATCGCCAAGAACGGCGCAGTGGGGGTGGCCGTGACGACGTTGCTCACCCGACTCCAGCCGACGGCGTTGCGGGCGGCCACGCGGAACTGGTAGGTCGCCCCGTTGGCCAACCCGGTCGCCACGTACGAGCGACTTGTCGAGACACCGTCGCTCAATGACACCCACGTGAGGCCGCGGTTGTACGAGCGTTGCACCACGTAGTCGGTGATCGGCAAGCCGCCACTCGAGCTCGGCACGATCCAGCTGAGTGTGACCCGGCCCGAGCCGGCTACCGCTTTCAGTGAACGTGGCGGCGACGGCACCGTGGGCTGCGGCGTCGCCGTCACGACGTTGCTGACCGGCCCCCAACCCACCTTGTTGCGAGCGGCGACGCGGGAACTGGTACGTCGCCCCATTGGTCAGCCCGGTCGCCGTATACGTCCGACTCGTCGATAAGCCATCGCTCAACGACACCCACGTGAGGCCGCGGTTGTACGAGCGTTGGACCACGTAGTCCGTGATCGGCGCGCCACCCGTCGCACCGGGCGCCGCCCACGTCAGGCGCACACGACCGGAGCCCACCCCGTAGCCCACCATCGAGGACAGCGACCGCGGTGCCGAAGGTCGCGTCAGACCTGCCGGCGATGTGACGATCACGCCGGCCAGCACGCGGGCTGCTTGATCGGCGATGAAACCGGCTCCGGCCTTGGCGCCGGATGGCCGGGGGTGGATGCCGTCGGCATAGAACCACTCCGGATGGTTGGCCGAATAGGACGCCCAGTCGGCGATCTGCAGGCGCGGGCCGTACTGGATCGCTTTCTGGTACAGCGTCCGGTTGTTGGCGCGAAATTCCGCGTTGGAGATAAAAGACGGAGGAGACGTTCTCGCGCAACGACAGCCACATCACCGTCGGGATGCCCTGCCGCCCGGCCTCCGCCATCACCTGGTCGACCGCAGAACCGAAGCTAAAGCTGGGATCGTTGTACCCGCCCATGATCGCCGACACGGAGCCCAACTGCCCCGAGAGCCGGCGCATCACGCTGATGGTGGTGTCAGGCGTGTGGCCCCCCACGCTGCACGACGGGATCGCCGTGCGCCGGCACGCTTCGGCGTCGTAGACGAAGTTGAAGCGCTTGAGCGGCTCGAACTGGTTCGTCGAGCGCACCGCCTCGAGCGTGGAGTCACCGATCATGCTGATCCGCGGGGCCGACCCGGCGCCGTTGAAGAAGACCGTCGTCGCCGCGTCTGCATCGCCGACAGGCGTCACCGTGACCAACGCCGCGGCAACGAGCGCGACGGCAAGGGCGGCGAGGCGACGACGACGTGGCATGTGCATGGCAGCCATCAGCGCGCGACGATGAGGCACTGAACGACCGGGCGGCGCAAGCGTCGGAGCTACAGCGACCGCTCAGCTGGAGATGACACTGGTTTGGAATCCCCGTCTCAGCAATTCGGGGAGGACGACTTGCAGGGCCTCCACCGTCTGCGAGCGGTTGCCGCCACCATCGTGGAACAGGACGACGGAGCCGTCGCGTACGCTGTTGAGCACCGAGCTGGCGATCGACGACGCGCCCGGCCGCTGCCAGTCGCGCGTATCGATTGTCCACAGGACTTCCTGCATGCCGAGACCGGCAGCTACGTTGCGGACCCTCGTACTCGTGCTGCCGTACGGCGGCCGATAGTACCTCGTCCCCACTGAGATGATGGCACGCACTGCCTGATCTGTCCTGGTCAGCTCGCTCCGAATGCGATCATCACTGAGCCCGGTGAGGTCGGGATGGCTCCACGTGTGGTTCGCGATGGCATGACCGGCCGCCGCCGTCTGGGCAACCAATTGCGGTTCGGCTGACACCTCTTGACCGACCACGAAGAACGTCGCGCACAGCCCCGAACCGTGCGAGCGTGGCAAGGACCTGCGCCGTATAGGCCGCCGATGGGCCGTCGTCGAATGTGAGATAGACCGTCGGCCCTCTTAACGGCACAGCCTTCACGCTCGGCGTCCACGGTGAGCGGCCGAACGAGTTGGTGGCCGAGACACGGAAGTAGTAGGTGGTGCCGCTGCGCAGGCCGGTGATCGTGCCAGCTCGTGTCGAGGCCGAGACGTTGATGCTGGTCCACGTCCCGCCCGCGGGGGCGTAGATCATGGTGTAGCCGTTGATCGGCGAGCCGCCAGTCGATATCGGCGTCGTCCACGTCAGACGCACCGAGCCACCCCCACCGACGGCCTGCAGCGAACGCGGAACCGTCGGCAGACCGAACGGCACAGCCTTCACGCTCGGCGTGTACGCGCTGAGACCGGCGGCATTTCCGGCAGCCACACGGAAGTAGTAGGTGGCGCCGCTGCGCAGTCCGGTGATCGTGCGAGCTCGTGTCGAGGCCGAGACGTTGATGCTGGTCCACGTCCCACCAGTCGGGGCGTAGACGATCGTGTAGGCCTGGATCGGCGCTCCGCCGGTCGATGCCGGGGCCGTCCAACGCACCGTCACCGCATAGCCCCCAGGCGTGGCCGTCACCGATCTCGGGACCGAAGGTGTCGCAATCGGGATCGCCATCAGACTGCTCGTCCACGGCGAGCGCCCGACCGAGTTGTAGGCCGCCACACGGAAGTAGTACGGGGTGCCGCTACGCAGTCCGGCGATGACTCGGCTCCGGACGCCGGCCGACACGTTGATGCTGCTCCACGTCCCGCCGGAGGGGGCGTAGACGATCGTGTAGCCGGTGATCGGCGAGCCACCATTCGATATCGGCGCCGCCCACGTAAGACGCACCGAGCCATTCCCAGGGACGGCCTGCAGCGAACGCGTAACCGTCGGCACGGTGACCGGCACAGCCTTCACGCTCGGCGTGTACACGCCGAAACCGGCGGCGTTACGAGGCGCGGAGATGGAAGTAGTAGGTCGAGCCGCTGGTCAGCCCGCTCACCGTGTAGCCCGTCGTCGCCCGCACACCGTCGTTGATGGTTCTCCACACGCCGGCGTGGCCGACCTGGATGAAGTAGTCGGTGATCGGCGAGCCGCCATTCGATGTCGGCGCTGTCCACGTAAGACGCACCGAGCCATTCCCAGGGACGGCCTGCAGCGAACGAGGAACCGTCGCCACGCTGAACGCCACAGCGGTGAACGCCTCAGCGGTGAACGCCACAGCGTTCACGCTCGGCGTGAACACGCCGAGACCGGCGGCGTTACCGGCGCCCACACGGAAGTAGTAGGTCGAGCCGTTGGTCAGCCCGGTCACCGTGTAGCCCGTCGTCGCCCGCACCCCATCGTTGATCGTTGTCCACACGCCGGCGTGACCGACCTCGATCACGTAGTCAAGGATCGGCGAGCCGCCATTCGATATCGGCGCCACCCACGTCAGACGCACCGAGCCATCCCCACCGACGGCCTGTAGCGAACGCGGAACCGTCGGCACGATCGCCGGCTCTGTCGTCACGGGTGGACCGGTCGTCACTGGCGATTCCCCCGTCGCTGGAGGCTCGGAGACCACCGGCGGCTCGGAGACCACCGGCGGCTCGGAGACCACCGGCGGCTCGGACACCACCGGCGGCTCGGACACCACCGGCGGCTCGGACACCACCGGCGGCTCGGACACCACCGGCGCGCTCGGACACCACCGGCGGCTCGGAGACCACCGGCGGCTCGGACACCACCGGCGGCTCGGAGACCACCGGCGGCGTCGCAGGTTCGGCCACTTCATCGGTGGACGGGGGTGGGGTCTCGGCGACTGCTTCGGTCGCCGGTGGCTGTGGGGCCGTCGGCGGCTCAGCAGCGGGAGGTGTGACGACCGGGTCCGTGGTCGCTGGTGCGGTGTTGGTCACCTGCTCCGCACTCGGCGGCTCCGGGTCGTCCGCGGCGGCTGCCGTCAGACCAGATGATGCCAGTCCGATGGTCATACCGAGGGTCGCACCGATCATCAAGATGCGGGCGGCACGCGTGCGCGTCGACTTCACTTCGTTACCTCGAATTTCAGGGTGGATCAACCCACCGATGGCTTCCGCCGGGGCGACCATCCGCGGTGCATCGGACAATGCTATCGACGACCTATGACTATCGACAACCCTAGGGAGTCGATACCTAGACAACATGACCTTGCCTCAGTGAGGACCGGGACAAGGTCCTGGCGATTCCACCGCCACGATCAACGACCGACGTTGGCGAGGACGTGTGCTTTCATCCAGTACCCGTGCAGCCATCCCGAATCGGTGGGAGACCCACTCGCTGTGCCTATGCTTCAGGACACCCAGGATACCGATGGAGCAATGGTGAAGTTCGACATCACCACACGCGGCAACGTTCCGGTCGGCCCCAACGGGCTGGCCCGAATCGTTCCCCGCTCGGTGCGCATCGTCGTCACCGACAATGACCCCTACGACCTCGACATCCGGCTGACCTGGGACGACGACGAGCAACGACTCGTCCCCGACGACCTACGCGTCACCCCGCGCCAACTGCATCCTCGTGCGCGCCGCCGATTGGCCCGCATCAAGTCCGGTGGAGCTGATCACGCCCTGGCCCATGCCCTCGGTGGGCACAATCCACCCAGACGGTCGCACTCGCCCGCAACCTCCAGTCCGGCTCGGCGATCAAGCGAATAATGCGCGTCGGCCAACTCGGCCACCTCACCACGGCCACCAAAGGCCGCTCTGGAGGACTCACCAACGACAACACGGCCGAGTAGAAGGCGAAATGCTGGACTCCGCTCGTGGACGATCGAGTCATGGCAACCCAACGCGGAGGAGCGAGCTGGAGTTCCTCGCGATGCTGCGAAGACTGCCCGCGAACGCCCGTGGGCGCGCCCGAACTGCTCGAGACGGAGCCCATGTCCGACGCTCGAATGCCAGACTGGTTCGAGGAGTCGGCGGAGCTTCGTGCATCGTCGGAGTCCACAACGTACGAGATCAAACGGCTTCGAGATCGGATGGATGCGTTGGCGTGGGAAGTCCGCGAACAACTTGGACCTCATTGACCGGGGTCCCATCACAGATAAGGAGCACACCCGACACGAGATCTCTCCGTGGTTGTCGGAGAGCTCCACACGGACCCGTGACCGTTCGCGAGGCTCGACATCGAGCCGGTACGCTCGTCCCAATGCGCGTCGAGTGGCTGGCGTCGGATCCGCAACTGGTCGCGACTTGAACAATGGTCGACCGCGTCGCTTGGCAGTCATGGCCCACTTTGACGTCGACGGACTTGTCGCGCCGCACGTACGCCGCAGCATTGAGGCGATCGCGGGCTGTTGACCGTGTCATCGTGGTCTCGACGTCGGACCTGACCGCTTCGTCGGAGGCCTGGCTCTCGTCCAGGACCGAGCTTCTACGACGAGCGAACTTCGGCTACGACTTCTGGAGTCGGAGAGAAGGACTTGCCGCGGTCGATGAACTTGATGCGTACGACGAGGTCGTGATCCTCAATGACACCTTCGTCGGCCCGCTACGGTCGTACTCATCGATCTTCGCGGAGATGAAGTCCCAGCCTGTTGACTACTGGGGGCTGACGGCCTGCCAGCGGATTGCCCCGCATCTCCAGGGCAACCTCCTTGTGTTCCGCCCCTGGGTCGTGGCGTCCTCAGCCTTTCGGGAGTTCTGGGAGCGAATGGTGCCGCTCTCCGATCGCTCGCAGGTGATCCGTCGACATGAGGTTGGCTTGTCCCAATGTCTGCAGGCTGCCGGGTTCCGCGGCGCGTCGTACTTCCTCCCAACGAGGGAGGATGAGATTACCGCTCGCCGCCGCGTGGCTTGGTGGGCGGAGCACCGGCCGGCTCAGGGATCGCAGTCTCGACCGCCGAGGACCGTGGTCCAGGCACGAGCCCTGGAGCCATGTAATCCGGTTTACGCCCTCGCCGATCGTGCGCTGGATGGCAGACTGCCGATCGTCAAGATTGACACGTTGCGCCACGACCCTTACAAACTGGGTGCTGACGCGCTCTTGCGCAAGTTCGAACGCAAATACCCACACGAGTTCTCCGGGGTGCGCGAGTTCCTCGACCGCACTGCGTCGCACTATCCAACTCGCCCGGGTGAACGGTTGCTCAGAACCCCTGCTCGAGCCTGGGTCATGTGGCCGTCAGTGAGGTACTGACGCCACGTGTCCGCGTACCAGAAGGCCGCACGTGCCGCATGGAACCGCACCCCGGCGCGTGTGAGACGTACTCTTCGGCCGGCCCTAAAGGCCGTGCATCGGCACCGCCAACTCCTGACCATCGTTGCTTCTCGCACCTTCGACAAGGAGTGGTACGAGGCGCAGCGAGGCCGGCGATTTGATTCGCAGCGCGCGGCTGTCGCCGACTACCTCTGCCAACCGAGGCGGGCGTACCTCAGTCCGCATCCACTCTTCGAACCGGTGTGGCTGGACGACAGGCAGTGGGCCTCCCGCTCGGCAGACCCTCTCGTCTGGTTCCTGCGATCGAATCGGACATTTCGTCCGAGCCCACATCCGCTTGTCGACGCATGGGCAGCCAACGCTGTTCGAGACGAAGCGACGCCGACGGCCGTTGTCTGGCGGCGGTTGGTCCGGTCGCTCACTGCGAACACGCCTCTGCCATTGGGACCCGGCTACCGTGAAATCACTTGGTCGGAATTGAAGTCTGCCTTGGTGAACGAGGCGGCCGCATGGCGACGTGACCAACAGCTGGTCGAGGTG
Source organism: Ilumatobacteraceae bacterium (assembly GCA_963732335.1). Lineage (GTDB taxonomy): Bacteria > Actinomycetota > Acidimicrobiia > Acidimicrobiales > Ilumatobacteraceae > Desertimonas. The sequence goes on along the minus strand of CAVSZO010000037.1, from coordinate 101,815 downwards.
TCTCGCAGTCAACTGACGTGGAACCGTCGCGTCGAGGTGCCGGCGACGGCGTCGATCGACCGTCTGTCGCGACAAGGATCCGATGGTCGGCCGTTCGTCAGCGTCATCGTGCCAACGTGGAACCGCGCCTCGCTGCTGGCACAGTCGATCGGCTCGGTCCAGGCTCAGACATGGTCCGACTTCGAGATCATCGTGGTCGACGACGGTTCGACAGACGACACGTGTCACGTTGTTCGAGGCATCTGCGAGTTCGACGCACGTGTGCGGCTTGTGACGATAGAGAGGGCCGGTGTAGGCGCAGCTCGAAATCGGGGCATCGATGAGGCTCGCGGCGAGCTCGTCGCATTTCTCGACACAGACAACACTTGGGAGCCTGACTTCCTGCGCTCGATGGTCGAGGCCATCGAGGCCAACCAGTGGGACCTCGCCCACGCCGTGCTGCGAGTCGAGGATCGTCACGGCGGATACTTTCGGGCGTTCGAAGGAACTCACGACCACCTCCTTGTCGGCAGCTACATCGACCTCAACGTCTTGGTGGTTCGGGCTACGCTCTTGCGAGAGATAGGTGGGTTTGACACAACGCTCCGACGTGCCGTCGACTACGACCTTGTTCTGCGGTTGTCTCGTCGTGCCGACCTGCATTTTGTGCCCGCTGTTGGAGCGGTGTACGCGGAGGATGGCAGCGACAGTCACCGCATCAGCGTGAGCGAGCCGACGTCGTGGAATGCGGTCGTTCGGGCGCGGCACCTGATCGACTGGGATGAAGTTGCGTCGAAGCGGCTCGAACCCGATCGAGTCACCGTCGCGCTTCCGTTCCGCCGCGGGACTTGCCACCACAGTCAGCTGGGTGGAGGCGGTCCGCGAGGTCAGTCTGGAAGGACACGACCTGGAGCTCTGTATGGTCTCGTCCGGATCGGCACGCGCTCACCGACTTGTCGCCGCGTCTCTCGCTCACGCGTTGCCGCGCGCATCGCTCGTATCGACGCCGGGAAACGTAGCGTTCGCCACGGCGACCAATCTGGCAATCGCTGCTGCAACCGGCGCGACATTGGTGCTTGCCCGACCAAACCTTGCGCCTTTGGAGGGATGGTTGCCGCCGCTCGTCGAGACTCTTCACCGGCCGGGCACGGCTGTCGTCCAGTGCCTCGTATTGAGTAGCGACAATCTGATCGCGAGCGCCGGTGGCGTATTCGCGAGAGAGTGTGCTACGCCTGAACGTCTGCTGGAGGGCTTCCCGATATCGGATGTCCTGCGGATTGGCGAAGTCTTCCGGGTTCCCACCGCACTGTCCGGTGTGCTCGCAGTACGCACAATTGACGCTGTCGCATGTCGCGGGTTTGACCCGTTGGTCGGTAACTCCATGACCGATGTCGACTTCAGTCTCCGGCTCGCCGATGCAGCACGCGGCGTCACAATGGTGGACACTCGGAGCCGAATGCTGGGGCATGCTCCAGGCTCCTTCGGCTTTCCGCACGACTGGGGACTGGCGGCTCGAGTGCTCGCCGACCGTTGGGCGAGTCCACCGGATGGGTCTCGCGGACTGTGGACCGCGGCCGGACTTGAGGTCGACGGATATCGCGAGGTCAGACTGCCCAGTGCCACAGGCCCGCCTGCTCCCGTCTTGCGCGCCGAGCTCCGGCGCCGGCGGCCCGTGGTGACCATTCGCGAACACCCACCGCGATTGCGTTGGGTGATCGACACCGCAGCGCCCCCGGGGCTCCGCGGCGAGCAGTGGGGGGATACGCACTTTGCTCGCGCCCTGGCGCGCGCCCTCACCGACCTGGACCAGGATGTCGCGGTCGACGTACGCGACGCGCGTGCAAACGTTCAAGTCGCAGATTCGATGACGTTGTCCTCGTACTACGCGGCCTGGATTGTGTGATCCCGAGTATGGCCACGGTGAACATCGAGTGGGTGATCAGCCATCCCGAGGAGGTCGACGATCAAGAGCTCCACCAGTTCGATCGAGTCTTCGCGGCCAGCCGGCCCTGGGCGTCCCGCGCCTCGGCACGTTCCACGGTCGACGTGCGCCCGCTGCTGCAGTGCACCGACCCTGCGCTGTTCCACCCCGATCGCGCCGAGCCCGACATCGGTCCGCCCGTTGTCTTCGTCGGCAACTCGCGAAGGGTTGATCGGCCCGTCGTTCGCCATGCAATCGCGACGGGTGCCGATGTGTGGATCTACGGGCACGACTGGGACAACCTGATCGATCGCAAGTACGTGAGGGCAGAGCAAGTCGACAACGACGAACTCGGTGCGTTGTACGCATCGGCGAGCGTCGTCCTCAATGACCATTGGGACGACATGCGTCGGGAGGGGTTTCTCTCAAACCGCCTGTTCGACGCGGTGGCCTGTGGAACACGCGTGATCAGCGACGACATCTGCGGGCTCCACGACGTCTTCGGGGACGCAGTCCAGACGTTTCAGTCTCAGCTGGACGTTGACGCGCTGCTGATGTCGCCCTGGTCCCAACACTTCGCGGACCGACACACTCGCCATGAGCTCGCTCGCAGAGTCATGACCGAGCACTCCTTCGAACGGCGTGCTGACGAACTCCTCGACGCTGCTGTGCGGGTGTGGATCGAGCGTCAGCGAGAACCAACCTTGCGTCGCTCGGACCGCACAACCATGAGGATCCGGTCGCGGTGATGAGAGTGAGGGGCCGTCCGGACGCTGCTGCGGGGGTGGTTTCGCACGGTCCTGCGCTAGCTTCGGGCGGCTTGCGCACGTACCTGATCGTCGAGGACACAACATCAACGGGCATCCGGTCTATCCCGGGTACCGGCCAGAGCGCTGTGGAAAACGCTGTGGCGGCATTTCTCGCCGAGGCCGACGGATTCGCCGTGGACACGTCCCGGTACAAGTTCCTGATGACCTCGAACCCCGGCGAGTACCTTCGGTGGTTGAGATGATTGATCAAGATGCGACCCTACCGGGCGCCGCGTCGCCGCCCCAGGTATTGGCCGATCGCATCCGCAAGGACTACCGGTCCGGGTTCTCCCGTGAGGCAGAGCTCCAGGCCTGGGAGCGCTTGAGTTGTCGTGCGTGCGGCGCTGCAGAACTGCAGGAGATCCTCTCGCTCGGCGATCTTCCACCCGCCAACGCTTATGTTCGCGCTTCGGAGCTCGAGGCGCCGGAACCTCGCTTCCCGCTGTCGCTACGGCTCTGTGAAGCCTGTGGAATGGTTCAACTCGGCCACGTCGTGCCTGCTGACCTGTTGTTCCGGTCGTACCTCTTCTTCACCTCGAGTTCTCAGCGGATGAGCGAACACTTCTCGCTGCTGATGACGGAGAATGCCAACGAATTCGTGCACCCGGGTGGACTCGTCGTCGAGTTCGGGTCCAACGACGGTACCGCCCTGGCCGCGATACAGCGCCGTGATGTGCAGGGTTCTCGGTGTCGACCCGTCGCGCAACATCTCCGTGATTGCCGCATCACGAGGCGTGCCGACGATCGCAGAGTTCTTCACGGAGGCGCTAGCCGACGAGATCCTCCGCGTCGCCGGCCCCGCTGAATTGATCGTCGGTTGCAACGTGCTCGGTCACATCGACGACCTCGACGACGTGTGTCGCGGGCTCAAGGTGCTGCTCGCCCAGAACGGGGCGTTCGTGTTCGAAGTGCCCTACCTCGGCGAGATGCTGGACAGGGGCGAATACGACACCGTCTATCATGAGCACCTCTCATACTTTGCTGTCCGTCCGCTCGCCCGTCTGTTCGAGCGCAACGGGCTGCGCCTCGAGCGCGTGGAGTTCTTTCCGGTCCATGGCGGCAGCCTGCGTGGCACCGTGGTTCGCGGCGATGGCACGTCCAGTGCTGTTGACGGACTGATCAACAACGAGGTGAGACGCGGACTCGGCGATCGCCGTTACTTCGCTGCGTTCGTTCGGCGCGTGCACGAACTGCGACCGTCGCTGCGAGCTCGACTGGAACAGTTGCACACAGACGGGACCAAGGTGATCGGCTACGGGGCCCCGGCCAAGGGCAGCGTCGTGCTGAATTACTGCGGCATCGACGCGGAATTGCTCCCGTTGGTGATCGACTCCACACCGGCCAAGCAAGGGCTGTACGTGCCCGGCACGCACCAACGGATCGTCCCGCCCTCGGCGTTGGAGGAGGAGGACCCGCATGTTCTCCTGCTGCTTGCGTGGAACCACGCAGACGAGATCATCGCCCGTGAGAAGGACTTTCGCGCCCGCGGTGGACGCTTCCTCACCCCTCACCTCGATGAACTTGGCTGACGGGCGCGGCGCGGCCATGTCCCAGCTTCGATAGCAGTGACGCGGTGGGACGAGTGCGGGAGCTTGTACACGACGAGCCGACAGATTCCGAGCGATGTCGCCCGAGGAGCAGGTCCGGATCGTCTCCGCTGTTCCCAGCCCAGGCGAACCCAATGCTCGCGCAAGTCCTCGAACCGCTGCTTCTATCGATCGGCATCTGCTTGAGCGGATTGCGCCAACCTTGCCGCGGACCTTTCGCCTTCGAGGTCGTGCTCGAGCAGATGCTGCCGGCTCAATAGCTCCTCGAGTGATGCTGCCAGTGCGCCGGTCAGGTGGACCACAGCGTCGAGACTGCGATGTGGAGCCATGCGGCGGAGCAGCCATACGGACTCAGTTGCTTCGAGGTTCATCCACGCACACGCGGACAGCGCCGAGCAGCGCACCTGGCGTGAACCGTCGCACGTCAAGCCCGGCGGCGCGCAACCGGTCCTCGAAGTCGCGGCCGTAGTAGCGGACATGGTCGGCTTGGCCGAATCGGCGAACGCGTTCGTCTCGTCCGGCGTCCGGGTCCTCATCGGTCGGAGCATTCGGGCGCCACGGCACTTGGACGAGGGCGAGGCCATGCGGGGCGAGCACGCGTGTGATCTCGCGGATCGCCGCGCTTGTCGTCCGCAATGTGTTCGAGCACGTGATAGCAGACCATCGCTGCAACGCTTGAGCCGGCGAATGGTAAGTGAGTCAGGCTCGCCCGGACCTCGACTTGACGGCCATCCGCCGCGGGATCCAGGTCCACACGTACGTAGCGCTTCGGACGTAGCGCCTGGAAGAGCTTCGAGGTCTGTGGACTCGGCGCCACGTCCACGAACAGTTCGGCTCCATTGAGAACGGGCGCCAAACCATCGAGGACGATCGCGAGAAATCGTTGGCGCTCGAGGGACATGCACTCCGGACAGCTCGCATCCGGCCGGCCCCCAGGACCAGGCCGGAAAGGCCCTTGCGTGATGGTGTTGCAGACGGGGCAGTATCGGCTGGTCAGGCCGCCGGTCGTCATCGCTGCCGTACCAAGAGCCATGCGAGACCGTCCGGGTTCGCTGTCACGCTGACTTCGTCGGACGTGAGTGATAGCGGGACATCGCTGATGGCGACGCCGACTGAAACGCGTCCCGTCCGCGAGTGGAGATCCACATGAACTCCATAGCACGTGTCCGGCCTCAGCCGAGCACATGGAAAAACACCCTCGAACTCAGTCCACATCTCGTCTGGACTCGGAGCGCACGACAATTCCGCGGTCGTCACCGTCGCGCCATCGGATGGGCTCGCCGGATTGAGGCGAAGGGAGAGTCCATTCAGGGCGTTGTGCGGGAGTGCCCCGCCGCGCACTCGGATCCGGCCACGCATTGCGAGGTGAGCCGCGTGAACTCCCACGTCAGTCACCTCAGCGATTGCGCGCCCTGTGCGCAGAAGTTCTTGGTGTGCCTTGTTCGTCGCCGGCATGTCGATATAGAGATGCGTTCCATGGATGACGATTCCCTGCACCGAGCGTGGAATCTCGCGGAATGCGTGGAAGTCGTCTTCGAGGAGCGCCACGTACGCGGCGCGGTGGCGAGCGTCCTGTGTTGCCGTCGCAATCGCCTCGATGCCGATTGTCGTGGCTACGGCTCGAGCGCGGAAAAGAACTCGCGCAACTCCTCAGGGGTCACCATGGTCGGTGCGCGCAGTGCATACCCCTGGAAGCTCCGGGCAATGAATGCCTTGACGAGTTTGCGTCGCGACTTCCTCAGCCGGGGGAGCCACTCGACGAGTTGCTCCTCCACGAACAGGTGGTCCCAGTAGTTGGCCGGCCGCGTGAACTGAGAATCCATTATCGAATCGCCGGAAGAGCGCTTGCGATAGCGCTGCACAACATCGCCGACTAGACCGATGCGATCGGCGAGCGCCATCGCCGGGACGGTGACCACGGTGTCCTGGTGATGGATGCCCTCCGCAAAGCGGAGCCCGTGACGTTGGAGAAACGATCGGCGGAAGAGCTTGTTCCCGGGCGCCGCGTTGTGGACGAGCATTGGCACATCGTCCAGGGTTGGAGTCGAACTGGTTCCGGGTTCGAAGTACTTGGACCAGATCCACTTCCTTGGGGAGGGAAACCTCTCGATTGCCCCGACGGCGACGTCCAGGTTGCGGTCCTCGAGCACTGCCCGGAGCATCTCGAGTGCGCTCGGCATGAGCGCATCATCACCGTCGCAGAATGCGATGAACTCCCCGGACGCCTCGTCGAGCCCGACATTGCGTGCGGCTCCAGGCCCAGGTCCCTTGTTGGATTGCCGAATGAGACGTGCGTTCGTCACGTGGGCGACTGCTCGTGCGACGATCTCGCTCGTTCCGTCCGAGCTTCCGTCATCGACGAATAGGAGCTCACAGTCTGCTGCAACCGTTTGCGTGAGGAGCGAGTGGACGCACTCGGCGACGAATGGCGCCACGTCGAACATCGGCACGACCACAGTGATCGAGCGTGATCTCGCGCTATCGGCTCTGCTCTTGAGCGGTGCACTTCGGAATCGAGGTGCGCGTCGGTCGAGGCTCGCCAAGACTTGCTGCGCAACGGTCGCGAGAGGACCAGCTGAGTGCCTTCGATTCGCCCGCGACCCACTTCCTTGCACGTCCTCAGTCTCACCTACAGGATTGGCGAGCGACACGCGAGCGGTTCCGGTTGTTCACCCGGCTGTCAGCGCTCAAAACGACTCTTGAAAGGGAACGCGGACCGTAACCAGCTTGCGACTAGGTTGTCGACGGCTTGACGCCTGTTCAGTGGAACGTCGACGTCGTTCAGGCACCACGTGTCGTAGCTACCGTCGAGAAGTGCGTCGAGTCTGTCCTCGAGATTGTTCGCCGCGAGGTTCACGTACTGGTACGCGATCATCCCCGGCATCGCTGCACCCGTCGTGTATCCGTAGTGATGGTGAAGGGATGCGGCCACCGATACGTCGGCAACGGACCGAAATTGGCTGCTCGCGACAGCCGTGAGAACGTCTCACCGAACTTGGTCTCCATCTCGTAGAGCAGACTCCGTCGTTGCGGGTGTGGTGTGTGCTTGATCTTGTGTAACGGAAGGTAGCCGACCGTTTCGAACAGGAGATCACGCCCGTTCTTGGCCGCGCTTGTTACCGACAGCTCAGTCGCATTCGGAGGGCCGGAGGGTATGCGCGCTGTCGACAGGAAGAACTTTGCAGCACCGCTCGGCCAGAAAAACGTCCACGGCGTCACCCGTCGGCCGAAGAACACATCGTCATTCATATAGATGTAATGCTCGGAGAGTCCACTGATTCGATGTAGGCGTGACTCGATGGCATGCGAGTTGAAGGTTGGTCGTCGGTCAGAGGGATCGAAGATCTCCCGGTGATCCACAACCGCGAGGTCCGGGCATTCGGAGTCGAGCCACTCCGGAACCTGTCCGTCGGTTACGATGAAGACTCGACGGACGAAATCTGCGAACTGCGCAACCGATCTCATCGAATAAAGCAGCTCATCTCGACTCGTGAATCGAGCCGGGAGGAGGCCGTCAGGATTGTGGAGGATGTGCTGACAGGATGAGGACGCGTACTCTTCCTTCGTGGCTGCGAGTGCTCGCTGCCGCTTGTCGATCCAGGACGGGTCGTTGCCATCGACCCACGTGTAGACGATGTCGACGGGAAACCTTGGCTGCATCGTTCGCTCGTACCGGCTGAAGAGCTCCGTAGTTGCGATCCGACGACCGTCGAGCATGACTTCGCCGGTGCCTGGCTCGTCCTCGGTGATCGCCGAGACCACGGGGTTCTCGACATCTGTGACCAGCCAGGTGAGTGCTTGAGCGCGATGAATTCTCGTGTCGGCGCGTTCGATTTGTGCGCCGGGCCACTCGTTTGCGACATCGACCGGTTCGATCCGCTCCTCTTCCTCCTCCTCCTCCTCCTCCTCTAACCGGGCATTGACGACGTCATCAACACGGCGATGCTTCCAGAAGACGATCACGGTCGACACGTCAGCACCGTGATGACCAAGGCTCGTCGGCGACGTGATCTCACGGAAGACATGCCATGCATCTGCCCCGCGTAGGTCGTTTGGGATGGCATCACCCGCCGACGAGAGGAGGCGCTGTGAGCGCCCTGCGGCGCCGACTGGGGAGGCGTACAACGACTGGCCCTCAGACGCCGCACGGAGTGCCTGCCAGGTCGCCAACCGGTTCGCTTCGGTGACTCCGACACCGCATCGTGTCGGCTCGGCGAGCGGCTGCCAGAAGACCGGGATGTTGAACGCGCTCAGAGCGTCCAACACGGTAAAGACGTTCGACGTCATGAGGTCAAACGCGACGAAGGAGTCGGCAATGTCCGCAACCTGCCAAGAGCATCCGACACGGATTATCCGCTGTGTCGGACGCAAATCGCCGATGGCACGGACGTATCCACGACGTCGAGCCGTTGCCAGCGATAGGACGCGAACTTGTCGGACTCGTCGTCTCAAGTCGAAGAAGTTCTCAAGCAGGCCGAGCCGACTGAGAGCACCGATCACGATTCGGCGGACGGACAATCTCGGGCGGGCCATCGAACCGCCAATCGTAACCACCGGGTAAGAGTCACTCTCTTCGGACACATGCGGATGACCACATCGCCTCCGTCTGGCAACACGAGGTTGTCCCGAGCGTTGGGGGAGTTGAGATGGCGGTCCCCCGCCTGACGACTGCTGTCCACCTCGACCGTCCGCCGCCTCGCGGCTCCGCCGGAGATGAGCGTCTGCCGCCACCATTCGGTCACCGGCTGATCCTGGTGGTTGCGGACGTCGTCCTTGATGTTGATCAGGATCAGGCCGCCCGGCCACACGATCCAGACCATCTCGGCGGGGCGCGGGTGTGCGGTGCTCGGTATTCCTCGCCCCAGTGCAAGGCCGCACCCGAGGCCGGCGCGAGCCGCCGGCCGAGCGAGTTGGCCTAGAACGCCCGCCGGCTGGCGTCCCTCGGCGTGAAGCTGTCGGCCATGCGATTGCCGTAGGTCGGAGAGGTCGCCACGGCGTCGAAGGTGTCGTCGTCAAAGGCAGAGCGCAGCCGTCGCCGACGATCGTGTTCGGGTGGGCGGCGGCCCACTCCGGTTCGATCTCGACGCCAGTGGTTCGTCGGCGAACAGCGTGCCGCCGAGGCGGTGGATGGTGCCGACCCCGGCGAACGGGTTTAGCACCAACCCGTCGCCCCGGGGAGCAGCGCGTCGAGCGCAGCGAGGACGGCCCCCGGGAACGTCGCCGGGTGGTCGGGTGAGTGGTTCAGCCGCGAGCGGTGGTCGTCAGACACTCCCGCAGCGGCGTCCATCGTGCCGAGCCGCAACCCTACGTCGCCGCCCACGCCGATCGCCCACGATGAGTTCGCCCGGCTGATGCGGTGAGACGAACGCCGCCGTTGACGGGTGCGGCGGTCGACACCGAAACGGCACACTGCCGTGCTTCCGCTTCGTCGAGGTCGCTATGCAGAGTCGAATTCAATAGCCCCCGGCGAGACGGTTCAATCAGGATCGGCGGTGCTGTGATAAACGGCCTCACGACGTGGGTGCGTCGGTGCCAACGAACCCAACCAAGGCTGGTTCCTGCCCGACTCCGCCCGCCAGGACGATGCGACCATCCGAGACCACGATCCAGTCCGGGAACACGCCAGATGACAACGTGAATTCGTAGGGAGGCCCAGGCTGAAACTCGATCGGAGGCTGCGCCCGCCAGAGTTGTCTGCCGCCGACACCCACTGTTGTGGCAATCACATCGCTGCCATACACGTCGTAGACAACGTGATCGGCCGCGAGTCCCTCTACAGCGCCGAAGATCTGCTGGACCTGCTGACCCGATTCGATATCGAGGAGCGTTGTCGTTGCCCCACATTCGGTGAGAAGTCCGATGTCGATCACGACGATCGGATCCGAGTAATCGTCGCAGGTCGGAGCACGCCACAGCTCGGTGCCGTCTGAGCCGAGAGCAACGACCGCGGGGTCGTCGCCATCGACTGCGACGATCGCCTCGCCGTACGTCCCGAGACTAGGATACGGATCGTCGGCCGACTGCCACAGGAACGATCCGTCAGACGCTGACGCCGCTTGCAAAGTGCACCCACTCTCGCACTCGAAATCACCGGTGACCGTGTAGAGGATCGGTTCGGCCAGCAGACCACTCCATCCGGGCACGGTGTAGATCGTTTCCCCGGTCTCGATATCCACGGCGATGGTCGTGTCGTCGTACCCGCCGCTCATCACGACGAGGTCGGCGCGAATCGCTGCCACGCTCGCGGTTACTGGGGTGACCGACTTGTCCCAGAGAATCTCTCCTGTCCTTGCGTCCACGGCAGCAGCCTGCGAAGCGTCGGCGTACGCCGCTTCGACAATGACGATGTCGTCGGGTCCCCGCAACAAACGCTGCGGAGCGGCGTCCCATAGCCGCTGAGCCCATCGTTGGACCCCGGTCGCAAGGTCGAGTCCCACGAGGCTCAAGTCGACACCCCATCCCGAATCGGGGTTCGTCGTGGTGAGCGCTGACGCGACGACGGCGGTGTCGCCGACCACGAGCACATCGGGACCGTAGTAGCTGAATTCGGGATCACTGGGAATCGACTGCCGCCAAGTTTCCGTCCCGTCCCTCAGGCCCACGGCGATCACGTCACCGGATTCGTCGGCGAGGACTGCAACTGTGTCCTGGCCAGCCACATCGTGCGCGAAGACCCGGAATCCGGCCGGTCCGGTCCAAGCCCACGACTCCAACGGTGACTCCAGGATCGGCGTCGGCAAGCGCACCGGTCCGATGGGAAGGATCGCGTTCTCTGGCGATTCATCGGTGACGAACGGCGACAGAGAGCTGGGTCTCAGATGCGACCGCGACCCCGCGAGCACAGGCGACGAGAAACACGCAATACCCAGCACTGCGACGACCGACATGACATACCGCCGGGCCGGCGGACGGTTGTTACCGCCGGCACTGCATTGTGCGATCATCGGGGTTCGGCCCGGCGACACGCCGAACGACGCTATCCAAGGGCGCGGGCCAGCCGGACAGCCGGGCCGGTGAAGAACACTACTGTCGGCGTCTGGTCGCGCATTCGCTGTTGCCAGGGCAGCCAGCACCCAGTCCCCGGCAAGCGGGCAGACGCCCACGGCCCAGCGATGGCCGATCGGTCTGCACTTGCCGTCTCGCGAGGCCCGCTCGTCCGCGTCTTGTGCGCCAGGGCGGCAGATCGGTGCAAGGACTTCCACGCCGGGTTCTGTGTCACGGCATACGACGTCCTGTTGTCCTCTGTCGTGACACAGATGGCCGGTGTTGTGTCGCTGACGGCTCCGAATGTTCGACACGGAGCGCAGTGCTCGACTGACGAGTTTCTGCCGGTGAGGTCGGACAATACGATCGCCGGCGATGCGGAAGCTCGTCGCCGCCGACGGGACCGCGGTGGTCGCCGACCACGAGGCCGACGTCTTGGTCAGTGCCATCTGCGCCAGCCAAAACATCGGACTCGTCCGGTATATCGGATCCTCGACCGCTGTGAGGTTCCACGTCGGCAGCCCAACGCCCCGAAGTTGCCGAAGCGACTGCGGCGACACATCCTCGACGACTACGTGGCTGGTGTTCCCACCGAGGAGATCGCCCACGGCCACGGCGTCAGCCACGGAACGGTGTCGAACATCGCTGCCGGGCACGGCGTTCTGCGCGAGTGGCATCGCAGCCGCGACGAACTGGTCGAGCTCGTCGTGCGCTGGTTCGTCGGCGACGACACCACTCACGCGGAACGCCAGATGATTGCTCGGATCGGCTGCTGCACTCGGCAGCCCGGCCTACGGTCCATTGAGGTTCTCTACCCGGCGGTCGCCGACGACGTCGTGCGACGGCTCGCCGAAGTGCTTCGGGATCGCGTGCCGAACGTCAGGTGAACCCATAGAACAAGCACTCGTTCCCAATCTCGTCGACTATCTCGGCAAACGACCCCCGGGGGGCCGTGACGGCCGGCGAGCGCTCAGAAGTTGAAGCCGCTCCCGCGATCGCCATTGCCGGACACGCATCAACGTAGGCGAAGTCAACGATGAACGGGCTGAATCCGGCGGCCGGAATCTCTTCGGTGGCGGTTAAGCCGCTCTCGACGCCGAGCAAGTTCGAGCCGTCGAAACAGGCGACGAAAACACGGTTCGGACCGGTGGCCGGCTCGGCGTTCTGATTGCTGACGGTGCCGGTGACTTGCCCGCCGTCGTCGCCGGACGTGCGCTCGGCTTGGTTGACAGTGAACTCCAGTCTTCCAAGGTAGGTTGGATCGCTGTCGAACTGCGTCCGCCACTCGAACGTTTCGTCGCCCTCTAACGCACCGATGTCGAAGTACACGTAGCCCATCGCCCACTCGCCTGGTTCAAGGATCGCCCTCGAAACCCTGCGAAGCTCCAGACGCGACCGGCGCTCCGGCATCGTTGCGGGCGACGCCCATCACGTCAAGGTGGTACAGCGTCTCGCTCGTGTTGTTGCGGACGATTATCGAGACCACGTCTCGGTTGCGGGTGCGGCGAGCACGATTCCCACTTCGCCTGGTTCACCCGGTGGGATGACGACCTCGCCGACGGTGAACACGTGGTCGTTGTCGGCGTTGACAGCGGGCGTCGGCGTTGAGGGTTCCTCGGTGAGTGGCGCGCTGAGTGTGGTCGGCGGTGCGGCTGTCACGGGCGGCGCAACGGTCGTGGTTGGGCCCGGAGGAGTGGATGTCGTGGTTGCCGGCTCACGGAAATCCCACGACACCGAATCGCGCAAGAGCCACCTCAGCGTGATCCGGCGTTCGCTGGTGGGCGAGGTCGGGGGCATGCGGGAAGGCTACGACGGGTCTCAGGACTGGGACCTCGTGTTCCGTGTCACCGAACGGGCGCGGCGCGTGGTCCACGTCGCCGAGGTCCTCTATCACTGGCGAACAGTCCCCGGTTCGGCGGCCGGCGACACGGCCGCCAAGCCGTGGGCGCACGATGCCGCCCTACGCGCCATCGCGTCGCACCTGGAGCGCACCGGGTTTCCCGCCAGAGTCGAGAAGTTCGCCGATCTACCCGGCGTCTACCGTCTCCGGCCCGACCTGCGTGAGCGGCCATTGGTGAGCATCGTCATCCCGACAGCCGGCGCCGAGCGGCGGATCTACGGGATGCGCATCAACCTCGTCGAGAACTGTGTCCGTTCGGTGGTCACTCGCTCGACCTACGACCACTACGAGATCGTGGTCGTGGTCGACGCCCACACGCCGCAACCCGTGATCGAACACCTCAAGGAGATGGCAGGGGGGCGACTGCGGGTGGTGAGGTTCGCCCGGCCCTTCAACTTCTCCGAGAAGATCAACCTCGGCGTCCTGCGCAGCCGCGGCGATGTCGTGCTGATGCTCAACGACGACACCGAGGTGCTCCCCGCCGGATGGCGGCAACGGCCGCCCGGCGCGGAAGGCCGATCGGAGTGGATCGAGGCGATGCTGATGTACGCCTTGGACCCGGCGATCGGCGCCGTCGGCGCAAAGCTGTACTTCGCCGACCGGCGCATCCAGCACGTCGGCATCGTCAACCAGAGGGGCAATCCCGGCCACCCGTACCACGGGTACCGCGGCGACCACCTCGGCTACTTCAGCAATGCCCGGCTCCCCGTCAACTACTTGGCGACGACAGCCGCCTGCCTGATGTCCAGGCGCGAGGTGTTCGAGGAGGTGGGCGGCCTCTCGCTCGGCTTCCCGATCAACTTCAACGATGTCGACTACGGCTTCAAGCTGCACACCCGGGGCTATCGCACCGTGGTCAACCCCGATGTCGAGCTGCTCCACTACGAATCGTCGAGCCGCACCCCGGTGGTCACCAAGTACGAGCACGACGAGCTCAGGCGGCTTTGGAAGCACCTGATGTGGAACGATCCGTACTATCCCCGCGTCGCGTCGGACGACGGCAACTTCCTGCTCCCCCCGTACCGCGTAGACGGCACGTTCGCGAGCGTGGGGGACAGCACGGTCGCGTAGGCGGGGCGTCACGGGCTGACAGCGCGCCCGTCGGAAGGGCCGACCGATCGAGTTCGCTACGGTCGCTCAATGAGGCCCGCCAGAATCTACAACCGAGCGCGTTATGGTCTCGAGTGGTGGCTGGAGATCCTCGATCCGATCTACACATTTGCTTGGCTGAAATCGCCGGATGAACCGTAATGACAAAGTGCTGGCCTCGGTGGACCGTTCGATGCGCGTCATGGAACTGGGCCCGCTGGACAGACCGATCGCGCCGAAATCCGACGGCTGGCTGGCCTCGGTGGTCGACCACGCAACGCGGGAAGACCTCGTCGAGAAGTACCGCGCCGATCCAAACGTCGACACGTCCCGCATCGAGGAGGTTGACATCGTCTGGGCAGCGGGCCGCCTCGACGAGGTACTGCCGGGCGGCTCGCGAGGGACCTATGACGCCTTCATCGCCAGCCATGTCATCGAGCACGTTCCCAACCCGGTCGGGCTCCTACAGTCGCTCGAGCGTGTTCTCCGACCAACGGGCGTCATATCGCTCGTCGTTCCGGACAAGCGGTTCTGCTTTGACTTCTTCAAGCCACTGTCCTCGGTCGGCGAGCTTCTCGAAGCTCATGCTCGTGGTGCGGTGCGGCACTCGCGAAAGGCGCGATTCGACTACGACGCGTACGGCATCAAGGCCGACGGCGAGATCGCGTTCAGCCGAAGGCAAGTGCGCGACATTGACCTCTTGGTCCCGCTCAAGGTCGCGAAGCAGTCCTTTGATGCTCACGGAGCCGAAGACGCCGCTCCGCACGTCGACTTGCATGGCTGGCACTTCACACCGTCGAGCTTTGAACTCGCGATGCTCGAGCTTTCCGCCCTCGAGATGATCGACTTCTCGATCGATCGCACCTTCCCGCCCGAAGGCTGCGAGTTCTATGTGACGCTTCGCCGGGGACGAGTCGACTACGGCACAGAGCGGGACTTGCAGGACCAGCGCCTTGAACTGCTGCGCCGGACGTTCGCGGAGGTCCGTGAACAGACTGACATGCTTTCCGACGTCGCCGCGCCGCGGGAAACACCGGGGGCCGACGGCGGAGAGATGATCGACGCCCTCCGCAAGGAGCGCGACAGCGCGATCCGAAACTACGAGATGGCGATGAACTCCAAGAGCATGCGTGTCACGGCGCCGCTGAGGCGAGTCACTGCGCTGCTTCGACGATAGCCAATAGTTCGGGTCACGGCGATTGACCTGCCGAGGGTGAGCAGCCGCACGCGGATAGAGTCAGAGTTTCGTGTCTCCGGACTCGCACCCGCCGCGAACGAGGCGCGGGACATCGCATCTCACTGAGCATCGAGATACAGACATTACAGAACTCGTTTCAACCGTCGCGGACGCCGACATCGGCGCTCAACGCCTCAAGGCGACTCTCCCCTGACTGAGCGGCCGATAACGTCGCTGCCCGTGCAGCCTCTTCTCACGTCGCGACCAGCCCGACGACTCCTCCAACCCCTGCGGGCGGGTTGATTCAACTCACGCGGCGTGTCGTCAGGGGACAACTCGCTCCACTCGATGTGGCCGTCGAACAGCTGCGAGCTGACGTCGAGCAGCTCCGAGAAGAGCTGCACGGCCGATGGCATGCAGCTGTCGACTCGGCTCCTGGCCTGGAGGAACACCGCGTCGCCCGCGGACAGAAGCAGGTAGCGATGGCCGAGCTCGCCGGCATGGTCGAGGCAATCGGTTCGAGGATCGACAACTACGACAAGCTTCAGCGACTCGCCGAGACGGAGCGGCGAGAAACGGACGCTCTGATCACCAATTACCGTAGTAGCTTCGAGTTGCTGCTCGGGCCGGCTGGGCGCTACATGTCGCGGTTCGTCAGCGAGGACGACGTCAGCCATCTGATCGACCAGTTCGGGTTCCTCGGCGACGACAGTGACGTCATCGTCGCCGTGCATGAGGCGTATCGGCTGCTCGTCGAGCTGGAGTTGCGCGGCATCGGCCGTTTCGCCGGGTCGACTCCCAGCACGCTCGCCAAGCTAACCGCGATCGCGCTGATGCCAGTTCCGTCGGGCGAGGTGCTGGAGGTTGGGACGCTGTTCGGCCTCGGGGCGGTGGCTGCGATGCGTCAGTTGGCACGACGCGACGTGGAGGCCTTCATCACGATTGTCGACCCGCTAGCCGAACATCAGATCCACCCGGGCCGCGGTGCCGAACGTGCCGCTTTGGCCACTCCGGCGCATCGGACTCTCGTCGAGGCGAACCTCGCGCTCGGTGGAGTCGCGTCCGCTCGCTACCGGCTCCTCGAGGGTCGCCCCGGCGATCGAGAGATTCTCCACGCGATTGGCGATCGCAGATACGGCTTGGTCGTGATCAACGGTGGGCACGACGAACAGACAACGCTAAGCGCCCTGCTTCTCGCCGACGAGGTTGCCTCCGACGGAGCACTCGTGCTTCTCGATGGTTATGGCGATCCCGCGTGGCCGAGCGTCGAGAAGGCGCTCGAGCAGTACCTACGACACGACGGTCATGGACTTTCGGTTGTGGCGCACCGCGGTCACATCGGCGTTCCTGCGGGCCGGTGGCAAGGTCTGATCGACCAAGAATCCGAGCATTCCCGGCTCGCCCGGCCAGCTCCGCCACTTGGCCTCAATTGCGTGTATCTTCCTACCCTCTCGTCCAGGTAGCACGGAACGGGCCCAACCCATCAAGCTGTGATCGATCTTCTATATCAACTCGCTGGCAAGCGGGTCTGGCTCGCGGGGCATCGCGTGTCTCGTTGGCTCGGCTATCAAGCGGCGACTGTCGAGCGAACCGATCGCCGAGCTGATCAACGCCCCGTCGTCCCGATGTCGCCGTCATCGCCGCAGTCCGCCACTGGGCCGGCATCGACGCGACTCACGTCCGCGCAGGTCGTCACGGTCATCGCTTCGCGCCCGAGTCGGCGGCATCGACGCGAACCGTCGCGCTCAGGGCCAGTTTCTCTACGACAACCTGATGATCTCCGCAAACACCCTCGAGGCGGCCCGCAAATACGGGTCGAGAGAACGCTGATGCTGGGCTCCTCGTGCATCTATCCCCGTGCGGCTCACCAGCCGATCACGGAAAATGAGTTGCTCAGCGGCCCGTTGGAACCGACCAACGAAGGCTATGCCATCGCCAAGATCGCTGACCTGGAGATGGCCAAGATGTGCCGGCGCCAGTACGGAACGAGCGTCGTCTCGTTGATGCCCACCAACCTCTATGGCCCGAACGACAACTTCGATCTGGCGACGTCGCACGTACTCCCAGCGCTGCTTCGACGCTTTCACGAGGCAAGGTGAAGGGACTCGAACAGGTAACGATCTGGGGCACCGGGACGCCACGCCGGGAGTTTCTCCACGTCGACGACCTGGCGCGGGCGGCGGTCCACGTGCTGGCGACACCACGACAGCGACGGCCATCTCAATGTCGGCGACGGCGAGGACATTTCGATCGGCGAGCTCTCGTCGCTGATCGCCAACGTTGTGGAGTGGAACGGTCAGATCACGTACGACACGTCCATGCCGGATGGCATGTGCCGCGGAAGTTGCTCGACGTCAGCCGGATCCGGTCACTCGCCTGGAGCCCCGCGATCTCGCTGCGCGAGGGAATTGGGTCCACGTACGAGTGGTTCGTCGACTACGCCGACCACGCCCGTGGTACCTGAGGCAACGGTCTAAATGGGGTTGCGTAAGAAGCACCTGCTCGTCGCCCCACGCGTCGCCGATCCGTCGACCTTGCTGTCACTGACCGCGCGACTCGCCCACTACCTCGCACATCTCGACGTCCGGCGCATCTCCATCCCAGTCACGCAAGACTTGGCCACGTCCGCGGATTGGTTAGCCGAGGCGCGGCCACCGATAGGAATCGACGCTTCTGCCGTCGATCGCATTCGCGAGATCATCGGCAAGACCCAATTCGTTGCCACGGACAGCGAACTCAAGCGGGCAGCTCACACGAGCGACGTCCTCGCCTTCTGGGACATCGGAGCAAGAACCAGCGAACCGTGGCGATCCTTCGCGACACGATTTCGAGATTCGAAGACCTGCTTCAACATCGACTGGGTGCACACCCGGAGCGACGGGCGCAGGTTCGCCGACATCGCAGCATTGTGGGCGAGTGAGACCGCGCCTACCCGACCGTGAGGACACAAGTCGGTTTGACGCACGAACCAATCACTTGCGTAGCGCGTCCGCCGCACTCGTCATCGGGACCGGACCGTCGGCACGTGCAGCGATGGACGTCGACGTTTCAGGATCGGTGCGCATCGTGTGTAACACGACGATTCTCGACGATGAGTTGATGGCGCATGTTCAGCCCGGACATCGTCACGTTCGCCGATCCGATCTTCCACTTCGGCCCATCCACGTACGCGCACTCGTTTCAACGTGCGCTCGCTGAGCGGGCTGCCGTCCACGACTTCACGATCGTGACACTCGAGCACTTTGCCGAACTGCTGCGGAGCCGATCTGCCTGCCCTCAGCGATCGAGTGATCGGAGTCCGTTTGGGCAAGCCATGGTGGCCGCAGAACTATGACCTGAGCAGGCACCTCGCCGTCAAGCCCTACCCGAACATCCTGACGATGTTGATGCTGCCATTGGCGGCAACGTTCAGCCGCACGATCCGGCTGATCGGGTTCGACGGCAGGGACCCTTCGGAGACATACTTCTGGCGGCATGGCAAGACCGTGCAGCTCGAGCGCGAGCTCGCCGACATCCGTCACGTCCATCCCGGGTTCTTCGAACTCGACTACGCGGACTACTACGACACGCATGTCGCCGCGCTCGAGCAGATGTGTCTCGACATCGAGCTGCGCGGCGGTGTCATCGAGCCAATGACTCCGTCAGCGATGATGCCGCTCGTTCGTCGATCACCCAGCACGGTGAGATCGGCATGCGATCACGGATCGATCCTTTCGCCGCTGATCGTGTCCGTCACGCCGGACTGGACCAGCGACTTCGGGCACTTCGGTCCGTGGGAGCAGGCGGTTCGATGCGCCGCCCGCGCAAGCGGGTATCAATATCGCTCCCTGGCAAGCCGAGCGTTGGCAGATCACCACGACTGGGTCGTGCCGACATTCACCCACGGGACCATCGACCGGGAAGGTGCCAGGGTAGAGCAGTTCGAACACGATCTGAGGGACGGCCTCGATCACATCGAAGGCACAGCCGACCAGATGATCGTGTGTTTCTACGTCGCGAGCGTCTGGCATCTGCCGACCTTGCTCGCACTTGCCGAGGAACGACCGAACACGACGTTCGTCGTCAACCTGATGCGCTCACACCGACAGATCGTCCATGGTGACGATCAGAGAACCAACATCCCGCTGCAGCTGTTGGCCGAGTGTCTCGATGTCGCCGCCGGAACAAACGTCCACGTCTGCCTCGACAGCGAGGCGGCCATCGGTGACCTTCAGCAGGCGACTGGTCGGTCGGCCCTCTTGTGGCCGATGGTGATGGTCGCCGACCCGGTCCGACTGTGGCAGGCAGGTCGCGACGTATCCGATCGGCCGGTTCATCTCGTCGCCCCCGTGCAGGCGCAGTCGGCCAAGGGATTCCCCCTGCTCGCAGGTCTTGCCGAACGTTTTCGACACTCGTTACATACCGGCTCCGTTGCCCTGACGGCCAGAAGCGCTCCCCAGCCAACCGACAATGAGGCGAGCACACAGCGTCAAGCGGCAGCGATCAAGTCGTTCGGTGGTGTTCTGATCGACGAGCACCTCACGGATCTGCAGTACGCAGCACTCGTCGGCAGTGCCCACGTTGTCGTCGTACCCTATGCCCTCGACTACTTCCGTACCCGTACGTCCGGGGTAGTGCTCGATGCGATTGCGGCCGGCAAACCAGTGGTGACCACTCGGGGTACGTGGGCCGGCGATCTCGTCGAGGACCATCGAGTGGGTATGACCTTTGAAGACGGCGATCTCGACTCGTTCGAATTCGCGGTCCACCGTGTGATCGGCGACCTCGACAGCTTGACGCGCACCGCCGAGAAGGCTCGGTCGAAGATCATCGCCGACTTCAGCCCCGGGCGTTTGGTCTCGTTCCTTGCGGGTCTCGCGGCGGCGGAAAACCCACCTCCAAACCCGCTGCAGATCGCAGGACTACGTCGCTGCGCCGAGATCGGCGTGGTCGGTCACTGGCTCGATCGCGTCCGCCGCGACGACGAGCGTCTCGAGCAACTCATCCGTCAGGACGATCTCGAACGCTCCTACGACAATGCTCACGACTACATCGCTGTCCTGAAGATCGACGCCGAGCACCGGCAACGAGCGATCAATCGACTCAAGCGTGCGATCACGACGACAAGCTCAACGACCCCCTCCGCATCGACGATCCGGGAAGCGGCGCCTACCACGACACAGGCTGTCCCGCCGGACATCAGCAACGCCATCTACGTGCGCGACGACGGTGCACACCTCGACGAAACATTGCTCGTGTCAGTCCTGTTGGAGCCGGAGGCCAAGCCCGGTGTCATGATCGACGTCGGCGCCCACCACGGCTCCTCGTTCCGACCGTTTCACCGGGCGGGCTGGGCGATTCACGCCTTCGAACCGGACCCGCGGCACGCAGCGTTCCTTGCCGACACATATGGCCTCGACGGCCGAATCCGGTTCGACGACCGGGCGGTGTCGAACGTGACGGGCGAAAAGGTGCCGTTTTACGTGTCGGCGGAGAGCACTGGTATCAGCGGACTGTCGGCGTTCCGCGACTCCCACGTTGCGATCGGACACGTCGAGACGGTCGCCCTCCGAGATGTCGTGGACATCGATCGCGTCGACGTGTTGAAAATCGACACGGAGGGTCACGAGAAGTTCGTGCTCGAAGGGTTTCCATGGGACCGACTCCGACCCAACGTGATCATCGCCGAATTTGAAAATGTCAAGACGAGGCCGCTCGGCTACGACACCGAGGAACTCGTCAGGTTCCTCCGCGACCGCGGGTACCAGGTCTGGGTCAGCGAATGGCACCCGATTGTTCGCTACGGCATTCAGCATCAGTGGCACCGGCTCATCAACAGTCAGGACCACCTTCCTGATGCAAACTCGTGGGGCAATTTGATCGCGTTTCGTGAGCCGGTGTCACGCGACACGATGGGCCGCGCGACTGCGACCGTGCTTAGATTCGCACCCACGACATGATCACTCGCCCCAAGGAAGTCATGCCTGGTCGTCGCGCCCTAGTCACAGGAATCACCGGACAGGATGGTTCGTACCTCGCCGAGTTGCTGTTGCTCAAGTGCTCGGCGACGGGCCGTGGTGTGACCGCCCGGTGCTCGAGACCTGCAGGCCCTGATCCACGAACGCCGTGCACCATCGGCCCACGTTGTATGGATTTGAAATGCTCGACATCATCACGAAGCAGGAATTCTGGGAATGGCAGGACGCCGGTCTCGTCGACGCGTCGGCGCAACGATCTGAAGGGTGTGCAGGACGCCTACATCCTCAGCAGGCTGAGCGACGTGCGCCAGCGGCGGGCGAATCCTCGAGGTCGGCGGTGGCAACTCCCGCGTGTTTGACGACTTTGTCAGAGGACGAGCGTGACAACGAGTGCTGGAACGCGGACAGGTTCGAGGGCTTCGGTAGCGGGCCGAGACGAAGCACAAACGCAGAGCGAATCCGCCTGGCCTTCTGCTTTCTCGGCGAGTTCAGCGAAGAGTTGCCCGACGAGTACTTCGACTACATCATCTCGGTCTCCGTGGTCGAACATGTGCCGACGGATGAGCTCGGGGCTTTATGGCCGATTCGGCGCGCGTTCTCCGGCCAGGCGGGCAGATCCTCCACGCCATCGACCTCTACATCTTCGACGCCGACAGTGAATACGACTCCCGCAATTCGATACGCGAGCGACTTCGCAGCTATCTGTCGTTCGCCGATCGCCCCGACCTCCGGCTGAAGTTCACCAGCAAACCGGTTGTGAACACAGACGCTCACTTTCGGTGCGCGTACGCATCAAACTCCGACCTGGCGATGAACCAATGGAATCGATCCGTGCCCGGGCTGCGCCACGTCCGCGAGGCCGCGCATCCATTCAGCCTCAAGGCTGAATGGACAAAGTATTGAGTGGCAAGCGCGGGCATCGCGGAGCACGACGTCGACCGCTCGACGCCGGGTACCACCACCGCTTCGCCGACACGTTGTTCGAGATGCGGGTGTTGCCCGGAAAGGTTCGAAAGCGATCACTCGGGAGCCGGGCGACCGGTCGAGCATCAACGCCGTCATCATCCCAGCGGCGGCCCCAACGTCGAGCAGCCGAGAGGTTCGTCGACCGCTCGACCACAACTGGGATCCTGAGCTGCCTACGACGGTTCGCGGTCGCATGTGCGAGTGTCAACTCGTCGACCCTCCGATGCCGACTCGTGGATGGTCTTGACGTAGGAGTCCGGCAAATCTTTTGAACTCGATTCCGACGTCGAACCAGCCGGTAGATTCCGCACGATGTCGGCCGCGGAACAGGACCACATTGTCACCGAGCGATCTCAGCCGAGACACAGTGACTTCGGATTCGTGCAACTCCCGGAGCTGCCCACCGTTGACGGCCTGATCTCCGCGGCCGAGCAGCGCTACCTGTACTGGCTCACGTCGTCGATGTACGTGGAGGAGGGAGCGGTCGTCGAGCTGGGCAGCTGGTTCGGTCGCAGCGCCATCGCCCTCGGTGCCGGGTTACGCGACTCCGGCCGCTCGACGCCGTTGTACTGCTTCGACCGCTTCCGGTGGAACCCGACGTTCGCCAGCTCGATCAAGATCGCCGACGTGCGGTTGCCAGACGGCGGCGACTTCATTCCGTACTTCCTCGCCAACGTCCTGCCCGTCTATCCGCACGTGCATGCGACGAAGACGACGATCGAAGCGCTGGAGTGGGACGGCGGCCCGATCGAGATCCTCTTCGTCGACGCCCCGAAGACGTTCGCCGACTTGACGAAGACACTCCTCGTGTTCGGTCCCCACCTCACCGTCGGCCGCTCGCTGGTGGTCCTGCAGGATTTCTTCTTCACGCCGGCGTATCCCATCTCCATGACCGTCGCGACCATGGCGGACTCGGTCAGGCTGGTCCACACGGTGTCGGGAGCGAGCACCGCTGCATTCGTGCTCGAACGTCCGCTTCCGACCGATGTCGTGCCCGACGAGTGGAAGTACTGGGAGATGAGCGACGACCGCGTCGAGGAGCTGTGGGACGGGCTCGTCGCCAAGCTGCCGGACGAGGAGAAGAGCCTCCTCGAGCCCGCACTCGCGTTCTACTACTTCGATCAAGGAAAGATCGACAAGGCACGAGACCACATGAGCAGGATCGAGTTCTCGACGTTCGGCCAGCGACGACTCGACTTCCTGAGCAACTCGAGTGCGTGGGGTCCGCGTGTTGCAACCATGCTCGGATCGGCGTGACCTGCTCGATCGCGTTCCGGGTCGGTGAGTCACCGCCAGCGCACGGGTCGCTCCGTTCGCCTGACGGTAAGGTTCTTGCGCTCGTCCCAGCCGCCGAGCATCGAACGAGCATGAGTCTCACCGTCCGCAGTCATCATCCTCTGTCAGCCCGCCGAAACCGCCGTCACCGCGCTGACGTTGCATCACTTGGTCCGTGACCTAGACTCCACGACGTCGATCCACGTCCTGATGAACGGTGGGTTCGTCGGCGAGCTCGAAGCGATCGCGCCGAGGTCACCGGCTATCTCATATCACTCGTCGCCCGCGAATCTCGGGCGTCGCCGGCGGACGGAACTTCCTCCTGCGCCGCCCAGAGGTTCAGGCGTCCGACGTCATCGTCATCCTCGACAACGACGTCATCACGCCCCCAGAGCACGTCACTCGACTCGTCGAGGCCGTGGCAACGGACCCCGACGCGGGGGTGATCGGGCCAGCGGTCCTCGACCTGCGCGCCGTCGCTGCGTGCGCTCGGCGCTGGACGGCACGGACCTCGAGCGCCCGATCACCAACGAGCGGCTGAGCAGGCTCGGTAGGCGGCTCCGCGACGAGAAGCTGTGGTTCCACCTCGGAACGCACCCCGACTGGAGCGCGGTCTACTTCGACGAGTTGCGCGTCGAACGACTTCTGATGCGTGCAAGCCGGCGCCGACGTCGACCCGTTCCCGGCGATGAATCATCAGGACCGCGGCGATCCGCGCGGCAGTCGCCGAGGGCGAGATGGCCGCCGATCCCGGCCGCCAACGTCGCGGGTTGCTGTCAGGTCTTCCGCCGCGAGCTGCTCGACGAGATCGGCTTTCTCGTGGACGAGTTCTCCCCCTACGGCTACGAGGACGTCGAGTTCTGCATCCGTGCCGCCCGTGCGCCGGCAAGCGCAACTACGTCGACCCGCGGATCCTCATGCTGCACGGCACCGATCGGCGCCACGTCGAGCGCCAGACACCGGCGGCGCACGATCGCCACCCACCGCAACTTCATGCGCTGCAAGGCGCTGCTCGCATGGCACCACGCCAGGCCGTCGTGGCAGGTGATCGTCGAACGGTCGATCCTTCGTCGCTACGCCCTCGCCCGCCAGGTCGGTCGACATCGGACGGCGGTCGAGCACCTGCGGGCGCACGTCGCCGGCAGCCTCGATGCGCAGCGGCAGATCCGCCACGCCTATGCCCCGGTCGGTGAGCGACGATGAGCGACTTCGTTCCGGACTTCGAGGCGGTTCGATCCGTCGTCGTCGAGGACTTCGACGGATCCTCGCTGCGCGCCTTCAAGGACTGTCACCGGGGCCAGCGTTGCTTCATCCTCGGCAACGGTCCGTCCCTCGGCACGACCGATCTCGCTCCACTTGCCGACGAGATCACGTTCGGCGTCAACGGGATCTTCTACATGACGTGGCAGTGCGGGTTCGCCCCGACGTACTACGTCGTCGAGGACAACCACGTCTTCGCCGACAACCTCGACCGGATCGAGGCCGTCGACGCCGTGGCCAAGTTCTTCCCGTCGAAGTACCGGCCGATCATCAAGCCGGCGGCGGACACCCATTTCCTGCCGACCGACTGGTCGTTCTACTGGGGTTCGACGGAGTGGTACGAGACACCCCGGTTCTCGCACGACGTCTCCGATGTCGTCTACGCCGGCCAGACCGTGACGTTCCTCAACCTCCAGTTGGCCGCCTACATGGGGTTCAGCGAGATCTACCTGATCGGCGTCGACTTCGACTACAAGATCCCGGACGACGCCGAGATCGACGGCCTGACGATCACGTCCGTCGACGACGACCCCAACCACTTCCATCCTGACTACTTCGGCAAGGGAAAGCGGTGGCACCTGCCAAAGCTCGACAACGTGGGCAGGGCGATGGTCTGTGCGAGGGAGGGCGTCGAGGCGGCCGGCGGCGCAGATCTTCAACGCGACGGTCGGCGGAAAGCTCGAGGTCTTCCCCCGCGCCGACTACCACGACGTCGTCAACCGGCCGGTGCTCGCCGATCCCAACCGCCCGTCCCACTATCTCCTCAGCCGCGCACTCGACCGGGCCGCGCTGCTCGGGTCTGAAGTCCGTGGCCGTCGACGAGTCGCTGAGCTGCCGCACATCGACGACGATCGTGTCTGCGTCACCCCTCGAGCACGCCGCCGCCGACGATCGCAGACGTCGTCGTGACCACCGCGTTCCCGCCGAGTCGGCACGCCGACGACCGCCGGTTCCTCGTCCTGGCGGGCGACCAGCCGAGGACGAGTCAGCACCTGACGTCCCGAGTGGTTCGCCGACGTCCTCGTCGACTGCCTGGCGAGGCGACGCGCCGCGTTCTGGACGAGGTCGGTTCTCGAGCTCAGCCCGGACGGCGAGAGCGTCCTGATCCCGGCCCTCGGGCGCAAGGCGCAGCTGGCTGTCGACCCGCAACGCGAGTACGGCATCGACGACCTCGGCGCCTCGCCGACACCAGGACACTCGGTGGGCGAACGGCAGGTCGCTGTCCATCGATCAGATCTCCGAGCTGGCCAGCGACGTCGCCACGCACCACCACTCCTTCGGTGTGGTCGACGGCTACGTCTACGTCCAGTCCCGTTGGAAGCCGACGGAACCGCCGACGCGCGCCGTGGCGCGCTCGCGCCAATGTCTGAAGGGAACCCCGACGTTGCGATCCGGTCCTGACAGCGCTCGAGGCGCTCGCCCAGCTGAAGCCGCTGTTCCATCCCGACCCGGCAAGTGTCGACGGCGCGCTCGAGAACCAGTTCACCGCCGGCCCGCGCGAGGTCGACGGCGCCGGAGGCACGTCGTACGCGATCGGTCGGGAGGTCCTCAAGTACCTCGCCGAGCTTCCGCCGTCGCCGCGGCACGTCCGTCGAGAGCGGCTGCGGGTACTCGACGGTGGTGCTGGCGAACGTGTTCGCCACCCACATCAGCGTCAACCCCGATCTCGCATCGAACCGTCTGGTCCGCGAGTTCGTCGACCGGCACTGCGGCTCGTCCGGGCTGCGCCACGTCGAGACGAGCTCTGACCACGGCTGCCTGGCCTCGTGGCCGAGGGCTGCCGGGTCGACCTGGCGCTCATCGACGGGAACCACAGCCACCCCTTCCCACTCCTCGACTTCCACTACATGGACCAGATGCTCGACCGCGATGGCCTCCTCCTCGTCGACAACACCGAGATCCATGCCGTCCAAGAACTGACGCGAGTATCTCGAGTTCGAGAGCGCCTACCGGTTCGAGCGCCTGATCGGCAACTGCGCGGTCTATCGCAAGGTCAGCGACCGGCAGTTCGGATGGAAGTCGCAGACGATCCGGCCGCCGTCGGCCGACGTCGACGCGGTCCGCCGTGAGCTGACGCAGCTCCGCATGGAGGTCATGCCCGAACTTCGGGCATCGCTGAGTGGCGCCAGCCCGCTCCCAGGTTGGCCCGACGGCGGCGAGGTGCCGAGCGATGCAGAGATGCCACGGCGGGGAGTCCCGGCGGGGCTCACGAATCGCAGCAAGGTGCGCCTTCTGTGGCGTCTGCCGACCCGACGGCAGGTTCGAGCGCTGGCGGGGTGGTACGCGACGCCTTCGGGTGCCCTCGCCGGTGCCGCTCTGTTCCTCCTTGCCGTTGGCGTTGCGCGCACCGGGCCTCTGGCGCCTGCTCGCGGTTGCCGGCGTCGTGCTGCTGGCCGCATTTCTCCCGTACCGGTTCCTACGCGAGCAACGACGGACCGATCGCCAGGTGGCTGCGCTGCGGCGCCGACCTCACCTCGGCAGATCCGATCGAACATCGACAGCGCCACGAGGCGCGTCGAATCCCAGCTCACTCGCCGACTGGATGAGACACGTTCACCGAGGGGTGGCTCGAAGCGGCCGTGAAGGTGGACCGCGTCCGACCTCCCGGGCCGGTGTTGGCCGGTGGAACATCGCTCACGGGTGTACGCGCCGCAGTCGCCGAGGCGGCGAACGCGTCGGCGAATGCCCAGCACGACGACGGTACTCGAGGGTGAGCTCGCCGCCCGGTCTGGACGAGCCAAGACGGCACCTGCACGTCCGGGACCACGCGACCCGCCGCGGCGGACCGCGTAGCCACCGCTGTGGAGTGCGCCAGGAACCGGCCAGCGCCTCGCCCCGGATGGATCGCGCGAGTAGCGTCGGACCGCGGTGCTCGATCAGCTCGCCACGCCGGACGCGAACGACGCCGAGCCACGCGGACGGCGTCCGTCTCGGCGATCGCGCCTATCCGGCGGGCGCACGCTGGACTATCGGCCGCACCTCGACGGGCTGCGGGCCATCGCCGTGCTGCTCGTCTTCGTCGTTCCACGCGGCGCCGGCGCGGTCTGCGCGGCGGGTTCATCGGCGTCGACATCTTCTTCGTCCTGTCGGGCTACCTCATCACCCTGATCCTTCTCGAGCACCGCTCCGCGCGCGGGACGCTCGGACCGTTCTACGTGCGGCGGATCAAGCGGCTGCTTCCTGCGGCGCTGGTGCTGCTCGTCGTCGTCGCCGTTCGTGAGTCGCTGTGGGGCACGGTGCTCGAGCTCGGACAGCCGGTTCCGCGAGATCAGGGCGACGACGCTTACGTCGCCAACTGGCACCTGATCGCCCGGTCCGACGACTACTTCGCCGAGTCGAAGCGGCGTCACCGTTGCGCCACATGTGGTCGCTGGCCGTCGAGGAGCAGTTCTACCTCGTCTGGCCGGTGCTGCTGCTCGGTCCTCGTGTGGCGTGTGCCGGAGACGCCTCGGCGTCGCGGTGGCGGTCGCCGTGCGCTGGCGACTCGCCTCGGCCGTCGGCGATGGTCGTGCTGTACTACTCCCGCCAACGTCGCCGCGCGCCTACTACGGCACGGACGCGCGGGTGTTCCAGCCGTTGCTCGGTGCCGTCCTGGCCATCGCGACCGTGTGGCTCTCCGGCCGACGGCGTCGGCTGCCGGTGCCGGCCGATCGCCGCGCGCGACCGGCCGTCGGGCGCAGCCGGTCATCGGGGTCGCTCGCTCGCCGCGCTTGGACTGATGGCGCGTTCGCCTCGACGGTGGCACGAGTCGTCGTACTTCCACGTCGGGGCATCGCCGTGGCCGTTGCACCGCGGCGCTGATCTGGGCCATGGAACGGTCATCCCGCTCGCCGCGGTCGTCGGTTGGTGGCCGCTCGCCGCGCTCGGCACGATCTCCTACGGTGTCTATCTCTGGCACTGGCCGATCATCCTGTGGCTCCGTCCGCGCCGCGGGAGCCGACTGGTTGGACCGACGTAGCGTGAACGTCACCCAACTCGCCCTCACGATCGCCGTCGCCACGGCGAGCTACGTGCTGATCGAGCGGCCGATCCGCACACGTCGGCTCGCCGGCCCGAATTGGCACGTGTTCGGCGTTGCGGCAGTGGCGATGGCGATGGTGATCGGATCTTCGTCGTGGCTGCTGCGGCCTCCGACGTCGGGTCGTGAGGCGATCGCCGCCGCGGCGGTCGACGATCCGAGTGTGGAGCACTGCCCCGATCAACCACACCCCTGCGTGCTGTACGAGCCGGGCGACCCGGCAGCGCCGACGGTGCGCTCGTCGGCGACTCGACGGCACAGATGTATCGCCCGGCGCTGCTCGCCCTCGCCGAGCAGTACGGCTTCCGATTCGTCCAGGAGGCGATGGGCGGCTGCCCGATCGGGGATCGGCTGATCGCCACCGGCATCGACGGTGAGCTGCACAAGCCGAGCAACTTCATGTGCTACGAGGCCCTCCCGGGCCCGTATCAGGAGATGCTCGCGTCCTGGCAGGTGAACCTCGTCATCGCCACCGCGTGGAACGAGTCGAACCAGCACGTCACCGACGGCGTGTTGGTTGAAGCCGGCACCGACCGTCACACCGCGGAATCAAGGGCCGCTCTCGAGCAGTCCGTCGACGTCATCACGTCGAACGGCGCCCGCGTCGCCTTCCTGACCGTGCTCCCTCCGGGTCCCTTCATGGAGTGCCTGGAGACGAGCGGGCCTGACGAAGGCGCCTGTCTCCGGGCGATCCCCACACGTTCGCCAATCGACGGCGTGAATCAACAGTTCCGCGAGCTCGCCGACGGACGCGACGATGTCGTGGGCGTGGTCGATCTCCTCGACGTCGTGTGCCCAGGTGGTCAGGCCTGCCCGTTGAGCATCGATGACGTCGTCGTGCGCTACGACGGAACGCACTTCACGGGGACGTGGAGCCGCAACCTCGCTCCGGTGCTCGACCAACGACTCCGGGATCTCGGAGTCGACCTCGCCCAGCTCTGACCCACCCTCGACGTCACACGGCGATGATGAGGTCGAGGAAGTACCTGGTGAACGCTGGATGAATCGACAGATCCGTACTGCGCAGGAAGTCGCGCAGGGGTGCCTCCTCTGGCCGTTCCGGCCGAAGCTTCATCAGGTTCGGATGATGTCCACTGGACACGATCCGGTCGTTGACATCGCCGATCGCAACCTCGAAATCGTGGAAGCTGACGCTCTGTCCCCATCTGATCATCAGCTCCCGGAGCGCCCCATCGCCGGGCTGACGTTCCTTGTGAGCGGCGATGTTGTCGGCGAATCCCGACCGCGGCGACCGGTCCGCATACAGCAGTTGGAGCTCGATCGGCAACATGTGGAAGAACGGGAGTTGCGAGGTGTGACGGTCGAAGTACGTCAGACGGTTGGGCGTCTCGGTGATCACGACGACACCTCCCGGTTTGACGATCCGCTCGGCCAGGCGCAACGTCTCGATGCGCTCGTCAATCGTCTGATGTTCGAGAAGGGCGAAGAGCAGCACGATGTCGACCGGCGCTGCTCGATGCTGACGCTCAACTGTTGACAGCAACTCGGCAGGAGCTGATACGACGAGGTTGACGCGGTCCGCCAAGCCGTGGGCGTCGAGGCGGACTTTGGCGGCGGCGATGGACGACGGCGAGATGTCGTAGCCGTGCACGCTGCGGGCGAACGGAGCGAAGGCGGCAGTGGAAGATCCGGTGCCGCAACCGATCTCGACGATCGATGCACCCTCCAACGGAATCACCTGGTTCACCCACGGAACGATGTACGTGACCGCCGAGTCGTGGCGCATATAGCTGTGACGATCCAAGTCGACGCGAAACCGTTCCGGTCCGGCGTCATCAGTCCATCCGGTCATCTTCGAGAAGTGGTGCTCGATCAGTGCCTCCCGAACGTTCCCCACCAGTTCGGGGTTGTCGCCGATCGTCCGGTTGATGTACAGCTCGAGCCTTCCTGCCTCGGTCGTGGTGGCCGAGCGACTCGACGGACCTCGAGCGCCGTTCGATTGCGCCTGCGAGTGGACCTCCATCAGCAGCTTCAGCGCCACGACGCTGAGGACTCCGGCGAGAACGAGGCCAACGCCGAGGACGGTACGGCTGCCGGCGAAGGCGCCAATCGCCGCGATCAGCCAGACGACCGCCCCAGCGCCCAGCAACAGGCTGCGTCGGCGACGTCCTCGTAGTGCACCCACGATCGACACGAGGGCGCACGCTACAGGCGGGTCCTCCAGCGCAGCGCCAGCCGTCAAGCCGACCGCTTGACGAAGCGGTGTCCGCAACTCATGCCAGCAGCGGTGTGGTCAGTTCAGACCACGATGTCCGTGAGTAGCCTTCTTCCGGCCATGCCGACCGTGTCGATCGTGATCCGCGCCCTCAACGAGGCCGAGCACCTGCCGGCGCTGTTCTCCGGCCTGTTGCGCCAGACCCGGCAGCCCGACCAGGTCGATCCTCGTCGACTCCGGGTCGGTCGACGACTCCGTCGCCATCGCTCGGGCCCACGGCGCCGAGATCGTCCACATCGCCCCGGCGGAGTTCTCGTTCGGGCGGGCGCTGAACCGTCGGCTGCGCCGACGGCCACCGGCGACGTCTTCGTGATCGTCAGCGCCCACGTCTACCCGCTCGACGAGAAGTGGCTCGACCTGATGGTGGCGCCGTTCGAGCGACCCGAGGTCGGGCTCGTGTACGGCGGCCAGACCGGCGACAGCCGCAGCCACTTCTCCGAGCTCGAGCTGCTGCGCATCGTGGTTCCCCGACGTCAGTGACGACGACCAGCAGACCCCGTTCTGCAACAACGCCAACTGCGCGGTGCGCGCCGAGGCGTGGCGGGCGCTCCCCTACGACGAGACGCTGACCGGGCTGGAGGACCTCGACTGGGCGAAGCGGGCCCTCGCCGCCGGGTGGAAGCTCGTCTACCACGCCGAGGCGCGTGTCGCCCACATCCACAACGAGCCGTTCGCCAAGACGCGCAACCGCTACCGGCGGGAGGCGATCGCCCACCGGCGGATCTTCCACGACCAGCACGTCAACCTGTTCGAGGCGCTCGGGCTGTTCCTGCTCTCGACCGGTCGCGACTACCTCGCTGCCGCCGCCCGCCGGCGGCTGTGGTCGAACCTGGCGTCGATCCCCAAGTTCCGCGCCGCCCAGTACCTCGGCACGTGGGAGGGCTTCCGCCACCGCGGCGAGGTCTCGACGTCGCTGCGCCGCCGCTTCTACTACCCGAAGGGTTTCACCGGCCTCGACCGATCGTCGCGGAACGGCCGATGAGCCTCTCGGTCGTCGCCTTCGTGCCGATGCGCCACAGCAGCGAGCGGGTGCCCGGCAAGAACTACCGCCCGTTCAACGGCGTGCCGCTGTTCCACCGCATCGTGTCGACGCTGCTCGCCGTCGAGCGGATCAGCAAGGTCGTCATCGACACCGACAGCCCGACGGTCAAGGAGCAGGCCGCCGACGCCTTCCCGTCGGTCGACGGTGATCGACCGCCCCGCCCACCTGCTCGGCGGCCACGTCGCCGATGACCGACGTGCTGCGCTACGACGCCGAGCAGGTGCCGTCGGCGTGGTATCTGCAGACCCACACGACGAACCCGCTGCTGCGGCCGGAGACGATCGACGCCGCCCTCGACCGGATGGAGCGACGACCTCGACGACCACGACTCGCTGTTCTCGGTGACCCGCTGGCAGACGCGGCTGTACGCCGCCGACGGAACGCCGCTCAACCACGACCCCGAGCGTCCTGCTGCGGACCCAGGACCTCCCGCCGGTGTTCGAGGAGAACTCCAACCTCTACCTGTTCACCGCCGAGCAGATCGCCGCCGGGCGGCGGATCGGCAAGCGCCCGATCCTGTTCGAGATCGACCCGCTGGAGGCGGTCGACATCGACGTGGAGGCCGACTTCGTGCTCGCCGAGGCGCTCGACCGCCACCTCGCGCAGCGACGAACGATGAAGGTCGCCGTCACCTGCATCCAGCTGATCCGCGACCTCGAGCAGCACCGCGCCAGCTTGGAGGATGCCGGTCTTGACGATCGCGGTGCCGGAGATCGCCGGCCAGCACCTCGAGGGCGACGAGCTCGTCGCCGCCCTCGACGGCTGCGTCGGCGTGATCGCCGGCGACGACCGGTTCACCGCCGACGTGCTCGACCGCTGCCCCGAGCTGCGCGTGATCTCCAAGTGGGGCATCGGCATCGACGGCATCGACCTCGCCGCCGCCGCGGCGCGCGGGATCGTCGTCACCAACACGCCGGGCGTGTTCGACGACGAGGTCGCCGACGTGGCGATGGCCTACCTCGTGATGCTCGCCCGCCGCCTGCACCTCATCGACCGCGGCGTTCACGCCGGGTCGTGGCCGAAGCCCGCCGGGACGTCGTTGCGCGGGGCGACGCTGGGCATCGTCGGGCTCGGCGGCATCGGCCGCGCCGTCGCCGTCAGCGGCCGCGGCAGCGGGGATGATCGTGTGCGGCGCCGACCCGTCGCCGGAGTCGGCGGCCGCCGCCTCGGCGCTCGGCGTCTCCGTCGTCCCGTTCGCCGACCTGCTCGCCGCCAGCGACTTCGTCTCGGTCAACTGCCCGCTCACCGCCGAGACGTTCCACCTCTTCGACGCCGGCGCCTTCGCCCAGATGAAGCCGGGCGCCTACCTCGTCAACACCGGCCGCGGCGCGGTCGTGCCGACCGACGCCCTCGTCGCCGCCCTGCGCGATCGGGCACGCTCGCCGGGGCGGCCCTCGACGTGATGGAGGACGAGCCCCCGAAGCCCGGCAGCCCGCTGCTCGAGCTGCCGAACGTCATCCTCGGCTCCGCACAACGCCTCGAACACGTTGCAGGCGTCCGCCCGCGTGCACGTGCATGGCGATCGACAACCTCGCTCCGCGAGCTGCGGCGTTACCGTGACGCCATGACCGCCGACCAGCAGCGCCGCGTCCTGGTCACCGGCGTCCTCGGCGGGATCGGCCGGGCGACGGCGGCGGCATTCCGTGCCGAAGGCTGGTGGGTCGTCGGCACCGACCGCGCCGAGCTGGACGGTGAGTCGCCGGCCGACGAGCTGATCTCGGTCGACCTCAGCGAGCCGGGCGCCGTCGCCGAGCTCGTCGACCAGATCGACGCACGAGCGCCTCGACGGGCTCGTCAACAACGCCGCCTTCCAGCCCAACCTGTCCGTCGCCGACACACCCGACGACGGTGTGGGACGAGGTGATGGCGACGAACCTGCGCGCCCCGTTCCAGCTGATCCGCGACCTTGCTCCCCGGCTCGCCGAGGTGCACGGCGGCATCGTCAACGTCAGCTCGGTGCACGCCATCGTGACGTCGGCCAACGTCGCCGCCTACGCCGTCTCCAAGGGCGCGCTCGTCGCCCTCACGCGCAGCGCGGCGATCGACCTGGCGCCGCTCGGGGTGCGGTGCAACGCCGTGCTTGCCGGGGCCGTGCAGACGCCGATGCTGTTCGACGGTCTCAGCCGGCGGCCCCACGAGCGCGGACCGCAGGGCAACCTCGAGGACCTCGAGGCGCGCACGCCGCTCGGCTTCGTCGCCCGGCCCGAGGCGGTGGCGCCGACGATCGTCCACCTCGTCGACCGCGACCGGTCGCCGTACACGACGGGACAGACGATCGTCATGGACGGCGGGGCGAGCATCCGGCTGTCGACCGAGTGACGGCAAATCGTCAGCCGTCAGTCCATGAACGACCCGACCATGATTACGTCGTAGCCGTTGAGCCAGGTGCCGCTCGAGTCGCGTCGAGGGAACGTTCGGTGGAACGACCACACCGACCAGCTCCCGGTGCTCGACCGTCGTAGAGGAAAAGGTCGTCGACGCGGCCGTCGGTGTCGTAGTCGCCGGGAGCCGCGATAGTCGATCGCCGTGCTCCAGTAGCCACCCGCGGACGTACCGCCATCGAAAGTTCGACCATGACTGCAGCGCCCAGAGTCCGGTCTGACGATCCCACAGGATCGTCTCGTCGAAGTCGCCGCCGGCGCTCCAGTCGCCGACGATGACCTCGTCGTAGCCGCGCTGCCCAGGTGCCGCTGCCGCGAAACGCCCAGCGGACAGTTCGACCCAGCGCTGCACCGACCCACGTTCCCGGTGCTCTGGTCCCACAGCATCGTGTCGTTGACGTACCCGTCGCCGTCGAAGTCGCCGGCGATCAACTTGGTCGTAGCCACGCGCCCACGTGCCACCGCCGCGGTACGTGTGCTCGTAGCCGCTACCAGGACTGGACCACGTAGTTGCCGGTGTCGCGGTCCCAGATGATCATGTCGTCGAACCGACCGTCGCGATCCCAGTCGCCGGCGACGATCTCGTCGTAGCCGCCGGGACCACGACCCCATCCGGGCGTTGAGCGAATCGCCGTTCGTCCAGTTCTGCAGCACCCAGTTGCCGGTGTCGCTGTCCCAGAGCATGATCTCGTCCTGGATCCCGTCGCTGTCCCAGTCGCCGACGATCGCCTGGTCGCACCGGCCGGCATCGCCAGGCCCTCCTCGTCGGTGGGGACGAGGTTCCACCACGAGACCGCCTGCCGCCACGCCGGCGTTCCGGTCCCAGAGCACCTGGGTGTCGAGCTTCGGCGCGACCACCGGGCGCCGCGCCCCAGTACGACACGTTGCCGTTGGCGCCGTTGATCGTCAGGTCGAGGTGGACGTGGTCGTGGTGGCCGATGCCGCACTGCGCGCATCGCCGTCCACGAGGCGATGCCGCGGTCGCCGTCGCTGTTCCAGCAGCGGTCGGCGAAGAGGATCTGCTGGATGCCGAGCTTGCGGGCGTTGGAGTTGACGTTGCCCTGGGCGTCGCGGGCGAGCAGCCAGTTGACGATCGACGAGCCCGCGGTGACGTGTTGTAGCCGCCGCCGAGCCGTGCCGACCATGACGTCGATCGCCCGGCCCCGGGCGTGGTTGCTCCAGCACGTGCTGTGGAAGTTCGGGCGTGGTCACCGGGTTGGCCTGCTGGCCGTTGCACGCCGGGTCGTTGGCGGTGTCCCAGCGCTCCCGGCAGAAGTACATCGTTCCCGGCCGTCCCGCCGAAGCGGCTGACGATCTCGTTGAACGTCCATCCCGACCCGGTGAGCAGCCGCCCGGCGCACACCTCTCGGGCGGTTCCCTCGAGCACCAGCTCGTCGTAGCGGAAGTCGTCGATCGGGATTGCGCGCCACCGCCGCGGCGAAGATCGTCATCGCCGCTGTCGGCCGCCTCGCGTCGCCAGCGTCTGCACCGGCCGGGTGTCGGCCGGGACGGGCCCCGGCGTGGCGATGTCGCGGTTCTCGTCGGGGCCGCCGCCGATGTCGCTGTCGGCCGCTAGCGACCGCCGGGACGAGCAGCCCGAGGGCCAACGAGACGAGCAGGACGAGGGGGGCTCTCCGCACGGGCATCTTGCCCGACGGTACACAGTTGGCAGCCGCCCGGACCGCCAAATCCCAGCGATGCCTGCGCTGCTGCCGACGAGCCCGCCGCCGGATGCATCGCCGACGCAGTCGACGCGACTCGTCGATGCGTCTGCACGTTCGTGGCCGGTCCGACCACGCCTGAACCGCCGGAGAGCCAGCCCATGCAGAAGTCTCGTCGTCGCCGACTCGCAACACTGCTCGCCGTGCTCGTTGCCGCAACGTGCCGCGGCGATCCCCGCCAGCCACGCAGAGGCGGCGCGCCGATCTTCTACAACGGCGCCGGCTCGGCGCCGCGAATCAGCATCATCGGCGACTCGACGATTGCCGCGCTGCGCTGGACGAACCAGTTCGAGCCGCTCAAGCGCTTCAACTTCACCTACGACGCCGAGTCGTGCCGGCGCACCGTGGTTCCCTCCTGCCGTGGGCGAGAGGGCTACGCGCCGGACACCACGCTCAACGCGATGCGTCGCCTGTCCGGCCGGTTGGGCTCGGTGCTCGTTCATCATGGGCGGCTACGACGATCCGAGCTACAACTTCGGTTCTGCCGTCGACGCAGTGATGGCGGAGGCGGCAAGGCAGGGCATCCCGACCGTGATGTGGCTGACGTTGCGCTCCAACGTGTCCTACGTCGGTCCCGGGGGGATCTCGTACAGCGCGCACGTTCCGCGCCATCAACCGGATCCTGATGCGAGAAGGCGATCCAGTACGGCCCGCGACTGCAGATCGCCGACTGGGCGTCGTACTCGGCGAACCATCCGGAGTGGTTCTACGCCGACGGCATCCACTTCCGGCCCGCCGGGGCCAACGTCGTCGCCGACGTACATCGCCAACCAAGCCGACCGTGTGCTCGCCGGCCAGATCATCACGCCGCCGGCCGGGCAGGCCCGTCCGTCGGCACCGCGATCGCTGACTGCGGCGGTCGGGCACGGCGTCGGGTCAGGCAGAGTCCGTCTCACCTGGAGGCGCCCAGCGCTACGGGCGGCGGTGCCGATCACCGACTACGTGATCCAGCGCTCGTGCGAACGGCGGCTTGACGTGGGTGACGTTGAGCGATGGCGTCTCCACGAGCCGGAGCTACACGGCGACCGGCCTGACGAACGGGGCGACGTACCAGTTCCGCGTCGCCGCCCGCAATGCCGTCGGTTGGGGTCCGGTGAGCAACGTCGTCACGGCGACGCCCGGGTCCGACGATCCCGTCTGCCCCGCGGTCGCTGACCGCCTCGCCAGTGTCCCGGCCAGGTGACCTTGGGCTGGATCGTGCCGAGCTCCAGCGGCGGGCTGCCGATCACCGACTACCTGGTCCAACGCTCGTACAACGGCGGGCGGACGTGGGTGTCGCTGAGCGACGGCGTGTCGACCAATCGCTTCTACACGGTCGACCGGGCTGACGAACGGGGCGACCTACCAGTTCCGCGTCGCAGCCCGCAACGCCGTCGGCTGGAGCCCGGTCGAGCAACGTCGTCACCGCCACGCCCGGCTCGACGTCGACCGCGTCCTGCTGGTCGACCGCGGCTCCACGACGGACAACCGCAACCACGCCCAGCCACCTCGACGACGACAACGACTCGACCTCCACGACGACAACGACCGTGAGCACCACGACGACGACCACGGCACCACCGAGCACAGACGCCGTCGAGCCGACGACCTCTGCTCGCGTTGGCCACGTCGACGATCGGCGACTTCGTCTGGCTGGACGCCAACGGCGACGGGTTGCAGGACGAGGACGAAGCCGGCGTCGAAGGGGTCGTTGTCGTGCTCCTCGACGCCGCAGGTGTCGAACGTCGCCCGCGACGTGACCGACCATCTCGGCAGGTACGAGTTCGCTGGACGTCGTGCGCACGGGTCCTACGTGCTCGAGCTCGAGCTTCCCGACGGCTACGACATCACGCTTCCCGACCAGGGTGCTCGACGACGAGCTCGACTCGGACTCTCGTCACCGTCGACGAACAACGGGGCACAGCACGCACGGACATCGTCGGCCTGCCCGACCGAACAGCCGCTCGGCTTCGACCTCGGCCTGATCGTGCCCCGGTCGAGCCCGAACCGACGACGACGGCCGCGCCGCGAGGTCACGACGACCGAGCCACCGACCACCGCGGCGCCGACCACCGAACCCCGACGACGCGCCTCCGACCACGAGCAGCCGACGACCGACGCCCGACGCCACCGACGACGGCACCACCGACGACCAGTGCGCCACGCACGCAGCCGACCACGGTGGCGACGACAACCACGCTCGCACCCGACGACGGTCGCGAGGCACGGCTCGACGGCGACCGACGGTTCAGGTCGTCCAGCGCCGATCGCCTCGCGGAGCGGCAGCCGTGGGAACAGGTCGAGCTTGCCGCCCTCGGTGGCGTTGATGATCTCACGGCCGGTCGCCCGGTAGATCTCGTCGGCGAGGTGGTAGTTGACGAGCACGCGGTCGAGCTGCGGGTCCTTCCACGTCTTGCCGGCGCCGAAGTAGTCGGGGTGGAAGTGGTTCGGGTCGTCGCTTCGCGAGATGATCAGCGCCCCGTGCGGTCGGCGTCCTCGGGAATCCGGTAGGAGAAGTCCATCCCGATCAGGACGACGCGCTGGAAGCCCATCCAGTGGGCGAGTTGCAGGTTGATGATCGTCACGCTCTGGCCGCAGTACAGGCGCTGGGTGGTATCGAACGAGAAGCGCGGATGGCACTTCGTGCCGGTCCTGCGGCCGTAGAACCCGGCGTTCATCCGGAAGAAGATCGTTGCTCGTCGACCTCGGCGTCGTCGAACGACGGCCGGTACATCGCCGGGAACAGCTTCCACTCGGCGTCGTACGCCTTGATCGCCGCGAGTTGTCCTTGAACACCATCGTGTCCTCGACGACGTAGTAGGTGATCGGCTCGGGCAGCCGTTCCGCGGCCAGGAAGATGGCGTTGACGCCGAACGTCGGCACCTCGGTGAGCAGCTCGAGCTCGGTCTCGTTGAGCGACGGGCCGTTGCCGATGACGACCGCCGTCTCGCCACGATGGCGGTCGCGCAGCGCCGCGAGCCGCTCGACCGACGCGACGTCGAGCGGGCCGTCCTCGAGACGGCAGCCGCGACGGAAACTCGATCCTCGCCAGCCGCGTGCACCCGGCGGCCGCCGCTCGCCGCGTGATGTCGGGACCGGCGAGGCGCCGTGCTCGGCGTCGACCCGCTCGCGATCGCCGACCTCGACCGAGCGCCGCGGCGCTGCACGGCAATGCGTCCGGGCGGCCGCGCGACGTCGACGACGCGGCAGCGGACGCCGGCCAGCCGGGCTGCGGCGACAGATCCGCCGATCACCGGGCCGACCGGGGCGCACAGCGCCAGCTCAGCGATCCGCCGATGCCGAGGACGACCTGGTGATATGGCACGACGTCGACGCCCAGCTCGCGCCACGCTTCGTTGGCGCCGCTGCACCCGGCGATCAGCTTCACGTCGACGGCGGCGACCGCGACCGCTCTGGTCGCCCACGGATGCGATCGGCCGCAGGGCAGACGGCGGCGCGTGAGCGCTTGCCGAGCACGGAGATGCAGTCCCAGTCGTTGCGGAAGACCTGGTCCTTCACGATCGAGTCCCGGCTTCGGCGGCGAACTCGGCCATCAGCTCGGCCGTCATCGCCGTGCGGGCGCCGCTGGTCCGCTGGCCCTTGCCGCTGTGGTCGAGCCACGCCGTCCCGCCCTCGGCGAGCAGCGCCGGCATCTGGGCGACGTAGCCGCGCACGACGTCGGGATGCATGTGCACCATGCTGTCGTAGCAGGCGATGAGGTCGAACGGCGCTCCCCCGACACCGCGAGCGACTGCCCGTCGTTGACGACGAACTCGATCGGGATCGGCAACATCGCCGAAGCGCTCACGGCAGATGTCGATCGCCGCCTCGTTGAGGTCGACCAGGCTGAGACGTTTGGCGTAGCGGACGAGCTCGGCCGTCATCCGTCCGCCACCGGGAGAGATCTCGAGGATCGCCAGGTCGTAGCGGTCGCCGACGTAGGGACGGAGGAACTTGTCGGCCAGCGCTGCAACGGTCGCCGGTGTCTGGGCGACTCCCCCGCCCATTGGTAGCCGAGGCTGTCCAGCCTGCGCCACGTTCCCGTCGTCGCCCCACCGGTGCCGGTTCCAGACGATGTTCTCGTCGGGGTCGTCGACGCCCGCGCTGCCCTCCCAGCGCGCGGCTCGGTCGTCGGAGACCCGGGCGACCCGGCTCGGGCGCGTTCGAGCACAGCCGGCAGCTGCCGGTGACTTGGTCGAGCCGTCACGTGGCACGGGCGATCTCCTCGATGATGACGTCTGCGGCACGGACTTCGGAGGGACGGAGGTCGTCGATGTCGACCTGCCGGCGGAAGAACTTCTCGGCCCGATCGCGGTAGTCGGTCTGCCACGTCATCGCCGTCGCCAGCGCGGCGGCGAGCTCGTCGGCCGAGCGGCTGACGAGAAAGCGCGCCGCGCGGCTCGTGCAAAGGTCGGGACCCGTTCGCCGTGCGGGTTGTGGTAGACGAACGGCACGCCGCGGGCCATCGCCTCGAACGGCACGGTCGAGAACCGCGAGACGAGCACACCCGCCCGGTTGATCTCGTAGCGGAACGGCTTCGACGACGTCGGCAGCCCAGACTTGCGGCGCCGCTCGGCCGGATGGCGCGAGACGATCGCCTCGATCCCGGCTCGCCGCACCGCCATCCTCGACCGACTGCAGCCACGCCTTCCGGTGGTCCGCCAGCACAGTGTACGTGAAGTTGAGGTTCACGAGGGCACGTGCGCCCGGGTGCACCGGCGGCGCTCGCCAGATGCGCTCCAGACGGCTGCTGCCGACGATCCGCACCTGCCGGTCGGGCAATGCGTCGAGTCGTTCTGGCCCTGCCCGAGGACGACCGCCGCCGTGCGGTAGCGTTGCGCTGCCGCCCGGTGTCGACGTCCTCGAAGTCCTGCACGCCTTCGACCTTGGCGAACGTCGGGACGCCTGCGCCGTTGCAGGCGTCGACCGCGAGTCGCCGGCGTAGCCCCAGTCGTTGAGCACGACGAGACCGCGGCGCGTACGACGAGATCGGGGTCGAACGGGAGGATCTCAGCCGCGTAGCGACCGATCGCCGAACGTGGTCGAGTCGAGGTGCCTGGCACCGGCCATGAACCGCGTCTTGACGCCGCGGCTGACGAGAACGTCGTACAGCGGGCCGAGCTCGTCGACGTGGTACGACCGCCTCGGCGACGAGGATCACGGCCCCGTCGAACGACCTGCCACAGCGGGTCGCGGCCACCAGCGGGCTGGCGATCCGCGTCGCTCGGCGCCCGGAGACTCCTCGGCGGCGAAGTGCTGCGTCGATGCCCGCCCGGAACGGCGTCGTCGACGCACGACAACCGTTCGAGCGAGCGACGTGATGCGCGCGCTGGACGTCGGCGACCTCGTGCGGCTGCCGCCGCCCGAGCCGACTGGCTCACGCTCGACGTCAACGATCGGCGTAGCGCTGCGGCTCGATGCCGCCGGCGGAACGGCTCGGACAGCTCCCGGCACCCGAGCTCCACCGCCCGATCGACGTCGGTCGCCGCCAGCAGGGCGAGATAGTTGAGGATCTGTGGGGCGTATCCGAGCTCGAACCCTGCGGCGCTCAGCGCGCGGCGGTCAGCGCTCGAGCGACGGCCCGTCGGAACGTCCTGGCGTCGGCTCGGCGCAGGATGTGCAGCATGCACTCCATCTGCAGCTCGGGCGAGCCGATCACCATCGAGCCTGGCGACCGCCGATAGCCGATCCCTACCGAACGCGAGTAGACGAATCGGAATCCGGCGCGTGTCACCCGGATCCACATGTCGACGTCCTCGGCACGAGGCAGGCTCTCGTCGAACCCGCCAGCGAGCGCCGAGGCGTCGGCACGCGAAGCAGCGGGCTGGAGGAGATGAACGGAGCCCCGGCGGCGAGGTCGGCGAAGGCGACGCCATGCCGGCTGCGCGGCGTGCGCGACGGCTGCGACATTGCTCGAGCCGGTCGGCTGGGTCGATCCCCACCCAGTCGCAGTAGGCCCCGACGACGTCGGCAGGCTGCCCGACGAGCGACGTCGAACCGGCTGCGCAGCGAGCCAGCGAGGAGGAGGTCGTCGTCATCGAGGAAGCAGACCAGCGGTGCCCGGGCGGCGGCGATCCCTGTGTTGCGGGCTGCCGACAGCCCGCGCACGCGGTCGTGGGCGAGCACCCTGAATCGTGGAGTCGACGGCGGCGAACGCTGAGCGACCTGACGGCATCGTCGAGCGAGGCGTCGTCGACGACGATGCACTCCCAGTCGGTGAAGTCCTGCAGCTGCACGCTGCGCAGCGCCAGGCCGAGCAGCTCGGCCCGGTCGCGCGACGTGACGATCACGGCGATCTGCGGGTCGGCGACCGCGATCACCGGCGGTCGGCGTCTCGTTGAGGCGGCGGATCCGGCGCTGCTCCCGGGCCCGCTTCGCGCGCGGATGCTCTCACCGATCCGGTTCTGCACCCGCCGTTTCCGCCAGCCGCACGCCGTGGCCGAGCGTCGCCGCCACCCCCGTGCTCCGTCGGAGCGCAGCACCGCCAGCATCCGAGCGGTTCGGGTTGGCGGCGTCTGTGGGGCATTCGTCACGACGTGACGCGACGGTAGCAGTGGATGTGACGGGACGGTGGCGGTCGGCCCGCTCGGCTGAGCC
This sequence comes from Ilumatobacteraceae bacterium, assembly GCA_963732335.1. GTDB lineage: Bacteria > Actinomycetota > Acidimicrobiia > Acidimicrobiales > Ilumatobacteraceae > Desertimonas. The sequence continues at coordinate 58,977 of CAVSZO010000037.1, read as the reverse complement.
GACGGCGGCTGCGCGCCCAGCATGACCGCCCCGCGGCCCGACGCCGTTCACCAACGATCGACGCCGATCGCCTCGCGCAGCGGCATGCGCGGGAACAGGTCGAGCTTGCCGCCCTCGGTGGCGTTGACGATCTCACGGCCAGTCGCCCGGTAGATCTCGTCGGCGAGGTGGTAGTTGACGAGCACACGGTCGAGCTGCGGGTCCTTCCACGACTTGCCGGCGCCGAAGTAGTCGGGGTGGAAGTGGTTCGGGTCGTCGCTTCGCGAGATGATCAGCCCGCCGTCGCGTTCGGCGTCGTCGGGAATCCGGTAGGAGAAGTCCATGCCGATCAGCACCACGCGCTCGGAAGCCCATCCAGTGGGCGAGCTGCAGGTTGATGATCGTCACGCTCTGGCCGCAGTACAGGCGCTGCGTCGGGTCGAACGAGAAGCGAGGATGGCACACCGTGCCGGTCTTGCGGCCGTAGAAGCCGGCGTTCATGCGGAAGAAGATCGTCCGATCGTCGATCTCGGAGTCGTCGAACGACGGCCGGTACATCGCCGGGAACAGCTTCCACTCCGCGTCGAACGCCTTGATCGCCGCGAGGTTCTCACTGAACACCGACGTGTCCTCGACGACGTAGTAGGTGATCGGCTTGGGAACCGGTCGGCGGCGAGGAAGATGGCGTTGACACCGAACGTCGGCACGTCGGTGAGCATCTCGACCTCGGTCTCGTTGAGCGACGGGCCGTTGCCGATGATCACCGCCGTCTCGCCGTGGTGCCGATCGCGCAGCGCGGCGAGCCGCTCGACCGACGCGGCGTCGAGCGGGCCGTCCTCGAGCGGCAGCAGCAACGGAAAGTCCGATCCGCGCCAGCCGCGCGAGCACCCGGCGGCTGCCGCTCGCGCGCCGCGATGTCGCGACGGCGAGCGGCGTGCTCGTCGTCGACTCGCGCGCGATCGCCGAGCGTCGACCGACGCCGCGGCGCTGCACGGCAAGGCGTCCGGGCGACCGGGCACGCGACGACGTGGCATCGGACGCCGGCCCGTCGGGCTGCGGCGAGCAGATCCGCGATCACCGGGCCGGCCGGCGCGCACACGACCAGCTCGGCGAGCCCGCCGATGCCGAGCGACGACCTGGTGATACGGCACGACGTCGACGCCGGCTCACGCCACGCTTCGTTGGCGCCGCTGCACCCGGCGATCAGCTCGAGGTCGACCGCGGCGACGCGACGCCGCTCTGGTCGCCTGCGGACGCGATCGGGCGCAGCGCGTGCGACGTCGGCGACGCGATCTCGGCGGCGAAGAGGACGTCGACCGCTGTCGACGCCGTGACGTCGCGTCGTAGTCGGCCGGTTCGTCTGGCTGGTTCGAACGGGCGGTCGAGGATCTCCTCGGCGACGGCCCGGCCGATCCGCTGCGAGCTTGTCCCGCGCGACCGCGGACGAGCTGTCCAGCGCGATCGGCGCGAGATGCCGAGGCCGCGGCAGGCGCCCGTTGATCGCCGCCTCGACGATCTCGTCCGCACGCGTCCCTCGGGCAGCGCGGCGAGGTCGAGCAGCTCGAAGGCCGCCGTCGTCGGTGAGCGGGTCGAGCGAACCCGTGGCGGCGATCTGCATGCCGATCACCGCAGCGGCACGCTTCGCCCGCTCGTGCGCCGACCGCGCCCGCGACAGCGGCGCGGCCGCACCTCGCCCGACGACGAGCGCAGGGTCGAGCTCGGCCCACTGCTCGGCGGCGTCGAACAGGTTGGCGGCCGTCGGCGAGGTGCGTCGCTGCTGGTCGCCGCGGATCATGCTCGCTCGATGCTGCCGGTAGGCGCCGACGAGGTGCTCGTTCGGTTCGAACCGGTAGCCGTGGCGGAGCAAGCGGAACCACAGGTCCCAGTCCTCGGCACCGTTGCGCAGCGACTCGTCGAAGCCGCCGCCGCGATCGACGAGCGCCCGGCGCAGCACGACGGCGTGGACGTTGAACGGGCACTCGCCGCGTGTAGCCGATCCAGTCGACACCGTCGCGTTCGACCGTTCGCGCCTCCAGTCTCCGAAGATCCGCCAGCCTGGCCTCCTCCGGGACCTGGATCACCTGGCCGTGCACGCCGGCGACCGCGCGTCGTGCCACACGGCTCGAAGCTCGCGACGGCGTCCTCGCAGCGCCGTGCGGACGAGCAGGTCGTCGGCGTCGAGGAACATCACCAGGTCGGTGTCGAGGTGCCGCAGGCCGGTGTTCCGCGCCGCCGAGAGCCCGCCGTTGGCAGCGTGGCGGAGCAACTCGATGCCGAGGCTCGGCGACACGGAACGGCTCGACCATCGATCCGATGTCCTCGGGCGAGGCGTCGTCGACGACGACGCAACGCCAGTCTCGGTAGGTCTGCTCGCACACGCTCTCGCAGCGCGGCGGCGAGGAAGCGTGCATCGCGGTACGCGGGAATCACGACGCCGACCGTCGGAGCCATCGACCACGGCGCGACCGACGACGTCGGAACTCGGAGTTCTCGCAGCGTGGCCTCGGCAGCTGTGATCGAGTTCGTGGCGAATGTGGTTCTGGCGATCGCCCGTGAGACCGCGGACCCTCGCCAACGGTCGACGACACGTGCATGTCGGCCGCCAGCAGCCCGCGAACCCCGTCAGCAGGCGTTCATACCGCCAGCCCAGACCATGCCGCATCATCCGAGCGAGAGCAACCGGCCCCTGGTCGTGCACCATTCTGGCTGACCGTCGGATCAGCGCGCGATAGCGGGGTGCGGTCACGGTGGCAGGCGGCGAGGGCCCAGCGAGGTCGCCGGCATCGTTCCGAGTGTACGGGTTTCGTTCCAGGCGCCGAAGCGCTCGACCGTCACCTTGCCACCCACCGATGAACATCGCCATCACCTGCATCCAGTTGATCCGCGACGGTGAGCAGCACCGCCCCGAGCTCGAGGGGCAGGTCTGTCCATCTCTGTGCCAGTCATTCCGCTTGGGGTGCGGTGCAACGCGGCCCTGCCCGGTGCCGTGCAGACTCCGACGCTGTTCGACGGGCTCAGCCGTCGACCCCACGAGCTCGGACCGCACGGCAACCTCGAAGAACTCAGACGCGCTACGCCGCTCGGTTTCGTTGCCCGGCCGGAGGCGGTCGCACCGACAATCGTCCACCTTGTCGATCGTGACCGCTCGCCGTACACGACGGGCCAAACGATCGTCATGGACCGGGGCGAGCATCCGTCTCTCCACGTAGAGGGGGCGTCAGCTGGCGATGACCCGCCCATCGGGTCACGCAGATACGACACGCTTCGCCGGCCGAGCCCGGCGATGCCGTGGTGTCGTAGGACGTGGCGGGTGACGGTCACGAGCGGGAGCCGGGGGTTCCGGTCAGCCGTGCAGACGGCCAACCGCTCGATGCCACCGCCGCACGTCGTCGCCAAAAGGCGCTGTCGATCGGCTGTGGAGCGAGCAGCCAGTCAGTCTCCTTGCTACCCGGCTCGCCTGCGATCGCTGGTACTCGGACGTCCAATCGGTGGATCTGCGACAGCCGGTAGTACGAATAGCCGAGCCCGTCCATCGCCGCCGACACCTCGACGCCATGGTCATGCCCGCGGCGGTGCAGCACCTCGACGACGAGCCATGGGCGGAACCGTTGCAAAGTCGCCCGAGCGCCCTGATCACCGCCGGCTCGAACGTCTCGGTGTCGATCTTGACGATGTCCGGGGTTGTTCCGGTCGCGGCGACGTAGTCGTCGAGCGTCGTGACGGCGACGTCGATCGACCCGACGCTCTGCTTGAACCCCGCGACCAGCGAGTTCGACGAGTCCGAGACCGCCGACAGGTACAGCGGCACGGTGCCGGACGTTCGCCGAGGGCGCACTGCTCGACTCGTCCGACGTTCGACGCTGATCCCGTTGGCGGCGAGCACCCGCCGGGCCACCTCGGCCACGTCCGGAGTCGGCTCGAAGGCGACGACGCGACCAGGTTCGAACATCACCGCACAGATCGCCGAGTACAGGCCCATGTTGGCGCCGACGTCGACGAAGTGGAAGCCGGGCCGCTGACGCTGGAAGGCGGCGAGCAGGGTGGCCATCGTCGCCGGCTCGTAGCCGGCCAGCCCGGTTCGCCGCAGCAAGCGCTGCACAGCCGTCGACACCGGATCCACGATGTCGAGCATCCGCTCCGTGCCGGCGTGGTCGGTCGGGAGGGGCAGGCGGTAGTGGATCTGAGCAGGCTACGAGCTGGATTCGTCGCGCTCCCACGGCGCCGGCACGGGGAAGTATCCGGCGAGGAACTCGGCGATCGACGTCGCCGCACGGTCGCGGTCCGTCGGCTGTGTCTCGGTCTCGTTGAGGCAGAACGTGTCGAAGCGGCGTCCCAGCCGCAAACGATCGAGATGCCAACGAAGCCGTGCTGACTCGAGGTGCACGTACTCGACCGACAGCGACCCTGTCACCGCCTGGCCGGTGGCTATGCCGTAGCTCCCGGCCAGCGACGCGGCGATGCTGAGGTCATCGGGATGCCGAAAGCGGCGATGCATCGTCGCCTCGACCTCGTCGGCGTATCGCTTCGTGATCTCTTCGAGCAGCGTGCGACGCAGGGCGAACGGCGCGTGATGCGGTTTGAACGCGGCGACCCGGCCGAAGTCCCGGGCCAACAACTGGCGGCCGCGCATCGCCGCGTTGTCGACTGCGAGCTGGCGGTCGTCGTCCACGCCGGACACGCGTGCATCGCTCGGGAACACCTTGGGCAGCCCGCTCGACGTGAAGAAGTGGTCGGGGCGCAATGGCCGCCCGACGAACACGTCGTCGTTGAAGTACACGAAGTGCTCGGCCAAGCCCTCGATGCGATGCAGCGCGGCCTCGATGGCGTGCGAGTTGAACGTCGGCAGGCACGTCTCAGGGAGGATGTCGCGATGCGACACCACCTCGACTCGCTCGTCGTCGGTGTCGAGCCATGCCGGGACTTGGTCGGCGGTGACGATGAAGATCCGGCGAACCCAGTCGCAGCCGAACCACAACGACCGCAGCGAGTGGCGCAATTCGTCGTTGTCGCGATACCGGCCGGCAACGAGATCGCGATCGACCTGGTGGTCACGACCCTCTCGCGCTGACCAGTCATCGAACGCTGCCCGCCACTGCTCGTCCGAGCCGTCCACCCACGTGTACACGACATCGATGTCACCCACGAAGCGCTCGAGGCCGTTGCCGACCGGGAACGCGCTACGCCCTGTGTAGTCATGTCCATCGATCGTCTCGACGGTCGGTGTGCTGCGGATGTCGAACCGGGCCTGCCCGCGCACACCGATCATCTCGTGCTTTCCCGAGGTCCCCAGCTCCCAGAACGTGAGCTGCGTCGCCTGCTCGGGCCCGATGACGACATCGCCTGACGCCCAGGCACGGTAGATCGACCACCTGGTCGAGCGAAGCAGTTGGCCAGGCAATGAGCCGCGCCGGACGGCGACGGTACCCCGACGGCCACCGCGCACCCAGCCGACATACCAGGCGGTTTCCCCGGCGAGTTCCTGCAGTGCATCCCAGGCGCGGCGACGAGACTCGTCGAGGATCCCGAACACAAGGTGCTCGCCGTCTCGATCGACGAGGAACACGTCGACACCACCGGTCGTCAATGCCGCGGTCACCCGCTGGCCGATGTCGTGGGTCAACGCCTGTGAGGACATCGCCGCCGGGCCGGCGACCGCTATCCGCCGGCCATCGCGGCGCGTCACGAGATCGGTCGAGCCACGAACCGCGAGGACTGGGCGGATCGTCGCCAGCAATCGATCGATGCGGTCGCGGGCCCGCAGCGCAGCAGCATCGCGCAGCAACGCCGACACGACCGGTGGAAGGCGACCGTCACGGCAATACCGGGCCCACAGCCGGCGGATCCTCGCCGACCGCGACCGCAAGCGGAGAGGCGGCGCCACGGCTGGCAGGGTAGCCCCAGGCGACGGGGCGTCGAGCAGGTAGCGTTGCCCCAGATGGTCCGCCCGCTTCGTTCGCTGTACTCGGCTCCCATCGAACGCCATAGCCGGCGATGAGGCGGCTGTTCTCTCTTGTCGTACCGACGTACAACGTCGAGCGCTACCTCGGCGACTTCCTCGACTCCCTGGCCGCACAGACCTACCCGATCGACGACATCGAGATCGTGTTCGTCGACGACGGTTCGACCGACTCGTCCGCCGAGATCATCACGAAGTGGATCGCCGCCGTCGCACCTACGGCGAGGGTTGTTCACAAGGAGAACGGCGGACTGTCCTCGGCGCGCAACTTCGGCCTCGACAGGGTGGGCAGCAGATGGGTCACGTTCAGCGATCCCGACGACAAGCTGTCGCCGAACTACTTCGCCGGTGTGGCGAGGTTCCTCGCCAAGCACGACGCTGAGGACATCCACCTCGTCGCCTGCCGCTTGCTGAGATTCGACGATCGGGCGCAGAAGCTGAGCGACACGCACCCCCTGCGATTCCGCTTCGCCAAGGAGTACCGCGTCGTCGATCTGGAGCGACACCCTCAACACATCCACCTCAGTGCGGCGTCAGCGTTCTATCGCACCGACCTGATCGAGCAGCGACGACTGCGATTCGACCATCGTGTGCAACCGAACTTCGAGGACGGGCACTTCACCGGCCTGTACCTCGCCGATCACGAACGACCTCGCGTGGCATTCCTGAGAGATCCTGTCTACCACTACCGGCGTCGAGCGGGCTCGCTCGTTCAGGACAGCTGGAACAGACCGGCGAAGTTCACCGAGGTCCCCCGATACGGCTACCTCGATCTCCTCGAGCAAGTCGACGCGAAGCGTGGACGAGTGCCTGTCTGGCTGCAGAACCTCGTGTTGTACGACCTGCTCTGGTACTTCAAGTACGACGAGCGCGACGACTCCCCGCTGGGCAGCGTCGACGACGACGCGGCCGAAGAGTTCCACGAGGTTCTCCCGCAGATCCTGCGCCACATCGACACGGCGACGATCAAGAAGTACCGGATCACGTCCGCGTCGACTGAGATCCGCAACTCGCTCATCATCGCCAAGGGCGAACGACTACGTCCTGACCGGCTGCGCATCGAGCGCATCGATGCCGACCAACGCATCGCCGAGGTTCGGTACTGCTACGGGGGCGAGCTACCACGGGAGGAGTTCCGTCGACGCGGTCTGGCGACGAGGCCCGTCCATCGAGAAGTGTCGATCATTGACCTTCGTCGGCAAGCGGATTGCGAGCGAGCGAATCGTCTGGCTACCCACGAGCGGACAGGTTGCAGGATCACCATCGATGGCCGGCGCGTGCGCCTGAGGCGGCGATCGGAGCGCGCCCGACCGACATGGATTGGTATCGCGCCCTCCGCTGCGTCGCGCCGCGCTCGTGCGTCGCGAATCCGTCCGCGAGGCAGCCAGAGTCCGCGGCCTACGGCGTTCCGCTTCGAGCCGCCGGCTTCCGGGGAAGGCCGTATCGGAAAGCGTGGGTGTTCGTCGACCGCAACCGCCTGGCCCAGGACAACGCCGAGCACCTGTACCGCTACGTGAAGGACAACCACCCGGAGATCAACGCGTGGTTCGTCGTCGACCGCGACACGAAGGACTGGCCGCGGCTCGACCAGGAGGGCTTCCGGCTGGTGGAGTACGGCACGCCGGAGCACCGCCTGCTGATGCTCAACTGCGTCGAGCTGATCTCGTCGCACATCGACGACTACGTCATCCACCCGATCGACACTCCGCGTTCGGGACGGGACGATGGCGGTTCACGTTCCTCCAGCACGGCGTGACGAGGGACGACCTGTCCCGTTCGGCTGAACCGCAAGCCGATCAGCCGCTTCATCACCGCCACCGAGGCGGAGTACGAGTCGATCGCCGGCGACGGCACGCCGTATGTCTTCACCGACAAGGAGGTGCGCCTGACCGGGTTCCCGCGCCACGACCGGTTGCTGCGAATCGCCGAGGAACCCGCGAGCTGCTCGCTGCCGATCGTCTCCTGCTGATCATGCCAACATGGCGGCGCGACCTCGTCGGCGACGCGACCCAGCCGGGCGGACTGTCGTCCGGCGCATCCCGGCTTCTGGGAGTCTCCGTACGCGACGAACTGGCTCGAACTCCTCGAATCGGAGCGCCTGCGAGCGCTCACTGCGCGCGCCGGGCTGCGGGTCGCGTTCGTCCCGCATCCGAACATGTCGGTCTTTCTGACAAGGTCGCTCCCCTCTCACGTCGAGGTCTACCGCTACGAGGACGTCGACATCCAGGAGCTTCTTCGCCCGTGGTGCGGTGATCGTCACCGACTACTCGTCGAACGCCTTCGAGCTCGCCTATCTGAACCGGCCGGTCATCTACTTCCAGTTCGACCGCGACCGCTTCTTCTCCGGCCAGCACGTCTACCGTCGAGGCGAGTGGAGCTACGACCGTAGACGGATTCGGGCCGGTCGTCGGGAGCGTCCCAGAGGTGATCGACGAGCTTGAGCAACTCGTCAGACATGGGATGGCGCCCCTGGAGCCGTATGCCTCACGCATGGCGCAGGCGTTTGCGTACCGCGATGGACGGGTCGTGCGAGCGGGTATTCGAGTCGATTCTCTCGATGAGGCGCCCATCAACGCAGGCAAGGCCCGGCTCGATGACCGAGCCAGCACGGAGCCCGGCGGCAGATCGTCGACACATTGCTCGCAACGTGGCAGGCGTTGTCCGACGTCGGCACCGGCCTCACCGAGGAGGACTGGAAGACGCCAACCGACCTGCCAGGCTGGAGCGTCCAGGACACGCTGTCCCACGTAATCGGCACGGAACGACTGCTCGAAGGGCTCCCTGCCCCGCAGGCGCTGCCGGGTGATCAGCCGCCGCACGTCCGCAACCCGATCGGCGAGTTCAACGAACGCGAGGTCGCCGCCCGCCGCTCCCGCCCGGGCGCCGATGTCCTCGCCGAGTGGGATGAGTTGCGCGCCGTTCGCCAACGCATGCTCGCTGCGGCCGGCGATGAGTACTTCCAACAGCCGATGGACACGCCAACCGGCCCGGGAACAATGACCGACTTCCTCGCCGCCCGGATCCTCGACTGCTGGGTGCATGAACAGGACATTCGCCGGGCTCTCGATCTCCCAGGCAGGTTCGATGTGCCGCTGCGCGCACACCGTTGACCGTCTCGCCCGCTCGCTCCCGATGGTCGTCGGCAAGCGGGGCGTGCCCTGAAGGCGGCGCCGTGGCAATCAAGCTCACGGGCCCGTTGCCCGTGAGTTCGCATGCGAGGTCACCGGCGGCCGCGCTGCGTTCGTCGAGTCGTCGGCGGAACCACCGCTGGCGACCATCACGATGGACACAGAGTGCTACGTGCTGCTCGCCACCGGCCGGCAGACGCCCGCCGAACTCGCCGAGCGCATCACCGTCAGCGGCGACCACGACCTCGCAACCCGTGTTCTGAGCGGCTTGAACGTGTTGTTCTGACGGGCGGACGGGCCGGAAGCAGCTGGCGGGGTTGACGGCCAGAATCGCGGAAGCGCGCCGCCACCCTCACTCGATAGCCTTCGAAACGGTGCGCCGAAGTCGGCGTGCTGTGGACGCCGAAGCTGCGGTTGCTGCCCACCCGTCCGACGAACGTTCCAACCTGTCGCGGACCTCCGCCAAGGGACACCTGGGGCACGGACGCATGATCGCTACACCGGCCAGAGCACCCGACAAAGATCCGCGGCCGGCACTCCAAGCGTGAACGGGAACCGACGTCCATCCAAGATGATCGCCGTCGTCCGCTCGCAGCCATTCCGGTGCTTTCGGCCGCCGCAGACGACACCACGACCACGACCGAGCCGACGACCACCACGACCGAGCCGACGACGACCACGACCAAGCCGACGACCACCACGACCGAGCCGACGACCACCACGACCGAGCCGACGACCACCACGACCGTCGCCCCCGTGACCCGTCCCGCCGCGCCGGCCAACCTCCGCGCCCGCCGGTCCGGCGACACCGTTTCGCTTGCCTGAGATGCCGTGCCCGGCGCTCACACGTACAAGGTGTACGTCGCATCGTCAGGCGCCGGTCCGTTCACCGTCGCCGGCACGAGGTCGACCCCCGCGTTCACCGTCGGGAACCTCGACGTCGACACCCGCTACTACTTCCGTGTTTCGCCGGCAACGCCGCGGGCTGGTCACCGTGAGCGCCACGCTCGTCGTGCCACCCATCGCCACGACGCTCCTCGCGACGACCATCGCCCCCGTGACCCGTCCAGCCGCGCCGACCCACCTCCGCGGCCGGCGGACCGGCGACGCAGTTGCGCTCGCCTGGAATGCCGTGCCCGGCGCACAGACGTTCAAGGTATACGTCGCATCGTCAGGCGCCCGTCCGTTCACCGTTGCCGGCACGAGGTCGACCCCCGCGTTCACCGTCGGGAACCTCGACGTCAACACCCGCTACTACTTCCGCATCTCCGCCAGCAACGCCGGGGGCTGGTCGCCGATGAGCGCCACGCTTGTCATGCCGGCTGTCGTCCGTCCTGCCGCGCCACCCAACCTCCGCGGCCGGCGGACCGGCGACATCGTTGCGCTCGCCTGGGACGCCGTGCCCGGCGCACAGACGTTCAAGGTATACGTCGCATCGTCAGGCGCCCGTCCGTTCACCGTTGCCGGCACGAGGAACCTCGACCCCCGCTACTACTTCCGCATCTCCGCCAGCAACGCCGCGGGCTGGTCGCCGGTGAGCACCACCCTCGTCATGCCAGCCCATCCCCCGCGCCCGCCAACCTGCGCGCCCGGCGCTGGTCGGACAACATCTCGTTGGCATGGGACGCCGTCCCGGGCGCGAACTCGTACGTCATCTCCATGGCGACGTCGGCCGCCGGCCCGTACACGAAGTTGAACACTTGGCCTCGTGCGTCGTACACCGCCGGCGGTGTGAGACCGGCAACCCGGTACTACTTCCGCGTGTTCGCCGGCAACGCTGCGGGCTGGTCGCCGATGAACGCGACGCTCGTTGTTGCGCCCGTGCCGACGGACCCCAATGCCGTGCCGGCCCGCAACCCCGAGGCGATGCCAGTCGCCCTGATCGGCGACTCGGTTCTCGCCGCGCTCAACGACTTGGGCCCGAACTGGGGCAACCTCTCGGCGCAGTACGACGTGATCGCCAACACGCGCGTCTGCAGGCGTCTCATCGACCTGACTTGTGACGGCCGCGGTGATCCATCGGCGCTCAGCATCTTGAGGAGCGGAACAATCCGTGGCGACGTGCTGATCGTTGGGGTGACGAACAGCGAGTGGCCCCCCGCTTTCGGCTCGGCGGTCGATCAGGTCATGGCGCAGGCCCGAGCGCTCGGCTTCCGGCGCGTCATCTGGCTGACCACGGGCCGCCCGGATCGAACCCCGCCCAGGTGAACACGATCCTGCGCCAGAAGGCTGCGGCCAACCCAGCCATGCAGCTCGTCGACTGGGACAGCCTATCTCGGCGGGCCACCCCGAGTGGTTCTGGGCGGACGGGATCCATCTCAGAACCGCCGACGCGGCAAGCTGGCGCTGGCGAACCTCCTCGCAGCGCAGGTCTCGGCGGCGGCCGCAACACTGTGAGTTCGGGGTCCTCGGCGTATCAGCCTCGAGGTCGCCGGCAGCCTCGCGCGACGGAGGGACCGGACGGAAGCGACGGCACGTGAACGTGTGACTGGTCTCTCACAGGCGGCTCGAGAACTCGGTACGATCGGCTCTCCTCGTTCGGCTGAGTTTGGGGGTCCAGCTCGGATTCGGCGAGCTGATGCAGCTTCAAGCGGCCGGTTTGCCATGTGGTCGCTCGAAACGGAAGCCCGAAGTGAAGAGCGGTCGAGCTCTCGCCGGATGAACCGCAACGACAAGGTGCTGGCGTCGATCTCGATCGATGCGCATTACTGCGCCGCTGAGGCGAGTCACGGCGCTGCTTCGACGATAAGCGTCAGGACACGCTCGCGCCTCGATCACCGGCGTTTCGCAGACCGATTGGCGCTTGCGGCCGAGTCCGCCCGATCTCGGACTCGCGCCACCACCACGGAAATGGTGGATCGCACTCGAAGTCCTCGCCCATCGGGCAGACTCTCTGGCCGTGGAAAGCTTCGGACGCGACGTCGTCGTGATCGGAGGCGGCGGTCACGTCGGCCTGCCGCTGGCGATCGCGTTCGCCGACCGTGGCTCGAGGGTCGTGATCTACGACATCAGTCCGGGCGCCGTCGAGTCGGTGAACGCCGGCGTCATGCCGTTCGCCGAGCCGGGCGCCGAGCCCGTGCTGCAGCGGGTGCTCGCCGACGGACGGCTCACGGCATCGACCGACGCCGCGGTCGTCGCGACGGCCGAGCACGTGGTCGTGGTGATCGGCACGCCGGTCGACGAGCACCTCAACCCCGACCCGAGCTCGATCCCCAAGGCGTTGGAGGCGTGCAGCGCCTACTTCGACAGCCGCCAGATCCTCATCCTGCGCAGCACCGTCTACCCGGGTGTGACGGCGTTGGTCGAGCAGATGGTCGCCGAGCTCGGGCTCGACATGGACGTGGCGTTCTGCCCGGAGCGCATCGCCGAGCACACGGCGATGACGGAGCTGTACTCGCTGCCCCAGCTGGTTTCGTCGCGGACCGAACGTGGCAAGCAGCGGGCCGCGGCGCTGTTCAGCCGGCTGACCGACGAGATCATCGTGCTCGAGCCGGAGGAGGCCGAGCTCGCCAAGCTGTTCACCAACACCTGGCGCTACATCAAGTTCGCCGCCGCCAACCAGTTCTACATGATGGCCAACGACCGCGGGCTCGACTTCGAGCGGATCCGGTCGGCGGTGACCCACAACTATCCCCGGGCCGCCGACCTGCCCGGCGCCGGGTTCGCCGCCGGGCCGTGCCTGTTCAAGGACACGATGCAGCTGGCGGCGTTCAGCGACAACAAGTTCGCCCTCGGCCACGCCGCGATGCTGGTCAACGAGGGACTCCCGCTGTACGTCGTCAGCCAACTCGAGAAGCGCTTCGACCTGCGCACGATGAGCGTCGGGATCCTCGGCATGTCGTTCAAGGCCGGCTCCGACGACACCCGCTCGAGCCTCAGCTACAAGCTGCGCCGGGTGCTGCGCTTCAAGGCCAAAGAGGTCCTCGCCACCGACCCCCACGTGCCCAAGGAAGTCGACGACTCGCTGCTGCCGCTCGACGAGGTCGTGGCACGAGCCGACCTGCTCATCGTGGCCACCCCCCACGAGGAATACCGGGCGCTGCGGGTCGACAAACCGGTCGCCGACGTGTGGAACCTGCTCGGCGAGGGCGTCGTCGTATGACGGCCCCGCTCCGTGCATCGATCATCATGCCCGCCTACAACGAGGGCGAGGAGATCGTCGTCGGCCTCCGGCGCATCCTCGACGCCGTGCACGTCAGCGCCGAGATCCTCGTCGTGGTCGACTCGCCCGACGATCCGACGGTCCCCGTGGTCGAGCGCATCGCCGCAGGCGAACCCCGGCTCCAGGTGCTGGTGAACGACTACGGCCGCGGGCCGGCGCGGGCGATCCGCTACGGGATCGACAAGGCGGCGGCGCCGACGGTCGTGGTGACGATGGCGGACGGCTGCGACGATCCCCGCCAGATCGACGAACTGGTGCTGTTGGTCGAGCGCGGCGTGGTCGTGGCGGCAGCATCGCGTTACATGCCCGGCGGTCAGCAGGTCGGTGGCCCGCGTCTCAAGAGTTGGATGTCGCGGACGGCGGGGTTGTCGCTGCATCTGCTTGCCAATGTCGGGACGCGCGATGCCACGAACTCGTTCAAGGCCTACAACACCGAGTTCGTCCGCGAGGTGGGCGTCGACAGCGACGACGGCTTCGAGATCGGCCTCGAGCTCACCGCCAAGGCGCGCCGGCTGCGCCGGCCGGTCGCCGAGATCCCCACGATCTGGCTGGACCGGCAGTTCGGGCAGTCCAACTTCAAGGTCGTCAAGTGGCTGCCGCAATACCTGCGCTGGTACCGCTTCGCCTTCGGCCCGGCGCTGACCTCGTCGCAACTGCGAGCGAAGTGCGCCACCCCCTGACCGGCCGTCGGCGGTTGCGCCGGCGCCCGGCTGCCTGCAAGGAGCGAGTCAACTCATGAAGAAGGTCGTCGTCACCGGCGCGGCGGGGTTCATCGGCGGCTACGTCGTCGAGGAGCTGCTCCGCCAGGGCTACCGCGTTGTCGGGATCGACAACTACTCGAAGTACGGCAAGGTCCAGAAGTCCTACGACCAGCACCCCGACTACTCGCTCATCGTCGGCGACGTGACCGACACCGAGCTCGTCGCCGATGCGCTCCGCGACGCCGATCACTTCATCGCCGGCGCGGCGCTGATCGGGGGGATCTCCTACTTCCACACCTACGCCTACGACCTGCTCGCCCAGAACGAGCGGATCATCGCCTCGTCGTGCGACGCGGCGATCCGGGTGATGCGCGAGACAGGCCGCCTCGAGAAGGTCACCTACATGTCGTCGTCGATGGTGTTCGAGTCGGCCGACCGGTGGCCGAGCGTCGAGGGCGACGAGCGGAGGATCGCCCCACCGCTGTCGTCCTACGGCTTCCAGAAGCTCGCCGTCGAGTACTTCGCCCGGGCAGCCTGGGACCAGTACCAGGTCCCGTACACCATCCTGCGGCCGTTCAACTGCGTCGGCATCGGCGAATCCAGGGCGCTCGGCGACGTCGAGATCGAGTCCGGCAACGTCAAGCTGGCGATGAGCCACGTCGTCCCCGACCTGGTGCAGAAGGTGCTCAAGGGTCAGGACCCGCTGCACATCCTCGGCAGCGGCGAGCAGGTGCGCCACTACACGTACGGCGGCGACCTGGCGCGAGGGATCGTGCTGTCGCTCGACCACCCAGCGGCGCGCAACGAGGACTTCAACCTCTCGACGCCGGTCGGCACGACCGTCCGCCAACTGGCCGAAGCGATCTGGACCAAGATCAAGGGCCCGGACGCTCCGCTGCGGCTCGTCAACGACCCCGGCTTCGAGCACGACGTCCAACGCCGCATCCCATCGACCACGAAGGCCAAAGAGCTGCTCGGCTTCGAGGCGACGACCACCCTCGACACGATGCTCGACGAAGTGATCCCGTGGATCACCGATGCCGTCGCCGCCGGCACCATCTGACGGGTTGCGGCCGGCGTGACCGTCGAAACCACCACCCGCGCCCGCACCGATCCGGCGGTTCGAGCATGGAGCTGGGTCACGGGCATCTCGCCGAGCGTCGTCCACTACGCCGGCTTGGTCGTGGCCGTTCCGATCCTCGCCTACCTGGCGCGCGACCAATGGTTCTTCTACGACGAGTGGGACTTCCTCGTTCCCTCCAACGGCAGGGCCCTCCTCGACCCGCACGGGGGGCACTGGAGCACCGTGCCGATGCTGCTGTTCCGCGCGATGCGGTCCGTCGTCGGGCTGGACACCTACGCCCCCTACGTGGCGATGGTCATCGCCGCCCACCTCGCGCTCACCCACGTGCTTGTGGCGGATCGCCCTTCGTGCCGCGAACCCGTGGATCGCGACACTGCTCGCCGGTGTGTTCTCGCTCCTCGGAGCCGGCGCCGAGAACATCTTCTGGGCGTTCCAGGTCGGGTTCGTCGGTGGGCTGCTCGCCGCCGCCACAGCCGCCCACCTCGTCGACGTCCGGGAGCTGACCCCGGTGCGGGCGATCGCCGCCGGCGTGGCGGGACTGATCGCCGTCGCCACGTCCGGATCGGCGCTGCCGGTGATGGTCGGCCGCCGTCGTCCTGGCGTGCTACCGGCACGGTTGGCGCAGGGCGGCGGCGGTGTTCGGTCCGGCAGTCGTCGTCTACGCCCTCTGGTACGTGACCCATCCAGACGAGACCGACAACCAGCTCGCGCCGAAGGGCTTCGCCAGGTTGCACCTGATCCCGCAGTACATCGGCAGCTCGTTCGTCGACAACCTCGGCCGCACCCTGTTTGCTCCCGAGCTGGGTGCACCACTGCTCATCGCGCTCATCGCCTACGTCGTGGTTCGGAGCGGCTACCTGTGGGACGTCGATCCACTCGCCGTGTTGCTGGCGGGAAGTGCTGTGTTGTTCGCAGCCATCGACTGCCCTCACCCGGGCCGGCTTGGGGATCGAGCAGGCGTCTGGGTCGCGCTACACGTACACGGTGATCGCATTGCTGCTGCCGCTGTCGGCGATCGCGTTGAGTCGCATCGTGGCAATCGGTACGGCGGGCGTCGCTGTCGTCCTCACGTTCATCGTGCTCGTCGGGTCGTACAACGCCGGTCTGCTCATCGAGCAGGCCAACGTCCAAGCGGCGCAGGAACAGGAATCGCACCGACTCGTGTCGGCAACGCTCGCCGCAGTGGTTGGCCGACCCAAGTGACGAGGTGCTCGGCCTACGACCCGACCCGGTCGTCATGCCGCCACTCACCGTCGGCGGCATCGTCGAACTTCACCAGCGCGGTTGGTTCGACCCCGGCGAGTTCGGGCCGGCGGAGTCGTTGACGGCGGAGACCTATCTACAGGTCGACGTCCAGCAAGGTTCGATCGGGATCAATTCGTGCGAGACGGTTGTGGGTGACACGGTGATCGCCCCCGGTCAGCCCGTGCTGATCACGGGTCCCACCGCCGGCAACGCTCAGCTGACCCTGGCGAGCGAGGATGCGGCCGGCAACCCCCGGCAGGTCCCGCTGACGGCCCAGCCGACCGTCGTCCGCTACGACGGCTCGAACACGCTGACAATCCGAGGCGACGCGGCTGCACTGACCGTGTGCCGAGCCGACTGACGGTTGGACAAGGCCACTCGCCGGAGTGGCCGAGAGGACCCTCCGCGCAGGTCCGGTCAGACGTCGTCGCCCGCCATCGGCCCGACAGCGCCGATCGCCTCGAAGTAGGCCAGGTGGGCATCGACGACGTTGACGACGTCGACGTCGTCGAGGATGACGATCCCCGACCGCTCCGCCTCGGCGAGCAGGTAGCCGGCGAGCGTGTCCTCGGTGAGCACGACCGGTGTGGTGATGTCCTGACGGCGGTCGACGACGTTCGACGGCTGCAGCCCCTTGGAGTGCAGCCAGCGCATATGCGCGGTCAGCAGCTGCTCGACCTCGTCGGGGGTCAGCCGTGCCTGGGTCTCGGCGGGGAGGTACTCGGCGACGAATTCGACGGCCTCGTCGACGACGTACACCGAGCGCGGTGCCACCGCGTCGAGGCGGTGGGCCTCACGCCCGACGACAACGGCGGCGATCACGAACACGGCGATCGCGGCGAGCACGGCGAACACCCACGAGATCGGTTCCATCCACCGGCGAGGCTACGGCGCACCGCCGGCGTCGGTCAGTGGTCGAGAAGCGTTCGGACGACGAGGCGTACGCTTTGGCTGGTGGCTCGATCGACGGCGCCGACGCGGTGGACGAGTCGGCGGCGGCTGATCGAGCGGATCAACTCGCATTGAACGTAACTGGTGTCGTCGAGACCAGTTGTTTACGTCGCCTCGACCTCGACGTGCAGATCGAGACCCCGCCGGGTCGTCGTCAACGGGCACACGATGATGAACGGAAAGTCGGACCCGAACGAGTCCGGCGGTCCCAGGATCATCGCCGGTCGATGATGAGCCGGCTCGCCGGGAAACGGTTGGCCGAAGTCGACGAGCCACAGTTCGTCAAGTGACGCCATCGGTGACAGCGGTCGCCTCGGCCTCACCGAGGTAGTCGATCCAGGCTGACTCGGAATCGCGCAGCGAGGCGAGCTGGTGGATGACGCTCTCCGCGAAACGTTGCCGGCGCAATGCCTCAGCGGCGTCGCGCACGGTGTCCATCAGCGTTGCGCCTGTCGCCGAGCTGAGTTCCTGCAGCGTGGCGTGGGTCTCGGTGTCGACTCTGATCGTGGTCGTCGCCATCGAATATCTACTGATTGTAGCTCTTGTCTACCGTGCTGATTGCTCAGAACTGATCGCTCTCCTGACGCAACACGGCGACCTACGACCGACGGTGTCACACCTCGATCAGTTCGACATGGCGCCTGCCGCCTCGGCCAGGCCTCGCAGGTCGACGGCGTCCGACGTGTAGATCTCGTCGCCCTCGTCGGCGAGCAGTATGACGGCGGCATCGATGACGTCGTTGGCAGCAGCGGCACCGAGAAGGACTCCCGCTCGACGTCCGAGGTCATGGTCGAGGGCGCGAACGTCGACGCCGCGTATCAGCCGTGCAAGGTTTGCCTGCCGCCCGTAGCCGCCGCGCCACACCTGGCCGATCACGCCACCATGCGTGAGAGGAGCGCGATCCGCCAATCGTTCGCGCTTGATGATCGCCACCATCTCCCGATCGTTGCGTTCGACCGCGACGAGCGCGCCGGCATCGAGCACGACAGTCACGCGGCACCCGACGCCCGGCGAACCCGCCCAGGGCCACCCGGGGTGCGCACGACGACGGCTCGCGACCGCGCCCGCCGCGTCGCGTCCTGAATCTCGCTGTCGGAGATCTCGCCATGCTCAGCCTCGTAGGCGGCCAGGAACTCGTCGAGCGCCCGCATCCGCCGGTCGTGTCCCGCCTGGCGGCTGAGGGCGGCGTTCACCCATGCGCTGAGGCTGTCGGCCTCGCCTTGGGCGACAGCTTCCTTTCCTGCGGCCAGCAGTTCGGCATCCACTGTCGCCGAGAGACGCTGCCGGTTTGTCATACGATCATGCTACCGAGTGCACACAGACGTGGTCGTCACGCCCCGCGGAGATCGGCGGCGCCGACGGTCAGATGCCGATGCGTTGGGCGAGCAGCTCGCGGTGGTAGGTGGGGTCGCCGAAGAGCAGCTCGGAGCTCTTCGCCCGCTTGAAGTAGAGGTGCGCCGGGTGCTCCCACGTGAACCCGATGCCGCCGTGGATCTGGATGTTCTCGGCGGCGGCGTGGAAGTACGCCTCGGAGCAGTAGGCCTTGGCCAGCGAGGCCACCGACGGCAACTCGTCGTCCATCTCGGCGGCGCACCACATCCCGTAGTAGGCCGCCGACTTCGCCGACTCGACCTCGAGGAGCATGTCGGCGCACTTGTGCTTGATCGCCTGGAACGAACCGATCGGACGGCCGAACTGGACGCGCACCTTGGCGTACTCGACGGCCATCTCCAACACCTTCTGGGCACCACCGACCTGCTCGGCGGCGAGGCCGACAGCGACGAGGTCGAGCACCCTGGCCATCAAGTCCCAGCCGACGCCTTCGCTCTCGATCAGCCGGGCCGGCGTGTTCTCGAACTCCAACCTCGCCTGCTTGCGGGTCTGGTCCATCGTCGACAGCGGAGTTCGGGTCAGCCCTGTCGGCGTTCCCGTCGACGGCAAACAGGCTGACGCCGGCATCGGTGCGGGCGACGACGATGACGAGGTCGGCGACATGACCGTCGAGCACGTACATCTTCGTGCCCGTCAACGTGTAGCCGTCACCCGACCGCGTCGCCTCCATCTCGATGCCTGACTCGTCCCACTTGCCAGACGGCTCGGTGAACGCCACCGTGGCGATCGTCTCCCCGCTGGCGATGCCGGGGAGGTAGTCCTTCTTCGCCGCCTCGTCGCCGCACAGGATCAACGTGTTGGCCGCCAGCACCACCGTCGAGAAGAACGGTGCGCACAGCAGGGCCCGTCCCATCTCCTCCAGCACGATGCCGAGCTCGACATAGCTGAACCCGGAGCCGCCGAACTCCTCGGGGATGTGCAGGCCCTGCAGCCCCATCTGCTCGGCCATCTGCGCCCACACCGCCTCGTCGTAACCGCGCTCGGTCTCCATCTGCTCACGCACGGCGCTCTCCGGGCTCTTGGCCTCGAGGAAGGAACGCACGATCTTGCGCAGCTCGTCCTGCTCGTCGGTGAAGGCAAAGTTCATGGCCGGCACGATTGCCGCCGGCCTCGATTCAGCGCAACCTGCGTCGCGTACACTCGCGTACACATGGACCAGTCCCGGATCGGCACGCGGGAGCTACGCGGCGACCTCGCCACGCACCTGCGGCGCGCCGCCAGCGGGCACCGTCTCGTCGTCACCGCCGGTGGCCGGCCGATCGCACAGCTCGGCCCGGTCGAGGACACCGCCGGAGAGGTGACGATCGACGCCCTCGTCGCCGCCGGAGCGCTCGTGCCTCCGCGCCGCCCTGACCCGGCTCGCCTCGGCGCCCCGGTCGCCGTGTGGAGCGGCGTCCGTCTCGACCGAGCCTTCGGCGAGGTCCGCGGTTGACAACAATTGCGTTCCCCGGCCACGCAGGCCGTGTCTGGCCGCTCCTCGGCTGGCGCCTCGTCGCTCGCAACGGAGCGAGGCGTCAACGATGACTACGTTCTTCGATGCCACCGCCGTCGTCGCCCTGCACATCGACACGGCGGCACGGCCGCTCGCCGAGCAGGCACTCACGGACACGCGACGCCGCCGTCTGCGTCAGCGCCCTCTCCCTCACCGAGGCGCTCGCTGTCATCGACCGCCTCACCGACGAGCGCCCACTGCGCCTCGACCTCGAGGACGCCCTCCGAATGCAATGGGACCGCTACGCCGTCGTGCCCATCGACCAGCGCTGCCTCGACCGGGCGGCGGCGCTCCTACGCGAACAGCCGGTGCGTCTCGCCGACGCCATCCAGCTGGCGGCAGCCGAACGTCTCCCCCGACCCGTGCGATACGTCACGTTCGATCCAGTGCAGATCCCCGTCGCCCTCGGTCTCGGCTTCGACGTGGTGTCGCGCGGCACCGTGGCGATCGGAGTGTCACCTGCCGAGATTCCCGGCACGTGACACTCCATCGCAGGAAACACTCCAATCGAGAGGAGCCGGGTCGCGTCAGCCGAGCTTGGGTGCGGATCATCCCGCCGGCGACGGTCTGGTTGGTCGACTCGTCGATGAGGATGAAGCTGCCCGTGTTGCGGTTGCGCCGGTAGTCGTCGGCGAAGATCGGGGCCATCGTCCGCAACGTGACCCGTCCGACCTCGTTGAGCGTGAGTGACTGGGCGTCGAGGTCGCGGTGCATCGTCGAGACGTCGAGGCGGTACAGCACGTCGGTGACCATCGCCCGCACCGTTCGCGTGGTGTGCTTGAGCCGGTAGATCTGGCGCGGCTGCAGGGACACCGTGGAGTCCATCCAGGCGATCATCGCGTCGATGTCCTGGCTGGGGATCGGCTGGTTGTGGACCCGGCAGATCATGTCGCCGCGGGTGATGTCGACGTCGTCGGCGAGGGTCACCACGACGGCCTGCGGCGGGCGGGCCTCCTCGAGCGGCCCGTCGAACGTGTCGATCGACGCGATCGTCGACGTCATCCCGCTCGGCAGCACGACGACCTCGTCGCCAGGGCGCAGGCGCCCGGCGGCGACCTGCCCGGCGTAGCCGCGGTAGTCGTGGTGGCTGGTGCTGATCGGCCGGATCACGTACTGCACGGGGAACCGCACGTCGATCAGGTTGTGGTCGCTGGAGACGTACACGGTCTCGAGGTGATGGAGCAGGGTCGGGCCCTCGTACCAGCCCATCTCGGCGGAGCGGTCGACGATGTTGTCGCCGTTCAGCGCCGACACCGGGATGAACGTCACGTCGTGCAACTCGAGGGTCCCGGCGAACTCGGAGAACTCGGCGCGAATCTCGTCGAAACGCTCTTCGCTGTGGGCGACGAGGTCCATCTTGTTGACGCAGATCACCAGGTGGGGCACGCCGAGCAGTGACACCAACAGGCTGTGCCGGCGGGTCTGCTCGAGGACGCCCTTGCGGGCGTCGACGAGGACGATGGCGAGATCAGCCGTTGACGCGCCGCTGATCATGTTGCGCGTGTACTGAATGTGGCCGGGGCAGTCGGCGATGATGAAGTCGCGGGCCGGCGTGGAGAAGTAGCGGTAGGCGACGTCGATCGTGATCCCCTGCTCCCGCTCGGCGCGCAGCCCGTCGGTCAACAGGGCGAGGTCGACGTAGTCGTCGCCGCGGCGCTTGCTCACGGCGGTGACGTGCTCCAGTTGGTCCTCGAAGATCGACTTCGAGTCGTACAGCAGCCGCCCGATCAGGGTCGACTTGCCGTCGTCGACGGAGCCGACGGTGGCGAAGCGCAACGGCGCCGACACGCCTCATCAGAAATAGCCCTCCCGCTTGCGGTCCTCCATCCCGGCCTCCGAGATGCGGTCGTCGGCCCGGGTCGGCGCCGCGCTCGGTGATCCGCGCCACAGCCGTCTCGGCGACGACGTCAGCGACGGTCGTCGCCGCCGAACGGACGGCCGCCGTGCACGTGGCGTCCCCGATCGTGCGGAAGCGCACCGTCTCGCTGAACGTCTCCTCACCGTCGAGCAGCGCGGACGTGAGGGTTGACCGCCATCAACATGCCGTCGCGCTCGAACACCTCCCGGCGATGGGCGAAGTACAGCGACGGCAGCTCGATGTCGTTCGCTTCGATGAATCGCCAGATGTCGAGCTCCGTCCAATTGGAGAGCGGGAACACCCGCAGGTGCTCGCCGCGGCGGTGGCGAGCGTTGTACAGCTGCCACAGCTCGGGCCGCTGGTTCTGCGGATCCCACTGGCCGAACTCGTCGCGGTGCGAGTACACCCGCTCCTTCGCCCGAGCCCGCTCCTCGTCGCGGCGGGCGCCGCCGAGCACTGCATCGAAGCGGTGCTCGGCGATGGCATCGAGCAAAGTGACCGTCTGCAACACATTGCGGCTCGCCCGTGGACCGGCGTGCTCGCGCACCCGACCGCGGTCGATCGACTGCTGCACCGAGGCCACGACCAGCTCGACGCCGAACCGCTCGACCATCCGGTCGCGGAACTCGATGACCTCGTCGAAGTTGTGTCCGGTGTCGACGTGCATCACCGGAAACGGCAGACGCGCCGGATGGAACGCCCGCACCGCGAGATGCAACATCACGACCGAGTCCTTGCCCCCGGAGAACAACAGCACCGGCCGCTCGAACTCGGCGGCGACCTCGCGGATGATCGTGATCGACTCGCTCTCCAGCAGTCCCGTCGAACCGGCAACCGCACCCTGGTGACGTGGCACGCGTGGAGCAGGCTACCGACGCGCCGCTTCCGCGAATCAGAGTTTCGCATCGAGGGCGTCCATGGAACCCTAAGCACGCCGGCGATCGCGCTCACGACCGGGCGGGAGCGTCCGCCGGTGGCCGGTCCATCGGCGGACGCTGTGGCTAGCCTCTCGCCCGATGCCGGCCGCGCCCGTCAAGCTGATCATCCAGATCCCCTGCTTCAACGAGGAGGAGACGCTGCCGGGCACGATCGCCGACCTGCCACGGTCGCTCCCCGGCGTCGACGTCATCGAACTGCTCGTGGTCGACGACGGCAGCACCGACCGCACGGTGGAGGTTGCTCGGCAGTGCGGGGTGCACCACGTCGTCAGCCACGACGTCAACCGTGGCCTGGCGCGGGCGTTCATGACCGGGATCGAGGCGAGTCTGCGGGCCGGCGCCGACGTGATCGTCAACACCGACGCCGACAACCAGTACTTCGGTGCTGACATCGGCAAGCTCGTCGCCCCGGTGCTCGAGGGAAGTGCCGATGTCGTCGTCGGCACTCGCCCGCTCAGTTCGATCTCGACGTTCTCGCCGATCAAGAAGGCCCTGCAACACGTCGGCACGCACGCCGTCAGGGTGCTCTCCGGGACCGAGGTGCGCGACGCGACGAGCGGGTTCCGGGCGTTCTCCCGGGAGGCGGCGCTGCGCCTGCAGGTGCACGGCCAGTACACGTACACGCTGGAGACGATCATCCAGGTCGGCGCCGAGGGTCTCAAGCTGAAGGCCGTGCCGATCCGCGTCAACCCGCAGTCGCGGCCGTCACGACTCGTCAAGAGCTCGTTCGACTACGTGCGCAAGTCGATCCCGACGATCATCCGCAGCTACGCCCGCTACCGACCGCTGCGCTTCTTCGCCTGGCTGGCGGCGATCCCCGGGGTGGCCGGCATCGTCCTCGTCGTGCGCTGGTTCGTGCTGCGCTTCGACGGCGACGACGCCAGCCGCGTGCCGAGCCTCGTCGGCGCCGCCGTGTGCCTGATCATGGCCGCCCAGCTGCTCGTCCTCGGATTCCTCGCCGACATCCAGGCGGCCCAGCGCAAGACGACGTCGGACATCCTGGTCATGCTGCGCCGCCGCGAGTTCGCCGAGCGCCGGAGCGACATCGCGGTCGACCGGCGAGGCGACACCCGGGTCGACGCCGAGGATGACGGTCAGTCTCGTGAGTGACCCTCCGACCATGCCAGAGCCATCGACGACGCTGCACTGGGTGAACGCAGACGTCGAGGTGCACCGGGTGGTCGTCGGCCCGTACGACAACAACGTGTTCGTCGTGCGCTGCCGGCGCACCGGTGACGCGGCGTTGATCGACGCCGCCAACGAGCACGAGCAGCTGCTCGAGCTGTGCCAGCGCCTCGGGGTGCGGCGGGTGCTCGAGACCCACGGGCACTGGGACCACATCCAGGCCGTCCCAGCGATCCGCGAGGCCGGGTACGAGGTTGCCGTCACCAAGCTCGACGCCCCCAAGCTCGCCGACGTCGGCTACGACGTGTTCCTCGACGACGCCGAGGTGATCGACGTCGGGCGTTTGCGCCTGCACGCGATCCACAACCCCGGCCACACGCCCGGCTCGATCTCGTTCCACGTCGAGGGCACCCCGCTGCTGTTCACCGGCGACACGTTGTTCCCGGGCGGACCCGGCAACACGTCGTTCCCCGACGCCGACTTCGACACGATCATCGAGTCGATCACCAGCCGCCTGTTCACGTTCCCGGACACCACGATCGTGCTCCCCGGCCACGGCGTCGACACCACGATCGGCGCCGAGCGTCCCCACCTCGACGAGTGGGTGGCGCGGGGCTGGTAACCCGCCCGCCGATCTGGGCGTCCTGAGCTGCCGACCAGACGGCCGAAGCGTGCCGATCTGGCACTTCCTCGCGCTGGTGGAGTGCCCAGTGGCCGGAGGTGATGACTGCGCCTACTGTGCGATCTCGGCGACGCTCGGCGTGCGAGGCCAGCCAGATCGGCACGTGCCTCCTCGTCGTAGCGCATGACGTGCCAGCCGACGAGCCCGCACGCCCGATCGCGGGCGATGTCGCCCGTACCCGCAGTCACCACCGTGCCACTACGAGTGGCCCGGCTCGATACTGCGAGCAGGACGTCGAGGCCAGGCGATGTCCGAGAGCCGGGCGATCTGCCGTCCAGCTGTACGTCGACGCGTCGGGCGCTCGCGTCGGCTCCGGAAGCCGGCGCGCCGCAGGGCCTGCACGACGTCAACCTCGACGCCGACTCTGGCATCGGTCGACCAACACCGGCGTCGAGCCAGCTGTCGAGCCGGCGACGCCCGACGCATCGCCGACGGTCATCGCCGGTCCATCACGCCTCGCACCGTCGGTGTGATCAGTCTGAGGTGCCACGCGTCCTCGACGCTGCTCACGCTCGCGAGCGGTGTCGTTGAACAGCGCTGCGAGCGACAGCAGCATGGTGCGGGGGCGGCAGCTCGCGACGGATCACGCCGCTAATGGCGTTCGGCCCTGCGAGCAGGCATCGGGGCCGCGGTCCGGCGTCAGCCAATCGACCGGCGGCCACGGGTGGCCGGCGTTCGGAGCACGGCCCAGATGCGCTGCATCGAGCATGCTGCGCATGACCGTAGATCCGGGCGGCCGTGGGACCGCTCAGCGCACCGCGGGCCCGACGTGCAACTGGTCGGCCATCGCCCAGCTCTCGACATCGCCTGGTCGGATGCTGCGACTCGATCGTCGAGCACGCCGGGCAGTACGACGTCGGCACGGCGGCCGCAACCGTGCCGACCGGCGTGATCCGCGCGCGACACGCCGGCTGCGAGCATCTGTCGGCTGGTCACGACGCCGAATGCGCACGGAGCAGCCATGGCCAGCTCGCGCCGATGTCCCATCACTCGCCGCTGAGGCGCCAGCGACAGCCAAAACCGAACGCGGCGACTCCACCCGCGACAGCCGGTCAGATCTGGCCGCTTCGCGCGCCCGGAGTGGGCAGTGGCGGTCAGATGCGTTCGAGGTCGGCGCCGTCGAACAGCGGCTGCATGTCGGCGGCGGCGACGTCGGCGCGCAGCTGCGTCGGCGGTGGGCGGCTCGCCGGGAGTCGAGGCGGCGGTGAGGATCGCCCGGAGCACCGTCGTGTCGCTGCTGGACAGCAGGAACAGCTGCTCGCGGTCGAGGACGAAGCGCACGGCGCGCTCGAGGGCGTCACCGGGCGGCAACGGCTCGTACCACGATCGCTCGCGGACTCGGTCGCCTCGTCGGCCCAGCGCCGGCGGGCGACTGCCTTGATCGCCTGCACCGCCACCCGCCGCTCGGCGCACACACCGAGCAGGTGCTCGACGTCCGCCCGGTACTGCGCATCCTCGAGCTGGACGAAGTTGTAGGGCAGCAACACCGAGTCGTAGTCGAACCGCTCCAGGCTGCGGGCGTGCATCGCGGCGATGCGCACGCCGTGGCCGGTGACGCCGATGAAGCGGGTCAACCCCTCGTCACGGGCCCGCACGAGCGCCTCGAGCGCCCCGCCCGGGCCGTGCGCCGTCTGCCAGTCGTCCTCCTCGACGAGGTTGTGCAGCTGGATCAGGTCGACGTGGTCGACCCCCATCCGCTCGAGCGAGCGCTCGAGGCTCGCCCGCGCGGCGTCGCCCGTCCCAGTCACCGGTCTTGGTGGCGAGGAACACGTCGTCACGGTGGGCCGCCAGCCACGGCTTCATGCGATCCTCGGCGCCGCCGTAGCCGGCGGCGGTGTCCCAGTGGTTGACGCCGAACTCGAGAAGCACGTCGAGCACGCGGATCGGCCTCCTCCTGGCTGGCGGTGGACAGAGCGGCGCCGCCGAAGATCACCCGGCTACTGAGGTGACCGGTTCGCCCGAATACGGCTCGTTCGATCATGACTTCGACCCTAGACCGACCGTCCACGTGAAGCGATAAGTGCCGCCGGCGACGAGGTGGCGCGGATGCGTGTCCGGCCCGCATGCCGCGGTGCCGAGCCCTCGATGGGCAACGTCGATATGGACGTGCGTGGCGGTTGGCGTTGGCAGCAGGTGGGCGTGCGTCGCGCCCTCCAGCTCCACCACGGAGTGCGGCAGCGCCGAGAACGCCAGCGGTCGGTCGCCGTGGACGAGCAGCGTGATCGTCGGCGAGGCCAGCTGGAACCACTCAGTGTCGAGGTGCAACCCGTACTCCTGCGGCCGCACGAACGGGACGACGAGCTCGCCGACGACCGCCTCCCAGCGGCCGAACCGGACCGCCGCCCGCCGATCGGGATACGAGTCGCCCGGCCCGAGGCCGAGCCAGGTGAGCCGGTCGAACTCGACCGGGCAGCTCGAACGCCACTCCGACGCGCGGCAGATCGCGCAGCGACTTGTCGACGTTGACCACCTCGCTGATCCGTGCCGCCCCATCGACGACCTCGATCCGCTGCCGATGCTCGATCGGCTGACCTGTGCCGGTCTTGTAGCTGACGAGCCGAGTCATCGCCCGGCCACCGCGCCGGCGGGTCTCCGACCCCGTCTCGACGATCCGATCGAGCCCGTCGGCGCGCCATCGCGCCGCAGGGGTCGTCGCCCGCCACTCCCCCGGCGGGTCGTCGTTGTCGGTCGGCGCCCGCCACAGCGAAAGTGCCGGCCACCCGATCACGACATCACTGGCGACGACGCCGTCCCCGGAAACGGCGATGTCCACCTGGCGGCGGCGACGCGGCGACGACCGACGGTCGCCGTCACGCAGTCCGAGATCGATCGACGTCTCCGACGCCACCCAACCCGGCGGCGCCCAGGCGGCGACGGCGGCGGGGTGTGAACCGCACGACCAGCGTCGCCCGCCCCGGGCCGGCGGCATCGGGCGGCGCCGGCATCGGCACGACCGCCGACGACTGCGGACCGATCGCTGGCACCTCGAAACGACCCCGTCCCACCCGCCGACCATCGACGATCAGCTCCCACCTGGCATCGAGGTCGGCGAGGTCGGTGAACCAGCGCCGGTTGCTCACTCGCAACCGGCCGCGGCCGACCATCTCGACGGCGACCGGTTGGGTGAGGGCGGCCAGCTCGGCGAGCAGCGGGTGCGGCTCACGGTCGGCCGAGACCAAGGCCGTCGCACACGAAGTTGCCGTCGTGCTCGGCCTCCCCGAAGTCACCGCCGTAGGCGATCCACTCCGTGCCGTCCGCCTCTCGCCGGCGCAGGCCATGATCGGCCCACTCCCAGACGAACCCGCCCTGCAGTCCCTCGACGTCGCCGAACACCGCCCAGTAGTCGGCGAGGCCGCCCGCCTGACCCATCGCGTGGTTGTACTCGCACAGGATCAGCGGGCGGCGATCGCGGCCGTCCACCGACCACCGGACGATCCGTTCGACGGAGGCGTACATCGGGCACACCACGTCGGACACCGGGCTGGCCGCGTCGAGGTCGCGGCTGAACCCGCCCTCGTAGTGCAGCGCCCGCGACGGGTCGACGCGGCGGATCCACGCCGGCCATCGCGTCGTGCGACGGCCCATAGCCCGACTCGTTGCCGAGCGACCAGGCGATGACGCACGGATGAGACCGGTCACGCAACACCATGCGCATCCCCCGTTCGAGGAACGCCGCGGCGTACGCCGGGTCGTCGCTCGTCGCCCGCCAGCGGCCATGCGTCTCGATGTCGGCCTCGTCGACGACGTACAGCCCGAGCTCGTCGCACAGGTCGTAGAACGACTCGTCCTTCGGGTAGTGCGACGTGCGGACGGCGTTGACGTGGTGGCGCTTCATCAGCTCGAGGTCGCGCCGCGTGTCCTCGACGGTCGTCGCCGGGCCGCGGTCGGGGTTGATGTCGTGGTGGTTGACGCCGTTGATCACGACCGGCACGCCGTTGATGAGCAGTGCACGGTCGGCCAGCTCGATGCGCCGGAACCCGACCCAGCGAGCGCGCACGTCGACGACCGTTCCATCGCCGTCGCGGAGGATGATGGCAACGCGGTAGCGCCGCGGCCTCTCGTGGTTCCACGCCTCGACACCAGGCACGCGCAGGCGCTCGATCACCCGGTGACCGGGCCAGGTGTAGGCGATGGCGTGCTCGTCGCCAGGGTGGCGCGGCGCCCAGCGCGGAACGTCGACGAGACCCGTCGTGGCGAGCGGGCGGCGACGGCGGCGGCCGATCGGGTCGGTGACTACGACCTCGACGGTCAGCGGACCGGGCTCGGCCGGGCCGGCCACATCGACACTGACGTCGAGGTCGAGCGTTCCGGTGGTGCCGTCGGGCTCGAGCCCGGGCACCGTCGCCGTGTCGGCGAGGGCGACCGTGGGCACCGACACGAGCTCGACGCTGCGGTGCAGCCCGGGCATCCACCACTGGTCCTGGTCCTCCACCCACGTCGCCGCGCTCCACCGCGGCACGGCGATGCACACCGTGTTCGCCCCGCGGCGTAGGTGGTCGGTGATGTCGTACGTCGACGGGAGGTGGCTGTCGGTGCCGAACCCGACGAACGAGCCGTTGACCCACACGAAGCCCATCGAGTTCGCCGAACCGACCCGCAACAGCGTGCGCCGACGACGCCACGCGGCGGGCAGCGAGAACTCCCGCCGGTAGACGCCGGTCGGGTTGTCGGCCGGGACGTGCGGCGCCTGCAGGGCGAACGGCATGCGCACGTTGAGGTAGATCGGCGCGCCACGGTCGTGGCTGCCGTCGGCGGGCAGCACCCAGCTGGAGGGGACGGCGACCTCGTCCCACCCGTCGGCCGATCGAGCCGGCGACGTCGCCGGCCTCGACCGTCGGCCGGCGAGCCGCGCAGCCTGAACTGCCACGGCCCGTCGAGCGACCGCACCCACGGCGACGGCATCGCCGGCCACCGCGGCGTCGATGTCGTCGTACGGCGCCAGCCCCGGCGCCATCGGCAGCCGACCGAGACCGGTCGCCGCCGGGTCGCCGACCCATCTGGCGATCTGGGCGCCGACGATCTCGATTCCGAGACTCACGACGCCCAGTTCGAGGGGCAGACGACGACGTCGTCGACGTGGGTGCGCAAGCGCTCGATCGCGGCTGGGTCGAGCCCGTCGTCCGTGACCACCGTGTCGGCGGCATCGAGCGGGGCGATGCTCGCCAACCCCACGGTGTTCCACTTCGAGTGGTCGGCGACGACGATGAGGCGCTGCGACGCCTCGACGAACGCCCGGTTGGTGTCGGCCTCGAGCAGGTTGGGCGTCGTGTAGCCCGTCCGCTCGGTCATCCCGTGGACGCCGAGGAACACCTGGTCGAGGTGCAGCGCAGCCAGCGCCTGCACCGCCAGCGGCCCGACGAGAGCGTCCGACGGCGTGCGGATGCCGCCGATCAACATCACGTTGCGGTGCGGACGGTCGTGGGCCAGCAACGTCTCGAAGATGCGGATCGAGTTGGTGATCACGACGAGATCGGCGACGTCGACGAGATGCGTCGCCAGGTGCCACGTTGTCGTGCCGGCGGTCAGCCCGATCGCCGTTCCCGGCCGCACGAGGGCGGCGGCGCCGGCGGCGATGGCCTCCTTCTCGCTCGTCTGCTCCAATGACTTGGCGAGGAAGCCCGGCTCGAGCGTCGTCGCCGGGAGATCGCCGGTGAGCATGGCGCCGCCGTGCACCTTGGTGAGCAGGCCCTGCTCGCGTCAGCGTCTCCAGATCGCGCCGGATCGTCATGTCGCTGACGCCGAGCTCGGTCGTCAGCTCCTTGACCCGCACCGAGCCGTGACGCTGGACGTGGGCGGCGATCAGCTCGCGCCGGCGGCGGGCCAGGACGCGGCGACCCGCGGGCGACGAGCCCTCGTCGACGTCGGCGTCTGCCATCGCTAGCAACTATCGGCTGGCGAAGCGCCGGAAGTCAACAAAATCGATCAGATCAGCTGTGCGATGGCGGTGATTCGTGGTCGATTTTGGTGGTTTTTCTTGACTTCGCCGCCCGGGCGAGGGAGAGTGACGGGCGAGAACCTGCTGCGCGGAGCAGCGCTCACACATTGTTTGGGGGAAAATCAATGGCACGTTCCACGACCCGTCGCTCGCCGGCGCCTTCGCAGTTCCCGAACACCTCGGTCAACCAGTTCAACCGCCGCCAGCTGCTCGCCGGCGCAGGCTCCGCCCTCGGCGCCGGAGTCGCTCCTCGGCGGGCTCGGGTCGGCGGGAGTCTCGGCGCTCACCAACACCGGGCGACTGGTGCAGTTCGTCCGGCGAGCCGGTGACGTTCGGCAGCAACTACTCCGACGAGGTCCCCAAGCAGGCGCTCGCCGCGGCGCTCGAGGCCACCGGCGTCCCGGTCACGATCAACACCGTCGACCACAACACCTATCCAGGAGAACTTCAACACCTACCTCCAGCAGCCCGACGACGTGATGTGCTGGTTCCCCGGCTACCGCCTGCGGGCCTTCACCATCGAAGGGTCTGGTCGGCGACATCTCCGACGTGTGGGAAGGCTTCACCGGGTTCAACGATGGCTTCAAGCGACATCTGCACGGGGCTCGACGGCAAGCAGTACTTCGTGCCCTTCTACTACTACCCGTGGGCGGTGCACTACCGGAAGAGCGCCTTCGAGGCCGGCGGCTACGAGATCCCGACGACGTGGGACGAGTTCAAGGCGCTCCTCGACCAGATGCAGACGGACGGCGTCACGCCGTTCGCCGCCGCCAACGACGGCAGCTGGCCGCAGATGGGCATGTTCGACATGCTCAACATGCGGATCAACGGCTACGACTTCCACGTCTCGCTGATGGGCGGCCAGGAGAGCTGGACCGACGACCGGGTCAAGCAGGTGTTCGCCAGCTGGGAGGAGCTGCTCCCCTACTACCAGCCGGACGCCAACGGCCGCACGTGGCAGGACGCGGCGACCGGGCTGGCCAACGGCGAGACCGCCATGATGCTGCTCGGCACGTTCATCGTCAGCAACTTCGACCCGGAGACGCAGCAGGACATCATCGACGACATCGACTTCTTCGCCTTCCCGGCGATCAACGAGGAGTACGGCCAAGACGCTGTCGAGGCGCCGATCGACGGGTTCATGATGGCCGCCAAGCCCGACGAACGAGGAGGGCGCCAAGGCGCTGCTCACCGCACTGGCCGGAGTCGAGGCGATCGAGGCGTACATGGAGATCGACAAGGCGAACATCGCCGCCAACTCCGAGGCGGACACGTCGAGTACACGCCGCTGCAGCAGAAGTCGGCGGAGTTCGTCGGCGCGGCGACAGTTCATCGCCCAGTTCCTCGATCGTGACACGGATCCCGACTTCGCGGCCAACGTCGTCGGTGTGGCGCTCGCCGACTTCATCTCCGATCCGAGCCAGATCGACTCGATCCTCAGCACCGTCGAGGAGCAGAAGTCAGACGTACGTGTTCGAGTGAGTTGAACACAGCCATGACCGCAGCGGCGCGCCCGGCGAGCCGGCCGCAAGCGACGGGTCGTCCGGGCGTGACCGCATGTGGCTGTGGATCTTCGTCGGGATCCCGGCGTTCCTGCACATCACGTTGGTGTGGATCCCGGCGATCATCACCGGCGTCCTGTCGTTCACCCGCTGGGACAACCTCGCGCCCCTTTCGCGCGATCCAGTTCGTCGGGTTCAGCAACTACTGGGAGATCTTCACGATCTTCGACAACCGGCTGTTCCCGGCGCTTGTTCAACAACTTCGTGCTGCTGCTCTGGCTGTTCGTCTGCTCGGCGATCGGCATGTTGTTCGCCTATCTCCTCGACAAGAACCTGCGCGGCGGCCGCTTCTACCAGAGCGTCTTCTACTTCCCCGTCGTGCTCTCGCTTGCCGTCGTCGGGTTCATGTGGAAGAGCGTGATGTTCTCCCGCGACCGGGGACTGCTCAACACGATCTGGCCGGGCGGACCGATCGACTTCGTCGGCGACCAGACGAAGATCTTCGAGATCGACCTGCCGTTGCTCGACTTCTCGCTCGGCCTGTCGCGCAACTTCGCCGCCCTGCTGATCGCCCAGGCGTGGCGGCACATCGGCTACGTGATGGTGCTCTACCTCGCCGGCTTGAAGGCGGTCGACAACTCGCTGCGGGAAGCGGCCTCGATCGACGGCTGCAACGAGTGGCAGTCGTTCCGCCGCGTCATCTTCCCGTCGCTGAAGCCGATCAACGTGATCGTCGCCGTGATCACCGTCATCGAGGCGCTGCGGGCGTACGACATCGTCGCCGCCCTCAACGATCCCCGCGGGACCGAGGTGATGGGCACCCTGGTGACGACCAGCCTCGTCGGTGAGGGCGGTGGACGTGTGGGCACCGGTTCCGCCTACGGGATGGTGCTGTTCGTTCTCTGCATCGGGTTCGTCGTCTGGTACGTCAGCAACGCTTTCCGCGAGGAGTTGCATTAATGGCCGTCGTCACCGCTCCGGTCGGTGCACGACGGTGCGACGTCGCCGCCGTCCGAGCGACGCGACAGCGGCGGCATCAAGCCGATGCGTGTGCTGCTGTACGTCGTGCTCACCGTGCTCGCCCTGGGGTGGCTGGTGCCGATCGGCACGGCGGTGTACTCGTCGTTCCGCTACTTCGAGGCGGACACCCAGGTCAACGGCGTCTTCTCGTTGCCCGAGACGCTGACGCTGGAGAACTACCGCGACGCCTGGAATGTCGGCGACATGGGCAGCCACTTCCTCAAGACGGCGTTCATCGTGCTTCCGGCGCTCGTGCTGATCCTGCTCCTCGCCAGCTGCGTGGCGTTCGCCTGCACGCGCTACAGCTGGAGGTTCAACATCTTCTTCCTCATGCTGTTCACCGCCGGCAACCTGATGCCCGTCCAGGTGATCTTCCAGCCGCTGTTCCAGATCTACAAGCGCGTCCCGCTGCCCGACTTCCTCTCCGACACCGACACCGGCAACCTGCTCGGTACGAAGATCGCCGTGATCCTCATCCACGTCGCCTTCCAGGTCGGGTTCTGCACGTTCGTGCTGTCGAACTACATGAAGACGATCCCCAAGGAGCTCTCCGAAGCGGCCGTGGTCGACGGTGCTTCGCTTGCCGCGGCAGTTCTTCCAGCGTGATCCTCCCGCTCACCCGCCCGGCGCTGGCGGCGCTGGCGACGCTCGAGTTCACGTGGCTGTACAACGACTTCTTCTGGGGTGCCAACCTGCTCAACCAGGGAGCCGAGCGGCCGATCACGTCGTCGATCGCCGTGCTCAACGGCCAGTACGCCACCGACTACAACCTCATCGCCGCCGCCTCGATCATGATCGCCCTGCCGACGCTGGCGGTGTACCTCGCCCTGCAGAAGCACTTCATCAGCGGGCTGACGCTCGGCGCGACCAAGGGCTGATGCCCGCCGGCGACACCGCGGACCTCGTCGACCTCGGTGGCGACGGCACCAGCTTCGTCGTCGACCCGGCGGCGGGGGGCGGAGTGCTCGTGCACTGGGGTGCCCCGATCGGTGGCGACGGGCTGGCGGCGACTGCCGCCGCCCTGACGATGCCGACGACGGCTGGCGGCCTCGACGTCGTCGCCCCGGTGGCGTTCGTGCCCGAGCACGGCTCTGGGTTTCCCGGACGACCCGGGCTCAGTGGGCGCCGCTCCGGCGGGCGGGCGTGGGCGCCGAGGTTCGTCGCCGTCTCGGCCACGGCGGCCGACGACGGCCTCACCATCGAGTCCGCTGACGAGGTCGCCGCGCTGCGACTCGTCACCCATGTGTCGCGCCTTCCCGGCGGCGCCGTCAGCGTCGTCGCCGAACTGGTCAACGAAGGTGACGACGACTATTGGGTCGACGACTTGGCGATCACGCTGGCGCTGCCCGCCCACGTCGCCGAGCTGATGACGTTCCACGGTCGGTGGTGCCGGGAGTTCCACCCGCGGCGGCGACCGTTCGACGACGGCCCGTACCTCGCCGAGAACCGGCGCGGCCGCACGTCGCACGAGAGCCCGCCGGTGATCTTTGCCGGAACTACTGGATACGGCGAGCAGGGCGGCGAGGTGTGGGGTGCCCACCTGGCGTGGAGCGGCAACTCGCGGGTGCACGCGGCGCGCCTTCCCGACGGGCGGGCGATGCTCCAGCTCGGCGAGCTGCTGCAACCCGGGGAGATCGTGCTGGCCCCGGGCGGGCGCTTCGCAACGCCGCCGGTGGTCGCCGTCCACTCGACGGCCGGGCTCGGCCCGGCGAGCCGCCAGTTCCACGCCGTGGTGCGTTCGTCGCCAGCGCATCGCGACCGGCCCCGGCCGGTCGTGCTGAACACGTGGGAGGCCGTCTACTTCGATCACGACTTCGACAAGCTCACCCGGCTCGCCGAGCGTGCCGCGGCCGTCGGAGTCGAGCGCTTCGTGCTCGACGACGGCTGGTTCGGCGGGCGCCGCGACGACACGGCCGGTCTCGGCGACTGGTGGGTCTCCCCCGATGCCCATCCGAAGGGGTTGGGGCCGCTGATCGAACGTGTGCGGTCGCTCGGCATGGAGTTCGGCATCTGGGTCGAGCCGGAGATGGTCAACCCCGACAGCGACCTCTACCGAGCCCATCCGGACTGGGCGCTCGCCGATCCCGGCTACGAGCCCGTGCTCGGTCGCCACCAACTCGTCCTCGACCTCACCATTCCGGCCGCCTTCGACGAGATCCTCACCCGCCTCGACGCTCTGCTCAGCGACCACGACATTGCGTTCGTCAAGTGGGACATGAACCGCGACCACGTCCAGGCCACCGGCGCCGATGGGCGCGCCGGGACGCACGAGCAGACCCTGGCCCTGTATCGGCTGCTCGACGAGCTGCGCCGGCGCCATCCCGATGTCGAGTTCGAGAGTTGCTCGTCGGGTGGGGCGCGCATCGATTTCGGCATCCTGCAGCGGGCAGAGCGGGTGTGGACGAGCGACTGCAACGACGCCCTCGAGCGGCAGACGATCCAACGCCACGCGTCGATGCTGATCCCGCCGG
The DNA here is from genome assembly GCA_963732335.1 of Ilumatobacteraceae bacterium. Lineage (GTDB taxonomy): Bacteria > Actinomycetota > Acidimicrobiia > Acidimicrobiales > Ilumatobacteraceae > Desertimonas. The sequence continues at coordinate 23,356 of CAVSZO010000037.1, read as the reverse complement.
AGGTGATCGGCGCCCACGTCGGACCGCCGACCGCCCACACAACCGGTCGCACCCACACGCTGACGTTCCGGGCGGCGACGGCGCTGTTCGGCCACTTCGGCATCGAGTGGAACCTGCTGACGATCGATGACGAGGAACTCGCCGAGCTGGCCGCCTGGGTGGAGCTGTACAAGCGCCACCGTGACCTGCTGCACGGCGGCGACGTGGTGCGCATCGACCACGACGACCCGCACGCCTACGTCCACGGCGTGCTCGCCACCGACCGCGGCAGCGCGCTGATCGCCTACGTGCAGCTGACGACGGCGCAGGCGTTGCTGCCGCGGCCGGTGCGCATCCCCGAGCTCGATCCCGACGTCCGTTACCGCGTCGAGTTGCTCCCGGTTCCGGGCACGCATGCCGGAGGTTGGCTGACCCGTGGCACGCTGCCGGTGCGAGGCCGGGCTGGAGTTGACCGGGCGCCAGCTCGCCGCCCACGGTGTCCGCCTCCCGGCCGTCAACCCGGAGTCGGTCGCCCTGCTGTGGATCGAGGCGCTGCTGACCGACCGCGACCGCGCCAATCCACAAGCGTCCGCGTGAGTTCTCGCCGCTGGAGCGTGCTGGAATCGTGCGAAAGATGCGGCGGGGGGCGGCGATGACCGGCCGGCACGTGCTCGACCGGCACGAGGTCATCCACCCGGACGGCCGGCAGTTCCTGCTGTACGGCGACGTCGACGACACCACACTGGCGGCGCTGGCCACCCAACCGGCCGACTCGGGACACGACCCGTCGCTGCTGCACCGCCGCTACGACCGGCTCACCGACGCCTGGGTCCTCGTCTCGCCCGCCCGCAACGTGCGCCCGAGCACGACGACCACCGGCGAGGGCGCACCACCGTGCCCGCTGTGCCCCGGTGGCCCGGAGCTGCCCGGTCCGTTCGGGCTGGCCGTGTTCGAGAACCGCTACCCCTCGATGTCGCCGCACGCCCCCGAGCCGAACGCCGGAGCCAACGACCTCGTCCGGTCGTCACGCGGGCGTTGCCTGGTGGTCGTCTACACCGCCAACCACGTCGAGCACCTCGCCGACCTCTCGCTGCAACAGTTCGCCGACGTGGTCGCCGTCTGGCGCGAGCGCACCACGGCGCTGTGGGCCGAGGGCCACGACTACGTGATGGCCTTCGAGAACCACGGCAGCGACGTCGGCGCCACACTGCCGCACCTCCACGGCCAGCTCTACGCCTACGGCCATCTCCCGCCGGTGACCGCGACGAAGCTGACCAGCCACGACCACCACCGCCGCGTCCACGGCGACTGCCTCGGCTGCCGGCTGATCGCCGAGGACCTCGACAGCGACCGGGTGATCCACGTCAACGACCACTTCGTCGCCGCCGTCCCGTTCGCCTCACGCTGGCCGTTGGAGGTCCACGTCCGCGCCCGTCAGCACGGCACCGGCAGGCTCGGCGACCTCGCCGACGATGCCGCCCTCGACCTCGTCCGGGCGTTGTCCGACGTCGTGCGCCGCTACGACCGCCTCTGGGGATTCCCGCTGCCGTACATGATGTGCGTCCAGGAAGCGCCGCCGGAGCGCTGTGGCGCCGGCAGCACCGACTGGCACCTCCACGTCGAGCTCCTCCCACCCCACCGCAACCCGCATCGCCTCAAGGTCCGCGCCAGCGTCGAGACGGCGCTCGGCTCGTTCATCAACGACACGCTTCCGGAGCAGGTCGCCGCCGAGCTTCGTGCCGTCCAGATCGACGTCCTCGACTGGAGCGGTGTCGTCGTCCCGGCGGTCGGGGAAATAGCAACACGCGCGTAGTATTAACTCGTGACCCTCTTCCGCGTCGAGGGGTTGTGGGCCCGCCCGGCCGAGCCCGGCCAGGATGGACTGCTTCCCGACATCATCCGTGGCCTCGACCTGGCCGTCCAGGCCGGCGAGATCCACGCCGTGATGGGACCCAACGGCTCCGGCAAGAGCACGCTGGCCTCGGCGTTGATGGGCTCGCCGGAATACGAGGTGACGTCCGGGACGATCACCTTCAACGGCGACGACGTGACTGGCTGGCCGGCGGACGAGCGAGCCAAGGCGGGGATGTTCCTCGCCTTCCAGTACCCCCAGGAGATCCCCGGGGTCTCGGTCATCCAGTTCCTCCGCCAGGCGCTGTCGGCCCGCAAGGGGATCGATCTCTCCGTGCTCGAGCTGCGCATCGCGGCGATGGAGTGGATGGAACGGCTGGGGATGGATTCGTCGTTTGTCGACCGCTACCTCAACGAGGGGTTCTCCGGCGGCGAGAAGAAGCGCAACGAGATCATGCAGATGGCGATCCTCGAACCGCAGCTCGCCATCCTCGACGAGACCGACTCCGGGCTCGACATCGATGCCCTGCGGATCGTCGCCCGCGGCATCCACGCCGTCCGCCAGGACCGCCCGGAGATGGGCGTCGTGCTGATCACCCACTATCAGCGCCTGCTCGACGAAGTGACCCCTGACGTCGTGCACGTGATGATCGACGGTCGCATCGTCGAGTCGGGGGGGATGGAGCTCGTTCACCGGGTCGAAGACGCCGGATACGAGTCGTTCCGCGTGACTGCGGGTGCGGCGCGGTGACGACCACCACAGACGTCGTCGCCGGCGGCACGTTCGACGAGCTCGACGCCGCCGAGCTGAAGCTCAGCTTCCCGCTGCTGCTGCAGGAGATCGACGACGCCCCGATCCACTACCTCGACTCGGCGAACACGTCGCAGAAGCCGCGGGACGTGATCGACGCGATGCGTGACGTTCACGGAGACGTCGTACGCGCCGATCAACCGCAGCGCCTACCGTCTCGCCGCCGAGGCCACCGACGCCTACGAACAGGCGCGCGCCAAGGTCGCCGGCTTCGTCAACGCCCGCGACGCCGACGAGATCGTGTTCACCAAGAACGCCACGGAGGGGCTCAACCTCGTCGCCCAGTCGTGGGGCGGCGCCCACCTCGCCGCCGGCGACGTCGTCGTCGTCACGGAGATGGAGCACCACGCCAACGTGGTTCCGTGGCACATCATGGCGGCGCGCCACGGGATCGAGCTGCGCTGGCTGCCGATCACGACCGACGGCCAGCTCGACATCGCCGGTGGCAACCTCGAACGGCTGCTCGACGGCGCCAAGGTGTTCGCCTTCACGGCGATGAGCAACGTGCTCGGCACGCTGACCCCGGTCGCCGAGCTCACCGCCGCCGCCCACGCCGCCGGCGCCCTCGCCGTCGTCGACGCCTGTCAGTACGTGCCGCACAACGTCACCGACGTGCAGGCGTGGGACGCAGACTTCGTCGCCTTCTCTGCCCACAAGATGTGCGGACCTTCGGGAATCGGTGCCCTGTGGGGCCGCGCCGAGCTGCTCGACGACACACCGCCGTTCCTCGGCGGCGGCAACATGATCGCCGACGTGCGCTTCGACGGCTACACACCGGCCCCGGTCCCGGCGAAGTTCGAGGCAGGCACGCCACCGATCGTCGAGGCGATCGGCTTCGGCGCGGCCGTCGAGTTCATGCAGGGCGTCGGCATGGAGCGCATCCACACCCACGAGCGGGCGCTCACCGAATACGCCATGACGACGCTCATCGATCGCTTCGGCGACGACATCACGGTGCACGGCCCGCGCAACGCGGCGTTGCGCGGCGGCGTGCTCAGCTTCGCCTTCCGCGACCTGCACCCGCACGACATCTCCCAGGTTCTCGACCAGCGCAACGTGTGCGTGCGAGCCGGTCACCACTGCGCCAAGCCGCTGATGCGGGTGCTTGACGTTGCTGCGACGGTGCGGGCGAGCTGGTATCTGTACAACGACCGCGACGACATCGACGCTCTCGCCGATGCCCTCGACGGCGCGTCGGACATCTTCGACTTCTAGTAACGGAGCAGGAACGAATGCCAGGTCTCGAAGACCTCTACCGGGAGATCATCCTCGACCACTACCGCTCGCCGCGCAACCGCGGCGAGCTGCCGGCGCCGCCGGCGGCGGTGGCGCAGGGGCACAACCCACTGTGCGGCGACGAGATCACCGTCTATCTGCTCGTCGACGACGGCCGGATCGACGACGTCAAGGTCGGCGGGCAGGGATGCTCGATCTCGCAGAGCTCGGCGTCGATGATGAGCCAGGCGATCAAGGGACGGTCGGTCGACGAGGTGCGGGCACTCGTGCGCCGGTTCAAGGGAATGATGTCGATCGAGGAGTCAGCCGGAGACGACGGCGATGGCGACACGCCGCTCCCCGAGCTCGGTGACCTCGAGGCCTTGCAAGGTGTGGTCAAGTTCCCCGTGCGGATCAAGTGCGCCACGCTGGCGTGGAACACGCTCGTCGACGCCCTCGACGCGGCCGAGCCCGCCGACCAGCCGGCCTGAGCGCCTGAGCGCCTGAGTCTCGCTGGGCCGGCCGCGGCAGGCCGTGCGGCCTACAGCAGCGGCTTCTTGTCGGCCTTCTTCGCCTTCTTGGCGATGCGCTTGTCCTTGAGCGACTTGCCGACCTTCTTCGAGTTGTGCTTCGGGAGTGACTTGTCAGCCATCGTGGCTGCTCCTTGCTCGGATGGGCGTTGTGTGACGCTCCGAGCTTCGCGCGTCAGGGCGAGCAACGCCTGACTGGGCCCGAGGCGGGGCGGAAGTTCCGCCGTCCGCCACGCCTCAGGCCGACCCGCCAAGGGGTGAAGGTCCGGCCGAGGTCCTGAGCCGTGGCGCACGCCGGCGTCGCCCGACGTGACTGCGAAGATCGTACACCACCAGCGAAAGTCGTGGATCCTGGTGGTACGGTCGAGCTGCGGTTTGACCGCTGTTGCCCCGGACTTCGGTAACCCAGCGCTACGGAGGGAGGTGGCAACGAGCGGTGGACAGTCAACGGCGGATGCGCATCCTCACCCAGCTCGCCGCCAACCCGCTGGGCGACCCAGAATCCCAACGGCTCTGTGCCGTGAGCGCTGAGGTGACCGCCGTGACGGGGGCAGGCATCATGCTGATGTTCGATGAGGTGTCACACGGGTCGCTGTGCACCTCGCACACCGTCAGCGAACTGATCGAGCAGCTGCAGTACACCCTCGGCGAAGGTCCCTGCGTGGATGCCTACCACCACGACCGGCCGGTGCTCGAACCCGACCTGGCCGCCCCGCTCAGGCCGCGTTGGCTAGCCTTCGCCGCGCCCGCCATCGAGGCAGGCGTCCGTGCGATCTTCGCCTTTCCGCTGCGGATCGGCGCTGTCCGGCTCGGTGCGCTCGGCTTGTACTGCGACCGGCCGGGAGCGCTGACCGATGATCAGCATGCCGACGCTCTCGTCATGGCCGACGTCGCCACCCGCGCAATCCTCCTCCTCCAAGCCGACGCGCCTCCCGGGACGCTCGCCGACGAGCTCACCGCGGCAACCGACCTCCGCTACCAGGTCCACCAGGCTGCCGGCATGATCGCGGTCCAACTCGGCATCGGCGTCGGGGCGGCGCTGATCCGGCTGCGGGCGCACGCCTTCGGTAACGACCGAGCGCTCGCCGACGTCGCCGACGACGTCGTCGCCAGGCGGCTGCGTTTCGCTCAACCCAGCAACGAGGAAGTCGTAAGATGAGATCGAGCGATGCGGCCGAACGGAGGCGGCAGTTGTCGACGATGCAGGAGGTGTCGGGGACATGATGCCGAGAGAAGCGACGTTGGCGAGAACGCTGGTGGAGTTGGCCGACACGCTGGTCGCCGACTTCGATGTCGTCGAGTTGCTGACCCGGCTCACCGACCGGTGCGTCGAGGTGCTCGACGTCGGAGCCGCCGGACTGCTGTTGGCCTCGATGGAGGGCGACCTGCGGGTGATGGCCTCGTCCAGCGAGACGGTTCACCTGCTCGAGCTGTTCGAGCTGCAGTCCCAGGAGGGCCCGTGCCTCGACTGCTACCGGACCGGTCAACCGATCGTCAACCAGAGCCTGGCGGCGGCGAACGGTCGCTGGCCGCGCTTCGCCGCCGAGGCGCATGCTGCTGGGTTTCACGCCGTGCACGCCTTTCCGATGCGACTGCGCGGCAACGTGATCGGCGCCCTCAACCTGTTCCACGCCGAGCCGACACAGATGAACGAGGCCGACGTCGCCGCCGCCCAGGCGCTGGCCGACGTCGCCACCATCGCGGTCCTCCAGCATCGCGCCGCCCTCGAGGCCCAGGTCCTCAACGTGCAGCTCAACCACGCCCTCAACTCCAGGATCGTGATCGAACAGGCCAAGGGAGTGCTCGCCGAGCGCGAACACCTCGACATGGAGCATGCGTTCGACCGCCTGCGCACCTACGCCCGCAACCACAACCGCCGGCTCGCCGAAGTTGCCCGCGACGTCATCGACGGCACGCTCCCGGCGACCGCGCTCGATCCGCCGCAACGCGGTCGACCGACCTGAGCCGAACGACCCGCCTCCTGTCCGAGGTCGGGTCCTAGGGTGACCGATGTGAGCGGCTCCGACGAACTCTCCGAGGAGGCGCGCGCCCGCCGGGCGGCCGGCCGATCCGTCCGCCAGATCGGCCATGCCCTCGTCGGTCACGAGGCGAGCGAACAGCTGCTCGACGACGTCGCCACGACACTCGCCGGGTTGACGGAGCGGCTCGACACCGGTGCACCGCGCCGCCGGCCGATCGAACAGGTGGGGCACCGCGAGCGGGAGACCACGGACCGCGGCGCCGCCATCGAGTCGTACGACGACCGCCCGTTCTCCGGCACCGCCAGCCCGTGGGGTGTCGACCTCGAAGTTCATCGGGTGGGCGACGAGATCGAGGCGACGGTGACTCTCGGAGCCGCTCACGAAGGCGCGCCGGGCAGGGCCCACGGCGGCATCGTCGCCGGGCTGTTCGACGACGTGTTCGGATTCGTACTCGGAGTCGTTCAGGAGCCGGCCTTCACTGGCGAGCTGAAGGTCCGCTACGAGCGTCCGACGCCGCTCCACCGCCCGTTGCTGTGCCGCGGCCGGCTCGCCTCGCGTGAGGGGCGCAAGCTGATGATCGAAGGCGAATTGATCGATCCCGGTAACGGGGACGAGTTGGTCGTCGCCACAGGCGCCGGAGTGTTCATCACCGTTGATCCGGCGATGTTCGCCCAGACGATGGAGCTCCCCGCGCCGCCGGCGGAGTGACTCAGGCGAGAGTTTCAGCCCCGCCGGAGGTCGACGACCGTCGCGCCGCTCGCGGCCAGTAGATCGTCAGGAGTGATCGCGAAGACGTCCGTCCACGTCCCGGCGGCGGCCCACACGACGTCGTACTGCAACAGGTCGGGGTCGATGAACACGGGCAGTGCCGTGGCATGCCCGAAGGGTGGCACGCCGCCGATCGGAAATCCGGTGGCCGACCGCACCGTGTCGGCATCGACGCGCGTGCAGGTCGAACCGCCGGCGGCGGCGGCCAGCTTGCCCTCGTCGAGCTGGTTTCGCCCGCTGACGTAGGCGAGCACGACCTGGCCGTCGACAGCGAAGATCAGGCTCTTGACGATCTGCCCGACGTCGACGCCGATCGCCGCGGCGGCGTCGGCTGCCGTCTTCGTGCCGTCGGGGAAATGGAACGGCGCGATGGCCAGCCCGCGCTCGGCTGCAGCGGCGACCACGCGAGCGACGTTGGGGTGGAGGCGAGCCTCCGTCACGCCAGCAGCTTGTCGATCGCTGCGGCGAGGTTGCGATCGTTGTCGGTGACGGTCGAGCCGGCGGAATGCGTCGTCAGCGAGATGTCGACCGTGTTCCAGGAGTTCGACCAGTCGGGGTGGTGACCGGCCTTCTCGGCCAGCATCGCCACCCGGGTCATGAAGGCGAACGCCTCGGAGAAGTTGGCGAACTCGAAGCGGCGCCGCAAGGCGCCGTCGGTCTCGGTCCAGGTATCAGTCATGCCGCCAGCGTACGCACCCCTCGATCCGGGCGTCCCTGTTCCCGGAATCCGGGAAGGGCGGCGCCCAGATGCGCTCGTGGGAACGAGGACGCCCAGACTTGGGATCAGAGGCGGAACAGGTCGTCGAGGGCGCCGGGCAGGTCGCGGCGGTCGGCAGCCTTGGCGCCGTCGGCGGCCTCCTCGGCGTCGGAACCGAACGCGGCGTAGCCGTCGGCCTCCAGCTGGTCGGCGAGCTCCGGGCCGCCGGAGGCGACGATCCGGCCCTTGACGAGGATGTGCACGGTGTCCGGATGGAGCTCGGTGAGCAGGCGGCTGTAGTGGGTGATCGCCAACACGCCGAGGCCCGGTGTCCCGTCGCCGTCGGGTTGGGTGAGCGCCTCGATGCGCTTGGCGCACGCCCGCAGGGCGTCGATGTCGAGGCCGGAGTCGATCTCGTCGAGCACGGCGATCCGCGGCCGCAGGACGGCGAGCTGCAGCGTCTCGTTGCGCTTCTTCTCGCCACCGGACAGGTCGACGTTGAGCGAACGGTGGAGCAGCGCCGTCGGCAGCCCGATCCGCGCCGCCTCGGCGCCGAGCAGATCGTCGATGTCGGTCACCGGTCGGCTGCGGGCAGCGAGCGCCTCCGTCATCACCGCATCGAGGGCGACGCCGGGTACCTCGGTCGGGTATTGCATGACGAGGTGCAGCCCGGCGGCGGCACGCTCCCACACCGGCATCGCCAGGACGTCCTCACCATCGAGGGTCACCGAGCCGGCGAGCACCTCGTAGCCGGGCTTGCCCATGATCGCCCCCGACAGCGTGCTCTTGCCGGCCCCGTTCGGGCCCATCACGGCGTGCACTTGCCCGCTCGCCACGGTGAGGTCGATGCCGCGCAGGATCTCCGTCCCGCCGGCGGCGACGTGCAGCCCGCGGATCTCCAGCGTTGCCGTCATCGGCCCGCTCCTTCCGTTCGATCCGCTGCGTCAGCTCGCGGCCGCACCGTGACCAAACCGTCGCTGACGGTGACGTCGAACACTGGCACCGGCTGCGTCGCCGGAAGCGTCGCCGGCTCACCCGTTTCGAGGCTGAACACGCTGCCGTGCTGAGGGCACTCGATCTCCTTCTCGTCGCAGTACACCTCGCCACCGGAGAGGGAGACCTCGGCGTGACTGCAGATGTCGCCGATGGCGTAGACGTCGTCGTCGATGCGCACGAGAGCGACGGGCACGTCGCCAACCATGACGCGACGGGGCACACCGTGCTCGAGCTCCGACAGCGGCACAGAGGCCTCGTCCGCGCTCACGCGGATTCCTCCTGGCCGGGCTGCAGCGGCCAACTGTCCGCGGTCGAACTTGTCGGCGACACGGCGGCGCAGCTCGGCGGTCAGCGCCGGCATGGGGAGCTGGGCGAGCACCTCGTCGAAGAAGCCGAGCACGATGAGCCGCTCGGCGACCGGCGTCGGAACCCCCCGGCTCTCGATGTAGAAGAGCTGTTCGTCGTCGATCGGTCCGACGGTCGAAGCGTGGCTGCAACGAACGTCGTTGGTCTCGATCTCGAGGTTGGGCACGCTCTCGGCCCATGCCCCAGCGCCGAGCGTGAGGTTGCGGTTGGTCTGGAAGGCGACCGAGCCGCGGGCGTCGGGACGGATCTTGATCAGCCCGGTGTACACGCTGGCGGAGGAATCCTGCACGGCGCCCTTGAACAGGAGGTCGCTGGTCGTGTGCGGGGCGGCGTGGTCCTGGATCGTGCGGAAGTCGTGCATCTGGTCACCATCGGCGAAGTACAGGGCGAGCTGCTTGGTGGTGCCGCCCCGACCGATGATCCGCGCCTCCGTGCGCAACCGGGCGTAATGGCCGCCCAGGGCAACGGTGGCGAGGGTGATCGACGAGTCGGCGTCGCCGGACGCCTGGAGGTGCCCGATCTGCCAGGCCCGGTGCGACAGGTCGTTGACGGCGAGGTACTTGACGCGGGCCGCCCGACCCGCCAGCACGTGTACCACCGGCACGGCGAGCAGCTCTTCATCGGCGGAGGTGAACCGCTCGACGACTGTGACTTCGGAGTTCTCTCCAGCGTCGACGACGAGCCGCGGGAACGAGGCGCCCGGACCGACATGGTGATCGACGACGATCGGCTGGTCGAGGACGGTGCCCGCCGGGATCGTGACGACGACCGGGCTGTGGAACGCGGCGTTGAGCTCGGCGAACGGGTCCGGCGCCTCGACGCCGGGGATGGCCGGGAAGGCGCCGAGGGCGTCCTCGTCGGTGGTCACGTAGGTAGTGGCCTCGCCCCCGCCGACACGCGTTTCGATCTTGCCGGCGGCGAAGCGTTCGAGGTCGAGGTCGCCGATGCGGCTGTAGCGCCAGATCTCCTCGGCGGCCGTCGGCCACGGCATCGCGCCAGCCCGCTCGGCGGCCGCAACCCGCTCGTCGGCGAACGGCCCACCTAGGGCGCGCGCCTGGTCAGCGGCGAACTCGTGCACGACCCCAAAGCCTACGGCCGTCCCCCATCGGAGTGTTTCGTGGCATCCGAGTGCTACGCTGTCCGACAGTCTGGGCGCGTGGCACTCGCAATGGCCGGAAACACTCGGATGGGGAGACGGTTGACGGCGGGACCTAAACCGGTTTAAGTAGTGAGACGTGGCTGCTGTCGCCGGACCGCCGCGGCGAACCCCCCGGCCGCGGCGGGCCACCATCGTCGATGTCGCAGCACGCGCCGGTGTGTCCAAGGGGCTCGTGTCGTTCGTGCTCAACGACCGGCCCGGCGTCGCCCCGGCGACTCGGCGGCGAATCCTCGCCGCCGTCGACGAGCTCGGCTGGCGCCCCAACCAGACGGCCCGCGCCCTGGTCAACGCCCGTGCCTACGCGGTCGGCTTCGTCCTGGCCCGGCCCGCCGAGCTGCTCGCCGTCGATCCCTTCTTCCCTGCCTTCATCGCCGGCGTCGAAGCCGAGCTGTCCGCCCGCCAGGCGTCGCTCGTGCTGCAGGTCGTGCCCGGTCTCGACGCCGAGCTGGCCGCCTATCGCCAGCTCGCCGCCGACAACCGTGTCGACGGCGTCATCGTCGCCGACCTGCGCGTCGACGACCCCCGCCCGCGGATGCTTGCCGACCTCGGTCTGCCGGCCGTCACCCTCGGGCGCCCCGAAGGGCGCCGGCGCTGCCCGGCCGTCGTGCTCGAAGACGTCGCCGGAGTTGTCGCCAGCGTCGAGCACCTCGCCAACCTCGGTCACCAGCGCATCGCCTTCGTCAGCGGTCCAGACCCATTCCTGCACGCACGCAACCGTCGCCAGGCGTGGCGGTCGACGCTCCAGCGGCTCGACCTGCGCGACGACCTCACCGTCGACGGTGACTTCAGCGGCGCGAGTGGCGCCAGGGCGACCGCCCGGCTACTCCGCCGCCGCGCCACGGACCGGCCCACCGCCATCGTCTACGCCAACGACCTGATGGCGGTCGCTGGGCTCGGCGAGATCGCCCGTACCGGCCGACGCGTGCCCGACGACGTGTCCGTCGTTGGTTACGACGACATCGCCGTCGCCGCCCACATGCACCCGGCGTTGACGACGGTGATGCAGGACGCCACGGCATGGGGACGGGCCGCGGCGCGCGCCGTGTTCGACCTCGTCGAGGATGGATTCGCCGACGATGTGGAACTACCACCTGCCCGTCTCGTCGTCAGAGAGTCGACCGCCGCACCGGCGGACGCAACGAAACCACCAAGGGGGTAACCATGAAGCGAAAGATCACCGCCGCTCTCGGCGCCGTCGCTTCTGGCCGTCACGGCGGCTGGTTTCGGCGCCGGCGGAACGGCCGGAGCCGGTGGACGGTCCACCACCGGCGCCCTGGAAGTCACGCGGACCGATCACCATCTGGCTCTCCAACAACGCCGCCGAGTTGGAGTGGGGCACGGCCATGGTCGAGGCGTGGAACGCCGAGCACCCCGACGAGGAGATCACGGCCCAGGAGATCCCCGCCGGGCGCACCAGCGAGGAGGTCATCGGTGCGGCCATCACGGCCGGCAACGCACCGTGCCTCATCTTCAACACGGCGCCGGCTGCGGTGCCGCAGTTCCAGCGCCAGGGCGGGCTGGTCGATCTCGACAGCTTCGCCGACGGCGCCGACTACGTCGCCGCCCGGTCGGGCGACCGCGCCGACCAGTACCGCTCCCCCGACGGCGGCCTCTACCAGATGCCGTGGAAGGCCAACCCGGTGATGATCATCTACAACCGGGCCATTTTCGAGGAGGCCGGTCTCGACCCCGACGCCCCGCCGCTCGGGACCTACGAAGAGTTCCTCGCGACAGCCCAGACGCTCGTCGACGAAGGCGGCGTGCAGGCGGCGATCTGGCCATCGCCTAACGGCTGAGTTCTTCCAGCCGTGGTTCGACTTCTACCCGCTGTACATCGCCCAGAGCGGACTGCCGCTCGTCGCGGATGGGCAGGCGACGTTCGCCTCCGAGGACGGGTTCGCCGTCGCCGACTTCTGGCGCAGCCTCTACGACGCCGAGCTCGTGCCCCGTGAGGCACCCGCCGCTGATCCGTTCAACGACGGATCGTCGGCGATGGCGATCGTCGGACCGTGGGCCATCGCCGTCTACGGCGAAGACATCGACTGGGGCGTCGTGCCCGTGCCGACCGCCGAAGGGACCCCCGCCGAGGAGATCCAGACGTTCAGCGACGAGAAGTCGATCGGCATGTTCACGGCGTGCGAGAACCAGGCGACGGCGTGGGACGTGCTCAAGTTCGCCACCAGCGAGGAGCAGGATGGCGCCCTGCTCGAGATCACCGGACAGATGCCGATGCGTACGGACGTGCTCGGCACCTACCCTGATTACTTCGAGGCCAACCCCGACTACGCGGCCTTCGCCGAGCAGGCCGACCGCACCATCGAGGTGCCCAACGTGGCCAACTCGATCGAGGTCTGGCAGACCTTCCGCGATGCCTGGTCGGAGTCGGTGATCTTCGGCGACAGCGACCCGCAGGAGGCCCTGACGGCGGCCGCCGAGACGATCAACGAGCTCGTCGCAGAGTAGGCGACGACGAACGATGGCCGCCACGGCCAGTCCCCCCGTGTCCGGCGCCGGGTCGTTCGACCCGGCGTCGGCGCGGCGGCGCCAACGCATCCCGCTCCGGCAGCAACTCGCCGGCTACCTCTTCGTGTCGCCCTGGGTGGTCTTCTTCGTCGGGATCTTCGCCTTACCCGCTCGGGTTCGCCGTGTGGATGTCGTTCTACGACTACTTCTTCGCCGCGCCGGGTGCGACCGTGGAGCGCCCCTTCGTCGGGTTCGACAACTACTGGGACGCCCTCACCGACGAGGACGTGCGCCAATCGTTCCGGAACATCGTCGTCTTCCTCGTCATCAACGTGCCGCTCACGGTGATCCTGGCGATCACCCTGGCGATGGCGCTGAACGCCATCATTCCGTTCCGGGCGTTCTTCCGCACTGCCTTCTTCCTGCCGTATGTGACGGCGAGCGTGGCGTTGATCGCCGTCTGGCAGTGGCTGTTCAGGTCCGACGGGCTCGTCAACACGGTGCTCGGCCCGCTCGCCCCCGACCCGTCATGGCTGATCAACGAGCGGCTCGCCATGCCGACGATCGCCATCTACGTCACGTGGAAGGGACTCGGCTTCTACATCCTGCTGTACCTCGCCGCCTTGCAGAACGTGCAGAAGGAGCTGTACGAGGCGGCGGCTGTCGACGGAGCCGGACGCTGGAGGTCGTTCCGCAGCGTCACGTGGCCGGGCGTGCGGCCGGCCACGACGCTGGTCCTCGTGCTGGCGATCATCACCGGCGCCAACCTGTTCACCGAGCCGTACCTGCTGACCGGCGGGGGCGGTCCCAACGGCGCTTCGTCCTCGCCGGTACTGATCATGTACCAGACCGGCATCCAACAGGGCAACGCCGGCGCAGGCGCTGCCATCGGCGTCATCCTCGTCATCTTCGTCGGGACGGTAGGGCTGATCGCCCGGTACCTCAGCGAACGGAACTCGTGATGTCCACCACCGACGAGACCATCGGCACCGGTCGCGCCCACGCCTCGGCACCCCGGCTGCGGCGTGCCGGGCGACTCCTGCTACTCACCGCCGGCGCCTTCGTCTTCATCTTCCCCTTCTACTACATGTTCGTCGGCTCACTCCAGGAGGAGGTCGACAACGGCATCGGCGGGGCGGTGCCGCAGGCTGGCAATCTCACGACGGCCAACTACAGCGACATCAACGAGGCGATCGACCTGGTCGGCTCGCTGGGCAACTCGGCGATCGTCACGATCGGTGTCCTGCTCGGCACGATCTTGTTCGGATTGCTCGCCGGCTACGCCATGGCCGTGCTCCACTACCGCGGGCGGGGCGCCACGTTCGCCAGCGTGTTGCTCGTCCAGACGATCCCGTTCCAGTTGCTGATGATCCCGCTGTACGTCTTGCTCGTCCGCGACTACGGGCTGGGCGACACCTATCTCGGGATGATCCTGCCGTTCGCGATCAGCCCGGCCGCCGTGTTCATCTTCCGGCAGTTCTTCCTGCAACTTCCCCGCGAGCTGTTCGACGCCGCCCGCATCGACGGCGCAGGAGAGTTCACGATCCTTCGACGCATCGCTGTTCCGCTCGCCCGCCCAGCCATCCTCACGGCGTCGCTGCTGACGTTCATCGGCCCGTGGAACGAGTTCCTCTGGCCGTTCCTCATCACCAAGAAGCACCGAGATGCAACCGCTTGCCGTGTCGCTCGCCAACTACCTCTCCAACCTGCAATCGACCGTGGCCAACCCCATCGGGTCCGTGATGGCCGGCGCGTGCGTGCTGGCGGCTCCGGTCGTCGGGTTGTTCATCGTGTTCCAGCGCCACTTCACGTCGAGCGACATCGGCTCAGGAGTGAAGGGTTGATCCCGTACCGGTTGACACGTATGGGGATCGTGATGGCTCCCGAGCCCGGGGACCCGTTGGAAGCCGAAGGCGTGCTCAACCCAGCAGTGGGGCACACGCCCGACGGTCGCCTGCACCTCCTGCCGAGAGTGGTTGCCGCGGGCAATGTGTCCCGCGTCGGCCTCGCCGAAGTCGTCGTCGAACACGGCGTCCCCGTCGGCGTCGATCGACGCGGAATCGTGCTCGAACCCGACCTGTCGTGGGAACGCGGCGTGAATCACGCCGGGGTCGAGGATCCCCGTGTCACCTACGTCGATCGGCTCGGGGTGCACGTGATGACGTACGTCGCGTTCGGGCCGCTCGGGCCGAGGATCGCTGTCGCCGTGTCAAGCGACCTCACCTCGTGGCGGCGGCTCGGACCGGTGCTCTTCGGCTACGAGTCGGCGTGGGATGTCGACTTCAACCTGTACCCGAACAAGGACGCCTTGTTCTTCCCCGAGCCGATCCCCGGCCCCGACGGCGAACCGTGCTATGCGATGTTGCACCGGCCGATGTGGCATGCGGACTGGCTCGGAGTCGGCGACGCCCTCGTGCCTCCCGTGGGGATCGACGAGCGACCGGGGATCTGGATCTCCTACGTCACGGCGGCCGCCGTCGAGGGTGACTTGAGGGCGCTTACGGTGCTGCGGTCTCACCGCTGCGTTGCGGTCAGCGAGTTCTCGTTCGAGAGCGCCAAGATCGGTGGCGGGCCGCCACCGATCAGGGTCCCGGAAGGATGGCTGCTGATTCACCATGGCGTCGCCGGCGAGGTACCGACTGGCTTCGATCCGACGGCGCCGAGCTCGGCGGTCTATTGCGCCGGGGCCCTGCTGCTCGACCCGAACGATCCGGCGCTGGTCCTCGACCGCACGGCCGAGCCGCTGATGCGGCCGGAGACCGCAGACGAGCAGGTCGGCACCGTGGCCAACGTCGTGTTCCCGACCGCGATCTCTGCGATCGGCGACCGCCAGTTCGTCTTCTACGGGATGGCCGATGCGCGCATCGGCGTTGCCGAGCTCACCCGCCAATCGCCGTGACGGAGGGCGGCAACCTCGCGATCAAGCGTGTCGGACTCATCGGCTGCGGGCAGTTTGGTTCGTTCATCGCCGCCGCCCTGGAACGGGCGCCCGGGGCCCGGCTGGTGGCCGTCTGCGACCACGACCAAGAAGCCGCCGCAGCGCTCGCCCGTCGGATGTCCGCCGAGGTCGCCATCTACGAAGACGCCGAGTCGGCACTCGGCGGCGACCTGTTGGACCTCGTCGTCGTTGCGACACCTCCGTGGACGCACGGCGACCTCGCGGTCCAATCGCTCGATGCCGGCTGCCACGTCCTCGTCGAGAAGCCGCTCGCCGTCGACGTTGCCGGTTGCCGGCGAGTTGCCGCCGCCGCCGAGGCAAACGGCAGGATCGTCGCCGTCGACCATCTCCTGCGATTCGCCCCACTCGTCATCGCGGTCAACCGACTGCTGCGCGCCGGCGAACCCGAGCGTCGTCTGCTCGGGGACGTGGCGCGCTTCGCCTTCGAGAACGACGCCGCCGATGAGGGCCTCCCGAGTGACCACTGGTTCTGGGACAAGTCCCGGTCCGGCGGGGTGTTCGTCGAACACGGCGTCCACTTCTTCGATCTTGCGACGTGGTTCATCGGTTCGGCGCCGACGACCGTGCAGGCCATGGCCGTTGGCGCCCGATCGCGGACGCACACCGTGTGTGCGACTGCGACCTTCACCGGCGACGCCACGGCGACCTGGTACCACTCCTTCACGCATCGTCGGGTCGCCGAGCGACAGCACTGGCGCATCGGCGTCCGCGACGCCGAGATCCGCCTCGAAGGCTGGGTGCCGCTGACGCTCGAGATCGAGGTCGTCGACGGCGAGATCGCAGCTGCCGTCGAGGTGGTGCTCGCCGGCGTCGCTGCGGAGCTGGATGGAGCACTCCAACTCCACCTCGAGAGGCGCGAGTCAGACACTGCCGGCGGACCGGTCATCATGCGCTTCGCCCACCGGGGCGCCGATGCCAAGGACCGCGTCTGACCGCTACTGCATCGATGGCTTGCTCGCCGATCTTCTCGATGCTGTCGACCGCGGCCACCAGCCCGTGACCGGGCTCGCCCCGGCGACGGCCGCAGTCGAGCTCGCGGTTGCCGCAACGCTTGCCGCTGACATCGGCCGCACGGTGGCGATCGCCTGACCGATTGGAGTGTTTGCCGCCATCGGAGTGTTTTACGCGGGGCGTGTCGGCCGGTACCACTCCAATCGACCGCGGGCGGTCAGGGATCGTAGGTGCGGAAGAACCGGCGCCACCAGGGTCGACGCTGGCGCGCCGCACGTTCGGCATCGACCTCCGCCCGCACGCGCTCGCCGATCTCCATCAGATGATCCTCGGCCTCGTCGAGGATCGCTGCCGCACTCCCGTCGGCCACTGACTGTGGCTCGTCCGGCGTCGGTGGCGTGATCAGCGAGCCGTGGGTCCACGACCGGTCGGCGAGCCGGCGCTCGTAGGCCGGGCAGTTGTCGGGGCAGCGCCACGGCGCGTCAGGAGCGAGGTCGAGATCGCACTTGCGCACCGTTTCCCCGTTGCGGTACGTGCGGCTCTCGAAGTGCTTGCACTCCGTACGCATCGGCATGCGTCAAGCGTACGGGCGCGGCGACGCACACGAGCAGCGCCTCGATCGGATAGCCAACGTTGCATCTCCACACGTTCGTCACGGGGTCTCCATGCGCGCCAGGCCAACGTTCGTCATGCTGCTCGTCATGACGACCATCACGTCGCCCACTGTCTGCGCGCCCGTGATCCGCACCGCCACGCCGGCCGACCGCCAGGCGGTTCGGCGGGTCATCGAGGCGGCCTATCGCGAGTACGAGGACGACCTCGGACCCGAACTGCACGCCGCCTACCTGACCAACCTGTTCCAGGTCGACGACCGCGGTGGGTCGGTGTTGCTCGTGGCCGAGGTGGACGGCGTCATCGCCGGGACCGTCAACCTGTTCCCGGACGCCTCGGCCATCGGGCTCGGCTGGCCGGCCGGTTGGGCCGCGATCCGGGCGCTCGCTGTCGACCCCGCGTGGCGCGGGCACAGCATTGGCCGGGCCTTGGTCGACGCGTGCATCGACCGCGCTGTGCACGCACCAACGATCGGGCTGCACACCGCCGCCTTCATGACCGCCGCCATCGCGCTGTACGAACGGATGGGGTTCCGGCGTGAGCCCGATCTCGACGTCGAGGTCTCGTCCGTGCTCGGCCTTGCAGGCGCACCCCGCATCTTCGCCTACCGGCACGAGTCCGCCGACGATTATGCGCTGGGTCGCTCGGAGGCGGAGACCGGGCGGCTCATCCTGCAGAACCAGATCTACAGCCCGATCACGCGGCAGTTCCTCGTCACGGCAGGCGTAACGAGGGGCATGTCGGTCCTCGACCTCGGCAGCGGCGCGGGCGATGTGGCGCTGCTCCTCGCCGACCTCGTCGGCCCCAGCGGTCGCGTCGTGGGCGTCGACAGCCACGCCGGCATCCTCGAGACGGCCCGGGCGCGAGTCCGCGCCGCCGGATGGTCGAACATCGAGTTCCGCCACGGTGACGTCGGATCACTCGACCTGCCGGCTGAGTTCGACGCCGTGGTCGGCCGGTGGATCCTCATGCATGTGCCCAACCCCGTCGACACTTTGCGCCGGACCGGCGCGCTGCTGCGCCCGGGCGGTCTCGTAGCCTTCCTGGAGAGCGACCTCACATCGCCCGTTCGCACGTATCCGCCGGCCCCGCTCCACGAGCAAGTGGTGCGGTGGACGGCGCGCCTGGACGACGCGCCCGGACCCACCACGGACATGGGTCTGCAGTTGTACCGCGCGTTCCTGGACGCCGGGCTGCCCGCGCCGCAGCTGCGCCTCGACGCTCCGATCGGCGGTGGTCCCGACTGGCCGGGGTTCGCGTACATCGCCGGCTCCGTGCGCAGCCTGCTCCCCGTCCTCGAGCAGGCCAGTGCGGTGACCTCCGCCGAGGCCGAGATCGAGACCCTGGAGGAGCGGCTGCGCGCCGAGATCGTCCGCGAGCGTGGGGTGCAGATCCTGCCGACGGTGATCGGAGCGTGGGCCCGCTCAGAACGCGGTCCTCTTCAGCCAGCGACCTGATCCTGGGCCGCGGGAAACATCGAGAAGAAGCGTTCGGCGAAGTCATGATCACCCTCGACCACGAGATCGCCGGCTGACTCGGCGTCACCGAGCGATCGCATCCCGAAGGCGACCTCCTCGAGCGTCACCGGCTCGGTGACGGTGACCGCACCCGGGTAGTCGGCCGCCCCGCGCCGGATGTCGAGCCGGCCATCGCCGACCGTGACGGCGAACGTCCCGCTACCGAAGCGAATCTCCACGACCCCGCTGACGTCGGCCGCGGCGCGGGGATCGAACCCGTTCTTCAGGGCCAGCATCGCCGCGTCGCAACCGACTGGGACGTCGTGCGGGAAGGTGGGGGACGCCGCTCCCCAGCGCTGTAATCCCATGAGGATCGGCTCGAGCTCGGCACCCCATTCGGTGAGCTCGTACACCATCGTCGATGCCGGCGGCGGGAGCTTGCGGCGGCGCACGATCCCCGCTGCTTCGAGCTCGCGTAGCCGCTGGGTCAGCACGTTGGGGCTGCCCTGAGGTAGCCCGGCGGTGAGGTCGGAGAACCGCTTCGGCCCGAACAACAGGTCACGGACGATGAGCAGTGCCCATCGCTCGCCGACGAGGTCGAGAGCGTGGGCTGAGGAGCAGCCGTCCCCGTAGGTACGCATCGTCGTCATGTCAACCATCCTAGTGACATTAGTCCTAATTCCGCAACTATTGCTTGACTGTCAGGATCTAGAACTCCTATTTTAGGAGTATGACTCAACGCCTCGCACCGCTGATCGCCGCCTTCTTCTTCGGGGGCGTCGCCCTCTGGGTGCCGATCGAGAAGCTGTTCCTCAGCGAGATCGGCTTCACGCCACAAACGATCGGTCTGATGGCCGCCGCCTATGCCGCCATCGTCCCCCTGCTGGAGGTCGTGTCAGGTGTTCTGGCCGACCGCTGGAGTCGCCGCGGTGTGCTCGTGATCGGCAACATCGGCGCCTTCGGGAGCGTCCTCGTCGGTGGACTGAGCAGCAACGTCGGGATGTACGTCGTCGCCGCGATGCTCCTCGGCGTCTACTTCGCGATGCAGTCCGGCACGTTCGACGCCATCGTCTACGACACCGTCCTCGAGGAGACCGGCTCCAGCGACCGCTTCGAGTCCGTCGTCGGCCGAGTGCGGATCGCCGAGAGCGTGTCGCTCACGCTTGGTGCGTTGGCAGGCGGCGCCCTCGCCTCGGCGACGGCGCCCCGAGTCACCTACTTCGCCACGCTCCCGTTCCTCTTCGTGTCGACGATGTTCCTCTTGCGCTTCCGGGAACCGCGCCTGCACCAGGCGGTCGAGCGCCGCTCGCTCGGTGCGCACCTCGCCGTCACGGTGCGCACAGTCCGGTGCCAGACCCGGCTGATTCCGATCGCCCTGCTGCTGGTCCTCACCGCCCTGGTCACCCAGGCCGTGTTCGAGTTCGGTCCGCTGTGGCTCGTCGATGCAGACGCATCGGCCGGGTCGTTCGGTCCGGCGTGGGCGGCATTGATGGCCTCGCTCGGACTCAGTGGCCTGCTCGCTGGGCGTGTGCGTTTCGACCAGTGGCCGGCGGTGGCGACGGTGTCAGCCGTGTTGGTGACAGCTGGGCTGACCCTTGTGTTCGCTCGCCATGCAGCTGTGGCCACGGCCGCGCAGGCCGTCCTTGCCGTTCTGGCGATCGCCATCGGCATCTACCTCACCCGCCTGCTCCACGACGCCATCCCGTCGGACGTCCGCTCCGGGGTGTCCTCCGGCATCGGCGCCAGCAGTTGGGTGGTGTTCCTGCCCTTCTCCCTCGTCTTCGGCTCGGTGAGCGAGCGGTGGGGCGTGCACGTCGCCGGAACGATGATCCTCGGCGCCGTCGCTGCCGTCGTCGTGCTGCTCGTCATCGTCGTCGCCGCGGCTCGCCGGACGGTTGACGCTACCGGCGGTGTCAGTAGCGACGTCGTCGACTTCGAGCCCGAGCCGGCCTACGAACGCCTGGCGGCGTGACCGTCAGCGACCGGCCACCGGGGCGACTCCGCGGTCGAACTCGGCCTCATCCGGCTCGACCTCGACGCCCTCGCCAGAAACCTCCAGCGAGTTGCGATCAGAAGGCAGGAACTTGTACACGAGCATCGCGGCGATCACCACGACCACCGCCGACACCGTGGTGGCCAAGCCAAGGCCGTCGACGAACGCGTGCCTCGCCGTCTCCACGACGCCGTCGGGCACGAGACCTCGGAAGTTCAGGCCGATCACACCGCCGAGGCCGCCTTCGGCCTCCTCGCGGACGGCGGCGGGAAGACCTTCCACCGCCGGTGCCACGCCGTTGGCGAATTGACCGGTGAGCAGCGAACCGAGCACGGCCACCCCCAAGGCACCGCCGAGCTCCCGGGTCGTGTCGTTCGTCGCCGAACCCATCCCCGCACGGTCGCGTGGAACGGCAGCCATCAGTTGGGTCGTCATCGGCGTCATCGTCATCGCCATTCCGGCGGCGAGGAAGAAGATCACGATCAGCATCACCCAGTAGGTGGTGTCGACGTCGAAGAACAGTTGCGTGCCGATCATGCCGATGGCAACGCAGCTGAGTCCGAGGGCGCCGACACGGTTGGCGCCGAGACGGCCAACGAGCCTCGGCGTGTTCGGGGCGATGACCATCATCACCACTGAGAACGGCAGCAGGCGCAACGCGGCGCCGAGCGGGCTCCAGCCGATGACGCCCTGGAAGTACTGGGCGAGCATGAAGAAGGAACCGAACATGGCGAAGAACACCAACGTGATGCCACCCGACGAGACGGCGAACCGCGGGTTCTGGAACAACCGCAGTTCGAGCATCGGATGGCGATTGCGCCACTCCCACAGCCCGAAGGCGAGGAGGAGGACAGCTGCGGCCCCGAACCACATCGCCGACTCGACGCTCAACCAGCCGTGGTGCGGCCCTTCGATGATGGCGTAGACGAGGGCGCCGAGGCCGAGGATCGACAGGATCGCCCCGACGGGGTCGAGCGGTGTCTCGCCGGCGTCTCGCGACTTGGGCACGAGGACGTAGCCGGCAGCAATCGCGGTGGCGATGATCGGCAGGTTGACGAGGAACACCGAGCCGTACCAGAAGTGCTCGAGGAGAAATCCGGAGGCCACGGGTCCGATCGCTGCGCCGGCACCGGAGATACCGGCCCAGACGGCGATCGCCTTCGCCCGTTCGCGGGCCGGGAAGACGTTGGCGAGGATCGACAGCGTTGACGGCATGACGAACGCGGCGCCGACGCCCATGATGGCGCGTGAGGCGATCAATAGGCCGGACGTGTCGGCGAACACGCCGAGCAAGGAGCCGAAGCCGAAGATGACCAAGCCGGCCTGCAACGCACCCTTACGACCGAAGCGGTCGCCGAGGGCCGCCGCGGTGAACAACAGTCCGGCGAACACGAGCCCGTAGGCGTCGACGATCCATTGGATGTCGGTATTCGTCGCCCCGATGCCGCCGTCGTTGGCCGGCAGCTGGAGGGTCGGTAACGCCACGTTGAGCACGGTGTTGCCGACGATGACGATGATCAGCGATGCGCACAGAACCGCCAGGGTCTTCCACCGCCACACGTACACGGCGGGGTCGATGCCGTCGAGGTGGTCGACATCGATCGCTACGCTCTCGGCTCGTTGAATCGCATCAGTCAAGGGTGTCACATCCATCTACGCAGCTAATGGGTGGTCATGGATCAGTCCGATCGCTACGCTATCGTAGCGGTAGTTGTGCAGGAAAGTGACAGGTGACACGTGGCGACACCACGCAGCGACGAGGCCAGGCGCAAGGCGTTGGACGCCGCGAAAGACCTGATCGTCGAGAAGGGCGTCGTCAACCTGACGATCGAGGACGTCGCGTCACGATCTGGAGTGGCGAAGACCACGATCTACCGGCACTGGCCGGAGCGCACGTCACTCATCGTCGAGGCGGTCAACGCGATGTTCGGTCACTTCACGCCGCCCGATACAGGATCGCTCGCGGCGACCTGGAGGCGTTCTTCGGGAAGGTGATGCGCACCGATCTCTCGGGCAACGTCGGGCAGATCATGCCCTCTGTCATCGAAGCCGCCGGACGCGATCCGGAGATGGCTCACCTGCTCGAGCGACTGGGCAACGATCGTGAGCGGGTGTGCCGGACGATCGTCGAGCGGGCCCTCGAGCGCGGCGAGATCCGCCAGGAAGTCGCCGACTACGGCCTCGAAGCGCTGATCGGTGTCACGGTCGGGCCGATCGTCTTCAGAGGCTCGTGCGCAGGCGCAGCTTACGCCCGAGTACGTACAGGCCCTCCTCGACGTCGTGGTCACCGGCCTTACGAAGGGCTGACCCGAACGCGACCGAGGGGCGCTTGCGCGCCCCTCGGAACGGACACTGATTGGATCCGAACGAGCCCTTTGTAGCCGGGGGAGCGATTCCGGCAGCTCGATCGGCGGAGGTCGGCGGGAATTCGCCAGCCGGTCCACCGTGGCCGCCCAGCGGCCAACCACCTCCAGGGTCCCGGATAGTTCATGCATCGTCGTGGACCACCTCCTTCCTATGGTGCGCCTATTCAAGCACAACTCGGACAACGTGTGACGAACACGATT
>CAVSZO010000036.1:0-28551 GCA_963732335.1 Ilumatobacteraceae bacterium | reverse complement strand
CGGGTCGGGCACGCCGAAATGTAGGGCGCGGCGGCGCCTACGGTGTGCAACTGGTGTCAGATCGATGACCGCCACAACTGTTGATCGATTCTGTGCGATCGATTACTTTCGTGCACGCGCCTCGCGAGATGCGGCGGCGGAAGGATCGAAGGGGGAACGTCGTGGTCGACCACGACCATCACGCCTCGGCCGGTGAGGCGTTCGGCGCCGCGGCTGCGGCGCCGGTGATGGAGCTCGACGGTGTGCACAAACGCTTTGGCGCGACGCGGGCCCTCGACGGCGCCGGAATCACGCTGTTCCCCGGCGAGGTGCACGCTCTGGTCGGTGAGAACGGCGCCGGCAAGTCGACGCTGATCAAGGCGATGACGGGGATCTATCAGCCCGACGAGGGTGTCATCCGCATCGACGGCGAGCAGGCCGAGCTGAGTTCGTCCGCCGATGCTCAGGGCCGGGGGATCGTCGCCATCTATCAGGAGCCGATGATCTTCCCCGATCTCAGCGTCGCCGAGAACATCTTCATCGGCCACCGCAACCGTGGACAGGTCGTGCGGTGGCGGCGGATGTACGAGGAAGCGGACACCATCCTGGGGTCCCTCGACATCGACGTCGATTCCCGTGCCCCGGCCAACACTCTCGCGGTCGCGGCACAGCAGGCGGTGGAGATCGCCAAGGCGATCTCTCTCGACGCCCGTGTGCTGATCATGGACGAGCCGACGGCGTCATTGTCGGCCCACGAGGTCGACCGCCTGTTCGACCAGGTGAGCCGGTTACGCGACCGCGGTGTCGCCGTGCTGTTCATCAGCCACCGTCTCGACGAGGTGTTCCGCATCGCCGATCGGATCACCGTGTTCCGGGACGGCCGGCACATCTCCACCCGGCTGGCCTCCGAGACGACCCACGAGCTGCTTGTCCGTGAGATGGTCGGCCGGGACATCGACGACTTCTTCGTGCGCACCCGCCACATACCTGGCGACACGATGTTGCGGGTCGAGGGACTCAGCCGTGCGCTGACGTTCGAAGATGTGAACTTCGAGGTCCGCGCCGGCGAGGTCGTCGGCTTCGCCGGCCTCGTCGGCGCCGGCCGTACGGAGGTCGGGCTGGCCCTCTTCGGCATCGCTCCCGCCGAGCGGGGCACGATCGAGGTCGACGGCGAGCCGGTCGAGATCCGCAGCCCGCGGGACGCGATGGGACTCGGGATCGCTTATTTGTCGGAGGACCGTCGTCGCCTCGGGCTGTCGATGCCGCAGTCGGTTGCGTCGAACATCACCCTTCCGGCCATCGGCAATTACCGCACCCCGTTCGGTCTGCTCGATCGCAGCGCCGAGGAGGCAGTGGCCGGACGCTTCCGCGACCGCCTGAGCATTCGCACCGCATCGCTGCGCACCCCGGTCGGCAACCTGTCCGGGGGCAACCAGCAGAGGACGATGCTCGCCAGGTGGCTCAACGTGGCGCCGCGGATTCTCATCCTCGACGAGCCGACACGCGGCATCGACGTCGGCGCCAAGGCCGACATCCACCAACTGATCGACGACCTCGCCCGCGACGGCGTCGCCGTCATCGTGATCTCGTCGGATCTTCCCGAGGTGCTGGCGATGAGCGACCGCATCGTCGTCATGCGCGAAGGTCGCGTGCGCGGAGTCTTCACCCACGACGAAGCCGACCCCGAGCGTGTCATGGCAGCGGCGGTCGCATGAGAGTCCGCAGGCTGAAACCGGAGCGGATCAAGGAGCTCACCCTGTTCCTGATCATCATCGCCACTCTCGTGGTCTTCAGCCTGCTGATCGACAACTACCTGTCTGGGCGCTTCTTCAACCGGGTGACTCAAGGTGTTGCCGTGATCGCGGTGATCGCCGCCGGACAGTCGCTGGTGATCATCACCCGCAACATCGACCTCTCGGTCGGCTCGATCGCCGGCGTCAGCGCATATCTGACCGGTGAGGTGCTCGGCAACCACCTCGGCACGCAGTCGGTCGTCGCCGTGCTGCTCGCCGTGGCGATCGGGACGCTGCTCGGCTTCGTCAACGGCGCTCTCGTCGCCTACGGGCGGATCCCGTCGATCATCGTCACGCTGGGCACGCTGGCGATCTATCGAACGTGGCTGATCAGCTACGCCGAGGCGCGCACGATCACGGCCAGCTCTCTACCGCAATGGCTCGTCGACCTCCCGCGCTCCACGGTGTTCGCCATCGGCGAGTTCGAGTTCCGCACGATGTTCGTGCTGGCGATTGCCGTGATCATCGTCCTCCAGGTGCTCCTGGCGCGCGTCCGCGCCGGACGGATCCTCTACGCCATCGGCTCCAACCCCGAAGCTGCCCTGCAGTCGGGCCTGCCCGTGCGGCGCACGACGATCGCCGCCTTCACGGCGTGTGGGGCCCTGGCCGGGCTCGGCGGATTCCTCCTCCTGGCTCGTTTCGGAACGCTCACCGTGTCGGCCGGACAGGGGCTCGAGCTCGAGTCGATCGCCGCCGCAGTCGTCGGCGGGGTCAGCACGTTGGGCGGATCCGGGACGATCGTCGGCAGTTTCTTCGGTGCGTTGCTGATCGGCCTACTCGATCAGAGCATCGTCCGCGTACCGCAGATCAGCGAGTTCGTGCGCGACGCTGTGCTCGGGCTGCTCATCCTCCTCGCCGTCGTGCTCGACGGGCTGCTGGCCCGCCGGTTCGTGCACCGGCGCACGATCATGGCGATGGGGACTGCTACGCCGCCCGCACCGAACGACGTGATCGACGGAAGCCGCCAAACCGTCGGCACCGGGGGTTCGCTGTGAGCCGGTCGGGTGTCGCCGATCTCGTTCGCCGCAACCCGTGGGAGTCGTTGCTGCTGGTGATCTTCGCCGGCACGGTCGTGTTCAACGTGACGCAGTCGACCAACTACCTCGACATCGACAACTTCGTCAATCTCTTCGAGCTGTCGATCGAGAAGGTGATCATCGTCGTGATGATGACGTTCGTGATCATCGCAGGCGAGATCGACTTGTCTGTCGCCTCGGTCATGGGGTTGAGCGCAGCCGTGTTGGCGACGCTCAACGACGGCGCGGCTGTGCCGTTCGGAATAGCCATCCTCATCGCCGTCGCCGCCGGCAGCGCCGCCGGTCTCGTGCAGGGTTGGTGCGTATCCCGACTTGGCTTGCCCTCGCTCGTCGTGACATTGGCCGGCCTGATCGGCCTGCGCGGTCTCGCCCGCGTCTTCGTCGAGGACCGCTCGTATGGCGGCTTTCCCTCCTGGTTCGAGAGCCTCGGCCAGGAGCCGTTGATCGGCCCGTTGCCGTTCAGCGTCCTGTTGTTCGTCGTGGGCATCGTCGTGGGCGGAGTGGTGCTGGCTCGTACAGCGTTGGGGCGGCGGGTGTATGTCGTCGGCGACAACGCCGACGTCGCCCGTTACTCGGCACTCAACGTGTCCCGCCTCCAGCTCGGGTTGTTCGTCGCGTCAGGAACGGTTGCCGCTGTCGCCGGGCTGCTCTATGCAGCCCGTCTCGGCTCCGTGCGCGGCGACATGGCCACCGGGTTCGAGCTCGACATCATCACGATGGTGTTGCTCGGCGGTGTCAGCATCTTCGGCGGCGCCGGGACGATGACCGGAGTGGCGCTGGCCGTGCTGATCGTCCTCAACCTGCGCAACGGTCTCGGCTTGGCGAACGTCGAAGCCAACACGCAGACGGGGGTGATCGGCGTCATCCTGATCACCTCGGTGCTCGCCCGCAACGCCATTGACGGATTGCGCCGCCGGTGGGACCGCACGGCCCCGATGGCGCGCGACCTCGACCTGCCGGCGTCGACGATCGGGTCGGCCTCGTGATCAACAAGTCTCACAACCAATGGCGGACCGACCGCCGCTCACCACGTCCTGAAGGAGGACACATGCGCAAACATCACACATTGGGGGCGATCTTCGCCGCGGTGGCTTTGGCCGCCGGCGGGGGGCTCGCCGGGGCTTCCGGGGACACCACGGTTCCCGGCACTGAGCCTGCTGGTACTGAGCCTGCTGGTACTGAGCCGGCAGGATCCGCCGCGCCCGCAGGATCCGCCGCGCCGGCTGGCGAGGCGGTCGAGTTCGAGACTGGTCTCGAGTTCAACGCCGTGCTGCTCCCGAAGTTCACCGGCATCGCCGTCTTCGACCAGGCCAACGAGGGCGCCCAGGAAGCTGCCGCAGAACTTGGCGCGAACCCAGCCGAGTTCCTCGGTCCCACCGCCGACAACAGCGTCGCCGGGCAGATCGAGATCATGACGAACGCCGCCACCCAGGGCGTCGATGCCGTGATGCTGTCGAACAACGCCGGCGACCAGATCGTCCCCGCGGTGCAGGAGGTGGTCGACGCCGGTGGTGTGGTCGTCACGTGGGACTCGCAGATCCCGACCGCCGAGGGCGAGAGCGTGTTCGTCGCCCAGGTCGATTTCGACGAGACCGGTCAGGTGATGGCCGACATGTCCCGCTCGGTCCTCGGAGACGACGGCGGCCAGATGGCGATCCTGTCAGCTTCCCCGGACGCAGCGAACCAGAACGCCTGGATCGCCGCATTCGAAGAAGTCATGGCAGGAGCCGATTACGAGAACATCGAGGTCGTCGACACGGTCTACGGCAACGACGAATCGGAGGAGTCGTACGACCAGGCGCTGGCGCTCGTCGACCAGTACCCGGACCTCGAACTGATCATGGCCCCGACGACGGTTGGCATCGCCGCCGCCGCCAAGGCGATGCAGGACGAAGGGCTCTGCGAGGACATCAAGGTGTCCGGGCTCGGACTTCCTGACGAGATGCGCGAGTTCACCGAGAGCGGGTGCGCCCCCGAGTTCGCCCTGTGGAGCTTCGTCGACCTCGGCTACCTGACGTACTACGTGACGTACGGGATCGCCACCGGCCAGATCGAAGCCGCCGAGGGGGCGACCTTCAACGCCGGCCGGTTGGGTACGTACACCATCGAGGTCGACCCGACCCGCGACGCCGGGCTGCGGGTGCTGATGGGTCCGTTCTCCATCTATAACGAGGAGAACATCGGCGAGAGCGCCGAGGCCCCGGCCACCACGGCTGGCGGAGAGGCCGAGGCGCCAGCCACCACGGCTGGTGGAGAGGCAGAGGCGCCAGCCACCACAGCTGCCGCAGAGGCACCAGCCACAACAGCCGGCGGCTGACCATCGCTTTGTGTCAGCGTGCGTGCCCGCGGGGGCGTGCACGCTGACACAAACGACGCGGACGCCGCGAGGCGACGCGTGCTGCTGAACCGGCACGTCAGGCCTGCCGGAACCCGAACAGTCGGGCGGCGTTGCCCCCCATCACCGCCGCCCGCTCCTGCGGCGTCGCCTCGGGAAAGAAGTGATCGACGAGCGACAGCTGGGTGCCGTAGCCGGGCACGTCCTTGATCCACGGCCAGTCCGACGCCCACACCAGCCGGTCGAGGCCGAACGCCCGACCGATCGACTGCACGGTCGCCGTCAGGTCGGCGTACGGCGGTGGCTGCTGCGAGAAGGCGTACTGGCCGGAGAACATCACCATCACCTCGGCGAACTCGGACAGCCCGAGCACCAGGTCCAGCGTCGGCGGCGGCAGCACCGTCTCGATGCGTGGCCGACCATGCACGTCGACGTCGTAGCCCGTCGGGCAGAAGCCGAGATGGTTGAGCACCACACGCAGACCAGGCACGGCACGCAATGCCATCGGCAGCAGGCGCAGCTGGTCCGGCGGGCCGTAGAACCACAGGACCATCCCCAGCTCTTCCATCGTCTCCAGCACCGGCAACCGATCCAGGTCGGCGGCACGTCCGGCGTCGGCCCGCCCGAGGCCACCCATGCGCAGCCCTCCGAGCCCCAGGTCGCGATGCCTGCGGCGGGTCGACGTGACACCATCGGAATCGGCGTCGTCGAGCACGCCGACGCCACGAAAGCGAGACGCGAAGCGGCCGAGCACCATCGCCAGGTAGTCGTCGTGATGATCGAGTGGCACGACCACGGCTCGTTCGATGCCGTGACGATCCATCACGTCGACGAACTGCTCGGCTGGAGCGCGGAGCTCAGGCGGGTAGAGCGGGTGCACCCCGCGTCGGTACTCGGCCGACTGCCGCTCGAACAGGTGCAGGTGGGCATCGACGATCATCGGACCACGCCCCTCGTCTCGGCCGCATCCCACAGATCGCCGACGAGCGCGTCGCCGAACAGCCCGACGCAGGTGACAGCGGCCCTCAGCCCCTGCTCCGTGGCGACCTCGAGGTCGCCCGCCGGCAGGTGGGCAAGGAAGGTCCCGAAGAGGGCGTCGCCGGCCCCGACCGGATCCACGACGACGGCTCGCTCCCCGGTGCGGTGCTCCGCCGCGGGCGTCGCCGCGCGCACGTCGAACTCGAGCACGTCGTCCACGCGCCGCTTGGACATCGTCACGGCCGCCTGCAACCCGAATCGGTCGACGGCGCCGGCAAGCGGGTCGCGGCCCTCGACCCCGAGGGCCACGAGGTCGTCCACGCTGGCCGAGAGGACGTCGATCCGCGGAAGGACCGAGGCGACCCAGGCCGACGCCTCCTCACGGGACCACAGCGCCGCCCGGTAGTTGACGTCCAGGGCGACGGTGGCCCCGACCTCGCCCGCCGTCGTGAGCGCCTGCTCCACGGCGCGGCGAGGGCCGTCGCCGAGTGGCGGCGTGATGCCAGTGAGGAGGAGGCACGTGTCCGGTGCGAGGACGCGCTTCCAGTCGACGTCGTCGGGCTCGAGCAACGCGAACGCGGACCCCGTCCGGTCATAGGTGATGCGTAGCGAGTGCGGCGGAGGCGCCATCTCCAGGAAGTAGAGGCCGAGCCGCGCCTGGGGCCGCGTGACGACCACGGCATCGACGTCGTTGGCCCGGACGTGGCGGCGGACGTGCCGCCCGAGCGAACTGTCGGGGAGCGCACTGACCCAGGTGGCGGGCATGCCGGCGCGCACCGCCGCGATGCAGGCGTTCAACTCGGCGCCCCCGACGGAGCCCTCGAAGCTCGTCGCGGTCTCCAGGGCGACGCCCGGGCGAACCGTCAGCCGAAGCATCGCCTCGCCGAAGCCCACGAGCCGCCCGTAGCTCATTCCTCCCTCCGGGTGAACAGCACCACCGCCACGATGACAAGGGCGGCGGAGACCACCCGTTGCAGGAGCGGGTCCACACCCTGCAGGTTCATCGCGTTGCGGAGGATGTTCAGGAACACGACGCCGCCGAGCGCGCCGACCAGGCTTCCTCGCCCGCCGAAGATCGAGACGCCTCCGATGACGACGGCCAGGATCGAGTCGAGCTCGAGGCCGTCGGCGACGCGGGGGTCGCCAATCCCCTGACGGAAGGCGAGGACGATGCCGGCGGCGGCGGCGAGCATCGAGCACAACACGAGCATCCGGAAGCGGACCGCGTCGGCGTTCACCCCGGCGCGACGCGCGACCTCGGCGTCACCGCCCACGGCGTACGCGTTCCTGCCGAACCGGGTCCGCGTGAGCATCGTGCCGAGGGCGACGGCCAGCGCAATGACGATCCACACCGGGTAGGGAAGGCCGAGGAACCGCTCCTTCATGGTCGCGACGGTCCCCGAGGGGATCCCGCCGATCGGACCGGTCGTGTAGGCGAGGGCCGCGCCGCTCAACAGGTTGAACGTAATCAGGGTGGCGATCAGCGGATGGATCCGCAGCCACACGACCATCGCGCCGTTGATACTCCCGATCAGTGCTCCTACGACGAGCACCCCCAGGACCACCGGGACGATGCGGGCGGGGCTGTCGTCGATGAACCCCGCCGTGAGGAGTGCCGCCACCCGCGCCGTCGCGCCGACGGACAGATCGATCGCACCGACCAGGATCGCCACCATCTGACCCATCGACGCGAGCGCCAGCGGCACCATCTGTCCGGTCGCGTTGGACACGTTGAGGGAGGTGAGGAAGAACTCCGAACTGACGGAGGCCTGGATCGCGACGGCCAGCACGAGGAACCAGACGAGTTGGCCCTGCGCGGTGGCGCGGCGGAGAACCGAGACCGCCGCGCTCACACCCTCTCCATCGTCGCGACGGCCATGATGTCGTCGGGTACGAACGGCTTGTCGTTGAAGATCCCCGCGATCCGCCCGTTGCGCATGACCATGACTCGGTCGCTGAGCCCGAGCACCTCGGGGAGCTCCGACGAGATGAGGATGATCGACAGCCCCTCGTCGGCGAGCCTGCTCAGGACCCTGTGGATCTCGGACTTGGCGTTGACGTCGATGCCGCGCAACGGCTCGTCGAGGATCAGCAGCTTCGGGTCGCGCGCCAGCCACTTGCCGACGACGATCTTCTGCTGGTTACCCCCCGACAGATGCCGCGCCGGCGTCGACACGTCGGCGACGCGGATGTCGAGGTCGGACACCACGCGGTCGGCCAGTCGGCGTTCGCCTTGCGGATCGACCAGGCCCCAGCGCTGCAGGCGCTCCAGCGACGGCAGCGCGATGTTGCGGTCCACGGCGAGCGACAGGATCAGGCCGAGGCCCTTGCGGTCCTCGGGAACGAGCATCACGCCGTGTCGGATCGCGTGCGGTGGCGAGCGCGGATGGTAAGGCTCGCCGTCGACGAGCACCTCGCCGCCATGGTCGCCCTCGAGCCCGACGAGGAATCGTGCGATCCGGCTCCTCCCCGATCCCACGAGCCCGGCGATGCCGAGGATCTCCGAGCGCCGGCACGTGAAGGTGAGGCCCTCCGGGCCGGTGCCGGGGAGCTGTACGCCCGTCACCTCGAGCATCGGTTCGGGTCGCGCCGTCGTGGCGCGCTCGGGAAACGCCTGGTCGATCGGTCGACCCACCATCGCCGAGACGACCTGATCGAGCGTCGTCGATCGCATCGGCCGAGTCCACACGACGGTGCCGTCACGGAGCACGGTGATCTCGTCAGCGATGCGTTCCACCTCTGACAATCGGTGGCTGATGTAGCCGACGGCGACGCCGTCGTCGGCGAGGCCGCGGATCAGGTCGAGGACCCGTTCGGTGTCGTCCGCCGGCAGGACCGCGGTCGGCTCGTCGAAGATGACGGCGACGGGGTCACGGGCCAGCACTTTGGCCAACTCGACGAGCTGTCGCTTGGCGACGGACAGCTCGCGGAGCGGCCGGTCGACGCGCAGCGAAGGCGCACCGACGCGTTCGAGGAGCTTGCGGACGCGCGCCCGTTGCGCACGTCGATCGATGAGCAGTCCCCGGCGCGGCTGGATGGTCAACATGACGTTGTCGGCGACGGAGAGATCGCTCAACAGCGACAGCTCCTGGTAGACGATCCCGATCCCTGCGGCGAGCGCGTCGCCCGGCGCGGAGAAGGCCTGGGCGACGCCGTGCAGCTCGACGCTCCCCTCGTCCGGCGCCAGCGCGCCGCCGAGCATCGCGGCGAGCGTCGACTTTCCGGCACCGTTCTCACCGACGATCGCGTGCACCGCTCCGGCGCGGAGGGCGACCGTCACATCGCGGAGCGCGGTGACCCGTCCGAAGCGGTGGGTGATGCCGCGGGCGGCCAGCACGGGCTCGGCCGTGCCGGCCGCACCGACGGCGGTGTCTGCGGAGTCGTCAACCCTCACAGAATCCCTGCTCGACGAGCTCCTCGTCGCTCAGTGGCGTCGGCAGCCACAGGTCGTCCACGCAGTCGGGCCGATACCACTCGTCGAGGCCGGTCTGGTCGAAGAGCGGGACCTCCACGTTGATGAACGAGGGCACGGTCTCCCCCGCCAGGATCGCCATGGCTGCGTCCAGGCACGCCGCCGAGTGCGACGGCGGGTATCCGACAGCGACGAACGGGAAACCCTCCTCGCTGGCCTGCCTGAGGAAACCGTTCAGCGGCTCGGCGGTGAACGGCGGGATCTCGCGGCCCGCATCCTTGAACGCCTCGATCGCTCCGACTGCCTGGCCGCCGCCATCGGCCCAGACGGCGTCGATGTCGTCGAACTGCGTGAGTAGCGCCTGCATGATCTCCTTCCCGCTGGCGGCGTCCCAGGACGTGTTCTCCTCGGCGAGGATTTCGATGTCCGGAAACTGCGAGAACACCGAGTGCGAGCCCTCGAAACGGGCCTCTGCCGTCGGTACTCCGGCCGGACCGCCGAGCATCACGATGTTGCCCTCGCCGCCGATCTCGCGGGCAATCCACTCAGCGCCGATGGCGCCGTTCAGGTAGTTGTCGCGGTCGACTCGCGTGACGTAGGCGTCTGTCTCGGCCGTCCCCGTACAGAGCACCACCGGGACTCCCTGTGCGGTCGCCTGCTCGATGGGGCCGCTGACGTCGGTGAGCGGAGTGATGATGAGCGCATCAGGCTGCTGGACCAAGAGGTCCTCGATCGTCGCGACCTGCGAGTCCGTCTCGCCGAGTCCTGTGCCGCTGATGATCAGGTCGATGTCCGGATAGGCCTCCCGCTGACGCGCCTCGACCGCAGCGTTGTAGGTGGCCGGCCAGCTGAACTCCGGCGCCTGGATGGCAAAGGCGATACGGGGCGTTCCATCGATCACGGTACTCCGACGTGTCGACGTTGACGATGTCGTGCGCGTAGTCCGGCGGCTCGATCGGGTCGAGGCCGAGCTGTTGGGGATCGTTCTCGAACGCCTGGATGAGCAGGTCCGACTGGTCCCCTCCCGCACCGGTCCCCGGCGGCTGGGTGTCGGCAACGGTGTCTGTCCCCTCCACGCTGCCGCCGGCAGCGATCACGAGCGGCGTCACGGCGACGACCGCCATGATTCCGATCCCTCTTCTCATTTCCGTGCCCCTTTCGGTTCGGGTGGCGTCGCCACAGGTTCCAACATTCGCAACATTCGCGCCGAGTCCTCGAAACGGGCCGAGGAGAGCCAGCCGGCCGCCAGGACGGCGACAAAGAGGACCAGCGCCTTGCCCATGAGCTGCACCGACGGATCGACCCCGGCGATGACCAGGAGGTTGTCGAGGGCGGCCAGCCCGACGACCGCGGCGAGCGTGCCGGCGACGGTGCCTGAGCCGCCCGCCAGGGAGGCACCCCCGAGCACGACCGCGGCGATCGAGTCGAGGTCGTAACCCACGCCGAGGGACCGGTCGTAGAACCCGACGAACCCCGACAGCATGAGCCCGGTGACCATCGCCAGGGTGGCACAGGCGACGAACGCGATCGCGGCGACCCGACGGCGGGCGATGCCGCTCAGGTAGCTCGCCTCCGGGTTGGACCCGACCGCGTACATCGCCCGGCCCAGCGTGCCGCGATGCAGGACCACCGCGACGACGATGGCGAGAGAGGTCGCGATGATCACCGGCACCGGAACGGGTCCGACGTTGCCCGTGCCGAGCGGTTTGATCGCCTCCGGCACGCGACCTCGGGACTGTCCTTCGGTGAGCCACAGGCCGACGCCCTGCACGAGGGCGTACGTGGCGAGGGTCGCCAGGATCGCCGGCACCCGACGCGCGACGACGAGCACGGCGTTCAGTGCGCCCACGGCGAGCGCCATCGCGACGATCGCGACGATCGCGACGGGCAGGCTGCCGTCGGCGGTCCCGGCGAGCTCGACGATCAGCAGCAGCGTCGCCGTGATGACCGCCCCGACCGACAGGTCGAGCCCGCGCACGATCACGACGAGCAGCTGCCCGAGCGCAACGACCCCGAGGAACGACGCCTGGCGGGCGACGTTGCGAAGGTTCGCCGGGTCGTAGAAGTCCGGCTGCGAGACGAGCGCGGCCAAGGCGACGAAGACGGCCACGGCGAAAGGCGCCAGCCGGCCGATGCGGCGAGGGACGACCATCACGGCGCCCCACGTTCTGACGGCAACCTCTGCTCCTCCCAGCCCCGGTCCCGTTCGCCAGTCCCGTCAAGTCGTCTGAAGACTCGCCCAGGATCACTTTGGACCACCACTCCAAGGCTGAAGCACCGTACGACTCCCGCCGAAAGCCCGTCAAGGCGATCGGGGCGCGGACCGGCGATGCGACGGGCGGAGCGGGGACCAATGTTCGAGCGAACGGATCAGCGGTGATAGCGGGGCGCCCAGTCGACGCCCTGCCATGTCCACATCCGCACCGGGCGCAGCCGGAACAGCCAGCGCTCCTTGTCGAGCGTCGGTTCGAGGTATTTCGGGCCGTTCGGGCCGAGGTACCGCGTCGACATCCGCTCGGCGATCGGCACCCATGCGCCGCCGACGTTCGGCGTCTCGACGCACTCGGCCTCGCACTGGGCGATCACCTTGCGCAGCGTGCCGTCCTCGTCGATGGTCAGCGCGCAACGTGGCTCGTCGCGTAGGAACTCGGCCCACGACGACCGCTTGCGCGGGATCACGTAGAACGAGTCGTCGTTCCACTCGTGCCAGACCGGCACGACGTACGGCCACCCCGACCTGTCGTTGCAGGCGAGGCGGGCGAGGTGCGCCTCGGCCAAGAACGCCTCGAGCTCATCGCCCTCGAGGCCGCCGATCTTGCCGCGCCAGCTCTCATCGGACATCGTCGCTCCTTTCGTCAACGTCGCATCATGGCGCGGACTGACGTATACGCCGGGATGGCGTATCGCGCGAGTCGTGTTCGTGACGTAATCGGGACGTCGGTTGATGTCGCCCCAGGTGTACTCGTACACGGCGTAACCGAGGTCCTGGAGTTCGATTGCGGCGCTGGGCATCCCGGTCCCCTGTCCATCGCGCAACAGCAGTACGGCGCAATTTCGGTGACGCAACTGAAGGCGTGTGGCGTCTCGCGTGACATCCGGGCGCATGTGGCGGCTGGCCGCCTGACTCGAAGTACCGACGGTGGCGGTGGTATGCGGCTCACCGGAGTCGTGGCACCGCCGATTGCAGATCGGCCTGCTCGCGCTCGGGGGCGACGCCTGGGTGAGCCACGAGGCCGCCGCCGCGCTTCACGGCCTCGACCGCTCGTTTGAGCAAGCCATCGAGTTCACCGCTCCGCGCGGAGTCCGCCGACGAGGTCCCAAGTGGGCCACAGTCCACTCCACGACGACTGTCGGTCCAGCCGACGTGATCATCGTCTGCGGCTTCCGCTGCTCATCGGCAACACGCACGATCCTCGATCTCGCCGCCGCAGGCGCATCGCCTGATCGGTTGGCGGCAGCCATCGACAGTGCAATGCGCCTGCATCTATCGGCTCCGCTAGTGCTCGTCGAGCGACTCACTGCACTGCGCGGCCCGAGGCCGTTACGGTGTATGCCTCCTCGATGCCCTGCTGCTCGACAGCGGTGGTGAGACCATGCTGGAACGGCGCTTCCTGACGCTCGTGCGCCGAGCCGGACTGCCGCGCCCGGAGACACAGCGCCGCGTCCGCAGCGACGGTCGCCACGTCGCACGGGTCGACTTCCTCTACACCGACCTCCGCATGGTGGTCGAGGTCTCCGGTCGACTCGGTCACTCCAATCCTGCCGATAGGAGCCGCGACGCCCAGCGCCGCAACGAGCTCCAGGACCTCGGCTATGCCGTCTACGAGTACACGTGGGGTGACGTGACCCGCCGTCCCACCTACGTCACCGACACGCTCGCGCGAACGCCTCGAACGCCGCTCTACTTGTGCGCCCTGAGAAGACCAGATTTGGTCTCTCTCGGGCACACAGCGATGAACGCCGGGCGGGAAACACTCCGATGGCCAGCGGCCATCGTCATCGCCTGGTCGGGCCGCAGCAGGAACGGGGGCAGGTGGGCGGCGAGGTTGGAGAAGGGCAGCACGTCGGGGTGCAGATCGATGCCGAGCGTCTCGATCATGAACCGCCGGCGAGCCTCGATGCGGGCCCAGGCTTCGGGGTACGCGCTGGAGAACGCCGCTCGGAGTGAACCGTCCGCCAACGCCAGTCCGTCCTCGATGTTGGTCGTGAAGTACGGCGTGCCGGTCGCCGGGATGATGTCGCACTGGAGCGTCATCCCGGACCGCAGCTCGACCGTCGAGCCGGCGAACACCGGTGAGTTCACCCACTCGTCGAGGTGGAGCTGGTGGCCGGGATTGAGGAAGATGCCGAAGAACGGGTCGCCGAGGTGGCGGTTGACGATCGCCTGCAGCACGCCGCCCACCTGGCCGACGTGCAGCGCCTCGTACCACTCGACGACGGCCGTGAAGTACGGGGCGACGAGCCGCTCGACGTAGTCGTCGATCTCGGCCGGCAACTCCGACGATTCCTCGACGACGAAACCCGCCCGGCAGTTGAGCGCTCCCCAGATCCCGAACGCGGTGGTCAGTGGATCACCCCGCTCGATCGGCCGGTCGCCCGGGCTCAACAGCCCGAACCGCGCCCGCGGGCCGGCGGTCAGCATGAGATGGCAGGACAGGGGAGCGCCGTTCCACTCCAGCAGCCGCACGGCCTCCCGTTCGGTCATGCCCGGACGCAGGCCGGTGATCAGGTTGCGCACGCCGTGGGAGGTCTGGCACGCCGCCCACTCGAACGCCGCCAGCTGCTCGACCTCGTTGACGACGCGGAGCCCGTCGGCGGCGTCGATGAAGAGGTCGGTGGCGTTCTCGACGAGACCCGTCGGGCCGGTGGCCCGGCGCAGCTCGTCGACGAGGAACGACGGGGCTTCGATCGTGTCCCTGGTCGCGTACGTCTTCCATCCGACGACGCCGACGTGGCTGCCGCTCGAGATGCCCTCGGAGGCGAGGATCTCCGGCAACGGCAACGACGCGTCACGAGGCTGGCCGGGCAGGCTGAGGTCCTGGAAGCGCACGCACCGCACCGGGAGCGGCGCAGCCTCGGCCGACGCGTAGTTCTCGTTGCCGACGAGGAGTGCCGGATCGCCGCTCGGCGAGACGACGAGCACAGCCTCCTCGAACCGAGGGTCGAACCCGGTGAGGAAGGCGACGTTGGCGCTGTGCTCGCGATCGGCCCACATGACGAGTCGGTCGTAGCGCCGCTCCTCCATCCGCGTCCGCAGGCGTTCCAACCGGTCGGCGTAGATCGACGCGGGGAGCAGCGGCTCGGTGAGCGGCATCCCGAAGTCCGGCAGCTCGACGTCGGCGAGCACCGCCCTTCTCGTCACGGTCGTCGTCATCGCTCAATGATCGCGAACTCGCCGGCCTGAACGTCCATCCACGGGCCGGTCTCGCCATCGGGCCATTGGACGCGGACCGAGGCCCCTCCGGCGTCTCCGAGACCGACGTGGACCCAGCCGAGCTGACCGCCGGCGTGGCCGCCGCCGACGGTGACCTCGTGCACGAGCGTGCGCTCACCGACCCGCACCTCCACCCACGCTCCGATGGCGTCGACGTTGGGCGCCGGCTGGCGGAGCCGCACGGCGATCCAGTCGCCCATCGATGCCGGTTCGTCGCGTTCGCCGGCGCCGACGTTGCGCCACACCGTGACCGGTTCCTCGCGGTTGACGACGACGAGGTCGAGTGCCCCGTCGAGGTTGAGGTCGACGAGGGCGCCTCCGCGCGCCCGCTCGTAGCTGACGATTCCCGCTGCCTCGCCGCCTTCGACGAACGTCCCGTCGTCTTGTCCGAGCAGGAGGTTGCTCGGATCCCGAGTGGCGTATCCGGGCTGCGCCTCGACGTTGCCCTTGGCGACGAACAGGTCGAGGAAACCGTCGTTGTTGACGTCGCCGAACTCTGCATGCCACGCCGTGGACGGGAGCACGTCTCCGCCGGTGTAGGGACGATGGGCGGTGGCCCCGAGTTCCAAGGCGATGTCCTCGTACGTCGGCTGAGCCGCCCCGTCGGCGAGGGTCTGCAACTTGTTGTCGCCCTGACTGGTCAAGAACACTTCGGGATAGCCGTCGCCGGTGAGGTCGGCGCTGGCGATGCCCATCCCCCAGATCTGCATCGGGCGCCACCCTTCTGCCTCGGTGTAGGGCCGTGGCGTCTCGCCCGGATCGACGCGCCACAACTGATCCGTCCCGTCGCGGTAGTAGTGGCGGTCGTTGGTCATCCGCAGATCGCGCTGCCCCGACCGGTTCCAGTCGCTGAACAACACCGACAACGTGCAATAGCCGGGCGAGAGCGCGACCGGCGGCGCATAGCTGTCGCCTTCGGCACTCGGCCGCACGAGCCGGCTGTCCTCGCACCCCTCTTGATCGGCCTCGAGGTAGTCGCCGAACGCCAGCGTGGGCAACTCGTTGTCGCCCTCCCACGTGGCGCTGAAGGCGACGGTCCAGGTGTCACCGCCGTCGATGCCGAGTGACTCGTTGGCGCGCTCGAACCGACAGTCGCCGAGTCCACGCAGGACGACGTCCTCGCCGACGCGCAGCACGGCCAGATCGGTGTGGCTGTCTCCGTCGAGGTCGAGCGGGTAGGCGCCGGTGACGGCAGCCAGGTCGGTGACTGGCGACACCAGTGGCGCGAACCGCAACGCCCCGCCTTGCGCGCTCTCGTTGTGGTACAGCGCGGCCGGGTCACTGCCGCCGGCGAAGAACAACTCACTGAGCCCGTCGTCGTCACAGTCGAAGGCCGCCACGCCGCCGCCGACGAAGTACTGGAAGTCGCCGGTGTAGCGGTGGTCGATGGCGCCCGTCTCCTCGACGAAGCGCGGAGCCGATGGAGCGGGTGGGTCGGGCGAACGCGGCGCGGCCGGGGCGATGCCGATGGCCACCGTCGCCCCGATCGCACTGAGGCTGGCCCACGAACGCACGGTCGGATTGAACCACACCGTCCCGCGCCGGTATGGTGCGCGGCTCTGGCAGTGGGATACCAAGGACGGCGGTCGGGTAGGGCGCGGACGGCAGCACTGATGGTGGGCGCGCTCGCTGTCGTCGCCACAGCGCTTCCGGCCCGCGCCGCGGGCAACTCGGACTTCGAGGTTGCCGGCTGCGAGCGAGCAGATCTCGGCGGGCGCTCGGTCGCCCGCGTCTGGGACGACACGTTGCTCGAACTGATCCGCCAGGTCGTGCCGGCGCCGACCGTGCATGCCCGCAACCTGTTCCACACCTCGGTGGCGATGTGGGACGCGTGGGCGGCGTACGACGACGTCGCCGACGGCTACCTCGTCACCGAGAAGGCGGAAGCCGACGACGTCACCGCTGCGCGGGAGGCTGCCATCAGCTACGCCGCCTATCGCCTCCTGCTCTGGCGTTACGGCACGGTGTCGGACCTCCCGGTCGCCGCCGAACAGCTGGATGCCGTGATGGCATCGCTCTGCTACCGGACCGACTTCGAATCGACTGAAGGTGACTCGCCCGCCGCGCTGGGCAACCGCATCGCCGCCGCGCTCATCGAGTACGGGCTGGACGATGGCGCGCTCGAGAACGAGCGCTACGTCGACAACAGCTTCACCCCTGCCAACGACCCGTTGCTCGTCACCGAACCTGGAACCGAGATGCGCGATCCCAACGCGTGGCAGCCGCTGGCGCTCGAGGAGCAGGTTGCCCAGAACGGGCTTCCGATCCCCGGCTCCGTGCAGAACGTCATCGGCCCGCACTGGGGTGGCGTCACGTCCTTCGCCCTGCCGCCGTCGGACGACGGCACCCCGATCGATCCGGGCCCCCCGCCACGCCTCGGCGACTCGGTGACCGACGAGGCGTTCAAGCAGGCCGCCGTCACCGTGCTCCGCTACAGCAGCCAACTCGACGCCACGGACGACGTGGAGGTCGACATCGGCCCGGGCGCGCTCGGTGACAACACCTTGGGGACCAACGATGGGGACGGGCACGACGAGAACCCGGCCACCGGCGAGCCCTACGAACCGAACGTCGTTCTGCGCGCCGACTACGGGCGGGCGTTGGCCGAGTACTGGGCCGACGGACCCAAATCGGAGACCCCACCGGGCCACTGGAACGTGATCGCCAACGCTGTCGCCGACTCGCCCGGCTTCGAGCGGCGGATCGGCGGCACAGGGGAGGAGGTCGACGCCCTCGAGTGGGACGTCAAGCTGTACCTCGCCCTCAACGGCGCCGTCCACGACGCGGCCGTCGCGGCGTGGGGTCTCAAGGGCCACTACGACTCGGCCCGGCCGATCTCGATGATCCGCTTCATGGGTGGCAAGGGTCAGTCGAGCGACCCCGAGGGTCCGTCGTACGACCCCGACGGCCTCCCGCTCGAAGACGGTCTGATCGAGGTGATCAGCGAGGAGTCGAGCGCGCCCGGCGAGCGACACGAGGCGCTCGGCGACCACGTCGGCGAGATCGCCGTGAGAGCCTGGCAGGGGTTCCCCGAGGACCCGACGACCGAGACGAGCGGCGTCGGCTGGATCCGAGCGGTCGACTGGGTGCCGTATCAGCGGTCAACGTTTGTCACGCCCGCGTTCCCGGGCTATGTCTCGGGGCACAGCACGTTCAGTCGGGCGGCCGCAGAAGTGATGACCGCCTTCACGGGAGACGCGTACTTTCCCGGTGGCCTCACGGAGTGGACCGTGCCGCGGGGTGAGCTGCTCCACGAGGAGGGACCGACGGAGGACACCACGCTGCAGTGGGCGACCTACTTCGACGCCGCCGATCAGGCCGGCGTCTCGCGGCTGTACATGGGCATCCACATCGCCGAGGACGACGTCGAAGGGCGCCAGATCGGCGCCGAGTGCGGCCAGCAGGCGTGGGCGCTGGCCCAGCGCTATTTCGACGGCACGGCTCGCTGAACGATTTCCACGATTTGTTGTCGTCGTCTACGATCTCCGATTGGCGCTGATCCACGGCGGATCGCGACAGGAATGGGGAGGGACCCAATGCACATTCGTCGATCGACGGTGCTCACACTGAGCGCGGCATCCGTACTGGCGGTCGGTGCTTTCGGCCCGATCGCCAGCGCCACGACGGTGCCCGGCACCGAACCGCCCGGTACCGAAGGCGCCGCCGAGGGAGGTGGCGGCGACTGCGTCGTCGGCGTCTCCTGGAACAACTACCAGGAAGAGCGCTGGGCGAAGTGGGACGAGCCGACGATGATCAGGCGGCGATCGAGGCCGGAGGCGGCACCTACATCTCCAACGACGCCGAGTCCTCGGCCGAGACGCAGGCCAGCAACGTCGAGAACCTCATCGCCCAGGGCGCCAACGTCCTCGTGATCCTCGCCCAGGACGGCACGGCGATCCTGCCGTCGGTGGCCAGCGCGCATCGCCAACGGCGTACCCGTCATCTCCTACGACCGCCTCATCGAGGACCCGGCAGCGCTCTACATGTCGTTCGACAACGTCGAAGTCGGGCGGATGCAGGCTCGGGAGATCTTCGAGCTGGTGCCCGAGGGCAACTACATCATCATCAAGGGCAACGCCGCCGACGCCAACGCCGACTTCCTGCGCTCCGGGTACGAGGAGATCATCGGTGAGGCCGTGGCCGCCGGCGACATCACCATCGTCGGCGAGGACTACACCGACAACTGGGACGCTTCGATCGCCCAGACCAACACTGAACAGTTCCTGACCGAGGCCAACAACGACGTCCAGGCCGTGCTCTCCGAAAACGATGGGATGGCAGGTGGCGTCGTCGCTGCCTTGGAGGCCCAAGGCCTTGCCGGCCAGGTCCCGGTCTCGGGCCAGGACGGCGACCTTGCGGCGCTCAACCGGATCGCCCTTGGCACGCAGACGGTCAGCGTCTGGAAGGATTCCCGCCTACTCGGCACGGCGGCCGGTGAGGCGGCTCTGCAGCTCTGCGCCAATCCCGACATCGCGGCCGTCGAGGGCACCGCACCCTTCACG
This sequence comes from Ilumatobacteraceae bacterium, assembly GCA_963732335.1. Taxonomy (GTDB): domain Bacteria; phylum Actinomycetota; class Acidimicrobiia; order Acidimicrobiales; family Ilumatobacteraceae; genus Desertimonas. The sequence continues at coordinate 9,081 of CAVSZO010000036.1, read as the reverse complement.
TCGCCCGGCGGCAACGAGCTGACATCGATCCTGCTCGCACCACAACCGATCACCCAGGACAACCTCGATGTCGTGGTCGACGCCGGATGGATCGACCAGGAGACGCTGTGCCAGGGCGTGGAGCCCGGTACGGTCGCGGCGTGCGACGCGTGCGGCCGGCGCAGAAGGCACAGCGCCAGCGGACAGCGCTCCCGCGGACACCGCGTCGATGGACACGGCTCCGGCGACGACGGGCGGCTGACAGTCCCTACAGTGGCGGTAGACGTGCCATGCGTCGGTTCGGCGCGTGGCGCGTCTACGCGCGAGTGGCGCCGTGACGGCTGAGGTCGGAACACCAACAACCGTTCGTCCGGCGCGTCCGCGTTCGACGTGGCGCGGGCTGTGGGCGTCCACCGAGATCGATGCTCGCCTGTTCGGCATGGTGGGCGCGCTGGCGATCATCTGGATCGGCTTCGACCTCCGATCGGGAGGCGACTTCCTCACCGCCCGCAACCTCTGGAACCTGTCGGTCCAGAGTTCCTCGATCGCCATCATGGCAACCGGCATGGTGCTGATCATCGTGTCGCGCAACATCGATCTGTCGGTCGGCTCGCAGCTCGGTTTCATCGGGTACACGATGGCGATGGTCCAGACCGAGTGGATCCCCAACACGCTGGATCTCGGGTTCGACCGGTGGTTCACGTGGATCATCGCCGCGGCCGTCGGGATCGCCCTGGGGGCGGCGATCGGCGGCGCCCAGGGCTTCGTCATCGCGTACGTGGGTGTGCCCTCGTTCGTCGTCACCCTCGGCGGCCTGCTGATTTGGCGCGGCCTGATCTTCCGCTACGCCCAGGGCCAGACGCTCGCCCCGATGGACGGCAACTTCCAGTTGCTCGGCGGCGGACCACGTGGTGCGCTCGGCGAGTGGCGCAGCTGGCTGCTGGCCGGCCTCGCGTGTGTGGGCATCGTCTACGGCATCGTCATCGCCCGCCGGCGACGCCACCGGTACCAGTTCGCCGTCCGCCCACTCGGCATCGACATCGGGCTCGGGGTGCTCGGCTGCCTGGTGGTCCTCGGCGCGGTCGCGGTTGCGAACAGCTACCTGTGGCCGCCGGCGCTCGCCACCCAGTACGCCGAGCGGCACGGCATCGTCGAACCGCCCGGCGGGCTGGAGATCCCGACCGGCGTGGCCTACCCGGTCGTAATCCTCATCGTCGTGGCCCTCGCGATGACCTATCTCGCCAGGCGGCGACGTTTCGGCCGCTACGTGTACGCCATCGGCGGCAATCCCGAGGCTGCTGAGCTCGGCGGCATCAACGTCCGCCGCACGATCATGCTCACGTTCGTGCTGATGGGCGTACTGTGCGCGATCAGTGCCGTGGTCCAGACGGCGCGTCTCAATGCCGCCGTCACCAACCTCGGGGTCTCCAACGAGCTCGACGTGATCTCGGCAGCCGTCGTCGGTGGCACCTCGTTTGCCGGTGGCATCGGCACGATCCCAGGGGCCGTGCTGGGTGCCGTGATCATTCAGTCACTGCGGTCGGGGATGGTCTTGCTCGGCGTCGACTCTCCGACGCAGGACGTCTACGTCGGGATCGTACTCATTGTTGCGGTCGGCCTCGACTCGTGGCTACGCCGGCGAGCTCGTTGAACGGTGGCAGGATGACGAGCGTCAGCGAGCCGGTTGCGATCACGACCGAGACTGGAGACGGGCGTCCGACCCCGCTCGTGGAGATGCGCGACATTCGCGTGTCCTTCGGTGGCGTCCACGCCGTCGACGGCGTCAGCGTGGACCTCGACGCCGGCGAGGTCGTCGCCCTCGTGGGGGGCAACGGGGCCGGCAAGTCTTCGCTGATGAAGGTGCTCTCGGGAGCGCATCCGGCGGACTCCGGCGAGATCCTCATCGACGGCGAGCGCGTGTCGATCAGCAACCCGCGCGACGCCCGACCGCTCGGTATCGAGACGATCTACCAGACGCTCGCCCTCGCCGACAACGTCGACGCCACCGCCAACGTCTTCCTGGGGCGCGAGATGCTGACCCGCACGGGAGCGCTCGACGACTCGGCGATGGCCTCGGCCACGCGGGAAGTGATGCGCCGGCTCAACCCTCGGTTCACGAACCTCAAGACCCCCGTTGGGTGGCTTTCGGGTGGGCAGCGCCAAGCGGTGGCCATCGCTCGCGCCGTCCACTTCAACGCCCGCATCCTGATCATGGACGAGCCGACCGCCGCCCTCGGGCCGGCGGAGACCGCCCAGGTGCACGAGCTCGTTGCCCAGCTGAAGTCGGAGGGCATCGGCATCTTCCTGATCAGCCACGACATCCACGACGTGTTCGACTTGGCGGACCGGATCAGCGTGATGCTCACTGGCCGGCTCGTCGGCACCGTCAACAAGGACGATGTCACCAAGGACGAAGTGCTGGCGATGATCATCATGGGCAAGCAGCCGGGCGAGGTTTCGGACCGCGAGCTCCGCGAGCTCCACACCTAGCCCAGCAACGGCCGCCCGTGCCGACGAGGAGCGCTACCGTGACGGGTGGTGAGCCTCGACCTGTCGGCGCACACCGTGCCGCACGCGGTACTTCCATGCCCTCGATGACGGCCGCCTGCAGTGCGACGTCTGCCCGCGAGCGTGCAAGCTGCGCGATGGCCAGCGCGGCCTGTGCTTCGTCCGCGCCCGCGAGGGGGACCGGGTCGTGCTCACGACGTACGGGCGATCGAGCGGCTTCTGTGTCGATCCGATCGAGAAGAAGCCGCTCAACCACTTCCTGCCCGGCTCGTCGGTGCTCTCGTTCGGCACTGCCGGATGCAACCTGGCGTGCCGTTTCTGCCAGAACTGGGACATTTCCAAGTCGAAGGAGATCGACACGCTGGCCGACGCCGCGTCGCCCGAGATGATCGCCGCCACGGCGAAGCGGCTTGGTTGCCGCAGCGTCGCCTTCACGTACAACGACCCAGTGATCTTCATGGAGTACGCCATCGACGTCGCCGACGCCTGCCATGACGTCGGGCTGAAGGCCGTCGCCGTCACCAATGGCTACATGTGCGCCGAGCCGCGGGCGGAGTTCTATGCCCACATGGACGCCGCCAACGTCGATCTCAAGGCGTTCACCGAGGACTTCTACAAGCGCGTCACGGTCGCTCACCTCGAGCCCGTGCTCGAGACGCTCGGCTACCTACGCCATGAGACGGACGTGTGGTTCGAGGTGACGACGCTGCTGATCCCCGGTCACAACGATGACGACGACGAGCTCCACCGCCTCGCCGATTGGATGCAGGAGCGCCTCGGGCCGGACGTCCCGCTGCATTTCACGGCGTTCCATCCCGACTTCAGGATGCTCGACGTCCCGCACACGCCACCGGCGACGTTGAGTCGCGCCCGCGAGATCGCCCTGCAGCAAGGGCTGCACTTCGTCTACACCGGCAACGTCCACGACAGCGAGGGGTCGAGCACCTACTGCCCTGGGTGCGGAACGAGGGTGATCGAGCGCGACTGGTACGAGCTGGGTGACTACCAGTTGTCCGACGGCGGTCGCTGCAACCGGTGCGGGGCCCAGCTGCCAGGACGGTTCGACGGTCCGCCGGAGAGCTGGGGACGCCGGCGCGTCCCCGTCCTCATCACCCCGCGGCTGTGAATCGCCGGCCCACCGCCGTCGCCGGAGCGTTCTATCCCGCCGATCGCGACGAGCTTGCCGACCTCGTCGATCGGCTCGTCGCCGAGCGGCTACCCGTGATGGAGCGGCCTCCCAAGGCGATCGTCGCACCGCACGCCGGCTACGTGTACTCCGGTCCCGTCGCTGGGCACGCCTTCGCCGAGCTCCTCCCGCGCGCCGGCGACGTTCGTCGTGTCGTGGTTGCCGGGCCGTCCCATTTCGTTTCCTTTGCCGGGGTGGCGACGAGCAGCGCGGACGCCTTCGACACGCCCTTGGGGCCCGTGCCGATCGACGAGCAAGCCCGGTGGAACGCGCTCACGGTTCCCGGCGTCGGGATCAATGATGTCGCCCACCGTGACGAGCACAGCATCGAAGTCGAGCTTCCGTTCCTCCAGCGAGTCCTCGGCGAGTTCGAGTTCCTTCCGCTGCTCACCGGGCAACGCAACGCTCGCTCCGTGCTCCAGTCTCTGCTCGATCAGTTGTGGGGTGGCGACGAGACCGTGGTCGTCGTCAGCACCGACCTCAGTCACTATCTCGACGATCGCGCCGCACGATCCGTCGACGACGCCACGGCCGCCGCCGTGGTGGAAGGGCGCGACGGCGACCTCCGCGCCGATCACGCCTGCGGCATGGACGCGCTCGCGGTCCTCGTCGCCACGGCCCGGCAGCGCCGCCTCACGACCAGCCTGCTCGACATCGCCACCTCCGCCGACACCGTCGGCCCGCCCGACCGGGTGGTCGGCTACGCGGCGTTCGGCGTGGCGTGACCAGTTGCTCCTCGGGTGCCGGCGCAGCGACACATACACTGAACTGCCCGCCCTCGTAGCTCAGGGGATAGAGCGTCGGTTTCCTAAACCGTGCGTCGCAGGTTCGAATCCTGCCGGGGGCGCCAGACGAGATCCTGGTCAGAGGCCATATTGTGCCTGCTGAGATCGTCTGTCAAGGCCGAATTTGGCGAGTGTCCCATCAAGTGTCCCACTACTTTCGGCTAGGATGAGCGACCATGCCCGCCCGGTTGGCTCCCGGCATCCGCGAGAAGCGTCCCGGCTACTTCGAGGTCCGGGTGTACGGCGGGGTCGACCCGGCAACGGGCAAGGCTCGGCAGCTCTCGCGCACCGTTCGCGGCAGCGTGAAGGACGCCAACGCGTTGCGGGCCCAGCTGCTGATCGAGGTCGAGCGCAAGGGCGGCGGCGGGTCGACGCACACCCTCGCCGAGTTGTTCGAAGCTGTGATCGACCACCTCGAGGCGCTCGGTCGTGAGCCCACCACGCTGATCGGGTACCGGCAGATCGCGGCTCGCTTCGAGTCACGCCTCGGCAAGGTGCCGCTGCGCAAGTTGCGGGCGAGCCACCTCGACGCCTTCTACGGTGAGTTGGCACGAGGCGGATCGTCACCGCCCGCGTGCGCCGGTACCACGCCTTCGTGCATCGCTGCCTAGCCCAGGGCGTGCGTTGGGATTGGGTGGGCGACAACGTCGCCGCCCGTGCGTCGCCGCCGCCCGAGCCTCGCCGCCAACTCGACGTCCCGACGGCGGACGCCGTCGTGGCGCTGATCGAGGCGGCCGAGCAGAGCCGCCAGCCCGAGCTCGCCGTCGCCTTCCGGCTGCTGGCCGCGCTGGGCGGCCGACGCGGGGAGGTGTGCGGGCTGCAATGGCGAGACTTCGACCTGACCGCGGGCGTCTGCGTCATCCGCCGGGCGGTCAAGCACGTAGCGGACCGCGTGGTCGTCGGCGACGCCAAGAACCACCAACAGCGCGTGCTGCAACTCGACGCGCCGACCGTCGAGGTGCTGAGCCGGCACCGCCGGGCGATGGACGAGCGGGCCGCGTTCTGCCGCACTGTTCTGGTGCCCGATGCCTTCGTCCTCAGCGACGAGCCCGACGGTGCGGCGCCGTGGAAGCCGAACCGCCTCACCCAGGCACTCACGCGGCTGCGCGAGCGAGCGGGCTACACCGGACGCCTGCACGACCTGCGCCACTGGCACGCCTCCCAGTTGCTCGGCGCCGGTGAGGCTCCCGTCGTCGTCGCCGAGCGGCTCGGCCACCGCGATCCATCGACGACCCACCGGTGGTACGCCCACGCCATGCCGCGCGCTGACCTTCGCGCTGCCGCGCTGATCGGCGAGGCATTGGCGCGGTTCCGACGCGGAAACCGATGCGCCGCATCACCCCATGGACTGATCGACTGGATGCAGCTCCGACATCAGGGCCGAAGCCACCGGCACCTTGGCGCAGTAACTGCAATGGACGCCCGAGCCGTCCGGCGGATGACGTCGAGTGCCGGCTGATGCCACCTACGCAGGGATTTAGCGAATGCAGTGTCCGGCCCGTGCCGCCCCATGCCGGCGTGTTTCGCCCCGTTCGTGGACAATCCGTAGACACTCGGCAGGCCAACCCGTCTCACGGGCAGCCATCGCCGCGGGTCGTTCACGCAACGATCCGTCGGCACGTTCGGTCGCGCTTCGTGCGAAGCGACCGAGGTCAAGTTTCGACCGGCCGGCACACCTCGACACTCGGCAGACCACGGGAGTCTGTGGACGCCCGACCCGTCTGTTCGGTCGCACGCATTGTGGACCACGTCGTCGGCCGCCGGTGCGTCGTGCGCTCTTGACGGCAGCCGACAGCCGGGTTCGCGTGCGCGTGTTGTGTCGTGCCGGCACGACTAGTCGCCAGCTTTCGAGTGGCCGCTGGCCGAGCGCTGGCCGCGATTGTCTCCGGGTCGACCCGGCTCCGATCCGACTCCGTACCCCGGGCGAGGCCTACGGTCTCCGAACGACCGCCCCGCGCATCTTTGCGGAACTCGCGGGTCGTGCTTCCGCCGCCGCTCTGGCATGCGTCTCCTCATAGACGATGCCTCCGCGAGCCGATCCGGGACAGGGTCGGTCGCGTTAGTAGGTGGCCGCCCTTGCGCTCCCCCACGCAACTCCGCGGCCAGGGGTTGACACTTTCATCCGTAATCAGAACTTGGTCCAGTGCGCTCGCGAGCAGGCGGCGAAGGCGAGCACGTCAGCCTTGTTCTGGCCTGTGATCCCGAGGCCGTTGTGGCGGCGGGTCGGTGAGTCATCCGATTACTTCCGGGCCGTTTGCGGGGCCGGGCCTTGACATCGTCGGAAAGCCCTGATTGAGTGCCGTAAGACATCGGATGAATCCCGGGTCGCTGAAGAGGGGGATCGCCACACATGACGCTGACTGGCGCCGACCTGGCGAGGCGCTGACGATGCCGAGGATCACCACCGTCGAGACGTTCGACCTGCGCTTCCCCACATCGCTGATGCTCGACGGTTCGGACGCGATGAACGCTGACCCGGACTACTCGGCGGCGTACCTGATCGTCCGTACCGACGTCGACGGACTGGCCGGGCATGGGTTCGCCTTCACGATCGGGCGCGGCAACGAGATCCAGTGCACGGCGATCGAGTCGCTCGCCGCGGGGCTCCCGGGGCGCGACCTCGACGCCGTGCTCGGTGACCTCGGGGCCGTCAGTCGCGATCTCGTCCACGATTCGCAGTTCCGCTGGCTGGGACCGGAGAAGGGCGTGATCCACATGGCGGCGGGGGCGATCCTCAACGCTCTGTGGGACCTCCGCGCCCGCCGTGCCGGCCAGCCGTTGTGGCGGCTGCTCGCCGGGCTGGCGCCACGGGAGCTCGTCGACCTCGTCGACTTCCGCTACCTCGACGACGCCCTCAGCGAGTCCGACGCACTGACCATCCTCGGCGACGCCATGCCCGGACGGGACGCCCGCGCCGAGCAGCTCCTCGCTGACGGGTATCCCGCTTACGCCACCAGCCCCGGCTGGCTCGGCTACAGCGACGACAAGATGGTCGGCCTTGCTGCCGAAGCCATCGCCGCCGGGTTCCGGCAGATCAAGCTGAAGGTTGGAGCCGACGTTGACGCCGACGTCCGCCGGCTCGCCCTCGCCCGCGAGGCGATCGGTCCCGACGTCGGCCTGGCCGTCGACGCCAACCAGAATTGGAACGTGGACGAGGCGATCGCCTGGATCGATCGACTGCGACCAGCTGAGCTGGCCTGGGTCGAGGAGCCGACGAGCCCCGACGACATCGTCGGCCACGCCCGCATCCGCGCCGCCGTCGCCCCGGTGCCGATCGCCAGCGGCGAGCACATCCACAACCGGGTCATGTTCAAGCAGTTCCTCCAAGTCGGAGGCGCTCGACATCGTGCAGATCGACGCCGCCCGCGTCGGCGGGGTCAACGAGAACCTGGCGATCATCCTCCTCGCCGCGGCGTTCGACAAGCCGGTGTGCCCCCATGCCGGCGGGGTCGGCCTGTGCGAGCTCGTCCAGCACCTCGCCATGTTCGACTTCGTCGCCGTCAGCGGCACCACGCAGCGGCGTGCGATCGAGTACGTCGACCACCTCCACGAGCACTTCACCGAACCTGTGCAGATCCGCAACGGGCGCTACATCGCTCCGACCGCCCCCGGGATGTCGGCGCAGCTCCGCGCCGACACGATCGAACGCCACCGCTTCCCGTCGGGCGCCGTGTGGGCAGACGACGCCGCCGTCACCGACGTCACGATCGGATCGGATCGATGAGCGACGTCTCCCGACTGCGGGTCCGCCGATGAACGGGTCCCGACACCGACCTCTCCACAACCCTCGCAACCGGGATGCTGATGACCGGGCGCCTCGGTGCGATCGGCGCGGCGCAGGGCGACGGGATGACCTTCAGCGTGTTCGCCGCCGCCGTCATCGGTGGGATCAGCCTCGATGGCGGCAAGGGCGCGCTGTGCGGCGCCATGTGCGGTGTCCTCGTCCTCGGCCTGATCCACGACATCCTCACCCTGGCCGGAGTGTCCGGGCAGCGGATCCGGGGAATCTACGGTTGGATCATCCTGGCTCGCCCTCATCGTCGCCCGGATCACGAGCGGAAAGGCCCAGGATTGACCCGTCGGAGCACCCGCGAGGAGAGCTGATGGAGACGATCGCCCTGCACACGGTCCTCAAGGCCGGCCGTGAGGCGGACTACGACCGCATCCACGCCACCATCCCCGCCGAGCTCGACGCCGCGCTGCGCGCCGCCGGTGTCCACCAATGGCGGATCTGGCGGGACGGGCGCGACCTCTTCCACGTCGTCGATTGCGACGACTACAAGGCGATGCGCGCCGCCCTGCGCGACCACCCGGCGAACATCCCGTGGCAGGCGCGGATGGCGGAGCTGCTCGAGGTCGAGGACGACTACTCCGGCCGCGACTCCGGCATGCGGGCCGTGTGGTCGTTGGAATGACGCCACCGCGCCGGCTCGGCGGTTCGGCCGTTGCGGTCTCGCCGCTCGGACTCGGCACGGCGCCGCTGGGGAACCTCTACCGCACGATCGACGGCACACCGCCACCGCCACCGTCGCCACGGCGATCCGGCTCGGCATCGCCTACTTCGACACCGCCCCGCACTACGGCCTCGGACTCGCCGAACGGCGCCTCGGCGACGCCCTCGCC
>CAVSZO010000035.1:0-66436 GCA_963732335.1 Ilumatobacteraceae bacterium | reverse complement strand
ATCATCTGCATCCCCGACCCCGACGCGGCCACCGCACGCGACGAGGCCATGGCCCCGCTCGTCGGACCGCAACCGATCGACGTCCCGTCCCTTCCTGGCATCGAGGGCGGCGTGACCGCTGCCGACTCACCCCACGCCGGCTCGCTGTTCGTGCAAGGCACCGCCGACGGCCGGCGCTTCGATGACGTCCACGCCGCCGGCTGGCGACTCGTCACCATCGGCCCCGAACCCATCGAGCTCGACCCGCAACATCCGCTGGTTTGCCTCCATCGGCGGCCGGGTCGTCACCGTGCCCGCCGACGACCCCGTCTATGGCCGCTGGTTCAGCGAACACGACGCCACCGCCGCCCTGCAACGACCCGATTTCCATCTCTACGGCACGGCCGCCTCCCAAGCCGAGACAGCCGCGCTCGTCGAACACCTGCAAACCCGGCTGGCAACCCAGCCCACACGACAAGGAGCCCTCCTGCGAAACTTGCCAACCTCGACGGCCGCGCCGCCCTTGTCCTCGGTGACGAGATCGCCGACGTCGCCGCTGCATCCGATGGGCGCTTCGACCCCGACCCGATGGCCCTCTACGACGAGTGGGACGCCTTCCGGGACTTCGCCGCGACCGTCACCACCGGGACCGGTCCCCTCGTCGAAGCCGAGCTGCGCAACCCGGTGCCACGACCCCGCCAAGTGTTCGCCATCGGCCTCAACTACCGCAGCCACGCCGAGGAATCCGGCATGGCGCCACCCGAGGTCCCGGCGGTGTTCACCAAATTCCCCGCCAGCCTCGCCGGACCCTTCGACGACATCGCCATCGCCGGCGACGCCGTCGACTGGGAAGTCGAACTCGTCGTCGTCATCGGCCGCACCGCCGACCGGGTCGCCCACCCGACGCCTGGACGCACGTCGCCGGCGTCACCATCGGCCAGGACATCAGCGACCGGCACCTCCAGTTCGCCGCCGGCGCCCAGTTCTCCCTCGGCAAGTCCCGCCGCGGCTACGGCCCGCTCGGGCCATGGGTCGTCACACCCGACGAGCTGAACAACCCCGACGACCTCGCCCTCGGCTGCTCGGTCAACGGCGAAAAGATGCAAGACGCCCGCACCACCGACCTCATTTTCGACGTCCCCCGGCTGATCGCCGAGCTCTCCGCCGTCCTGCCCCTGCTGTCGGGCGACATCATCTTTACCGGCACCCCCGCCGGTGTCGGCGTCGTCCGCAAACCGCCCCGCTTCCTGCAGCCCGGCGACACCCTCGAGACCTGGATCGAAGGCATCGGCACCCTCCGCAACCGCATCGTCAGCGGGAACTGACGATGAAGATCCTGCCGCACGCCGCCGAACCGTTCACCCTGCCGACCGACCGCGACATGCTCCCCTCCGAGCGGCGCGAATTCGTCCACACCCAATCGCACCTGCGTCTTCGGCACACCACGCCGCAACGACGGCCCGGCAATGTCGATCGTCTACTACGTGCCCACCGACACCGACGAACTGCTGGTGTCGACCACGTGCGACCGCAGCAAAGCCAAAGCCGTCGCCCGTCAGTCGAGGCCGAGTAGTTCATCCCTTACATGCGCGCCATAACCGTGTGCGCTGGCCGAGTCGTCGACGCTGCCATCGCTCCCCGACGTGCGAGCACCACTGTCGACAAGGTGCGCCCTGATTCGGCAGAGCGTGCGGCTGACGCCCTTGCCGTGTGCCTGCGCGCGATGCAGTGTCGGTGTCCGGCGGGCTTTGGCGGTTCACCGGTTGGTGGTACCGAACGTCGCTCGACAATCCGTCGGCGTTGCTGTCAAGCTGCCGCCGCCGGTGTCGTCACGCGATCGGGTCGGTGATCGGATTCGGGCTGAATGCTCGGCACCCTTGGCACCACCCGCGCCAATTTCGTGCGTCTGAGGCGATCTGCGAGACCGGTGTTCCACCATTCACCGGCTTCGGGGCGATCCGGGATCCGGACCGCCTGCTCTCCGATCGCGATCGACCGGATCGAGTCGCCGTGTGCCCGCGCCTACAGGTCAAGTCCGGGGCCGGCCCGTTCGAGGGTTCGTGTGTGTCGTCCCCTGGGCAGCAGGTCGATGCCAGCGACCTCGGCCCACTCGCGTGCCGCTTGGCCGAGTGCTCGAAATTGGTCGGCGTGGTTGTCCCGGCGACGCTGGCTGGTGAACTCTGCGATGGTGTCGCCGAGTCGATCGGAGTTGATGGTGTCGCCACGGGCCCATCGACTCCACAGCTCGAGGGCTTCGACTTGTCGTCGCAGGACCGGGACCTGGTCGAGAGTGCGGTGGAGCCGAACCCGGGTGTCGTGGCGATCGAGGGCCGTGCGTGTCTCCTCGACGCGTGCTCGCGCCTGGTTGTAATGGTCGATGTCAGCGCGGGTGCGGTGCCGGGTGTGTTGGAGGTGTTCGACGGCGCGTTCGGCGGTGCACTTCGGCGACGGCGAGCTCGTGGCGGGCGGCCCGTCGCCCGCGCAACCCGGTCGCGTCGAGGCGGCGTTGTGCGTCGGTGTGCTGCCACCGCGCCTGATCGGCGCGTCCCGTGGCGGCGGCGAGTTGCTCACGAGCCGGCGCGGTCGCTGCCTCGATACGGGCGAGGTCGCGTCGCGCCGCGGCGGCCGAGGCCGCAAGACGAGCCCGCTCGATCTCACTGTCCGTCACTGCCTGCTCGGCGACGTTGAGGTCGCCGCGAAGGTCGGCGAGGAGTGGTTCGAACCACTCGGGGACGACACAGCGCCCGTCGGCGGCGGACGGTTGTCGCCACGCCTCGGCCGGTTGTTGGTGGGCGAGGGCGCGGCGTTGGGTGACGGCGGGGATGTCGGCGCGGTCGAAGGCGAGGATCGTCTCGAGGGTGTCTCTGGCTTCGGCGACGTCGGTGCTGTCGGTGACCACGCAGAGCAGGTTCTCGTCGCGGCCGCGGGTGGCGGCGACGTACAGGCCTCGGCGGGTCGTCACCGCAGAGACGAGCGAGACGCTGTGGTCGACGGTGTCGGACTGGTAGCCGTGCTCGGTCGCCGCGTAGCCCAACCTGACGTGGTCGTGGGCGTAGTCGGCGGGCAGGGTGACGGTGCCGTGTCCCTGTTCACGGGCCACGGTCAACGAACCATCGGTCCCGATCGCCGTGACGGTCCACGTCTCCCGGTTGCGCACAGGCTCGCCGGCCGACGTGACGAGGGTGCGGTCGTTGCGGCGGGTGGCGACAACGTCACCGACGTGAGCGCACTCTCCGCCGGCGATCGCCGCGGCGATGTCAGGGTTGAGCTGTCCGGCGGCGACTCGGGCGGCTTGGACGGCGCCATTGATGGCGTCGACATGATCATTCGTGGAGGCGACGAGGGCGACGGTGACGCCGCGCTGCGTGGTGCTCGATCCACATGTCGCCGATCGCGGCGAGGTGATCGTCGAGTGTGCCGGGGATGATCCGGTCGTGGGCTTCGTAGGCGTCGAGGGCGCGGGGATCACCGGATCGCAGTTGCAGCGACGCGGCAGCCTCCCAGTCGTGTTTGAAGCGGTGGAGGCGTTCGAGTTGGTCGACTCGGCCGTTGGCGCACAGCTCGGCGAACAGGCCGCCACGGCCGACGGCTTGCAACTGGCGGTGGTCACCAACCAGGACGAGGCGCCACTGGTTCGCCTCGGCGAGACTCACGAGTTGATGCAGCGCCGGCGTCGACACCATCCCGGCCTCGTCGACGACGACGTGTCGCCCGCGGCCGAGCCGGTACTCGGGCAGTGGCGGCCGGTCGGGGCGCTGCCACTCGTGGAGCAGTTTGGCGACGGTGTCGGCGCGCATACCGGTGTCCCGTTCAAGTACCCGGGCCGCTTTCGCCGTCGGGGCGACACCGAACACGGCACGATGTTGGGCGTGCAGGTCGTTGACGGCGGCGGCGAGCATCCGCGTCTTGCCGGCACCGGCCGGGCCGACCACCAACACGAGACGGTCGTCGCCGGCCACCGAGGCTGCTGCGTCGCCCTGCAACACATCGAGGCCAGCCCGCTCGACGGTCCTCGACGGTGAAGCCGGATCGGCTTGAGCATCGATCGCCCAAGTGAGAATCCGCTCCTCTTCGACGAGCACCGCTTCGGAGGTGAACCTCGGCGCCGTTGGCTCGATCCACAGCGAGCGACCGTCAGATTCTCGACGCTGCGTCGCGTCGGGCGGGTCCAAGTCGACGCAGCGTTCGAGCACCCGGTCGGCGGCGTGTTCGATCGCCGCTGCCCAGCGGTGTCCCGACATCTGCGACACGGGACGGTGCAGGTCACAGATCGCCTGCATGACATCGGGCCTGCCCCACGACGAATGCTCCGACGACACCGCCTCGACGACCTCGGTGACGGTCAGCGAGTCCGTCGGGGAACGATCGGCAGCGGCGCGTTGAACGCCCTCGACGAGCTGTTCGACGGTCCAACCGGCCTCTGCCGCCTCGCCCTGCCACCGTGTCGCCAGATCGGCGACACCGAGCCCGGACTTGCGGCCCCGGGTATCGGCCGAGGCTTCACGCTCCAGGGCGGCGCGTTCCTTCGGTGACGGGTCGCGGCCCTCACGGTGACGGAACTCGTCGAGCTCCACGGTCGAGCGCGCGCTTGATGTCGGCGGCGCGCTTGGAGAACACCGCGATCAGCTCGGCGGGGACGCCGGCGATCTCGGCCTGGCCGTTGACGATCGGCGCCCACTCGACGCCGAGACGGTGGGTCAGCTCGTTGCGCAGCACCGACTGATACAGGCCGCCGAGCATTCGCTGGAAGCCGCTTCAAGTACCTGGCGTCGAGCGCCCACCAGTGGCCGTCGGGTGTCTGCACCTTCGCCGAGACCACCGTATGGGTATGGATCTGGGGATCGTCAGCCCGTGACGTCGTCTGGCGGAACACGGCGGCCGTCAACCCGTTGGTGTCCAGGATGCAGCCGGCCGCCGTTGCAACGCTTCCGCGTCGTCGACCCGAAGCGCTCGAGATGGTTCAGCGCTGCGGCGACCGCGACGTCGTGGGCTTCAAGGAACCGTTCGTCGCCGGTCAGCGCCCACAACACGCTCACCGACTTCGGCGCCGAGAACGTCGCATCGAACCCCGACACCGCCTTCACCACCCGGCCATCGGCGGTGACGCGGTCGACGAGGGCTCGGCCCAGCCGTGTCCCCGAAATCCGGGTCACGGCCCTCCAACAAGCGCGTCAACGACTCGGTGTCGACCTCACCCGACAGTCCGAAGCCCTCCGCCTGGCTACCCGACCACACTCCTGGCACTTCGCCCGGAGCGCCAGTCAGATACTTCGTGTAGTAGTCCGCCGACTTCGACGCCGTCGACGCATAGATCGTGGTCACCCGAGCATCAGACGCCGCGTCCGATGTCGCGCCCGATCTCGGGCACCTGTCTGCAGAACCGATCGGACGAGGAGAAGAGTGGGACGTCACGGGAGATCTCCTCAGCTCGGCGCCAAGAGACTGAGCTGCCGACTGACGACGCGCGGACGACGCGGCGACGTGCGCGCCTCCTCATCCACGCCGGGCGCGCCTTCGCCCTCGACCGACTGCGGAATGAGGCACACGACCCTGCCCGTCGAGATCCACTCGGCGAGCGCCCACTTCGGCACTCGCAGGCAGCCGCTGACTCGAATCGCCGGCAGACCGTCGGTGCCGCCACTGGCTTCGTAGCGGCCGACCATGTCGTACGCCAGCGTTCGGCTGATGCGGATCACGCGGCCGCCTCTTCGACAGTCAACAGTACGGGCAGGTCGGCCAGTGACTCCACAACCGCCGTAACGACAGCCATAGGTGCTAACTACACCGATGTTGTTAGTCCTGCAAGACCCACATTTCCGGGCAAGGACCCGCGCCGCGTCCTCCACGTCAGTTGTACCGGGAGTTCCGCCAAGACTCCTCAACCGCTGGTAGACAGTCATATGACTAACTACACGACTGTTGTTCTCCCTGCAAGAGCTTCATTTCGCAGCCATCGCCGTGGCGGGCTTGCGTGCGTGTCCGCCGTTGTCCGCCGGTGTCGGTGACCGCTGGTGTCTCCTCATCCCGCATGCGATGTGACCAATGTCACGGCAGTCGACGAGCGGTCGGGCGCATTCGCACCGTCGGCGTGCGAACGCATACTCGGATGCGCCAGGGCGAGCGCCCGCGCGAAGCCCTCGGAGACCTCAGGCGGTACTCGACGTGCTGACGAGGTGGAGGTGTTCGGCGGCAGGGCCCGGAAGCGCGAGTCTGGACGACTCCGTCCGGATCCACCGACACGATGCGGGCGACAGCGAGTTCGGAGTCACTCGCTGCCACAAGGAGATATCTGCCAGCTGACACATCGTCGGCGTGGCGAGCGTGTTAACCGAGGGCCGGAGTGAGCCGTCCCGTCGTGGCGCCTGGAAGTCGATCCACAGGTCCCACTCAGCGTGTCCGTCGTCACACATCACGTCCCCATTGTCGCTCTCGGTTCAGGCGGCGAGCGCCCGGGTCGTCCCGCATCGCTCGAGCTCGGGCCGCGTTCGGCGGTCCTTGACTCGGTCGGCGCTCGACCTCTTCGACGAAGCCCATCACCGCCTCGACGCTGTCGAGTCGTCGACCGTCCGTGGTGATCGATACGTCGTCGCTTGTCGGCGCCTCCATGTCGACGAAGAGCGCATTGAACTCGCCCGGTCGAACACCTGCCTCACGGTCTTCACGCTACCGAACCTCTTCCAGGCGAAGTCCGTCTGGATCGCCGAGCTGGGTCTGGGTCGCGTCCTCGTCAGCGCAGCGCGAGGTGGATGTAGCCACTGTCGTCGATGGTGGTCACGACGGCGACGATCGATACGCCGTCATTGACGAGGGCCACGTGATCACCCACTTGCAGATCTTCGTCACCTTCGAGCGCGAGCTCGTGCACGACGGTTCGTCGGTCGACGATCGTGTCGAACTCGACCGGGATCTCGGTCTTCAGGATCAGCGTCGCCATCGGCAGCGTCGGCAGTCTCAGGCGGCGCTCGACGTGCCGACGAGGTGGAGATGTTCGGCCGCGGGGCCCGGAGCACCCGAATCTCTACGACCCCGTCCGGATCCACCGACACGATGCGGGCGACGGCGAGCTCGGCGTCATCGTACCGACAGGAGATACCAGCCGGCTCGACACCGACCAGATGCGAGGTGTTCCGAGGGCGGTGCTCAGCGCGTACCGTCGGACTGGAAGTCGATCCGTGTCCAGATCAGCGTTCCGTCCTCGCACTTCAGCCGTCATTGTCGTGCGCTCACACCGCTGAAAGCGGCCCGGTCGGGACGGTCGGCGGGCGAGCTGCCACGTCGAGCGTCGATGCAGGTAGACGATCGAGAGTGCGGACACCTGCGTCGCCGGCAATCCAGGCGTCGTGCCGAACGGGACAGCGTAGCTGCCGATAGCGGACAAGCGACCTCGGCATGGTCCGACGCTACGTCGGCAGTCCGTGCCGACGTCGAAGCGAGGACCTGCCAGCATCGGAACTCGATGCTCATCTGACGAGCGCTGCGAGGAGCTCACCGCGCCCCATGTGCGTCATCTGGCACATGCTCTCCCGCAGGTCGATGGTCATCCAGCTCATCCGCCGAACAGGCCGGCGATCTTGCTCGCGCTCTCCCGCCGCACGGCCTGCGGCACGTGCGAGTAGACGTCCATCGTCACGTTGATCGCCGAGTGGCCGAGCTGCTCCTGGACGACCTTCGGGTGGACGCCTGCCTGGAGCGCGAGCGTTGCCATCGTGTGGCGAACGTCGTGCAAGCGGATCTTCGGGAGGCCGGCACGCTCACACGCGGTGTGGAACATCGGGAGGTAGCGCTGCGGGTGATAGGGCTGGCCGGCCTCGTCGACGAACACGTAGCCGGTGTCGGTCCACGCCGGTCCGAGGGCGAGCCGCTCGGCGCGCTGGCGTCTGCGGTGAAGGCTCAGCGCGGCGACGGTGGCCGGCGCGAGCACGAGCTGTCGCTGGCTCTTCGACTTCGGCACCGACACGACGACTTCGTGGTTGGCGTTGGTGCGCTGCTGGGCGACGGTGAGCGTTCCGGCATCGAGGTCGACGTCCTTCCAGCGCAGGCCGGCGAGCTCGCCGCGCCGCAATCCGGTGTGCAGGGCGAGGATCCACAGCGCCGCGAGGCGGTCGTCGGCGACGGAGGCGAGGAACGTGGCCGCCTCCTCGGCGGTCCACACCCTCATCTCCTTGCGCTCGCCTCGTGGCACCCGCGCCCCGGACGCCGGGTTGGCCGGGATGAGGTTCCAGCGCACGGCGTCGGCGAGAGCGCGATGCAGTATCCGGTGGGCGAGCTGCACCGACGCGACGGCCAAGCGCACCGCCGTCCATGCGTCCGTGATCGAGCAGCGCCGCGTGCCACGCCTTGACGTCCAGTGGCGAGAGGTCGACGAGCCGCTTCGACCCGAGGTGCGGAACGATGTAGCGACGGATGATGTCGCCGTAGTTGGTCCACGCCGTGATCGCCAGCTCCGAATCGTGCTCCGTCGATCCACAGCTCGAGGAACGCCGCAACGGTCTGGCGCGACGGCGCCACGTAGGTGCCCCGCTGCAAGCCGGCGAGTGCCTCGTTGAGGGCGGCTTGGGCGTCCTTCTTCGTGCGGAAGCCACCGACCTGCTTCTGCTGCCGGCGTCCCTCGCTATCGAGGCCGAGGTCGATGCGGTAGCTCCACGTGCCACCGGCGGTGCGGGGCCTGCGGACGGCGCCCTTCATGGACGGCGACGATAGTGCGCTTCAGCGACCATCCGTGGACAATCCGTGGACACGAGACCCTCATGTGCGATTGTGAACGTCCCGCCACATGCGATCTAGCTGGGCTTTCGCTGGAGCCGGGTGTGGGAATCGAACCCACGACCTCATGATTACAAGTCAAGTGCTCTACCAACTGAGCTAACCCGGCGCTTGCCGACCGAGGCTATCGTCCCAGGTAGACGGCTCGAAACCGCTGCTCGCCTACGGCGGACGTGATGTTCACCTGCGTCGTCTGCGGACCGTGGGACGGGTCGGTCCAGGTGTAGCCACTGCGCCGACAAGGATCAGTGCCAAGGCGATTGCACCGAGGAGGACGACCCCATCCGAGAGATCGTTTCGATCGCCTTCGAGCCACAGAGCGAATGCCACGGCGGATACGGCGAAACCAAGAGCGATCACGGCGATGCGGACGATGTTCGGCACGAGAATGGACGTCAGGCTGCCCCAGGCCAACGCTGCGAGAGGTACTTCTGCTTCTCCTCATCGGCGAGGGCCTTCATGCCAATGGCGAACGCCGCGTGGCGCTGGATTGCGCTTGAGTGGGCCGCCGCCACAGCCATTCCCTTCGTTGTCATACCGGAATGACCATCGTGGCAGGACGGGCAAGCGAATCCGTGTTCGGACGGCCCAACGACGTCTGCGACAGCGTCGGCGACTTCGTTCGGCAATGCCGACTGCGGTCCGTGCGAGTTCCGTGGTGACTACGGTTGTCGCCGCCGACGCGAACCGTCTCGGGAGGTCTCATGAGCCTGGATGCACCGCCACGTCCGCCGTTGCCCGGCGAGCATGACGGCCAAGCCAGCCCTCAGATGGCTCGGGAGGAGACGGTTCATCCAGGCAAGAACTGGACGATCTTCCTCGCCCTGCTGGCGATTCTGGCGGTCGGGTCGTGGGGCGTCTTCCGGGCGATCGAATCCGGCAACGAGCGGCCTCCACCGACCACGGTGGAACCGACCATCCCGCCGACAACAACGTCCAGTTCAACACGACCACGACGATCTCGCCGTAACCCGGGCTCCTGTGGCGAGCCAACCCGGCGTGCCTTGTCAGCACAGGTCCCGTTGCGTTGGCAGGACTCAAACGCAGCACGCCGGGACGCGCCTGAACTGCCGCGGCACGTACCGCGGCAGTTCAAGCAGCGACAGCGGCGTCAGCCGGCTGTTGTCATCGAGGCCGTGTCGGCCGGTGCCGACTCGGCTGCTGCTGACCCGGCGGGCTCGGTGCCCGCTGGGACTTCCTCGAGGAGCGTGCCGTCGGCCGCCACCATCCACCAGACACCGCCAACGCCCTGGCCGTTGGTGTCACCAGGCGCGGCATCGCCAGCGAAGTAGTACAGCGGCCAGTCACCGACCTTCAGCTGTGGACCCTCGGCGTGCTGGACGACGCTGAACAGGCTGGGGTCGAGCTCGTCAGCCAACGGAGGCACCGCGTCGTCGGGGACGAACAACGGTGGCCAGTTCACGGCGCAGTCGTCGACGCAGGTCGGCTCACCGTCGGCGTCCTGGGTGAAGGCGTACAGCGAGCGGCACTCACTGTCGACGAGAACCTGACCGTACTCAGCAGAATCTGCGACCTGGACGAACGGCCCGCTGACCGCGGCCACGGCTTCCGTCGCCATCGGTTCGCCGGTACCAGCTGGAGCTTCCGTCCCGGCCGGCGCCTCTGTCCCCGCTGGCTCCGTTGCGGCGGCGGCTCCGGAGGTGTCCATGGTTTCGGTTCCGGCCGGTGCTTCTGACCCTGCCGGGGCTTCGGTCCCCTCCGGCGCTTCAACGATGGCCGGACAGTCACTCGGTCCAGCACCGGTCATTGGCTCCGAGGTGGCGGCCATCGCAGTGTCAGCGGGGGGTTCGGTGGGCGGCGTGGTCGCGGCCGCGATCCCCGCACTCGAGAAGGCGAGTGCGCCAACACCTATTACGACGAGGCGTCCGAGGTATCTGGTGTGATCCATGTGGTGATCTCCCTTCGTATGGGCTCGGATTCCGAGACCCACTCCGGTTTCCCGATCAGCCGGTTGGCCAACCCCCGAAGCTAGTCCCGACGCGGCCATCGCGCGTCAAGCCGGACTGCGTCAGGTCGCTGGGCGGGCGCGGCGCAACGACAGGTCTGCGCACGCCGCGCACACGCTTTCGAGGGATGACACCGGCACGGATGAGCAGAGCGAACAGCTTGCATCCGACGCAGAAACCGAACAACGACTCCAACGTCGCCGCGAGAGCGATCGCGGCGACCAGGACGAGGGCGATCGTCGTCGCCCCGAAGGCGAAGTGGGCGACCATCGCCGTCACCGACAGCACTGCGCCAATTCCCTGAGCGAAGCGCTTCGGTGGACCGTCGACCGGGCGCGGTTGGAGCGGCAGGGCTGGGACGACAACCCGGGTCGCCAGGCGACCGAGTGGGCTGAACGTCGGCCCGGCAGCGACGCGGGCGACGAACCCGTAGGCCAGCGGAACGAGCACCCAGGTCCAACCCAGGACGAGGATCAGCAGGGTCATCACCACCACGCCACCAGCGACCACGCGGGCAGCGACCTCGTTGACCGGGTTCGGGAAGCGGAAAAGTCGACTGATGTAGTCGACTTTATCAGTGGTGGTGCCGGGACCGTCAGCCGCCGGGGAGCATCCCGTACAGCCCGGGTCGGGCGCAATCGGGCGATCACTCGCCGGTCGTCGACCATCGCCCGACGGAACTTCGTCCCAGTCCTCGTGCTGGCCGACGGCCCGCTCGTAGTGCCAGACCAGTTCGTCGACGGTGGCGTCGTCGGTTGCGGCGGCCGGCTCGGTCAGCTCGACATCACCCTCGAGGACGGCGTAGGCATAGAAGTCGGACCGGGTGACGTGCAGGGCAGCCCATCGGTCGCGGCGCATGTTGTGGTACTTGGCCCGATCGGCGGTGATCGAGATCCGGAACGTTCCGCTGTCGTCGAGGTGGTACATCACGTTCGACAGCTGCGGGCGGCCGTCGCGGCGCTGTGTGACGAGCACTCCATGACGCTTGTCGCGGGCGAATTCGAGGGCATCAGCAAGTTCCATGCCCAGTGCAACGCCTCACCGCCGATTCTCATGCCGAACGTGTCGCGCATTTCGGGACGGACGAAGCGCGAGAAATCTGTCAGCGGCGGTGGCGGGCGACCTCGTACGTCGCCAAGGCGGCCGCCGCCGACACGTTGAGCGAGCTGATCCGCCCGTGCATCGGGATGCTGACGACAGAGTCACAGCGCTCCCGAACGAGTCGGGAGAGCCCAGCGCCCTCGGCTCCGAGGACGATGCAGATGCCGTCGGTGGCGAGGTCGCCGAGCTCGAACAGTGAACGGTCGGCCGCGTCGTCGAGACCGACCACCCAGATCCCGGCGCCGCGCAGCCGGGTCAGCGTTGCCGGCAGACCACCTACGAGGGAGATCGGCACGTATTCGGTCGCACCGGCGGCAGCCTTGGCGACGGTCGGCGTGACGTGGACGGCGCGGTGCCGGGGGATCAACACGCCGTCGACGCCGGCCCCTTCGCAGCTGCGCAGGATCGCTCCGAGGTTGCCCGGATCGGTCACCCCGTCGACGGCGACGAGGAACGGCCGGTGGCCGCGCCGGCCACGGAGCAACTCGTCGAAGTCCGCCTCGGGAAGCTCGGCGGCGAAGGCGATCACGCCCTGCGGTGCCTCACTCTTGGCCCGCGCCTCGAGCTTGGACTTGGCGACGTGGGCGACTGGCACCCGCCCGACCCGCGCCAACTCGGCGATGTCGGCGACGACTGTCGTCGCCGGCGAGATCCGCCGACAACCAGATCTCGTGCACCCGCCGGCGGCCGGCGACGAGCAGCTCGCGGACCGCCTGCCGACCTTCGACCTGCTGTTCCGCCGAGCCCCTTGCCGTCCCGCTTCGACGAGTCGTCGCCGAGCTTGCCGGTGCGGCCGGCGGCCTGCGATCGGGGGACACCGATTCGCTTCCGGGTCGACCGGGTCGGCACCACCTTGCCCGCCGGCAGGCCTGGCGGTCCCTTGCGACCGGGACCGCGACGTCGGCGGCGAAGAGCGGCTCTGGCCGCGACCGCCCGATCCGCCCTTGTCCGGTCCGCGCCTTCTGCCCGTGCTCGCCTTCTTGCCGCCGCCATCGCGTTGGCCTCGCCCGCCGCGCCCACCGCCAGAACGTGGTGCGGCACTCACGGTGAGCCCCGAGTGACGACGACCGCGGCAAAGCACACGACGCCCTCGCCTCGCCCGATCGCTCCGAGCCCCTCGGCGCGGCGACCCTTGACCGACACGGGCGCGCCGATCGCATCGCTGAGGCGTTGCTGCATGTCCGCCCGCAACGGCGCCAGCTTCGGCAACTCACAGACGACGGAACAATCGGCGTTGCCGATCGTCCATCCGTCGTCGACCGCCATCGCCGCCACTCGTCGCAACAGTTCGATCGAGTCGGCTCCCTCCAACGCCGGGTCGGTGTCCGGGAACAGTTGACCGAGGTCGCCCAGCCCGGAGGCGCCGAGCAGCCCGTCGGCGACGGCGTGGGCGACCGCATCACCATCGCTGTGGCCAACGAGACCCGGCAGGCCGGGGAACACGCAGCCGCCGAGGACGAGCGGACGATCCGGGTCGGTGCCGGCGCGATGGACATCGAAGCCATGGCCGACGCGAACCTCGAATGACACCACTCACGAACCAACCTCGCTCGTCAGCCACGAGCGCACCCAGTCGAGGTCGTCACGATCCGTGATCTTGCGGTTCCACGGCTCGCCCGGCACGGTTACGACCCGACCGCCGTGCCGCTCGACGGCGGCGGCATCGTCGGTGTCGTCGGAACCACCGGCGTGGGCGGCGCGCAGCACGGCGGCACGAAATGCCTGGGGCGTCTGCACGGCGACCAGGGTCGAGCGGTCCGGCGTGGCCACCACCGTCCCCTCGCCGTCGACGACTTTGATCGTGTCGGTGACGGCGACCGCCGGAACTGCCCCGTCGGCACCCGCGGTCACGGCCGCGACGACCCGGGCGAACAACTCGGCGCTCGCCAATGGGCGGGCGGCGTCGTGGACGCACACGATCTCCGCCGCCGTAGGGACGGCATCCAGGCCGGCCCTGACCGACCCGCTGCGGGTGTCCCCACCGACGACGGCGACGTCGCCGTGTTCGCGCCGCCACCGCTCCACGTCTGCGTCGGAGGGCAGGACGACGACCAAGCCGTCACTGCTGCGCCGAGCGACGTCGCATGCTCGATCGATGACGCGTTCGGCGCCGACCAGTTCGAATTGTTTGGCCGAACCGAACCTCTCTCCCGAGCCCCCGGCGACGACGATCGTCCACGTCGCCGCACCGTCCATCACCGTGCCCGCAGCTCGAGCCGATCGCGCTGGGTGATCGTGTACTGGCGGTCGTGCTGCTCCAACCAGCCGAGGCGGATGAAGCTGGCGATCGCCTTGTTGACCCGCTCCCGCGACGCCCCGACCATCCCGGCGAGCTCCTCCTGGGTGACGGGGAGGGTGAACTGATCGACGCCGTCGGCGAGTTCGAGGATCCGCTTCGCGGTCCGCCCGGTGACGTCGAGGAACACCGAATCGGCCAGCGCCTCGTCCATCACGCGGAGACGCTGCGCCAGCAGACGGGTCACGTTCCACAGCATCGTCGGGTTCTCGTGGAACATCCTGACGACCGGCGCGTACGGCACCGTGAGCACCCGCGATGCCTCGAGCGCCCGCGCCATCGCCGAGCGCGGCCGGTCGTCGAGGAGGCCGAGCTCTCCGAACAGGTCGCCCTCCTCCATCAGGGCGATGACGCTCTCGCGGCGGTCGATCGGGTTGCTCAGGGCGATCGCCAGTCGACCGGCGGTGACGACGTACAGGGCGTCGGGTGGGTCACCCTCGTTGAACAGGACGTCGCCACGCACAAGCTGGCGTTCCTCGCCATGGGCGGCGAGCGAGTCGAGGACCTCAGGCGGGGCGTCGGCGAAGAACTCGGTGCTCGCCAGGATCTCACGGAAGGCAGCGGTTTCGTTGGCCATGCAGCGAGCGAGGGTAGTCGCTCGCGGCCCCGACGTACGTCAGGCGTCGCTGCGCTCCGTGCGCACGATGCCCAGGATCGTGAGCCCGATCACCCAGGCGAAGAAGTAGACGCCGGCCGCGCCACGCGACATCAGCTGGGCACCATCGTCCCCGCGATCGGCGATCGCGATCGTCAGCCCTTGGGTGAAGGGCAGGTACTTCTCCCACTCGACGTCGAGGGCGGCGAACAGCAGCCGGGCGAGGATGTTCTCGAGCACGAGCGGCCACAGCAGCAGGGCCGTCACCGCCGCGGGAGTGTTGCGGATCAGGTTGCCGAGGCCGAAGCCGGCGATCGTCACCCCGACGGCCAGCAGCAGCATCCCGAGCAGTCCGGCACGCGGTGCGTCGACGCCGAACTCCCCCGACTCTGACAACGAGAACGTGCCGTCGAGCAGGTTGGTGGCGAGCAGCCAGGCACCGGCGATCACTCCGGCGATGAGCAGTGCCGTGACGATCACGTGGACGCCGAGCTTGGCGACCAGTGGTTTGATCCGCTCCGGCTGGGCCGCGAACGTCGGGCGGATCGTGTTGTAGCCGAACTCGCCGGACATTCCGATGGTGGCGAGGACTCCGAACAGAAGGGCGCTGAGCCATCCCAATCCGCCGATCAGGTCGGCCACGTCCGCCGAGCTGAAGAACTCGTCGCTGAGCCCGGCGACGAGCGCCGTCACGACGACCGGGAAGGCGACGGCGATGATGACCAGGATCTTGTTGACGGTGAGGGTCGTCAGCTTGACCCACTCGCTGCGGACGGCATTGACCATCAGTTGCCTCCCGCCTGGAGTCCACCAGTTGAAGGATCGGGCGGTGGCGGCAACGAGCCGCCGGAGTGATACTCCTGCACGCCCGCCGTCGCCTGGAGGAACGCCTCCTCGAGCGACTCACTCTGAGGCGACAGCTCGTGGAGCACGGTCTGGGTCTGCAGAGCGAGCTCGCCGATCTGCTCGATCGCCAGTCCCTGGACGTCGATGCCGTCCGATCCATGGGGGCGGTAACGGCCACCGGCGCGTCGGAGGACGTCGGCGAAGGCCGCCGGGTCGGGCGTGCGCACCCGCACCCAGCGCTGGGCGTAGCGGTCGATGAACTGCGACACCGGTCCCTGCTCGATCAGCCGTCCCCGACCGATGACGACGAGGTCGTCGGCCATCAACGAGATCTCGGCGAGGAGATGGCTGCTGACGAGAATCGTCCGTCCCTCCCGGGCGAGGGCCACGAGCACGTCGCGGATCCAGCGCACGCCCTCGGGGTCGAGTCCGTTGGCCGGCTCGTCGAGGATCAGCGTGTGCGGATTGCCCAGCAGGACTCCGGCAAGCCCGAGACGTTGGCGCATGCCGAGCGAGTAGGTGCGCACCTTGCGTCTGCCGACGGCGGTCATCCCGACGGTTTCGAGCACCGTGTCGACCCGAGCGGCCTCGATGCCGTTGCTGGCGGCCATCCAGCGAAGGTGGTTGCGCCCGGATCTGGCTGGGTGCACGTAGCCGGCGTCGAGGAGCGCTCCGACCTGGAACATCGGTCGGTCGAGCTCGCGGTACTGCTTGCCGTCGAAGCGGGTGGTGCCGCGCTCGAAACGGTCGAGCCCGAGCATGCAGCGCATCGTCGTGCTCTTGCCCGAGCCGTTCGGGCCGAGGAACCCGGTCACCCGCCCGGGATGGACGTCGAAGCTGAGGTTGTCGACGGCGACGGTGCTGCCGAAGCGCTTGGTGATCTCGCGGATCTCGATCATCGTTGCCCGATCAAACTACGTGGGGTCGCGACCGGTGGCCGGTCGCCCCGAGTTTGGGACGTACCGGCCACCGGATCGGTTCGCGCTAGCCGGTTGTGGTTGCCGGCGTTGCCGCGCCGAGCGACTCCAGGAACTCCGCGGCGACGACGTCGACGCCGAGGTCCTCGTTGACCACCTGGGCCACCAACGACGTCAGCGTCTCGGTGTCGAGGGCGGCGTTGACCTCGTCGAGAGCCGCGGTGAGCTCGGGCGTGACGAACTCGCTGCGGACGAGCGGGAGCACCGCTTCGTTGGGGACGATCGCCAGGTCGTCCTCGAGGGCGATGAAGCCACCGGTATCGATGGCCGGGTCGGTCGAGAAGATGTTGCCGCAGTCGATGGCCCCGTCCGAGAGGGCGGCGGGGATGTCGCCAGGCGCCAACGGGACGAACTCGGCGAACTCGGCGTCGTAGATCGTCGAGAACCCCTCGATGCCGAACGGGGTGCGCGTCTCCATCTCGGGCGGGCCGCCGAGGGTGATCTCGGCGCTGTTCTCGAACAGGCTCGACAGGTCGGTCAGGCCGAACTCGTCGACGACCTCCTGGGTGCAGACGATCGTGTCCTTGTCCTCGGCCGACGACGGCGGCAGCACCTCGAGCTCCTCGGGCAGTGCTTCCCCGAGGGCGGCGAGCTGCTCGTCGACGTTTGCCGCATCCGGCTGATCGGGAGCGACCAGGAACGACAGCAGCGAGCCGGTGTACTCGGGAACGAGGCCGACTTCGCCGCCTTCGATGGCGCCGTAGTAGGCCTCCCGGGAGCCGATGCCGAGCTCGTAGCTGACATCGAAGCCGGCGGCCTCGAGGGCCTGACCGTAGATCTGGGCCAGCAGCTGGCTCTCCGGGAAGTCGGCGGAACCGACGGTGATCGCGCCCGGCTCCCCCGCCGGCACGCTGGTGCCCGGCTCCGACGTAGCCGGAGCCGACGTCGCCGGAACCGACGTCTCGCCCGCAGCCTCGGTGGTCGCGGCAGCAGGTTCGGTCGTCGCCGCCGCAGCCTCGGTGGTCGCCGCCGCAGCCTCGGTGGTTGCCGCCGCAGCCTCGGTCGTCACCGCCGCGGCCGCCGCCTCGGTGGTCGCCGCCGCAGCCTCGGTGGTCTCAACCGCGGCCGCCTCGAGGGTGCCCTCGGGAGCAGCCGTGGTCTCCGCTGCCGCCTCGGTCGTCGTCCGCCGCAGCCTCGGTGGTCTCGACCGCGGCCGCCGCCTCGAGGCGTCGCCGCTCGCGGCCGCCGCCGTGGTCTCCGCTGCCGCCGCCGTCGTCTCCGCTGCCGCCTCGGTCGTCACCGCCGCAGCCGCCGCCGCGGTCGTCGCCGCCGCAGCCGCCGTGTCGTCTCGGCCGCCTGCCGTCGGTCGTGTCTCCGCCGCGGCCGCCGGCGCGGTTGCCGCCGGAGCCAGCCCGGCGATGGTCGTATCGCCGCCGGCGCCCTCGTCGTCGTCGCCGCAGGCGGCGAAGATCAACACGGATACGGCCGCGAGGGCGGCGAACGATCGTGTGCGCATGGCGGACCTCTCTTCGAGTGAAGTTCTGCAAACCATAGTCAGCGAGGTAGCACCCGATGCCAGTGCCACGCGCCACTACAGCACGAGCGAGCGGCTGGCACTCGGAGCGCGTACCCCCGGCGAGACCACGACCCGCTGCAGGAAGGCGAACGCCGCCTCGACGACGAGGACGAGCGCGATCACGGCGATCGAGGCTCCGGCGACGACCTCGTACCGTCGCGTCCCGCTGCCCGAGAAGATGAACACGCCGAGCGTGCCGAGACCGACGAACCCGGCGATCGTCGCTGTGGCGATCACCTGATTGGCCGCCGAACGAAGGCCGGCGATGATCAGCGGCAGGGCGTTGGGAACCTCGACCTGCCACAGCGACTGCGACCCGGTCAGTCCCATACCCTTCGCCGCGTCGCGCACGTCGGCGGGGATGCTGTCGATGCCGGCGGCTGTGTTGAGCACGATCGGTGGAACGGCGAGGATGATCAGGGCGACGAGCACGGGCCACAGCGTCAAGGGCCGCCACGTGAACAGCAGACCGACCACGCCGACGGTCGGGATCGCCCGCCACAAGCCGGTGAGGTTGGCAGCGAGGAAGCGACCACGACCGGTGTGGCCGATCGCCAGCCCGACCGGCAGGCCGATCGCAGCGGCGCCGAGGAGCGCCAGCAGCGAGTACCACAGGTGCTCGCGCAGGGCGTCGGCGATGCCGTTGCGACCCGTCCAGTTGTCGGCCGTCGTCAACCAGCCGAAGCCGTCGATGATCGTCCTCATGTGCTCGTCCTGTCCGGCGCGACGCCACGGCGTCGCCAGCCGCCCGGCGAGGACGATCAGCGCGTCGAGCACGAGGGCCAGGGCGACCACGGCGATCAGCCCGGCCCACAACTCGACGACGATGCCACGAGACCGCCCGTCGGAGAACAGCCGGCCGAGGGCGCCGCGCCCGGTGAGTGCTCCGACACTGATCAGCGAGACCGTGCTCACCGTCGCCAAGCGCAGTCCGGCGACGATCCCTGGCAGGGCGAGGGGCAACTCGACGGTGACAAAGCGGTTGAGCGGCCGGTACCCCATGCCGTCGGCCGCGCGCACGACGGCGTCGGGGACGGATCGGACCGCCTCGACGATGTTGCGGACGAGGATGACGAGGGTGTACAGCACCATCGCCGTGATGATCGGCTTGTCGTTGGTGAACCCGAGCCACGGACCGAGGA
This sequence comes from Ilumatobacteraceae bacterium, assembly GCA_963732335.1. GTDB lineage: Bacteria > Actinomycetota > Acidimicrobiia > Acidimicrobiales > Ilumatobacteraceae > Desertimonas. The sequence continues at coordinate 47,254 of CAVSZO010000035.1, read as the reverse complement.
CGACGAACAGGGCGATCGAGGGAATCGCGTAGACGACGTTCGTCGCCACGAGCAGCGCTGGATAGATCCCCGGCCGGCGCAGGGCGAGGTACGACAGCGGGAGTGCGACGGCGGTGCCGATCGTGACGGCGACGACCGTGTAACGCAGGTGCTGGAGCGTGTAGTAGCGGATGACATCCCAGTTGCCGGCGAGCTGCGGCCCGCTCCAGATCGGCACGTCGGCGAACAGCGCGGACATCATCGCTCGCTGAACGGGGTCTCGACCCGGTACCCGGTGGGCCGGCCGGACTTGTCGTACAGCACGTCGCGCTGGCCGATGAATGACGAATGAACTCCGTCGCCGGGGCGGCGAGCAGCTCGCCGGGCGTCGCCAGCTGGGCGATGTGTCCCGGCGTCTGCATCACGGCGATTCGCGATCCGAGGATGATCGCCTCGTCGACGTCGTGGGTGACGAACACCACGGTCTTGCCCATCTCCTGCTGGAGCCGGCGGAACTCACGTTGCAGCTGGGCGCGAACGATCGGATCGACGGCGCCGAACGGCTCGTCCATCAGCAGGACGGGTGGGTCGGCTGCCAGGGCGCGGGCGACGCCGACGCGCTGCTGCTGGCCACCGGACAGCTGGGCCGGATACTTCGTCGCCAGCGAGCCGTCGAGCCCGACGACCTCGAGCAGCTCGGCGGCGCGGGCGTTGCGACGCCGCTTGTCCCAGCCGAGCAGGCGCGGCACGGTGGTCACGTTGTCGATCACCGTACGGTGCGGGAACAGCCCGCTCTGCTGGATCACGTAGCCGACGCCGCGGCGCAGCTGGTGACCGGGCATCGTCAGCACGTCGCGCCCGGCGATGCGGATCGTGCCCGACGTCGGCTCGACGAGGCGGTTGATCATCCGCAGCGTCGTCGTCTTGCCACAACCGGAGCTGCCCAGGAGGACGACGACCTCGCCCTCATCGACGGTGAGCGACAGGTCGTCGACGGCCAGCACGCCGCCGAAGCGCTTGGTGACGTGATCGATCTCGATCATCGCACGGCCCCGCCGGCGCTTATTGGTGGCGGGCGAATGTCTCGATCATCAACCCGACGTCGGGACCGAGGGGGTACAGGATCGGGCAGGTGCAACCGTTGGTGACGTATTCGTCGACCTTGGCGACGACCTCGGCCGGCGAACCCGACGCCGTGCACCGCTGCACGACGTCGTCGGGAACGAGGCGGCTCGCCGCGACGACCTGCTCGTGGGTGGCCGGCCATGTCAGAACGGTAGCGATCTCGTCGAGCAGCTCCTGCGGTACGCCAGAAGCCTTCATGATGTGCGGCTGCTGGCCGAGGTACTGGGTGACCATCAGTCGGGCGGCGTCGAGGGCGGCTTGACGGTCGGCGTCGACGCTGCACACCACGAGCTGCGGCCGATCGACGTCGTCGACGCTGCGCCCGGCCTTCGCCGCCCCGCGGCCGAGAGCCTCCATCGCCTGGACGTTGTAGGCCGGGTCGACGAGGTAGTTGAGCACGACGCCGTCGGCGATCTCTCCGGCCAGCTCCATCATCTGCATCCCCGTGGCGCCGATGTAGATCGGTACGTCCTTGGGCCGGCGCGGCTGGTACACGTAGTCGAGCTCGACGCCGTCGAGACGGACGCGCGTGCCCTCGATCGTCACCTGCTGGTTGCCGAGCAGGCCGCGCATGGCGGCGACGACCTCACGCATCACGGTCAGCGGCCGGCCCCGTTCGATGCCGACCTTGGTGGCCAGCGGATCCCACCACGCGCCCAGGCCGCAGAGGATCCGCCCGGGAGCGAGGTCGTCGAGCGTCGAGAACGTGCTGGCGAGACGGGCGGTGTTGCGCGTCCAGATGTCGACGACGCCGGAACCGACCTTGATCCGCTCGGTGGCGGCGGCGAACGCTGCCATCGGGACGACGGCGTCGCGCACCAGCCGGCTGTCCGCCTGCCACACGGCGCTGAAGCCGGCCGCCTCGGCCTGGCGGACGTACTCGACACCCTCACGGATCGGGTGGGCATCCTGCAGGTACAACGCGACCGGATAGGAGTTGCTCGCCATCGGTTCAGCATCGCACGATAGACAGGCCGTGATGACCCGGACTCGTGCCCTCCTGCCCGCTCGCTGCCATTGCCGCTGTCGTCGGACTCGGCGCCTGTTCCGACGAAGACCGCGACGAGGTCCTCGACGAAGCCACTGAGCTGGCGGTGCGCAACTTCGCCGCGCTGCAAGGCGCCGAGCACTTCGACAGCGCCGGCCACGAGATCGACGACGACGGGCTGACCTGTACGGCAACGATCGGCGAGGGCGGCCGCACGGCCGTCAATGTCGAGTGCACCGGCACGACCACCGACGGCGGCGAAGCCGTGCTCACCGGTGTCACGTCCGAGCTGCCCGGCGCCTCGATCATCGAGCTCGAAGGTGAGTGGACGGCGACCGTCGACGGCGAGGAAGTGTTCACCACCGACGAGCTCGGCGGCTGATCGAGAGCTCAACCGATGGGTGTTTCGATGACGGAACGGTCATGAAAACACCCATCGGTCGTCAGAGCCGGGCGAACAACCGCTGGGCTTGCTCGGCGGCGTGGGCGCGGACCTCGGCGAGGTCGACGCGGGTCGGCTGACCGCCGGCCACGAGCACCTCGCCCGTGCCGCTGACGACATCCGTGGCGCGGATCCCCGGCGTGAACGCCACGTGCCACGGCGAGTCGACGTGGTCGTAGGTCCACGTCACCCGGTCGTCGGCGCACTCGGGCAGGAACCGGTAGCCGTTGGTCACCCAGCTCCACGCCGTGTCCGGCACGGCGAGCACGTCGTCGGCGCGGTGGGCGACGTAGGCCAGGCGGAACTCCTCGAGCATGTCGGCGCCGATGCCGTCCGTGCCGAGCACGACGTCGTTGCGTCGCCGCGCCGGGCGCCCGTAGCCGACGGCGTTGTTCATGTTGCTCCGCGGGTTGTGGGCGATCGTCCCCGGCAACGCGCGGTCGAGCAGCACGCAGTGGACGAGCAGCCAGTCGTCGGCAGCGAGCCGCTCCAAGCGGGCTCCGGCGTCGACGTCGGCCGGCCCCTCGGCGACGTGGATGTGCACGCCGACGCCCAGGTCGGCGGCCAGCCCCGCAGCCGCTTCCAACGTCTCGTCGGTGCACGTGAACGCGGCGTGGACTCCAACCAGGCCGCGGCCACCGGCGCGCAGGAAGCGCTCGTTCTCGGCGAGACCGCGCCGTGCTCCCTCGGCGCCGTGGCGGTCGGTCACCCCGTAGGCGCACACGACACGCACGCCGACCTCGGCGCACGCCTCGGCGATCACGTCGAGGCTGCCTTCGATGGCGTTGGGGCTCTCGTGGTGATCGACGATCCCGGTCGTGCCGCACAGCAGCGCCTCGACCGCCCCGAGACGCGCCGAGGCGCGCAGCATGTCGAGGTCGAGGGCGGCGTCGAGCCGCCACCAGATCTGCTCGAGGATCTCGCTGAAGTTGGTCGGCACCTTCGGTGGCGGCGGCATGCCGCGGGCGAGCGTCGAGTAGAGGTGATGGTGCGAGCAGACCAGGCCGCCGGTCACCGTGCCCATCGGTCGAGCATCCACCACCAGCGCACCCCGGCGCAACAGACTTTGCCGCCGTGCGCTCGCGGCTCCCCCCGCTGCGCTGGCGGCGTTGTGTCTTGCCGGATGTGCTACCGCGACCGACGCCAGCCCGCCCGTAGCCGCTCACGCAACCGTCGCCGCGGCGACATCAACGACGACGACGTCGACGAGCGCACCCGAGTCGACATCGACGACCATGGCACAACGTCGACCACGGCAGCCACACGCGACGTCGACGACCGCCGTGAACGTGTCCATCGACCGGAGACGGAACGCTTGAGCATGGCGTTCACCGGCGACGCCCTGTGGCACAGCCCGTTGTGGCGCCAGGCCGCCCACAACTTCGCCACCGCCAACCCCGGCGTTGCGGGCATGGACTTCACGCCGATGCTCGCCCGCCTGCAACCGGTCGTCGCCGCCGCCGACGTCGGCGTGTGCCACCTGGAGACGCCGATCGCCCCCGACGGCAAGTACACGACCTTCCCGCTGTACGGGGTGCCGCCCGAGGTCGTCGCGGCGATCGCCACACGCCGGGTTCGACCGCTGCTCGACGGCCAGCAACCACAGCGCCGACCGTGGCGCCGCCGGGATCGACCGCACCGTCAGCGTCCTCGAAGCCCACGGCCTCGGTCAGTCGGGGATGGCGCGCACGCCTGCCGAGATCGCCCCGCAGGTGTTCGTTGCCGACGGATTCCGGGTCGCCCACCTCTCGTACACGTTCGGCTACAACGGCCTCGTCCTACCCGCCGGCGAGGAGTGGCGTTCGGCGTTGATCGACCCGGGGCGGATCATCGCCGACGCGACGCAGGCCCGTCAGCTCGGCGCCGAGGTCGTGGTCGTCAGCATGCACTGGGGCATCGAAGGCCAACGGGCGGTCACTCCGCAGCAGCGTGCCGTCGCCGAGGAGATCACGGCGTCGGGCGTCGTCGACCTCATCGTCGGCCACCACGCCCACGTGCTGCAGCCGATCGAGCAGATCAACGGCGTGTGGGTGATCTTCGGCCTCGGCAACATGATCTCCAACCTGCCCACCGCCGCCCGCTGGCCGGCGGCGTGTCAGGACGGCGCCATCGCCGTCGTCGACATCACCAAGGCCGCCGACGGCACGGCGGTCGTCGGCCAGCCGGTCATCCACCCGACCTGGGTCGACCGGCTCAACGGCTGGAACGTCCACCTCGTGCAGCGGTCGCTCGCCGACCCCGCCCTCCCGGCGGAGCTGCGCACCCAGCTGGAGACGTCGTTACGACGGACCAGCGAGGTGCTCGGCGGCTTCATCGCCGCCTGAAGCGCGCATCGGCAGGCTCGCTCGCCACACCCCGTCGAGGTCGTGGAGGGCGGCGGCGACGGCCGGCGCCGTGGGAACGAGGCCGATCTCGCCGACACCCTTGATGCCGAACGGCGACCGGGGCTGGGGAACCTCGACGAGCTGGACCTCGATCTCGGGGACGTCCTTCGCTCGCAGGATGCCGAGCTGCCGCAGGGTCGAGAACGTCGGGAACCCCGACTCAGGGTCGGTCGGGAAGTCCTCGCTGAGGGCGTAGCCGAGGCCCATGTGCACGCTGCCTTCGATCTGCCCGGCGCACAGCTGCGGGTTGACCGCCCGACCGACGTCGTGGATGGCGACGACCTGCTCGACCTTGGCGGTGTCGCGGTCGATGACGACGAGCTGGGCGGCGTAGCCGAAGGCCGCGTGAATCGTCGGGTTGGGATGCTCCGGATCGCCGAGCTTGGCGGTCCAGTCGACGACGTGCTCGCCGTGGTAGTCGACGTCGCGCTGGCAGCCGGCGGCACGGGCTGCGGCGCACGCCTGCTGCACGGCGCCGGCGGCCATCAGCGTCCCCCGCGAGCCGGTGGTCTGACCGAACCCGAGCTGGCGGGTCGTGTCGACGATGACCTCGATGCGGCGCGGGTCGATGGTCGAGCTCCTCGGCGGCGACCTGGAGGGCGACGGTGTGGACGCCCTGGCCCATCTCCGTCCAGCCGTGGCGGACCTCCACGTCGCGGCCGGCGGAGTCGGGTTCGCCGCGGAAGCGCACGACCGCTCCGGAGACCTCGCGGAATCCGTTGCCGAGGCCGGAGTTCTTCAGCCCGAGGCCGAGCCCGACCGCCTTGCCGGCGGCGATCGCCTCGTCGTACGCCGGCTTGATCGCGTCGAGGCACGCCTCGGCCCCGGCGGCGCCGTCGTCCATCACCTGCCCGGGTCCCCACAACGCACCGGGCCGGATGACGTTGCGCTTGCGGATCTCCCAGCCGCTGATGCCGACCGCACCGGCGAGGCGGTCGAGGACGCCGTCCATGGCGAACTGCGCCTGGTTGGCGCCGAAGCCCCGGAATGCGCCGCACACGAGGTTGTTCGTGCGGGCGGCGATCGACTCGACGTCGACGGCGGGCACGTGGTACGGGCCGGTGGCGTGACCGGCGGCGCGCTCGAGCACCTTCATCCCCACGGACGCGTAGGCACCGGAGTCGCCGACGGCGCGGACACGGACGGCGGTGAGCCTGCCGTCGTCGTCGCACCCGGCCCAGTACTCGAGGCGGATCGGGTGGCGCTTGGGGTGCAGGCGGAAGCTCTCCTCCCGCGACAGCGTGCACTTCACCGGGCGCCCGAGCAGCCAGGCGGCGAGCGCCGTCTGGGCCTGGTTGCTCATGTCCTCCTTGCCGCCGAAGGCGCCGCCGTTGGACACCAGCTCGACGACGACCCGGTCGGTGGCGACGTCGAGGACGCGGCAGATGTCGTCGCGGTCGTCCCACACCCCCTGCCCGCCCGAGTAGACGTGCATCGTTCCGGCGACCGGGTCCGGCACGGCGAGCGTCGACTCCGGCTCGAGGAAGGCGTGCTCGATGCGTTGGGTCTGGAACACCTCGTGGACGGTGTGGGCGCTCGCCGCCAGGGCGGCGTCGACGTCACCACGGGCGTAGGCGCTCACCGACAGGACGTTGCTGTCGGTGCCCCACACCGCGAGCGGCGCGTCGGCGGCGATCGCCGCCAGTGGATCGGTGACCGGCGGCAGGACGTCGTACTCGACGTCGACCAGCTCGGCCGCCGCCCGCGCCTGCTGGCGGGTCTCGGCGACGACGACGGCGAGCACGTCGCCGGCGAACGACGTGCGCCCACCGACGGGGATCATCACCGGCCAGTCCTTGTGGATGATCCCGACGCGCAGCTCGCCGGGGATGTCGGCGGCGGTGAACACGGCGACGACTCCGTCGGCAGCCGCTGCTCGAGCGGTGTCGATGGCGACGACGTCGGCACGGGCGTGGGCCGTGAAGTGCAGGGCGGCGTGGAGCATCCCGGGGACGCGGAGATCGTCGATGTAGCCGCGATCGCCGAGCGTCAGCTGCTCCGCCTCGTACTTGGCGCCGGCCTCGCCGACTCGACCGCCGAGGGCGACCTCGAACGTCTTGCCCTTGGCCACCGACTCGATGGCGTCGAGGATCTTGACGTATCCCGTGCAGCGGCACAGGTGGGCGCCGAGATGGGGCGCCATGCCGTGGCGGTCGAGATCGGCGCCCTTCTTGTCGACCTGCGACTTGGCGCGCATCACGATGCCGGGGATGCAGAAGCCACACTGCAGGCCGCCGCAGGCGGCGAAGGCGCTGGCGTACCGATCACGCTCGGCGTCGTCGAGGCCCTCCAGCGTCGTGACGTCTCGGCCGGCGACCTTGTCGAGCGACTGTGTGCAGCTGACGATCGCCTTGCCGTCGACGAGCACCGTGCAGCAGCCGCACTGCCCCGACGGCGAGCAGCCGTCCTTCGCCGACGTCACGTCGAGCTCCTCGCGCAGGGCGGCGAGGAGGTGCGGGTGGTCGGCGCGCACCGACACCGGCGGCGCCGTTGAGCGTGAACTCAACCCGGGTGGTCTCGGCGGTCGCGCTCACGTTTACATTCTGTCAAGTCCGCCGAGTCGCTGCACCGCTTACTGCCGCGGCGTCGTCAGCCGGACGACCGGAGCCGCATCGTCGGACTGACGCAAACGAACGAACACTGGCAGTTCTGGGCTGAGTATGCGGTCACCCTCAGGGGTGAGCTGTGCGGGCGCCGGTAGAGCCGCGCCAGAATGCGGTCACGGCAGCGCACGGCTGTCATCGTCGCAGCAACGCTCACCGTGCCAGCGTCCTCGCGGCCCTCGTTGATAGGCGAGGCCGAGCGATCGACGAGTGCGGCCAACGGATCAGCCCACCACCAGCTGACCGTGAGCGTTGCAGCAGCAGCCCGATGAGGAGCACCGCTGAGAGATAGGTACAGCAGCATCGTCTGGCGACTGTCGGCGACCACGCTGTTCGAGGCGAGGCGTCGCCCGTTGCGGCGTTTCAACTCGGCGAGCGTGGGCATCACGACGAGCGACACCGCAGCCAGGGCGATGCCGACCGTGCTGGCCTCCGGCTCACTGCCGCTGACCAGATCGAACACGGCCTGCACGGCCACGTACCCCGCGAGGGCGAAGAAGCTCAGCGCGATCGAGCCGGAGGGCCTGGGCCTCGCGGCTCATCAGGGACGTCGCTGGTCATCTGCCAGACGATGACCGACGCAGACAGCACCTCGACGGTTGAGTCCAAACCGAAACCGACGAGCGCAATCGACGAAGCGGCAGCACCCACGACGATGGCCACGACCGCCTCGACCGTGTTCCACGCGATCGTCGCCCATGCCAACCTCAGGGCAATCCGCTGTCGACGCCGACGCTCGAAGGGCTTCACGGCCGAACTGGTCTGCACCTGCGACCGCAGCACAGACGGTGGCCGTGAGCCTGATGCCGCGCTGAGCGCCTACCGTCAGCGTGTCGACGCCGCGCTGTGACGTGATGCGGGTGTACATCTCCGGGCGGCGGTAGCGGTCGAAGTCGAACAGCGTGTGGGTGTAGCGCTTGCACCAGTCGAGGTCGCAGGCGGCGGTGATCAGCTCGTCACCGGCGGTGAGCGCCTGGGCGACGATCTGCCCGGACGGGGCGACGATCATGCTCTGGGCCAGCGAGTCGACGCCTGCCTCGACGCCGCCCTTGGCGACGCCGACGACCCACGTGCCGTTCTGATAGGCGCCGGACTGCATCACGAGGGCGTTGTGGAAGCCCTGCAGGATGTCCTGGCTCGGGTCGGGGACGTAGTGGATCGGGGTGTTGTAGCCACACAGGATCAGCTCGACGCCCTGCAGGCCCATGACCCGGTACGACTCCGGCCAGCGGCGGTCGTTGCAGATCATCATCCCGACCCGCCCGCCGAAGGCGTTCCACACCCCGAACTCGTCGGGCCCGGGCTCGAAGTAGTGGCGCTCGGCGTGCTGGAACGGTCGGTCCGGCTCGTCCTTCTCGTGCCCGGGCAGGTGAACCTTGCGGTAGGTGGCGACGATCGAGCCGTCGCGTTCGACGAGGACCTGGCTGTTGTAGCGGTGGCGGACGCCGTCGCCGTCGGGTTCGGTGAGCTCGGCGAAACCGAGGCAGAAGCCGATGCCGAGCCGCCTGGCCTCGTCGAACAGCGGCCGCGTCGCCGGGCCGGCATCGACGGCTCGTAGTAGTGGTCGCACTCGGCGAGGTCGGCGACGTACCACCGCGGGAAGAACGTCGTGAGCGCCAGCTCCGGGAACACGACGAGCTGGCAGCCCCGCTCGGCGCCTTCGCGCAACAGGGCGATCAGCCGTTCCACGACGTCGGCGCGGCTGTGCTCCGGCTCCACCGGTCCGAGCTGCCCGCCACCGACGACGATCGTCCGCGATCCCATCACCCGATGATCGCACGGCATCGCCGCCCCATGATTCGCGGAGCCAGATGCACCACTTCGGTGCATCTGGCTCCGAGAATGGTTGACCCGTCGCACCTATTGGCGCGCTTCACGACTCACGACCGCAGGACGTCGTTCGGCGTGACGCAGAACCGGAATCACGGCGACGGGTGAGGGAACGGCGCGCAGGTAGGGTCGGGACACGTGCTGGAGATCGATGCGCTCGTGCGCACGTACGGCTCCGTGCGAGCTCTCGACGGGATGTCGTTCACGGTGCGCCCGGGCGCCGTCACCGGCTTCCTCGGGCCCAACGGCGCCGGCAAGACGACGGCGATGCGGGCGATCTTCGGGCTCACCGCCCTCGACGCCGGGGCCGTGCGCTGGCAGGGCCGCCCGGTCGACGCCGACGCCCGCCGGCGCTTCGGCTACCTCCCCGAGGAGCGTGGGCTGTACCCGACGATGCGGGTCGGCGATCAGCTGCGCTACCTCGGCCAGCTCCGCGGCCTCGACAAGGCCGAGGCCGAGCCGCCGCGCCGAGGCGTGGCTGGAGCGCCTCGATCTCGCCGACCGGGTGCGCAGCAACCTCGAAGACCTGTCGCTCGGCAACCAGCAGCGCATCCAGCTGATCAGCGCCCTCGTCCACGAACCCGACGTGTTGATCCTCGACGAGCCGTTCTCCGGACTCGACCCGATCGCCGTCGACGCGTTGTCCAAGATCCTCGTCTCCGAGGCGCGCCGCGGCGCCACCGTGTTGTTCTCGTCGCACCAACTCGATCTCGTCGAGCACCTGTGCGAGGACGCCGTGATCGTCGATCACGGGCGGGCCGTCGCCCAGGGCCCGCTCGACGAGCTCGCCGCCGGCCACGACCCCGTCCTGCTGATCGACGTGCCAGAGCGATCCCGACGCGTCGTGGACGGCCGAGCTCGATCTCGGCGCGCTTCACGGTGCTCAGCAACACCAATGGCGCCGTTCGCCTGAGCGTCACCGCCGGCGACGGCGGCATCGTCGAGCGAGCCCAGCCCGCCCTCGACGCGGCACGCCGCGCCGGCGCCGTCAGCCGCTTCGGATTCGAACGGCGAACGCTCGCCGAGGTCTTCCTCGAGCTCGTCGGTCGCCCCGCCGACGAGGACACGCGTGCGACCGCCGCGGACGACGAGGCGCGTGAGCCATCCATGGCAGGTGAACAACGGTGAACCTCCTCGACCGCCCCGTCGCCCTCGTCGCTCGACGCGAGATCGCCGAGGGGTTTCGCTCCAAGGGCTTCTGGATCCTGCTGGCGTCAGCGTCGTCGCCGTCGCCGCCATCATCATCATCGCCAACCTCGCCGGCGGCACGAGCGAGTCGACGATCGACCTCGCCGTCGTCGGGCAACCGGACCCGGCAGCCGTCGATCGCTACGACGCGATCGGAGCCGCCATCGGCACACGAATCGACGTCGTCCACGGTGGACGACGACGCCGCCGCCCGCGCCGCCGTCGACTCCGGCGACGCCGACCTCGCCCTCCTCGATGGCGCGGCGGCCATCGTCGTGGACGAGCCGATCGACGCCGGCGACGACTCCGACCTCGCCGCCGTCGTCAACGTGCTGCGCTCCGACATCGCCCTGACCGAAGGCTTGGCGGAGGCCGGGCTGTCGCCGGAGGAGATCGCCGCGGCCGTGTCCCACGAGCCTCCGGCGGTGGAGAGCCTCGCCGACCCGTCCGGCGACGGACGACACCAGCGGCCGCGTCGGGACCGCCATCTTCATCAACATCGCCCTGTTCCTGTTGCTCCAGACGTACGGCGGTTGGGTCGTCAGCGGCGTCACCCGGGAGAAGGCGTCGCGTGTCGTCGAGGTGCTGCTGTCGACGCTCACCGCCCGCCAGTTGATGTTCGGCAAGATCATCGGCATCGGCGCCATCGCCCTGCTCCACGCGGCGACGCTCGTGGCCACGGCGATCGTCAGCGCGGCGATCGTCGGCATCGATGTCCCCGACGGGTTCCGTGCCGCCGACGTCCTCGTCGGCGCCGTGTGGTTCCTGCTCGGCTACGCCCTGTACTGCTCGGCCTTCGCCGCCGCCGGGTCGCTGTGCAGCCGCGCCGAGGACGCCCAAGGCGCCGTGCTGCCGATCATGCTGCCGCTCGTCGCCGGCTACATCATCGCCTTCTCCGCTGCGGGCGGCACGTCGCCGCTGCTGTGGGTGCTGGCGTTCTTCCCGCCGACCGCGGTGCAGTGCATGCCGGTGCTCTACGCCACCGGCGAGGCGCCGGTCTGGGCGATGCTGCTCGAGCATGGCGATCACCGCCGTCGCCGCCTACGCCGTCGCCCGTCTCGCCGCGGCGATCTACTCGCGTTCGATCCTCAAGGGCGGCAAGCGGGTCTCGTGGCGTGAGGCGATCGGACGCGGATCACCGAGCACCGACGCGGCGACCGCCGGTTGACGGCCGACCTGGACGAGGCGCCGCCCGCCGGCGTCGATCATCCAGGCCAGCCCCGGCCGGGGCGCCACCGGTAGACCGTCGCGGCAACGGCTCGCCGAACAGGTCTCCATCCGTGTCGGCGCCGGTCGACATGACGAGTCCGATGCGGCTGCGCCGCACGATCGCGGTCCAGTGGCCGTACATCGTGCGCAGCGCGTCCGGTCGTCCGGTGGCGACGACCGTCACGTTGGGGTGCCGCTCGGCGACCAGGGCGGCGAGCCGGCCGCCGGCGTCGGCGACACGTTCGGCGTCGTCGACGGCGACCAGGACGCGCGCGGACCTCACCTCCGACGGTCGGCGACGATCGACTCCTCGTCGACAGCGGCGACCGCGTGGGGCATCGACGACCTCACCCAGGCGACCACCGGCGAGTTCGTCCGCGGGCAGTGCCACACGACGACGCCGTCGGGGTGCGCGTCGCACCAGCCGGCGATGAGACGGATCAGCGCCGTGCTGCGACCGCTGCGTGCCGGCCCGGCGACGAGGACGTGTTCGCCGTCGGGCACCTCGAGACCGACCGGCGACAACGTGGCGAAGTCGATGCCGATCGTCAGCGCCGTCGTTCCGTCACGGTAGGTGGACAGCGGGAGCGACCCGGCGTCGACGTCGTCGCCGAGCGTGCCGATCGGCACCGGTGCCTCGCCTGCCGCCGCGGCTGGCCTGGCGGGCGGCAGCGGCAGCACGGCGAGTTGCGCCTCGAGGCGAGCGTCGGTGAGCAGGACGCGACCAGGAATCGGCGGCGGCACTGCCGCCGCGCGGACGCCGAGGGCGGCGCACTCGATCGGATCGTCGACGTGGAACAGCCAGCGCTGCGTCAGCGCCGCCAACGCCGCGTGGGCCACGCCGCCGGGCCGCTCGAGGGTGGCGACGGTGTGGATCCCGGCGACCACGCCGTCGGCGAGCACGCGCAGCAACCGGGCGTGATCGTCGACATCGGCGGGTCCGGCGAGGGAGGCGAGGAGGGCGCCGAGCCCATCGATGGCGAGGATGATCGGCCGCCGCGGCACCGACGGGTCGGCTTGCCGGCGGGCCAGCTCGGCGGCGAGAAAGCGCACGAGCCGTACCCGTCGCTCGGCGTCGTGGAGGCCGACGACCGCGCCGCAGTTGGGCAGCTCGGCGATCGCGGCGAGCAGCTCGTTTCCGCGGGCATCGACGACGTAGCAGTGCGGCTCGGATCCGGCGGCGACGATGAGCGTGCGCAGCGCCGTCGTCGTGCCCGAGCCGAGGGCACCGATCAGGGCGAGGTTGCCGTCCTGGCGCTCCCAGCGCAGGGCAACCTGCCGTTGCGCTGCAGGGTCGTCGATCAGACCGACGGCACACGCTTCGAGGCACGTGACCGGGAGCAGCGCGGGTAGCGGTTCGAGCCACGGGCGGAACGGCGGCTGCACGTCGCAGAGTGACGCCGCGGCGCGGATCGAGCGCGTCAGCACGGCCAGCTCTGTCGCCTGCGCCGGCCGGCTTCCGGCCCGGGTCTCGAGCACGTCGGCGCCGCGGATGCGCAGTCCGCCGTCGGCCAGCGGCCGATGGGCACCCGAGCTGTGGGCCGTCTGGAACACGACCGTCTCCCCCGCCCCGAGGCGGAGCATCGCCCGGCCCGGAATGCCGCGGGGAAATGCCGCAGGCTCGGCGGCACCGACGATGTCGACGGCGTCGGCGCGATCTTGGAGGCGCAAGGCGACGCGCAGGTTCGTGTTGGCGCGGATCTCGTCGCTGACCACGCCGGCGGGCCGCTGCGTCGCCAGCACGAGGTGGATCCCGAGGCTGCGGCCGCGTTGGGCGACACCGACCAGCGACGGCAGGAACCCGGGCAGGTCGGCGGCCATCGCGGCGAACTCGTCGATCACCACGACGAGCCGCGGCAGCGGCGCTGTCTCGCGGCGAACCGTCCGGTACGACTCGAGATCGTCGGCCCCAGCGTGCTCGGAGCAACCGCTCACGACGGCGGATCTCCGCTTCGAGGCTGACCAGGGCCCGCTCGGCGAGACGATCGTCGAGGTCGGTGACGACGCCCACCGTGTGCGGCAGGTCGGCACAGGCGTCGAACGTCGAGCCACCCTTGTAGTCGATGAGCACGAACGTGACGTCGTCCGGGCTGCTCCCCGCCGCCAACGTCGCCACCAGCGTGCGCAGCAGCTCGCTCTTGCCAGCTCCGGTCGTGCCGGCGATCAGGGCGTGCGGACCGTCGCCGACGAGGTCGACCTCGACGATTCCGTCGGCGGTCATGCCGATCGCCGGCGCGGGGGTGGCCGTCGCTCGCCGGCTCGACGTCGGACCGGCAGCCGACGCGCCATCTCGCGGCGATGGCGATCGAGTCGTCGACCGCGGCGAGGCCGCTGCGGGCGAGCAGTCGCGACAGCGGCACCGACGAGGGGCACGCTCCGACCGCCTCGTCGGGATCCTCAGGGTCGTGGATCCGGGCGATCCGGCGAGCGGCATCATCGGCCACGGCGACGGACACGCCGGCGGCGTGGACCCGGTGCGAACCAGTTCGCAGACGTGACGTCGGGGGACCATCGACCGACGCACAGACTGCCGATGCGCAGCTCGCCGCGGCACAGCGGCGGAACGACGCCTCCGGATCGCACGACGGCGACCACCGCCACCGACGGCGCCGACGCGAGATGGCGGCGAAGCGCACCGGTCCGCGTCGACAGCACGTCGGGCCGGTCGGTCACCACGACGACGTGGCGACCGTCGCTGCGATCGAGGCGGGAGAGGATGGCGGCGAGGCGCGCCCCGTCGTCGGCTGCGGCGATCATCGGACCGAGGTCGCAGCCGGCGCCGGATGAGGCGTGCGGAAGCCACCCGCACCACTCCCACTCGTCCGGGTCGTCGGCGACGACGACGAGCCGCCAGTCGGCGGGGCCGGTCAGGGCGGCGAGTTGGACGACGATCGAACGGGCAACTGCCTGCGCCGTGTTCGCCGACGATGGCGACGGCCTGCCCGGGCCCGAGGTCCGTCGTGACCGGGACGTCGTCGAGCAGTCCGTGCCGATCGACGATCGCCGCCCCGTCTTCCGACAGCTCACCCGCCGAGCCGTTGACCCGAACCTCCCATGCCGTCGCCCCCCACCCCAGCGACACCGTGAAGCCGTCGGCGTGATCCGCCCGCCGCGCCCACAGCTCGGCCGACAGGTCACGGACGACCCGCAACGCAACTGCGATCGTCGGGGCTGTGGCGCGTTGGTGGGCGACGGCGGCCGTCGTGCTGGGCGGCGACCTCCCTGGCGAACCGCTCACGGTCGCGCTTCGACTCGGCG
Organism: Ilumatobacteraceae bacterium; assembly: GCA_963732335.1. GTDB lineage: Bacteria > Actinomycetota > Acidimicrobiia > Acidimicrobiales > Ilumatobacteraceae > Desertimonas. Next base: position 32,248 of record CAVSZO010000035.1, on the reverse strand, counting down.
GCGTCGCGGCGCCGGCGCTTGCGATCGCCGACGCGTCTGCTCAACGCCGATCCGGCGGCGGCGGCGAACCCGACGCAACTGAAGATGAGATACATCGGATGACCCAGGACGATGGCCAACGCCACCCCGCCGACGACCGACACGAGGCCGGCGAGCAGCCCGCCGGCCGAGCGCAGTGGGTGCGCTGGATCCGTGGCAGGTGGCTCGATCGGTGACGGCACCCAGTCGACCGGCTGTCGCGGGTGGCCGGTGCAAGGTGAGACGCCACGGGTCGTCGCGGCGCGGAGCGAGGGCGGCCGGGCGCGCCTGGGACGGTCCGTCAGCGGCCTTGGCCGCGAAGCGGATGCGACTGGCGCCGATCGTGACCACCGAGTCGTGTTCTCCGCCGCTACACGTCCGCCCAACGGCGACTCGGACTCCCGTTCAGTGCCGCCCGACCAGCAGGGGACGCGGCCGGCGAGTTGCACGAGCGACGACTCCGTCGATTGCGACGCCGGGCGTACGTCGAGCACCGCGTGATGCAGCTCGGCGAGGGCGTCGTCGAGGCGCACGGCGCAGGTCGCCGATCTGCCCGATGAGGTGACGTCCCGGGGGCAACACCACGACCGCTCCGGCGGCCGGTCCAGCGTCGACGGTGACCACGAGGTGGCCGTCGGCGCTTCCTTCATCACGCGCGTCGACCGCCCGTTCGGCGCGGCAGGCGGCGCGGCTGGAGCGGCACGTGACCTTGCTGCCGTTGACGACGCCTGAGCGGTCGAGCCGGACCCGTCGATCGACCGCCGCTCCCGTCGACCAGCACGACGGCACGGCGCGGGATGCCCAACACGTCTGCCAGTTCACCGACCGTGTGCGTGTAGGCCGCCAGGTCGATGGTGACTCGGCGACCGTCAGGCCCGCTGACGGTCAGCGGCGGGGCGGGTCGCGATCGGTGGATCGAGTGGCGTCGAGATCGAGTTCGGTCACACCCCACCTGGGCGTCGAGCGATGAGGAAACGGAAACGACTTCGGTTCGCCGTCGCAGAATTCTGCGCTGCTGCTGGATCCGTGGGTCGGTCTTGTCGATGGACGGGTTCGGCCCGATCCGCGGTTGCAGTTCCCGCGTCGACTGGGCGGACGGCGACAAGTGCCGACGCAGCGGTCACGAAACGGTCCGTGTCCTCTTGCAGCACATCCCTCACTGGTGTCGCGGGGCATCCCTCACAGTCGAGATGCCTGCCGATGAGCCTGGTGGTTCATGGCTAGAGAGGAAGTGCCCATGAGCCTGCGTCGAGCGATCGTCGAGGCCCATCCCGGTGAGTTGAACGTGACCGAGTTCTGTCGGCTGCATGGTGTCAGCACCTGGTTCTTTTGGAGCCTGCGCCGACGCTACGCCGCCGAGGGGGAGACGGCGTTGATCCCCAAGTCGCGGTCTCCGCATCATCCCGCTGGACGCACCTCCCGCTGACGTCGAAGAGGCGATCGTCGCCAAGCGCAAGGAGCTCGACGATGTCGGCTGGGACTGTGGACCCGGAGTCGATCGCCGTTCTATCTGCGCGACGTGCCCGGTGTGCCGTCGGTGTCGACGATCTGGCGGATCCTCAAAGCCCGTGGGTCTGATCACCGCCGCAGCCGGCCAAGGCGCCCAAGCATGCCGGGCGCAGCTTCACCGCCGAGCGAGCCAACGAGTGCTGGGCGCTCGATGACACCGACTGGGTGCTCGCCGATGGCACGACGGTCAAGATCCTCAACGTCGAAGACGACCACAGCCGCTACTGCGTCGCCTCCACGGCGATGCTCTCGGCTGCACCGGTGCCGCCACGCTGGCCGTTCTCGTCGCCGCAGCCGCCTTGCTGGGCTGGCCGGCACGGTTCTGGTCCGACAACGCCACAGCCTTCAAGCGACCCTCGCCACCGCCCTCGCCCCGATCGGTGTCATCGCCAGCCACTCCCGGCCCTACCACCCCCAAGGCAACGGCAAGATCGAACGGTTCCACCAGACGCTGCAGAAGTGGCTCGCCAAACAACCCCGCGCCGCCACCATCGACCGAGCTGCAAGCACCAGCTCGACCGGTTCCGGGACTACTACAACACGCAACGCCCTCACCGCGCCCTCGGCCGACGCGTCCCCGCCGACGTGTGGACCGGCGCCCCAAGGACGGACCATCACCCGCCCCCTCGGCACCCCGACCACCGTCCACGACAGCCTCGTCCGCCACGGCAGCTGCCACGCCGGACGCCGCTACCACATCAGCGTCGGCGCCGCCCACAACGGCAAACGAGCCCTCACCTTCATCACCGGCACCGCCTGCCACGTGTTCATCGACGGACACCTCGCCCGCCAACTCACCCTCAACCCCGACCACACGATCCCAACCCCTCTACACCCGAACCGGACGACCACCTACCATCGAGAGGGAAGACCCGCGACATGCGTGAGCGATGTCTCGCACAGGACAGGTCACTAACGGTCCGTTTCTGTCGGCACTTCGCAGTCTTCCCGCGCAAACCGGTCAATGCTGGCCGCCGGGCGACATCAGAGTCCCGGCGGCGAGTCGCAGCCAGCGACCTCCTGCTTCGAGAGCCAACACGCCCGACCGCGCACGACCAGACCCACGGAAAGGTCAGGAGAGCCAGATTCCGCGCTGACCAGGACCTGTGAGCCTCCACGGCGTCGCCCTCACGGCGGGCGCCGGGGCGGACGACGCCTCGGTGAGCCGGGCGGTGAGCCCTCCGGTGAACGTCGCTCCGTCACCGTCACGCCATGAGCGCGACCACTGCCACCACTCTGCCCACCGCCACCTCTCCGCCCGCCTCGATCGCGAGTGGGACCAGCTCGGCCGCCGCCCCGCCGTCCTCGACCGCGTCCGGTCGTGGGGCGTCACCACGACGCCGTTCCGCTCGCTCGACGAGCTGCTCCGGCTCGCCGGCTTCAAGGTCGCTCGCATCCGCAGCGACCGACGACGTGCTGCGTCGCCTCGTCGTCCTCGCCGCCACCGAGCCGCTCGCCGCCCGCATCGTCCTGCAGCGGCTGCTGCCCGGCCTGCTTGCCATCGTCAGGCGCGAACAACAGCGCGATCGAGCCGTCGACGCCTTCGACCAGCTCGCCGCCGAGGCGTGGTTGGCGATCGTGTCGTACCGCGCCGACCTCCGCCCCACCGACGTCGCCGCCAAGCTGCTCAACGATGCCCGCCACCGGGCCTTCACGACGCCGCGGCGCAAGCAGGAGCGATCCCGCGAGGACGTCGTGCCGCCCGCACGGCTCGATCTACCGCGGCTGCCGCAGCCCGGTTCGTCGTTCGAGGAGCTGACGATCGTGCTCGCGCGAGGCGCGCCAGTGGCGGTCTCGCCGACGGCGACCTGGCCGTCGTGCTGCGACTACCTCGCCGGCCACCCGTCGACCGGCCAGGCGGCGGAGCGGAGCGTCACGCACGCGCACGCTGCGCAACCGCCGCCGCCGCTCGATCGAGAGAATCCGCCGCCTCGCCGCCTAGTGCCCGCCGCACCGCGCGCCGCAACGCGCTCCGACGTCTGGCACGTCTAGTCGAACTTCGGTGGGCGCTTTTCGAGGAAGGCGGCGATGCCTTCCTGGGCGTCGGCCGTCGTCGCCGCAGCCGCCATCATCTGGCCGGCGTACTCGTAGGCGGCCGGCTGGCTGAGATCGATCTGGCGGTAGAACGCGCGCTTGCCCAGCGCCTTCGAGCGCGCCGACCCACGCGTCGCCCGGCGCATCAGGTCGGCGACCGCGGCGTCGAGCTCGGCGTCGGGCACGACGCGGTTGACCAACCCCCAGTCGGCAGCGGTGGTGGCGTCGATCGGATCGCCGGTGAACGCCATCTCCAGTGCTCGCTTGCGCCCGATGTTGCGGGCGACGGCGACGAGCGGCGTGTGGCAGAACAGCCCGCCCTTGCCGCCGGGGATGGCGAAGCTGGCCGACTCGGCGGCGACGGCGAGATCGCAGCTGGCGACGAGCTGGCAGCCGGCGGCGGTCGCCAGGGCGTGGACTCGTGCGCACACCGGCTGGGGCAGCGATTGGATCGTCGTCATCATCTCGGTGCAGAGGTCGAACACCCGCTGCGCCTCCTCGAACGCGGCGCCGGCCATGTCGCCGAAGTTGTGACCGGCCGAGAACACCGGGCCGCGCGCGGCGATGACGATGCCGAGGGCGTCGGTGTCACCCGTGCGTCGCGAAGGCGGCGGTCACCGCCTCCATCACGTCGACGGCGAGGGCGTTGCGCTTCTCCGGGCGATCGAGCGTGATCGTGACGATGTCGCCGTCACGTTCGACGAGCACTGCTGACGAGTCCGTGGTCACGACGCTACCCGCCGGTTCCGTTGAAGGCGATCGACGTGTCGCTGGTGCAGCGGTTCGACACCCTGGATCCCGTCGATCGTCTGATGCAGCGTGGCGGAGACGGCCAACGGGTTCGACACCGATCCGACGATGCGTCCCCGTTCCGGCGACCGTCGCCTCGATCGCCCCGGCGTCGCTCGGCAGGCTGAACGACTGGGTGTAGGAGACCTCCATCGTGTACGTCGACGCGTCGAGCGCGGTCAGCCGGCACTGGTAGGTGACCGGAATGACGGAGCCGTGGCTGCCGACCGTGCCCGGCGACGTCCACGCTGCGCCGACCGCGACGGGCTCGGCCGGAAAGCCGACGCTGATCATCGACACGGCATCGACGAGGGCCCGGCCGCTCTGTTGCTGCTCGGCCGTCATCGAGGCGGCGTCGATCAGCGTGGAGGCCTGCGGTATCGCCGCGCCGGTCGCCGTGAACGACTGCTCGAAGGACCGGGTGACGAGGGCGTTCACGCCGGGGCCGGCGAGCTCGGCGCCGACGGGGACGTCGACCGTACTGATCGTCGAGCGCGTGGTGTAAGAACCGTCGGCGGCGTTGACCGCCGTCACCGCGGTCGTCATCGACACCTCGACCTCGAACGTTCCGGCAGCGGTCGTGTGGGCGATCCGAGTCGCGACCGTGGCCTGCTGACCGACGGCGGCAGGAGCAGGGAGCTTGACCGCCGGCGACGCCGGCCGGTGCCGCGCTCGATGGCACGGAGGTCTCGACAGCGGCCACCGTCGGGGTGGCTCCGCCGATCCCGACGATCGACGCGACGACGGCGACTGCCGCCGCGGCCACGCGCCGGTCTGCCTCTCGACCCAAACTTGTCACCTCCCCGCGACCGGATCCGACCTTACCCAGGTTGCCCGCCGGGTCGGTCCCGTCGGTCTGGTTCGTTCCACTTTGGAACGGAACTGCAACAAACCTTCCGCAGGTGACCGCGAGTGACCGGCGACCTGGCCGGTGGACTGTCAGCGCACTGCCGTCGGCACCCCAATTTGGTTCGTGGCACTGGTTCTAGGATCGTCGGCGATGATCTTCGATGGCGGAGGCGGGCACGAGCAGGTCGTGTTCTGCCAGGACCGCCGCAGCGGGCTGCGGGCGATCATCGCCATCTACTCGACCGCGCTCGGACCGTCGCTGGGCGGCACCCGGTTCTACCCGTTCCCCACCGAGGACGCCGCCCTCGCCGACGTGCTCAACCTGTCCCGGGCGATGGCGTACAAGAACGCGATCGCCGGGCTGAACCATGGCGGTGGCAAGGCGGTCATCATCGGCGACCCGGCCACCGACAAGACGCCCGAGCTGCTGCGCGCCTACGGGCGCTTCGTCCAATCGCTCGGCGGTCGCTACATCACCGCCTGCGACGTCGGCACGTACGTCGCCGACATGGACATCGTCGCCGAGACGTGCGACTACGTGACCGGTCGCAGCGAAGCCGCCGGAGGCGCCGGCGATTCCAGCGTGCTCACCGCCTTCGGCGTGTACCGAGGCGATGCTGGCGGCGGCGACGTTCCGCTGGTCCGACGGAGGGCTCGCCGGTCGCCGCGTCGGCGTGATCGGTATCGGCAAGGTCGGCCGTCACCTCATCGACCTCGCCGCCGCCGACGGGGCGTCGATCGTCGCCACCGACGTCAACCCTGAGGCGTTGGAGTGGGCACGCCGTCACCACCCGGAGGTCGAGCTGCTCGACGACGACGACGAGGTCATGGTCGCCGACGTCGACGTCCTCGCCCCGTGCGCCCTCGGCGGCGCGGTCACCGATGCCAACGTCGACGCCATCCGCGCCGCAGTGATCTGCGGCGCAGCGAACAACCAACTTGCCCACGACGGTCTCGACAACCGCTTGCTCGAGCGCGGCATCCTCTACTGCCCCGACTTCGTCGTCAACTCGGGAGGAGTGATCCAGGTGGCCGACGAGCTCGACGGCTTCGACTTCGACCGAGCGAAGGCGAAGACGGCGCAGATCTACGACACCACGATCGAGATCCTCGAGCTGGCGGCGAGCAAGGGCGTGACGCCGACGGAGGCGGCGACCCACATCGCCGACGGACGGATGGCGGCGGGGAGCCGATGACGCTGTCGACGCCGTCCACCTCTGCTGCGCCAAGCGGACAATTCTGCGGAGCGACGTGCACCGAAACGGTGCAGCTCGCTCCGCAGATCGGCTTCGGGTGGACTCAGGCGACGGCGGCGAGCGGTCGCACGAGTCGATCGCCCGTGATGGGCAGCAGCGCCGTGGCGACGATGCCGAAGGCACGCATGCGGGCGACTTCGGGCGCCGTCTGGTCGGCGAGCACACCGACGGCGGCACCGCCGACGTTGTGCATCCTGGCGAGGTGGACCACCTGCCGGATGACCGGCTCACGGCCGGGGAAGCCGCTGCGATCGAGGTCGAAGGCGAGCTGCTCCAGATCGAAGGGAACGGCGCTCATGGGTTCCAGGGTAGGGATGCAGGAACGATCACGAAAAGCGATAGTTCTTCGATCGAGTCGATCATCGTCACTAATCGTCCTTGCTATCCTCGCGGCATGGCCATCGAGCCCGAGCCACGCCTGCTCAATGCCTTCTCCAGCCTCGAGATCCGTCACCTGCTGGCCCTCGACGCCGTCGCCGCCGAGGGCACGTTCGGGAAGGCTGCGGAGCGACTCGGCTACACCCAGAGCGCCGTCAGCCAGCAGATCGCCGCCCTGGAGCGGGCGATCGGCGGCGCCGTCTTCGATCGGCCCGGCGGCCCCAAGCCGGTGCGCATCACGCCGCTCGGCAAGCTCGTGCTGGCCCATGCCCGCGAACTGCTCGACAGGGCTCAGGCGACCGCCGATGCCATCGAGCGGTTCAAGGCCGGCGAGGGCCGGATCGACATCGGCACGTTCCAGAGCGTGTCCAACGTGTTGCTGCCGCAGATCGTCATGCAGCTGCGCGATGAGCACCCGGCCGTCGACATCCGCGTCTTCGAGGAGGAGACCGCGGTCGAGCGACTGCTCGCCGGCGAGCTCGACCTGGCGTACTGGGTGGGACCGCTCGACGGCCCGATCGAATCGGTCAAGCTGCTCGACGACCCGTACGTGCTCGTGTGTCGCCGCGGCGACTTCCCCGACGGTCCGGTTCGGCTGCGAGCAGCTCGACGGCGTGCAGATGGTGTCGTTCCCGCGAATGCTGTGCGACATGGGCAGGGTCGAGGACACCTTCGCAGCGCTCGGAGTCGAACCGTTGATCGTGTTCAGAACCGCCGACAACGGCGCCGTGATGTCGATGGTCCGCGCCGGCATGGGGGCGGCGGTGATGCCGATGCTGGCGATCGACATCGGCCCGGACGACGACGTGCTGTGCACCCACGAGCTGCGCCCGGCGATCCGACCGCGTGAGGTGTGCGTGATGTGGCAGGCCGGTCGCACGCTGTCGCCACTCGCCGCAACGCGTCATCGACATCTCCGTGGCGGTCGCCGGCGACGTGGCCGAGCGACGATCCGCCGACCGCTCCACGCCCGCGCGTCGCCTGACTAGCGCGTCGCCGCGGCCCTTGAAGGCCGACCCCACCGCTGTATATAGTTGCCAAAGACAACAAACTCCGTTGGTGGGCACCGGGGGGCGTTGTCGAGGGGGATCGCGGCGAGATGGTCTACGCAACCACAGACCCACGCGCAACGTCCGGCGCGACAACGCGGGGCCAGCGCCGAGGAGTTGCGCCGCCACAACCTCAGCGTGCTCGTCGATCACCTCCACCTCGCCGGCTCGGCGAGCCGTTCGCACCTGGCGAGCCTGACAGGCCTCAACCGCTCGACGATCGCCGATCTCGTCGCCGAGCTCGTCGACCTCGGTCTCGTCGTCGAGCGACGGACGACGATCGCCACCGGTCCCGGCCGGCCGTCTCGTGTCGTGTCACGGCGCACCCGGCCGGCGCGGTCGTCGTCGCCGTCGAGCTGGCCGTCGACTCGATCGCCGTCGCCACCGTCGGCCTCGGCGGTCACGTGTTCAACCGAGTTCGCGTCGACCGTCCACGCGGCCGGTTCTCCCCCGCCGAGACCCTCGACGACGTCGCCAGCCTCGCCGAACCGCTCCTCGGCGCGCTTCCCGACCCGCACCGCCTCACGGGAGTCGGAGTCGCCGTCGTCGGCATCACCCGTACGTCTGACGGATTCGTGCACTTCGCTCCCAATCTCGGTTGGCGTGACGTGCCGCTCGGCAACCTGTTGTCGACGCGGCTCGGCTTCGGCGTCCCGGTGTCGGTGGCCAACGAAGCAGACCTCGGCGCACTCAGCGAACACCGCCGTGGCGCTGACGCCGGGGTCGCCAACTTGCTGTTCGTGTCCGGCGAGGTCGGCATCGGGCTCGGCGTGATCCTCGGTGGAGAGGGGCGGCTGGGTGCGGCTGGGTACGCCGGCGAGGCCGGTCACATGCTCGTCAACCCGGGCGGCGTGCGCTGTCGGTGCGGCGCCGTCGGGTGTTGGGAGACCGAGGCCGGGGAGGAGGCGCTGCTGCGCGCCGCCGGCCCAGTCGTCGACGGAGCGTCAGGACGCGCCCGTGTCGACAATGTGCTGAGTGGCGCCGCCGAAGGCGACCCGGCGATGCGCGACGCCTGCGCGCGGATCGGACACTGGCTCGGGCTCGGTATCGGCGACCTGGTGAACCTGTTCAATCCCGAGTTGGTGGTCCTCGGGGGATTGTTCAGCCGGCTCTACCCCATCGTCGAGGAGACCATCACCGACGGCATGCGGGCTCGTGTCCTCGACGCTCCGGGAGCGATGGTCAAGGTCGCCACCGCGGCCCTCGGGATCGATGCTCCCCTGCTCGGCGCCGCCGAGCTGGCCTTCTCCGACCTCATCAGGCACCCGAGTGAGGTCGCCTCGTTCCATCAGCACCAACCCACGAGGAGCGGTAGATGAACACGCTTCACCCCCGACCCGAGCACAAGTTCTCGTTCGGACTCTGGACCGCCGGGCATCCAGGGCGCGATCCCTTTGGCGACGTCGTGCGCCCGCCGATCGAGCCGTGGGAATTCGTCTACCGCCTCGGCGATCTCGGCGGATGGGGCGTCAGCATCCACGACGACGATCTCGTGCCGCCCGGATCGACGGCCGGCGAGCGCGACGCCATCCTCGAACGCTTCCGCAAGGCCCTCGACTCGACCGGCATGGTCGTGTCAATGGCGACGACGAACCTGTTCTGGCATCCGGCGTTCAAGGACGGGGCGTTCACCGCCAGTGATCGAGAGGTCAGGCGTTACGCCATCCAGAAGGCGATGCGGGCGATCGATCTCGGCGCCGAGCTCGGCGCCCAGACGCACGTCTTCTGGGGAGGCCGCGAAGGCGCCGAAGCGGTCGCCGCCAAGCCACCGCTCGACGCCCTGGCGCGCTACCGGGAAGCGATCGACTTCCTGTGCGGCTACGTCCGCGATCGCGGCTACTCGACCCGCTTCGCCCTCGAGCCCAAGCCGAACGAGCCTCGCGGCGACGCGTTCCTACCCACCGTCGGCCACGCCTTGGCGTTCATCGCCACCCTCGACCAGCCCGAGATGGTCGGCCTCAACCCGGAGGTCGCCCACGAGACGATGGCCGGACTCAGCGTCTACCACGGCGTGGCCCAGGCGATCGACGCCGGCAAGTTGTTCCACATCGATCTCAACGCTCAGCAGATCGGCCGCTACGACCAGGACCTCCGCTTCGGTTCGGAGAGGATCAAGGACGCCTTCTTCCTCGTCAAGCTGCTCGAGGAGTCGGGCTACGACGGACCCCGCCACTTCGACGCTCGTCCCTACCGCGTCGAGGACTCCGAGGGTGCGTGGGACTTCGCCCGCGGGTGCATGCGCACGTACCTCGCCCTGGCCGCCAAGGCGCGACGCTTCGCCGACGACCCCCAGATCCAGGACGCCCTCGCCGAGTGTGGCGCCATGGCATTGGCCGAGGCGACGATCGGCGCCTACACGCCCGACGCCGCCGATGCCCTGGCCGCCGAGGTGTTCGATACCGAGGTCCTGGCGAAGCAGGGCTACCGCAACGAGCACCTCGACCAACTCGTCATCGACCTGATCCTCGGGCTGCGGTAGCGCGCTGTCGTCGTCGCGACGGGTTCAAGTCGGCGCGCTGCAGGCGCGCATTGCTCTTGAAGCGGGAGCGGCGCCGTCTGACGACGGGTTCCAGCGAGCTATGAGAGATCCGCGCGCATCAGCGCGCATCTCTCATCGCGCCGAGCACCCTCAGCCGGCGGCCAGGATCTGTTCGATGACGCGCATGTTGCCGATGGCGTCCTCGGGGGGTGTCGGGGCGGGCAGGCCGTCGCGGACGGCACGGGAGAAGGCGTCACCCTGCACCGTGTATTGGTCGCATGGCGGCAGCTCGTACACCGTCAGGTCGGGGGCCACCGGCGGATCGCCGCCTGCCGCCAGCACGACGCGGGTCGGTCGGTCGGGCGGGATGTTGAAGGGGATCTCGACCTCCAAGCGTCCCTGCGTGCCGAGCAGGTGGACGCGCTGATCGGGCTCGAGCTGGGTCGAGCACGTGAACGTCGCATGCCGTCCGCCGAAGTCGAGCACCGCCGACGTCAGCACGTCGGTCCCGAACGTCGGGTCGCGGTGAACGGCGGCCGACACGCTGTCAGGCTCGCCACCGAAGAACCACCGCGCCACGTTGATCGGGTAGCAGCCGATGTCCATCACTGCCCCGCCGCCGTAGTCGGCGATGTTGCGGATGTTGGTGGGGTCGAGATTGCGGTACATGAACCGCGCCTGGATCGCCTGCAACTCACCGATCACACCCTCGGCAACGAGTTCGTGGGTGCGTTGCCACAGCGGGTGGAGGCGGTACATGAACGCCTCCATCAACAACACCCCGGCGGCGCGGCACGCCTCGATCATCCCCTCGACCTCGGCGACGCCGAGACCGAGCGGCTTCTCGCACAGCACGTGCTTGCCGGCCGCCGCGGCGCGCTCGGTCCACTCGGCGTGGAGATGGTTGGGCAACGGGATGTACACCGCCTCGACGGCTTCGTCGGCGAGCACCTCGTCGTAGGAGCCGTGGCTGCGGGCGATGCCGAGCCGCGCCGCCGCCTCGGCGGCGCGACCGGCGTCGCGCGAGCCGATCGCGACCACCTCGCATCGCTGCGATCGCTGCATCGCCGGGATCACCTTGTTGACGGCGATCGACGCGCAGCCGAGCACCCCCCAACGAACCTTCTCGCTCATCAGTTCTCCTCCAGCAGGTTCCGGTCCAATCGAGCTCGACGAGGGCACGCATCGCCGCCTCCGAGGCCTGGGCATCGCCGGCGCGGATCGCCCTGGCGACGTCCGCCCGCAGCGCTGCTGCCCGGCGGGCCGCCTCGGCCGTCGCCGTTGGACGGCGAACCGGCGGCCTCCAGGGCGACCCGGATCATCGCATTGACGTGAGACAGCAGGCTGTTGTCGCGCCGCTTCGACGACGGCGCCGTGGAAGTCGAGGTCGGCCTCGCGACGGGCGAGCGGCTCGGCCCAAGCCGCCTCGACGCGCCGCTCGTTGGCCTCGATCTCGGCCAGCTGCTCGTCGGTGCGCCGTCCGGCCGCCAAGCGAGCCGCCGCCGCCTCGATCGTCGAGCGCACCTCGTGCAGCTCGCGGAGGTCGCCGAGCTCGTCGCCGCGCTCGAGGTCGGCGTACAGCCAGCCGACGACATCGGCGTCGAGGAGGTGCCACGCCCGCCGTGGCCGGACGCGCGTCCCGGTCTTCGGTCGCACCTCGACCAGCCCCTTGGCCTGCAACACCTTGATCGACTCGCGCACGACCGTGCGGCTGACGCCCAGCTCGGCGACGAGGTCGTCCTCGTTCGGCAACGGCGCCCCGGCGCTCCACCGGCCGCCGACGACGTCGACGTCCGAGCTCGTCGACGACCTGCCGTGCAGGCCACGCCGTGGATAGCCGAGCTCAATCACCGCGCCGGCGGCACGGCGCCGTTGCCGTTGCCGCGACCCGGCGCCGCGGTAGTCCGAGGCGATCAGCTCGGTCAGTTCCTGCAGCGACTGAGCTCCGACCGGGCGGTCGTACGTGATGGTGCCGCGCTGCAGGGCGATCACCCGGTCGCAGACGTCGACGATCTGGGCGTAGTTGTGGGCGATCATGATGATCGACGTCCCGCCGCGGCGCTTGAGCTCGCGGATCAGGTCGAGGATGACCATGCTCTCCTTGACCCCCATCGCCGCCAGCGGCTCGTCGAGGAAGAGCACCTTGGCGTCGGAGAACACGGCCCGAGCCACGGCGATCGCCTGTCGTTGCCCGCCTGACAGGAACGTGACCTCGGTGTCGATCGACGGCAGACGGATGGCGATCTCGCTGAGCCGCTGGCGTGCCTCGCGTCTCATCCGCCGCCGGTCGAGCAGCGGCAGCCAGCCCCACGTCGATTCGCGCTTGAGCGCCATGTTGAGGTACACCGGCAGGTCGTTGATCAGCGCCAGGTCCTGGTAGACGGTCTCGATCCCGCGTTGGCGGGCGTCGCTGACCGAGCGCAGCGTGACCTCCTCACCGTCGAGATAGAGCTGACCGGCGTCGGGCTGGTGGAAGCCGGTGAGGATCTTGATCAGCGTCGACTTGCCGGCGCCGTTGTCGCCGATCAGGCCGAGCACCTCACCTTCCTCGAGGTGCATCGACACGTCGCGCAAGGCGGTGACCGGGCCGAACTTCTTGGCCATGCCCTCAGCACGAATGACGTCAGTCATCGAAGCACCTGTACACCGTGCGACTGTCCTCACGTCTTCCTCATTCGCAGGCGGAGGCGGTTGGCGGCGGCGTTGAGGACCATCGAGGCGATGATCGCGGCGCCGAGGATGATGTTGTAGGTGTTGGCACTGATCCCCTCGATCGTCAGCCCGTCGCGCAGCACGCTGAGGAAGATGGCGCCGAGGAACGCTCCGATGATCGTCCCCGACCCGCCGAACAGCGCCGTCCCCCCGATCACCGCGGCGGCGACCCCCAGGAACATGAGGTCGGGGCCACCGGCCAACGGCAAGAACGTGTGGACCCGGATCCCCTCGCTGATCCCGGCGAACCCGGCGACGGCGGCAGCGAGCATGAAGTTGCCGATCTTGATCCGCTTGATCTGGATCCCGGCCTCGCTGGCACCGATCGGATTGCCACCCGTGGCGATCGTGTACACACCCCAGCGGGTTTTCGTCAGCAAGACGTGCAAGATCACCGTCAGCCCCAGCACCCACCAGAAGCCTGAGTAGTCGGCGCCGCCGATCCACTCGGCGAACCCGCCACGCGCGGGTGTCTTGGGAAACGCGTCGGAGATCGTCAGCGTCACGCCGTTGAGGAAGAACAGCATCCCCATCGTGGTGATGAACGACGGAACCCCGGTCATCAACGTGATCGCCCCGTTGGCCAGCCCGACGAGTGAGGCGACAAAGACGGCGAAGACGAGAGCCACCGGCAACGGCAATCCCCAGTCCTGCGCCGAGACCATGACGAAGGGCGCGAAGGCGTAGATGTTCCCGAGGGAGAGGTCGATCTCCCCACCGACGAGGTTCATCACCTGAGCGATGGCGAGGAACGCCACCGGGGTGGCGAACTGGGTGACGACGCGCAGGTTGTTGGTGGTGACGAAGGCGTCGTTCGCGACCCAGAAGTAGCAGAACAGCGCCACCGTGACGAAGGTGATGGTCGTCTCCCGCCGCCGGGAGATCAGGTCGGCCGCGCGCGACACCGCCGAGGGTTTGGCGACCGGCTCGACGGCCGGTGGGGCGACGGCTAGATCGTCGCTGGGTGCCTCGCTCTCGGCGGTGTCACTCACTGGGTTGTCGTGGTTGTCGCTCAGCCGGCGGTCGTTGCCGGTGCCGCTGGGGCACCGACCGCTTCGACGACCTTCTGCTCGTCGGAGTCGCCCTCGAACCGGCTCGACGTGCCGAGGAACAGCTGCGCCCCCGCTTGGTCGAGGAAGACCAGGCCGGTGTTCGTCTCCGGTGGGAGGACCGCGCCGCCTGACAGGTTGCGCAGGTAGAGGTAGATCACCGGCAGGAATCCCTGCAGGTACGGCTGCTGGTCGATGGTGAAGTCGATCACACCCTCGGCGAGCAACTCGACCGTCGTCGGGAGCAGGTCGTAGCCGCCGGCACCGAGGAGACCCTGGTCGCGTGCGCTCTGGCTCTGCACGACCTGGGCCACGCCCTGCGTACTGCCGGCGTCGACGGCGAACATCCCGACAGCGTCGGTGTTGCCGAGGTACCACGCCTCGATGTTGTTGAGCTCCTCCGAAAGGTCCGGGCCCGTGGCGATGTCCTGGGCTTCGATGGCGGCGCCGGACTCTGCGATGGCGTCGAGCGCTCCGTCGATGCGCGGCTGGATGTTCAACTGGCCGGGCGTGGCGATGAACAACCCCACCTTGCCCTCGCCGACGATCTCGACGATCCGCTCGCCCATGGCGAAGCCGGATCCGTAGAGGTCCTGGCCGGTGTAGGACATCCGGGCGTTGGGCGCGTCGGCGTTGTAGGACACCACGGGGATCCCGGCGTCCAGCGCCGCCTGCACGGGTTCGTTGAACGCCTCGAGATCGACGAGTGCACACGGCGATCCCGTTGGCCCCACCGGCGATCGCCGCCTCGAAGGCGTTGACCATCTCGCCGATGTCGGAGATTTCCGAGCCGGTCCACTGGGCCGTCGGGAGGCCGAGCAGCGCCGAGGCGTCCTCGATCCCGTAGATCGTCGGGACCCAGAACGGGTTCGTCGTCACGTGGTTGACGAACACGAAGTTCCACTCCGGCGTCTCCGGGAAGTTCCCGGCGGCCGGCGCCCGGCCACGCGCCGAGACGCTGCCGTGCCCGTGCGCGGCGAAGGCGCCGGCAGCAGCCGTGATGCCGGCGGCCCGCATCAGCGAGCGCCGGGAGTGGCGTGGTTGCCCATCCGTCATGTCAAATTCCCCCTTGTCGACGGCCAATCAGATGATCTTTGGCTCAAGTCGAGCATAAAGATCACATGAATGGCGCACAAGCGAAAATGTGAACGTTCACTGCCGGGCGCGGGCGACGAAGTAGTCGAGGGCGGACGGGTCGGCGAGGGCACCCTCGGCGGCCACATCGCGCGGCGACGGCGCCGGCGAGGATCCGCTTGACGGGCAGCTCCAGCTTCTTGCCGGACAGCGTCCGCGGCACGGCCGGGACCGCCTCGATGACGTCGGGGGTGTGCCGCGGCGACAGCTCGCTCGCCAGCGCCTTGCGGATGCGGACTCGCAGCTCGTCGGTGAGCTCGAAACCGTCGGCCAGCTTGACGAACAGGATCAGCTCGCCGAGCCCGCCGGTGTCACCGGCGTCCTCGATGTGGACGACGAGGCTGTCGGCGACCTCGTCGAACCCCTCGACGACGGCGTAGAAGTCGCTCGTCCCGAGGCGCACGCCGCCGCGGTTGAGTGTGGCGTCGGAGCGCCCGGTGACGACGCAAGACCCGTCGTCGGTGAACGTCACCCAGTCGCCATGGCGCCACACGCCCGGGAAGTCCTCGAAGTAGGCGGCCCGGTACTTCGTGCCGTCGGGGTCGCCCCAGAACCCGACCGGCATCGACGGCATCGGCTTGGTGATCACCAGCTCACCCGTGACGCCCGGCGGGCACACCTCGCCGTCGGGTGTGAACGCCTCGACTGCGCAACCGAGCAGGCGCCCGCCGATCTCGCCGGCGCGCACCGGCTGCAGCGGCGAGGCACCGATGAACGCCGTGCAGATGTCGGTGCCGCCGCAGATCGAGTTGACCGGCACGCCGACGGTCTGGCTGACCCAGCGGAATCCGTCGGCGGGGAGGGGCGCCCCGGTGGAGCCGACCCACCGCAGCGCGCCGGCGCGCGGCGCGATGCGAGCCTTGCGGCACGCCATCAGGAACGGGGCCGACGACCCGAACACGGTCGTGCCGGTGTCGGCGCTGACGTTCCAGAGCGTGCTCAATCCGGGCGACGCGGGATCGCCGTCGAACAGCACGATGGTCGAGCCAGTCAACAGTCCCGAGACGAGGTAGTTCCACATCATCCAGCCGGTGGTGGTGAACCAGAAGAAGCGGTCGGCCGGGGTCAGGTCCTGGTGGAACGTCAGCACCTTGAGGTGCTCGGCGACGACGCCGCCGTGACCGTGGACGATCGCCTTGGGCAGTCCCGTCGTGCCGGAGCTGAACAGCACGTACAGCGGGTGGTCGGCGGCGACCGGCGTGAACGACAGCGGCTCGGCCGGGGCACCGAGGAGCAGTTCGTCCCACACGTGCTGCTCCGGCGGCAGCGGGAGCCGGCGGAGGATGGCGGCGCCGGTCGAGATAGGGGATGTGGACGACGTGACGCAGGCTGGGCAGGGCGGCGACGATGTCGGCGACGTGGTCGCGCCGATCGATGTCTCTGCGCGCCGTAGCGGTAGCCGTCGACGGTGACGAGCACGGCGGGCTCGATCTGGGCGAAGCGGTCGATCACCGAGCGCACGCCGAACTCCGGCGCGCAGCTCGACCAGATCGCTCCATTCGACGCGGTGGCGAGGAGGGCGACGAGTGTCTCCGGGATGTTCGGGCGCGTAGGCGACGACTCGGTCACCGACGCCGACGCCGAGCTGGCGCAGCGCCGCAGCGCAGCGACGTACGCCAAGTGCCAGGTGGTCCCACGTCAACTCGATCGTGTCGCGTGTCTGGCTGATGGCGATCACGGCGATGTCGTCTGGACGGGACGCTCCTGGCGCCAGGGCTTGCTCGGCGTAGTTGAGCGTTGCGCCTGGGAACCAGCGCACACCGGGCATCGTGTCGCCGTCACGTATCCGTGCGGGCGGCGTCGACCAACGAACGCCGGTGAACTCCGTCGACGCTTGCCAGAAACCATCGAGGTCGTCGATCGACCAGCGGATCAGGGCGTCGAAGTCGTCGAAGCCTTGTTGCGTGGCGAAGCGCCCGAGGGCGGTCGTGTCCCAGGCGTCGTCGGGAGGCGTCCACAAGATCTCTCCGCGTTGCATCAGCGCAGTGCTCCGGCTGCCGCGACGCGACTCGGTAGATCGTGGCCGACGAGCTCGGCGAGCAACGGGCCGGCGTCGAGCAGAGCTGTCGAGGTCGATGCCGGTTTCGATCCCGGCGTCGGCGAGCACCATCACGAGGTCCTCGGTGGCGAGGTTGCCGCCGGCGGTGGGGGCGAACGGCGAGCCGCCGAGGCCGCCGAGCGCCGTGTCGAAGCGGTCGACGCCGAGGTCGATCGCTGTCCAGGCGTTGAGCAACGCAGTGCCGCGGGTGTCGTGGAGGTGCAGGCCGACGTCGCTGCCCGTGGCGGCGAGCACGTCGATGATCCGTCGCGGCGTGGCCATCCCGGTCGTGTCGGCGAGCGTCACCTGGTCGACACCGATCGCCCGCGCCCGCTCCACCAGCGCCGCGACGTCGCCGGCCGTGATGTCCTCGCCGTCGAACGGCGAGCCGAAGCAGCACGAGATCACCGCATCGAGCACCGCGCGAGGCGCGCTGTCACGGATCGCTGCCAGTTGATCGAACGCCTGCCCGATCGTCATGTGGATGTTCTTCTCGCTGTACGCCGGCGACGCCGAGATCGTGATCGTGAGGTGGTCGACGCCGGCGGCGGTGGCCAGGTCGGCGCCCTTGACGTTGGGGACGAGCGCCCACAGCGTGACGTCGAGGTGGTCGGTCAGCTCGCGCGTAGCCGCAAACGACCTCGGCCGCGCCTGCCATCGCCGGGACTGCTTTCGGGCTGACGAACGAGGCGACCTCGATGTCGCTGAGGCCCGCGGTGATCAGTCGCGCGATCAGCTCCACCCGCTGCTCGGGTTCCACCGGCTGTTCGCCTTGAAGGCCGTCGCGGGCCACGACGTCACGGATCCTCACCCGACCACGACCGATGGGTGCAATGTGACGGAACGGTCCTGCAGAACACCCATCGGTTGAGGTCGGCGGTCATACGGGCGGGACGCCGTGGCGGCGGTCGGCGAAACGGCGGTCCTTGTGGCGGGCGAGGTCGATGCGCCGGATCAGGTCGTCGCGCAGGTCGTGGGGCTGGACGATGGCATCGATCACGAGCTCGGACGCGAGATGCAGCAGGTCGACGTCCTCCTCGTAGATCGCCCGCTGCTCCTCGACGAACGCCTCGCGCTCGGCGGGGTCCTCGATCGCCGCGATCTTGTTGGCGTACACGGCGTTGACGGCGGCCTCTGGGCCCATCACGGCGATGCGGGCGGTCGGCAGGGCAATCGTCGCGTCGGGCGAGAACGCCGGGCCGGACATCGCGTAGAGCCCGGCGCCGTACGCCTTGCGCACGATCACCGACACCTTGGGAACGGTGGCCTCGCTCACGGCCGTGACCATCTTGGCCCCGTGGCGGATGATGCCCTGACGCTCGACCGCCGATCCGATCATGAACCCGGGGACGTCGGCGAGGAAGATCAGCGGGAGGTTGAAGGCGTCGCACAGCCAGATGAAGCGCGCCGCCTTGTCGGCGGAGTCGACGAACAGCGTCCCGGCGAGATGAGCGGAGTTGTTGGCGACGACCCCGACCGGGTGGCCGTCGAGGCGAGCCAGGCCGACGATCACCTCGCGGGCGTAGAGCGGCTTGATCTCGAAGAAGCTCTCCCGGTCGACGATGCCGTCGATCACGGTGTGCATGTCGAACGGGATCCGCTCGTCGGCGGGGACGACGTCGTCGGTCAGGTCGACCGCGGCTGGCTCGCTCTCGTACACCGGTGGATCGTGCCGCCACGATCGCGGGAAGTAGGTGAAATAGGCGCGGGCCTGGTCGATGGCGTCGGTGTCGTCGTGGGCGAGGTTGTCGGCGCAGCCGGACTGGCTGACGTGCATCCGGGCGCCGCCCATCTCCTCGAGCGTGGTGATCTCGCCGACGACCATCTCGGCCATGCGCGGCGAGCCGAGGTACATCGAGGCGTTGCCATCGACCATGAACACGACGTCGCAGAACGAAGGGATGTAGGCGCCCCCGGCCGCCGAGGGGCCGAACAGGCAGCAGATCTGCGGGACCTGCCCGGACAGGCGGACCTGGTTGTAGAAGATCCGTCCGGCGCCGCGGCGCCCGGGGAACAGCTGCACCTGGTCGGTGAGGCGGGCACCGGCGGAGTCGACGAGCCAGAAGATCGGCACCTGCTCGTGGATCGCCGTCTCCGAGGCCCTGACCATCTTCTCGACGGTGCGCGCCCCCCACGAACCGGCCTTGACCATCGGGTCGTTGGCGACGACGACGACCGGCGTGCCTTCGATCGTCCCCCGCCCCGTGACGACGCCGTCGGCAGGGAGTGCCCCGCCGTTGATCGGCGGCGTCGTTGTTGGCGAGCAGCCCGTCCTCGACGAACGACCGCGGATCGAGGAGCAGATCGACGCGCTCGCGGGCGGTCAGCTTGTTCTGACCGCGGATCTTGGCAAGGGCCCGCTCGTCGGGCTGCAACGCTCGCTCGATCGCCTTGTCGATCTGCTCGCCCACTGGGCTAACGGTAGGCGCGTCGCGGTGATGTCCGTGGAAGTCACGCCGTGGTCGTTGTCGGCGCCGCCGCAACTGTCGATGGTGCTGGTGCGGCGGCGTCGAGGGCGAACGTCGCCGGTGTGCCGCCACCGAACACGTCACCGGCGACAAACAGACGCAACCCCGTCGACACCACCGGAACCTCGAACCCGATCCACCCCCGCCGCGACTCACCAGCGGGGATGTCACCATCCAACGTCGAACGGTCCGACACGGCAAACAGCGACGGCGACCACGTCTGACCCTCGGCGTCGACCACCTCGACCGACAGCAGCGACGAGAACGCCTGCACCTCCGCCGACGTGTTGCGCATCTCCAACTCCACCCCGATGAACCGATTCCCCTCCTCCGGAGGAAACAGCTCATTGCCGGCGACCGGATCCTCGACGGTGAGCAACGTCACCTCGAACGAACCAGTCACCGCCGTCGAACCCACCCCCGGAACGCTGCTGTCGCTCGCAGGCGCCATCGTCGTCACCGCCGCGAGTGTCGTCGGTGGTGTTGCGGTCGTGGCGTCGAGGGCGAACATCGCCGGTGTGCCGCCACCGAACACGTCACCGGCGACAAACAGACGCAACCCCGTCGACACCACCGGAACCTCGAACCCGATCCACCCCCGCCGCGACTCACCAGCGGGGATGTCACCATCCAACGTCGAACGGTCCGACACGGCAAACAGCGACGGCGACCACGACTGACCCTCGGCGTCGACCACCTCGACCGACAGCAGCGACGAGAACGCCTGCACCTCCGCCGACGTGTTGCGCATCTCCAACTCCACCCCGATGAACCGATTCCCCTCCTCCGGAGGAAACAGCTCATTGCCGGCGACCGGATCCTCGACGGTGAGCAACGTCACCTCGAACGAACCAGTCACCGCCGTCGAACCCACCCCCGGAGCGCCGGGAATTGTCGAGGCGGCACTCGGCGAAGGGACCGACGTCGTGGTGGTCGCTGCCGCACCGAGCACGCCGACGGGGTCGTCGGCGGCGGTGTCGGCCCCCGCCGGCGCGGCGACTGCGCCGAGAGCGAGTACTCCGCCGATGAGAAGACCGAGCAGGGACGAAGTCCTCAGCGTGGCCACGGTTGCCTCCGATCACTCATGCACCTGGCTCCGCATTGGTTGGTGTCGTCCGACCATCGTAAGCGCCGCCCGCGATCCGGCGGGAACGTCGACTTCCCGATCGAGGCAGACCGTACGATCGGCCGCGATGAAGACCGATCTCGTGCTCGCTCCGTTCGGCGCGTCAGCCGGTGAGCTGGTCGCCGCCGCCCAGGCGGCCGATGCTGGCGGCTTCGACACGGTGTGGACCTACGACCACTTCAGCGGGCTGGTCCAGGGCGCACCGTGGTCACGAGATCCGTTCGTCACGCTGACGGCGATCGCCGCGACGACCGAACGGATCAACGTCGGTGTGCTCGTCGCCAACGTCGCCAATCGCCACCCTGCGCAGCTCGCCTGCGCCGTCAACTCGCTGCAATCGCTCGCCCCAGGCCGCGTCCTGCTGGGGGTCGGTGCCGGCACAGCGGCGAGTAGCGAGTGGTCCAGCGAGGCAGCCGCGATCGGCCGCCCGATCGCTCCTGCGGCGACGCGTCGGGCGGTTCTCGCCGAGACGATCGGAGCGTTGCGGGCGATCTGGGTCGGTGACCCGTTTGCAGGAGAACACGTTCAAGTGGCTGCGTCGATCGCCGTCACCGACGGCGCGCCGGTACCGCCGATCATCGTCGGGGCCGCCAGCCACCCGACAATCCGCGTCGGCTGCGAGCACGCCGACGGCGTCAACCTGCTGCCCGAGGGCAATCTCGCCGAGCGGGTCGCCTTCGCTCGTGCCAACGCCTTCAGGGATCCGTTCGAGGTCAGCGCCTTCGTCGCCCTCGACGTCGATCATCCGACCGGTGGCGAGCCCACCGAGCTCGAAAGGCTGGGCATCGACCGCCGAACCCTGTACGTCGGAGCACCGTTTCCGATCGACGCCATCGGGACGATCGCCGCCGCACTTACCTCAGCGTGACACCGGCGCCAGCCAACGCTCGGTCGAACACCTCGCGCAGCTCCTCCGTCGAGTCGGGGACGTCGCCGCTGACGAGGATGCACCACGTCACTCCGTCGGGACGGCGGACGAGCATCGTGTGGGTGTTCTCGACGGTGCCGGTGTGCCCCCACGAGCCATCCGGCCAGACGACGATGCCGAGGCCGTATCGCCGTTCCGACGGCTCCGGGTACGAGACGTCGAGGGCCTGGCGCATCAACGCCGACAGCTCCGGCGAGAGTGGATGCCAACCTGGAGTGGTGGTGTCGAGCGAGTCGAGTATGCGCACCATGTCCGCCGGGGTGGCGACCCAGGCACCCGCACCGCCGAGCGACTGCATGTAGGTGCGCTGGGCGCCGGACGCGTGGACCACCTCGTCGGGATTGGGGTCGACCGTCGCGACGAGACGCATTCCGGTGATCCCCAGCGGCTGCATCAGCAGCTGGGTCGCCGCGGCTTCGTACGGCTTGCCCGTGACATCGGCGACCAGCAAGCCGAGGAGGCAGTAGTTGAGGTTGCTGTAGTCGTGTCTCGTCCCGGGAGTGTTGGACAACGAGCGGGCGAGCCCGAACGCCGCCGCCGCCTCGCACGAGGCGAAGCGATCGCCGAAGAACTCACCGCGGTAGTCGGGAAATCCCGACGTGTGCGACAGCAGCTGGCGAACGGTGACCGCCGGTGACACCACTGCCGGGCGGAACACCGACTGCATCGGCGAGGCGTTGACCGACGGGTTCGTCGAGCTGCAGGAAGCCGGCGTCGACGAGCTGCAGGACGACCGTGGCCGTCATGACCTTGGAGATGCTGGCGATGCGGAAGCGGTCGTGCGTCGTCACCAGGTCGACGGGTCCATCCGGAGTGCGCGTGCCGAAGGCCGCGGCGTGGACAAGACGCCCATCGACGGAAACGGCCACTGCCGCGGCGCGATCGCCGCGGCCGGTGAGCTGGCCGGCGACGAGCTCGTCGAAGCGAGCCCACGAGGCGGCGGGGATCACCGGCCCTGGCGGCAGTGTCGTCGTGGTGGTCGTGGTCGTCGTGGTGGTGGTCGTGGTCGTCGTCGTGCTGGTGGTCGACGACGTCGTCGAAGTCGGTCGTGTGGTCGTCGTGGTTGGTGTCGTCGACCGTGTGGGCGTGCTGGTCGGACTCGGCGGTGGCTCCGGCACGACCGCCGGGACGGCCAGCGCCGGCAGCAATGCCACGCCGACGAGCAGACGGACGCCGATCACGTCGCTGATCATGCCCGAGGATGGCGGCAGAGTTGCGGCATTCTGGCCCCGCCCCTCCCGTTACGCTCGGGTGCGCACCGTGCTGCCCCTCTAGCTCAATGGAAGAGCAGCGGACTTTTAATCCGTTGGTTCAGGGTTCGAGCCCCTGGGGGGGCACCAGATAATCCCAGCGTAGTGGCCTTATCTGCGCTGTTCCTGCCATCGAGGTAGAGTCGCTGCCGCGAATCTGCCGCGAAAGGGTGATGCGGATGGGAACGATGCGAGAACGCTCACCGGGCAAGTGGGAGCTGGTCGTTTCGGCCGGCGTCAATCCTGCTACGGGCCGCTATCACCGAGTAGTTCGCACGGTCGCGACCACGTCGAAGCGCGAGGCCAAAGCGGCGTTGGCCACGCTCGAGGCCGCGGTGGCAGCCGGCAACGTGTCGTTCGACGACCCGACGCTGTCGTCCCTGCTCGAACGGTGGATGGAACACATCGCAAGCCTGGGTCGGGCCGACACGACGCTGTACCACTACCGCCAATACATCGACCGCGAGATCGTCCCGGTGCTCGGCTCGATCCGGCTATCTCGGCTGAAGGCGCTCGACATCGATCGCCTCTACGGGAGCCTCCGCAAACGCGGCCTTGCCCCGGCAACCATCCGCCAAGTGCATGCGATCCTGCGGGCGTCATTGAACCAAGCCGAACGATGGGGCCTCGTCCAGCGCAACGTCGCAAAGCTGGCCACGGCGCCGTCACAGCCACAACGCGAACAGCATCCACCCACGGTTGCGCAAGTTCGCACCTTGATCGACGCGGCAGCGGACGTGGACCCACTGTTCGGCCTCTACGTACGGCTCATGGTTGCTACCGGAGCCCGTCGCGCAGAGTTGTGCGGCCTGCGCTGGTCCGACATCGACTTCGAAGCGGGGACACTCCGCGTTGCGCGCAGCTACACGGTGGTTCCGGGCGTGCGCGGAGATCGACCCACGAAGACGAGATCGACGCGGTCAGTGATCCTCGATCCGGTAACACTGGACGGGCTGCGGTCGGCGATGCTCGACTCGGTTGCTGCTCGCGTCAGACGTCGGCGTGCCTGCCGACAAGAAGCGGGCTGGCTACGTGTTCACCAACGATCCGACCGGCGCGACCGCGTGGCGTCCCGACATCGCAAACGCTCGATGGGTCAAGGCGAGGTCGGCCGTCGGACTGACAGGCGTTCGCCTCCATGATCTGCGGCACTTTCAGGCCACACAGCTGCTCGACGCCGGGGTCCCCGTGCCAACTGTGGCGGCGCGGTTGGGGCACGCCGACGGCACCACGACCATGAAGATCTACGCGCACCGCACCCGCCGAGCCGATCAACAAGCCGCAGACGTCGTCGCACGCTTGCTCGACTGATCACGCTTGGCCGGCGGCTTGCCAGCGTTCCGTCGCACACCGGCTGCGCAGCGTCGGTGCCCGGCGAACAGCCGAGTACGATTGCCTGCGATGTCCCGAGCGGTCGTGTTCGAGATCGAAGTCCCCGACACCCTCGATCAGTTGCGCCTGCCCGCAGCCGTTGACGAGCGCCTCACGCATCTGCTCGACCTTCAGGACGAAAACGGTGCGCTGACCCGCGAGGAACGGCGAGAGGCCGAGGGTCTCGCCGATCTCGCCGAGTTGCTGTCGCTGCTGCGGGTGCGTGCGGAACGACTCAGCTCCCGATCCACTGAGTGACCCAAGCGATCCCAGCCGAGCTACGCGAGTTCGTCGTCGAGCGTGCCCAGGGCCGCTGTGAATATTGCGGACTCTCACAGGCGGGACAGGAGGCGACGTTCCACGTTGACCACGTCGTCCCGCGAAGCGCGGGCGGCGCAACCGACGAGAGCAACCTGGCGAACGCTTGCGTCGGATGCTCGCTTCGCAAGGGAGCACGCCAGAGTGCCGTTGATCCCGCGACCGGAGAGGACGCGACGCTGTTCAATCCTCGGCATGAGTCGTGGCCCGACCACTTCCGCTGGCGAGGGTTCGTCGTCGAAGGCGTGAGCCCGACGGGTCGCGCGACGGTTGACGCGCTGGGGATGAACCGCCCTCTGATGGTCGCGATTCGCGAGGAGGAATCGATCCTCGGTCGTCACCCGCCCGGCTGATCACCCCATCCGTGCCGCGCTGCCGAACCAAGCATGAGCGTCGCCGGTGCGCCGATCGGGGCTGACGATCAACGGCGGCGATGTCGCGGTTTGCGTCGGCGGCTGACCTTTAACAGGGTATGGGACGCCAGAATCCAATAGGCCGCCGGCAGCGACCTCCCACCCCTTCGGTTCGCACGCGGCGGCGGCGGCCAGTGGTCGTCGGCGTCGAAACGAACCACCAACTCCGGTACCGCGTCGTGCCGTCTCGGACCGTGGCGTGCCGCCTCGTGTCGTGGCCGTCGCGTGTCGCCTCGACCGCTCCGCTGGAACGGCGGGTGAGTCGCCATGGCTGAGACGAACATGACGCCCACGTCCGGACCCGCGGGTCTGCCGTACCTGCTCACTGTCGAGCAGACCGCCGATCTGCTGGGCATCGGTACGACCCTCGTACACGAGAAGACGAAGCTCTTCCTCGACAGCGGAGGTCTCGCCGTCGACGGCATCCCAGCGGTCCGGATCGGAAGGTGCAAACGCGTGCCTCGCGACCGCTTGCTCGAGTGGATCGACAACGGGTGCATGAACATTCCGTCGGCGCCGCGCGACGAGCTGGCTCCGCGTCGGCGCACGGACGACGACAACGCTCCTGCGCCGCCCGGCGCGAGGCGCCGCGAGCCACCGCCCGATCAGCCACCGCTGTTCCCAGCCATGTGAGGTCCATCGTGACTCCGTCCGACGCATCACCGCTCTCAACCCGAACCGTCGCCGCCGTGCAACGGGTGGCTTGGCTTGGCACTGCGTGGACGAAATCTTCCCTGCGATCGCGATGCCAGCCGCGCGCCCTCGCCGCCACTGCAGTGATTGCAGTGACCCGGCCCGCTGTGAAGTTCGTCACACGGTGGCCGACGTCGAGTATCGCCTCGTGACGGCTCGTAGCGGGCTGTGCCGCCCCGTCCCGAGCGCACGACCGCGCCCATCGACGGGGTCTTGCCGCGATGGATGACATCGATGTAACTAGCAGCATGGGCAGGGATCTGCCGTACGTGCTCCAAGTCGGCGAGGCCGCCAAGGTGCTCGGTTTCGAACGGACCCTCGCGCTCAAGCGAATCGCCAGCGGCGGTGGTGCCGCCGACCGTCGCGCGGTTCGGATCCCGTGGTCCTTGCGAGTGCTCCGCGGCGAGCCGCTCAAGCGGCTCGCCGCCGGTTGCGTCGCCCGCTCGTTCGGCGTGGCGGCCGGAAGGCTGTCGACCGGGCCCGTCGGGTCCGCCTCGGTTCCCCGCCTCCAGCTCCCGCTCGTCGCCGAGGTCTGACCACCGTGTTCCTGTACGTCGCGACTTCCGCCCGATCTGGTTTCTGCAGACAGGTGCCCGAGATCGGCGCGACATCGGGTGGCGGCGTCTGATGCTGCGGGTGACGACGATCCATGCGTCGTCGGCGTGGGGCGTCGGCGGAGTACTACACGAAGTATCTGACCGGCGCGCCCGGCGAGGTGCCGGGGTGTGGTCGGGCGGCCAGGCAGCCGGTCTCGGACTGTCGGGCAAGGTCGAGCGCCGATCGTTGCAGCGCTTGTTGGAGGGCCGTGACCCGGTTTCGGGGACACGGCTCGGCCAGCCGCTCGTCGACCGCGTCACCGCAGATGGCCGGGTGGTGAAGGCGGTGTCGGGGTTCGATGCGACGTTCTCGGCGCCGAAGTCGGTGTAGCGTGTTGTGGGCGCTGTCCGGCGACGACCGGTTCCTTGAAGGCCCATGATGTCGCGGTCACCGCGGCGCTGAGCCATCTGGAGCGGTTCGGGTCGACGACGCGGATCCGCTGCAACGGCGGCCGGCTGCATCCTGGACACCAAGGCTTGACGATGGCCGTGTTCCGCCAGACGACGTCGCGGGCCGATGATCCCCAGATCCACACCCACGCCGTGATCTCGGCGAAGGTGCAGACACGCCGACGGCCGCTGGTGGGCGCTCGACGCCAGCTATCTGAAGAAGTATCCAGCGGATGCTCGGCGGCCTGTACCAGTCGGTGCTGCGCAGCGAGCTGACCCACCGTCTCGGCGTCGAGTGGGCGCCGATCGTCAACGGCCAGGCCGAGATCGCCGGCTTGCCCGACGAGCTGTTGGCGGTGTTCTCCAAGCGCGCCGCCGACATCAAGCGACGCGCTCGACGGTGAAGCTCGACGAGTTCCGTCACCGTGAGGGCCGCGACCCGTCACCGAAGGAGCGCGCCGCCCTGGAGCGTGAAGCCTCGGCCGATACCCGGGGCCGCAAGTCCGGGCTCGGTGTCGCCGATCTGGCGACACGGTGGCAGGGCGAGGCGGCAGAGGCCGGTTGGACCGTCGAACGGCTCGTCGAGCGCGTCGAGCGCGCCGCCGCCGATCGTTCCCCGACGGACTCGCTGACCGTCAGCCGACGTTGTCGAGGCGGTGTCGGCGCAGCATTCGTCGTGGGGCAGGCCCGATGTCATCCAGGCGATCTGTGACCTGCACCGTCCCGTGTCGCAGATGTCGGGACACCGCTGGGCAGCGGCGATCGAACACGCCGCCGACCAGGTGCTCGAACGCTGCGTCGACTTGGACCCGCCCGACGCGACGCGGCGTCGGGACTCTGATGGTCGCTCGCTGTGGATCGAGCCGACGGCGCCGAGGTTCACCTCGCGAGGCGGTGCTCGTCGAGGAGGAGCGGATTCTGACTTGGGCGATGGATGCTCAAGCCGATCCCGCTTCACCGTCGAGGACCGTCGAGCGCGCCGGCCTCGATGTGTTGCAGGCCGACGCAGCAGCCTCGGTGGCCGGCGACGACCGTCTCGTGTTGGTGGTCGGCCCGGCCGGTGCCGGCAAGACCCGGATGCTCGCCGCCGCCGTCAACGACCTGCACGCCCACCATCGTGCCGTGTTCGGTGTCGCCCCGACGGCGAAAGCGGCCCGGGTACTCGAACGGGACACCGGTATGCGCGCCGACACCGTCGCCAAACTGCTCCACGAGTGGCAGCGGCCCGACCGGCCGCCACTACCCGAGTACCGCCTCGGCCGCGGCGCCACGCTCGTCGTCGACGAGGCCGGCATGTTGTCGACCCCGGCGCTGCATCAACTCGTCAGTCTCGCCGAGGCGAACCAGTGGCGCCTCGTCCTCGTCGGTGACCATCGCCAGCTGCAAGCCGTCGGCCGTGGCGGCCTGTTCGCCGAGCTGTGCGCCAACGGCCGAGTCGACCGAGCTCGAACGCCTCCACCGCTTCAAACACGACTGGGAGGCTGCCGCGTCGCTGCAACTGCGATCCGGTGATCCCCGCGCCCTCGACGCCTACGAAGCCCACGACCGGATCATCCCCGGCACACTCGACGACCACCTCGCCGCGATCGGCGACATGTGGATCGAGCACCACGCGGCGGCGTCACCGTCGCCCTCGTCGCCTCCACCAATGATCATGTCGACGCCATCAACCACGCCGTCCAAGCCGCCCGAGTCGCCGCCGGACAGCTCAACCCTGACATCGCCGCGGCGATCGCCGGCGGAGAGTGCGCTCACGTCGGTGACGTTGTCGCCACCCGCCGCAACGACCGCACCCTGATCACGTCGGCCGGCGAGCCGGTCCGCAACCGGGAGACGTGGACCGTCACGGCGATCGGAACCGATGGTTCGTTGACGGTGACCCGTGAACAGGGACACGGCACCGTCACCTTGCCCGCCGACTACGCCCACGACCACGTCAGGTTGGGCTACGCGGCGACCGAGCACGGCTACCAGTCCGACACCGTCGACCACAGCGTCTCGCTCGTCTCGGCGGTGACGACCCGCCGCGGCCTGTACGTCGCCGCCACCCGCGGCCGCGACCAGAACCTGCTCTGCGTGGTCACCGACAGCACCGACGTCGCCGAAGCCAGAGACACCCTCGAAACGATCCTCGCCTTCGACCGCGCCGACATCCCCGCCGTCACCCAACGCCGCACCCTCGCCCACCAACAACCGGCCGAGGCGTGGCGACAACCGTCCGCCGCAGGGCGCTGTGTCGTCCCCGAGTGGTTCGAACCACTCCTCGCCGACCTTCGCGGCGACCTCAAGGTCGCCGAGCAGGCAGTGACGGACAGTGAGATCGAGCGGGCTCGTCTTGCGGCCTCGGCCGCCGCGGCGCGACGCGACCTCGCCCGTATCGAGGCAGCGACCGCGCCGGCTCGTGAGCAACTCGCCGCCGCCACGGGACGCGCCGATCAGGCGCGGTGGCAGCACACCGACGCACAACGCCGCCTCGACACGACCGGCTTGCGCGGGCGACGGGCCGCCCGCCACGAGCTCGCCGCCGCCGAAGTGCGCCGCCAACGCGCCGTCGAACACCTCCAACGCACCCGGCACCGCACCCGCCCGCGACATCGACCAGTACAACCAGGCGCGAGCACGCGTCGAGGAGACACACACGGCCCTCGATCGCCACGACACCCGGGTTCGGCTCCACCGCACCCTCGACCAGGTCCCGGTCCTGCGACGACAAGTCGAAGCCCTCGAGCTGTGGAGTCGATGGGCCCGCGGCGACACCATCAACCTCCAGCAACTCGGTGACACCATCGCACAGCTCACCAGCCACAGTCGCCGAGACGAGCACGCCGACCAGTTCCGAGCACTCGGCCAAGCGGCACACGATTGGGCCGAGGTCGCTGGCATCGACCTGCCGCCCAGGGGACGACACACACGAACCCTCGAACGAGCCGGCCCCGGACTTGACCTGTAGGCGCGGCCAAACGGCAACTCGATCCGGTCGATCGCGATCGGAGAGCAAGCGGTCGCGGGTCCCGGATCGCCCCGAAGCCGGTGCATGGTGGAACACCGGGCTCGCAGATCGCCTCAGACGCACGAAATCGGCGCGGGTGGTACCAGGGGTGCCGAGCATTCAGCCCGAATCCGGTCACCGACCCGATCGCGTGATGACGCCGGCGAGCTGCAACGCCGACGGATTGTCGAGCGACGTTCGGTACCACCAACCGGCGAACCGCCAAAGCCCGCCGGACACCGACACTGCATCGCGCGCGGCACACGGCAAGGGCGTCAGCCGCACGCTCTGCCGCATCAGGGCGCACCTTGTCGACAGTGGTGCTCGCACGTCGGGGAGCGATGGCAGCGTCGACGACTCGGCCAGCGCACGCGGTTATCGGCGCACATGTAAGGGATGAACTACTCCGCCTCGACTGACGGGCGACGGCCCGGCTTTGCTGCGGTCGCACGTGGTCGACACGAGCAGTTCGTCGGTGTCGGTGGGCACGTAGTCGACGATCCACATGCCGGGCCGTCGTTGCGGCGTGGTGTGCCGAAGACGCAGGTGCGATTGGGTGTGGACGAATTCACGCCGCTCGGAGGGGAGCATGTCGCGGTCGGTCGGCAGGGTGAACGGTTCGGCGGCGTGCGGCAGGATCTTCATCGTCAGTTCCCGCTGACGATGCGGTTGCGGATGGTGCCGATGCCTTCGATCCACGTCTCGAGGGTGTCGCCGGGCTGAAGGAAGCGGGGCGGCTTGCGGGCCACGCCGACGCCGGCGGGAGTGCCGGTGAAGATCACGTCACCCGTGAGCGGCAGCACGGCGGAGAGCTCGGCGATGAGGTGGGGGACATCGAAGATGAGGTCGGAGGTGCGGGCGTCCTGCATCGTCTCGCCGTTGACGGAGCAGCCGAAGGCGAGGTCGTCGGGGTTGTCGAGCTCGTCGGGTGTGACGATCCACGGCCCGATCGGGCCGTAGCCGCGGCGGGACTTGCCGAGGGAGAACTGTGCGCCGGCGGCGAACTGGAGGTGGCGGTCGCTGATGTCCTGGCCGATGGTGATGCCCGCCACGTTCGACCACGCGTCGGATTTGGCGACCCGGTCGGCGGTGCGGCCGATGACGACGACGAGCTCGACCTCCCAGTCGACGGCGGCGCCGGCGACGGCGAGTCGTCGAACGGCCCGGCCAGACTGGCGGGGAACTTCGTGAACACCGCCGGGACCTCGGGGACGGCCATGCCGGACTCCTTGGCGTGGCTGCGGTAGTTGAGGCCGATGGCGAACACCTGGCGGGGAGCGGTACCGGGTTGCGCAGCTCGCCTTCAACGAGGGGACCAGTCCCGGTGGTGACGGTCCCGGCGAAGTCTCGGAAGGCGTCCCACTCGTCGTAGAGGGCCATCGGGTCAGCGCCAAAGCGCCCGTCGGATGCCGTGGCGACATCGGCGATCTCGTCTCCGAGGACGAGAGCGGCGCGGCCGCCGACGTTGGCAAGCTTCACAGGAGGGCTCCTTGTCGTGTGGGCTGGGTTGCCAGCCGGGTTCGAAGGTGTTCGTCAACGGCGGCTGTCTCGGCTTGGGAGGCGGCCGTGCCGTAGAGATGGAAATCGGGTCGTTGCAGGGCGGCGGTGGCGTCGTGTTCGACTGAACCAGCGGCCATAGACGGGGTCGTCGGCGGGCACGGTAGACGACCCGGCCGCCGATGGAGGCAAACCAGCGGCTGGTTGTCCGGGTCGAGCTCGATGGGTTCGGGGCCGATGGTGACGAGTCGCCAGCCGGCGGCGTGGACGTCATCGAAGCGCCGGCCCTCGGCGGTGCCTTGCACGAACAGCGAGCCGGCGTGGGGTAAGTAGGCAGCGGGTCACGCCGCCCTCGATGCCAGGAAGGGACGGGAGCGTCGATCGGTTTGCGGTCCGACGAGCGGAGGCCATGGCCTCGTCGCGTGCGGTGGCCGCGTCGGGGTCGGGGATGCAGATGATCTTGCCGAGGTGGATGGAGAACTCGATGGCTTGGCGGGCGCTGGGCAGGCGCTCTTGGGTCGTAGGTGTCCAGCAGGACACATAGGTCGCCGCCCAGGGTAAGCACGAGGTCGAGCTTCCAGGCCAGGTTGGCGGCATCAAGGATGCCCGACGCACTGCCCTGCCCGGCGAAGGGGGGCATCTGATGGGCGGCGTCGCCGGCCACAGACGCCGACCCTGCCGCCACTGCTCGGCGTAGCGGGCGGCGAAGGTGTACACGGCGCGCCGCTCGACGACTGGCGTTCTCGGGCCGGACGTCCCACGGCTCGAGCAGCTCCCACGCCCCGGGATTCGAGCTGGTTCGCGGTTCTCGTGATCGAGGCGCATGAACTCCCAGCGCCGCCGTCCCGGGTCCTCCCGACACGACCGTGGTGGGTCTGGCGGGATCGCAGATCTGCACGTTGGTCGGGTCGAACA
>CAVSZO010000034.1:0-149986 GCA_963732335.1 Ilumatobacteraceae bacterium | reverse complement strand
ATCCCGGCACCGAGAGGGCCAGCTCATCACCGTTGCGATCGAAGATCGTGCCACGCTGGCCAGGGAGCTTCACGACTCCGGGTCCACAGTTCCGCCGCTTGGGCCCGCAGCGCCTCGCCTCCCCGTGCCCTGCATGAGGCCGATCTTGGCGAGCACCCCGCCGAGGACGAGAACGAGCACGACCAGCGTCCAGATCAGGCACGCCCGCGGACGGCCGGCACCGAAGCGGTTGACGAGCAACGGACAGCGTCGTCTTGATCGTGCGGCGGGTCACGAGTCCGCGACCGAAGTTCGGAAGGGCGGGACGTCCACGCCGAGCGGGAGGGCCGCCCAGGATTGCGCTTGATCTCGCGCCGCTCCTGGTGGAGCGCGTCGCGTCGCAACCTGCAATCAGCGCGGGCTTCGCCAAGTGACGCGACGCCGTCTTCTCCGTACCGGCGCGGCGCCGGCAAGGCCGATGCACCCGTACGGTCGGACGTCGACCGCCCCACCGCAGGAGTCACGTCTGATCAGGCCGCGGACGGACGATCGCACCCATCGACGCCCCGGTCGACAGTCGGCGCGGACCGTGCCTCCGATGGGGCACGCCGAGCAATCAGGGCCCTCGGGGCTCAAGACTGCGCCTTGTTTTCGCGGGGGCTGCGCCCCGAACCCCATCGCCGTTCACTGCTGCGCCTGTGCAGCGCTGACCCGGCGGACCTGGTCGAGCGCATCACCGTCGATGAGCAGCCCGTTGAGCGACCCTGTGCTCCCTGTGGCGGCGATCATCTGGGCGAGGATCCACGGGTCGGCAGCGACGAAGTCGCTGTCCGGAGGCGCGTACATGCCGAGCCGGAGCTCTCGCTGGCGAGCCTCGTCGGCGAGCGCAGCACGGCGCGTTGCTGGCGGAGGATGTCGAACAGCTCGTGCTGCACTTCCACCTGCTGTTCGAGCCTGCCGATCTGCCGTTGCCGCTCAGCCAGTTGGGTGTGCAGGACGACGGCCGACAGCATGAGGACGCCCAACAGCACGACGGCGAGCGCGGCGAAGTTGGCGGCCAGCCGCCGGCGGGAACAACCTGGAGCTCGGCGACCTGCTCGAGTTCGGCCGCCGCCTCGGCGACCCCGGATACCCGTCACGGCGCTCCAACGCGCAGTGCGACGGCGTTCGAGCGCCCCAGCCGCTCGGAACGGGCCTGCGAGAGCCAGGGCGTCGCCGGGCGTCGATGCGGCGCATCGTCACGGCGTTCACGGCGCCGCCGCCAGCTTCTCGACGACCGCAGGCGGGCGGAGCGGGCCCGCCGGTTGCGCTCGGCCTGATCGGTCGACGGCGTGCGGGCGCGGCACTCGGCGCACCGTGGCGGCGGCGCCGCAGACGCATGGCAAACCGGCCGGGCACGTGCACGCACCGGTCGTCGCCTCGGTGAAGCGCTGCTTGACGACTCGGTCTTCGCCCGAGTGATACGTCAACACGGCCACCCGCCCGTGCGCCACGGTGGCGTCGATCGCCTGGTCGAGCGCACCGGGGAGCTGGTCCAGCTCGCTGTTCACCTCGATGCGGATGGCCTGGAACGTCCGCTTGGCCGGATGGCCGCCAGTTCGACGGGTTGCCGCCGGGATCGCCGCCGCAACGATGGCGGCGAGCTCCGTGGTCGACGTCACCGGTCGGCCGGCGACGATCGCCCGGGCGATCCGGCCGGCGAAGCGCTCGTCGCCGTACTCCCGAATGACCCGAGCGAGCTCGCCCTGGTCGTAGCCGTTGACGACGTCGTCGGCGGTCCGTCCGCCGCGCGATCCATGCGCATGTCGAGTGGGCCTTCGTGGCGATAGCTGAAGCCGCGCTCGGCCGATCGAGTTGCGGCGACGACACGCCGAGGTCGAACAACGCACCCGAGAGACCGTCGATGCCGGCGTCGGTGAGCACTTCGGCGAGGCGGTCGAAGCGGCTTGCACGGTCGTCACCCGCGGCCCGAAGCGATCCAGCCGATGCCGCGCCGCATCGAGCGCCTGCTGGTCGCGATCGAGGCCGAGCACGCTGAGCTGCGGGCAGCGCTCGAGCAGCGCCTCGGCGTGGCCGCCGCCGCCGAGCGTCGCATCGAGCAGCGTTCCGGCGGGCACGGGTTCGAAGACCGCGACGATCTCGTCGACCATCACCGGCTCATGGATGAAGTCGTCGGAGTCACGGCACGGCAGCCATTTCGGCGCTGGCCCGGTCGGAGACGTCGCGATAGACGCCGTCGTTCCACAGCTCGACGCAGTCGATGTTGCCGGTGACGATCACCTTCGACGACAGCGGGATGTGGGCGTAGTCGCGCAGTCGCTCGTCGATCGTGACCCGTCCCTGCCGATCGACGGTGACCGCCGTCGCCGAGTGCGCAGGCCCGCTGCCGGCATCGTCGCGGCGCCCCGCTTCACGTCCTCGCGAATCTCGGCGGCACGCGACTCGAAGGCCTCGGCAGCGTGGACCTCGATGCACTGGACTCGCCGACCACGAGCACGCATCGCTCGCCCAGGTCATCGCGGTAGGCGGCAGGAAGCGCAACGCGGCCCTTGTCATCGAGCTGACGCTCGTGGAGCCCGAAAAACATCGCGCTCGACCTGCCCTTTCCGTTCCTGCCGTCCCGATGGCTGCCTTCGCGGGACCCGGGACGGGATCCCACCAGCCCCCACTCTGCCCCCAGAATTGCCCTCTGTCAACCACTCTCCCCACTTCGCGCCACCAATCGCCCACCATCCCCACCCGAAATCGACCGATGGGTGTTCTGATGACGGTTCGGTCACCAAACACCCATCGGTTGCGGCGCCGGAGCGGTCGACGACGACGCCAGCTTCAGAGCAGACGCGCCCGAGCGGCGCGAGGGTCAACCCGTCGCGGTGTCAACACGCGGCCACCGCGCCGGCAAGGCGTCGGCCACCTCGCGCGACACGACCGCCACCGGCTCCAACTCGTCGACCGCCGGCCGCGGCTCGGCGAGCAGGCTGACGAGCACATCGGGCGTCCAGCGCACGTGCACCATGCACTGGAAGCGGGCGCCGCCGCGGGTGCGCCGCTGGCTGATCCCGACGAGCTTCCGTCGCCCGAGCAGCACCTCGCCGGGGCCGACGCCGGCGAAGCACACCAGCGCACCCCACGCCCACCGGTCATCGGCCCGTCGTGCACCTCGGCCCCGCGACGCCGATCGAGCCCAACGCCGAGGCGACCTGTTCGCCGAGCCAGCGCATCGATGCCCCGACATCGTGGCCGACGGACGCGAACCGCGCGTCGGTGGCCGGAACGACGACGTCGAACCAGCACATCGCCCCCGGCTCGACGAGCACCACCCCTCCCCCGCTGCGCCGCTTACGACGTCGATCCCTGCGCGACGGCAGGCATCGACGTCGACAGTGTCGAACGGTTGGCGGGATCCGAGCACCAGGCGCCGCCGTCCGCCGCGCAGACGACGATCCGTGGCCGGGGGTCGGCGAGCAGGTCGGCGGCGTGAAAGTCGGCGACGGCGCCGCGGATCGTCTCCAGCGCGAAGTCGGCGGCCGTCACGACGCTGGCCAGTCGCGGCACCACCGGAGGAAGCTGATGACGTCGTCCGGCGTCGGAATCGGCAGCATCGCCGTACTGGGTGAGGAGGCGGAAGCGGACGTAGTCGGCGCTCGGCAGCGGGAGGAACGGCGGTCGCCACCACCAGCCACGACGAGCGGTACGGCGGAGTTGCCGCGCCGCCGTCGGCCACAGCGCCGGGTTGCGGAGCACCGCGACGGCGACGGCGTACCAGGTGGCCGTCATCCCGCCGACGATTTCGCCCGGGGTGCTTGGCGCAGCGCCAGCCTGGCCAGCCCAGCGGCGCCGATCAGTGCCGACTCCCGACCGAGCGTCGTCGTTCCGAGCTGGACCAGCGGCCGCGCCCGATCCGGCATGCTGCGCAGGAAGGCGATGCGACTTCGCTGGTCGAGTTCGCGGCTCGCCGCCTCGAGGAGCGGCTGACCGAACGTCGCCGGGACGCTGCCTGCCAGGAGCACGAGGCGCAGGTCGAAGACGGCCGCCGCCGAGGCGACGGCTCGCCCGATCATCACGCCCGTGCGTTCGACAACCGCGGCTGGTGCCCGGCGCAGCGGACGATTGATCTCGGCTTGGAGGGCGGCCGCGGAGACGTACGCCCAGAGGCAGCCCACGCGCCCCGCACACGCATGCCAGTCCGTTCGGCTCGACGTTGACGTGACCGATCAGACCGGCGTTGCCACGCCTGCCGCCGAGCAGCCGGCCGTTGCTGACGATCCCGGCCTCCACGGCGTCGGCGACGAGGAGCACCATCACGTCGGCCACGCCGCGGGCCGCACCGATCCACCGCTCGGCCAACACTCGGGCCTGCGCCGACGTGGCGAGCACGGTTGGCAGTCGGGTCAACTCGTGGACCCGTTCACGGAGCGTGAATCCGACGAGCGACGGCATGTGCAGCGGCGCCACCGTGCCTTCGTCCTTGTCGATCGGCCCCTCACACGTCACGCCGCATGCCACCAACGCGCCGGCGTCCTCGGGACGCGCCGCGACGACCCGGCGGATCAGTCGTTGCAGCGCCGGCCACACGTCCCGCGCCGGCGTGGCGATGCGGTCACGGACGAGAACCTCTCCGTAGTCGTTGACGATCCCGGCAGCAAGGCGATCGTGTCCGACATCGATGGCGAGGTAGATCGCGCTCGCCGCCGTCTCCGCGGCCGGCGGCGGAAGGCCTCTCCACGACATCGTCGCCCGACGGTAGCGGACGACCGTCGAGCAGCCGCCGAGCGCCGATCGCGACGTCGCCGGTCTACCCTTGCCGCAGTGAATGCAGCGCCCAGCCAAGCTCCCGGCCGCCCCGGCACCGCCTCGGCGACCGGCAACACACGCTTCGCGACGCTGTTCGACGCGATCACCGCCAACGTCTCCCAGGTGGTGCACGGCAAGCAGCAGGCGATCGAGCTGGCCGTGATGTGTCTGCTCGCCGAAGGACACCTCCTGATCGAGGACGTCCCGGGCGTGGGCAAGACGAGCCTGGCCAAGGCAATGGCGACGTCGATCGATTGCACCTGGAAGCGCGTGCAGTTCACACCGGACCTGCTGCCCGCAGACCTCGTTGGGGTCAGCGTGTATCAGCGCAGCACCGAGCAGTTCCGCTTCCAGCCGGGCCCGCTGTTCGCCAACATCGTGCTCGCCGACGAGATCAACCGAGCCTCCCCGAAGACGCAGTCGGCCTTGTTGGAGTCGATGGAAGAGCGCCAGATCACCGTCGACGGAACCAGCCATGTGCTGGACATCCCGTTCATGGTCATCGCCACGCAGAACCCGGTCGACCAGGAAGGCACCTACCGGCTACCCGAGAGTCAGCTCGACCGCTTCATGCTCAGGCTCTCGCTCGGCTACCCCAGCCGCGACGCCGAGATCTCGATCCTCGCCGGGCGGGGGGCGGTCGATTCGCTGCCCAAGCTCTCGGCCGTGGTGTCGGCCGCCGAGGTGATGACGATGATCGAAGCGGTGCGCTCGGTGTACGTCGCCGATCCGCTCAGGGCGTACCTCGTCGATCTGGCGATCGCCAGTCGCCGCCACCCCGCCGTCGAGCTCGGGCTTTCACCGCGGGCAACCCTCCAACTCGCCGCCGCGGCGCGGGCCCACGCCGCGGCCCGAGGCCGGAGCTTCGCGACCCCCGACGACGTCAAGTCCGTCGCCGTCGCCGCCCTCAGCCACCGCCTGATGCTGCGCGCTGACCACGGCGCCCGCCTCGATCCCGACGACGCTGTCGGCGAGATCCTGGCCGACGTCGCCGTGCCCCGAGCCGCGGAGCTGAGCCGATGTAATGACTCGTCCCACGCGCCAGGGATGGATCGTCGTCGCCTGCTCCCTGGCCACCGCGGTGCTCGGCCGCGTGTTCGGCGTGCTCGAGCTGTACCTCCTCGCTGCCGGGCTGATTTGTGCGTTCGTCGCCGCCTTCGTCGTCGTGCTGCTGCGGCGTCCCCGCGTCGCGGTGCGCAGGTGGGTGCGCCCCGAGGTGCTGACCGCCGGCGACGTCGGCCGCGTCGATCTCGTCGTGCGACCCTACGGATCGGGAGTGCGGCCGAGCTTCGAGCTGATCGAGGGGGTCGGTTCCGACCGCACCGCCCGGATGGCTGTGTCGCCGATGCGCGGCGGCCGGCAGAAGAGCGCCGGCTACCGGGTCCCCACCGAGCGGCGCGGTGTGTTGACGATTGGTCCGCTCGTAGCGCTGCGCTCCGACCTGCTCGGCCTCGCACGATCGGTGGATGTCGTCGCAGGGGTCGACGAGATCCTCGTCGCCCCACGGGCGTTCGAGCTGCCGATGCCCGAGCTCGGCGACGGCATCCTCGGCCGGCACCTCCTCGTCCAGTCGGTGCGACTCGGGCCGGGCGAGTTCCACAGCCTGCGCGAGTACGTCCCGGGCGACGAGCCACGCACGATCCACTGGCGGGCTTCGGCCCGCTCCGACGACCTGAAGGTGCGCCAGTACTCCGCCGAGGGGCTGCGCCGCTGCACGGTCGTGCTCGACCAACGGGTGCCGCCGGGACCGCCGCACGACGAGGCGTTCGAGCGGGCGGTCGTGGCCGCGGCAAGCCTCGTGCACAGCGCCGACCAGTACAGCCTGCAGACCCGCTTCGCGACCACCGCCGGGGTCGACCTCCGCGGACCGACAGTCTCGGTGCACACGATGCACCACCTCGCCCGGGTGATGCCCGACCCCCAGCCACCGCGACCGATCGAACGCGATCCCGGCGAGGGTCTCGGCCTTGTGTTTCTGATCACGCCCAGCCCGGACTCCGACGCCTGGCACACGTTGCAGGAGATGCGCGACCCGTCGCTCACGGTGCTCGGCGTGTTCACCGAATCACCCGGGACGATTCGCACCAAGCTGTTCGTCGACGCCCGAACGGAGACCCAACTGATCGACTCGTGGGCGGCTCTCGTCGGCCGTGGCCGGCGCCCGAGCTACCTCAAGGTGAACCCGCTGGCGGGCAAGGTGGCGGCGGTCGACGATCCCTCCAGCGCGATGACGGGACTCGTCGGCATGAGCCTGCGAATGCCGGCCGGGCGAGCGAGCGCCAGCGAGCCGCACGGCGATGGGGTTCGGGGGCGCAGCCCCCGGTGGGGTGCGGCGTGACACACACCCTCGCACCTCCAGCGCTGGACCGCGACTCGCGGGCTCCGGGACTGGCGCCGGTCACGTCGTCGACGGAGACCGTCCCGCCGACCGACGCCCGCGACGAACCGCTCGGTCTCGACCTCGCCGCCACAGTTGGGATGATCGCCTACGCGATCACGGTGGCGCTCGGGTTCACCAAGGTGTTCGTCGGCTGGGACTTCCTCCGTGACCTCGTGATCATCGCCGTCGTCGGACACGGTGTGTCCTACGTGACACGTCGCCTCCGCATCCCGCCGTTCGTCGCCATTCCCCTAGTGCTCGTCGTGCTCACCTGGTTGGTTGCGTGGATGTACTACCCGGACACGTTCACAGGCGTGTTCCCGCTGGCCGACACGTGGGAGGCCGTGCGCGCCGACTTCCGGTTGGTCCGCGACGATTTCCAATCGACAACACCACCGGTCGACTACGTCGGGGGGTGGGCGTTCCTCGCCGGGGCGACAATGGCGGCAACGGTGTGGCTCGCCGACACGTTCGCCTTTCGCGCCCAGGCCCGCGGGGAGGCGCTGGTCCCTGGCGCTGTGCTGTTTGTCTTCGTCGCCGCTTTGGGTGTCGACGAGCGCCGGATCGTCAGCAGCCTGGCGGTGATCGGGGCCGGATTCTGTGCCCTGGCCCTGTTACGTCAGCGCCTCGAACGTCGGCCTCGCACCGTGCTCGGCAGGTCGCTCCATCCCCTCGTGACCACGGTTCCGGCCATCGCCTGTGCCGCCACCGTCGTGCTCGCCGGTGCGTGGGCGCTCGGCCCCAATCTTCCGGGCGCCGATGCCGAGCCACTGTTCGACACGCACAACGACCGCGGCGGCGTCACCGAGATCGTTTCCCCGCTCGTCGACATCCGCTCACGCCTCGTCAACCAGGCCGAGAACGAGCTGTTCACTGTAGACGCCGACCTCCCGTCATACTGGCGTGCCGCCGCCCTGCCGGAGTTCGACGGTGAACAGTGGTCGCTGCCCGAGACCATCCTCGACGAGGTCAACGAGACAGCGAACGCTCCGGCGCCCGGGTCCGTCCCCAACGAGCAGCTCGTCACGATCCGCGGCCTCGAAGGCGCCCTCGTGCCGGCGGCCGCCGAGCCCGTGCGGGCGGAGGGGCCAGGGCTCGGCTTCAACTCGTTGACGCAGACGCTGGTCAAGACGACGTCGGAGCTCGACGACGGCGACACCTACGCAGTCATCTCGGCGATGCCGCGTTTCACCGCTGAACAATTGCGGTCCGCCACCGCCAACTCGCCCCCCGATCCCGTCTTTCTCGAGCTCCCCGATGACCTTCCGGCCGTCGTCGCCACCACCGCCAGTGAGGTGACGGCTGGCCAGGCGTCCGTCTTCGACCAGATGGTGACGTTGCAGGACTGGTTCCGCAGCGAGTTCACCTACTCGACCGACGTCCCCGACGGCCACGGCAACTCGGCCATCGAGTCGTTCCTCGAGGATCGCGTCGGGTACTGCGAGCAGTTCGCCGGAACCTATGCGGCAATGGCCCGCTCGCTCGGCATTCCCGCCCGCGTCGCCGTCGGCTTCACGCAAGGTCAGCTGCTGGACGACGGTAGCTATCTCGTCCTCGGTCGCAACGCCCACGCCTGGCCGGAGGTGTGGTTCGACGGCTATGGCTGGGTGCCGTTCGAGCCGACTCCCGGGCGAGGCATGCCCGGTGCCGAGGCGTACACGGGCATTCCGCCCCAGCAGGAGGGTGACCCGACACCGACGACGACGACAACAACCACCACGACCACGACCACGCCGGCAGCGCCGACGACGACCGTGGCCGGTCAGGGCGCCGTCCCGCCTCCGGCCACAACGACCACGACGACGGCGCCGGCCAACCAGCAGTCCCCGCCACCGCCCGTGGAAGCGGCCGACGGAGCGTCGTTCCCGTGGCTCCTCGTGCTCGGCCTCGTCGCTGCCGTCGCCCTCCTTCTCGCCTTGCCCGAGATCGTACGGCGCTGGCGACGGCGGCGCCGCGCTCCCATCACCGACCCGGTGCACGCCCTCCTCGAACTGTGGGACCGGGCGACGAGGGCATTGTCTGCCGTCGGATTCCGTAGCGATCCAGCCCTGACCCCGATCGAGGTGTCAGAGCATGCGGCCGCCGCCTTCCCGGCTGTCGGCGACCCATTACGTTCGCTCGCCGTCGTCGCCACGGCGGCGTCGTACGCACCGAACGACGAGGTCATCGCCCTCGCCGACGCTGATCGGCATGGTCACGGCCACGACGGTCCACACGGCTGGTGCGCCCTCGTCGAGGACACGGTGGATGACTCGCTCTCCCTGTCCGAACGGGTGAAGCGCTACTTCACCACCTGGCACTGACCCCTTCGGGGCCCGTGTCAGGGCTCGCCCCATAGGTCTCGGTGCTCTGGCAGCAGCATCGTTCACAGTCGAGAGCATCCGAGGCGAGGACGGCCGAACTCGAACGTCAGCGCCCCTGCTGCGCGGTCCAGGGCTCGTCGTCGTTGTCGGCTTGGCGGCGCTTGCGTGCACCCCCGAGCCAGGCGCTTATCGGCAGCACACCGACCTTCTCCCTGGCGAGCAGCCGCACCTCCCGTTCGAGGGCGACGGCCGCGGCCAGCGTCGCGGCAAAGCCAACGAGTGAGAGCCAGACACTCACCGCGAGCGACAGCACGGTGACGGCAAGGGCGCCGAGGACAGCCAGCGACAGCATCACGAGCCGGTGGCGAGGCATGCGGTACCCACGCGTCGAAAACGCCGGATCACGCTCGAGCTGTTGCTCGATCTGCCGGAGGATCCGCTGTTCGTTCTCGGAAAGAGGCATGTCTCCTCCACTCAGCCTTCCTGGCTCATTCTCACACGTTCGCACCAGTTCCTCAATGCGCGGGCCGGTCTTTGCCACCCTCGACGGGCTCATCCGTGCCCCACTGGTGCTGGCCACGGCGCACAACCCGCAACCCTGCCGGCGCCAAGGCGCTGGCAGGGCCGATCGCCGTGCCGCCAAAACGGTCCCGCACCCGGTCGATCGCTTTGCTCGCATCGCTCCACAATGCCGTCGGATCGTCGGCGAGCCCATCCAGTTGCAGCTGCTCCGCCGGTTCGGCGAACTTCGAGGCAGCGACGCCCAGCAGGCGGACGCCACCGGACGGGGCTGCCTTGTCGAGCAGAGCGTAGACGGTGTCGGCGATGGCGGTCGCCGAGTCGACCGGCCGTGGAAGGGTGCGAGCCCTGGTGATCGTGCGAAACGTGGCATCGCGTAGTTTCAGCGAGATCGTCCGGGCGGCGAGCCCGTCGGCGCGCAGCCGCGACGCAACGCCGTCGGCGAGGCGAGCGAGCTCGGTGCGCAGGTCGTCACGTCCATGCAGATCGTGGGCGAACGTCTCCTCGTGGCTGACCGACTTGACGGGACGGGCCGAATCGACGCGGCGGTCGTCGATTCCGTTCGCCAGCTCCAGCAAGCGGGTCGCCGCGGCTGGGGCCGACGACGCCGCGGAGAGCGACTGGCGAAACGGCCACCAGATCGCCGATGGTGGTGACGCCGAGCCGGATGAGTCGTTCGTGGGTCGCCGGCCCGACACCCCACAAGCGCCGTACCGGAAGCGGGTGGAGGTAGTCGATCTCATCGCCTGGACAGACCTCGAACACCCCCGGCCCGGGGTCCACGCCGTGCGGGCCGGCCTTCGGCTTGGCCTCCACCGATGCCATCTTGGCGAGGAACATGTTGGCGGCGACGCCGACGGAACACGTCAGCTGCGTTCGTCCGGCGACCTCGGCACGAATCCGGTGCTGCCATCGCCACGCCGTCGCCGAACAGTCGGACCGATCCGGTGACGTCGAGGAAGGCCTCGTCGAGAGAGATCGATTCGACGTGCGGGGTGAACGAGCGAAAGATCTCGAACACCCGCGCGCTCGCCGCGGCGTAGGCGTCGTAGTCGCCGCGGATGAACACGGCGTTCGGGCACAGCCGGCGAGCCCGCATCGAGGGCATCGCCGAGAACACCCCAAACCGTCTGGCTTCATACGAAGCCGCAGCCACGACGCCGCGACGCCCGGTGCCGCCGACCACGACCGGGCGCCCACAGAGTTCGGGCCGGCGCAGCAGTTCGACCGAGACGAAGAAGGCGTCCATGTCGACGTGCAAGATGACCCGGTCAGGCACCGCCTCCATCGTGCCATCACAGTGTCAGGTTCGTCCTGGTTCAGCCGGAGAGACGTCGACGGCGGCGGCGGTCGCGGCGATCGTCGACCCAGAGGCGCACGACCAGTCCGAACGCTTCACGAACAATGCCCCGGCTGAGCTTGGATTCACCTGCCCCGCGGTCCCGGAAGGCGATCGGGAACTCGACGATCTTGCCGCCGGCGCGGACCATCCGGTGGGTCATCTCGATCTGGAACCCGTAGCCATCGGCCGTCACCGTGTCGAAGTTCATCCGTTGCAATGCCTCGCAGCGGTAGGCCCGGTACCCCGCCGTGGCATCGTTGACAGCCAGTCCGAGCACTCCTGCCGCGTAGCGGTTCCCCCACCGTGACAGCCAGCGC
Organism: Ilumatobacteraceae bacterium; assembly: GCA_963732335.1. Classification (GTDB taxonomy): domain Bacteria; phylum Actinomycetota; class Acidimicrobiia; order Acidimicrobiales; family Ilumatobacteraceae; genus Desertimonas. The sequence continues at coordinate 138,352 of CAVSZO010000034.1, read as the reverse complement.
CGTGACCAGGGCCATCGGTCGATGCGTCCCCCCGGCACGTATCGGCTGCCAATCGCCAGGTCGGCACCATGGCTGATGTTGGCCAGGAGTGCCGGCAGGTCGGCGGGATCGTGGGACAGATCGGCGTCGATCTGGACGCACACGTCTGCACCGTGCTCGATGGCGTGAGCGATCCCCCGGCGGTAGGCCGAGCCGAGCCCGAGCTTGGCCGGGCGATCGATCACGGCGATGTCACCGACCTCGGCGGCAAGTCGGTAGGCGACCTGCGCCGTCCCGTCGTCGCTGCCGTCATCGACGATGACGATCCCAATGCCAGGCTCGACCTCGCGCAGCCCGCGCACGAGGATCTCCAGGTTGCGGACCTCGTTGTAGGTCGGCACGACCGCCATCACGCGCACGGTGACGGATCGTAGAGGTCCAGGGCTCGCTCCGGGTTCCTTGGTTGATGAGCACTCTGCACACATGACGCGTGTTGCTCATCGCGCCCGGACCTTCTTCGCCGATCGACCAATGAATCGGAGGCTCCGTAGCATCCGTGGCCGTGAGCGAGCCGCACGACCGACCGCTGTCAGCGCTGCCGTCACCAGCAGCCAGGGCGGCCGCGTTTGCGGCGATCTGTCTCGGCGGCGTCGCCGGCGGACTGATCGGCTACAGCCTCGTGCGCCTGCAATGCGACGGCGATTGCGCCCTGCCTCTTGGGCTGGGGATCTTCGTCGGAGCGGTCATCGCCGCCGGGGGGATGAGCATCGTCGCCGTACTCGTGCTGCGCGCCGTCGGTGAGTGGCGAGAGCTGCAGGACACGGCACCCCCGGCGAGGCGCCGGTGAGCGATCACGCCGAGCTCCGCGAGCTCGCCTGCGAGCTGGCGACGGTCGGCGGGACGATGGCCGCCGAGGGATGGCGCCGGGACATCGCCAGCGGAACGAGCCGCAGGACGATGACGGCGGGGACGAAGTCGAGCCGAACCGATGTCGTGACCCTCCACGACCGAGCCGCCGAAGCAACCATTGTCGCCGCCCTCACGACTCGCCGGCCCGACGATGCCATCGTCGGAGAAGAAGGGACACAACGGTCTGGTACGTCCGGGCTCTCTTGGTACCTCGACCCGATCGACGGAACGACGAACTTCCTCTACGGACTGCCCTGGTGGTCGACATCCGTCGGCGTCGCTGACAACGAGGGGACGGTCGCCGGCGCCGTGTACGTCCCGGCGACGGGCGAGCTGTTCGCCGCGGCGCGTGGCGACGGAGCGACCCGCAATGGCGAGACGATCCGGTCGAGTGCCGAGGTCGACACGTCTCTCGCCCTGGTGGCCACTGGCTTCGGTTATCTCCCGCCACGTCGTTCCGAGCAGGCCAGGCGCCTTGCCACGCTGATCGGGAGCATCCGCGACATCCGGCGCGGCGGCTCAGCCGCTCTCGACCTGTGTTACACCGCGGCCGGCATGGTCGATGCCTACTTCGAGGATGGCCTCAACAGCTGGGATATTGTCGCCGGCGAGCTGATCGCCCGTGAAGCCGGATGCCGAACGGGCGACTTCGCCGGCGGGCCGGCTACGCCGGCTCAGCTCCTCGTCGCACCCCCCGCACTGTTCGATCAACTCTCGGCACTGCTCCTCGCGGCTCGCTGACCGAGTAACGCGTTTGATTCCTCGACAAGTGGGGAATCGGTGAGCACCCAGCCTCCTCGAGGCATCACGAAGGAAGTTCACCCAATGGCCCTGTTGTTGTGGATCCTGGCGGCAATTCTCGTCATTTCCGGCATCGTCGCGATCGTCCGGCAGCAGATCCTGTGGGGAATCGTGCTGATCATCGTCGGTCTGCTCGTCGGGCCCGGCGGAGTGTCGATCTTCGATGATGACGACGATGACGATGTCAAAGGCGCTGCCGCGGTGATGCTCGACCGCTGACAAGGCGCCCTCGTTCACGCCGAATCGCGCACCGTACGTGCCAGACTAAGCGTGTATGGGTACGCGCATCCTGGCGGTCGAGGACGACGAGCGGATTCGTAGCGCGCTCAAGCTGGCCCTCGAAGACGAGGGGTGGACGGTCGAAGCAGCCGCATCGGGAGAGGACGCCATCGAGGCGTTCGAACGCCATCCGGCCGATGTCGTTCTGATCGACATCATGCTGCCGGGCATCGACGGGTTCGAGCTGTGCCGGACGATACGCCGCACCAGCGACGTTCCGATCGTCATGGTCACGGCGCGCAACGACACCCACGACATCGTCGCCGGACTCGAAGCCGGCGCCGACGACTACCTCACCAAGCCGTTTGCCCCGAAGGAGCTGTCGGCACGGATCCGTGCATTGTTGCGCCGGATCCGGCCCGTGCAGATGGGACACGAACGACTGGTGTTCGGCGACCTCGAGCTGATCCCCGAGGAAGGCAAAGTGCTCAAGGCCGGCGAAGAGGTCCATCTGACGAAGACCGAGTTCCGGCTGCTCTGCGAGCTGGCCGTCAACCGGGGCAAGGTGTTCAGCCGGGAGGAACTGCTCGACCGCGTGTGGGAGTACGACTACTTCGGCGACGGCCGCCTCGTCGACGTCCACATCCGCCGGCTGCGAACGAAGGTCGAGGTCGATCCCGCCAATCCGCGCCACGTGGTCACGGTCCGTGGCCTCGGCTACCGACTCCAGTCTTGAGCGACGTCGTCACCGACGCGCCCGAGCACTCGCCAACGGCCCGGCAACAGGCCGCTGACCCACTAGCCGAGCCCCGCGCCGCCCCCGGCCCGCCCGTTCTGCGGCGCCGCTGGCTCGGAGTGTTCCCCCGCCGGCCCGGCCCACTCGGGCTGCGCCGGCGCATCCTGTTGATCTTCACCCTCGGTGCCCTCGGCCTCGCCGCATTCCTCGCCTTCACCACCTATGGACTCGTCCGATCCAACGTGGCGAGCCAGCGCGACCGGTCGAGCATTTCGGAGGCGTATGACAACTCGCGGCGCGTCAACGGCACGTTGCAGAGCGACAACGCGACGATGGCCGAGGTCACCGCAGCGCTGGAGAGCAGCGGCACCGGACCGTTCGTGTTGCAGTGGAACGGCACGTGGTCGCCGCCGACCAGTGGCCTGAGTGAGCTGTCGATCCCCGAGTCACTGCGTGAGCGCGTGATCACGGAGAACATCGATGCCCGGATGATCACCGATATCGACGGCGAGACCTACGAAGTCGTCGGGATCAGCCTGGAAGGCGTCAACGCGCAGTACTTCGAGTTCTTCAGTCTCGAGGAAGACAACGAGACGCTGTCCAACGTGGCCTTGTCGCTCCTCCTCGCGGCGACGATCACGACCGGACTCGGTGTGCTCGTCGGTGTGCTCGCCGCGCGCCGCGCCGTTCGCCCCGTCGCCGATGCTTCCGAAGCCGCCAAGGCGATCGCCGGCGGCCGGCTCGAGACTCGCCTCGTGCCGACCGACGATCCGGATCTCGGCGTCCTCGCCAGTTCGTTCAACGACATGGCCGCGGCGCTGCAGCAACGAGTCGAGCGTGACGCGCGGTTCGCTTCGGACGTCTCCCACGAGCTGCGCTCGCCGCTGATGACGTTGTCAGCGTCGATCGACGTGATGGAGGCGCGGCGTGATGAGATGCCCGAGCGCGCCCAGGCTGCCCTCGACCTGCTCGTCAGCGACGTCGCCCGGTTCCGTGGGCTCGTCGAAGACCTGCTCGAGATCAGCCGCTTCGACGCCGGGGCGATTCGCCTCAACCTCGAGGACCTGCGCGTCAGCCAGTTCGTGCGCAACGCAGTCGCCGTCTCGTCCGCGCCGACACTCGAAGTCACGACGTCGGCACGGGCCGAGAGCGCGATCATCAGCGGGGACCGACGCCGACTGGCCCGGGTGGTCGCCAACCTCATCGACAACGCCCTCGCCTACGGAGCGGGGCAACCAGAGGTCAGCATCGAAGACGGCAACACCGAGAGCGACGTGTTGACGCACGTCAAGATCGCTGTGGAGGACCACGGCCCCGGAGTACCTGTCGAGGAACGAGCGCTGATCTTCGAGCGCTTCTCGCGCGGCATCAGCGCCGGTCAACGTTCCGGCAGCGAGGGAGCCGGGCTCGGGCTCGCCCTCGTCGACGAGCACATCCGCCTTCACGACGGCCGGGTGTGGGTGGAGGACCGCACCGACGGCCAGCCAGGCGCCCGGTTCGTCATCGAGCTGCCCGCGCGGATGCCGATTGACTACGTCGTGGCACCACGCGGCGACGACGACAGCACACCCGAAACCGACGGCGTCGAGGGCGCGGCGTGAGCGCGGCCGCGACTCGCATCCGAACCGCCATCGTGGCGGCGTGCGCAGGGACGACCCTGCTGTTCGTGAGCGGATGCGCGATCCAACCGGACTCCGCGCCGCGGGACATCCCCGCCGACCTCCAGGAGCCGGAGACCCCTTCCGCCACGGCGGCCGGCGGTGCCGCTCGCGGATCGGATCGCATCTACTTGCTCGCACCCGATGGTTCCCAGCAGCCCCTGCGCACAGTTCAGCGGGACACCGACAACGATGCCCAGACGTTGTTGACCGAGCTGATCAGCGGCCCCAATCCCGGCGAGTTCGAGGCCGGGTACCGCACGGCGATCCCATCGACGCTCGAGCTGCGTTCGGTGCGGGTCGACGCCGGCGTCGTGCAGGTCGACCTCAGCGATGCTCTGCTCGACCTCTCCGGGGGTGACCTCACCCGGCCGTCGCCCAGATCGTGTTCACCGCCAGCGAGATCCCCGGCGCCGAGTCGGTGCTGATCCGCGTGGACGGGGCGACCCAGGAGTGGCCCGACGGCTCCGGCGCGCAGCATCGCGGACCGCTGACGACCTACGACTTCATCGGCTACGCCGAGTCTGCGCAACCGGCGTTCCCAGTGTCGCCGGCCCCGACCACCGCCGATCCCCCCGTCGACGACAGGCCTCGACGACCGTGGCCCCGACCACGACCACAGCCACCGACCACGACAGCGCCCACGACCACGACCGTGGCCCCGACCACGACTGCCGCTCCCGCCGCGACGACGACCACGACCGCCGCCGTTCCTTGACGAGAACCCGGCGGGGGCTCCGGGGCAGAGCCTCCTGCCGGAGCCCCCCAGCGCTGGTCGATCCGGCTCAGCCGGTCGACCAGCAAAGATTCTTCAGTGCCGGCCGCAGGCCGGCTCGATCAGCTCGAAGGAAAGGCTCTGCCTTTCCTTCGAAATCTAGGAGAAGAAGACCTCGGCGACGCCGTGGTAGAGGGACATGTCGAGCGGCTTGGTCCGGCCGACTGTGTCGGCGATCGGGCAGGCGATGATCTCCGTTCCCCGGAGGGCAACCATCTGCCCCCACCCGTGCTCGTGGACGAGGTCGATGGCGGCGACCCCGAATCGGGTCGAGAGGACCCGGTCGAACGCCGTCGGCGTTCCTCCCCGCTGGACGTGGCCGAGCATGACGACACGAGTCTCGAACCCGGTTCGGTCGCCGACCTCTCGGGCGATCACGTCCGCGATGCCGCCGAGGCGGACGTGACCGAACTTGTCGTACACCCGCTCGCCGACGCTCGATCGTCCCCGGGATCGGTTCGGCACCTTCGGCGACCACGACGATCGACGCGTAGCGGCCCTTCTCGTGTCGCCTGGCCAGATGAACGCAGACCTTCTCGATGTCGAACGGGATCTCCGGGATCAGCACGACGCTGGCCCCCCCGGCGATCCCGGCGTAGGCGGCGATCCAACCGCTGTGTCTCCCCATCACCTCGACGACCATCACGCGGTCGTGGCTCTCGGCGGTCGTGTGCAAGCGATCGATCGCCTCAGTGGCGATCTGCACGGCGGTGTGGAACCCGAACGTCATGTCCGTTCCGACGACGTCGTTGTCGATCGTCTTCGGCACGCCCACGATGGGTAGCCCCTCCTCCTCGGCGAGAGAGTGGGCGACGGTGAGCGAGCCGTTTCCTCCGACGACGATCAGGGCGTCGATTCCAAGGTCGTTGAACGTCCGCTTGACCTCGTCGACGCCGTCGGGATGGTCGTACGGGCTGCCCCGCTTGGTCCCCAGCACGGTGCCGCCGCGGGGCAGCGACCCGCGCATCACGTCGATCGTCAGTGGCATCGTTCGGCCCTCGCGGACGCCGTCCCAGGCGTCCTTGAATCCGACGATCTCGTCGCCGTGGAAACGCTCCCCCTTGCGCACGACGGCGCGCAGCACTGCATTCAGGCCCGGACAGTCGCCGCCACCGGTGAGGATTCCGACGCGCACGAGTTCGATGGTAGAGGGTTTGTTTCGAAGGCGGCGGTTCACCGGTGCGAGCGACTGAGCGCCAGCGACGGCTATGAATCTGGCGGTGGCATGGGATGGGTCGAGGCCAGTGCCGTTCCGACGGCTGTTCCGTGAGTGGCTGATCTTCGCCCCGATCCTGGCCGTCGTGCTCTGGCTGCTGCAGCGTGACACGTCGGCGTTCACCGGATCGCTGATCGGCCTGGTCGCCTCGCTGCCTCTCTATCTCGGGTTCGGCTACGTCCTCGCCAAGTTCGGCTACCAGCGCAGGACGCTCGCCGACCTGCGCACGCCTCGGGCGCCCGCCGAGCCGCCCGACACCGCGACGTCCGCGACCCGTCCGCGCCCGGCGCCGACGCGGCGCACCTCAGGCGGTGGCAAGCAGCCCGCCCGAAAGCGTCGCTGAACAATGAGCACCGGAACGGCGGCGTACGTCGTTGCCATCGATGCCGGCACCACCGGAATCCGCTCGCGAGCGATCCCCGCATCGGGCGGCGACAGCGTGTCGTCGTATCGGGAGTTCCCCCAGCACTTCCCCCAGCCGGGCTGGGTCGAACACGATGCTGCCGACATCTGGGACGCCGTGCGTACGACGCTGGGCGAAGTGCTCGACCGGGTCGGCGAGGAGCACGTTGCCGCGATCGGGATCACCAATCAGCGCGAGACGGTCGTGGCGTGGGATCGCACGACCGGCGTGCCGTTCGGCCGGGCGATCGTGTGGCAGGACCGGCGCACGGCGCCACGCTGCGATGCCCTCGCCGAAGCCGGCTACCTCGATCTCGTCCGCCAGCGCACCGGCCTCGTGCTCGATCCCTACTTCAGCGGCACGAAGTACGAATGGCTGCTCACCGAGGGCGGCGTGCCGGTCGACGAACGCCTCGCCCTCGGCACGATCGACTCGTGGATCGTGTGGAACCTCACCGGTGGCGACACGCCACGTCAGCGACGTCTCCAACGCCAGCCGCACGATGCTGTTCGACATCGGCCGTCTCCGCTGGGATGACGAACTAGCCGACCTGCTCCACGTCCCGCTCGCCGCCCTGCCCGAGGTCGTTGCCTCGTCGGGGCGAGTCGGAACGACATCGAAACGCTTCGGCGTGCCTGCGGGGATTCCTGTCAGCGGGATCGCCGGCGACCAGCAGGCGGCGCTGTTCGGGCAGTGCTGCGTGCGTCCCGGGCATGGCCAAGAACACGTACGGCACCGGCAGCTTTGCGCTGCTCAATGTCGGGGCCGACTGTCCCCCACCGGCCGAGTGGGTTGCTCACCACCGTTGCCTGGACGCTCGCCGATGGGACCACTGCGTACGCCCTGGAGGGGTCGATCTTCGTCACCGGTGCAGCTGTGCAGTGGCTGCGTGACGGCCTCGGGTTGATCAGCCGTGCCGACGAGATCGGTCCGCTGGCGCAGAGTGTTGCCGACAACGGCGGGGTTTTCGTCGTCCCGGCCTTCACCGGTCTCGGTTCGCCGTGGTGGGATCCGTACGCTCGTGGAACGGTGCTCGGCATCACCCGCGGCACCACCAAGGCGCACCTCGCCCGGGCTGTCGTCGAGGCGATGGCCTACCAGACACGAGACGTGATCGAGGCGATGGTACGCGCCGCGGGCACACCGATCAGCGAGCTGCGCGTCGACGGCGGCGCCAGCGCGATGGACGCCATGCTGCAGTTCCAGGCCGATCAGCTCGGGGTCGCCGTCAGCCGGCCGACCGATCAGGAGACGACGGCGCTGGGCGCGGCGTTCCTCGCCGGCTTGGCCGAGGACGTGTTCCCGGACCTCGACGCCATCGCCCGGCGGTGGACACTCGACGCCACGTTCGAGCCCGCTGGTGATCGTTCCGCCCTCGATGCCAGCTACGCCACCTGGCTGCGCGCCGTCGAGCGGTCGCGAGGTCTCTCTTCTCCGAACGCCAACCAACCTCCGAGGTAGCCGCCGAACGTCGCCGTTGTCGCGGCAACGAGCCCGAAGCCGACGCCGACGATCCGGTGGCGCCTCCGCAGTGCCCACGACTTGACGTACAACAGTGTCGCCACGGCGTTGGAGACGGCATGTACGACCGCCACCCGTCGCTTCCGCGCGGAGAGCGTCGGAAGATCGGCGAGCCCGGCGACGACCGTCGGAACGGCACTGATCACTCCGACACCGACCAAGGCACGCGACGCCGTGGCGAACCGCCGCCCGCCGATGATGTCGAGCAGCAGCGAGCTTGTCCAGAACCCGATGGGCAGGTCGGTCAGGGCGGGATGCAACGGGTGCCCCAACGGTTTGCCGCGCACGAGGTCGGCAATCGGCCCGCGCTGACGCGACGAGAAGTCGGCGAGCGTGCGAGCAGGGGCGTCGAGCCATGTCACATCCGCGAATCGCCCAACCAAGTGTGACGTAGGGGGAGCGGTATCTCGGGATCGGTCAATGACCATCGGTGGCCTCCTTCGGAGTCGATTCGGCGGCTCGACGCGCCGACGAGAGGTCGTCGACGAGCGCCTCACGCAACTCGTCCGCACGCTCGTCGCCACGCAGCACCGCCGACGGGTGATAGGTCACGAACACCACGCGATCATCAAACTCCAACGGCCGCCCCCGATTGGCCGCGATTCCGAGCGACCTGCCAAGAAGCGCTCGCGTCGCGATCGCGCCAAGGGCGACGATCACCGGGCTCCCGACCATTTCGAGCTCGGCTTCGAGCCACGGGTGGCAGGCGTTGATCTCGGCCGTCGTAGGGCGTTGGTGGATCCGTCGCTTGCCCCGAATCTCGTGCTTGAAGTGCTTCACCGTGTTGGTGACGTAGACATCGGCGCGGTCGATGCCGGCCGCATCGAGGCACTCCCACAGAACACGGCCCGCCGGACCGACGAACGCCTCCCCGGCTCGGTCCTCACGATCGCCCGGCTGCTCACCTACGAGCATGAGCGATGCCGCGGCGGACCCGCGACCGAACACGGTCTGTGTCGTGTCGTGAAAGAGCGGGCAACCGCTGCAGTGGCGGGCAGCTTCGGCCAGGGTCGTCATCCGACGGGACGTCGGAACGTAAGGAGCCGCACTCCACGTCGTCGCGACCACGGAGGTTGGTTTCCCGACGATGGCTGAGCGCAAACCCGTGTGCGGACGCGTGAGCGTTTCGTGTCAAGAGCTCGTGGGGTACACGCGCGGCCATCAGCATCAGCGATTATGGGCTACTCGGAGATACCCGCACTGCCGCACTCGTGGACAGCAACGGATCGATCGATTGGCTGTGCCTGCCGCACTTCGACGGCGACCCGGTGTTTGCCCGGCTGATCGCCGGCGAAGCCGGCGGCCACTTTCGGGTCGGACCGGCCAACTCAGCGAGCGTCCTACAGCGCCGCTAGCACACTGGCACAGCCTGACCACGTCGCACGACCGATCGTACCCCGACGACATGCATCACGGTGACGTCGAGACGGGTGCGGCGCCCCGGAGCAGCTGGGCCGCCATCAGTATCACCGTCAACGAGGCCGTGGCGACGAGACCGAAGATCGCCCATCCAGACCAGCCCTGCCGACGACCTCCTCCTCATCCGTCCGGAAGTGCTCACCCAGCCGGGTACCCGACCAGCAGCTTCTGGAGCCGCCACCGGGACCGAGCAACTGGCGCAGCGTCGTCGCGTCGACAACAGCGTGACCCTCGTAGTCGTTGTTGAAGTAGGCGAACACGTCCTTGCCTTCGTCGAGCCAACCTGCCAGTCGTTGCGCCACCGTGCTCAGGCGGCGGCGACCGTAGCGACCCCGATAGGCAGCGTCCGTCGCAGCCGGGCCGTGGAACCGCACGTACGTCCAACCAGTGGTGAGCAGCCAAGGGTGGTTGTCGAGAAGGTCGTGGAGGCAGAGCGCGGCGCCGTGGCGAGCGAGAACTTCGAACACTTCGTCGTGCAACCACGACCGATCCCTGAACTCGATGGCCCAACGAATCCGTCGCGGGGCGACGGACAGGAACTCGTCGAGCCGTTCGGCGTCCCGCTTCCACCGCGGTGGCAGCTGCACCAGGTTTGGTCCGAGGTGGTCAGCGAGCAGTTCGACGCGCTCGAGATGCCGGCCGAGCCAGCTTCCCGCGTCGCGCAGCTTCATGCGGTGCGAACCGAACTGTCCGACCTTGACGGCGTAGCAGAAGCCTGGCGGGGCCTGTGCCGCCCACCTCTCGACGGTGGACGTCGCAGGCAGCCGGTAGAAGGTGCTGTTCAACTCGACCGTGTCGAACCGCTCGGTGTAGTGAGCAAACCACGACGACGCCGACGCATCCTCCGGATACACGATGCCGCGCCAGTCGCGGTACGACCAGCCCGAGCAACCGACGCGAGCACGACCACTCACGACACGGTGACCTCGACGCATCCATCTGGTTCGTCGTCGATCCTCCGGTATGTCACCATTGGCACCGACCGAAACCTGCGGTGTGTAATGGGGAATCGATCGATCGGAGATCGCTGGTGACGGAGTCGATGTCGTCCTCGGAGGCGAACGGCGGGCGGTTGACGGTCGAGGTCGACGTCACCGATGACACTGCCACGCTGATCGTTCATGGCGAGATCGACCTGGACACGATCGACGTACTCACCGGCGCGCTCGCCGACGTCCGGTCGTCCCAACAGGTTCTCGTTGATCTCGCCGACGTCACGTACATGGATTCGGCGGGCCTTCGTACGTTGATGACCACCAAGGCCGACATCGAGCAGCACGGTGGCCGTTTGCGTGTGACCACAGCCTCGAACATCGTCGATCGGCTCATCGAGATCGCCGGCGTTGCCGCTCTCCTCTATCAGAACGAGTGACCCGGGCCGACGCATACCCCGACCGAGACCGATCCAGCCAGCGAGCCGACTCGACGCTGGCCAGCTGGTGTCCCGGACCCGACTCGGGTATGCCATCGCGGCTGATCGGGAACGAGGTGCGCCAGGAGGTGAGGATGAACGACGAAAGGCTGCACGGGCTCCTCTACGAGGCGCTCGAGACCGAACAAGGTGGAATCGCCGTCTACGACACGGCGATCAAGTGTGCTCTCAACGATGACCTGAGGTCGGAGTGGGAGGAGTATCTCGAACAGACGCGACATCACGAACACGTGATGCTGAACCTGTTCGACGAGATCGGTCTCGACGCCTCGGTCGAGACACCCGGCCGCGCCGTAGTCCGGCACATCGGCGAATCGCTGGTCACCGCCATGGAGATGGCGTTGGCGTCCGGGCCGCCGGAGGCGGCCCAGCTGGTCGCTGGCGAGTGCGTCGTGCATGCCGAGACGAAGGATCACCTCAACTGGGAGTTGCTGCGAGCAGCTGCCGACAAGGCGTCTGGTGCACCTGCCAAAGCGATCTCGACCGCATGCGACGAAGTCGAGGACGAGGAGGACGAGCACCTCTATCACACGATGGGTTGGACCCGTGAGCTGTGGATGGCGTCGCTCGGCATGCCGGCGGTGCTGCCCCCGCCAGAGGAACGGAAAGGCGTCAAGACGGCGATTGGAGCCGCCCGCGCCAAGAACGCGCGCGACGACATGGCAAAGAAGCGCTGACGAGGTTGGCATGACCGGCGAGCCAGGTGTCCCTTCGGACCACACCACGCTCAGCTCGATACTCGATGACTATGCGGCCGCCGGCTTCGGTGGCCAATTCGAAGTGACGTCCGAGTCAGCAATCACGTGCGTGACCTGCGGGCGCGACAGCCCCCCGGCGGACTTCGCCATGGCCGGCCTCCGCCGACTCGAAGGGGCGTCCGACCCGGACGACATGCTGTCCGTCGTCGCCGTGTCCTGTCCACGATGCGGGGCCCAAGGCACCCTCATCCTCGGGTTCGGGCCCAATGCCTCGGCGACCGAGGCCTCGGTCAGCAGGCAGCTACGGGACCGCCGGGGTCAAGAGGCTGTCCCGCACTCTTCGGCGCCGGGCGAGTAGGCGCCGGCTGTGTCCGGTGGCCCCACGGATCGTCGGCGCGTGTGCGTCTTCGCACCCGCGCCGTTGCTCACCGTGACGATCGAGTCGAAGCCCGACGGTTCTCGAGACGACGAAGTCCACCTTCACGCCGGCGGTCAGGGTTTCTGGATCAGTCGGCTGATCGCCGAGCTCGGCGTCGACGTCGTCCTGTGCGGATCGTTCGGCGGGGAGACGGGGAGGGTCGCCCGAGCGCTGATCGAGGACGAGGGCGTCGCTGTTCGGGGCATTGCCGCGAGCGGCAACAACGGGACGTACGTCCACGACCGGCGCTCCGGCGAACGCGTCGAGGTCGCGTCGATGACCGGCGATTCGTTGACGCGCCATGAACTCGACGAGCTGTACGGAATCGTCCTGCTCGAGGGCATCGAGTCGGCGGTCACCGTGCTCGGCGGGCCAACCGGCCCGCCGATCGTGCCGCCGTCGACCTATCGGCGATTGGCGGTCGACCTCCGCGCCAACGGCGGCAAGGTTGTTGCTGACCTCTCCGGCGATCCGCTGGGCCAGATCCTGGCCGGTGGCGTCGATGTCCTCAAGATCAGCGAGGAGGAGCTCGTCAACGACGGACGGATGAGCAACGACGATCCTGCAGCCGTGGTCGACGCGATGCGTGCCCTTGCTGCCGACGGGGCCAGGCACGTCGTGACGACGCGCGCTGCTGAGCCGGCGCTTGCCCTCGTTGACGACTCCTTGATGGTCGTGCGACCGCCACGCCTCACCGCCGAGGACCACCGCGGCGCCGGAGACTCGCTGACGGCCGGGATTGCCGCCACCCTCGCCAATGGCGGCGACCTCGTCGAGGGACTTCGTCTCGGCGCCGCCGCCGGGGCCCTGAACGTGACCCGCCGCGGCCTGGCCACGGGCAAGAGAGCGCAGATCGAGCGGCTCGCCGCGTACGTCGAAGTGGAGTACCTGGACGGCTCGGCGACGACGCCGACGTCTACGTGAACGTCGGGACGGGTACCGGCCGGGCAGACCGATGCAGGAAGGATCAGCCATGATCAAGATGCGCCGTACCGCGTGCATGCTCGTGGGAGCCGCCGGCATGTACTTCCTCGACCCGACGCTCGGCAAGCGCCGCCGGGCCGTCGCCCGTGACAAGGCGAGGTCACGCCTCGCCCAACGCCGGCAACGTGTGCGCAAACAGGCAGCCTTCGAAGAGGGTCGGCGTACGGGGAGAGCTGCTCGAGCGTTCCGGAGCGGGTGAGTTCCACCAGCACGACAATCGCTCGGTCGCCGACCACCTTCACGAGGTCCTCCAACGGGTCGAGGTCCCGACCGGCGACGTCACCGTCGAGGTAGCTGACGACGTCGTCCGTGTGCGCGGCCAGGTGCGCACGAACGAGGATCGGTCACGGGTGCTCGCCACCGTCGGCGCCGCGTCCGGGGACCGTCAGGTCGAATCGATGCTGCACCTGCCTACCGAGCCGGCCCCGAACAAGGCGGCTTCGCGCCGAGCGTGAGTGCCGCCGCGCTCACCTGATCTCGAGGATGAGGTGACAGTCACCGGAAGCGCCAACATCCAACCACCTGGCTCCTCGCGTGTCCCAGACGACGCGCAGCGAGATGACCGCAGCATCAGCTGCCCACGCCGTAACGAGCTCCGAGCAGTCCAGGTCGTCGTGCTCGATGATGCGGACCACGAATGGCCACCCGGCGGGCACGTCGAGTCCGGAGAACGGACACGAGTCGAGAGCGACGAGGTCGAGCAGAACGCCGTCGTCGAGCACCTCGACATGAAGCAACTGGCAGTCCCAACTCTGCGCACTGACCCGCATGGTGCCTCGGTACCCGAGCAAGACCGCGGGCTAGACGCATGGGGGCGTCACTTGTTGAGCAAACGAAGAAGCGCCGCTTCGGCATGCTTGCGCCGCAGCTTCGAGCCGCGGCTTGCCCTTGCTACGATCGTTTCGCCGGCTTCGAATCGGTCGACGACACGTGGGTCCATGTACGATTTGCGGGCGATCGTGGGCGTGTTGCCGAGTTGTGCGGAGACCTCCTCGGCGGCGTGGCGCAGCGCCCGCCGGCGCGCCGCTGGGGAGGTGGCCGAATCGGCGGCCTCCGCCAACGACTGCTGCCGCGACGACGGTGCCGTGCCACGTCCTGAAGTCCTTCGCCGATACCTCGCCGCCGACCACCTCCTTGACGAAGTCGTTGATGTCGCGGGATGTGACATCGCGCCAACGGCGACCGTCCAAATAGGCGAGCAGTTGCGGCCCGCCGCCCCGCCGTTTGAGGAGCACTGCGACGGCGTCACGAGCCTGTGTGTCGGCCACGATCACACGTTGGTCCTGGCCCGACTTCGAGCGATAGGTGAAGGCGATCGAGTGGCCTGAGATGCGCACGTGTCGCTTTTCGATCGTCGCCAGCCCGTAGCTCCCGTTCTCGTCGGCGTAGGTCTCGCCACCGATACGAAACAAGCCGAGGTCGAGCAGGCGGAAGGCGGTGGCCAGTGCTCGCTCTCGCGGCATGCCTTGCATTGCCAGGTACGTGCTGACCCGCGCCCGGGCTCGGGGAAGTCGAGTTCCAACCTCGAGAACCCGGTCGTGCTTCGCACGATCTCGCTGTTCGCGCCACTCCGGATGGTAGAGATACTGACGGCGGCCGGCGGCGTCCGTTCCCACGGCTTGAAGGTGGCCGTTGGCCGCGGGGCAGATCCACACGTCGTGCCACGCGGGCGGGATCGCCAGGGCCTTGCACCGGGCAACGTCTGCGCTGCTCAGGCGCCGGCCGTTCTCGTCGAGGTACACGAACCCACGACCGTGCCGGCGTCTCCGCCATCCCGGCGAATCAGGGGACACCCGACGTAGACGCCTTGGCACGGTCGCCCCACTACCCGATCTGGGCGCAGGCCAATCATGACCTTGCCACGCAGCCGCGCCGTCTGAACCGCTTTGCGGACGGGTAACAGGTTCCGAAAGGTTCGGTGAACCGGAACAAGGAAGGGAGTCGTCAGTCGTCATGAGGATCGCCCAGGTTGCCCCGCTGTACGAAGCGGTCCCCCCTCACCGTTACGGCGGAACCGAGCGGGTTGTCGCCGCCCTCGCCGATGGGCTCGCCGATCGCGGTCACGACGTAACGTTGTTCGCCGCGGGCGAGTCGACCACCCGAGCGAAGCTGCACGAGGTCGTGCCGGCACCGCTGCGAACGCGCATGACGCGGCAAGAGTTGCTCGAGGTGGCGCCACACATCCACCTGCGGATGCTCGCCGACCTGTATCGAGACGGTGACTTCGACGTGATCCATTCGCACCTCGACGTCTGGACGTTGCCGTTCGCGGCTACGTCGGCGACTCCCACCGTGACGACCTTGCACGGACGGCTCGACCTGCCGATGGTGCGAGATGTGCTCGGCATGTACCCGCAGGTCCCGATCGTGTCGATCAGCGACGATCAGCGGCGACCGCTGGCCGACCTCGACCTGAGTTGGGTGGCGACGGTGCCGCACGGACTCGAGCTCGGCGCCTACCTCAACCAGCCCCGCGCCGGCGGCGACCATCTCGCCTTCGTCGGGCGGGTCTGCGCCGAGAAGGGCCTCGACACGGCAATCACGGTTGCCCGCCGGTGCGGACGTCCCCTGCACATTGCCGCCAAGGTCGATCCGATGGACGTCGAGTACTACGAGTGCGTGATCGAACCGCTCCTCGGCGACGACACCGTATTCGTCGGAGAGATCGGGGAGGACCTCAAACCGGGCTTCTATGCATCTGCCGCGGCGACGATGTTTCCGATCACCTGGCCAGAGCCATTCGGCATCGTGATGATCGAATCGCTGGCCGCTGGCACTCCCGTCATCGCCCTTCGCAATGGCTCTGTTCCCGAGATACTCCGTGACGGCGTCACCGGATTCATCTGCGACAGTGTCGAGGAAATGGTGGACGCGGTGGGCAGGATCGACGAGATCGATCCCGAGGAATGTCGCCGCCACGCCCGGGCATTCACCATCGACGTGATGTGCCGCCGCTACGAGGCGATCTACGAGCTGCTCGTCGACCAGATCCCGCGTCTGGAGTCTGCCGGCGTCGGGTAACTCCACACCATTGCCGCCAAACCAAGGAGCACTCACCATGGAACTACGCGACGTGATGACCCCCAACCCAACCATCTGCCGTTCGGACGCCACAGCACGGGACGCTGCGGCGCTGATGCGCGATCAGGACATCGGCGACGTTCTGGTACAAGACAACGGCGGACCGCTCGGCATCGTCACGGATCGTGACATCGTCACCCGCGCGGTCGCCGTCGGCCGTGACCCCGGTGAAGTCCGCCTGAGCGAGATCTGCACCCCAGACGTGAAGACGGTCAGCGTCGACACCCCAGTCGACGAGGTCATCCGCACGATGAGCAACTCGGCAGTCCGGCGCATCCCTGTCTGTGAGGGCGACAAGCCGGTGGGCATCGTCGCCCTCGGTGACCTGGCCCGCGACCGCGACCCGTCGTCGTTGCTCGGCGACATCAGCTCCGCTCCGCCCAACAACTGACCCGTCAGCCAGGCGCTCGGCGATGCAGCCAATGTCCCCGTCCCGTCATGCCGGCCACTCCCTCAACGACGTGGCCAGACAGCTCGCGCCGCACCTGAGGATCATCTCGGCGTCGCGACCGACGCCCCTGCTGCGTGACCACAATGTCCTGGCGGTCGCCCACGAACCCGGGGTGGCGCGCCGGGCGGTCCTCGCCCTGGAAGCTGTCGAGCATGCCGATGACCAGCTCGGCACAGTCGTGATGGGCGCGGTGCCGGGCGGTACCGACAGCGAGTCGCCAGATGACGGCAACGGGCGCGTCGATCCCGAGGGAGTGAGCCGTCAGGTGGTTCCACGCGTCGTCGCCGGGGCGCTGATCGGGGCACTCGTGGGCGTGCTCGTCATCGGAGGAGGGGCGCTCGTGATGGGTGCGACGGGGTGGAGACTGGTTGGCGCCGCTGCCGCCGGAGCGATGCTGCTGTCCGTTTCGGGGCAATCTGGCTGACCTTCGCCGGGTTCGGTGGCAGCGATGCCTACCGCCAGACGTTCGTCGACGCGGCCGCCAGCGAGTTGACGATCGTGTCGGTGCACACCGACGATCCAGATGAAGCGGCGGCCGCCCGGGAGCGGTTGGCAGGCGACCCTGAGCTGGCGATCCTCTCGGTCGACCGGTTCGGTCAATTCGCGGACGAACTGCCGCCGAGCTCGAAGACGCAGTAGGGAGCCCCGAGAACCGGCCGGGCGACGTTTCTCACGCGCACGCCGCCGGGAGTCAACCCGCGATCAGAACCACGATGGGCGTGGCCATGCAGCACGAGGTCCGCCCCAGCCCGATCAATCGCCTCCGCCAGCAGATAGCTGCCGAGGAACGGATAGATGCCGGCCGGCTCACCCACCAATGTCTCCGCGATCGGTGAATAGTGCAGCAGGGCAACTCGGAAGTCGGTCTCGAGTTGCTCCAGGCACCGCTCCAACCGCTGCGCCGCGTCGGCGGTGTGACGGACGAAGCGCTTCATCTCCAGCTCACCGAACTCGCTGGCGTTGGACCCGGGGAAGCCACCGCCGAAGCCCTTGATTCCTGCGACGCCGACGGTACGGCCACCCGCAACGATGACCGTCGACGCGCCCTCGAGCACCTCGATTCCGGCGGCCGTGAGCAGATCGCTCACTCGCTCAGGTTGGCCGGCATGGTGATCGTGGTTGCCGAGCACTGCCACGATCGGGACGTCGACGACGGACAGCTCTTCGATCACGCAGTCGACCTCGACCTCGCTCCCGACCTGAGTCAGGTCTCCGGCGATGAGCAACATGTCGGCGCGCTCTTCGAGTCCGCGCAACGACGTGGCCACGCGCCCCGCCGTGTCGGTCCCGACGTGAAGGTCGCCGACCGCGGCGATTCGCGCGTTCACAAAACTTCCGGCTCGTCGGCGGGTTCCCTCGGGCGGCTCACACGCAAGTCGTCGACGACGACAACGCCGGGGGCCAGCTCGTGGACGACCTGCACCGCCGCCTGCCTGCGCTCCGGCGTCGCCACTTCACCACGGAGTTCCAGCCGCTCACCGATGACGACGATCTCGATCGCCTGTTCATGCAATCGGTCGTCGGCCAGCAGCGCGTCATGCAGATGGGCGAGGAGATAGTCAATCGGTTCGGGCACGTCACTCCCAGGACGCCGCCACGGCCTCGTGAAGACGGCGCAGCGCGGTCTGTGAGACCGGTACGTCGTTCGAGGTCGCGTAGTGCAGCAGGCTGAGCACTCGATTCGGACTCTTACGCGCCCGGGCCAGCAGGTAGTCCCAGTCGAGGTCGACGGCGGCGAGGATCCCGAGGGCGTCGTACCAATGCCACGGCGACTCCTCGTCCACGGCCATCGCTTTCATCACCACGATGTCCTCCGGAGCGAGGACGGGGATCGCGACGCCGTAGAAGTCCATCTGGCGGACCCGCTCGGCCATCTCCTGGTCGAAATAGACCTCCCGCCGCACCTTGAAGATCACGTCGATCTGAACGTCATCGCGGAATGCCTTGTAGATCCACATCGGGTTCGTCCGTTCAACCTCGAAGGAGCGAGCGGCGAGCAGCTCGAGGACGCGTTCGGCGTCTTCGGCGCGACAGAAGACGTCGATGTCCTTGGTCCAGCGCGGCCTTCCGTACGCTGTCGAGGCGACACCTCCAATGATGCCGAACGTCACGTCGGCAAGGGCGCCGACGACATCTCGCAGCACCTCCTCGAACACTTGGTCGTCCGATCCGGCGCGTCCCTCGGCATCGCGACTGAGGCCCAGCCGCGGCCGTTGCGGCGGAAGTGCTTGGCTCGAACCGACATCCAGCCGTGACGTGGCGATCATGCTCGCGGCCGTACCCCGATGTCTGATCGCTCAACCACGCCGGGTACCCCTGTCACGACGCAATACTTCGACCAGGAGGCAGGCTGATGCCCCGAGGAGCATGGACTGAGAAACGCGAGCGCCAGTACGAGCACATCAAGAAGGGCCTCGAGGAGCGCGGCGAGCGTGACGACACCGCCAGTGAGATCGCAGCCCGCACCGTCAACAAGGAACGGGCCCGGGCCGGTGAAGCAAGGGAGTCGAGCCGCACGTCCACCGACGACCTCTCATCGTCGCGGCGCGGTGGGCTGCGATCACACTCTGGAAGGCGCGGCCGGACGTACGAGCAGCTCTACGCCGAGGCCAGGAACAGGGGCATCAAGGGGCGATCGAAGATGAACAAGCGCCAGCTCGCTGCTGCCGTAGGCAGGCGCTGACGCCGCCCCGTGCCCGCCGTCCCCCGTCGAGGAGAGGAGCCGCCATTAGCATCGTGCGGGGAACCGTCCATCTCATGGAACACCGATCCACCGTTTCGCTGACGTTGACGGTGGATTCGCGCTCCGATCTCACGGAGCTGCGCGCCGAGATGCGCAGCTGGATCGGTCAGCGCGCCGGTGATCGCGAGGTCGACGACATCGTGCTGGCGTGCGGCGAAGCGGTCGACAACGCACTCGAACACGGCATCGCCGCCCGTCACCGTGGAGTTGGGTTGGGAAGACGCCCTGCTCACGATCGTCGTGCGGGACGCGGGCACCTGGCGTGTGTCGGCGCAGGTGCCGCCGCGCGGGCTCGGGCTACCGATCATGATGGCGCTGATGGACAACGTCTCGGTCGATACGACCGACGGGACGGCGATTCGCCTGTCCCGTCGCTTCTGACCGAGGCGAGAAGGGAAGCATCATGGAGCGACAGGGTGAGCCCGACGGTGCTGGTTCGACGCCGCCAGAGGACGCCGCCCGGGCGGTGCCGGAGCCGGTCGGTGCGCCATCACAGACGGTGCTGGTCACGTTGCCGCCACAGCCTCGATTCATCCGCGTCGCCCGACTCGTCGCCGCCGGCCTTGCCAACGAGCTCGGCTTCGGCGTCGATCGCCTCGACGATGTCCGCCTCGCGATCGGCGAGGCCTGTGGGCTCGCCGTGCAGGTGGGCGCCCGTGAAGTTTCGTTGAGCCTACGTGCTCGACGATGGCAGCCTCAGCGTCACCATCGACGCCGAACTGGGTAGCGCAGCTGATCAGCTCGACGCCGACTACGTCGCGCTCGTCGAGCAGGTCCTAGCAGTCGCCTGTTCCGACCACCACATCGATCGCGACGACCGACGGATGTCGATACGCGTCACGTTCACCGATGGAATCTGAGTCGGCAGAGACGCTGGAAGCGTTTCGTGAATACCAGCGAAGTGGCGACCAGCGGTTGCGCAACCAGTTGGTCGAGCTGCACCTCGACCTCGCTCGTCGCGAAGCGATGCGCTTCGCCGGCCGCGGCGAGCCGGTCGACGACCTCGTGCAGGTCGCCCGCCTCGGGATGCTCAAGGCGGTCGAGCGCTTCGACCCGACCATCGGCGTGCCGTTCAGCGCCTTCGCACGACCGACGATCGCCGGCGAGCTGCGCCGGCACTTTCGCGACACGACCTGGTCGGTCCACGTCCCACGCGGGCTCAAGGATCTGCACGCCGGGCTCGGCCGCACCGCCGCCGCACTTGCCGCCACCCTCGGCCGTCAACCGACCGCCGCCGAACTGGCGAAGGAGGTCGGCGCCAGCGTCGACGAGGTGCTCGAGGCGTTGGAGCTGCGCTCCGCCTACCGGCCGACCTCGATCAACGCCCCGATCGACGCCGACGGGGCGACCACCGAACCGGCGGCAGCCGACGACGACGGTCTCGATCCGGCGATCGACTCGATGCTCGTCCGCGAGCTGCTCGGCCATCTCGACGGCCGCCAGCGAATGATCGTCTACCTGCGCTTCTTCGGCCAGCTCAGCCAGTCCGAGATCGCCGAGCGAGTCGGGATCAGCCAGGTGCATGTGTCACGATTGTTGCGTTCGAGCATGACCACGTTGCGCGAGCTGCTCGACGACAGAGACGATCTCGAACCGATTGGACAAACCGGGAGGTGACGTGGCCGATTCCGACTCGCCCAGCAATGTCGGGCAGCAACCCGCGTTGTCGGTGACCGTCGACAGCGACGGTGAGGATGCTGTCGTCACCGTCCGCGGTGAGATCGACCTCGAAACGAGCGCCCAGCTGAGGGCCGTGCTCGCTGACCTCGACGTCGGACGAGCAAGGTCAGCCTCGACCTCGGCGACGTGACCTACATCGACTCCACGGGTCTTCGGGTTCTGCTGACCGCCCGCGACGCTGCCGCTGAGGCGGGTGGCGATCTGCGGGTGTCGGCGACGTCGAGCATCGTCGCCCGGCTCATCGAGATCACCGGCGCCAGCGAGTTGCTCGACGACTGACGCACCCTCATCTGCCCAGCGAAGCTGACGACGAGAACCGCGACGTCGTCGTCGATCCCGTACTGGGAGCCGATGGCCTCGACGAGCTGCCGTGCTCGGTCCTCCTGCCCGGTCAGCCCGCGAACGGCTTCGACCAGGCGCGACAGCCCTACGTCGAGCGGCTCTCCACGACGCTCGACGAGCCCGTCGGTGTACAGCACGATGGTTGTGCCCGGGTCGACGTACAGCGAGGCGCTCGGGCGCGGCCCGCCGCGCCCGAGCAACGAGCTGCTCGCACCGTCCAGCCAGATCTCGGTGGCCGTCGGGCAGCAGCACGAGCGGAGGCGGATGACCGGCCACGGCGTAGGCGAGGGCACCGCTGCCACGGTCGATCGTGAGGTAAGCCATCGAGGAGTCCTCGCCACAGCCCGTTGCCGCGGCGAAGTGGTCGAGGCCCTCGAGCAGCTCGTGAGGCTTGTCGAAGCAGTTGGCGAGCGCCCGTCCGGCGCTGCGCACCTGGCCCATCGCCACGGCGGAGTCGATGCCGCGACCGACGATGTCGCCGATCGCGAAGCCGACGCGTTCCTCGAGGTCGATGACGTCGTACCAGTCACCACCGACGAGACCGGTCGCCGCCGACGAATAGTGCGCCGACCAGGGCGTCTCGGGCGCATCGCACGGCGGAATCGACATCATCCCGCGCTGCAGCTTGAGGGCGATCTCGTGGTCGATGTCGTAGCGGCCAGCCCGTTCGAGCGCCGGAGCACCCATCACGATGACGGCGTCGAGCAGCTCGCGATCGACACGCTCGAAGGCTCGCTCGCGAGTGGAGGCGATGATCAGTGCGCCGCGCACCTTGCTGCGCCACACGATCGGGTGGACGGCCAGGGAACGAACTCCGAGCACGGCGCTGGGACCGTCGCCGATCGCCTGGCGGATCTCGTCGAGCTCCGCACAGTTCGAGCGACGCATGCGGCTCGAGCAGGCCGTCGATGGCGTCGGCAGCGGCGCTCAGGGCACGCAACCGACGGGCGTCCCGCGGCGGCATCGTCGCCAAGAGATCCGGACGCCGGTCGCGACCGCGGGCTCGGCCGCGGAAGAGGGCGACCGTTCCGACCTCCCCACCCGAGATCTCCATCGTCGCCCGCAGCATCGCCGCCGCCACCGCCCGCCGCGTTGTCGACCTGGCGAGCTCGAGGGCCACGTCGCGCATCCTGCGCAGTACGTCGATTCTCCGCGCTTCGGCGTCGGCGAGCCGGTGCGCCTCCTGCAGCTCGACCTGGAGATGTTGGAAGGCCGTCAACGACTGGCGCAGGAAGGCGTCGATGTCGGCGAACTGGGAGCCAACGTCCGGGAACAGCCCGCGCCGCGCCTCCATGTGGATCGACACCACGTCGAGGATGGAGATGCCGTCGGAGAGCGCCTGGCGACCAAGGTCTTGGGCTGCCGCCAGCCCCGCGTTCGTCGGCGCGCGGAAGTGCGCCTCGAGCGCGTTCTGGTACCGACGCTCGAATCGTCGCCGTGGTGAGCCGGCACCGCGGGCGCTGCGCTTGTTCGCCGGTCCAGCCATCAGTACCTGGCGGCGACGCTAGCCGTTCGACGTGGCGGTGAGTAGGTGGTCGATCGTGCGGGCGAGGATCTGCAGACGGGTTCGCTCCCGCTCGTGGGCGGCTCGCGATGCCCGACCGGCGGCGATGAACACAGCGGCTCGCGGGAGGCGCGCCCACAGGACGTCGGCGGGACCATGGCTGCCCCCCGCCGGCAGGTGCTCGCTGCCGTCGAGGAACGCCGCGAGCCAGCGACCGATCGGGGGGCGACCCATGACGGAAGCGTTCACCGTCGGCGCCGACGACGACGACCCAATCGGCGTCGAGCGCCGACGGCGATGCCGTTGCCGAGCACCTCGATCGGATCGGCGTGCTCGCCGGCGCACGCCTCAGCCACCTGGGCGCCCAGCTCGAACAAGGCGAGGGCTGGGTCAGGCCGGTCGCTCGGCGCTTCACGCACCGACTCGACGGCGACACCGTCGACGGCCCCGACCTCGGCCACCAGCAACTCCTGCGGCGTGCCGGCTGGTACCGACACCACGAGCTCGTCGACGACCTGACCGCCGCCTCGTTCGAGGATGTCGATCGCCAGGACATCGCCGCGTACCGCCCCGATTCGGCTGGCGACGAGGCCCAGCGCCCCAGGGCGGTCTGGCAACCAGACGCGCAGCACCAGCGTCCGGGTGGCCGCGGCGTGCTCGGCCACGTGCGGTTCAGCCCAACTTCGGAAGCCCGCGGCGGAGGTTGCGGACCCCCTGGGCGATGCGTTTCTCGTTCTCGATCAGGGCGAAGCGGACGAAGCCCTCGCCGCCGGGGCCGAACCCGACGCCCGGCGAGAGGGCGACGTCGGCGTCACGCACGAGGGCAGACGAGAACTCGACGGAATCGAGCTCGGCGTACGGCTCCGGGATCGGTGCCCACACGAACATCGATCCGCCGGGCTTCGGAACGTGCCAACCGATCCGGGCGAGGCCATCGACGAGGGCGTCGCGCCGTGCCTCGTACGTCGCACACACCTCGGCCGGGAAGTCAGCCGCCTCGTTGATCGTCACCGTGGCGGCGATCTGGACGGGCTGGAACATGCCGTAGTCGAGATAGCTCTTGAGCTTGACCAGGGCCTGCACCACGTCGGCGTTGCCGAGCAGGAAGGCCACCCGCCAGCCGGCCATCGAGAAGCTCTTCGTCATCGAGTACAGCTCGACGGCGCACTCCTTGGCGCCCTCGGCCTGAAGGATGCTCGGCGGTCGGTAGCCGTCGAACCCGACGTCGGCGTAGGCGAAGTCGTGGACGACGATCATCTCCCGCTCGCGGCAGAAATCGACGACGCGCTGCATGAAGTCGAGCTCGACGCAGGCACCTGTGGGGTTGTGGGGGAAGGAGATGACGAGCACGCGGGGCTTCGGCCAGCCGATGTCGTACGCCGTCGTCAGACGGTCGAAGAACTCTTCGGCGAACGAGCCGCGCTCGTCAGGGTGGGCGAGCGATCGCATCGGCACCTGGCGGAGGTCGGCGCCGGCGAACAACGGTCCGTAGATGTGGATCGGGTAGCTCGGACTGGGCACGATCGCCGCATCGCCGCGGTCGAGCAACACCCACATCAGGTGGCTGAAGCCCTCCTTCGAGCCGATCGTGTTGGTGATCTCCATCTCGACGTCGAGCTCGACGCCCCATGTGCGCTGGTAGTAGCCGGCGATCGCCTCGCGGAGCTTGGGCAGACCACGCGACATCGAGTAGCGATGGTTGGCCGGCTTGGTCGCCGCTTCGGCGAGCTTCTGCACGGCGATGTCCGGCGAGGGGATGTCCGGATTGCCGAACCCGAGGTCGATGACGTCCCGACCTGCTCGCCGTGCCTCGACCTTGAGGTTGTTGATGATCGTGAACACGTATGGCGGCAGTGTCGAGATGCGCCTGAACTCCATCTGGTCACGCTAGCCGTGGTCCCGGCGGCTGCGCCGGGTGTGGTGGATCTCACGTACAGTCACGCCGTGGCGAGAACGCCCGCCCCGGACTGCATCCACGTCGTCATCGAGATCCCACGTGGCAGCCGCAACAAGTACGAGATCGACCACGAGTCCAATCGCGTCTACCTCGATCGCCGGCTGTTCACGGCGACGACCTACCCGGCTGACTACGGGTTCCTTCCAGAAACGCTGGGAGGTGACGGCGACCCGCTCGACGCCCTCGTCCTCCTCGACGATCCCGTGTACCCGGGGGTCTGGGTCGAGGCCCGTCCGATCGGTGTGCTGTACATGGAGGACGAGGCCGGCGAGGACGCCAAGCTGATCTGCCTCCCCCCTCGTGAGCCGCGCTGGGAAGGCGTCAACGACATCACCGACCTCACCCCCCAACTCGTGGCAGAGATCCAGCACTTCTTCGAGGTGTACAAGGCGCTCGAGCCGGGCAAGCACTCTTCGACGCAGGGAATCGGCGGCCGCGTCGAGGCATGGCAGGAGATCGACGAGGCCCGCGCCAACTACGGCCGCCAGGAAACCCGCTGAAGGCGTTCTGGTCGCGGAAAAGCGCCTCAAACGGGTCGATTGGCGCGACCAGAACCCTGCACGAGGTGGCCGCCGGCGGGGTCAGGCGCCGTAGAACGCCGCCCCGACGGCGCCGGCGCGCTCGCCGAGCACGGCGAACGACAGCACCGGAAGGGGGCGCAGGTCCGAGGCATAGACCGCTTCGGCGAAGCGCTGGCGTAGAACGTCCTCGTACACAGGCGCAGCCCGGGACAGACCGCCGCCGATGATGAACATCGCCGGGTCGAACGCCATCGTCAGGCTGCCGAGGCCCACCGCCATCCATTGGGCGAAATGGCCGAGCACGTAGGCCGCATCGGCGTCACCGTCGATCGCTGCGGCGACGATGTGCTCGGCGGTGATGTCGACGACAGACCCTGCGGCGGCCACGACGGCGCCGAGCCGGCCCTCGTAGATGACCAGGCGTTTGGCCTCGAGGGCGATCGCCGAACCGGACGCGTAGCGCTCCCAACACCCGCGTTTGCCGCACGGACACGGCGGGCCGTCGGGGTCGATCATCATGTGCCCGAACTCACCGAGGTAGCCGTGGGCCCCGAGGAGCAGGCGTCCGTCGGCGATCACGCCACCGCCGATCCCGGTGCCGAGGGTGATCATGATCAAGTCGTCGACACCGCGCCCAGCGCCGACCTGCCACTCGGCGAGCGCCGCGCAGGAGGCGTCGTTGGTCACCTTGACGGTCCGTTCGAGTCGTTCGCTCAGCCGAGCCGCTGCGTCGAAGTTCACGACGCCGGGCAGGTGCGGCGACGATGTCAGGACGCCGTCGACGGTGATCGATCCGGGCAGCCCGACGCCGACGCTGGCAATCGCCGGCACCTCGGCACCGAGCGTCGTCGCCAGCTCGACCACGGTGGCGATCAGCTGCTCTCCGCCGTGCGGCGTCGGCCGACGGTCGCTGACGACGATCTCACCGTCGTCGTCGATGACGACGCCGAGGCATTTCGTGCCACCGACGTCGACGCCGAGGCGGTAGCCGCTCAAGCCGTTATCTCCCCGGGGCTGCGCCCCCGAACCCCATCGCCGCCCGCCTCGCTGGCGCTCGGCTCGGTCGGCCGAGCCCTCGCTCGCTGCGCTCGCTCAAGCCTCGGCGCGGGCCTTGAGCTCGCGGATCGTGTTGAGGATCCGCACCTCAGCACGCCGCTTGACGAACCCGGGCAGGGGCGTCGCCAGCTCGATGGCCAGGTCGTACTTGACGTACGTGCCGCCCTCCCCATCCGGGCGGAAGTGATAGGCGCCGTCGATCGCTCGCTCGATGTCACCCTTGACCATCTTCCACGACAGCGCCGCCGGCGCCTCGGAGTAGTCGTAGGACAACGTGTAGTGGGTGCTGCGGCCGAGCGCCGAGGCCCGGAACTCGACCTCCTTGGGACGCTGCTCCTCGTCTCGTGACCGCACGACGACATCCTTGATGTCCTTGGCCCACTCGGGGTAGCGCTCGACGTCGGCGGCGATCTCCCAGACCCGCTCGGGAGGCGCGGCGATGGCGATGTACTCGGTGGCGGTCTCAGCCATGGCCGTCATTCTGGCTGATCGCGCTCGCACCTGTGGCACTTTCGGGCGAGGCACCGGTCACTGCCTCGCCGGTCGCCGCGTCCGCACGGCGGCGTGGCGGGAAGGTGCCGTGCAGTCGCCGCCCACAACCCGTTGAGCCCGAACCCGAACATCGGGACCAAGAAGCCGACAGCGAGCGACGAACCCGGCTCCCCGTCGGGACCCTCGAGGCGGGCAAACGTCGTCGCCGTCGCCGTGACCACCTGGACCGCCAGCAGACCGAGCATCTGACGCTTGACGATGGCCGGGGTCGCTGGTCCGGTCAGGAAGTACAGCGACGCGACGGAGATCTCGTCGGTGCGACTGCGTTGCACTGCCTGGAAGTACGACCACAAGAAGCAGAACACGCCGACGGCGAACAGCCCGAGCGCCGTGATCGCCCCGATCCATTGCAGGGCGGTTGTGAAGAACACCGCAGCGAGCACTGCGGTGACGATGAACACGGCGGTGCCGACCTGGTCGGCGACGACGATCCGCCCGCCGGTCCGGTGACGATCACTCACGCGTAGACCGCGAAGGATTCACCGAGGCGGCGGGCGAGCACCTCGTAGGAGAATTCGGTGACGGCTCGCTCACGCGACGCCTTCGACATCGCCGCCCGGCGTTCGTCGTCGTCGAGCAGCTCGTCGATCGCCGCGGCGACGTCGCTCCAGCGCTCTGGCCGGGAGAGCACCCGGCCGGTGACACCGTCGACGACAGCCTCGGCGGCCCCGCCGGAGTCACCGGCGATCTGCGGGGTCCCGCACGCCGCCGCCTCGACGAACACGATGCCGAACCCTTCCTGTTCGAGTCCGCCCCACCGCGATCGGCACGCCATCGTGAAGATGTCCGCACAGCCGTAGACCAGCGGCAGGTCGTCGTTGGCGACTCGTCCGAGGAACCGAACGGGAGCGCCGAGGTCGCTGGCGAGACGGCGCAGGCGACGTTCGTCGCGCCCACTCCCAGCGATCGCCAGGAGGAGGCGCGGGCGCGATCGTGCCAACGCCGCTGCGGCGCGGATCGCGACGTCGAATCCCTTGCGCGGCACCAAACGTGAGATCGAGACGACGAGCTCGGCGCCCGCGGGGATGCCGAAACGGGCCCGGGTGGCGCTGCGCTCGGCGGCGGTGAGCGGCCGAAACCGATCGACGTCCACGCCCGGCGGCACCACCGTCACCGGCAATGGCTGTCCGGCGGCGCGCTCGGCCTCGCGGGCGGCGTACTCCCCCGCCGACACGATGTTGCGGGCGCCGCGCAACACCGCGCCGAGCGCCTGTCGCGTGCCGGGGAGCCGGCCGGGAACTGTGACCTCGGCACCGTGGATGACGACGTCGTAGGGGAGATTCAGCGACGGCCCGACGAGTCCGAGTGGCACGGCCGGATCGAGGACGACGAGCGAGGCGCCGATCTCGTCGGCCAGGGCGTTGATCCGCCGCACCATCATCGGATGCGGGAGCAGCACCGGCTCGCGGACTCGCTCGACCCGAAACGGCTGCGCCGCGTCGAACTCGGCCGCCCCGGCATACGGGCTGGTCAGCACCGCGAACGAATCCGGCGGCAGGCGCCGCCACCACTCCCAGAGCAGCGACTGGATCCCGCCGATCTTCGGCGGGAAGTCGTTCGTCACCAGCAGGTGCTTCACGCCGTCGAGCCCGCCGGCCCGTCCCGGCCCGCGGGAGCGTCGACCAGCAGCCCGAGTTGCTCGCTCGCCCAGCGGGCATGCTCGGCGAGGATCTCGTCGCCGCCGTGCCGGTAGCGGAGCCAACGTCGCCGCCGTTCGCTCATCGGAGCCGTCGCCGACATTGCCGAGCACGACGAGGGCGTTGCGGCGCAGCCAGCGAGGATCGCGGCCGGCGATGTACCAGCGCCCGTGCCGGTGCAACAGCGTCTCGTCGTCGGCATCGAGGAGGTCGAGAACGTCGACCCACGCCTGCACACCGATGGTCGACGTCGCCTGCTCGCCGATCGGCAGTCGGTGGCGTCGACCGAGCCGGACCGTCGGTGGGCACACCTCCTGGCAGTCGTCGCAGCCGTAGATGCGGTCACCGACCGCGCGCGCGTAGCTCGATCGGGATCGTCCCCGGACGCTGCAGCACCCAGGCCAGGCAACGCCTGCCGTCGATCACTCCCGGGGCGACGATGGCGCCGGTCGGGCACACGTCGATGCATCGGCGGCACGAGCCGCAGCCGTCGGCGACCGGTGCCTGCGGCATCTCGGCGCCGTACTCCGCTGTAGTCACGACCGATCCGAGCACGAACCAGCTCCCGGCCCCAGCGACGAGCAGGTTGGCGTTCTTGCCGAACCAGCCCAGTCCACCGAGATATGCCACCTCCGCGGTCGACGACCGCGTTGTCGTCGGCGAAGGCGATTGCCCGCTCGCCGGCGCTGC
Organism: Ilumatobacteraceae bacterium; assembly: GCA_963732335.1. GTDB lineage: Bacteria > Actinomycetota > Acidimicrobiia > Acidimicrobiales > Ilumatobacteraceae > Desertimonas. The sequence goes on along the minus strand of CAVSZO010000034.1, from coordinate 108,970 downwards.
GAAGACGCCCGGCGATCGCTCGCAGCCCCGTCCGCAGCGGGCCATAGTGGTCGACCCAGGCGTAGCGAGCGACTCTCGCTTGGGCACCGGGGGGCCGCGCGGGCTCCTCGTCGGCGAGATACGACCGTGCGGCGACGATGATCGATCGGGCGCCCGGCACCGCTCGGGACGGATCGGTGGAGCGTTCGGGGTTGCGGTAGGTGAACGCCATGCCAGCATCGAGACCCGCCGCCCGTCGAGCGACCAACTCTCGCCGCGCCCGATCGAGCACACCCGCAGGAGCAACACCGAGATGCTCGATGCCGTGCTCGCGCGCCAACGCCCTGAGCTCACCGAGCGTCGGCAGCGACTCATGGGGGCGCACCGCATCAGCGTACGGTTCCCGATCGGTGCGACACGGCCGACGAGGGGATCATCCCGGCCTGCGCCAGCAGGCGGATCGCCCGCTCCGTCGCCAGGTCGACGACCTCGGCGTCACCGTTGCGACGCCGCGTTCAGCTGGCTGCGCCCCGACGCTGGGTGCCGCCGCATCGAATCCTTGTTCGGAGTGTTCATGGGCCGATCATGACCAAGGGGTGTCATGCTCCTCGCTCACGGACCACGGCGCATGTCGCTACGTTCGTCGCGATGAACGAAGTGCCGCGCGAGATCACCGTGCGGGTCGTCCGCGTGTTCACTCGCGATGGCGCGGGCGGCAACCACCTCGGCATCCACGACGGGGTCCTTGCCGACGACGTGATGCAGGCGGTGGCGACGTCGCTCGGGTACTCCGAGACGATCTATCGTCGACGAGCCGGGCGACGACGCCACCGTCGAGGTCCGCATCTTCACGCCGGCCGACGAGCTGCCGTTCGCCGGGCATCCGCTTGTCGGCGCGACGTGGCACCTCGCCACCCCAGGGGCCGCCGTGGCAATTCGCTGCGGCATCGGCGTCGTGGCCGGGCACCGCAACGATGTCGACACGGCCAGCATCGAGGTGTCGTACCTCCCGTCGGTCGAGCGCACGACCACCCCAGGCGTGGTCGCCTCGTGGATCGCGTCGGATGCCGCTCCCCTACGAAGTGCACCTTCTCTCCAGCCCAGACGCCGTGGCGGCGTACGAACTCGCCGACCGACCCGATCACCGGCTGGTCTGGGCTCGAGGCGATGGCGGGGACGACATCGTCCGAGCTCGCTTCTTCGCTCCCGGCATGGGTGTGGTCGAGGACCCGGCCACCGGCAGTGCGGCGGTGGCACTCGCTGCGGTGCTGCGCCACGAAGGCGAGGAATCGGGCACCGTGACGATCCACCAGGGCGCCGAAACCGGCAGCCCGTCGCGCATCGACCTGTCGTGGACGGTACGCGACACCGTGATCGGCGGGGCAGTCGCCGATGAGGGGTCGCGGACGGTCAGTGTCCCGCCCGGCTCGTGAGCCAGGCGCCGAGGAGCACGAGGATCAGTCCGGCGATCTGCCAGGGCGGCGACGTGCTCGTCGCGGAACACCGACGCCGAGCCCGAGAGCCACGACCGGGATGAGGTAGCCGATCACGGAACCTCGGGTCGCTCCGACGCGTCCGAACAGGGTCCCGGCGGCGACGAACGCCAACCCCGTCCCGAGGGCACCGAGGACCACGACGGCAAGCACCGGCTTCCACGCCAGCGAGGAGTTCGGGCACGCCGACCAAGGCGTACGGGGCGGTGAACACGAGGCCGACCATCTGCGCCCGCCAGATGATCGGCAGCGAGCCGTAACGCTGTTGCAGGGGAACGATGAAGTTGCCGGCGAAGCCGTAGGACACGATGGCGACGAGCACGAGCGAGGCACCGAGCGCCGTCCGGGAACCCCCCGTCATCGAGGGCAGGCTGATCGCCACGACGCCGAGAAACCCGACGATCAGGCCGGCGATCTGATTGCGTCCCGGCGCCCTGCGCAGCAGCACAGAGGCGATGAGCGCGGCCACCAGGGGCACGGCCCCGTTGAGCATGCCGGCAACTGCCGACGACACCCACTGCTCGGCGATCGGGAACAACATCATCGGCAGCGCCAGCCAGACGAAGCCGAGCATGACGATCCGCGGACGGTCGACCGGGTCGATCCTGGTCCGCCGCGCCCTCGGCACGAGGGTCAGAGCAAGAAACCCGAAGGCGAGACGGCCGAACGCGACGAGACCCGGCTCCAACGTCTCGAGCCCCTCGGCGATGAGCAGGAAGGAGGCTCCCCAGACCGCCGAAGTGACGGCGATCAACATCCAGTCGAACGGCTCGAAGGCGGCCGAGCTGCGACCCTCGGCGGTCACCGGCAGCTTCGTCGTCGGCGCCGCTGCGGCCACGACCGCGCGGGTCGGGTCGTCGTCGCTGATCGCAGTCACTACCACGACGGTAGAGGGAGGCTCGGCGCCAACGCTTGCTGGAATCGGACGACAAACGTCACATCCGGGTCAGCGCAGGGCGACGTCGACGAGAGCGTCGCTGGAGATGACGTTGGCACCTTCGGCAAGAACGTCGCGGCGAACCTCCCGATCGTTGGTGACGACCGCGACCGAGCGTCCCGGATCAAGTCCGGCGATCTCTTCGCGGATGACGTCGTCCGCCTTGACCCCGGCGCGGGAGTAGCGTCACCCGGGCGAGGCGCCGCCGGTCAGCGTGAGCGCCGATGACATCGGCGCCGTCGATCACGACCACGAACTCCGTGCCGAAGCGCCGGGCCAAGCCGTCGACGGCGTCCAGCATGTTGATCCGCTGCTGCTCCAAGGACAGATCCGGCCAGGCGAGTTTGGCAACGTTGTAGCCGTCGACCAGGACGATGATCCCTGGAACCCTGAACAGGAACTCAGCAGTCAGTCGTGGGACCTTGGCGGCGTCTCGGGGTATCTCGATCGCCTGGCGACGAGGCGAGCTGGTGGTGACGAGCGCTCGCGAGTTGATCCCCGAGCGAACGGGCCGTCTCAGCAAGCTGGCGCAGTCGAGCGATCTGCGCGGCAGCCGCGCGACCCGCCCGGCAATTCCGCCCGAGCGGCGAGCAACTCGTCGCGTTGCGTCTCGGCAACGTCGGCACGCTTGAGTGCTGCGTCGCGTTCGGCCTCGATCCGCTCGAGGGCGCGACGCGCCGCCTCGGCACGGTCACGGGCGTGTCGAGCCTCCCGTTTCAGTTCGGCGATCGACTGACGCTGGGCCTCGATCTCGGCAGCAACCGCCGACTCGCGGCGGCGGAACGACTGCAGCTCCGCCTCCCGCTCGCTGAGCCGTTCCTGCAGGGCGATCAGGTCGGCACGTGTCCGGATCGCCGCATCCTCGGCGGCGACCCGACGGCGCTGCTCCTGGGCCAGCTGGCGCCCCGAGTCGCGCTCGGCAGCCTCTTGGTCGCGGCGTTCGATGAGCCCGCTGACGTGTTCTTCCCAGCCGGGTTCCTGACGCAACCAGGCGATGCCGATCTCGTCGACCAACCCCGGTGACGGCGGCGGAGGCAAGACGGGCGCGGAACTCCGGGTCGCCGTCGACGATTCGGCGCACGCGACCGAGTGCCGAGGCGGCAAGCCGCTGTTGCTTTGCCGAACGGTTTGATGTCGGGCGGTACAGGCAGCGGCGGCCTGCGCTTCTGCCAGGCAGCGGCCGTGCGCACTGCGAACTCGAGGGCCGAGCGAAGGTGATCGTGCTGCAGGTTCGGTGGCCCCGGCCGGGCATCGTGCGGCACGATTCGAGGATAAGTGCTCTTGGGGAACGCAGCCGTTTTCCGGAGTGAAATGCCACCGATCCGGTGCGTATGGCTCCCGAGAATGTTCGGAGCGGCGAACCCGTCGCTGGTCGCCGAGCGGCACCACCTTCAGAGCCCTACCGATGCACGGTCCACGCCATTCAACCCGGCCAATTGCCGGACGCTCTCATCTGACACAGAACTACCGACGTCAGCCGATGAGTGTGGTCCCGTCACGATCGATGGCGACGACGCGGTTGTGGCCACCCGTCGGAAGGGCCGCAGCAATCCTCTCGCCGCCGCCGGCCGCGGCGAGGAAGGCCACGGTCGGCCCGCTTCCCGACAACCATCCACACCACGCACCGGCCTCGAGTCCAGCGACGAGGGCGACCCGCGATGCCCCAGCGGTGACGAATCGGCGCTCCTGGTGCAGACGATCCTGCGTTGCGGCGGCGAGGACGGCGACGTCGCCGGCGGCGAGAGCAGCGACCAGCAGTGCAGAACGGCCGAGATTGAACACGGCATCGTCGAACGGCACCGCCGCCGGGAGTGCGGTGCGTGAGGCGGCGGTCGACGTCGTTTCCTCGGGGATCCACAACACGACGTCAGGACGCAGCGGGGTCTCGACTCGTACCGCCCGGGTCCCGTCGGTGGCGACGACACCGCCGTACAGCGAAGCGGCCACGTTGTCGGCGTGGCCCTCGAGGGCGGCGGCCACCGCCAATACGTCGGCGTGCCGGTCCACCAATGCCTGACGGCCCAATCGCTGCACGATCGCGATCGGCAGCGCCGCCGACACGCATCGCCCCGCTGAACCCCAGACCGCGACCGATCGGGATCGGAGAACGCACCCACAGCGCACCCTCACCCCCGGCCGCGGCGAAGGCGATCCACGCCGGGTGGTGCTCGTCCACCTGCTTCGAGAGCTCCGCTTCGCCTGTCGACTCGTCGACGAGGCCGACGTGGGCGTTGATGTCGAGCGCAATACCGAGGGCGTCGAACCCCGGACCGAGATTGGCACTCGACGCCGGAACCCGGACGACCGTCATGCGGCCGCAGCTTGGGAAGCGGCGATCCAGACGTCGAGCGTCGCCGCGGCCTTGCCGCTGTCGATCGCCGCCGTGGCCAGCTCCACGCCGTCGGCAAGCGAGTCCGCCGTCGCCGCCACGACGAGAGCCGCCGCGGCGTTGAGAACGACGATGTCGCGATGCGGACCTCGTTCGCCGGCGAGCACGCGTCGCACGACGTCGGCGTTGTGCGCCGGGTCGCCGCCGACGAGCTGCTCGTGGGTCGCCGGGGCGAACCCGAGGCTGACCGGGTCGACCTCGAACGTCCGGACACTGCCGTCATGTTCGAGGGCGAGGACGGTAGACGGCCCCGTCGTCGTCAGCTCGTCGAGCCCGCCGCCGTGAACGATCCAGGCGTCCGTCGAACCGTGCGCCCGCAGGGATGCCAGCATCCGCTCGGCGAAGCGGGCGTCCGCCACACCGATCACCTGGCGGCGCACGCGACCTGGATTCGCCATCGGCCCGAGCAGGTTGAACATCAGCGGCACGCCGACTTCGCGTCGCGCCGGGGCGGCAAACCGGAACGCCGGATGGAATCGGGGCGCGAAGCAGAACCCGATGCCGGCCTCCTCGATGCATCGCAGAACTCCTTCGGGCGGCAGTTCGATTGCGATGCCGAGGGCCTCGAGGACGTCAGCGGTGCCGCACAGCGACGACGCTCCCCTGGCTCCGTGCTTGCACACCGGCACACCGGCCCCCGCGGTGACGATGGCGGCCATCGTCGACACGTTGATCGAGTGTGAACGGTCGCCACCCGTCCCGACGATGTCGACGGCTCGCGACCGTAGCTGATCATCCAGCGGGACCAGCGATGCTGCCGCCAGCACTGCGTCGAGCAATCCGGAGAGCTCGTCGGCCGTCTCGCCCTTGATCCGCAACGCCACCGAGAAGGCGATCAGCTGAGCGGGCGTAGCGCCGCCGGACAGAATCGCCCCCATCGCCGTCGCCGCTTGGTGGGCGGACAGATCGCGGCCCTCGATCAGGTGGGTGATCACTGCCGGCCAACCGCCGTAGGACGCCAGCTCGTCGATGGTCGCCGGCGCGTCGATCTGCGGTGGCTCAGGCTCGGTCACGCGACGTGAATCTATTCAGTGCCGCGGGCGACGGGCGAGGCCCGTTGGCCGTAGCCCGTTGGCCGTAGCGAGCGTCGTCAGGCCGGGCGGCGGCGCTGGCGGATGATCCGACGGCGCTCGCGCTCCGTGCAGCCGCCCCACACGCCGGCTTTCTCCCGGTGCATCAGAGCATGTTCCAGGCAGGCGACCCGTACCGAGCAGCCTTCGCACACAGCTTTCGCTTCGACGGCGTCATCCTCGTCGTCGGGATAGAAGATCGCTGCGTCCAGCCCCCTGCATGCTCCCAACTTGCGCCACTCGATTTGCTTCACCGACACGATGCGGATCCCCCAATCCCGTTGGCCTGTGTGCCAGCACCCTAGAACCACCGAATGCGCCCGGTCCAGAGGCAATCTGGCTCCGATGAGTGGTCGCCGGACCCCTCCCTATGATGCGAGCGTGACGTCGCCGCGGGCCGTCGAGCAACCGTTCGATCGGGCGGCGATGATCAGTCGGCTGGCCAGCGAGCGCTTCGACGTCCTGGTCGTTGGCGGTGGGATCACCGGCGCCGGGGTCGCTCTCGACGCCGCCTCGCGGGGCATGCGTACAGCCCTCGTCGAAGCCGAGGACTTCGCCTCGGGCACCTCCTCGAAGAGCTCCAAGATGGTCCACGGCGGCCTGCGCTACCTCCAGGCCGGTGACGTCCGTCTCGTCTACGAGGCGCTGCGCGAGCGCAAGCGGCTGCGGCACAACGCCCCGCACCTCGTCAAGATCCTCCCGTTCCTCCTGCCGATCTTCAAACGCGACGGGCTGATCAACCGCCGCGTCGCCCGGGCCCTCGGCTCGGCGATGTGGATGTACGACCTCACCGGCGGCTGGCGGATCGGCAAGCTGCACAAGCGCCTCGACCTCGACGAAACACACGCCCACATGCCGACCTTGCCGCGGGAGAACCTCGCCTACGGGTACATCTATTACGACGCCGCGGTCGATGACGCGCGGCTCGTGCTCACCGTTGCCCGCACCGCTGCCATGTATGGGGCCGCCGTCGCCAACCGCTGCCGAGTCGTCGGGTTCAACCACGATGGGAGTGGCAAGGTCGTCGGTGCAACGGTCGACACCGGCCAAGGCGACATCGCGATCGTTGCCGACGTCGTCGTCAACGCTGCAGGCGTCTGGGGCGACCTGGTGCGCAGGCTCGAGGACCGGACGCTTCCCGACATGATCCACCCCGCCAAGGGCGTCCACATCACCCTGCCATGGCGGTTGTTGCGCAACGACATCGCCGCGGTCATCCCGGTGGCGGGCGACCAACGAAGCCTCTTTGTCGTGCCGTGGGGACGCCAGCCAGGCGGCACGTTCACGCACACCTACATCGGCACGACCGATACCGACTACAAGGGGCCTCTGGACGATCCGACGTGCACCGCTGATGACATCGACTATGTCCTCGGCGCGGTCAATGCGGCGATCGGCGCCGGCCTCACTGCCGACGACGTCACCGGCGCGTGGGCGGGTCTGCGCCCGCTGGTGCGCTCGGCGTCGAGCGCGCGAACCGCCGACCTGTCGCGTCGGCACCGCGTGACGACCGGGCCAGGCGGTGTTGTCGCGGTGACCGGCGGGAAGCTGACGACCTATCGGCAGATGGCGGAGGACACCGTCGACGAGGTCGTCAGCCGGCTCGGACGACGAGCCAAGTGCCGGACGAGGGGGCTGGCGCTCCTCGGCGCCGAGGGATTCATCGAGGCAGAACCTGGCACGCCGGCCGCCCACCTCGGGGACCGCTACGGCACCGAGGCTGCGGCGATCGCCGGGCTGGTGGCCGCGGACAGCAGCCTCGCCGAGCCGCTCGTGCCCGGCCTGCCATACGTTCGCGCCGAGGCGGTGTACGCCGACCCGCCACGAGATGGCCACGACGCTCGACGATGTGCTCACCCGGCGCACTCGTGCCCACCTGTTCGATCGCGTCGCCACCCTTGCCGCGGCACCGGACGTTGCCGAGCTTCTCGCCATCGAGCTCGGATGGGACGCGGCTGAGCGCGAGCGCCAGCTCGCCGACTACCACGACCTCGTCGCCCGCGAACTGGCGGAGGCCAGGTGAGCTGGACGACTCCGACGCCCCCGATCGAACTCGCCGGGACCGGCCACCGCTGGCCTTCCACCGTCGTCGTCGCCGACTCCGTGCTCGCCGCCCTCGGCGAGATCGCCCCGCTCACGACCGACGACGAGGCGACGGCAGAGTCCTCGCGGGACTGGTGGCCGCTCGCCCTGCACTGGTCGTTGGCTGGCGACGTGCCCTGCCGTGCTGCCGCGGTCATCCGGCCGTCGACGACGGAGCAGGTGGCCGCCATCGCCGCGATCTGCGACCGCGAGCGGATCCCGTTGACGGTCGTGGCCGGCCGCAGCGGCGTCTCCGGCGGCGCCGTCCCGGCGTTCGGCGGCGTGCTGCTCGACCTCACCGGGCTGCGCGGCGTCGGCGACGTCGATCGAGAGTCGGGCGTGGTCGAGGTCGCCGCCGGCACGTTCGGACCGGACCTCGAGGCCGAGCTCGCCCGTCACGACCTGAGCGTCGGCCACTTCCCGCAGAGCTTCGACCTGGCCACGGTCGGTGGCTGGATCGCCTGTCGCGGCGCCGGCCAGTACTCGACGCGCTACGGCAAGATCGAGGATCTCGTCGTCGGGCTCGAGGTCGTTCTCGCCGACGGCCGCATCGTGCGCACCGGCGGCGCCCCAGCCGCCGCCGTCGGGCCCGACCTCAACCAGGTGTTCGTCGGGTCGGAGGGCACGTTGGGCATCGTCACACGAGCCTGGCTACGAACGCATCCACGACCGCCGGCCGAGCGACGAGCGGCCTACCACTTTCCCTCGTTCGCCGACGGCATCGAGGCGTGCCGGACGATTCTTCGGTGCGGCGCGACGCCGGCGGTTCTGCGGCTCTACGACGAGTTCGAGTCGCTCGGTGGCGGGCGCCGGGGCGATGGCACGAGCTGCACGCTCATCGTCCTCGACGAGGGCGAGGCGGAGCTCGTCGAGGCCACGATGGCGGTGGTGGCCAGATGCTCGGCGATTGCCGGCGCCAGCGACGCCGGCGACGACATCGTCGGCGCCTGGCTCGAGCATCGCAACGACACCAGTGCCCTGCAATCCCTCACCCGCCAGGGATACGTCGTCGACACGATGGAGATCGCCGCCCCGTGGAGCCGCCTCGCCGCCCTGTCCACCGACGTCCGCGGCGCACTGCGAGCCGTGCCGTACGCCCGGTCGGCGAGCTGCCATCTCTCGCACAGCTACTCCGACGGCGCCTGCCTCTACTTCACCTTCCTCGCCCAACCACCAGCCGAGCAGATCGAGACGACGTACGTCGCGATGTGGGACGCCGGACAGAATGCAGTGCTGGCTGGCGGAGGCAACCTGTCACACCACCACGGCGTCGGGATCAACCGGTCGCGCTTCGTTGCCAGCGCGTTGGGCGAGGGTGCGTCGGTGCTCGGCGCGATCAAGCACGCCCTCGATCCTCATGGCATCCTCAACCCCGGCAAGCTCGGCCTGCCGTCACCATTTGGCCCGAGTCCCTGGCCGTGAACTCAGAATCGTCGCGCTGGGATTGGGCCGCCATTCGCGCTGGCGCGGCGGTTTCGCTGGTGTTCGCCGTGCCGCTTGGCGGTCGCCGCCAGGATCGCCGCCGACCGTGACGACGAGGCCCTTGCTGTCGGGCTGTCGATCGGGGCGACCTTGGGATTCCTCGTCGGCGCCGGCTGCGCGGCATGGGTCCAGCGGGTCGGATTCCCGCTGAGCCACGGCCTGGTCACCGCCGGCGGGACGTACGCCGCCGCGCAAGCGGTCTTCATCACGGTGCGGCTCGCTCCGCGGTGAGGATGTGCGCTGGTTCGGCGCCCTGTTCACCTTCACGGTCGTGCTGTTGGCCGGGCTGATCGGCGGGTTGCTCGGGCAGCGCCTGCGATCGGCCGGCGTGCAGCCATCTCGGTTCGCCGACCGAAAGGGGAAAGCGTGAGTGTTGTGCTCGTACTGGACGTCGGGACGACGACGATGCGTGCTGCTCTCGTCGACGAAGGGCTGCAGGTCGTCGCCATCGAGTCGCGTTCGATGCCGCCGAGCACACCGTTTCCCGGACTCGTCGAGTTCGACGCCGCGGCGATGGCCGCCGCCGTCACCGACGCGGCGACCATGGTCATCGGGCGCGGGCCCGCTCCCATCGCCGTCGGGATCACCAACCAGCGAGCGAGCACGATCGTGTGGGACCGGATGACCGGCGAGCCGATCGGCCCCGGCATCGGCTGGCAGGACCTGCGCACGGTGTTCGACTGCATCACGGCGAAGGCCGAACATGGCGTCTCGCTGGCACCGAACCAATCGATCACCAAGCTCGCCTGGCTGCTCGCCAACACCCCCGGTGCCGGCGGCCGCAACCTCTGCTTCGGGACGGTCGACACCTGGCTGGCGTGGACGCTGACCGACGGTTCGGTGCACGTCACCGACCACACCAACGCCGCTGTGACCGGACTGTGCGGCGGTGATCCAGCGGGCTGGAACGACGGGCTCGCCGCCGCCTTCGGCATCCCCGTGAGCGTGCTCCCCGACATCGTCGACTCCTCTGGTGTGATTGGCGAGGCGACGGCACTGCCCGGCGCACCACCGATCGCCGCTCTCGTCGGCGATCAGCAGGGATCGCTCATCGGGCAGGGATGCGTGCGCAGTGGCCAGGCCAAGATCACGTTCGGATCGGGCGGAATGCTCGACCTCTGCACCGGGACCGAACCGCCGGCGTCGCACCAGCGAGCGCCGCACGGCACCTATCCGATCGTCGCCTGGTCGCGGGACGGTGCGCTGGTGTGGGGCACCGAGGCGATCATGCTGTCGGCCGGAACGAACGTGCAGTGGCTCGTCGACGACCTCGGCGTCATCGAATCGCCGGCGGCGAGCCACGAGGTGGCGGCCAGCGTGGCGAGCAGCGACGGGGTGGTCTACGTGCCCGCCCTGCTCGGTCTCGGCACCCCGCACTGGGATTTCGGAGCCCGCGGGACGTTGCTCGGCGTCACCCGCGGCAGCACCACCGCTCACGTCGTGCGCGCCGTCCTCGACGGCGTGGCCCAGCGCGCCGTCGATCTCGTCGAGGCGGCCGAAGCCGACACCGGGTTGGCGATCGAAGCGCTGCGGGTCGACGGCGGCATGAGCACAAATCCAACGTTCGTCCGGTCGCTCGCCGACCTGTCACGGCGCCGGGTCGAGGTCTCCCCCGTCGCCGATGCCACGATGTTGGGGGCGGCGTTCCTGGCCGGGCTCGCCGTTGGAACGTGGGCCGACGTCGATGAGGCTGCCGCGTTGTGGAGTCCGCAGCTCGTCGCCGAGCCGGAAGTCGACCGTTCGGCGGATCGAGCGCAGTGGGCGGAGGCAGTGCAACGCTCATCGGGCTGGATTCCGGAGCTGTCGGCGCTCGACTTCTAGACTGCCGGGCGATCGCCCCCAGCCCTGACCGAAAGGACTCGCGACTCGTGGAGAAACGAACCGCGGCACCACGCACGGCGCCGCCGACGTCGCCGCCGTCGGCGTCCGAACCAGCGGAGAGTGCACCCACGTCGGACGCGGCCACGACGACCACAGCGCCGCTGCGGCCGACGAGTGACGACATCGAGCTGCTCGGGTTCGCCCAGTCGTTCGAGCTGACCGCTCGGGACCTCTACCAGGCAGCGCTCGACGGCGGACTCGCCGACGGAGACCTCTCCGGAGTGTTCACGACCCTGCGCGACAACCACGAGGAGTACGCCAACCGGTTGTCGGGCATCCTCGGGGTCGACGCTCCTCAGCGGCGCGACGATGCGCTGTTCGACGAGCTCGCCGGCGGATTCGAGGGTGGTGACGCGGCTGCCGTCGCCGCGGCAGCGCTCGATCTGGAGGCGACCGCCGTCGCCACCCACAACGATCTCCTCGGACGGCTCCAGGGAATCGACGGAATCGCTGCAGTCGCCTCGTTCGTCGTCGTCGAGGCGCGCCACGGCACGGTGCTCGCCGACGTGGCGGGCAACGGCGACGACCTCGATGCGTTGCTCACGTCCGATGCCGAGCCGCTCGAAGTACCGGCGTGCGCCGTCGGGATGGAGGGCCTCTTGATGGGAGACGGCGGCTCCCCGGCTGGCGCGGCGTTGACCCGCCGGCGCTTGTTCGGGCTCGGCGCGTCGACGGTCGGCCTGGCCGCGGTGCTCGCCGCGTGCGGCAACGACGAGGAGCCGGCACCGGGACGGGTTGGCAACGCTCCGGAGGAGACGGACCTCCCCGAGGCAGAGGTCGACGACGTGGTGTTGCTGCGCACGCTCACATCGCTCGAGCACTCGATCGTCGCCGTGTACGCCGCCCTCGCTCGACATCGACGGACTCGACGAGGACGTCGCCGCACTGCTCGGACGTTTCAGCGACGATCACCAAGCCGCTGCCGGCGACCTTCGCCGAACTGACCAGCGGCGGCCGGTGGCGAGCCCTACGAATGCCCCAACTCGTGGCTGATGCGGCGCACGCTTGCAGCCGGTGCTCGACCACATCCTCGGCGGGACCGTCGACGACGTCGAGATCCCGCCGACCGACGATGCCGATCGGGATTCGCTGGCCACCGCCGACGCCCTCGAGACGATCGCCGCGGCGACGGCCCAGCAGTACGTCGAGCGTCTCGCCGACCCGGCCCTGCGTGCCGAGGTCATCGCCGCCGGCACATCGGCGAGCCGCCGTGCCGCGACGTCGGCGCTGCGCGCCAACCCCCCACCCGCCGGCTACGTGTCGCCGGCGCTGACCGAAGGAGACGAGGTCACCGCCGACGAAGCAGGGCTTCATGCCGCAGTTCGCCGTCCCCTCCCGGTTCGGACAGCTGACACCTGTCACGCTGGTGGTCGGCGCCCGCGACGACGCCGGCCAGCGCTTCAGCATCAACATCGAGACGCCGGCCGAGAACGCCTACGTGTACGACGGCCAGACCTGCCCGGCGTAGCGCGTCCGCTGCCAGGTAGCCTGGATCTCGACGGTGAGTCGGCCGGGTGGCCGCGGCACGGCGATGATCGTGTCGAGGAAAGTCGGGACTCCAACGGGCACGGTGCTGGCGAGATGCCAGGTCGGGGCGACCTGACGGAGCAGTGCAACAGAGAGCAGACCGCCGATGGCCGGGGCGACCCGGATCAGGCAAGGGTGAAACGGTGCGGTAAGAGCGCACCAGCGTCCGGGGTGACCCGGGCGGCTCGGCAAACCCCACCCGGAGCAAGGTCAAGCAGAAGGCACGGGCGGCCCGCCCGCCCCGCCGCACAGCGGGGCACCCTTCGGGTAGACCGCACAGATGGATGGCCACCGGCCACCCGCAAGGGTGGCCACAGGATCCCGCTTACAGGCCGACTCACCGTCACTACATCATCTAGCAGGTCCCGAACTCTTTGGTTGCTGTGAGGACGTTAGTGACCGGCGATCGACCAAAGAGACCGACGACGCCCAGATTCCCGTTGGCGCACCAGTCGAAGCCTCGACGCGCAACACCCCCCGCACCGTGCTGGGCGAGGGGTGTCCGCTCCGCCGTTGTTCGGTCTGCCCCCGGCCCGCCTCGGGGGTTGGCGCAACATAGGCCGCGGCTCTCGGCAGCGCAACCTGTTAATTGACCGACGAGGCTTTGACGCTTCAGCTCCGAAGAGGCCCACCCGGAGGTCGCGGACCGCATGGTCATGACCGCCAAGGATCACCACCCACTTCACGAGCGCTCGTGCGGCAGTCGCACTCCGGACCGGTGGCCACCCCGATGGATAGCATCCCGCCCCGTGATCCGGACCCTGGCACTGTCGACTGCGGCTGGGCTCGCCGGGGTCACGCTGGTGGCGCCGGACAGTGGTCCCCCGAGCACAGAGCCAGGAAGCGTGAGCACCGAAGCGGCGACCGGCGAATCAGCCGTCCCGGCACCGGGCTCCGAACCGCCGGTCGAGCTGGAAGGCAGCCCGGAGTTCGAGCGCCAGCTCGCCGAGCTGGCGTTTGCCCTGTATCTCGGCAACGAGCTCGACGTCGACGCCGGCACCTACTCGTGCAGCGAACCCGCCAGCCTCGCGGTTGGCGAGACGATCACGTGCTTCACGCTGATCGGGTCCGAGCGTGTCGTCGTCGCCGTGACGGAGTTGACCGGTTCCTCTGGGGTCTACGAGTTCGAGTTCGTCAGTGACCACCAGATCGATCCAGCCGATGCAACCTCGACGACGACGACGTCGTCGCCGACTTCGACCGGCTCGAGCGGTACGACCACGACGCTCCCCACTCCGATCCTCGTCACCACCGCGGCGCCGCTCTCGCAAGCGGATGCCGACGCTGTTCGCCTACGGCGAGCTGATCAACGCGGAATCCGAGGACCTCGTCGCCAACCTCATCTCCGGTGACGACGGCGTCGTCGAGAGCGCCGAGTACTCCTGGGATGGCCCGTCCGCCACGGTCACCCTGTCGGCGACGTTGTCGCCGACGTACACGAACAGTGTCGACACGGCGGCCTGGATCATCGCCCGCGACCGCGCCATGGACCTCTGGAATCGCCAGAGCCCGTTCCGGGCCGAGGGCACCACGATTCGTCCGAGCCTCGACATCACCGTCAACGACGTCCGTTACGTGTCGGATTTCGATCTGTGCGTCCAGGTCGCCGATCAGACGATCGCGATGACGGACTGGGTTGCCCAGAGCCGCGTTCGCTGAGCCAGTCCTCCCGTCAGACCACCCCTGGCACGGTCTCGTTGAAGGCCGTCAACACGGGCCCGCGGCGACGCATCTCGATGCGACAGATGGACGCTGACGACAGATGTGATCGCCACGAGATGGCGATCGTCGCGCCGAGGGCCCACGCCACCGCCGACTTGATCGGCGAAACGTGGGTCACGACGGCGACGTCGGCATCCCCCGCGATGCGGCTGAGTCCGTCGCACGCATCGCGCGACGCGGCGGTCGAGCTGGGCAAGCGACTCGCCGCCGCTCGGCACGTAGTTGACATCCTCCTGCCAGTGGTCCCACGCCTCCGACGGTGTGTCGGCGATGGCGACTCCCTCGAAGATCCCATAGCTCAGCTCGATCCACCGCTCGTCCGTCTCGAACGGGATTCCGAACGCCTCGGCGGTCTCTGTCGCTCGTCGCAGCGGACTGCTGATCAGCACATCGACGGGGCCGACGTGCTCGGCGACGACGGCGGCCTGCTTGCGGCCGACATCGTCGAGCGGCTCGTCGATTCGCCCCTGCAGCCGGCCTGCGGCGTTGAGGGCGGTGCGCCCGTGGCGAACCAGGATCAGCACGCCCTCAGTGAACCACGTATCTGATGGCGGGCCTGCAGACGGTCGTCATCCGTTCTCGAACAGTCTGCCGGTGCGGGCGACGGCGCGCCGCCTGGTCGAGGTAGCGAGACCTGCCCGCCGCCACACCCACACGACGATCGCCAGACCGATCGCCTCGAGCGGGACGTTCCACCAGCCGCGCTGCACCGATGGAAGCGGTTCGTCGCCGATCGAGGCGCCGGTGAACGGCCACCAGAACACCTCGGTGGTCGCCCACGCCCCATCGAACACGAGATGGAGGAACGTGCCGATCGCCAGCCCGAGCAGCAGCTTGCGGCGCGGCTTGCGCCCGACGCTGGCCGCCATCACGACGGCGAGCAAGGCGACGCTGAACGACAGCGAGTGCATCCACCGCATGCCGCCGAAGAGACCGTCGAGCTCGGGCAGCAATGCGCCGACGATCAGCAGGCGGTAGTCGAAGCGCGGGTCACGGAACACGTACCAGACCGTGATCACGGCCGTACCGATGAACCACAGGAACACCCGCGCCGCCGGCGCCGTCTAGGGGACCAGCATTCGCCCGCACTGCGGGCAGTCGGAGTACTCCCCCGCCGGTGTCGCCTTCACCGCGGCGAGCTCGAACGTCGACAAGTCGAGGTGGCATCCACCGCAGCGGGAGCCGTCGAGCTTGGCGACGGCAACGCCGCCGAGACGGGCCCGCCGGCGCTCGTACTCGGCCAACGTCCCGCCATCGATGCGGGTGACCACTTCGGAACGCTGCACGGTGTACTCGGCGATCTGTGCGTCGATCGCTGCCTCCGCCGACGCCAGATCGCCTGTGGCGCGCTCGGCGTTGGCAGCCAACTCGACCTCGGCGCGATGCGCCGCGGCAAGATCGTCGACGACCGTCGACTGCTCCTCGAGGTTGGCCAGTTCGGCGTCGTCCAACTCGTCGCGCCGCGCCGCCAGGGCATCGAGCTCGTGCATCAAGGCCTCCGCCTCACGCGGCGAGAACACCGTGCGCAACTGCCCCTGCAAGCGCTCCCGATGGCGGGTGAGCTCAGCTCCGGCCTGCTCAGCCTCCTCGATGGCGTCGCTGAGCTGGCGCTGACGGGAGATCAGCGCAGCGATCTGGCTGGTTGTGCGGGCCAGCTCGGCCGACGCCACCTCTGCCGCCGCCCGCTCGGGGAGATTGGCGCGGCGGTACGTGAGCTGGTCGGTCGCCGAGTCGATGCGCTGCAGTTCGAGCAGGTCGTCGCTCAGCACGCGGCGACACGGTAGTCGAGCGGGACGGTGTTGACCGGGGCGCGCGGGTCGAGCACGTTCGGGGGGATCGTCGTCCCGGAATCGACGCGGCCGTACACCGGCACCTGCACGGTGGCTGGCGGCGCCGGCGGTGCAGGCACGGTGGTTGCGGCCGGCACCGTCGTCGGCGGCGCCTCCGGACTGGCGAAGCCGGCAGGCTGTTCGGGGCCGGCGGCGCGTGGCTTGGGTCGATCTGCCGTGTTGTAGCCGGTGATGACGTAGATGCACTCGTTGCCGGGCAGGTACAACCGTTGCGGCGGGCGGGACGCAGCCGGCGCCGCCTCCCAGTCGTTGCCAGGCAGGAAGGCGTGCGCATTGTTCATGTACTGCTGCCAGATCTGCGTCGGGTACAGGCCACCCTGGACGCGTTCCTGGTCGAACTCGGGGACGTTGACCATCGGGGTGTAGGCGTCGGGGTCGCCGACCCACACCGCAGTCGTCAGCTCGCGGGGTGAAGCCGACGAACCAGGCGTTGGTGTTGTTGACCTGCGTACCGGTCTTGCCGGCTGCAGGGACGTTGAGCGGATAGCGGCGGCCGGTGCCGTTCGTCAGCACGCCCTTGAGCACGTCGACGACCTGCAGGGCGACTCCTCGATCGAGGACCTGCACGCCGGGGTCCTCGTGGGTGTAGATCCGCTCGCCGCGCCAGTTGTCGATGTACTGCGACGTAGTAGGGCTCCTTGTGCAGGCCGCCGTTGGCGATCGTCTGGGCGCCCGAGGCCATGTCCATCGGCGACATCGGGTTGGCCCCGGTCGCCAGGGCGGGGAACGGCTGCAGGGGGTCGCGATCGGTCTCCGGTTGACCAGCGAAGAGGTACGGGGACTTGGCCATCGAGTACGTCATGTTCACGACGCGGTTGAGCCCGACGATCTGGGCCAGACGGGCGAAGGCACAGTTGATCGAGTACCACGTCATGGCCCGTAGCGAGTCGGGCTGGCGGCTGACGGCGTCGCGGATCTCGAACGGCTCGCTGGGTTCGCCGGGGTTGGGCAGCACGCACGGCCGCCGGCCATCGATGACATCGTCGGGCGAGGCGCCGGCTTGCAGAGCGGCGGCGAGGATGAAGATCTTCTGGCTCGAACCGGTCTGCCGTGGGGCGAGGGCCATGTTGACCTCGTTCTCGCCAGGCACGAACCCACTCCCCCCGACCATCGCCACGACCGCCCCGGTGTCCGTGTCGAGCGACACCATCGCCGCGTCGAAGCCCTGTTGAGTTGCGGGGAGGAGGTCGCGGGCGTCCTCGGCCATCTGCTGGAAGCCTGGGATCAACGTCGTGTGGATCTCCAGGCCGCCGCGGTACAGCGCCGCCTCGCGCTGCTCGAACGTCGACCCGAGGAGGCTGGTGCGGTTGAGCAGGTAGTCGCGCAACGCCTCGGTGAAGTACGTGCGCGGCAGATCTGGCTGGTCAGACGCGCCGCGTTTGGATGCGAGCCGGCACCTCGAACGTGTCGAGGGTGGACCGACCCTCCGCCTCGGACATCTCGCCGGACTCGACGAGGAGGTCGACGACTTGGGCGAAGCGGGCCCGGCTGCGCTGGGGATTGTCGATCGGGTCGTAGCCCGAGGGTGAGCGCACCAGCCCGGCGAGGTACGACGCTTCGATGAACGTCAGCTGGTCGACTGTCTTGCCGAAGTACGCCTCCGCCGCCGCCTGCACGCCGTAGGCGTTGTTACCGAAGAAGACGGTGTTGAGATAGCGCTCGAGGATCTGGTCCTTGGTGTACTGGTTCTCCAGCATCATCGCGTAGTGGACCTGCAGCGCCTTGTAGCGGAAGTCGCGATCGATGCCGCCGAGGAATTCGTTCTTGGCGACCTGCATCGTGATCGTCGAGGCACCCTGCTGCGGACTGTCGGAGGCGACGTTGGAAAGCACGGCACGAACGAGGCTGCGGGCGTTGACCCCGTTGTGGGAGTAGAAGTCGCGGTCCTCGACCACCAGGAAGGCGCGACGAACCGGCTCGGGGATCTTGGCGAGCTCGACTGGCTGACTGTTCTGCCGCTGGAAGCTGGCGATGAGGTTGCCGTCGGCGTCGTAGACGTGGGTCGGGCGGGCGAGCGGCTGCAACGCCGGCAGCGTCAGCGGCTGACCCTCCCACGAGTTGGCGATTCCCCACACCCGCGGGGCGATGGCGACGATGACGGCGCCGAACAGCAAGGCTGCGGCCAAGGCGATGACGCCAAGCCGGCAGATCCAGGTGATCGCACGCATCGTGACGAGGCTAACGGTGCCGAGCGTCCGGCTAGCGTCGCCGGTCGTGGGCGAGCCGACTGGATCCGCGGACGCGTCCGTTCCGGTTCGGGATCCAGGTGGCTGCGCCGTATGACGCCAAGGGCTGGGTGGAACTGGCCCGCCGGGTCGAGGACCTCGGCTACTCGACGTTCACGATGCCAGACCACTTCACGCAGCAACTGGCTCCGGTACCAGCGTTGATGGCCGCCGCCTCGGCTACCGAGCACCTGCGCATCGGCGCTCTGGTGTTCGACAACGACTACAAGCATCCGGTCGTCCTCGCCAAGGAGCTGGCGACCATGGATGTCCTCTCCGACGGCCGGCTCGAGATCGGCATCGGCGCCGGGTGGATGGCCAGCGACTACGAGGCTTCCGGGATCACCTACGACTCGCCGCGCGTGAGGATCGACCGCTTCGAGGAGGCTCTCTCGGTGATCAAGGGCGCCCTCGCCGAGGGACCGTTCTCGTTCGCGGGCACGCACTACACGATCGCCGAGTACGACGGCCAGCCGCTCCCTGTTCAGCGGCCGCACCCTCCGCTGCTGATCGGTGGCGGCGGCAAACGAGTGTTGTCGATCGCCGCCCGCGAAGCCGACATCGTCGGCATCAACGGAACACTGACGGCCGGCACGATCGGGCCCGAGGCGTTGGCGACGATGACCTACGAGACCGTCGCCGATCGCGTCGCCGTGGTGCGGAAGGCGGCAGGCGAGCGCATCAGCGACATCGAGTTGAACATCCGGGCGTTCTTCGTGAGCATCACCGAGGACGCCACCACCGTCATCGACAACATGGCCGCGTGGGTCAAGGTCGAACCATCGCTCATCGCCGCCAGTCCCGTTCGCCCTCGTCGGCACCGTCAACGAGATCACCGAGACGCTGCTGCGCCGCCGGGACGAGCTCGGCTTCAGCTACGTCATCGTCGGGCCGGGCGAGGTGGAGTCGTTCGCCCCAGTGGTCGCCGCCCTGGCTGGCAGGTGACGTCGTCCGAGTCATCGGAGTGTTACCGGCCACGCCTGTCGCGCGTGAGCACTCGGATGGCACGCAAACACTCGGATGGGGCTGGGCTAGAGCTTCCTGTCCTTTTCGATCACGGCGATGCCGCTGTCGCTGACCGTGAACAGCTCGCGGTCCTTGTCGGGCTCGTGGCCGATGCGGAACCAGTCGGGCACCTCGACGTTCTTGTCGATGATGCAACGGTGGAGCCGGGCACCGACGCCCACGCGCACCCCGGGAAACAGGATGCTGTCGGTGACGTGGGCGTCGTTGGACACGTAACAGCCAGGGGCGATGATCGAGCGCTCGACATGGGCCCCCGACACGATCGATCCCTGGCACAACAAGCAGCCGTCGACGTACGCCGGCTCCCACCCCGGACCCCGTGAAACCTTCGCCGGCGGGTCGGCGCCATGGTACGTGTACACCGGCCACTCGTCGTTGTAGAGGTTGAACGCCGGTAGCGGCGCGATGAGATCCATGTTGGCCGTGTAGTAGGAGTCGATGGTGCCGACGTCGCGCCAATAGCCGCGCTCGCGGTCGTCCTGCCCGGGCACCACGTTTCGCGAGAAGTCGTAGACGTGGGCCACACCCTCCTTGGTGAGGGCCGGGATCACGTGGCCGCCGAGGTCGGTGTAGGTGCTCTCACGCGGCGTGACGACATCGATCAACGTCTGCGTCTCGAACACGTAATTGCCCATCGACGCCAGGCAGCGCTCGTTGTCCCCCGGCATGGTCGGCGGTTCCTCCACCTTCTCGTGGAAGTCGAGGATGCGACCGTCTGCATCGGACTCGATCACACCGAACTCGCGGGCCTCGTGCTTCGGTACGGGGATTGCCGCGACAGTGACCCCGGCCCCGACCTCGACGTGGTGGTCGATCAACTGCTGCGGATCCATTCGATAGATGTGGTCGGCGCCGAACACACAGACGAGATCGGGGTTCTCGTCGGAGATCAGGTTGAGGTTCTGGTAGATCGCGTCCGCCGACCCGGAGAACCAGAACGGGCCACGGCGCATCTGTGCCGGCACCGGTGTGACGTACTGGCCGAGCAACGTCGAGAAGCGCCAGGTCTGGCTGACGTGGCGGTCGAGGCTGTGGCTCTTGTACTGCGTGAGCACGACCATCTTGAGCAGCCCAGCGTTGGCGAAGTTGGAGAGGGCGAAGTCGATCAACCGGTAGCTGCCGGCGAACGGCACGGCCGGCTTGGCCCGGTCGTTCGTGAGGGGTTGGAGTCGCTTGCCCTCGCCGCCAGCGAGGATGATCACCAGGACCCGCGGTTCGGCCACACGCCGAAATTAGCCCGGAGTGGCCGGCGAGCCGTTCGTAGAGCTGCACGTACTCCCGCGCCGGTCCCCTCCACGACCAATCGCGCTTCATCCCGCGAGTTGTCAGGGCGTTGCGGCGACGGGCGGTAGCGAGATGGCGCGATGCTCTGAACAGTGCCGAGGTGAAGGCCACCGACGTCGCCTCCGGCGCCCGGAACCCGGTGCCCTCGGGCTCGTAGTCGGCGTCGGCGACGGTGTCGTGGAGTCCACCGACATCGGTCACCACAGGGATCGCCCCGTAGCGCATCGCCTGCATCTGGGTGAGTCCGCACGGTTCGAAGCGACTCGGTACGAGCAACAGGTCGGCGGCGCCGTGGAGGAGGTGGGCGAACTGCTCGTCGTAGCCGTTGACGAACGAGAACCAGTCCGGGTTGGCCGTCGCCGCGGCATCCAGCTGGGCAGCGATCTCGGCCTCGCCCGACCCGAGGACGACGAGGCGTAGCGGGATCGAGCGCAGGATCGGCACGATCGGTACGAGCAGGTCGGCACCCTTCTGCCCGGTGAGCCGGGAGATCACCACCGCGAGCGGGACGTCGTCATCGGCAAATCCCGCGCCCATGCGAACGGCAGCGCGATTGGCGACCCTGGCCATCGTCCGCTCGGCCGTCTTGGTCTCCGCCGCGTAGTTCGCCACGAGTGACGGATCGGTCTCGGGATCCCACACGTCCGTGTCGATGCCGTTGAGGATCCCGCTGATGGCGGCCCAACGATGGCGCAACGCCCCGTCGAGGCCGAAGCCGCCTTCCGGCGTGAGGATCTCCTTGGCATGGGTCGGCGACACGGCGACGATCGCTTCGGCGAGGGCGATCGCTCCGGACAGCGGATTCGTACCAGCTGAACCATTCGTAGTGACGCCCGCGCGGGCCGAGGTGGCGGAGCCACGCACCGTTGGTGAAACCCTGGTAGGCGATGTTGTGCAGCGACAACACACTGGGGATCGAGCCATCGACGGCAGCGAGCGTGGCGCCGGTGTGCCAGTCGTTGAGGTGGATGATGTCGGGTCGGGTCGCCTCGACGATCGCGGCGATCGCCTGGCAGAACGAGAGGAAGCGACGGTCGTTGTCCGGCCAACCGTGACCATCGGGCTGCAGGTACGGGTGCGAGCGCGCCAGTCCCGGAGCCTCGACGACGCTGAGCGCACCAACGTCCGTGTGCACGCCGCTGCGAACACGCGCCGGGCCGGCCCACGGCGGCACGGCGAGCTCGTGGGTCGACGCGTCGCTGAGCTCGATGCCGCCGTAGTCGGGCATCACCACGTCGACGTCGACGCCCTGCCGGCGTAGCTCGCCCACCAACCCGGCGGCGGCCTGGGCGAGACCGCCGACCGCGGCGATCGGCGCCAACTCGGCGGTCGCAAACAGCACGCGCACCGCCCCATCATGCTCGCCGGGAGTAACCTCCGCGCGATGCGCTCCCGCCGTGCCCTCGCCGTGTCGACTCTCGCCGCCACGGCCATCGCCGGAGCCTCGCTCGACAGCACCGCCCTGGCCGGAGATGGCGACGGTGGCGCCGACGACCGCGACAAGAACGTTCTGCTCGCGGAAGCGCAGTTCCAGCTGTTCCTCGTCACTGCCGACTTCGTGCCATCCGACATCACCTGCACACGCCCGCCGCTCCGCGACGAAACCGGCGAGTTGCTCTGCTACGCCCTGATCAGCGACCGGGTGACCGTCGCCGCCATCGCCACGATGGATTCGCCCGGCGTGTACACCTTTGTTCCGCTCAACAAGGTCGATCCGGCCGACCTCAGCGACGACCCGGCCGACGGAGGCGAGATCTCGCCGCAGCCACCGCAGAGCCCGGACGAACCTACCCCGACAGAGCCGGGATCGGTCGATTCACAGAACGCCACAGACGAGGCCATCCTCGCCAGCATCGACACCGCCGTCGCCGATGCCCAGGGGCTGGGTCGCGTCCTGACCGAGAACAACGCGTCGATCGCCTCCGTCGACCTCGTCGCCTATCACGCACCGACGTCGACCGTGCAGGTGATGGTCACGACCGATGCCACCGATCCGGGAATCCGCGACGGGGTCGCCTTCTTCGTCACCGACGTGATGGCGTACCTGTGGATGGAGAGCGAGCCCACCCGGGAGGCCGACGCGACGATTCGCCCGCGACTCGAAGTGACCGTCGATGACGTCATCTACGGAACCCCCTTCGAGGTCATGGTCGAAGTCGCCGACTACACCATGACACAGGACGAGTGGCTGGAGATCGTGACCGGCAACGCCGCCTTCGAGCCCGCCTTCAAGACCGTGCCGAAGGAAGTCGGCAAGCGCCCAACCGCCACGTCGCCGGCCGGCGCCGGCGCAACCTGAGCGGTTCGGGCACAACAGGTCGCCCTGCCCGGCTGCCTAGATTCGCGGGCGATGAACGTGGGAGGTGTGCGGGGTCTGCGGCGAATTGCCGTGGTCAACCGTGGCGAGCCGGCGATGCGGTTGATCCACGCCGTGCGCGAGTTGCGACTCGCCACCGGCGCCGACGTCTCCGCCATCGCCCTGCACACCACCGCCGAGCGCGCCGCGATGTTCGTCCGCGATGCCGACGAGGCAGTGTGCCTCGACCCGGAAGGCCGCGACCGGCCAACCGCTGCCGCGAGCCCATACCTCGACCTCGCAACGCTCGAGCGGGCGCTGATCGCGGCCCGTGCCGATAGCGCCTGGGTCGGCTGGGGATTCGTCGCCGAGCGCCCTGAGTTCGCCGAACTGTGTGAACGGCTCGGCATCGTCTTCGTCGGACCCCGGCCTGACGTGATGCGCAAACTCGGTGACAAGATCGCCGCCAAGCTGCTGGCCGAACAGGCCGATGTGCCGGTGGCGGCGTGGAGCGGTGGTCCTGTCGAGACCCTCGAACAGGCGACGGAAGTCGCCGAGCGGATCGGTTATCCGCTGATGGTCAAGGCGGCCGCAGGTGGTGGTGGCCGCGGGATTCGCCGCGTCGACCACCCCAGGCATCTCTCCGTCGCGTTCGAGAGCGCCAGGTCGGAGGCTGGCCGGACGTTCGGCGACCCGACGGTCTTCATCGAGAGCGTCATCACCGGGGCGCGCCACGTCGAGGTCCAATTGATCGCCGACCACTACGGCACCGTGTGGGCCCCGGGCGTGCGCGACTGCAGCATGCAGCGGCGCAACCAGAAGGTCATCGAGGAGTCGCAGTGCATCGCCCTGACGCCGCAGCAGGACGCCGACCTGCGCGCCGCCGCCGTGCGCCTGGCGACGCTCGCCGGATACACCAATGCCGGGACCGTCGAGTTCCTCTACCAGCCTGCGCACCAGCAGTTCGCCTTCCTCGAGGTCAACACCCGACTACAGGTGGAGCATCCGGTCACTGAGATGACGACCGGGCTCGACCTCGTCAAACTGCAGCTCCACGTCGCCGCCGGTGGACGACTCGACGGGTCGGTGCCACCGACTCACGGGTATGCAGTCGAAGCCCGGCTCAACGCCGAGGATCCCCAACGCAGCTTCGCTCCCGCGCCGGGAACGATTGAAACGCTGGTGCTGCCCGTCGGTCCGGGGATCCGCGTCGACACCGGCGTGGCCGAAGGTGACGTGATCCCGTCGGAGTACGACTCGATGATCGCCAAGATCATTGCCCACGGCTCCGATCGCCAGGAGGCGTTGGCACGACTCGGGCGGGCGCTCTCGCAGATGGTGGTCATCATCAGTGGTGGAACGACGAACAAGTCGTTCTTGCTCGAACTGCTCGAACGACCCGAGGTCCGGGCCGGCGCCATCGACACGGGCTGGCTCGATCGGCTGACGGCCGACGCCGGACACACGCCGAGGCGCCACGCCGACGTCGCCCTCGTCGCTGCCGCCCTCGACGCCGCCGATCAGCTGCACGCCATCGATCGCAGCCGGTTCCTCGGGTGGGCCAGCCGGGGTCGCCCGCAGCTCGACGCCGGACGGGGCCGAGCGATCGAGCTGCGCCACGGATCCACCGCCTACCACCTAGTCGTCCGGCGCATCGGACCCAGCTTGTTCGTCGTCGGATTGGACGACCAATCGCTCGTCGTTGCCCGCGAGTCGCTCGGTCGCGCCCGCAGCCGGTTGACGATCGTCGGGCGCCGGTTCTCCGTGGTGTCGGCGATCGACGGGGCCACACATCTGGTCGAGGTCGACGGCGTCGCCCACCGGTTCTCCCGCGACGACGCCGGCATCCTGCGTGCCCCAGCGACCGTCCTCGTCGTCGGCGTCGATGTGGGTCCGGGTGACGTCGTGACGACGGGCGATCGGGTCGCCGTCGTCGAGGCGATGAAGATGGAGATCGCCATCACCGCCCCGGTCAGCGGCACGGTCACTGACGTGTTCGTCGCCCGCAACGTGCAGGTCGACGGCGGGGCGCCGCTGCTGCGGATCGAACCGCGTGGCGACGCCAGCTGCGGACGACGACGCGGCGCCGCGCGATCACGTTCGACGAGTTGAAGGCGCTCGGCGACCAGCCGACGGCTGCCGAACAGCCCGTCGACACGGTGCGGGCGTTCCTTCTCGGCTTCGACGTGCCGCTCGCCGCAGCGCAGGTGGCGGCGACCGGCTTGGCCAGCGGAGACTCCACCGACGACGAGGCCGCGATCCTGCACGTCTTCGCCGACCTCTGCGCCCTGACCCCGGAGCGCCGTCCGGTCGATGGCGACGAAGATGAGCGGGCCCCACGCGAGCACTTCAACCAGTACCTGCGCTCGCTCGACGCCGAGCGCGAGGGCATCCCGGCGTGGTTCGTCGAGCGGATCCAGCGCGCCGTCGCCCACTACGGGATCGACTCCCTCGACGTGACGCCGGAGCTGGAGGACGCGCTGATGCGCATCTTCATCGCCCAGCAGCGGATCGAGGAACAGCTTGCAGTCGTCACGACGATCCTCGAGAACCGTGTCGCGGCGTCACCCGGCGGTGCCGACGACCGGTTGCGCGAGGCGCTCGACCGAGTGATCGAAGCGACCCAGCGCCGTCACCCGGCGATGGCGAGCATCGCCCGCGGGGTACGCCACCGGCTGTTCGATCGACCGCTCATGGACCGCCACCGACGATGCCGTGGCGTCGGAGATGCGTCAGCACGTGCTGAGCCTCGTCGGACCCGACGCTGCGACCGACGGCGGCAGCTGAGCACGAGGAAGCGCTTGATCGCCTGCACCCTGCCGCTCACGCCGGTGTTCAAGCAAGGTGGTCTGTTCGCCGCCACGGATCGACCTGGAGCTGCTGCTCAGCGTGCTGATGCGGCGCTACTACAAGATCCGTGAACTCGCCCCCGTCAAGATCGAGTGGGTCAGCGGGTTCGATGTCGCCGCGTCGGAGTATCGGCGCCACGACCGATCGGTCGCCGTGCTCTCCATCAGGTCGTCGACCGACGAGCTCGGCGACGCCCTCGCAGCGGTCTCCGCGGCGGCGTCAGGGGTCGCTCCACCCGACTCGGCGGTCGTCGACCTCTACCTCATGATCCCGCCCGACCGACCGTCCGACCGCCGACGAGCTCGCCGACACGCTGGCGGCGCGCCTCGGCTCGGCGGACCTGCCCTCGGCGATCCGTCGCGTTGCCGTCGTCGCCGTCCACCCTGATCCGGCCGTGGCCACCCTCCCGCTCACGTTCCGCCGGCCCGACGAGGACGGCCGCGGTCGCCGTACTGGATGCCTGCGGCGAACACCGCCGGCCGTCAGCGCTTCGCCGAAGACCGCAAGTTCCGTGGCCTCCATCCGATGATCTCCCGGCGGTCTGCACATGTGGCGGCTGTCCAACTTCGAGATCTCTCGGCTCCCATCGATCGACGACGTGTACGCCTACGACTGCGTCGCCAGGGACAACCCGGCCGACCGCCGGCTAGTTGCCGTCGCCGAGATTCGTGGCCTGACCCCTCTGCGCGACGAGCACGGTCGTGCGGTCGCCATCCCCGAGGTCGAGCTCGCCCTCGCCGGTTGTCTCGACGCCATCCGCAGCGCCCGAGCCAGCGACCCGCAAACTGGCGCGGCTCGACTGGAACCGGGTGATGCTGTACATCTGGCCGGTCGTCGACCTCCCGTTCGACGAGATCAACGGCATCGCCCGGCGGCTCACCCCACTCACTGAGGGGCTCGGCCTCGAGCAGGTGGTCGTCAATGCACGTCTGCAGCTGCCGGCGTCGGACGAGCCCGTCGACGCCGTGATGCGGCTCGGCTACGAACCGGGCCATGGGCTCACCGTGCGCATCACGGACCCGCCGTCGGAACCGATGCATCCACTCGACGACTACACCCGCAAGCGCATCCAGACCCGTCGCCGCGGGCTCGTCCATCCCTACGAGTTGGCCCCCATGCTCGCAGGGCCCGGTGGTTCGTTCGTGGAGCACGACCTCGACGAGCAGGGTCGGCTCGTCCCCGTCGAGCGCAAGCCGGGTCAGAACCGTGCCGGCGTCGTCGTCGGCGTCGTGACAACTCCGCGCGACGCCTACCCGGACGGGATCACCCGGGTCGCCGTGCTCGGCGACCCGACGAGGGCGATGGGCGCGATCGCCGAGGCCGAGTGTGTGCGGATCATCGCGGCTATCGAGTTGGCGTCGACGATGGGCGTGCCGCTCGAGTGGTTCGCGCTCTCCGCTGGGGCGAAGATCGCCATGGACTCGGGCAGCGAGAACCTCGACTGGGTCGCCCGTGTGCTCCGGCGTCTCGTGGAGCACACCCAGGGTGGTGGCGAGGTCAACGTTGTCGTCGCCGGGATCAACGTCGGGGCCCAGCCCTATTGGAACGCCGAGTCGACGATGTTGATGCACACGAGCGGCATCCTCGTGATGACGCCGGAGAGCGCGATGGTGCTCACTGGCAAACAGGCGATCGACTACTCCGGCGGTGTCTCGGCCGAGGACAACCTGGGCATCGGCGGCTACGCCAGGATCATGGGACCCAATGGAGAGGCGCAGTACTTCGCCCCGACGATCGGCGCTGCCGTCGGCATTCTCTTCGAGCACTACCGCCTCACCTACCGGGCGCCGGGCGAGCGCTGGCCGCGATCGATCCCCACCGCCGATCCACCCGATCGCGACGTGCGGACTCACCCCCACGTTGTGGAGGGCAGCGAGTTCACAACGGTCGGTGAGATCTTCTCGGAGTCGGCGAATCGCGACCGCAAGAAGCCATTCGACATCCGCACGGTCATCGCCGCGGTCGTCGACGCCGATCACGAGGTCCTCGAACGCTGGCCGGAGATGGCCGAGGCCGAGATGGCGATTGTCTGCGACGCCCGGCTGGGTGGGTTGGCAGTCACGATCCTTGGCATCGAGTCACGACCTCTCCCCCGCCACGGCTTGACGCCGGCGGACGGTCCTGGCCAGTGGTCGGCCGGTACGTTGTTCCCGCTGTCGTCGAAGAAGGTGGCGAGGGCGATCAACGCGGCCCACGGCAAGCGCCCCGTCGTGATGCTCGCCAATCTCTCCGGCTTCGACGGCTCGCCGGAGTCGCTGCGCCGACTGCAACTGGAGTACGGCGCCGAGATCGGCCGGGCCCTCGTCAACTTCGACGGCCCGTTCGTCCTGTGCGTGATCTCCCGGTACCACGGCGGGGCGTTCGTCGTGTTCTCGGCCAAGCTCAACGACGACATCGAGGTGCTCGCCGTCGAAGGGTCGTACGCGTCGGTGATCGGAGGAGCGCCGGCCGCTGCCGTGGTGTTCACCCGCGAGGTCGACGAGCGAACGCGGGCGGACGAGCGAGTGCAGGAGTTGGAACGGGCGCTGGCCGCGGCACCGGAGGAGGAGGCCGATCTGCGCCGCGCCGACCTGTCCAAGACCATCGACGACGTGCGCACCGAGAAGCTCGGTGAGGTCGCCGCCCAGTTCGACGCCATCCACAGCGTCGAGCGAGCCAAGGCCGTTGGATCGGTCCACCGCATCATCTCGGCGGCCGACCTCCGTCCTGAGCTGATCGCCGCTGTCGAGCGCGGCATGGCCCGCGTCGATGCTCGACGGCGCGAGTCGCCGCCGCGATGAACCTCGCCGAGTTCGTCGCCAGACTGGCGGCCCGCACCCACCCGGAGCGGGCTGCAGCGTGGGACGCCGTCGGCCTGCAGGTCGGTGATCCCACCGCGCCGGTGCGCACGGCGAGGGTCGCCCACGAGCTCACCGAGGCTGTGACGGAACGATTGGAGGCCGAGCCGGTCGATCTCGTGGTCGCCTACCACCCGTTGCTGTTCCGACCGACAGCGCGGTTGGTGTTCGACCGCAGCCCAGGCGGTCGCGCCGCCCGGCTGCTCCGCGCTGGCGTCGCCGTCGTCGTCACCCATACCGACTTCGACGCGATGCCCGGTGGGATGTCTGACGCGATGGCCGACGCCCTCGGGTTGGGCGAAGTGCGCGGGTTCGCTCCGGTGACAGCGGCGGAGCAGACCAAGGTCGTCACATTCGTTCCCGCCGAGGCCGTGCCGTCGATCATCGAGGCACTGTCGTCAGCCGGTGCCGGCCGCATCGGGGGGTACGAGGCCTGTGCGTTCACGGTTGAGGGCGTGGGCCGTTTCCTCGCTGGCGCCTCGACGAGTCCGACAGTTGGTCGCCCTGGGCAGGGCAATGCCGAACCGGAGGTGCGTGTCGAGATGATCGCGCCGAGAAATCGCGCTGACGCGGTCGTCGAGGCGTTGATCGCCAACCACCCGTACGAGGAGCCGGCCTTCGACCTCTATCCGGTGGCGTCGAACCACGCCCTGGGCGGGCGCATCGGTGTGTTCGATGGCTCCTGGGACGAGTTGATCGAACGGGCCACGGCGGCCTTCCAGCCCGACGGTCTGCGACTCGGCCGTGCCGGAACGGGCAACCCGCGCCGCGTCGCCGTGTCCCCCGGCGCCGGAGAGTCACGCATCGCCGCGGCCGCTGCTGCCGGCTGTGACGTCCTCGTCAGCGGCGACATCTCGCATCACCGCGTCGTCGAAGCCACCGACCGCGGTCTTTCGATCGTCGACGTCGGTCACGCAGCGAGCGAGCGTCCAGGGATGCAACGCCTGCGCGATCTCGTCGCCGAGATCTGCGGGACCGACGTCAGTTCGCGGAGCTAGTCCGGAACAGAGGGGGCGACCGCAGCGGTGCCGGTGAGCACCGACTCGCTCGCCTGTGCCTCGGCGCCGCCACGGAGCGAGAACGAGTGGCGAGCGAGGACGGCCCCGACGGCGATCAGGATCGCCATCATGCCGGCGCTGAACAGGTAGGCGGTCGTTCGCCCGGCGTGTTCGTAGAGGACACCGATGATCGGTGCCGCGATGCCAGCGGTCAAGGTCTGCAGACCGCCGAGGACGCCTTGTGCCCCCGCCTGGCGTTCGGTCGACACGACCATGCCAACGGCAACCCCGGTGCTCGAAACTGTCAAGCCGTCGCTCACGGCATGCACCATCGCCACGGCGAACATCGCCCCGGCAGAGGGAAGCACTCCGTACAGCGCCATGAACCCGGCGGCGAGGGCGAGTCCGAGGGTGCCGACGCGGAACGGTCCGACCCGCTGAGCCAGCCGACCGCCAAGCGACCCGAACGCCACCAGGGGCAGGGCGAACAGCGTGATGCCGAGATTTGCCAGCCAGTCACTGGCGTCGAGATCGTCGAGGGCGACCGACCACAAGGCGTCGAACGCGCCGATCATCAGCCACACCGCACATCCCAGGGCGACCGCTCCGGCATACGACTGTTGGCGCAACAAGTCGAAGGCGAACCGTTGCTTTGGGGGGTCGGCTGACTCGTTCACGGAGGTGCGCAGGACGAATGGTGTCAGCAGGAGCGTCGCAGCCGCGATGACGATGAACGGCGCGGGGATGCCGAACGGACCGACCAGCACGGCGGAGAGTGCCGGGCCAGCGGCGAACCCGGCCACGTCGGCGGCGAGCAGACGACCGAGGTTGTGTCCGAGATTGGCAGGGTCGGCGGTGATCACGATCCTGCGGATCGCCGGAACGGCCATCCCGGCGGCAACTCCCGACACGAAGCGCCCGACCAGCAGTGGGCCGACGGTGGTTGCCGCTGCCATCACCAGCAGGCCGGCGACGTTGAGCACGGTCCCGACGATGACCAACGTGCGGGCATGGCCGCGGTCGGCGAGCGGGGCGATCGTCACCTGAGCGACAAACCCGGCGACGAAGCCGATTCCGATCACGGCGCCGAGCGCCGACTCGCCGATGCCGTACTCGTCGCGCATGTCGTCGAGCAGCGTGAACAGGGCGCCGTACCCGGCTGCGAGGAAGGCGCCGACGAGCCACAGCATGACGAGTGACCGGCTGGCGCGCATCACCGGCACGGTAGAGGCCACGGTCACCGGATCGGCCGTCCGGATTCAACGGTCGACCGTCCAGTCCGGGGCGACGTCGTCGTGTGGATCGCCGACTCGGTAAATCTCGACTAACTTCGTCAGCAATTGCCGGCCGACATCAACAACGGGGGGTACCGATGTCCGTAACCGATTCCCTGCTCGCCAACAACGCTGCGTACGCCGCATCGTTCGACAAGGGCGACTTGCCATTGCCGCCGGGCAAGAAGTTGGCGATCGTCGCGTGCATGGACGCCCGGCTCAACGTGTATGGCGCGTTGGGCCTGCAGGAGGGCGACGCCCACGTGATCCGCAATGCCGGTGGCGTCGTCACCGCCGACGAGATCCGTTCGCTGGCCATCTCGCAGCGCCTCCTCGGCACGGAGGAGATCATCCTCATTCACCACACCGACTGCGGGATGCTCACGTTCAGCGACGACGAGTTCAAGCGTGCCCTCCAGGATGACGTCGGCGTCGAGCCGGAGTGGGCGGCCGAAGCGTTCAGTGATCTCGACCAGGACGTCCGCCAATCGATCGCCCGGATCAAGGACAGCCCGTTCATCCCCCACAAGGACAGCGTTCGCGGGTTCGTCTACGACGTGACCACGGGCGCCCTGCGCGAGGTCAGCTGACGACGGGGCGCGTCATCAACGCTTTGTTGCCCAGACCGGGATCGCCCCGTTGACGCTGCACCGGAGCGAGAACACCGACGTCGTAGCGGCAACGAAGAGGTGGTTTCGCTTGACGCCGCCGAACACCAGGTTGGAGGTCACCTCGGGGAGGAGCAGCTTGCCGAGCAAGGTGCCGTCGGGGTCGAGACAGTGGATGCCGTCTTCCGCCGCGGCCCAGACGCGACCGGTGTCATCGAGTCGGAATCCGTCGAAGGTGCCCACGGTGCACTCGGCGAAGAGACGCCCGCCGGAAAGTTTGCTGCCGTCCACATCGAAAATGCGGATGTGCTTGGCGCGGGAGTCGCCGATGTACAGCTGGGTTTCGTCCAGCGAGAACGCCAGGCCGTTGGGTCGCACGAAGTCGTCGGCGACGATCTCGCAGCTCCCGGTGGCGGGATCGATGCGATAAACGTGGCATCCGCCGATCTCGCTCTCGGCGCGGTGGCCCTCGTAGTCGCTGTCGATGCCGTACGCCGGGTCGGTGAACCAGACCGACCCGTCCGAACGGACGACGACGTCGTTCGGGCTGTTCAGCCGGCGGCCATCGTGGCGATCGGCGAGGACCGTGATGGTTCCGTCGTGCTCGGTTCGGGTGACCCTGCGGTTGCCGTGCTCGCAGGTCACCAGCCGGCCGTTGGGATCGAGCGTGTTGCCGTTGGCGTATCCCGCCGGTTGGCGGTACACGCCGACAACGCCGGTGGTTTCGTCCCACCGCAGAATCCGATCGTTGGGGATGTCGCTGACAAGGAGATAGCGACCGGAGGGAACGTACACCGGGCCCTCCGCCCACCGGCATTCGAAGCCGAGCCGTTCGATGCGGCGGTCGCCCTTGACGTCGCCGGCGCGCTCGTCGAGGACCTCGAACTGGGTGGGGATGGTGTCGACCATCGCCTCTTCTTAACCGATGGGTGCGTGGGGGACGATTCCGTCACCTACACACCCATCGGTTCCCCACTACGTCGCCGGCGTCAACCGGGTAGGTCGAGGAGCACGGCGATGGTTTCTCTGATCTGGACGAGGACAGTCGCGCCGACAGTGCCGCGGACCGCGGAGATCCGACCGGGCGACACGGCTCGGAGATGCTGGCACTGAGCAGCCGACGTGCCCCTGAGACCGTTTGCCGGCTCGGGCTCGATGACGACCTCTGAGTGGAAGCGCCGGATGGTCGACGTGAGCGGCACGACGTGGATCACCGAAGGGTTCGCGTCGAGGATGCGCTGCGCCGTGACGACGACGGCCTGGTGACGAAACCCGGCCTCGCGACCCTCGGGCACACCCAGGTCAAGGTCGACGACGTCACCCGAGGTCGGCATCGAGCCAAGCGAGTTCCTCGGCGTGCAGCGGCGCGGCGAGGTCGGCGCCAATGCGGTCCTGGCGGAGGGCCCGAACTGCCAATGCCACGGTGTGGCCGACCGTCGTGTTCAACTCGACAGCAAGCCGCTTGAGCTCCTCGTGAGTCGACGTGTCGATCCGGACACTGGTGCTCTGCATGCAAATCAGCATACGCGTCGCCGTGACTCCTGTCGGTGGGCGCAGAGGGACTCGAACCCCCGACTTCTTCCTTGTAAGGGAAGCGCTCTAGCCAGCTGAGCTATGCGCCCGAAACAGGAAGACGATGCTACCGACTGTGGTTTCTGTCGACGGAGACCGAAATAGGCCCTCCTCAGGCTGCGGCCGCGCGGTCGGGAACCTTGGAGCCGGTTGCACCGATGTGGTGCAAGTGGCTCCGCAGTTCGCAGAATCCGTATGGCACATCTGACGACTGAGTGGGACTCCCGATTTCGGCTTGGTCAGTCGCCGGTCGAGCCGTCGATGCTCTCGCGGATCAGGTCGGCGTGGCCGGCGTGGCGTGCCGTCTCCTCGATCATGTGCAGGAGGATCCAGCGCATGCTGAAGTGGTTGCCGCGCCGGTTGGGCACTTTCGCGACGGCGTCGAGATCGCCGACCTTGGCGACGGCGGCGCGAGAGCGTTCGCACGCCCCGTGGTACAGGGAAAGCAAGTAGTCGGGCTCGTCGTCGACCGCGCTGTTCAGCTCCCAGTCGGGATCCGCGTCCCAGTCGGCCGCCGCCCACACGTCGCCGACCTCGTTGCCTGCGACCCTGCGGTCGAACCAGATGTCCTCGGCCCAGGCGAGGTGCTTGATCAGCCCGCCGATCGTCAGCGTCGACGGCCCGAGGCGCACGGCCAGCTCGTCTCGTGTCAGGCCCTGGGCCTTGCGAGTCATCACTGCCCGGTAGTAGTCGAGGAAGCCGGTCAGCAGGTCGAACTCGTCGGCAGTCGGCAAGTGCTCGGGGTCGATGGCCGCCAGCTCGTCGTCAGTCACGGGGATCGACGGTAGTCGAGCAGCATTTCGAGCAGCTCCGGCGTCGCTGCCGCGATCGGCGTGCGTCGGTCGGAGTGGTCGAGCGTGACGAGATCGCGACCGAGGGCATCGGCCACGCTCGAACCGGCCTCCGTACACAACAGCGCGCCGCCGAGGTAATCCCACACGCCGTGGGCGTCGTCACCCATGTCGACCCACCCATCGAGGCGGCCGGACGCCACACAACCGAGGTCGAGGGCGGCCGCGCCGAAGGCCCGGAACTGCCACCACCCCCAGGACCCTCCGCCGCGTGGAAGCCCACTGATGCCGATGACGGCGTCACCGAGGTTCGACTGCCCCGACGTCGCCAGGTGGTGCTCACCGGTCCACGCCCCCTTGCCCCGCACCGCTTCCAGTCGCTCCCCCGTCGCCTGGTTGACGACGAGGGCGACCGACGGACCGGCGTCGTCGACGACGCACAGCGACGTGGCAAACCACGGGATACCACGGCTGGCGTTCGTCGAGCCGTCGAGCGGATCGACGACGACCAGACGGTCGCCGTCGCCCGAGCGTCCGCTCTCCTCGGACAGTACGGCGAACCCGGCGTCGAGAAGAATCGCCACGGCGACGTCGTCGACGTCGATATCGACGGCGTACTGCCCCTGGCGTGCGCCTGAGAAGCCCCAGTCGGTCACCGCAGCGAGCCGCCGCGCCACCTCGTCGGCGACGTGGTGGAGGACGTCGAGAGCGGGGTCGTCGAGTGCGGCGGCGCGCACGCCTCAGCTCCAGATCGTCACGTAGACAGGCGGGCGGAACTGCGACGCAGGTACGCCGCCGTCGGCTCGAAACATCGCCTGGGTGGCATCCGGGGTCGACAAGAAGCGATGCAACCGCCCCGCTGTTGCCGAGCGTCGATCGCCTTGCAACGTGTTGATGTGCCACAGCATCTCCAGGGGCAACCCGGCGACCTTCAGCGGGTGAGCGTCGGTATGTGGGTCGCGCTTCCACTGCTGCTCGATCGCCGGGGCCACGCCGCCACCGGTCGCCGCGGCTGCCCACGCCGCCGCTTGTGTCGGGAACACGCGCACTCTGTCCTCGGCAACGTTGAGTTCGGCGAGCATCCGGCCGACGTCGGAGAGGGGGTCGGTGCCCGACGGGTCAACGAGCCACGGCTCATTGCGCAGCGACTGCAACGACGCAGTTCCGTTCGACTGCAGTGGGTGATCGTTGGACGCGATCATCAGCAGTCGATAGCGCAGCAATGGCTCGCTGACGACACCCGGCGCGTGCGGACCGGCCAGCGCCGGGCCGAGGGCAACGTCGGCGAGCCGCTCGGACAGGAGTACTGCCATCTCCCGAGTGCCGGAGATGCCCAGGGTGGTCTCGACGTTCGCCGCCCGACGGTTGAAGGCCTGCAGGAGCGCCGGGGCAACGGCGTCGCCAACGTCGGCCGAGGCGACGACGCGCAGCAGGTCCGGCTGCCCCCTGAGCGGACCGCACCGCCTCCTCGGTGGCGACCGCCAGGTTGACCATCTGCGACGCCAGCCCGACGACCCGCTGGCCGGCGGGTGTCAACGTCAGCACCCCACCGTTGCGCTCGATGAGTGGATCGCCGAGGCTCTCGCGCAGGGCGCTGAGTGCCTGTGACACCGCCGGCTCGCTGACTCCCAGAGCGTTCGCCGCGGCCCGCAACGATCCGAGCCGAACGACGAGGACGAACACTTTCAGTTGGTTCAGTGTCACGGTGGGCGCATCGTAGAGCGTGGCCTTAAGCGAATGCTTATCGCCCTGTTGACCCACGTGGGTGTCGTGTCCAGGATTGCTGGTGGGGGAAATCCGGGGCCGCTGCGCGCGTCGCGGCGGCTCCGGATACTGCTGCCGAGGGGGACGTCCATGCAGACACCGCCACCGTTCGGTTACGAGCGAGCGACCAGCATCGAGCACGCCGTCGCCCTGCTCGAGCGACTCGGACCAGAGGCTCGACTCGTCGCCGGAGGCCATTCACTGTTGCCGATGATGAAGCTCCGCCTCGCCCGGCCAGAGCACCTCGTCGACATCAACGACCTCGCCGATCAGCTCGGCTACGTCCGCGTCGAGGGCGACGACCTGTGCATCGGGGCACTGACCCGCCATGCCGAGCTGCTCGAGTCGGCGGTAGCTGGCGAGCACTACCGCATCTTCCACGACGCCGAGCGGGTCATCGCCGACCCGGTCGTGCGCAACCGCGGCACGGTCGGCGGTTCGATCGGGCAGGCCGACCCGAGCGAGGACCTGTCGGCGGTCTTCGCCGCGGTGCGGGCGACGATTGTCATCCAAGGAACGGGAGGCAGGCGGACCGTTCCGGCGCGCCAGTTCCATGCCGGGCCGTACGAGACAGCGGTGGGGCCGGCCGAGATGATCACCGAGATCCGCGTCCCGATCCGGCCCGGAGGCGGTTCGGCGTATCGCAAGGTCGAACGACGGGCCGGCGACTGGGCCGTCGCCGCCGCCGGCGCCTGCGTCTGGCTCGACGGCGACACCGTCAGTGAGGTCGGGATCGGGCTCACCGCGGTCGGAGCGGACCAGTTCTGCTCCCCCGCCGCCGAGGACTCGCTGCGCGGCAAGCCCGCCACCGACGAGACCATCGCCGCGGCCGCGGCACTCGCTGCCGAGCAGTGCGACCCGAGCACCGATCAGCGTGGCCCGGCCGACTACAAGCGCCACCTCGCCGGTGAGCTCACCAAGCGTGCCCTACATGCCGCAGTCGCCCGCGCCCGAGGGGAGGACACAAGTTCATGAACATCACGGTCACCGTCAACGGCGAGACACGCTCAGCCGACGTCGAGCCACGCGTCCTGCTCATCCACCTGCTGCGCGACAACTTCGGCCTGACGGGCACCCACTGGGGATGCGACACGTCGAACTGCGGTGCCTGCGTCGTCCTCATGGACGGCGTGCTCGTGAAGAGCTGCACTGTCCTCGGCGTGATGGCCGACGGACGCCGGGTCGACACCGTCGAAGGCCTCGCCGGGACCGACGGGCTCGACCCGATTCAGCAGGGGTTCATGGAGTGCCACGGCCTGCAATGCGGCTTCTGCACACCGGCGATGATGCTCACGGCCCGGGCTCTGCTCGACCGCAACCCTGATCCGAGCGAGGCGGACATCCGCGAGGCGATCAGCGGCCAATTGTGCCGCTGCACCGGCTACCACAACATCATCAAGTCGGTGCGGTGGGCGGCCGAGCACGCGCGCGAGGAGGTGCCTTCATGAGTGTCACCGACGAGACACCGATCTCCGACGCAGGCAACCCGATCGGGTTCGGACGGATGCTCCGCAAGGAGGACGCTCGCTTCCTCCAGGGTCGCGGCAACTACCTCGACGACATCACGATGCCAGGGATGCTGTACGGCGCGATCCTCGGCAGCCCGTACGCCCACGCCCGCATCGTCTCCATCGACACGTCGGCCGCCGAGGCCCACCCGAAGGTCCGGGCGGTGATCACCGGGCAGATGCTCGACGGGTTGAAGCTGGCGTGGATGCCGACGTTGTCGGGCGACGTGCAGGCGGTGCTGGCCACGGACAAGGTCCGCTACCAGGGCCAGGAGGTCGCCTTCGTCATCGCCGAGGACCGCTACTCGGCCCGCGACGCGCTGGAGTTGATCGACGTCGAGTACGAAGCGCTGGCGCCGATGATCGACGCCCGGCGGGCGCTCGACGCCGACGCCCCGCTCGTCCGTGACGAGGTCGAGGGGCGCACGGACAACCGCATCTTCGACTGGGAGTCAGGCGACAGAGCGGCCACTGACGCGGCGTTCGCCGCCGCCGACGTGACGGTCGGCCTCGACGTCCTCTACCCCCGCTCGCATCCTGCGCCGATGGAGACGTGCGGATCGCTCGCCCACATGGATCCGGTGACCGGCAAGCTCACCGCCTACATCACGAGCCAGGCGCCGCACGCCCACCGGACGGTGTACGCCCTCGTCGCCGGCATCCCTGAGCACAAGATCCAGGTGATCTCCCCTGACATCGGCGGTGGATTCGGCAACAAGGTGCCGATCTATCCCGGCTACGTGTTGGCCGTCGTCGGTTCGATCGTCACCAAGCGGCCCGTCAAGTGGATGGAGGACCGCAGCTCCAACCTGATGACCACGGGATTCGCCCGCGACTACCACATGAACGGTGAGATCGCGGCGACCAAGGACGGCAAGATCCTCGGCGTCCGCGTCGACGTGATCGCCGATCACGGAGCGTTCAACGCCACCGCTCAACCGACGAAGTACCCGGCCGGGTTCTTCCACATCTTCACCGGCTCCTACGACTACGGCGCCGCCCACTGCAAGGTCACCGGCGTGTACACCAACAAGGCTCCCGGCGGTGTCGCCTACGCCTGCTCGTTCCGCATCACCGAGGCGGTGTACCTCATCGAGCGCGTGGTCGACCGCCTCGCGGTCGAGCTCGGGATCGACCCCGCAGAGCTGCGGATGAAGAACCTGCTGCGACCGGAGCAGTTCCCGTACACGACGCCCACGGGTTGGGAGTACGACTCCGGCGACTATCCGCGGGCATTGCAGGAAGCGATGCGCATCGCCGGCTACGACGAGTTGCGTCGAGAGCAGGCGGAGCGCCGCCAGCAGGCCGCAGCCAGTGGCGACCCGGCGTCAGCGTCGTACATGGGAATTGGGCTCGCCTTCTTCACGGAGGGCGTGGGCGCGGGGCCGCGCAAGCACATGGACATCCTCGGGCTGGGGATGGCCGACGGCTGCGACCTGCGCGTCCACCCGACCGGCAAGGCCCAGTTGCGGTTGTCGGTGCAGACCCAGGGCCAGGGCCACGAGACCACGTTCGCCCAGATCGTGTCGCACCAGCTCGGCATCCCGCCCGAGGACGTCGAGGTGATCCACGGCGACACCGACAACACGCCGTTCGGGCTCGGCACGTACGGCTCCCGATCGACACCGGTGTCCGGCGCGGCCGCAGCGGTCGTTGCCCAACGAGTCCGCGACAAGGCCCGGGTGATCGCGGCTGCCGCGCTCGAGTGCGCGCCAGAGGACCTGGAGTGGCAGCACGGCCGCTGGCAGGTCGTCGGCGACCCCACCCACGGCAAGTCGATCGCCGAGATCGCCATGCTCGCCCACTCCAACCTCGAACTCCCCGACGGCGTCGAGGGACACCTCGACGCCCAGGCCGTCTACAACCCGCCCAACCTGACGTACCCGTTCGGGGCGTACATCTGCGTCGTCGACGTCGACGCTGGTACCGGCGTCGTCAAGGTTCGCCGGTTCATCGCCGTTGACGACTGCGGGCCGCGGATCAACCCGATGATCGTCGAGGGGCAGATCCACGGCGGGCTCGTCGACGGGATCGGCATGGCCCTGATGCAATCGATCACGTTCGACGAGGATGGCAAC
Source organism: Ilumatobacteraceae bacterium (assembly GCA_963732335.1). Taxonomy (GTDB): domain Bacteria; phylum Actinomycetota; class Acidimicrobiia; order Acidimicrobiales; family Ilumatobacteraceae; genus Desertimonas. Next base: position 69,447 of record CAVSZO010000034.1, on the reverse strand, counting down.
TGTCTCGGTGGCTCGTTGATGGACTACCTGCTGCCGACCTCGATGGAGGTGCCCAACTTCGAGCTCGGCGAGACGGTCACGCCGTCGCCGCACCACCCGCTCGGCGTCAAGGGGGTTGGCGAATCGGCCACGGTGGGTTCGCCGGCTGCCGTCGTCAACGCCGTGATCGACGCCCTGGCGCCGCTCGGGGTGAAGCACGCCGACATGCCGCTCACCCCGGCGCAGGTCTGGCTGGCGATCCAGGGCCGCCCGGCGCGGACCGATCTCGCCTTCACGTGAGCCTGGAAGCACGCGCAGCCGAGCTTGCGCCGCCAGCGGGTGCCGTTCGTCCACGCCCGTGTCGTGCTGGCGGAGCGGCCGACCAGCGCACGTCCCGGCGACGAAGCGATCGTGCTCCCCGACGGGACGATCGAGGGATTCGTCGGCGGCGACTGTGCCGAGTCGACGGTGCGGGCACAGGCGCTCGCCCTGCTCGACTCCGGGGAGTCGGTAGTGCTGCGGATCAGCCCGACGCCCGAGCAGCCGGTGCAGGGCAAGCTGATGGCGCACAATCCGTGCCTCAGCGGTGGCACGCTGGAGATCTTCCTCGAGCCGCAGCGGCCGGCGCCGCTGGTCGCGGTGTACGGCGACAGCCCGATCGCCAACGCCGTCGCTGCCCTCGGGGCGGCGATCGGCTACGAGATCGTCCGCGGCGCTGAGCTGCCCGACGATGCCACCGCCGTGCTCGTCGCCTCCCACGGCCGCGAGGAGACCAGCGTGCTCGCCGCCGCGCTCGCCGCCGGTGTCGACTACGTCGGCTTGGTGGCCAGCCCGAAGCGCGGCGCCACCGTTGTTGCCGACCTGGACGTCACCGCTGAACTCAAAGCTCGCATCGTCACGCCCGCCGGGCTGGACATCGGGGCGAACACGCCCGAGGAGGTGGCCCTGTCGATCCTCGCCGACATCGTGGCCAGGCGACGGCGCCCGTCGGCGCGAGCCGTCGGCGAGGCTACGGCGTACGAAGCGCCACCGATCATGGCCACGGATCCGGTCTGCGGGATGACAGTGGTCGCCACCGAAGCGTCGTTACACCTCGACCACGGCGACGTACGTCACTACTTCTGCGGGACCGGATGCCTGCGTGCCTTCGCCGCCGAGCCAGGTCGCTACACCAGCATCGGCAGCGGTTGCGAGGGTCGACGGTAATCTCGCAGCCGTGGCAGTCATCGACGTGGCGGGCTTCGTCGCCGACCTCAAGAGCCAGGCCATCGACCACGGGTTCCACGTCCACGACGAGCGGCACTTCGTCGAGACGTATTCACTGCGTCAGCTCTGGGAGGTCGACCTCCATCCAGAAGAGGCGTGCAGCGGGCCGATCGACCTGCACCTGTCGCTCGACGTCGACCCGCGGGCGATGCTCGGGTTCGAGGACGAGGTGATGAAGCTCGAGGACCTCGACCAGACGCCGCCGCCGGGTTTCACGTTCCCGCTCGTGTTCACGTGGACGCTGCCACCGCTGCCCAAGCCGCCCGACCTCCTCGCCCTCGCCGTCGAGCTGGCCGGGGTGGGGGGCGTCGAACTGCCCGTCGAGGTCTCGGCGATCGACTCCTATGCCAGCGTCACCGATGCGCCGGAGCGCTCACTCACGTTGGTCGCCCGCACGAGCGTCGACCTCAGCGACGTCTACCTCAACAATGACACGAATGTCGCCGACGATCTGGAACGATGCAAGCATGTCAGCTTGTTCCTGCTCGAGCAGGCCAACGCCTGGCTCGGCGACACTTGAGGCCGCGACGCCGGAAAGGGGCGCGACATGCTCGTGCGCGAGTTGATCGACATCCTCAGCGACCATCCCGGTGACCTCGAGGTCGAGCTCGCGGTCATCGCCCCCGTGGACGAGGAGTCCGACGACATCACCGTCGATCGCTACCCGGTCGACGGGGTCCTGCCTTGGGAGGACGACGACGCCGAGCTCAGTGCCGAGGAGAGCCGAGTGATCTGGCTGATCGGGGGTGAGGAAGACGATGTCGAGGCGTTCCTCGACGCCGTCGAAGAGCCCGAAGAGTGATCGACTTGCGACTCTTTGGCGTCTGTGATGACGCTAGTGGCATCACAGCGACCAAAGAGTTCCGTGGCGCCGATCCGCGCTGACCTGTTTCGCCTCGACGGGCGTCGCGCCCTCGTCGTCGGCGCAGGCAGTGGGATCGGCGCGGCGGTCGCCGAGGGGCTGGCGGCGTTCGGCGCCCGTGTGCTGTGTGCTGACGCCCGCATCGACGCAGCTCAGTCGACAGCGCAGACGATCGGCGGCGAGGCGCTGCACCTCGACCTCCTCGACTCGGCCGCGCCGGCAGTCGCGCTCGAGGCGCACGGCACGCCGGACATCCTCGTCACCACGCCGGCCGTCAACGTGCGCAAGCGCATCGCCGACTACAGCGACGACGACCTCGATCGCGTCGTCGACCTCAACCTCAAGGGCGTGTTCCGGTTGTGTCGCACGTTTGGGGCGGCGATGGCGACGGCTGGACGTGGCTCGATGATCGGCTTCGCGTCGGTGCGGGCCGTGACCACGGAACCTGGCCAGGGCGCGTACGCGGCGACGAAGGCGGCAACGGTGATGCTGTTCAGAACGCTCGCCGCCGAGCTCGGCACGTCGGGCGTGCGGGCGAACGTGATCGCTCCGGGCGTCGTGGAGACGCCGCTGACGCAACCGATCCGCGATGACCCGGCTTGGTACGACGCCTATGCGAGCAAGCCGATCCTGCGCCGCTGGGCCACCGCCGATGAGATGGTCGGCGCCGCGGTGTTCCTCGCCTCCGACGCCTCGAGCTACGTCACCGGCACCACGCTGTTCGTCGACGGCGGCTGGACCGCCGCTGACGGCCGCTACGACCCGAGCCTCTAATGATCGATGCCGAAGCGCTCGTAGCGTTCACGCGGGACCTCGTGCGCATTCCGAGCGTCTACGACCCTGCCCGCGGGCTGAGCGAAGGGCAGGCGGCGGAGTTGGTCGCCGAGCAGATGCGATCCTTTGGCTGGTCGCCCCTCGTCGACGTCGTCGCCGACGGCCGGCCCAACGTGATCGCCACCATCGATGGCGACCGTCCCGGGCGGACCCTGTTGTTCGAGGGGCACACCGACGTCGTCACCGAGGGCGACGAGAGCGCCTGGAGTGTCGACCCGTTCGGTGCCGAACTACGTGACGGTCGGATCTACGGGCGCGGCTCGGCGGACATGAAGTCGGGTGTGGCGGCGATGTTGTTCGCCGCCGACGCCGTTGCGCGATCGCGATCGTTCCCGGGACGGATTGTCGTCGCCGCCCTCGTCGACGAGGAGGGGATGATGGCGGGCGTTCGCGACTTCGTGGCTCGCGGTCATGCCAACGGCATCGACGGTGCGATCTCCTGCGAACCCGAGGGCGGCGAGATCTGTCACGCGGCCAAGGGGGCGCTACGTCTGCGCATCGATCTGACCGGCAAGATGGCCCACGGGGCGATGCCGTTCGAGGGGCGCAACCCCAACCGCGCCGCCGCTGCGGTGATCGCCGCTCTCACCGACCTGGAGCGCCGCCTGCAGGACGCCCACGGTGAGCACGAACACCTCGGGAAGCCCTGGATCACCCCAACCGTGTTGCGTTCCGGAGAGCCGGCCCAGATGAACGTGCTGCCGGCGCACGCCGCGTTGTGGGTCGACGTGCGCACGATTCCCGGCGTCGACCACGATGACCTCCTCGCCGACGTCGCTGAGGTGGCGGTCGGACGCAGTCAGCGGATCCGGCGTCACCTCGACAGTTACCGTGATCGACAACCGCCCCGCGGTCGAGCTCGACACCGATGCGCCCCTCGTGCGCGCCGTCTGGGACGCCCATGCCGAAGTCGCCGCCACTCCCCCACGGCTCGGCGGCGTGCCGGGCACCACCGACGGCACGTTGCTGACGGCACTCGCCGGCGTCCCGTCGGTGGTGTACGGGCCGGGCGGCAAGTGGATCGCCCATCAGGCCGACGAGTACGTCGACGTCGCCGACATCGTCGAACACGCCAACGTGTACGTCGAGGCCGCCCGCCGCTTCCTCGACGGCGACGCATGCACGGCAACCGTGCGAGCGAGCGAGCGCCAGCGAGGGAGCGCCAGACGGCCTGCGTGGCCGGGAACGCAATGATCGGGCCACACAACGACCTCACCGACGTCGCAGGCGTCCACGTCGGCCACTTCCAGCGGCGCGGACGGGGATGGCTCACCGGCACGACGGTGGTGCTGCCGCCATCGGGCACGGTCGGCGGCGTCGACCTCGGAGGCGGCGCCCCCGGCACGCGCGAGACCGATCTGCTCGACCCGATCAACCTCGTCGAAACGGTCGACGCCGTGTGCCTCACCGGGGGCAGCGCCTACGGCCTCGCCGCCGCCGACGGGGTGATGCGCTGGCTCGCCGATCGCAACCGTGGCTTCCAGGTCGGATCCGGACCCCCACCACGTCGTGCCCATCGTGCCGGCTGCCGTGCTCTTCGATCTCGGCGTCGGTGGGAAGTTCCACAACACGCCAGACGCCACGTTCGGCGAACGAGCGGCAGCGGCGGCTCGGCCACGACGGTTCGCCCAGGGCACCATCGGTGCCGGCACGGGGGCGCATGCCGAACGACTCAAGGGCGGGATCGGCTCGGCCAGCGTCGTGCTTGCCCAGCGGGATCACCGTCGCCGCCCTCGTCGCCCTCAATTCGAGCGGCAACGTGTTCGACGTGCGCAGCGGCGAACTGCTCGGGATCAGCCGCGGCCTTGCCGGCGAATTCGACCATGTGCGCCCGCCGAGCCGCAGGGACATCGCCGCCCACCACGCCAACCCGCCCGCCATCCGGCCGTTGAACACGACACTCGCCGTGGTCGCCACCGACGCCTCCTTGAGCAAACACGAGTGCACCCGGATGGCCGTGTCGGGCCAGGACGGCCTGGCCCGGGCGATCGATCCGGTCCACCAGTACGTCGACGGCGACGTCGTGTTCGCCCTGGCGACCGGAGATCGGCAAGTGCCCGACGAACCCGTCGAGGGATCGATCCGTCCTGGGTCGTCGCGCCCACTCCAGCTCAACACCATCTTCGCCGCCGGGGCCGATGCCGTGTGCCGGGCGATCGTCCACGCCGCCATCGCCGCAACGAGCGCCGGCGGGATGACCAGCTACCTCGACAGGTTCCCTTCGGCACGGAATCACTACGCTCGCCGCCATGCGTAGGACCCGCACCACCATCCGTTCCGGCTCCCGCCGCGCCCTGCTTGTCACGGCAGCCGCGCTGCTGTCCATCGGTGCCGTCGCCACCACCGCCTCGGCGACCACCGTTCCCGCCGGCGACCCGGATGCCGCGGTCGTCGCCGGCTTCGTCATCGAGCCGACCAACCTCGACATCATCAACCAGGCCGGGGCCGCACTCGATCAACTCCTGCTCGGCAACGTGTACGAGACGCTGGTGAAGTCGACGCCGGACGGCGAGACCTCGCCCGGGCTGGCCGAGTTGGAGATCTCGGAGGACCGCCTGACGTACACGCTGACCGTGCAGGACGGCGTCACGTTCCACGACGGCGACCCGCTGACGGCGAGCGATGTGGTGTGGACCCTGGAACAGCAGCGCGCCGCCTTCGAAGCTCCCCGACTGGCCAGCGTCGCGACCGTCGAATCCCCTGACGACTCGACGGTCGTGATCACCCTCAGTGAGCCGGACAATGACCTGGCGTTCCACTTGTCGCAACGCGCCGGCGCCGTCCTCAACGAAGGGGCGACCGGACTCGAGAACAGCGCCAACGGCACCGGCCCGTTCGTCCTCGACGAGTGGAATCAAGGCTCGTCGATCACGCTCGTGCGCAACGACGACTACTGGGGTGAGCCGGCGACGATCTCCGAGATCACGTTCCAGTACTTCACCGATGCGAACGCCGCCGCCAACGCTCTGCTCGACGGCGACATCGACCTCCATGTGAGGATCGACACCGACCTCGTCGAGCAGTTCGAGGACAATCCCGACTTCGTCATCACGGACGGGCCGACCAACGGCGAGTTCACCCTGGGCATGAACAACGCCGACGAGGTCCTGTCCGACCAACGCGTCCGCCAGGCCATCACCCAGGCGATCGACAAGCAGGGCCTGATCGACCTGTACCGCGGCTACGGCACGCTGATTGGTGCCCCCGTGCCGCCGTTCGAGCCGTGGTACGAGGACCTCTCCGGCCTCTATCCCTACGACCCGGACGAGGCCCGTGCGTTGCTCGAGGAGGCCGGATACGCCGACGGGCTAGAGCTGACGTTCGTGGCGCCGAACATCTATCCCACGTATGCCCTCGACTACGTCGTGTCGCAGCTCGCCGATGTCGGCATCACGGTCAACCTCGAAACCGTGGAGTTCCCGACCTGGATCGACCAGGTGTTCGTCAATCACGACTACGACCTCACCGTCGTGCTCCACGTCGAGCCGCGCGACATCGGCAACTACGCCAACCCCGAGTACTACTGGCTGTACGACAGCCCACAAGTGCAGGACCTGCTCGCTCAGGCCAAAGCCTCGCCCGATCCCGACGAGTTCGTCGAGCTGCGCCGGCAGGCAGCCGCGCTCATCGCCGAAGAGGCGCCCGCGGTGTGGCTGCTGCTGTACAACGACGTGACGGTCGCCCGCTCGGGCATCTCCGGCTACCCGACGTTCGATGCCAACGCCCGCTTCGACGCCTTCGACATCATCGTGGAGAACTGACAACTCGGTTCGGTGTGGTGTCGGCGCGCCCGCCGGCATCGAACCGAATCGGCTAGGAACATGCTGTGGCGTGGTTCTTGGTCCGCCGACTCGGCCTGTTGGTTCTCGCCCTGCTGGTGGCGAGCGTCATCGTGTTCGCGTTGTTGCGCCTCGTGCCCGGCGACCTCGCCGTGGTCATCGCCGGCACCGAGGTCACGCCCGAGCGGCTGGCCGAGATCCGCGCCGAGCTCGGCCTCGACCGCCCTCTCGTCACCCAGTACTTCGAGTGGATGGGTGGTGTCCTGACGGGAGACTTCGGCGAGTCGGCGCTGACCGGCTCAACCGTGACCAGCCAGCTCGGCGAGAAGTTGACGGTCACCGCGCCCCTGGTGATCTGCTCCACGATCGTCGCCCTCGGTGTGTCGGTGCCGCTCGGCGTGTATGCCGCGATGCGCCGCAACAAGGCGGATGGCGTCGGTCTTTCGGCGGTCGGCCAACTCGGCATCGCCGTACCGCAGTTCCTGGTCGCCATGATCCTGATCGCCCTCCTCGCCGGCTCCTGGGGACTGCCCTCGCAGGGCTTTCCACGGCAAGGTTGGGACGAGTTCGGCCGGGCGACGCGATCGCTGGTTCTCCCGACGCTCACGCTTGCTGCCGCCCAAGGAGCGATCCTGCTGCGGTTCGTCCGGTCCTCGACGCTCGACGTGCTCAACCAGGACTACATGCGCACTGCCCGCTCGAAGGGGCTGACGAGAGTCGAGGCGCTGTTCGCCCACGGCCTTCGCAACGCGGCGATCCCCGTGGTCTCGGTCGTCGGCGTCCAGCTGGCCAGCCTGCTCGCCGGCGTTGTCGTGATCGAGAGCGTCTTCAACCTCCCGGGTGTCGGACAGATGCTGCTCCGGGATATCGGCAATCGCGACTTCGACAAGGTGCAGGGAACGGTGCTGCTCATCGCCGTCGTCGTCCTGGTGATCGGCTTTCTCGTCGATGTCGCCCACTTCCTCATCGACCCTCGTCTGCGGGACGCAGCACGGTGAAGTGGCTATCCATTGCGTTCCCCGGCCACGCAGGCCGCTTGTGGCCGCTCCTCGGCTGGCGCCTCGTCGCTCGCATCGGCTCGTTGGTTCCCCGATGAAATGGTTACGCCTCACCGCGAGGTCGTGGTCTGGGCGGGTCGGCCTGGTGCTCATGTCCGTGTTCCTGCTGACCGTTGCCGTTTCGTACATCTGGGTGCCCTACGACCCGCGGCGGGTCGGCGAGCGCTGGCTCGGCATGTCCGTCGACCATTGGTTCGGCACCGACGCCGCCGGCAAGGACCTGTTCTCCCAGGTCCTCGTCGGCGCTCGCGTCAGCCTCTTCGTCGCCGTGGCATCGGCGCTGATCGCCGGGATCGTCGGCATCGCCCTCGGCGTCACCAGCGCGATCACGCCTCGGCTGGTCGGAGAGCCGGTCGCCTACTTCATCGACGTCCTGATCGCCTTGCCGACGCTTGTCCTCGCCCTCGTGCTCGTCGGCCTGTTCAAGGGCTCGCTGGTCACGGTGTCGCTGGCGATCGGCGTCAGCTCGGGAGTCGTCCTGGCGCGCATCCTGCGCGCCGAGGCGGCGAGTGTGCTGGCGCGCGACTACATCCTCGCGGCTCACGCGTCGGGCACGTCGACGTGGCGCACGGTTCGGCGCCACGTGATCCCCAACATCGCCCCGATCGCCATCGTCCAGGTGTCCCTGATCGCCGCCCTGGCGATCCTCGCCGAGGCCGCGCTGTCGTTCCTCGGCGTGATGTCGCGATCACGGCCCTCGTGGGGCCAAACGCTCGGTGAACTCCAGCCGCACGTGACGCTCCATCCTGGCGCCATCGTGTTCCCGGCGTTGTTCCTCGTCGCCGCGACGCTGGGGTTCAACCTCCTCGGTGATGGCCTTCGTGACGCCACGGACCCGCGACTTCGCTCTGGTGAACCGGGTGCCGCGACACCAGTGCCAGGAGCAGCCGTTCCCGACACCGCAGTCGTCAGCCCGCTGGTCGGCGCCGCCGCCCCGACGACCACAGCAGGCGAACGATGAGTGCTCTGCTCGAGGTCGAGGGGCTCACCGTCCGCTTCGGCGACCTCACTGTCGTCGACGACGTCTCCTTCACGCTTGACGGTGGCGCACGGATCGGAATCATCGGCGAGTCCGGCTCGGGCAAGACCCTCACGGCGCTCTCCGTGATCGGACTCGCCCCGGACACCGCTCGGGTCACCGGTTCGGTTCGCTTCGACGGGCAACAGCTGCTCGGCCGCCCTGACGGCGAGCTGTCGAAGCTGCGAGGCGAGCAGATCGCCATGGTGTTCCAGAACCCGCAGACGGCGCTCAACCCGCTGATGCGCGTCGGCAAGCAGGTCGCCGAGCCGTTGCGGCGTCACCACGGCCTGACGAAGGCGGACGCGTCGGCCGCGGCGATCGCCCTGTGCGAGCGGGTCGGCCTGCCAGATCCGGCGCGAACCGTGCGGGCGTACCCCCACCAGCTGTCGGGCGGGCAGCGCCAGCGCGTCGGCATCGCCATGGCAGTGGCCTGCCGGCCGGCGTTGCTCATCGCCGACGAACCGACGACCGCCCTCGACGTCACAGTGCAGGCCGGTGTGTTGGCGCTCCTCGCCGAGTTGATCGCCGAGGAGAACACCGCTCTGCTGTTCATCACCCACGACGTGGCCCTCGTCCCGCTGGTCGCCGACGACGTCCTCGTGATGCGCCGCGGAGCGATCGTGGAGAGGGGCACGTCGGCGAGTGTTGTCAGCGCGCCGGAGCACCCCTATACCGTCGAGCTGCTCGACGCCGCCCGCAAGACGGCCCTTCCGCCGGACGAGCAGATTGCGGTGGCGCCGTGAGCGACGTGTTGCTCGCCGCCGACGACGTCCACCGTGTGTACCGGCTACCGCGCACCAGCCTGTTCGGGCCGCGCGCCGAGCGGCACGCCGTGGTCGGCGTCAGCCTCGCGGTCGCCGCCGGCGAGACGCTCGGCATCGTCGGTGAGTCCGGCTCGGGCAAGTCGACGCTCGCCCGCATCCTGCTCGGCCTCGACCAGGCGACACGGGGCGTGGTCACGTTTGGCGGGCGGCCGGTCGCGCCTGGGCGCCCGCACGAGCTGCGCTGGTTCCGTCGCGACGTGCAGATCGTCTTCCAGGACCCGCTGAGCTCGCTCGACCCGCGCATGACCGTCGCCGACATCGTCGCCGAACCACTCGTCGGCCTCGACGTCGGCGGCTCACACGAACAACGCGTCGCCGAGGTGCTGTCGTCCGTGGGGATCGACCCGGACACCCGCAACCGCTACCCGCACGAGTTCTCCGGCGGCCAACAGCAGCGCATCGCCATCGCCCGTGCCTTGGCGCCGCACCCCAGGGTGCTCGTCGCCGACGAGCCGGTGAGCTCGCTCGACGTGTCGGTGCGGGCGCAAATCCTCGATCTGTTGAGCTCGCTCGTCGAACAGTTCCGTCTCGCCCTCGTGCTCGTCTCCCACGATCTCGGCGTGATCCACAGCCTGTGCGACCGCGTGCTCGTGCTGCATGACGGGCAGGTGGTCGAGGAGGGTGCCACCGAGGAGGTGTTCGCCGCGCCCGCCGATCCGTACACCCGACGACTGCTCGCCGCGGTCCCCCGACTGCCGTGAATCTGTCGCGACCGACGGCCGAGCACCTCGACGTGCTGTGCGACGTTGACGGCGTGCTCTATCCGCTTCCGGAGCTGTTCACGCCGTACGCCGCCGAACGACTGGGTCGCGAGCTGAGCCTGGACACGACGAACTGGGAGTTCTACACGGAGTGGGGCCTCGGCTACGACGACTTCGTCGAGCTTCTCGGTGAAGGCGTCCGCGAACGCAAGCTGTGGTGGACCGGCACGCCATACCCCGACGTCGTCGCGGCCATCACCAGGATTCGGGCGGCAGGCCACCGCATCCACGTCGTGACGGCGCGCGACGTCAGCGGCATCGAAGCGGAAGCGCTCGACGCCACCAGACACTGGCTCGACCGGCACGGGATCGATGCCGACACGATCACCCTCGCCCAGGACAAGACCAGGGTGGTCGAACGACTCGGCCTCGAGCCGGCAGCGTGCGTGGCGGTCGACGATGGACCGCACCACATCGAGGCCTTCGAAGCCGCCGGTGTCTTCGGCATCGTGCTCGACCGCTGGGGCAGCTACCGCGGCGACTACCCGATGGCCAGCGATCTCGGCGATGTCGCGACGATGATCGAGGAGTGGGTGGCCGGGCCATGAGGTCGGTCGTGTCGAGCAGCACCGGACGCGTCGCCGAGCGCGTCGCCCTCGGAGCAGCGGTGCTCCCCGCCGTCGTCATGGTCGTGCGAGCAGTCGCCGAGGACTGGGTTCCGCTGTTCGACGCCGCGTACTTCACCGTGCGCTCTCGCGACGTGGCGACGTCGCACAACCCACTCGTCGGTGCCTGGTCGATGGGGTCACGGGAAGTCGGCACGTGGCTCAACAACCTCGGCCCGCTGCAGCTCGACCTGCTCGCCCCGTTCACCAAACTCGACCCCTACTGGGGCACCGCCGCCGGCGTGGCGGCGACGAACATCGCCGCGATCGTCGGGGTCTGGCTGGTGAGCCGACGCATCGTCGGTCCAGTCGGTGTCGTCGGGGCAATGGCGGCAACCGTGCTGCTCGAGCTCAACGAGGGCAGCCTGATGCTGATCGAGGCTCGCCAGCAGCTCGCCCTCGTGCTACCGATGTGGTGCACGCTGTGGCTCGCCGCGGCGGCGTGGATGGGGCAGCGATGGGCCCTGCCGTGGCTCGCCCTGGCGGCGAGCTTCGTCCTCCAGACGCACTTCACGTACGCCTACCAGACTGTTGCCGTCGCCGGCGCGGCGACGATCGGGTTCGTCGCCCACCATCGCCGGGATCGAGGTCAGCTCGTCCAGCCGGTCCTGCTCGCTGCCGCGGTGACGGCGGTGTGCTGGGTGCTGCCACTGTGGGATCAGCTCTTTGCGACGGGCAATGCCAGCGACGTATTCGGTCAGTCCGGCGGTTCGGAGCGGTCGGTCGGAGCATCGAGGGGCTTGCGCATCCTCGCCGAATCGGCGTTTCTCCCGCCGTTCGCCGCTCCTGGGTCGATGGGCGACCTCTTGCGAGAGGGATCACGCCCGTCGCTTCCCCTCGCCGTGGTCGCCCTCGCCGTGTGGAGCGCCGTACTCGTCGGTGCGGCGGTGGCGATGCGGCGGCGCCACCGCGGCCTTGCCGCGATGGCGACCGTCGGGATCGTGGCGTTCGCCGGATCCGTGCTGGCGGCGATCAAGATCCCGCCCACCGAGCAGTTCGGCATCATCGCCCAGAACTACTACTGGATCTGGCCGATCGCCGTGTTCATGGCGACGTCGGTCGCCGGCAGCGCGCTGCTGACGCCGTATCGGCGTTTGCGTGAATTCGCCGGTCAGCGACACGTCAGCCACTCTCGCGCTTGCACTGGCCGCGGCGACGGCGCTCGCCGCGATCCCGCTGCTTCGGCCGACCAACTTGCTCCCCGAGACCGACCACGAATGGGCGGTCAGTCGCCACCTCGCTCGACCACTGCTCGACGAGCTTGGGGCCAGTCTCGACGAACTGGATCCCGTCGGCCCTGTGCTGATCGACCTCGGGGCCGTCCGCCACGTCCGCTACACGCTGCTCGCCGAACTGCAACGTCGCGGCATCGACTTCGTGTTCGCCCCGGGTTCCACCGACCTCTCCCGGTTCGGCGATGACCGATGCGACGACGGGACGGCACGGCACCTGCTCACGCTGCGTGGCGGGTCTGATGCTGTCCAGCTCCGCGGCACCGACGCTTTGCTGGCGACGGTGCCCGGGCTCACGGAGGGGCAGGCGACCCGTTCAGACGAGCTCGCGGCGCGGTTCGGCGACGCCCTACGCGACGGCTCCGTCGCCGTCGACACCGACCTGATCGACGCCCTCGGTGGCGACGTTCCTGGGCTCCTCGATCAGGTGAGCGCAACGCCGGGGATGCCGGCGCGCCGCCTCGGCGAGTTCCTCGGCAACTGGTCACGGTTCGGTGCCGTCGACGTCCCGACTGGCCTGGCCGCTCAATTCGGCGAGTGGCAGGCTCTCGAGCGCAGCGCCACGGAGGACCGCATGGCGATCTATCTCCGCTCGATCTCGCCCGTCCGACCCGACCTCTGCGACCACGTGCGACCCGGCGAGCAGTTGCTCGTTCGAGCAGTTTCCTGATTGATCGAGCGGGCGATGGTTTGCTACGTTGTGCGAACGTGTGTACGGCCTTGAACACTACGGCCATCCGGGCCGAGGGGTTGGTCCGGACGTTCGGCGAGATCAGCGCCGTCGCCGGCATCGACCTCGACATCCATGCCGGGGAGATCTACGGCTTCCTCGGCCCCAACGGCGCAGGCAAGTCGACAACCGTGCGGATGCTCTGCACGCTTGCTCGCCCCGACGGCGGGCAAGGCCACCGTTGCCGGTTTCGACGTTGCCACCCAACCCGGCGATGTGCGGCTGCGGATCGGTGTGGCCTTGCAGGAAGCTGCGCTCGATCCCAAGCAGACCGGGGCTGAGCTGCTGCGCCTGCAAGGGCTGCTGTACGGCCTCCCGAAGCGGGCGATGAAGCAACGCGTCGCCGAGCTGTTCGAGCTGATCGATCTCACCGAGGCGATGGACCGCCGGATCGACACCTACTCCGGGGGGCATGAAGCGGCGCCTCGACCTCGCCGCCGCGCTCGTGCACAACCCCGACATCCTGTTCCTCGACGAGCCGACCACCGGCCTCGACCCGGTGAGCCGTGTTCGGGTGTGGGACGAGGTGCGGCGCCTCAACGGCGAGTTGGGCATGACGATCTTCCTCACCACCCAATACCTCGAGGAAGCCGATTCGCTCGCCCACCGCGTCGGCATCATCCACCACGGCAAGATCGTGGCCGAGGGCACACCTACCGACCTCAAACGGTCCGTCGGCGCCGACGTCATCATCGCCAGGATTGACGGTGACGCGGCCAGCGTCGCCGACGCCGTGCGTGGAGTCGACGGGGTGCAGGACGTGGAGGTGCACGGGAACGAATTGGTCGTCACGACCAACGCCGGTTCGGCAACGATCAGCCCCGTCGCAGTCGCTCTGGCCAACTGCGAGGTGCCCGTCCGCGACCTCACGCTGCGCACGCCCACGCTCGATGACGTGTTCTTGGAGATGACCGGCAGTCGCATCGAGCACGAAGAGTCCGACGACGCGGAACAGGAGGCGAGAAGGTATGAGCACCGTGGAGGCCGTCGCGCCGACTGACCCATGCCGACCTGCGACCGCGGCCAGCGGGGCTCCGGCGCGACATCGCGACTGTTGCCGGAAGGGCGCTGCGGGCGATCCCCCGCGAGGCCGAGAACGATCCTCCCGTCGATCTTCATCGCCATGTTCTTCTTTCTCGTCAACATCGGCACGCTCGACCAGCTGACCTCCCAGATTCCCGGGTTTCGACTACCCGGCCTTCGCCCTACCGACGTCCGTGCTGCTCGGCGTCACCGGTGTCACCCGCGCCTACGCCCTCGTCCTCGACATCCAGAACGGCTACTTCGACCGCCTGCTGGTGACGCCGATCCGGCGGCTGGCGATCCTCCTCGGCCACATGACGGCCGACCTCGCCGTCGCAGCACTGCTGGCGATCCCGATCATGATCCTCGGGTTCATCGTCGGGGTGCGCTTCGAAACGGGGCCCTCGGCGTGCTCGCCTTCATCGCCATCACGGCCCTGTGGAGCCTGGCGTACGCCGGGTTTGCCTACGCCATCGCCCTCAAGACCGGCAACCCAGCGGCCGTGCAGTCGAGTTTCCTGTTGTTCTTCCCGTTCCTGTTCCTGACGACGTCGTACGTCCCGCGCGAAGAGTTGTCGGGATGGCTCGACACGGTTGCCGGGCTCAACCCGGTGACCTACATCCTCGAGGGACAGCGCTCGCTGATCTTCGAGGGATGGGAGTGGGACGACCTCGGCAAGGCGCTCCTCGCCATCGCCGTCGTCGGCGTCAGTGAGCATGACGCTGTGTTTTGGAGCCCTGCGCGGTCGCGTCAAGCGCGGCTGACATCCGCCGAAGTCGTTTGCGTCAGGAGGACGACCGATCGTGAGTCATCCGGCTGACGCAAACCGTCCAGCTCGTCAGCCGACGCCGTTCGGTGGGGCGGGTGGGGATCGAACCCACGACCCAGGAATTATGAGTTCCGCGAGGATGTGCGCTGTGGTCGAGCTGTCTTATCCCAGGTAGCCGACTTGGCTCGGTGAGCGCCACACCCGGTGTTATCTCGCTTACAGTACGCCACATGAACCTTCTGGCGGTGTTGGCCCTGGCGGCCTCGACGACGATCCCTGGAGAACCGAGCGACGCCTTGATTGAGGACTACGTCGAGAGTCTCGCCCAGGCCGACCCAGGGGTCGGACAGGCGCTCGCTGAGCCGGACTCACCCTGCGTGGTGGATGGCGATGCACCAGAGTCTCTCGACGGGTGCTGCCCGTGACGCCGGCCTTGAGCCCGACGAACAGACCGCGACTGTCGCCAGCGGCTCGGTGGAGGTCTGCTACGAGGAAGGGACGCTTCCGTGCGCCGACCTCGACCAGTTCACGGCGAACTCCGATGGGCTGATCGTCAGTTTCTATGTGGAGGGCAACGACATCAGTCCACGGCTCGGAGTGTCCAGTGAGCCGGTCGCCGTTGGGACCTCAGCGTCGGCAAGGGTGTTTGTCTCGTATCGAATGGTGAACCCGGATTCACTGGTCGTCGTGATCGGCGTGTCGGCGACGAGCACGACCGCCTTTGGCTCCGTCGCCGCGTATGTGAACCCTGATGGCCGCCAGGTCGACATGAGCGGCAGGGTTGGACCCGTATGAAGTGTTCAGCGGAGCCAATGCGCTGGTCTTGCTCACTTTCCCGTCGTCAGACCCGGGAGGTCGCTTGCTCTGGTCAGGCCAGGCGGACGACACCGACACCCCGGCTGAGTTTGAGCTTCTTGTACCAGCCCTCGCGCAGCCGGCCGAAGCAACCACACAAACCACGGCTGTTGATGGTTTCCGACGCGCACATCCATTATCGCCCGCACCCTTGGTAACCACCCGGCCCCGTTGAGCGGCTCTCAGCGCAACGTAGCGCCGGACGACCGGGCCAGGTCGGGTCGCGCGGATGGCTACGGCTCAACGTGTTGTCGATGGACACCGAGCCGTGCCTTGCCTAGCCTCGCCGGGCCAAGCCTCGACGGCGTCACAGTACGCGTGGCAAGCAGCCCGGGCCCGCGGTCGACGTCCTCGGTGTGCCCAGAGGGGGCCATCAGCTGCCCGTGAGTTCGCGGGCGAGCTTGTCCCACGGATCCTCGGCGGGCACGGCTCCGGCAAGGTCTGGCCCTGGAGCTCGGCGACTGAGACCGTGAGCGTGTCGCTGTTCGAGCCGGGCGCCGACGTCGAGAAGCCGAACGGCGGCGCCGGCAGGGATGTGATCGACAGGTAGCGCCTCCAGGGCGAGCAACGCCTTGTGCATCGCAACCCGCCCGGCGCCGCTGATCGTTGGCGTGCATCGTTCGGAGCGCCTCCCGGCGGGCGGCGTCGTCGACGCGGTCGCGCTCGTTGTCCCAGGCGTCGGCACGGCGACGCCACTCCCAGCGGGCTGACCACCGCTCGACGTGGGTAGGGACCCGGTGACCGTCCAAGGTCTGCGTCAGCACCCGCAGCGAGCGCAGCGGGCCGAGGTCACGGACCGCCCGGAACGCCTCGTAGGCCCGTCGGGTCTCACCCTCCTGACGCTCCCAAGGTGTCCGGCCGGCGTCGTCCACCCGCTCAGCGTAGGACAGGTTCGACCGGCCCGGATCGCCTTCGCATCACCCTGGCGTCGCCTCGCCTCCGCCGCCAAGTGCAGGTCGTCACCGGACCGTCACCGATTTTCGTCCCGGCCGGGAGACACACACACACACACACACACACGCCGAGACCTGTCTTGGCAGCGTTGCGCCTCGTCGTGATCGCGACGCCCTACCTCAGCCGCCGCCCCGAGTGCTGACCCAACGCCCGAGGCGGCGCGCGCTACCGCGCCCGGCAGCACGTGCTGTGCGACTCAGCCGAGCGCTTCCCTGCCCGTCCACGGCAGCGTCCGGTGTCGACACCAGGCCTCGTACGTCGCCCGGGCGGTGGCTTCGATGGCGCGCCGGTCGGCGTCGGGCATCGCCTCGGGCGGCGAGGTCGAGATGCTCGCCGTAGTCGTCGAAGCGACTGGTCCGTCCGGCGTTGAGCTTCGCGTGACAGTCCGCTTACGGCATGGCTCATGCGGTGAGGTCGGCGACGACGAATGCGGCCGGCATCTTGACGGCGAGCACGACTCGGACTTCTCGCACGCCAGCGGATCAGGTTCTTCTCGAAGTCATCGCTGGCGGTTCTCCGGTCCACGTCACGTTGACCCCGCCGCGGCGGCGCAGGACTGGCACGCTTCCAGTCACCGAGAATGGCGGTGCCGGCCGGCAGCTGTGGAGCGACGACGACGGGGACGCCGAACAATTGACGGCGACCAGGATCAGTTGGCAGGCCACCGATCCAGGAAGTGGCCGTCGCTCGCCGCTGCCATCTCGATCGCTTTCCCAGTCGGCCGGGTCGAGCACGTAGGCCGATCGGCGTGAGGCTCGTGTTCTCCAGCTGGGTGAGCGCCTTGCGCAACGTCAGCAACATCGATGTGGCGTATGCCTGGGTGAGGACGCCGGTCGTCGTCAAAATGCCGGTCATGTTCTCGCCGACCCCGCTGCCGTTTATGCACTGGTCGACCACCGCAGCGGTGACGCCGTAAAGCATTTCACCACGGAGGAAGTCCTCGCAGGCCGTCGTCGTCCTCGAAATGCTGCCGCGGCAGCGGCTTCGGACAGGTGGGCGATCGTGCGACGCGTGTCGGTGATCTTCTCGATCGTGAACACCGATGGTCGGCTTCAGCGCGCCGAGGGCGACCGGCGCGGCGTTGTTGGTCCGCACCGTCTGACGCAGGTAGCTGATCTCGCCGCTGGTGGTCGGGGTGCTGCCGAGCAGCTGCAGGAAGTTCAGCGGCTGTTCGGGGATGCGGACGTTCATCGGGTCGCGCTCGGGCACCGCGATCGAGCCGGAGGGGCTAAGCGCCTTCAAGCCGTGGCCGTGGGTGTCCATCGCCTTGACGGTGGCGCCGGCACGGTCGACGATCGAGGCCAGCCACGGCGTCGGCTCACCGGTAAGCAAGCCCGGCTCACCTTCGGTTGCCCAGTGCCTTCAGTTTGTCGAGCAGCGCCGTGTCCTCCTCGGCGCCCGCAATGTTGGCCTTGATGCGCTCGACGTCGGCGAGCAGCTGACTGATCTCCGCCTTCCTCGGCGGCGGTGTAGTTGCGGTTCTCCGTTTGAGCTTTCATGCGCGATCGCTTTGGCATCGTTCGATCTTCTGTCGCATCTCGCTCACGGGGTGTGGTGGACGTGGTGGCCATGGTCTGGAATCTCCGATCGTCGGTGCGCACGGACGTCCGCGGGTCAAGCAAGGGATCGGACGGGGCGCGGACCACGATCCCGCTCGCCGGGACAGAACCCGGCGACCTCCGTCGACGGCTTTCCGATGGCCGGACCACGATCCGGGACGGGATGCCGTCACGCTTGCCGCTGCTAGGGACCAGCGTAGACCGCACTGTGCTGCAGCCACAGCGATCGCTGATCCACGGTCGCTGCCGTCGGTCTTGGCGGCGTTAGCGCGACACGCGCGGGGATCTACTCGTTGTCGTGATCCGGACGCTCTTGGGTGTGCAGTGCGTCGATCGTGGCGGTGAAGCGCGTTGCTGCGGCCCGCACCGACGATGTGGCCGTGGCGCACGATGGCTAACCATGGCAGCCCGCCGTCGGGGTCGGGGTTGAGGTGCCAGCATCGGTCGTCGTCGTCGAGGGCGGTGACGCTGCCGTCAGCGATCAGCCAGCCGTCGACCTCGACGGGATGCTCGCCCTCGAGGATCATGTCGGTGAAGCGGCGGGCGCCTGTGAGGTCGCCGAGCTGGAGCAGCGGGGCGAGGTGGGCGTTGATGGCGGCGGTCAGCTCGTCATCGGACATTCAGGCATCAGTCATTGGTGTTTCTCCTTGGTGTTTGTGGGTTCGACGGCAGGTCCTCGTCGCTCCATCGTTCGAGGAGTTGCTCGCAGCGCTCGGCGAGGAGCGTCCGTTGCTCGTCGGCGCGGGACTGAGCCTCCACGTCGTCGTCGCCACGGTCGAGCACGAGCTGGTACTTGGTGGTCTCGATGTGCTCGACCGCGCGCTCGATGAGCTGGCGCTCGGCTCGCGGGCCGATGCGGACGCGGGCAGAGTCGAGGCCATCGCGGACGGCGTCGCCGATGAGGGCGACGAGGTGGGCGTGGGCGGTGTCGGTGCTCATCAGAAGTCCTCCCAGTTGTCTGCCTCTGTTTGTACAGCCGCTACAGGTGCTACATCCGGTACATCCCAGGTCAGCGGTCGGCGCCGCTGTAGCACCTGTAGCGGGTAGGGAACCTGGCTGGACGCCATCGTGTAGCGGCTGTAGCGGCTGTAGCGGCTCTACGGTGGAGGAAGGCAGAGGCATCAGGTAGCGCCCAGGCGTCGAGGAAGTCGCCGCGCAGGTAGCCGCGGCACTACACGATCTCCGTGTCGCAGCTGGCTCGATCGGATGTCGTAGGGCCGTAGCCGCCGGGCCAGCCCGGACAGGTCGAGTGGTCCGCGGCGCAGCGTTCCCCACGGGGCACCTTCGATGCCGCACAGCACGGCGACGAGATCGGCCGAGGGCAGCTGCACGTCGTCGAACACGTCGCGAATGTCGCCGAGGAGACGGACACCCGAGGACACATCAGCGTCGACTCGGTCGGCGTTCAGCTTGACGCAGGCAGCACGGGCCCGTTCCGGCCAGCTGCCGCCGGCGAGGTCGGCAATCGCCAGCAGCGCTTCCCACACGTCGGCGGGACGGTCGGTGATCCCGGCGGCATCTCTGGCTCAGCGTCGGCGAGCCGCTTGCGATGGCGTTTAGTCCACTCGGCGAGGCGGGCGCGTAGTTCGCCGCCGACTGGGGTGGCGCGGCGGAAGCGGAACGGGGTGATTGTCTCGCCGGGGCCTCGGCGACGCATCCGCACCACGACGGCCCGGTCGATCACCGTGTCGGGGAGGTCTCCGATGGCGGCGATCGCCAGTGCGCGGTCGGCCGGGAATGCTTCGACGTACATCTTAGATGGCTCACCGACACAGCGGTACGCCTTCGCGCCACGGCGATGCCCGGCGTTGACGAAGCCGCGCAGCGCCTCGTGTTGGCGGGCGGCGTTGGGGCCGAGATAGGTGTCGGCCTCATCCATCAACAGCGTCGGGCGGTCCATCGCCACCTGGCGGAACAGCGCCGCCGAGGTCGTGTTGACCACATGCATCGGTGTCGGCACGATCAGCTCGAGAACTTCGAGCGTGCGCGTCTTGCCGGATTGCTTCTCTGGTGACACCGAGCGGCGAGTCGCGGACTCGACTCGAAGGCGTCGATGCTGTGGGTGTGTGCCGCCCACAGGTGACGGCGTCGCACGCTTCGGGCGCACCGAAGGCGATGTAGCTAGTGAGGAATGCAGCGACATCGTCGAGCAGTACAGCCCCAGCGGTGATGTTGGCCAGCTCGCTTTCGAGCATTCGTTCCAGCTCATCACTCATGCTCAAATCCCTTCACTCGTCGCACCGCCGCTCGGGCCTCGTCAGCGTAATCAACCCGCTGGCGACGGCTCGGGCGAGGTGTTGCGCACCATGCCTTCACCGAGCCTTCGCCGCGCACCCTCCCGCTAGTGGTATCCCAGACCCGTTTGTCGACGTCGGACAGTTCGTCGTAGCGCGGTCCGTTGTCGCACTGCCACGGTGGGAACAGCAATATGCGACGCTGCTCGACTCGTTGACGTTCGGCAGCGGCGACACACCACGGGCAGGCCATCGACATCTCACCGCACCACGTCGCCTCACACACGTCGCAGACCACGTCATCGACACCATCGCCGTACTCGGGTCGAGCCACGCCGACGATCTCACCGATCACGTCAGCGTCCGAGCTGCCTGCGGTCGCGGTCATACATCGCCTCCAGCTCGGCCAACGAGGCCGCGACCATCAGCGACTCGGCCGTCGGTAGCGCCTCGGACTGAGCACGTGCCTCATCGGAGATGAGCCCTCCGACGATCAGCGCCTCGACCGAGTCGGCGACCTGGCGGTCGATGTCGAGCTTGGCTCCGCGGCCAAGGGCGTCGAGACGGGCTTCGGCCAAAAAAATTTAAAAAAAAAAAAAAAAAAAAAAAAAAAAAAAAAAAAAAAAAAAAAAAAAAAAAAAAAAAAAAAAAAAAAAAAAAAAAAAAAAAAAAAAAAAAAAAAAAAAAAAAAAAAAAAAAAAAAAAAAAAAAAAAAAAAAAAAAAAAAAAAAAAAAAAAAAAAAAAAAAAAAAAAAAAAAAAAAAAAAAAAAAAAAAAAAAAAAAAAAAAAAAAAAAAAAAAAAAAAAAAAAAAAAAAAAAAAAAAAAAAAAAAAAAAAAAAAAAAAAAAAAAAAAAAAAAAAAAAAAAAAAAAAAAAAAAAAAAAAAAAAAAAAAAAAAAAAAAAAAAAAAAAAAAAAAAAAAAAAAAAAAAAAAAAAAAAAAAAAAAAAAAAAAAAAAAAAAAAAAAAAAAAAAAAAAAAAAAAAAAAAAAAAAAAAAAAAAAAAAAAAAAAAAAAAAAAAAAAAAAAAAAAAAAAAAAAAAAAAAAAAAAAAAAAAAAAAAAAAAAAAAAAAAAAAAAAAAAAAAAAAAAAAAAAAAAAAAAAAAAAAAAAAAAAAAAAAAAAAAAAAAAAAAAAAAAAAAAAAAAAAAAAAAAAAAAAAAAAAAAAAAAAAAAAAAAAAAAAAAAAAAAAAAAAAAAAAAAAAAAAAAAAAAAAAAAAAAAAAAAAAAAAAAAAAAAAAAAAAAAAAAAAAAAAAAAAAAAAAAAAAAAAAAAAAAAAAAAAAAAAAAAAAAAAAAAAAAAAAAAAAAAAAAAAAAAAAAAAAAAAAAAAAAAAAAAAAAAAAAAAAAAAAAAAAAAAAAAAAAAAAAAAAAAAAAAAAAAAAAAAAAAAAAAAAAAAAAAAAAAAAAAAAAAAAAAAAAAAAAAAAAAAAAAAAAAAAAAAAAAAAAAAAAAAAAAAAAAAAAAAAAAAAAAAAAAAAAAAAAAAAAAAAAAAAAAAAAAAAAAAAAAAAAAAAAAAAAAAAAAAAAAAAAAAAAAAAAAAAAAAAAAAAAAAAAAAAAAAAAAAAAAAAAAAAAAAAAAAAAAAAAAAAATTTTTTTTTTTTTTTTTTTTTTTTTTTTTTTTTTTTTTTTTTTTTTTTTTTTTTTTTTTTTTTTTTTTTTTTTTTTTTTTTTTTTTTTTTTTTTTTTTTTTTTTTTTTTTTTTTTTTTTTTTTTTTTTTTTTTTTTTTTTTTTTTTTTTTTTTTTTTTTTTTTTTTTTTATGTTCCTCACCACCGTAGAAGCGCCCCGGCACATCACCGAAGCGGACGCTGGACTTCCGAGTGCGCTGCGCTGTCTCAACGCATCATGCCGCTACGAGCGTCATCAATGCCAAGCGCTTCTGGAGAAACGCGCGCATGTCGAACGCTTGCTGACGTTCTATTCAGTAGTCGCGCGACTACAGCCGTTCGTCGCCGAACAGGCGGCGGTGGGCGTCGCGGCCACGCTCGGCCGGCAGCCCTGGCGCCGTAGCGGTTGAGCATCTGGTTGCGTGTTCCATCCGGCGACGGCCATCAACTCGGAGTCGCCCATCCCTTTGACGCGGGCGATGTGGGCGAAGCGGTGGCGCAGCAGGTGGGCGTGGATCGGGTCGATGCCGGCCTCGATGCTGCGCCGCTCGAGCATCTGGCGCAGCCCGGCGTAGCCGAGCGGTCCCTTCTCGCCGAGCCACAGCGCGGCTTCGTGACGGTGGGCGTGCTTGCGTCGGACGCGCAGGTAGCGGTCGACGGCGGCGGCCGGCTGCGGCAGCAGGGCGACGATGCGCAGCCGGTTGCCCTTGCCGACGACGGTGATCGTCTCGTGGGCGAAGTTGACGTCGTCGACGGCCAGGCCGACGAGCTCGCCGGCACGTATCCCGGTCGTCGCCAGCATCATCACCATCGCCGTGTCGCGGCGCCGCTCGAACTCGCCGGCACGGCCGTGGTTCGGCTTCGACCGGCAGGCGGCCAGCAGGCGGCGCAGGTCGTCGTCGGAGATGATCGGCGGCGGCGTCACCGGGATCTGCGGCGGCTTCGTCCGGGCCATCGGGTTGATCGTCGATCTCGCCCTCGGCGGTCAGCCAGCGGAACAGTTGCTGCAGCGACCGGTAGCGGCGCCCGACCGTGGCCGGGGCGAGGCCACGGTCCATGCAGGCGAGCACGAACTTCTCGACGTCGGCACGGGTCGCCTTCTCGACGTCGTCGGTGCCGAACCAGGCGGAGAAATGTCCGACGTCGGCCCGGTAGGCGTCCAACGTGGCAGGGTGAGCGGCCGGCGGCACGCAGCGACCGCAACCAGGATTCGACAAGTTCCATAGACAGGCAGAGTACCCTGTTATGCGCTGTGGTTGCGTCTGTTGTCGGCGGCTGCAGGACATAAGTCCTGCTAGTGGGGCGGGTGGGGATCGAACCCACGACCCAGGAATTATGAGTTCCGTGCTCTGACCACTGAGCTACCGCCCCAAGTGGTGCTCAAGTCAATCGTGGCAGAGCTGCCGAGCAGCGGATCACGTGGCTCCGGGGGTGGGGCTCGAACCCACGACATATCGGATTAACAGTCCGTCGCTCTGCCAGCTGAGCTACCCCGGAATGGCGCTGTTCGACGATACCGCCTCGATCAGCCCCATCACACGGCGGAACAGAGACGTCGAGTGGTACGCGACGCCCGGACAGCCCATGACGTGCTTCGTTCGGCGGATGGTCGGATCGGCGACGGCGCGATACGGCTTCGTGAACTGACGGAGCGGAATACGCGTGAGCTCTGACCAGTATTCGACTGCGGTATCCAGGTCCAGACCATCGTGGAGGTACAGCTTGATTCGAAGCTTCGACTCATCGATCTCGAAGAAGTGTCGGAGCCAGGTGACGTAGACAGTAGATCATCCGCGGATCGCTGTTGGCGAAGCAGAGGCTGTGCTGGGTCTTGCTTCCCTCCCCGGCGTAGAGCGCAAGCCCCAGCACGAAGAACTCGCGCTCGCTCAGGGTGCCGATTGCCGCCGTTCCTTCCCGCCGGAATCGCTCGATCTCCGCCAGCTTGGCGACCTGGAACGGATGGGGTTTGCTCGTGCGTCCAGTAGTTGCGACGCCGTGGGTTCGGGACGAAGTCGACGTCGCGGACCCAGAGGGACACGCTGGACTTGGACACGCCGAGCTCGGTGGCGATGTCCTGAAGCGTCCACGACTGCGCGCGCAGCTCGCGGGCCCGAAGTTGCTCCTTGACCTTGCCGCCATACCCCATACACGCATCTTGACGGAGGGGTGTCGCAACGGGTCGCCGCTACGAGGCGAGTTGGTCGACGACCACCGGCACCAGCGCCACGAGCGCCTGGTCGACCGTCGCAGCCTCGACCTCGCTGGGATCACCGGCAACCGACAGGGTGATCATGACCGCGTCCTGCCACCACCGGCTGTCGCACGATCGAAGCTCTGGTCCCAGATCGACGCATGAACCAACGGCGAGATGACCGGAGATGGTCGGCGGTTCCGCGCTGACCACGATGGCATTCGACGAGACGTAGCCGGCAGCAGCGTCGGCACTCTCGAAGCTCGACACGGACATCTGCGCCCCTGACCCGAACACAAGCATCGGTGTCTCGGTGCGCTCGTCATCGTCGCCGGCGCAGTTCATCCTGGCGACCGGGCTCACGGCTGGAGCCGGAGCGGTATCGACGCCCCCTTGGGGCAGTGCCAGCGAGCTCCAGTCCTCCAGCGTCATCGAGATACCGGCCGCGGTGAGCGCCTGGCTGACCGCATCCGGACCGATCGCTGGGCAGTGGGTCGGCTTCGGCGGTCCGTTCGACGGTTCAGGTGACGGCACGCCCGAACCCTGCGCTGCGACGTTGGCAGCGGCCTAGGCGATCGCCCCCGGATCGACGTCGTGACTCGGTGTCGAGCCGGCCGACCACCTGGCAAGCGACTCGATTGTCGCCGGCGCGAGTCGTTCAAGCACCGCTACCGCCGACGCCCGACCGACACCGGTCGAGGGTCCCAACCTGACTCCGACGATCAGTCCATCGTCACGCCACCACTCCGTACACGTCAGAACCTGCTCGATGGGCTGACACGACCCCACCGTCCCACCTTCGAGCACGGAAGACTCCATCGTCTCGGCGCCGCCGGTGACCTCGTCCAAGAACGCGGCCAGCGGACGCATCGTCACCGAGGTCCGCGACACTGACGGTGACCTCTACTGATGGGATGAGCTCCCCCTCCGGGCCGCCGATGGCAACACAGTCCACCCCGCGGCTGTCCGAGTCGTGCGCGGCATAACGAGCCTCCGCGAAGGCCATCGTCACACCCCAGACCGGGTCCGTGACTCCCTCTGGCGCGAGTGCGGCGGCGATCTCGTCAGCGGTAGCGAACGGGCAACTAGGCGCTGCTTGTTCAGTAGGGATGTGGGCGTTCATCTCATCGAAGCGACGAAGCCCTGCTTGCGCAGAGTCGCTATCCGTCGCCGCTGCCGTGTTCTGCACATCGACCAATGTCGTGCCGAGGGCGAAGAGCACGGCGATGCGGAAGTACCGGTGCAGCCGCCGTTGCGTGTCGGAGTCATGCATCAGTGCAAGGCCAATCACGTGACGATCAGCAGGACGACCGCCACCAGGAAGAGACCACCAGCCAGTATCGCGCCAAATCTCAGCGATCCCGGCGTGAACGCCGGCAGGCCGATTCGCTCACGTTGTCTGTTGGCTCGATCGGGATCTCGGACGAAGGACCAAAAAATGGCGAACGCCGCAACACACATGGCGAAGTACAGAAGGTTGCTCACTCAGGCGCCCACGCTGGGAACTCCGCGCCGGTCGGTCGCAAGTAGACAACCGATATGTCCGCTCGTTGAGTCGCAGCGGCAGGGACCCGCCGAGTGTAAGGCGATACCGACGTCCGATCGCGCCACGACGCAGCAGATGATCCGGCCCTGGGCAGCTATTCAGTCTCGAGGAACTCGCGGAGGCGCTGGGAGCGTTGTGGGTGGCGCAGCTTCGCCAGCGTCTTGGCCTCGATCTGACGGATCCGCTCGCGAGTCACGCCGAACTCGCGGCCGACCTCCTCGAGCGTCTTGGCCTGGCTACCGTCGAGCCCGAAGCGCAGCCGGACGATCTCCTGCTCACGTTCGGACAACTCGCCGAGCACGTCACCGACGGCTTCCGACAGCATGATCCGGGTCGCCACGTCGGCCGGGCCGTCGGTCGTCGGATCCTCGATGAAATCGGCGAGGTTGGACTCGTCCTCCTCGCCGATCGGCGAGTCGAGCGACAGCGGGTCCATCGAGATCCGCAACAGCTCGCGCACCCGCTCGGGTTCGAGGCTGACCTGGGCAGCGATCTCCTCGGTGGTCGGCTCCCGTTCGAGCTCCTGATGGAGCTGGCGCTTGGCGCGGATGACCCGGTTCATGTACTCGACCATGTGCACCGGGATTCGAATCGTCCGCGCCTGGTCGGCGATCGCCCGGGTGATGGCCTGGCGGATCCACCAGGTGGCGTAGGTCGAGAACTTGAACCCCTTCGTGTGGTCGAACTTGTCGACCGCCCGCATCAGCCCGAGGTTGCCCTCCTGGATGAGATCGAGCAGCTGCATGCCGCGGTTGGAGTAGCGCTTGGCGATGCTCACGACCAGCCGGAGGTTGGCCTGGGTCAGCTCGCTCTTGGCCCGCTCACCACGCGTGACAACCCGCAGGAGGAAGCGGCGTTCCGTGTCGTCGCTGCCCGCGTCGATGCGCCGAGCGGCGAGGTGGCCGGCCTCGATCAGCTGGGCGAGGCGCCGCTCGTCCTCCGTGGTGAGCAGATCGACCTGGCCGATCTCGCGCAGGTACATGCGCACCCCGTCGGACGTCGAACCGTCGCCCCGGGCGGGCATCCGGGTCGCCCGGCTGCGCCGGCGGCGGCTGAGCAGGCGTTCGTCGGCGGGGTCGTCGGCGAGCTGCTCGAACGTCAGAACCCGTCCCTCGTCCGGCGACTCGTCATCCACGTCGTCGTCACCTTCGTCGATTTCCTCCTCGATGCGGATGCCTTCGCCCGCAAGGGCGTCACGGGTCGCTTCGAGGACGTCGCCGGTGAGCTCGACGTTGCGCAGGACGAGGGCGACCTCCTCGGCGTGGACACTCCCGGTGGCGCGGCCGCGCTCAGTCAGGTCCGCCCACTCCTCGGGGTCGACGCCGGGCATCGGCAGAGCGCTCGAGTCCGGGTGGTGCCCAGACGTCCCCGCGTCGAGTGCCCGGAGGCTCCGGGGTGGAACGAAGTCGCCTCAGTTCCCCCCTGCTGCTCGTTGCTCCATGCGGCGATGAAGCCAACCTAGCAACCACCCGGCCGCCGAACCGGCGGCAATCGGTTGGGCCAGATCTTCCAGCTGCAAGCGGGCCTCGGCGTCGTCCCGAATCCGCACCGGATCGCCGGCGGAACCTGGGACCGCGAGCTCGCGGCGGACCGCGGCCGCGATGAGGTTGCGTGCTTCGATCTCGGGATCGACGTCGAGATCGGCGACGGCGGCGCGTTCGAGCACATCGCGGGCATCCGGGTCGGCCTCGTCCAGGGCGGTGGTCAGATCCCCGTCGGCGGCCGCCAGGGCGAGGAACGCCCGCCGGTGGGCGTCGTCGCGGAACAACTCCTCGATGAGCCAGCTGGCGATCGCGTCCCAGTCCTGGGCGAGCAGCGTGAGGGCGGCGAACTCGGCGTTCTCACGCAGGCGCTGGGGTGGCCGGGCGACCTCTGAGATAGGACCACCACTGCGGCGCTTGGCCACGGCAACGAGATCAGCGACCGCCAAACCGGTCTGGGCGGCAACCTCGCCGGCGTACAACGTGCGCACGTTGACGTCGGGATGCTCGTTGACGACGGCCATCGCCTCCTGGGCGAGACCGGCACGCTCCTCCGGAGTGCGGGCCGGACGGCGATCGACGACCCGGCGCAGGCGGAAGGCGAGGAACGGGGCTGGATCCGCGACAGCGGCGGCCAACGCCGCCGGGTCGCGCTGGGCGAGCGCACCGGGGTCGATACCGTCGGGCAGGCGGGCCACCGCCACCTGGATCTGGTACTTCTGCTCCCATTCGTAGAAGCGCTCGGCTGCGCCCTGGCCGGCGGCGTCGGCGTCGAACGCCAGCACGACACGACTGGCGTAGCGCTTCAGCAGCCGTACGTGATCCTCGGTGAAGGCCGTGCCGCACGTCGCCACGGCCCGCGGCACGCCAGCACGGTGGAAGCCGATCACGTCGGTGTAGCCCTCGCACACGATGACCTGGTCGTGGTTGGTGACGTCGGCCTTGGCCCAGTTCAGGCCATACAGCGTGCGCGACTTGGAGTAGATCGGTGTTTCCGGCGAGTTCTTGTACTTCGCCGGGTCGGTCGATCCGGGCAGCACCCGTCCCCCGATGGCGACGGCGTCGCCGGTGTCCGAGAAGATCGGGAACAGGACCCGCGAGCGGAACGCATCCTGCATCCGCCCGCCACGGTTGGCGAACGCCAATCCGGTCACCCGCAGCAGCTCAGCGTCGATCCCGGACTGCTTCGCCAAGGCATCCCAGTCGTCGGGCGCCCAGCCCAGTTTGAACTGCCTGGCGATGTCGCCGTGTAGACCTCGGCCGCGCAGGTACTCGCGGGCCGGGCGGGCGTCAGGATCGTGGAGCAGACGCTGGTGGTACCACTCCACGGCGGTGGCCATCGCTTCGACGAGACGCTTGCGGCGCTGGCGTTCCTCCGACTGCCCGGACGTCGTGTAGGCGAGCTGCAACCCGACCTTGGCGGCGAGGTACTCGACGGCGCCGACGAAATCGACATGGCGGGTCCGCTCGACGAACGTGATCACGTCTCCCGACTGATCGCACCCGAAGCAGCGATACCGCCCGATCTCCTCGCGGACGTTGAACGACGGAGTCTTCTCGGCATGGAACGGGCACAGCCCGACGTAGTTGCGACCGACCTTGCGCAACGACACGACCTCGCCGACGACGTCGACGAGCGACACGGTGGCCTTGAGCCGATCGATGTCGTCGTCGCGGATCGCCATGCCCGCCCGATCCGCCGCGGCCTACGCCTGGTCGCGCACGGCGTGGTCGCCGGTGACGTGCGGGTCGGTACCCGGATCGTCGTCGAAGGCGTCGTGCACCGCTTCGGCCATCGCCTCGTCGCTCTCGGGTTCCTGAGGCTCCTCAGGCTCGGGGCGCAGCAACGACGCCCCGATCGACACGGCGAGGATCAGGGCGATGATGCCCAGCGAGAGGAACGTGTTGATGTGGAAGTCCCACAGTTGCTGGACGATCATCTTCACGCCGACGAAGGCGAGGATCACGGCGAGACCGGTCTGCAGGTAGCGGAATCGGCCGTGCAGGTCGGCAAGCAGGAAGTACAGGGCACGCAGACCGAGGATGGCGAAGGCGTTCGACGAGAACACGATGAACGACTCGTGGCTGACGGCGAGCACGGCCGGAACGCTGTCGACGGCGAAGATCACGTCGGTGAACTCGACGAGGACGAGCACGGCGAACAGCGGCGTCGCCAACCGCTTGCCGTTGATCTTGGTGAACAGGTGCGGTCCGTCGAGCTTGTCGGTACTCGGCACCACCCGGTTGACGAGACGCATGAACCTGCTCTCGGCCGGGTTGTACTCCTCGTCCCCCGACACGAGCATGCGGATCGCGGTCACGATGAGGAACCCGCCGAAGATGTAGAGGACCCAATCGAACCGCTCGATCAGCTCGACGCCGACGAAGATGAAGATCGCCCGCATCACGAGAGCCCCGAAGATGCCCCAGAACAGGACGCGGTGCTGGTACTTCTGGGGCACCTTGAAGTAGGCCATGATCAACGCCCAGACGAAGACGTTGTCGATGCTCAGGCTCTTCTCGATGAGGTAGCCGGAGATGTACTCGCCGGTGGCTGCACCACCGAACCACCACAACACGACGAGCGAGAACCCGACCCCGATCGAGATCCAGGCGGCCGACTCGATCGCCGCTTCCTTGGTGCTGATGGCGTGCGCCTCCCGATGCACGACGAGAAGGTCGACGAGCAGGAGGCCGACGATGATCCCGAGCAGCGTCAGCCACTGCCAGAGATGGACGTTGAGCTCGACGAAGCTGCCGCCGCTCTCGGCCGCGAGGAGGGGTGTCATCGGGTCGTGGTCGGCGCTACTTCGTCGACTCGGCCGCGCCGACGATGGCCTGGGCGGCGGCGAGTCGGGCGATGGGGACGCGGAACGGCGAGCAGCTGACGTAGTCGAGGCCGGCGTCGTAGAACAGGGCGATCGACTCCGGGTCACCGCCGTGTTCACCGCAGACACCGAGCTTGAGCTTGGGGTTGGTCTGTCGGCCGCGCTCCGAGCCGATGCGCACGAGCTCGCCGACGCCACTCTGGTCGATCGTCTCGAACGGGTTGCGCTTGAGCAGCCCCTGCTCCAGGTAGGCCGGCATCATCCGGCTCTCGACGTCGTCGCGGCTGAAGCCGAACGTCATCTGCGTGAGGTCGTTGGTGCCGAACGAGAAGAAGTCGGCTTCCTCGGCGATCTCGTCGGCGCGGAGTCGCCGCCCGAGGCGTCTCGATCATCGTGCCGATGATGACGTCGGGCTTCTTCTTCAGCCCCTTGGCGGCGTGCTCGATCTCCTCCTCCACCCAGCTGCGGGCGAGGTGGAGCTCCTCCCGGGTGACGGTGAGCGGGATCATCACCTCGACGACCGGGTTCTTGCCCCGCTTGCGCAGGTTGGCGGCCGCCTCCATCAGGGCGCGCACCTGCATGCCGTAGAGCTTCGGCTTGACGACGCCGAGGCGGACGCCGCGGGTGCCGATCATCGGGTTGTGCTCGGCCCACGACTCGGCGGCGGCGAGCAGCTTCTTCTCGTCGTCGTCGAGCCCGGCGGTGGCCTCCTTGATGTGCAGCTCCTCGATCGAAGGCAGGAACTCGTGCAACGGAGGATCGAGCAGGCGAACGGTGACGGGCAACCCGTCCATCGCCTCGAGCACGTCCTCGAAGTCGGTGCGCTGGACGTCGAGGAGCTCGGCGAGTGCCTCGTTCTCCTCGTCCGGGGTCGACGCGAGGATCATCCGGCGGACGACAGGGAGCCGATCCGGTGCGAGGAACATGTGCTCGGTGCGGCACAGTCCGATGCCTTCGGCGCCGAGACGGCGGGCATTGGTCGCGTCCTCCCCGGTGTCGGCGTTGGCGCGGACGCCGAGCTTGCCCTTGCGGGCCGTGTCGGCCCAGCCGAGGACGATGTCGAACTCCTTCGGCGGCTCGGCCAGCGCCAGTTCCATCGCTCCGACGACGACTTCGCCGGTGGATCCGTCGATCGAGATGACGTCGCCCTCGCTGACCGTGACGCCACTGGCAGTGAACGAGCGCTCGGAGATCTTCACCGAGTCGGCGCCGACGACCGCTGGCGTGCCCCAGCCGCGGGCGACGACTGCCGCATGACTGACCAGGCCACCGCGCGCCGTGAGAATGCCCTGGCTGGCCATCATCCCGTGGACGTCCTCGGGGCTGGTCTCGCTGCGGACGAGGATCACCTTTTCGCCGCGCTCGGCGGCCGCTTCGGCGTCGTCGGCGGTGAAGTAGACGGCCCCGACCGCGGCACCCGGTGACGCGGCGAGACCCTTGGCGATCACCTTGCCCTTGCCGACGAACCGGGGATGGAGCACCTGATCGAGGTGGTCGGCGGACACACGGGTGAGCGCCTCGGCTCGGGAGATCTTCCAGCGCTGGGCGCCCTTGCCGGTGCCCTTGGTCATGTCG
Organism: Ilumatobacteraceae bacterium; assembly: GCA_963732335.1. GTDB lineage: Bacteria > Actinomycetota > Acidimicrobiia > Acidimicrobiales > Ilumatobacteraceae > Desertimonas. Next base: position 37,869 of record CAVSZO010000034.1, on the reverse strand, counting down.
ACGGCCATCTTCAGGGCGGCCGCACCGGTGCGCTTGCCGACGCGTGTCTGGAGCATCCAGAGCTTGCCCTGCTCGATGGTGAACTCGGTGTCGCACATGTCGCGGTAGTGGCGCTCGAGACGGGCGAAGATGTCGAGCAGTTCGTCCTTGATCTCCGGGAAGTGCTTGCCGAGGGTGTCGAGGTCCTCGGTGTTGCGGATGCCGGCCACGACGTCCTCGCCTTGGGCGTTGATGAGGAAGTCGCCGTAGGGCTGGTTCTCCCCCGTCGCCGCGTTGCGGGTGAAGCCGACGCCCGTTCCCGAGTTGTCGTCGCGGTTGCCGAACACCATCGCCTGCACGTTGACCGCAGTGCCGAGGTCGTGGCTGATCCGCTCGCGGACGCGGTAGGCGATCGCCCTGGCGCCGTTCCAGCTGCGGAACACCGCCTCGACGGCGCCGCGCAGCTGCTTGATCGGGTCCTGGGGGAAGGGCTTGCCGGTCTCCTCCTTGACCACCGCCTTGTAGGTGGTGCAGAGGTCCTTGAGGGCGGAGGCGGGCAGGTCTGCATCACTGGCGACACCTGCGGCATGCTTGGCGGCTTCGAACGGGTGCTCGAACAGGGATCCGTCGACGCCCAGGACGATGCGCCCGTACATCGAGATGAACCGGCGGTAGGAGTCGTAGGCGAAGCGCTCGTCGCTCGTCGCTGCGGCGAGGCCCTTGACGCTCTTGTCGTTGAGCCCGAGGTTGAGGACGGTGTCCATCATCCCCGGCATCGAGAACTTCGCACCGGAGCGGACGCTGACCAGCAGCGGATCAGCCGGATCGCCGAGACGCCTCCCCATCTTCTTCTCGAGGGCCGTGACGTGCTTGGCGATCTCGCCGTCGAGCTGGGCCGGCCACCCAGCCGCCAGGTAGGCGCGGCAGGCGTCGGTGGAGATCGTGAAGCCGCCCGGCACCGGCAGCTCGAGCACGCTGGTCATCTCGGCGAGGTTGGCGCCCTTGCCGCCCAGGAGGTCCTTCATCTCCATCGGTGGACGGCGGTGCTTGTGATCGAAGGCGTAGACGTATGGCACGACACGCGAGTGTACGAGCATCCTCACCGCCCCCGCCCGGCTCCGGCCGTCGTACGCTGGCGGGGTCATGGCCGCACGATCACAACCGCTGTTCCGGCTGCTCGGCTTCCCGGTGCACGTCGGTGCCGGGTTCGTCATCTTCATGGTGCTGCTGGCGTTCATCAATGAAGGCGGGGAGTTCGGCTGGTGGCTGGCCGGTTCCGTCGCCGGCTTCACGCTGATCCACGAGCTCGCCCACGCCCTCGTTGCCCGGCGGGCAGGCGCCGAGGCGTCGATCTCGCTGGAGTTCATGGCCGGGTTCACGTCGTACCACGCCAAGAAGCCGCTGACGCGCCCGTGGACCATCGCCATCTCGCTGGCCGGTCCGCTGACACACGTCGCCGCCGGCGTGGCGCTGCTCGTCGCTCTCGGTGGCGATCCGTTCGAGCGCCCGTCGGCGTTCGACAGCGCCCGCCTCGCCGCCGTGTGGTGGGCCGGACCGGTCATCGGCCTGATCAACTTGATTCCTGTCCTGCCGCTCGACGGTGGGCACGCCACGATGACGGTGCTCGACCGCTTCCTGCCCGGCAAGGCGGAGACCGTGATGACCTACGGCAGTGTCGCCGTCACAGTCGCCGCCCTGGTGGCGACGCCGTTCGTCGACCGGCTCGCGGGCATGACCGTGTTCATCGGGTTCCTCCTGCTGATCCAGTTGCAGGGTTTGTTCGCCCACCGTCAACGCACGGCGGTATCACCGATCGACGCTGCAGTTGCCGCCGCACGAGCCGGTGACCGACAGCATGCCGAGGCACTTCTCACCAAGGCGTTCGCCCAGCGCGTCCCGCTCGTCCAGGTGCCGAGCACGGTGCTCAGCGCAGCAGAGTCCCCGGAGCTCGCCGACCTGATCGTGAACCTCCCGCGGCCATTCCCCCGTGGCAACCCGGCCAACGAGTACCTCTTGACGATCCTGCTGGTCCGCTTCGGCCGGAGCCGCGAAGCCGCCGAGTACTCCGCCGAAGGGTTCGCGGTCGAGCCGACCCCGTTGGCTGCGTGCGGTGTCGCCCGCGCCGCGGCGGCTCTGGGCGACGGGGCGACGGCGGCAGCGTGGTTGCGCACCGCGCTCGATCGGGGCCTGCCCGTCGATCAGCTCGGTGCACTCGTCAACAGCCCGGCGTTCGCCACGGTGCGTGGCCACCCGGCTGTTCAGCAGCTGGTCGGGCCAGGGACGTCGCCGACGGCCGCGCCTCGCTTCACGTAGGCGAGCGCCTTCCTTCCGGCGACCGACGTGATCTCGCCAACCGGCCCGCCTGTCGGGTCGTCCGGGTCGGCGATCTGATCGCCCGGCTTGGCGCCCTCGCCAACGGTGACGATCCGCAATTGCCGGGGTGCCTGGGACCCGCGGGAGTCCATCCGCTCGACGAGCTCCTGGCCCGGATAGCAACCCTTCGTGAGGTTGACGGTCACGGGGACGACGGCGACCTCCGCGGGGATGCGCTCGCCGGGAACGATCTCGGTGCCCATCGCCGGCCAGCCGGCGGCGATTCGAGCACGCTCATAGTCGTCGACGGTCGCGTTGGCAGACGAGGCTCCTGAAGGCGGGGGGTCCATCCACTGACCCCTGTTCCACCACCCGATGCGGGATTGGTGAGCCGACCGTACGGATTCCTGCACGCTGGACTCACCAATATCGCCGAGCGGAGCAAACAGCTCGACGACAGCTTGTTCGACCTCGGCCTTGACGCGGATGCGGAAGCGGTTGAGCCGGGCGGCGAGGATGTCGCCGTACCCGGCCTCGGTGTCGAGCTCGAGGCGATCGTCGCCGACGCACAGCACGCGAGCGAGCACATCGACCCGACCATTGGGCGCCAGCACCAGCGTCCACCGGCTCTCACCGACCCCGAGCGACTGGATGTCCTGGCTGACCTGACCGTGCAGATACGAGCGAGCGTCGTCTCCGACGACCGTCACGATGTCGCGCTCGACGCCAACCCAGGCACCTGCCATATCAGTCACAGGATCAGTCTGGACGATCAACTGGCAAACTGCTCGGGTGCAGCCGACCGTCGGTCTTCTCGCCGACCGCGCCAGCGCGGTGATCACGCGCTACGTCCGCCTCGGTGGCGTGCTCGCCAGCACGGTCGCCCTGATTGGCTTGCTGGTCGCCGGGAGCGCACTGCTCGTCGGCCGATCAGCCCTCGACGGCACTGCCGAGACGGTGTGGACCGTCGTCGGAGTGCTGCTGCTCATCGGCGCTGTCGTGCCCCCACTGCTGGCGGCCTTTCGGCTGTTCGCCGTGGGACGGTCGTCCGGTCAGCTGGTCAGCGACTTCCGCTCGTTGCTCGACGCCGGCGGTGAGGCGTCCGCCGTCGTGATCGAGACAACGGAGTTCACCGGCGAGGGCGGGCCCGCCGTCGTGACGACGGTGATGCCGACGATGGGCCGGTTGCGATCGCAGGCTTTGCAGTCCGGCACCGCCACCCGGTTGAGCGACATCCTGGCGACGCTGATGAGCCTGCCCCTGCTCCTCGCCATGGCCCTCGTCGCGATCATGTTCAGCGCCGGCGCCGGCTTCATCCTGTTCCTCATCTGGATCTTCTGAAGCCCGGCGACGCCCAGGGTCACCCCTGGAGGCGCACGACCGTGTACAGCGGGACGTGCTCGAGCTCGAGCCGGTGCATCTCGCGGAGGTCCCTCCGGTAGGTCAGGTTCACGCCGACCTCTCCCATCGGGCTGAACGTCGTGGCCATACGGAATGGCCGTGACAGCCGGACGTCCAGGGTCAGTCGCGGAAGAACCGGGACTTCGTCGCGCTCTTCGTCGTAGTCGTAGCGAATCAAGTGAATCGCCGCTTGCTTGTCGCCGATCTTCTGCAGGTTGATCGCCATGTCCGGTGCTCCGTCGGCGATCACCTGAGGGCCATCCGCCAGGTCTTGCGCCCGCAGCTCGGCAGTACGGACGAGACGTTCGTGGGCGAGCAGCTGTCGCCGCACCTCGTCGGGAAGGTTGACCCCGACCTCTCCGGTGGCCAGCACGCGACCGCCCGCGGTCCAGGAATGACTCGACGACCTTGGCTTGCACGGCGGTGAGGAACCGGCACTCCGGCAGGATCAACGTGCGGTACTGGTCGAGCGCCTCAGGCGTGATGGTGTCCTGCCGAAGCTCGCCGTCGGGGAACATCACGACGTCGAACGGCTGCTTGGACTCGACGAGTTGGTCGCACGCCGTCCAGAAGGGGAACGTTTCTCGATAACCGTGGTGCTCGAGGTGGTCGAAGCTGCTCTCGACGCTGTAGGCGACGACGTTCTCCGAGTAGGTCTCGGTGCTGTAGAGGTCGCGCTCGTGGGTCGCTTGGAAGTCCTGAACCTCGACGATCAGCTCGTGCGGCGCCCAGAAGGAGTCCTCGATGACGCTGCCCATCCACGCGCCGTACGGGACGCTCATGTTGATGCCGAGGGCGCACGCCTCGTACTGCATCATCCGGAACAGGTCGTAGCCCTTCCCGGCCTTCAACTTTGGGAGGAGCTCCGGTCCCACGCCACCGTACGGGTTCTCGACCACGATCACCGGCTTGCCCCGCGCGAACCCGGCGGCGTACCGGCACCACGAGGGCTGCCGATAGCTCGTTGCGTTCATCTCGGTCACGAGGATGTCCGCCTTCGCCTCGAACGGGTCGTAGTGCGGCGAGAAGTAGTAGAAGTTGCCGGAGACCAACACGTCCCTGCCCTTGGAGGCTCCGTACTCCTTGATGTAGTCAGCGAGCTCGGCGAAGTAGCCGACGATCGTCTTGCGCTGGAAGCGGAGGTATTCCCAATACAGCGGCGTCGACTCCCGATTGGCCTTGAAGTCGTAGCCGCGCTCGAGCAGCCACGAGCCGTAGTGGAACGTCTCGAGGTCGGTGTCCTTCAATGCCTCCGGGAGCCGGTCGGGCGGCAGCTCCTGGAGGTAGGCGCGGAACAGCTTCATGCAGTCCTTGCAGAAGCACCCGCCGTAACCGGTGGCGAAGTAGGGGAGGTCGGCCTCGTCGAGCTCGACTCCGGCGACGCCGGCGTCGATCTGGATGCGGATGATCGCTTTGAGGTATTCGCGCCAGACCGGGTTGTTGCGGTCCATCAGGTAGGCGTAGTGCTCATTGCCGGGCACCTCGACCCACGTCGAGTGACAGGCGACGCCGTAGATGTCGCGCGAGGTGCACTCCTCGAGGATGTCCGTCACCTTCTCCCCGTCGCTGTTGGTCAGGCCGTCCGGGAAGTAGTGCTCGAACGGCTTCCAGAGCTTCGGGTAGGTGTTCTGCGTGAACTCGCGAAGGCCGAGCCACGCCTTCTTCCCGGCGCCGCTGAGCTCGTTCATGGCGAGGATCTCGCTCTCGTCCTCGTTCAGTTCGACTGGGAACTCCCAGCCCTGAACCTCGAAGACGATCCCGAAGACCTTGATGCCCCGCTCCTGGCAGTGCTGGATGAACTCGGCGTCGTTGAGGAAGCCGTAGAAGCGGAAGCGCGGGTCGATCGCGCCCCACGCCTCTTGTTCGAGGTATGGGAGGGAGATCGAGCCGCCGCCGAGGGCCGACCAGACCAGTGCCGTCGCGTGGTACGCCTCGAGATCCTCGATCATCTTCAGCCGGCGGGGCGGCAGGCTCGGGTGGTAGCAGTGCTGGCGGGGGAACCACGCGTCGAAGTAGACGCCGCGCTCCATGGCGGTTACACCCCTGCCCAGTCCAGGACCATGCCGAGCAATTGCTCGGGGTGGTCGACCACCAATGCGTATGCATCAGCGGCGTCGCGGAATGGGATGCGATGCGTGATGAGGGGCTCGATGGCGATCCGACCCGTGGCCATGTCGTCGGCGAGGATGTCGTTGTACTGGTCGTCCCACCCGCACGGGAACGTGACCGTGGGCCGTTTCAGGTGCGTCGGATGGAACTCGATCTCGATTGGTTCCACGTAGTAGCCCTGCATCGCGATCCGTCCTTCGTAGCGGACGAGGTCGCAGCACCGACCGAAGATGCGATGGTCCCCGGTCGTGTCGATGACCACGTCGGGGCCGCCCGGCGCCTCCCCTCGCACCACGTCCTCGAGGCTCTCGACGGACGCGTCGACCACTCGGTCGGCGGAGTGCTTGGCCGCGAGCTCGACGCGCAGCGGGATCAGATCGGCGGCGATCACCCTCGCTCCTGCCCGGCGGGCGGCCTGCGCCGACATCTGCCCGATCATCCCGAGTCCGATGACGACGACCAGCTCACCCTCCTGCACCTCGGTGATGCGCACCCCTGACCGCGAGACGCCGGCCATGTGGTACAGCGACGCCTCGGCGAGATCGACCTCCGGTGCCACCCTGGTGACGTCGACGCGGTCGGCGACGAGATAGCCGGAGTGCGAGGCCTGGGCTGGCCCGGGGTACTTGTGCTCGGCGGCGACGAATCGGGTCCACGGGGCGAAGACATGGTCGCCGACGGCAAGGTCGTCGATCTCGGACCCGACGACATCGACGACTCCGGCGGCCTGGTAACCCGGGGAGCACGGGTAGTTCGCCGCCGGGTCGTCGCCGTAGTGGTTGTAACGCCCGGTCAGCACCCAACGTTCGGTGCCCTGGCTGACACCCGAGTACGCCGTGCGGATCCCGACCTGCCGTGGCCCAGGGTCGGGCAGCTCCATCTCGCGGATCTCCACTCGTTTGGGCTCGGCGAACACCACGGCTGGCGCCTTCATCATCCTCTCCCTCCCCCGACGGTCATTGCGAGCCAGCAGCCAGGACCGGCCGACGACACAACGCGCGAATGTAGGAACGATATCATACAGGTGCCGGGGGAGGCCGGGGAGGGAGACTGAAGGGTGCAGACATGACGGAACGGTCCTACTGGCACCCTTCGGTTGCCGCCTCGTACGTGCTCGACTTCCGCGTGCGCAGCTCCGACCTGGCGGATTCGCGCCGCTCCGTCAACGTGCTGGCCGCGCCGGAGGAGATCGAGCGGTTCGCTCGCGATGGTTTCCTCGTCCGTGAAGGACCTTCCCAGGTCCCGACGTGGAGGAGATGCGGGTCGCCTTGGACGAGGTGGTTGAGTCCGAGCCGGACGATTCCCCGACGGATGTCACGAGCACCTCGCGGCGGTACGGCGGACGGTACGTCTCGCAGCTGATGGAGAAGCACCGCACCTTTCTCGAGCTGGTGCGGTGCCAGCCGATCGTTTCCGTGGTGCGGGCGGTACTCGGTCCGCAGGTGCAGATGCGTGGTGTGTCGGCCCGGATCACCCACCCCACTGATCCCAATCAGGAGACCCACTGGCACTTCCACCAACGGCTCGTCCCCGAGCCATTGCCGCCGTTCTTCAGTCTGCCGCAGACCCTCGAAGCGTTGATCTACCTCGACGACGTCGGCGAGGCCAACGGGCCCCTGTGCGTGGTGCCCGGCTCGCACCGCTGGATCGAACGTGAGCTCCCGCGCGACGACTACGAGGACAAGCCGGGCCAGCAGCTGCTCCCACTCCCCGCTGGGAGCTGTGTGATGGTGCACGGATCGTTGTGGCACCGTGCCTTGCCGACCCGTCCCGACGGCACGGTCCGCCGGGTACTGATCGTCGGCTTCGGCCCGGCGTGGATGAGGTCGTGGTCGAAGCAGGATCGTCGCACCAGCCCGCTCATCGAGGAGCTGCTTGCCGACGCCGATCAGGAGACGCGGGAGCTACTCGGCATCACCGGTCCGATGTAATCGCCATCACCTGGCGAGCATTCCCTGGTAGAGCATGTCGTCGCGTGGCGTCACCCGATACTGGGCTGACCCATCCGCGAGCACCGCGAGCACGTCCTCGCATGCGGTGGTGAAACAACGCCGATGGCAGTAGAAAGTGTCGCCGGCAACGTGCGGGGTCGGGAGCACGAACCGACTGGTCCGGAACGAGGCATCCGCTGGCGGTGGCTCGGGATCGAAGACGTCTACGGCAGCTCTGATCTCTCCGGCCTCAGCCCGCCGCCACAGAGCCTCCTGATCGACCACCGCCATCCGCGTCACCACCACGATGTGCGCTCCACGGGGAAGTGCATCGATGACGTCGGTGCTGATGATCCGCTGGGTGGCAGGCGTCGGCGGAATGCCAACGACGAGCACCTCGCTGCGAGCGGCGAGATCGGTCAACGATCCCACCGGTTCGATGCCGGCGTCGCGCAGCTCGGCGTCAGGCACGAACGGATCGCACGCCAGGACAGTGCATCGGAACGGAGCGAGCAGCTCTGCGTAGCGCCGGTTGATGCTCCCGAACCCGGCGAGGCCGACGCGGCGTCCGGTGAGATCGCCGTAGACGAATTCTGGTTGGTCCCAGGAGTCGGACTTCCAGCCACCGCCGCGGACGAGTTCGATCGCCGCCGGCAGGTCGCGGAGCAGATTGAGGGTCATCGCCAGGGCGTACTCCGCCACCGTCGGCGTCATGCTTCGCGACGTGTCGATGACGACGACCCCCCGCCGATCGGCCGCGGCGACGTCGAGCCAGTCGCCGAACCGATTGTCGAACGTGCCGGCGATGACCCTGAGGCGCGACGCTCGCGCCCACCGATCCTCGTCAAACCTCAGCAGACGACCGAACAGCCAGGGCGCGAACAGCAACGCGTCGGCGCCATCGAGGGCCGCGTCGAGCAGGGTGGCTCGTTCCGCCTCATCCATCGACGCTTCCCAGTCGACCCGGGTCACGCGGATACGTCCCTCGAGCGGCGAGCCCGCGACGTCCGCATGCCGACGGGTCCAGGCGTCGGTGACCAGTGTGACCGACGGTGATGATTCGCTCTCACTCACGGTGGGACTGCTGGGCCGTGGACGCGCTCCCACAGGTGGCCGCGCCGGCGCTGCCCGCGCATCGTCGTCTCGAAGTACACACCGAGCACCGGCTCAGCGACCGATGGCAAGTCGTGGTGGTGACCCATCTGGGTGGCGACGCAATCCCCCGGCCCGACTTCGTACGAGATGTCCTCCGACACTGCGGTGCCACCACCGGAGACGAGGATCCAGTACTCGTCACAGTCGTGATAGTGCCGGTCGAAGTCGGTGTTCTTCGGGTACGTGACGGGGTCACCGACATCCGTGCGGTGCTCGGCGTTGGCGACCCGAAAGATCCCGACACCCCCGCACTCGGCTTCCCAGTGACCTTCCAACTCGACGACAGTCGCCGCTTGATCAGCGGTGATCGTGTGCTCAGCGGGTGCCACGTCGATCGTGTCGCCGGCGTCGAGCGAACGCTCGCCATCGGCTGACCGAAGGCGACAACGCCCGTCGGCGACGACCAACTTGTTCGCCGGATGCTCGGGCCGCCACCGAACCTCTTCCGCCGGATGGATCGCGACGATGGCGAACCGCTCGAGCTCACACCACCCGGGTCGCCCCTTCATGTCCTCACGCAGAACCGGCATGAATGTGGAAACGTTACCATACGGTGGTGGCCGCGCGAATGGATGATCCGTCGCAGAACTCCTATGTACTCGAGTACCGGCTGCGCAGCTCCGACTTCGGCGACCCGCACCGCCCCGTGACGGTCGATGCGTCGCCGCAGGAGGTCGAGCACTTCGTGCACGACGGGTTTCTCGTGCGCGAGCGGCTGTTCGAGGCCCACCTGGAGCGCCTGCGCTCGGCGCTCGACGAGGTGGTCGCGACCGAGTACGGCGAACTCGGACGCCGGTCGGCCGTCCAGTCCTCGCGCCAGTATGGCGGCCTGTACGTGTGGCATCTGATGAACAAGCACCCAACCTTCCTCGAGCTGCTGAGCTGCCAGCCGATCATTTCGGTGATACGGGCGGTACTCGGCCCCCAGGTGCAGGTGCGGGGGACGTGGGGCCGGATCGCCTACCCGGGCGAACCCAACCAGGAGACCCATTGGCACTTCCATCAACGGGTCATCCCCGAGCCATTGCCGCCGTTCTTCTGCCGGCCGCACATCGTGGACGCGCTGATCTATCTCGACGACGTGAACGATGCCAACGGGCCGTTGTGCGTCGTTCCCGGCTCGCACCAGTGGATCGAGGAGGACCTTGCCGACGACGACTACCTCGACAAGCCCGGCCAGCGGCTGCTCCATCTGGCTGCCGGAAGCTGCGTGCTGGTCCACGGTTCGCTGTGGCACCGCGCCATGCCGACCCGCCGCGACGGCACCATCCGCCGAACGCTGCTCGTCGGGTTCGGGCCGACGTGGATGAAGCGGTGGTCGCAGGAAGAGCCGATGTCCAGCCCGCTCACCGAGGCGCTGCTCGCGGACGCCGACCAGGAGACGCGGGAGCTGCTCGGCACAAGCGGCTGGACCTAGGTCCCGCCAACCATCACCTCGCGGCGACGGCGCTCACCGCCTTCACCTTGCGAACCGGTGCCACCGAGCCTCGCTCGATCAACTCGGCATTGAAGACGATCGTGCTCGGTGGTCCCCGGCGCCCGTCACGGAGTCGGCGCAGCGCCAGCTCGGCGGCGGTCCGCGCCATGTCGGCGGCGGGCTGCCGCACGGTTGTCAGGGGCGGCTGGACCATGCTCATCCACGGCACGTCATCGAAGGCCACGATCGACATGTCCCGTGGGACGCGGAGCCCCTCGTGCTCCAGCGCGAGCAACGCCGCCTCGGCAAGGATGTTGTTGGCCGCGAAGATCGCCGTCGGCGCTGACCGCGCCTGGATCAGATCGGTGGCGTCTTCGATCGTGTGCTCGCGGCGGTGGAACGAACCGCTCTTGATCAGCTCCTTGCGGATCGAGATGCCGTGCTCCTTCAGTGCTCGTTCGTACCCGGCGAGTCGTTGGTAGGCGGTCGACACATCAAGCTCACCGGTGATGATCCCGATCTGCGTATGCCCCGCCTCGATGAGATGAGTGACCGCGGCAACGGAGCCGGCCTCGTTGTCGACGACGATCGCGTCGGCCGCCACCCCGGCGACAGCGCGGTCCATCTGCACGACGACGATGCCCTTGTCCATCAACCGCGTCAGGTTGCGCCTGCTGGTCGACGTGGGCGTCACGATCAACGCATCGACACGCATGCCCTCGAGAAGGTGCACGTACTCGCGCTCGTTGGCTGGTTGGTCGTCGCTGTTGCACAGCACGACGTGGTAGCCGGCTTCCTTGGCAACGGACTCGACGTTCTTGGCGATGGTTGAGTAGAACGAGTTCTCGACGTCACCGATGAGCAGCCCGATCAACCGAGTCTGGCGGGTGCGCAGGCTGCGGGCGATCTGGTTCGTCACGTAGCCGAGCTCTTTGGCTGCGTCGAGCACCTGGCGGCGTGTGTCCGCAGATGCGTACCCCTGCCCAGACAGGGCGCGGGCAGCTGTGGAGACCGACACGCCGGCCCGCTTCGCTACATCTGCAACCGTTGCCACATCCGTCTCCTGCGACTAGGGGTCGGTCCCGACGTCGTCATTCCAGTAGCTCAAGCCGATCGCGGCGCGCCATCGATCGAGCGTCCGCATGTTGGCGAGCGACTCGTTCCAAGTCATCACCGACGGCGTGCGCTGTCCCGCCTCGATGAACCCAGTGATTGCGTCAACCTCTACAGCGTAGGGATCCGCCTCGATCGGAATGGTGATCGTTTCGGACGACGAATCCGACCGCTCGACGTTGATCTCGGCGGTCGCGCCAATCCGACCGGGCAGCCACGGCGACGGCACCGTGATCGAACCCTGTGAGCCGTAGATCCGCACGCTGCTGTCGAGGTTGGCCTGGATCGAGCACGCCACCCTCGCCAGCACGCCACCGTCGAACATGAGCGTCGCTGCGGCGGTGTGATCGACACCGGTTGGCCCGATGTGCGCGGCGCCGCTGACGTGGACGGTCTCGGCGACATCGACACCCGTCGCGACGGCTGCGACGAGGTGCGCCATCGACGTCGTGTAGCAACCGACGTCGAGGATGCTCCCGCCGGCGAGCTCGCGGACCATCAGGTAGTTCTCCGGCTTCGGCCCAGCGTCGTAGCCGAAGACCGCGTCAATCACCCTCACCTCGCCGATCACGCCGTCTCGGAGCAGCTCGACGAGACGCCGTGTCTGTGGATGGCACCGGTAGGCGAACGCTTCGACGAGGAACACGTCGCTGCGCTGGGCGGCGTCGATGACGCGTTGCGCTTCGGCGCTATTGACGGCCATCGGCTTCTCGCAGACGACGTGTTTGCCGGCATCGGCGGCCCGGACCGCCCACTCGCAGTGCGACGGGTGGTGCGTCGCGACGTAGACGACGTCGACGCCGAGGTCCTCGATGAGAGCGTCGTAGCTGGGGTGGTGTACCGGGATCTCGAAGTCCCGGGCGAAACTCGCCGAGCGATCGGCACTGCGGCTGGCCACGGCGACGAGCGAGTCTTTCGACGACTCGCCGAGCGCGGCGGCGACGATCCTGGCGATCTTCCCTGTGCCGAGTATTCCCCAGCGCAACGCGGCGGTCATCGCTCGACCGGTGAGAGCGGTGACCTGCGCTCGATCATCGGGGCGTCCGGATTCACGTCGGGGCCGAAGAACTTGATCACGACCACGTCCTCGGGTCCGGTATTGCACACCTCCACCCCGTCAGTGGCCCGGTCGTGGGTAACGAGCAGCTCGTCGTCGCCGGGACGACCACCTTCGATGGGTGCCCCGCCGTAGGTGCCGCGGCCGGCCCAGACGAACACGTTGTGCACGCCACCGTCCTTTGTCGTGTACGAGCAGCCCGGCCGGACCACGAGCTTCTTGCCGCTGAACTTCGTCGAGTTGTAGTAGATCCAGTACTCCTCGCCGCCGTCTTGGCGGGAGTCGTCGATCAGCTGCGGTGCGAGGTGGTGGTTCTCGTAGAAGTACGGGTCGCCGTTCTGCTCCCAGTCGATCAGCTCGAGGATGAACCGCTCGCCGTGACGGTGGCGATCCTCGGCACGGACGTCCTTCCACAGGAGCTCCTTGGAAATGATCCTTCCGGCGTTCAGCGCCTGGAGCATGGCGAACACGTCGGAGTCCTCCTGCAACTCGATCGTGAGTGCTGTCCCGGGAGCGTGCAGGACGCCGGAAGGGATCTCGAATCCCTCGTCAGCGACGAGGAGGTAGGCGGGGGCCCGTTCCAGGATGAGGTCGCTGTTCCAGTCCTCGAGGTATGGAAGCAGGAGCTCGTGATTGCTGTCGTCGGCGACCGAAGGGTGCAGGCCGAGGTAGGACTCCGGGTGCGGACCCATGTCGACACCCGGCGGGAACCAGTAGGCCTCGTCCTTGCAATGCCGCCCCACGAGTGAGGCGTGCTGCTGACGATGGTGAAGATGAAAGGGCAGACGGGCGCCGTAGTCGAAGATCTTGGCCAAGCGATCGAGGCCCGAGTGCGTCGCCGCGTACTCGGCCCCCATGATCGCCTCGGGGTGAGCCTCGACAGCCTCCTTCAAGGTGATCCGTTCGGACCCGTCGAGAGCGAGGTAGCTGAGGCCCTCGTCCGGCGGGCCGACGCGGTTGTCGGCCTTGGTGGTCGACGCCAACCAGCGCTCGCAGATGGCGCCCCGTGGCCCGAGGTCGTAGGCGTCGTCGGGGAGACCGAGGCGACGCCCCGGTGGCAGGAAGTCCCGCGCCACCCACGCCGGGTCGAGGCGCAGGATGCCCGCACCGTCAACGATGGCGCGCTTGACCTCGACGTGTCGGGCATCGATCACCATCGCGGCTCCTCCGTTCCGCAGAGCTTCGTCAGGCGCTCAACTCACTCATCTATCAGCGGGGGCTGGCCCCCGTACCCCATCGCCATCGGGCTCGCTGGCGCTCGCGCCACTGGCATGAGCTCGCTGCGCTCACTCATCGCTCGATCGGGCAGGCTCTCCTGGCCGTCGTAGATCGAGCGACCCGTCTCCACGTCGAAGAAGTGCAGCTTCGTGGTGTTGACCACGATTTCGCGGCGTTGCCCGATTCTCGCGTCGGTGTCGGGACTCGTCCGCGCGACGAACGTGCTCCTGTTGGCTGCGGCGGCCTCGGTCAGATCCTCTAGCGCCTCGTCGTCGATGTCCGATGCCAGTTCGATCGTGTCCTCCGTGAGCACCGGTGGCGCATCGACCGGGAAGTGGACGTAGACGTCGGAGCCCATGGCGTCGAGCAACTCGACCGTGATCGGGATCCGGTCGTCGGGATTGGCGGACGAGACGATGGCAGCGTCCTCCATGTGCTCGGGTCTGATTCCGAGGATCACCGAGCGTTGGTCGTAGGCGGCGAGCGCCGGCCGTGCCGCCATTACCTCGTCCGGGACGCGGAGCCGGCGGCCGCCGAACTCGACGAAGGCGCCGGTCGGGCCGTTGGAGAACGTAGCCTCGACGAGGTTCATCGAGGGTGAGCCGATGAAGGCGGCGACGAACAAGTTGACTGGGCGGGCGTACAGCTCCAAGGGTCCGGCGAGTTGCTGTAGCACGCCGCGCCGCATGACCGCGACGAGGTCACCAAGGGTCACCGCCTCGACCTGGTCGTGAGTGACGTAGATCGTCGTGACGCCGAGCTCCCGCTGGATGCGAAGGATCTCCGCGCGCATCTGTACACGGAGCTTGGCATCGAGGTTCGACAGCGGTTCGTCCATCAGGAAGGCCTGCGGCTCGCGCACCAGCGCGCGTCCCATCGCGACGCGCTGGCGCTGTCCGCCCGAGAGCTCGCGCGGCCGCTTGTCCATCACGCCTTCGAGGTGCAGCACGCGAGCCGCCTCGTCGACGCGCCGCTTCATCTCGGCCTTCTTGAACTTGCGAATCCGCAGGCTGAGGGCGATGTTCTGGTAGACGGTCATGTGCGGGTAGAGGGCATAGTTCTGGAACACCATCGCCACATCCCGCTCGCCGGGTGGTACGTCGTTGACCAGCTTTCCGCCGATCCCGATGTTCCCGCTGGTGGCGTCCTCGAGACCGGCGACCATCCGCAGCACGGTCGTCTTGCCGCATCCCGAGGGGCCGACGAGAACGACGAACTGGCCGTCGGGGATCACCAGATCGAGGTCGTGAACCGCCTCGGTTCCATCGGCGAAGACCTTGTTGACGCCTTCGAGGACGATCTCAGCCACGCGTAGTCTGTTCCCTTCTCAGCCTTTGAGTCCGACCGACGCGATCCCGCCGATCAGCTTCTTCTGCAGGAAGAAGTAGGTGATGATCGGTGGCAGCATCGTGATCAGGTTGGCCGCCATCAGCAGGTTCCACGGCGTCCCCGCCCGCTGGACCATGTTCGCCAACCCGATCGAGACGGTGAAGTTGTCCTCGTTGTCGAGGTAGAGCAGCGGCCCGAGCAGGTTGTTCCAGGTCCCGAGGAACGTGAACACGGCGCACACCGTCAGCGCCGGCGTCGACAGCGGCAGGATGATCCGCCAGAAGATCTGCCACGTGTTCAACCCGTCGACGCGGGCAGCGTCGTCGAGATCGCGCGGGATCGTGCGCATGTACTGGCGGATGAGGAAGATGAAGAACGCCGACCCGCCGAACGACGGGACGATCAGCGGCAGGTACGTTCCGTACCAGCCGAGCTCGACGAACAGCAGGAACTGCGGCACCATCAGCGCCTGCCACGGGATCAGCATCGTGATGATCAGGATCGTGAACAGCACCTTGCTGCCGCTGAACCGCAGCCGAGCGAAGGCGAAGGCGACGAGCGAGCACGACAGCAGCACGCCGATGACGTTGGCGACGACGATGACCGTGGTGTTGACGATGTAGCGCAGGAACGGGAACGAGTCGGTCATGACCCGCCGGAAGTTGTCCCACTGAAAGAACTCCGTCGGCCACCACTCTGGCGAGGTCGTGAACACCGGCTCGAGGTCAGGCTTGAGGGCGGCGGTCAGCATCCATCCGGCCGGCAACAGGATGAACGCGCTGAAGGCGACGAGGAGCAGGTACATCGCCGCCTTGTAGAGGAGGTGTCGGCGGCGGTAGCGGCGCGACGGCGTTGCGATGAGCGGAGCACGGGCAGGAGCTGCACTCGGCGGGGCTTCTTGGAGCGCCGTCATCAGCGGACCCTCTCCGGGTCGTACTCGTAGTAGACCCACCGGCCGGAGGTCTTGAAGATCAACAGGATCACAACCGTGGCGGCGACGGTGAGCACCCAGGCGAGCGCAGACGCGTAGCCGTACTGGCCGTTCTCGAAACCCTCGTACCACAGGTTGGGCAGGTAGAACAGGAGCGAGTCAGGGCTGGAACCTTGAGCGTTGCTGAGGACGAACACCGTGTCGAAGATCTGGAAGGCGTCGATCAGGCCGGTCAACAGCACGAACAGCAGCGTCGGCGTCAGCATCGGCAGGGTGACGAAGCGGAACCGCTGCAGCGGCCCGGCGCCGTCGAGCAGGGCGGCCTCGTAGAGCTGGTCCGGGATGTTCTGCAACCCGGCGAGATAGATGATCGCCCCGCCGCCGATTCCCCACAGGCCGACGAGAACCACCGCCGGCACGGCCCACGTCGGGCTGCCCAGCCACCGCGGCGGGTTGTCGATGCCGACGTCGCGAAGGAGGTTGTTGACGACGCCGACGTCGGGGTTGAGCAGCGCCACCCACAGGACTGCCACCGCGACGCCGCTCAGCACGGACGGCAGGAACAGGATCGTCCTGAACATGTTGATGCCGCGGACCTTGAGATTGAGCAGCATCGACAGGAACAGACCGCAGACGAGGTAGAGCGGCACGGAGAGCAGCATGTACTTGAGGGTCACCCGGATCGACACCCAGAACGTGCGGCTGTCGACCATGTCCCGGTAGTTCTCGAGGCCGACCCAGTTGGGATCCTGGGTGATGTCCCAGTCGGTCAGGCTGATGAAGACCGAGGCGATGATCGGGAGTACCCAGAACGCTGCCATCCCGAGCAGCCACGGCGACAGGAAGAGGTAGGCGGCCCGCTGCTCGGCGCGGGCGGCCCTCCCCTTCTTGTTCCGTCGACGTGCTGGCGCCAGGGCGTCGCTCGCGCCGCCGGCGATCAGTGTGGTTGCCACGGGTCAGCCGGCGGGCACGCTTCCGCCGCCGGTGTCCTCCCACCACTCCCAGGCCGCGTCGACCTCGTCTTGGACCGCGCCAGCAACGTCGTTGAGGGCGTCCTCGGCGCTGCGCTCGCCGCTCATCATCACGTTGACGGCGTCGAACATCGGATCGTAGGGCCACTGGGGAACGAAGACGAGGGAGCGGGCGTGAGGCACGATCTCCAGCGCGTCGAGGCGGCCCGGGATGTCCTGCGCCCAGTTGAGCTCCTCGGCGACCGCTGAGTCGAGCGGCATCGTGCCTTCGACCTCGACCCGGAGCCGGTTGCCCTCGGTGGCCAGGAAGGCGATGTATTCCATCGCCTCCTCAGGGTTGTCCGAGCTCTCGAGCACGCCGACGCTGTCGGTCCACACGTAGAAGAACGGGTCCACGCCGTCCGGCGTCGGCGGAGCGGTGACGCCGTAGTTGACGCCCGCCTCCTCGAACTGGTCGAGGGCGGTGAAATCGGTGATGACCGAGGCCAGCTCGCCGCTGGCGAAGAAGTCGGCGCCCTGCGCCCACGGGTCCATCACGTTCACGGTCGGGGCGCACCCATCGCGAACGATCCCGGTCAGCACGTCGAACTGCTGGATGGTTTCGGGACTGTTGATGTAGCCGTCGACGGTGCGACCGTCGGGGCTGATGGTGATGTCGGGCGGCAAGATGCCCCCATCGTGCGCTGTGCCCCAGACGCCGGCATCCTCGTCACGGAGCTGGCAGGAGACCTCGGCGTACTCCTCCACCGTCACCGGAGGCCACGGCGCCGGATGGGCGATCCCGGCGGCGTCGAACAGGTCCTTGTTGTAGATCATCAAGGCCGTGCCGAGGAACGAGCCGAGACAGTAGAGCTGTTCCTCGTACCAGCAACTGAAGTCACTCGCCGGCGGCCCGACGACCGCTTGGTTGAACGTCGACAGGTCGATGCCCTGCTCGGCGATCATGTCGTCCAGCGGCAGCAGCTGTCCTTCCCGCGCCCGGCCGAAGCCGAAGTTGGTGATGATGTCCGGCGCCTCGTCTGCGGCGATCGCCGTGTCGACCTTGACGTCGTACTGATCCTCGGGGAACTTGGTCGAGTTGATCGAGATGTTCGGATGCGCAGCCTCGAACTCCTCTTCGAGCGTCTCCTGGAACTCGCCGAAGTCAGCAGAGTCGTGGACCCAGACGTCGATCGTGACCTCCTCGCCGTCGCCTTGCGGTCGAGCGGCGACGCCGGTCGCCGTCGTGAGGATGAGTCCTGCGGCCAGGACCGTTCCGAACACGTGTCGCGAGTTCATCGCTCCACCTCCCCCAGGCAGATGGCCGCCACCTCGTTGTGCGGCCTCCGCGCATGGTATCGATCCCACACGGCAATGTAAATTCGGGCAGGTGGCAGCGGTGACTGCGGTGCTGAGCAGGAAGGTCTGGGCCGTTGTCGTTCGCCAGTCGCTGGCTCCGGAAGGAACAGGCTGCGGGCCGGGCGTCGGGTCCGACTGTTGGTGCCGGGAACGTCCGCGACCAGCGCGGGCCGAACGTCAGCGCCTGTTGCAGAATAAGGCCCGAACTCGACATGGTCAGCTCACCGACGGCTGGGTGCAGGACATCCTCGCCTGCCGGAGACCGGCGCCGCTCCTATCGGGAGAGTCGACTGCAGCCGGTCCTGGCCCGGTCGGAACCGAGCTCGATCCCGTCGATCCGAGTTCCTCATGTACTCCAAGCTCCGTACGGGTGACTGGGAGCTGGTTGCGTCGCCTACGTCGTCGACCAGCCTTACCCGAGCCACCGACCGATTCTGCAGCAGCCTACCTGAGCGAGCACGTGTGGACCTGCATCGTCGACGGCGAAGAGCTGGAGGACGACTGTCGCCTCGCGCGAGCGAGTGCACGGCGATGGACGGTGAATGGTCACCGGCGGTCGTGGATGACTCACGTCTGGTTCATCGAGAACCCGGTCGGGCCGTTCGCCGAGGAGAATCCAACGTTGGTCTGATCTCGGGCGCCCGACCTGGCGAGCGAGGAGCCGGCAATCCTCACGGGCCGGCTCGGCGGCGCATCCGGCGAGCCGCCGGGACTGCGGCGAGTAGCGCCGCGGCCTTGTTGTGGCACTCCAGGTCCTCGTCGTCGGGATCGGAGTCGGCGACGATGCCGGCGCCGGCCTGCACGCTGGCAGCGCCGTCGTGGACGAACATCGTGCGGATGGCGATCGCCGTGTCGAGGTTGCCGCGCCAGTCGACGTAGCCGACGACGCCTGCGTACGGGCCCGCGCTTGACCGGTTCGAGCTCGTCGATGATCTCCATTGCCCGCACCTTGGGCGCCCCGCTCACCGTGCCGGCCGGCAGCGTGGCGCGGAGTACGTCGATCGGGCCGAGTCCCGGGACCAACGCTCCAGACACCTGTGACGTGAGATGCATCACGTGGCTGTAGCGCTCCAGCGTCAACAGCTCGTCGACGTGGACCGTCCCGAAGCGGGCGACGCGTCCGACGTCGTTGCGGGCGAGGTCGACGAGCATCACGTGCTCGGCGCGTTCCTTCGGATGCTCGACAAGCTCGGCGGCGAGGCGGCGGTCGTGTTCGTCCGTGCGCCCGCGCTTGCGGGTTCCGGCGATCGGCCGCGAGATCACCGTCCCGTCGACGAGCTTCACCATCGGCTCGGGTGACGACCCCACGACGGTGACCTCGGGGCCGCGCACGAAGTACATGTACGGGCTCGGATTGATCTGACGCAGGATGCGGTACACGTCGAACGGGTCGGCTGCGAGGTCGAAGTCGAAGCGTTGGGCGAGCACCACTTGGTAGATGTCGCCGGCGACGATGTGCTCCTTGGCGGCGACCACCGCTCGCTGGTAGTCGCCGTCGGGCATCGAGCTCACCACCGTCGGAGGCGCCTCGTCCGGTGAGGGTGGAGCGACCGGGACGTACGGCAACGGTCGGCCGAGCGAGGCGACGGCGGCCTTGAGTCGTCCGACGGCCGCTTCGTAGGCGGCGTCCAGGGCGGCTTCGTCGTCCGTGTGGATCGGGACACTCTCGATCAGGGTGACCCGCTGCAGCCAGTGGTCGAAGGCGGCGAGCGACCCGATCATGGTCATCACAGCGTCGGGGAAGTGTTGGTCGCTCGGCGGCACGTCTGGGAGACGTTCGACTTCCCGAATGACGTCGTAGCCGAGGTAGCCGATGAGCCCGCCGGACAGCGGTGGCAGGTCGGGCAGGTCCGGGCGCGTTGTACGCGGCCAGCACTGCCTCGATCGCGGCGAGGATGCCGCGGTCACGCGGCATGTCGACGTGCTCGGATCCCTCGACCGAGACGACGCCGTCGCGCAAGCGTCAACGTGAGCACGGGATCCCAGCCGACGAACGAGAAGCGGCCCCACCGCTCGCCGTGCTCGACCGATTCGAGGAGGAACCCGTCACCGTCGCCGACGAGCTTGGCGAAGGCGGCAACCGGTGTCTCGAGATCGGCGAGCAACTCGACCCAGACGGGGACGACCGTGTGCCCCGCGGCGAGCGTGCGGAACTCGTCCCGACTCGGACGGACGCGCTGCACGGTCAGGCGCTGAGCGGCGTGAAGAAACAGCTGTGCGCCCCGGTGTGGCAGGCGCCGCGACCGTGCTGGGTGACCTTGAACAACAGCGTGTCGCCATCGCAGTCGTAGAACGCCTCACGAACCGTTTGAACGTCGCCACTCGTGTCGCCCTTGCGCCACAGCTCTTGGCGGCTCCGGCTCCAGTACACCATCCGCCCTTCGGCCAGCGTCAGGCGCAGGCTCTCGGCATTCATCCACGCCAGCATCAGCACGTCGCCCGTATCGGCCTCCTGGGCGATGGCCGGGACGAGACCCTGGTCGTCGAACTTGATCGCCGCCAGGTCGATCTGGCTGCCGGCACTCACAAGTACAGACCCGTCGACGCCTCGATGCGCTCCGACGCCACGGCGTGGATGTCGCGCTCGCGCAGCATGATGTAGTCGCACCCCTGTACCTCGACCTCGTAGCGGTCCTCCGGCGAGAACAGGACCTGGTCGCCGACCTCGGCGGAGCGGACGTTCTGGCCGTGGGCCACCACCTCGGCCCACACCAGGCGCTTGGCCATCTGCGCCGTTGCGGGGATGAGGATGCCACCCTGGCTGCGGCGCTCGCTGTCGGCGTCAGGGATGCGCACGAGGAGCCGATCGTTGAGCATCTGGATCGGCAGCTTGTCGTCGGACGTGGGCACGACCTGCAACCTATCGACGCTGGCTACTGGACCGCAGCGTCGATACGTTCGAGCACTTCGGGCGTGAGCGCCGGGACCACGTCCAAGGCGGCGAAGTTCTCGACCACCTGGCTCGCCTTGCTGGCGCCGGTGATCACCGTCGACACGTTGGGGTTCTTGGTGCACCATGCCAGGGCGAGCTGCGCCAGCGTGCAGCCGAGCTCGTCGGCGATCGGACGCAGCTTCTCGACCTTGGCCACCGCGGCAGGATCGGTGATCTCCTCGGCCAGCCAGCCGTAACCGGGAAGGGCGCCGCGTGAGTCGGCGGGATCCCGTCGCGGTACTTGCCGGTGAGCAGCCCGGACGCCAAGGGGCTAAAGATGGTCGCGCCGTAGCCGAACTCGTTCGAACAGCTCGGCGTACTCCTCCTCGACGCGCGTGCGCTGCGAACAGGTTGTACTGAGGCTGCTCCGTCACCGGCTTGTGCAGGTGATGGCGTTCGGCGACCTCGATTGCCTCGCCGATCTCCCCCGCCGACCATTCGCTCGTGCCCCAGTACAGCGCCTTGCCGCTCGACACGATGTCGCTCATCGCCCACACGGTTTCCTCGATCGTCGTCTCCGGGTCGGCGCGGTGGCAGTACACGATGTCGACGAAGTCGAGCCCGAAACGCTCCAGCGAACCGTCGATCGCCTGCAGCAGGTACTTGCGGTTGAGGGTGTTCGTCATGTTGACGGCGTCGTGGATGCCCCAGAACAGCTTCGTCGTCACGAGGTACGACCACCGTGGCCAGCCGAGCCTGCGCAGCGCCTCGCCCATGATCGACTCGCTACGGCCGCCGGCGTACGCCTCGGCGTTGTCGAAGAAGTTGCACCCAGCGTCGTGGGCGGCCTGCATGCACTCCACCGCGGCGTCGACGGCGACCTGGGTGTCGAACGTCACCCACGACCCGAACGACAACACCGACACCTTGACGCCAGTCCGGCCCAGCCGGCGGTACTCCATGTTGGTTTGCTCAGTCATGACCGCCGTTCTAGCCGCCGTTCGATCTCCGGAGCCAGATGCACCGATTTGGTGCGCGTCGCTCTGCGGATCGCACGCGGGAGCGGTCAGGCGGCGACTGGGCGGACGGTGACGCCCCGCTCGGTCAGCAGGGCCTTGGCCGCGGCGATCGTGTGCTGGCCGTAGTGGAAGATCGAGGCGGCCAGCACGGCGTCGGCGTGGCCGTCGACGATCCCGTCGACGAGGTGATCGAGCGTCCCCACTCCCCCGCTGGCGAT
The DNA here is from genome assembly GCA_963732335.1 of Ilumatobacteraceae bacterium. Taxonomy (GTDB): domain Bacteria; phylum Actinomycetota; class Acidimicrobiia; order Acidimicrobiales; family Ilumatobacteraceae; genus Desertimonas. The sequence continues at coordinate 15,498 of CAVSZO010000034.1, read as the reverse complement.
CACCGGTACGCCGACCGCGTCGGCGACCGTACGCGTCGAGCTCGAGGTCGAACCCATCGCCCGTACCGTCGCGGTCCATCGACGTGAGCAGGATCTCGCCGGCGCCGAGGGCAGCCGCCGCGTACCGCCCAGCGCGACGGCATCGAGGTCGGTCGGCGTGCGCCCGCCGTGGAGGTACACGGTCCAGCCGGAACCGGGTTCGATGGGATCTCGGCGCTTGGCGTCGATGGCACACACGGCGCACTGAGCGCCGAACTCGGCGGCGATCTCGGCGAGCAACTCGGGTCGTTCGACCGCTGCCGTGTTGGCGGCGACCTTGTCGGCACCGGCGCGGAGCATGCGGCGGGCGTCGTCGGCCGTGCGGATCCCTCCGCCGACCGTAAACGGGATGAACACCTCGTCGGCGACGCGCTGGACCATGTCGATCGTGGTGTCCCTGCGGTCGCTCGATGCCGTGATGTCGAGGAAGACCAACTCGTCGGCTCCCTCGGCGTCATAGCGCACCGCCAACTCGACGGCGTCGCCGGCGTCGCGCAGGTCGACGAACTGAGTCCCCTTGACCACACGGCCGTCCGTGACGTCGAGGCACGGAATGATCCGCGCAACGTTCACGCCGAGACCTCGCCGATCGTGGCGATTGCGTCGGCAACCGAGAACCGCCCTTCATAGAGCGCCCTGCCGGTGATGATTCCACCGAGGCCCGGGATCGCCGCGAGGGCGCGCACGTCGTCGAGCGACGCGACCCCACCGCTGGCGATCACCGGGATCGTCGTGGCCGCCACGGCAACGGCGATGCCATCGAGGTCGGGGCCCGACAACTCACCGTCACGCTCGATGTCCGTGATCACGAACGCGCTGGACGACGGAAAGCGAGCGAGACCATCAGCCAGGGTGAGCGTCGACTCCGACGTCCACCCGTCGACGGCGACGAGCCCGCGCCGGTGGTCGAGGGCGACAGCGACCGGAACGCGCCGGGCGACCGAATCGACGAGGCTCGGGTCGTCGACGGCCGCCGAGCCCATCACGACCCGCGCCACACCGGCATCTGCCAACGCCGCGGCGTCGTCGAGCGAGCGCACACCGCCGCCCACCTGAACGGAAGTGCGTCCGTCGACAGCCGCGACGATCGCCGCGATCGCCCCGCGATTCGCCGGAACGCCGGTTCTCGCTGCGTCGAGGTCGACGACGTGCACCCACCGAGCGCCACCGATGCAGAAGGATTCGGCGACACCCACGGGATCGTCGCCGTACGTGGTCTCGCGGTCGTAGTCGCCTTGGCGCAGACGGACGACCCTTCCGCCGCGCAGATCGATCGACGGGTAGAGGTGAACCGTCACGAGGCAACGACGGCGCCCATACGACGCGCTACCTCAGCGACGAAGTTGCCGAGCAGGGCGAGTCCGGCGCCCGCCGACTTCTCGGGGTGGAACTGCACGGCGGCGACCGATCCCTTCCGGAAGGCTGCGTTCAGGGTCGATCCGTACTCACACGTCGCGGTCACGGCGCCGGGATCATCGGGAACTCCATGCAACGAGTGGACGAAGTAGAACCACGGTTGACGGTCGAGACCCGCGAACAGTGGGTCGGCGGCAGCCCGCACATCGACGACGTTCCACTGCATCTGCGGCATCTTGACGTCGCCCTGGATCCAGCGCACCACCCCAGGGATCACCCCCAGCCCGGCCACTCCCGGACTCTCCTCACTGGCGCTGAACAGCATCTGCATGCCGACGCAGATCCCGAGGAACGGCCGGCCCGAGCCCGCGGCGGCGAGCACTGGGTCCTCGAGGCCGCGACGGCGCAACGCGTCCATGCACGCCCCGAACGAACCGACCCCTGGAAGGACGACCGCCGATGCGTCGGCGATCAGCGCCGGATCGTCGGTGAGCCGAGCATCGGCACCGAGCCGCGCCAACGCCTTCTGCGCCGAGTGGAGGTTGCCGATGCCGTAGTCGACGACGGCGATCAGCCGCGTCACAGGGAACCCTTCGTCGACGGGACTCCTTCGGTGGCGGCGTCGACGCGCACTGCGTCACGAAGGCAGCGGGCAAGGCCCTTGAACGTCGCCTCGATGACGTGGTGGGTGTTCCGCCCCGACCGCAAGGTCACGTGCAGTGTGATGGCCGCGTTGGTGGCGAACGACGAGACGGCGTGCTCGGCGAGTTGCGGATCGAACGCCGGACTGCCGAGGGGCAGGCTCTCGGGCATCGGCACGTTCCAGGCAACGAATGGCCGGCCCGACAGGTCGAGGGCGACCTCGACAAGCGCCTCGTCGAGCGGGTACAGACCACTGGCGAAGCGCCGCACGCCTGCCTTGTCGCCGAGTGCCTCAGCGAACGTCTCGCCGAGCGTGATCGCCACGTCCTCGACGGTGTGATGAGTGTCGATGTGCGAGATCGCCCTCGGCGCGCACGGTGAGGTCGAAGCCGCTGTGGCGACCGAGCTGATCGAGCATGTGGTCGTAGAACGGAATGCCCGTCGCGATGTCGGTCCGACCAGTCCCGTCGAGATCGACGGTGACGGAAACCCGGGTCTCCTTCGTCGCTCGCTGGCGAGTAGCCGTTCTCATGCCAACCCCTGCAATCGGGCCGCTCGCCGCGCCAGTGCGACAGCGCCGCGCAGCGCGTCCAGGAAGCGGTCGTTCTCGGCCGGAAGCCCGACCGTCACGCGCAGGCATCCGTCGAGCCGGGGCCAGCCACTGCAGTCGCGCACGAGAACGCCCGCGTCGAGGAGACGTCGCCAGATCTCGTGAGCGTCGTGGTGATGGAACCGCACGAGGATGAAGTTGGCGCCGGAAGGGAACGCCTCGACCCCGGCTGGTCCGAGGTCCGTCAGGCTGGCGGCGACGCGACCGCGCTCCTCGACCAGTGCGCTGACGCGACGCTCCATGTCGGCGACATGGCGGACGGCGAGTGTCCCGGCCAGCTGCTTGGCGGCATCGAGGTGGTACGGCAGCACGACCTTGTCGAGCTGTTCGACCACCCATGTCGGCGCTACTGCGTATCCGAGCCGTGCCGCGGCCATGCTCCACGTCTTGGAGAACGTCCTCACGACGACGAGTCGACCATCGTCGTTCACTCGGTCGAGCGCCGACCACGTCGAAAACTCGGCGTAAGCCTCGTCGACGACCACGAGGCCGTGCGCCTCCGCCAACACGAGGTCGAGCACGTCAGGCGACTCGATGACGCCCGTTGGGTTGTTCGGCGAGCACAGGAACGTCACCGCGGGGTCGGAGCCGGCGATCACGCTGGACACGTGCTCGGGATCGAGCGTGAAGTCGTCGCGACGCTCGCCTGCGACGACCGTCGCCCCGGTGATCCGGGCGATGTGGCGGTGCAGCTGGTAGGTCGGCTCGAACACGACGACGTTGCGCCCCGGCCCGGCATATGCCAACAGCAGCGACTGGATGACCTCGTTCGATCCGTTGGCGGCGAAGACCCGGTCGCCGGGCACGCTGTGAAAGCCGGCGATCGCGGCGCGCAGTTCCGCCGCCCGGCGATCGGGATAGCGGTTCCAGGACAGCCGCGCGACGGCGTCGACGTACTCCGTCAGCCATGCCGCCGGAGGGGCGAACGGAGACTCGTTGGTGTTGAGGCGGACGTCCGCGTCGACCTGTGGCGAGTGGTAGCCGGCGAGGGCGCCGAGGTCGGCGCGCACCGGCACCGGATCGACGCTCAGGCGGTCCACGCTTGGCGACGATAACGGCAGGGTGCGAGCGTTGGGGCATGAGGTTTGCAGCATGAGTGAGCGAAGCGAACGCATGCCAGCGGCGATGGTTGCCGAGCTGAGCGCCGCCGCCGAAGCGATCGGCGACTACCAGCGACGCGTCGGTGCCTTGGCTGGCGACGTCGGCAAGGAACGTGACGACCTGCTCACGGCGATCTACGAAGCGGAGCGATCACTCGGCGTTGCCGAACGTGCGATCCGCCGAGCGATCAAAGTCGGCGTCGACAGCGCTGAGACCGCGCTGTATGCGAATTGGGCGCGCCCAGTGCGCGGTTTGTGTGCGCACACCGGCGGCACAACGTGAACGACGGCCTCATAGAGAGGCCGTCGTTCTGGCGACGCCAGGCGGCGGATCCCGGCGTCGCGGCAACCCAGGTGGCGGGATCCTGGTTGGTGACACAGATGTTAACACGACACCCGGCCGCCTCGGAACACCACACCCCTCACGACTTCGGCGTGACGGTGGTCACACGGGGACGGCGACGTCGACGTGTCGGCAGCCGGCTCGACGGGCAGATGTCCTCCAGCACGCAGTCCCCGCAACGGGGCGACCGGGCGAGGCACACCCTGCGACCGTGGAGGATCATCCGCAGGCTGAACCGTCCCCGTTCGGCCGCTGGCAGATAGCCGTTGAGCTCGTGCTCGACCTTGACCGGGTCGGCGTGTTCGGTCAGCCCGAGCCGGCGCGACAACCTGCCGACGTGGGTGTCGACGGGAAGGCCCGGGAGGTCGAACGCCACGCTGCGCACGACGTTGGCCGTCTTGCGCCCGACTCCGGGCAACGTCACGAGGTCTTCCAGTCGTGACGGCACCTCGCCGCCGAAGCGCTCTTCGACAGCCGCCGCCATCCCCAAGAGGCTTCGTGTCTTGTTCTGGTAGAAGCCGGTCGAGCGAATGACGTCCTCGACCTCCCGCGGGTCGGCGGCGGCGAGGTCGGCGGCCGTCGGGTAGCGGCGGAACAGTTCCGGGGTCACCATGTTGACCCGGACGTCGGTGGTCTGAGCCGACAGGATCGTCGCCACGAGCAGCTCCCACGGGCTGCGGTGGTCGAGCTCGCAGACTGCGTCCGGGTACTCGATGGACAAGCGGCGGGCGACCTCGCGGGCCCGTCCTTTCGGCGTTCTCGGCTTTGCCATCCAGTCACCCGCTCGTTGGCTACGGTCGCTCTCATGGGCTCGGAGCCGGCTGGTGGACCACCGGCGACCATCCGGCGGCTCGACGCCGCGAGCGCGCTCAACGTACAGCGCCTGCTCGGCGACGCCGCCCGTGCGGATGGCTTCATCGGTCTGTCCGATCAACTCGCCGCCGATCTCGACGACCTGATTCATGGCGAGGCGGTGCCCAGCGTTGCCGTCCAACTCGGCGATGGAACCGACGGTCTCGCCGGGATCGGCATCGCGTCGCGGCGCGACGGCGACTGGACGATGCAAACCGTCACGGATCCGCACCACCGCGACGAACTGGCGGCGCGACAGCTGGTCGAGGCACTGCTGGCCAGCCGTCGCAGCCGAAGGCGGCGGACGGGTCGACTGGTGGGTGTACGCGCCGAGACCCGTCGACGACGCCATCGCAGCCGAGTTCGGCTTCCGCGAGGATCGCCAGCTGCTGCAGATGCGCCGACCGCTTCCGACCGAACGCCGCCCGGAGGTGGCGACCCGGCCGTTCCGGCCCGGGCGCGACGAGGAGGCGTGGCTGACGGTCAACAACCGGGCGTTCGCCGGCCACCACGAGCAGCACGGGTGGACGCTGGAGACGCTGCACCAGCGGATGCGCCAGCCGTGGTTCGACGCCGAGGACCTGCGTCTCCACGAGCGCGACGGCCGCCTGGCGGCGTTCTGCTGGACGAAACGTCACGACGCGTCGCTCTACGAGATCTACGTCATCGGCGTCGATCCCGACTTCCAGGGCCTCGGTCTCGGCACACAACTCACCCTCGCCGGGCTTGACCACATGGCCGAGCGGGGCGCCTCGGAGGCTCTGCTCTACGTCGCCGCCGAGAACACCACGGCGACGGCGATGTACGAGCGACTCGGTTTCACCGTGCACCGCGTCGACCGTGCATACGTCGGCGAGGTGGCGGCAGCTGATCGCTAGCGTGGCACGGGTGACCGCGGCGACTGTCGAACTCCCCGGCGAGCTCGACGGGCTGCCGCGTTGGAGCGTCACCGACCTCTACGACTCGCTCGATTCCCGCGAGTTCCGCGCCGACGTCGAGCAGGCCCGCGCCGACGTCGAGCGAACCGTGGCGATCTTCGACCGCCATGGGATCCGCGCCATCGATCCCCGCCCCGCCACCGAGGCGGACGGCCGCGCCGCCGACGAGTCGATCGACGCGCTCAACGACCTCGGGGCACTCCTCGAACGGCTGCGACAGCTACGTGTACGCGACCGTCAGCACCGACAGTCGCGACGAGCAGGCACAGTCGGTGTTCGCCGAGGTGCTCGCCATCGAGGCCCGCCTCACGCCGCTCGTCGCCCGACTCGCCGACTGGGTGAGCGCACTGCACTCCGGCAGCGGCGGCCCACAGTCACTCGCCGCCTACAGCACGGCCGCGGCCGCAGCACGCCGGACCGTTGCTCCGCCTCGCCGCCCGCGCCGCCCATCAGATGAGCTGAGTCCGAGGAGGGCCTCTACGCCGAACTCGCCACCGTCGCGTCGACGTCGTGGGCAAACCTGCAGAGCGACGTCACCTCGCAACTGAGCGTCGACGTCGAGCTTCCGACCGGAATCGTGCGGCTGCCGATGCCGGCGGTGCGCGGCCTCGCCAACGACGCCGACCCCGCGGTTCGGCAGGCCGCCTACGACGCCGAGATGGTCGCCTGGCCGCAGGTCGCCGTGCCGTGCGCGGCGGCGATCAACGCGATCAAGGGTGAGGCGACGATTGTCAACCGCCGCCGGAAGTGGGACCACCCGCTCGACGCTTCGTTGTTCGCCAACGCCGTCAGTCGCCCGACGTTCGACGCGATGCAGTCAGCCGTGTCCAACGCGCTCGGCGACTTCCGCCGCTGGATGCGTGCCAAGGCCGCCCTCCACGGAGGTGACCTCGGCGGGGCGTTGAAGTGGTCCGATCTCGTCGCCCCGTCCCCGATCGCACCGGCGAGGTTGAGCTGGGACGAGGGCGTGGCCACGGTCCACGACGCCTTCGCCGAGTACAGCGCCCAGCTCGGCGGCCTGCTGACACGCGCCCTCGACGAGCGCTGGATCGACGCCGGACCGCGGGACGGCAAGACCGGCGGGGCGTTCTGCATGCCGTTCATCGGGCCCCGCTCGCTCGTGCTGTTGAACTGGTCCGGCAGCGCCGACTCGGCGCAGACGCTCGCCCACGAGCTCGGCCACGCCTACCACAACACGACGCTCGCCGAACGCACCTACCTTCAGCGCCGGTTGCCGATGGCCCTCGCCGAGACGGCGAGCATCTTCTGCGAGACGCTCGTCGTCGAGAGCGCCCTGCAGCGCCTCGACGGCGCCCAGCGCCTGGCGGTGCTCGACGTCGACCTCGCCGGGTCGAACCAGGTCGTCGTCGACATCCACAGCCGCTTCCTCTTCGAGAGCGAGGTCTTCGCGCGGCGCGCCAACCGGACGCTCGGCGTCACCGAGCTCAACGAGCTGATGCTCGAGTGTCAGGCGACCGCCTACGCCGACGGACTCGACCACTCGACCGCCCACCCGTACATGTGGGTGCTCAAGCCGCACTACTACGGATCGCACTTCTACAACTGGCCGTACACCTACGGGCTGCTGTTCGGCCTCGGTCTGTTCGCCCGCTACCGCGAGGACCCGGAACGCTTCCGGTCGGGCTACGAGACGCTCTTGTCGCGCGCCGGGATGGACACCGCCGAAGAGCTCGGCAGGGCGTTCGGCCTCGATGTCACCGATGAGGCGTTCTGGACCGCCAGCCTCGACGTGATCCGAGCCCGCATCGCCGACTACGAACGGCTCGCCGCCGAACTCGGCGTCGGGTAACCCTGTGACGGTGAGCGACGTGTCGCTGTCGCCCCGGCGGCGACGTCGCACTGGTCGGCCCGACCCGCTACGGGGTCACTCGCGACGAGATCGCCGACCTGCTCGTCGACGAGCCGCGGTACCGCGTCGACCAGATCTGGGACGGTCTGTATCGCGGCCTGCGCGCTCCCACCGAGATGACGAACCTGCCGGGGCGACTGCGTGACGAGGTCGACCGCCTGCTGCCGTCGGAGCTCACCGCCGTCGCCGAGACCATCTCCGACGCCGGCGACACCGTCAAGTTCCTGTCGGCCATCGACGGTGGCTATCAGGTCGAGACCGTCCTGATGCTCTATCGGGATCGGGCCACCGTGTGCATCTCCAGCCAGGCCGGCTGCGCCATGGGCTGCGGGTTCTGCGCCACCGGCCAGGGAGGCTTCGATCGTCACCTCACGACTGGCGAGATCGTCGAGCAGGTCATCGTCGCGTCCCGCCGCGCCCGCACTGCCGGACGCCGGCTGAGCAACGTCGTGTTCATGGGCATGGGCGAGCCGCTGGCGAACGAGGCGTCGGTATGGGCGGCGACGCAACGGATCCACGACGACGTCGGCCTGTCGGCGCGGCACATCACGCTGTCGACCGTCGGCGTCGTGCCGGGCATCCGCGCCCTCGCCGCTCGCCGCCTGCCGGTCACGCTCGCCGTCAGCATCCACGCCGCCAACGACGCACTGCGCGACGACTCGTGCCGCTCAACCGCCGATACCCGCTCGACGCCATCATCGGCGCCTGCCAGCAGTACATCGACGTCACCGGCCGACGGGTCAGCTTCGAGTGGGCGATGATCGACGGAGTCAACGATCGGCCCGATGATGCCATCGAGCTCGCCGATCTCGCCCGCCGGCTGCGCCCGGCGGCGCACGTCAACCTGATCCCCCTCAACCCGACGCCTGGCTGGCCGACGACCGGCTCACCCGTGCCACGAGTCCGCCAGTTCCGCGACCGCCTCGACGCCCTCGGTGTCGGCGCGACCGTCCGCCGCAACCGCGGCACCGACATCGACGCCGCCTGCGGCCAACTCGCCGCCCGCCACCGCCAGTCGGCCGGGGGTGCGGCGCCGAGCAACCTCCGGTTGCGACGGCGAAACTCAGCAGCCGGCTGAGCGGACGTACGGGTAGGGGTTGACGGCGGCGCCGCCGCCGGGGTGGACCTCGAAGTGCAGGTGCGGGGTACCGCGGGCATTGCCGGTGTCGCCGACGTAGCCGATCACCTCACCCTGGGACACCGACCGGCTGGACCCGGCGAACGAGCTGAGGTGGGCGAAGAAGTAGCGGTTGCCGTCGCTGCCGGAGAGCCACACGGAGTTGCCGCCGAGGTTGGTCTGCTTGAACTGCACCGAGCCCGACACCACGGCAACGATCGGCGTACCGGTCCCGGCGAGCATGTCGACGCCTTGATGGCTGCGGCCACCCGAGCGCGAGGCCCCCCACGTGTCGGAGTAGGCCGACCCGCGTACCGGGCAGATCAGCCCGCTCTTTGGCGGCTCCGTTTGCGGCGGCGCCGTGTCGGGTGCAGCGGTCTGCGGCGGGGCGGTCGACGGTGGCTTGTTCGCCGTCGTCCTTGTCGGGCTGGGTCGTCGCTGGCGGCGCGCGCCATCTCCTCCGGACGGCGCCGGAGCTGTCGGCAGTTGCGGCTGATCCTGTGGGGCCTGCGGCTGCGGTGCAGGCGTCGCTGGGGCATCCTCCTGGGCCTCGGGCTGTTGAGTCTGAGCCTGAGCCTGGCCTCAGCCTGCGCCGCCCGCGCCTCAGCCTCAGCCTGCGCGGCCCGCGCCTCGGCCTCGGCTTGCTGCTGGCGGAGCTCCTCGGCGCGCTGGGCTTCGAGGATGCGCTGCACACGCTCGTCCTCGAGACGCTTGGCCTCGATCTCCTGGAGACGTTCGACTTCGGCCTCAGCGGCGTCCTGGGCCTCGGCGTACGCGTCGCGCTTCTCCTCGAGCTCATCCTCCTTGTCCTCGAGGTCCTCGCGCAATTCCTCGAGGTCGGCGGCGGCGACGGCGTACTCGTCCATCGCCGTCGTCGAGCTGTTGGTGGCCGTTGCGACGAGTTCGTTGGCGACGATGTGATCGGTCGATGCCTGCGGACCCTCGAAGATCGTCATCGCTCCGGCGCCCGGCCGCCATGTACCGATTGATCGCAACCTCTTCCGTGTCGCTGCGCAGTTCGTCGAGATCTGCCTGCAGGGCGTCGTATTCCGCCTGCAGCTCACCGACCTCTTCGTCGATCGCTTCGAGTTCGATTCCGGCCTGTGTCCATGCCTCAGCGGCAGCGTTGGCGCGATCGCGCGCTGCTTGGATCTCGGCGGCGGCGCGAGCCGCAGCATCGTCATCACTCTGTGCCGTCGCCGCGGTGTTGAGGCCGAACCCGACCGACGGGGCGAGCAGGCCAACGCCGAACACCGCGATCACGAATCGAGCGCGGCGCCAGGTCACGGCGGCGAGTGTAGCCGATGTGTTTCAGTTGGATGACGATCATGACGAACCCGCCGCGATCTGGTCACGAACGGCAGGCTTGCGGCCATGAGCCGGGCCTCCTGCACCTGCACAACCGGGTTCGGCGGCAGCGTTGCGGCTCAGCCAGATTCGCTTCGTCCGCGGCGACTCGACCATCCTCGACGGTGTCGATCTGGAGGTACGGCAGGGCGAGCGCTGGCTGCTGCTCGGCCCCAACGGCTGCGGCAAGACGTCGCTGCTGCGCATCGCCGCCCTCTACGAGCACCCAACCGCCGGCGTCGTCGAGGTGCTCGGCGAGCGACTCGGCGAGACCGACGTGCGCCAGTTGCGGCGGCGCATCGGGTTCGTGTCAGCGGCGCTGGCCGACCAGCTGCGACCGACCCTGACGGCCTTCGACGCCGTGCGGACAGCTCGGTATGGCGCCCTCGAACCGTGGTGGCACCGCTACTCGGAGGCTGACGACGAACGCGCTCTGGAGTGCCTCGACCGCATGGGAGTCGGCCGTCTCGCCGAGCACACCCTCACCACGCTGTCGTCGGGTGAGCGCAGCCGGGTGCTCCTCGCTCGGTCACTGATGAACGAGCCGGCCGTCGTCCTGCTCGACGAGCCATCGTCGGGACTCGACCTCGCCGGGCGCGAGCAACTCGTCGAGGCGCTCGACCACCTCGCCGACGACGCAGACGCTCCGCCGCTCGTCGTCGTCACCCACCACGTCGAGGACGTCCCGACATCGCTGACCCACGCGATGCTGATGCGCGCCGGATCCGTCGTCGCCGCCGGCCGGCTCGGCGACGTCCTCACCGCCGAGCGGTTGAGCGACACGTTCGGCATCGAGCTGCGGCTCGAACGTCGCGGCGACGGACGGTTCAGTGCGTGGGCGCGTCGCTGAGCAGTTGGGCGAGCGCGGTCGTGCTACGGCGCACCTCGTCGTCGAGAATCCGACCGAGCACGTTCATGCTCCACAGCTCGCCGGTGTACTCCAGGTGCATCGTCAGGTCGGCGCCCCGATCGGCGGCCGCCACCTCTCCCATCAGGATCCATTCGGCGTGGTCTCGTTCGTCGTCCTCGACACGCTCGAACCTCACGAGTTCGTTGTCGACGAATTGCGTGCGAACCATCCGCAACTGCTTCGACCGCGTGAACGGCCCGACCCGGGCGCGCAACTCGACCCACCAGGCCGGGCCCTTGTCGTCCGGTGGCATCGGCGCCACCCGGTGTACGAGGCGCATCCACGCTGGGTACCGGTCCAGCGTGGCGATCTGCTCGAACAGCGTCGCCGTGTTCGCGTCGGGGAACGACTCGGTGATCGTCGCCTTCATCGAAAGCGGTCAGCGGGGCCGCGCCGAACCTTGGAAGGCGCGGGCGAGCAGCGGCGACTTGGCGCGCAGCAGTCCGTCGAGGTCGTCACGCACGTCGAACACCGGCATCCACGGCATCGCCACCGTGGCGTCGGGATCGTCGGGTTCGGCCCCGCTCAGCTCGGCGACCGTGTGCCCCGGGTCCGTCTGTAATGGGAGTTCGTCGGCACGCTCGGCGGAGCCGCGTCCAGCGGCGGTGGTCGGCTGCCGACGCGGCTGACGCTTGCGTCTGGTCGTCCGCGGCGCCTTGAACAGTGGCGGCCGCGGCTCACGCGTGTCGTCGAGCGTCCAACCGACCGGCACCACCATCGAATCGGCGTGGCGCTTGCACAGCACACCGGCGCGGGTGCGCTCGACGTCCGGATCGAATGCGGCCAGCCATACGAGCAGCCGGTCGGCATCGAACCCGTACGCAACGGCGCCGCGATCGGAACATCCCGGTCGCTCGCACAACCTGGCCATTGCGCACATGCTAGACGCGACGCGAAGCACCTGCTAGTGATAGACGTCCGCGCGAGCCGACGGTGGACGATCACAGGTGCCCGGGCGACCGGTCTGTGTCGACAGCTCTTAAACCCTGCCCGCCGAGCCGAAACGCACCCACCGAGGTAAGCCTGCGTGGCGCCTGAACGCCCGCCGGAGGCTGAGATCACGGCGCACGACTTGTCGTGCTCACGAGACACGCCCCCGCGAGAACGTCACGCGGCGAGCCGTGGGCACGACGGGACTCGAACCCATGACCTCCAACGAAGCACCTGCTAGTGATGCACGTGCCGGGAGGGCCGCTGCGGGTCGCGGACCTCAGTTCTTGGACCTGTGCTCCTGCGTGGGTCTGGGCCTCCCGCCGAGCTGACTCGGGCTTCTCCAGACCCGGGGTGTGGCTGCGACTCGTGCTGGTGTAGGGTTCGCGGTTCCAGTCACTCCACCGATCGCGCAACGCCATCCGGCAAGGCGAGCCATGAGATCCAACTCTGAGGGCCACGCGTTGCGGAATGGCGCCGAGAAGGTCTTGGTCTCGCCATCTACGAACCAAGTAGTGGTGCGACCAAGAGTTCTCGTCGCCACGTCGATCTCGTCGAAGCCGAGGTGTGCCGGGCTCACATCGAACGGGATGCCGGTTTCCCCCGGCGGGAGTCGTTGCCACGGGGGAACAATGGCCTCGATCACGACCGAAGCCACCTGGCTCCAGGGACTACGTCGCAACATTGAAGAAGCACTCGACCTGCCGCGTCCTGTGTCTGTCAGGCTCATGATCGTGTTGCGTACCAAGTACACGAGGGTGAACATGCCGATCGCAGCATTCGTGGTCGAGTCGCCATCGTCACATCGATGTCTCGCGGATCATGCTGGGACCGCAACTGTTCGACCATCGCCGACGACAGCTCGATGCCGTTCACGCGAATACCTCGGCGACTAGCGGCAGGGCGAGGCGACCATGCCGATACCAAGTTCGAGGGCACGCCCATCCCCCAGCTCAACGAGCAAGGAGGCCCACCGGGGCTCGACGACCTCGGGATCGAAGAGGTGCGGCCAGAGGACCTCGTCACGCTGCGCGACCGACCCATCGAAGTAGTTCTGGACACGCCACACTGGTCGCGTGCTGCGACACACGGGAAGCAAGTTTCGTCCGACGCGGGCTGCACAAATGCGCAGCGATGGCCGGCGCCACAGCGGCCGGACACAGAACGTGCCCATCCGTGTCGGAGAATGTCTTGGTGAATGCGCAGCCTCGACTGGGCCGATGTCTCCCGCAAGCGTGACGTGTGGCCCTGGTCGGCGAAACGGCAAGAGCGCCATGGCCTGGTTCATTCTCGGCTCCCGCGCGTGGCTTCCGGTGGCTCGGCATCGGCGGCGCCGTCGTCGCTGCCGCCTCGGTGTTCTCGCAGCGGTCCTCGAGACCGGCACGGCGTCGAGCGCATTCCTCGGCGTGTTCGTCGCGGTCATCGTCGTGATGTACCTCGTCTCGATCTACGAGTACCTCTTCCACACGGGTTCCAACGGGCGACCGAGCACACCGCGGCTCGACGGCCGGCACACCTGACCTCGCCCCCGCGGCCTCCGACTCGCACCTTGACGAATTGTCCCGACGCCAGGATACGAATCGTCCCGACGTCGGCCAGCTGCATCGGTTTCATCTGCTGGATTCCGGGTAACCGGCAGTTCGACCGCGGCAAGCCACGGTCCTGACCGACCCGACGCAAGGAATGGTGGCCATCCCGCCGAAGAAGGACCCGCTGAAGAAAGCTCCCGCTGCGAAGCGAAGCCCGGCGATGTTCGCGGCGACGAACGAGAGCCGGTCCGAGCCGGCACTCGACGCCGCGCCCGACACCGCTGACGGTGCCGAGCTGATCGAGCTGGTCGGTACCGTGGCGAGACCCATCAAACTGCCTCAGATGCCGGGCGACGGCTGACGACGCAGCAGGGCGTCCCTGTCGCAGACGATCAGAACTCGCTCGAGGCGGCCCGCGCGGTCCGACCGCTGCTGGAGGACTTCCACTTCCGCGAAAAGATCTTCCACTTCGACCATGAGCGCATTCCCGAACGGGTCGTCCACGCTCGCGGCTTCGGCGCTCATGGCTTTTTCGAGAACTACGAGTCGCTCGCCGACGTCACGCCGCGCAGATGTCTTCAAGCGCCCGGGCGAAAAGACACCCGCCTTCGTGCGGTTCTCGACGGTTGCCGGCAGCAAGGGATCGCCGACCTGGCCGAGACGTCCGCGGGTTCGCCGTCAAGCTCTACACGAAGGAGGGCAACTGGGATCTTGTCGGCAACAACATCCCGGTGTTCTTCATTCAGGACGCGATCAAGTTCCCCGACCTGGTCCATGCCGCCAAGCCGGAGCCGGACCGCGGCTTCCCCCAGGCGCAGACCGGCCACGACAACTTCTGGGACTTCATCTCGCTCACGCCCGAAGCATGCACATGGTCATGTGGATCATGTCCGATCGGGCGATTCCGCGGTCGTTCCGCTTCATGGAGGGTTTCGGCGTCCACACGTTCCGGCTGGTCAACGCGGCGGGCAAGTCGACGTTCGTCAAGTTCCACTGGAAGCCGAAGCAGGGCCTGCAGTCGGTGGTTTGGAACGAGGCGGTGAAGATCAACGGCGCCGATCCCGACTTTCATCGTCGCGACCTGTGGGACGCGATCGAGAGCGGCGACTTCCCGGAGTGGGAACTTGGCCTTCAGCTATTCGATGACGCCTTCGCCGACAGGTTCGATTTCGACATCCTCGACGCGACGAAGATCATCCCCGAGGAGACGTGCCGGTCCGCCGGTCGGCCGGCTGGTCCTCGATCGCCGCGTCGACAACTTCTTCGCCGAAACCGAGCAGGTCGCCTTCTGCACGCAGAACATCGTGCCGGGCATCGACTTCAGAACGATCCGCTGCTGCAAGGCCGCAACTTCTCCTACCTCGACACGCAGCTCAAACGGCTCGGCGGACCCGAACTTCACGCATCTCCCGATCAACGCCCCGAAGTGCCCGGTGGCGCACTTCCAGCAGGACGGGCACATGGCGATGCACAACCCGATCGGTCGCGTCAACTACGAACCGAATTCGCTGGGGCGCCGCCGGCGGTCCGCGCGAATCCGCCGCAGCGGCGGCTTTCAGTCGTTCCCCGAGGATTGGACGGCCCAAGCAGCGTGCGCCGCTCGGAGACGTTCGCCGATCACTACAGCCAGGCCCGCCAGTTCTACATCAGCCAGACGGCGATCGAGCAGGCCCACATCGCCGACGCCTTGGTGTTCGAACTGAGCAAAGTGTCGAACAGCCCCGGCATCCGCGCCAGGTGGTTGGCCGAGACCTGCGCAATGTCGACGATGACTTCGCCACCCAGATTGCCGAAGGGTTGCGGCTGGAGCAGCTCCCCGAACAATCGCCAACCGGCAGGCGTCAGCCGATCACCGACCTTCCCCGCCATCGCCGGCACTGAGCATCATCCTCGACGGGCCGACAACGTTTGCCGG
>CAVSZO010000033.1:0-166050 GCA_963732335.1 Ilumatobacteraceae bacterium | reverse complement strand
GCGTCCGTGCCAGTTCTGACGCCACTATCCGGACAGTTGTGTCGGGTTTGGAACCCAGAAATCACGGCGCTCCTGACCGCTTCCGTTGGTCTGGCCGTCATCCCCCAGTCAGGCCGCGTTTGCTCTGGAAGCAGAGTCAGCCGATCGGCAGTTCGGGTCTGGCGTCCGCGAACTCTGGTTCCATCGGCGCCGCTAGCAGGCTGTTGCGCTTTGAGACCACGAGTGCATGAACATGCATGTCGGTGCGGGTTCATGCAGCAACCGATGGGTGCCAGGTTGACCGAATCGTCACGTAAACACCCATCGGTTGGTGGCAGAAAGTGCGACGCGCCGCATGACCATCCACCAAGCTGCCCGGTGCCCTCCTTCCAGAGCAACCAACTGCAATCAGAACCGGCTTGAGCATTCCGAGTTCTGAACCGCAACGCGACCTGCCTGTATGACCATGCACACCCCGGTGCAATTCCGCAACAGCCTGCTAGTGGCGCCAAATCGACCAAGAAGTCGGGAGCGATGGCCGCGGCTTGAACTCTTTGGTCTACTTGGCGACGCTAGTGGCGCCAACCATGCCGAAGATGCGACGGCCGCCCCGCTTCCGGAGCCGACGCCCGACCGGCGCGACGATCGGACCCAACGGGTGAAGAGAAGCGCCAAGTTCAGCGCGTCACGGGGCTAGCGGCGTCTGGGTCAGCCGCCGCAGCTGGCAGGCCACGAGGTCGGGTCGCGGAGGACGATGCGGCTGATTTCGCGTTCACGGCTCATCTCCGCCGCGGGCTGAGGTGTCGCGGTCCACGGGCCGATGGTCGGCGACGAGCGTCGCATCGACCTCGCCCATGGCACGTTCCACGACACGCAGGCGTTCGATCGCCTCTCGTTCGATCAGAACGGCCAAGTAGGTGCGGCTTCTCGCCCCTTCGAACTGTGCGACTGAGTCGTCGACCAACGTCGCACCTCGTCAGGATCCAGTCGGCTGAACCTGGTCACGAGCCGCGCCTCGAGGGACGACAAGTCACCGGCTGCCGCCGGCGTCGACACGTCGATCAGGACAGTGCCTTTGTCTTGCCCGCCGGAACTCGGCCTCGCTGAGCACGCCCTGGTCGCGCAGCGCCGCGAGTCGAGCAATCTCGTCGGCCGATCCACTGGGTGGGGCGACTTGCTGCACGTACTGCCGCATTGCCGCATCCTGTGCCTGGGCTGCCTCGATCGAGTGCTGCCGCATCTTGCCGCCGCGAGCGATCAGATACACGAAGACCCCGAGGTACGGCAGGACGATGATGAAGATCGACCACAGCGCCTTTCCCCATCCCGACAGGTCCGTACTGCGGAAGATGTCGCCGAAGATGACGATCAACATCCAGATCCAGATGAAGAACAGGAAGAACCACAGCATCGACCAGAACACCTGGCCAGTGCCAAATTCGGCGAGGATCATGCGTTGTTTCTCCAATCTGTTGCGGGTGACTGAGTCGAGCGGATCACTCGGGCTCGGCTTCCAACTCGCGCGGGCCGCCTCGTTGGCGGCCGGTCCTCGTCCGAAACCGTCGGCCACTGACAGGTCGAGGGCGCCGATGGTGTCGACGAGAATCGTCGCGGTCATCGCCTGCATCA
The DNA here is from genome assembly GCA_963732335.1 of Ilumatobacteraceae bacterium. Lineage (GTDB taxonomy): Bacteria > Actinomycetota > Acidimicrobiia > Acidimicrobiales > Ilumatobacteraceae > Desertimonas. The sequence goes on along the minus strand of CAVSZO010000033.1, from coordinate 164,442 downwards.
CGTGCTTGTGGTCGGCAGGTATCACGTACCACGGCGCCCACTCGGTGGACGTCGCCGTGATGGCGTCCTCGTAGGCCTGCATGTACTCGTCCCAGTGCGGCCCGCACGGCCACATCAGCGGCCTTGAACTTCCACTGCTTGTCGGGGTTGTCGAGGCGAGCCATGAAGCGTCGCTTCTGCTCCGCCTTGGACACGTGCAGGAAGAACTTGACGACCTTCGTCCCGTTGCGATCGAGATGGCGTTCGAAGGCGTTGAGGTCGTCGTAGCGAGCCGCCCAGAACTCGGGCCCCGGTCGCCGCCGGCAGCTGCTTGTCGATCCACTCCGGGTGGACCTTGAGGGCCAGGACCTCCTCGTAGTGGGACCGATTGAAGATCCCGATCCGGCCCCGCTCGGGAGCCGCTTTGGAGATCCGCCACAGGAAGGTGTGATCGAGCTCCTCGCTGGAGGGCTTCCTGAACGACACGACGTGCACGCCCTGCGGGTTGACCCCCGACATGACGTGTTCGATGGTCGAGTCCTTGCCGGCCGCATCCATCGCCTGGAACACGACCAACAGGGCGTAGTCGTCGCTCGCCCAGAGGAGCTCTTGGGCATCCTTCAACCTGTCGATGCCCTCAGCCAGCAGCGCCTTGGCGGTGTGGTCCAACTCGGGCGGCGAGAGCGTGTCGTACTCTCCCCCGCCCGTCCAGCCGGTGTCTCGCCCGGCGAGGTTGGCCTTCGTCCCTGGGGCGACACGCAGCTCGTTGGCGATCCGTTCGCGTGGTCGGACGGACTCAGTAGCCACGGTAGGAACCTCTTCTGCGCGAACCCCCCGTACATCGGCCAGGGCATAGATGACGAGAACTGCCAGCACGACGCTGAGGATGGTCCACAGCGGCTGGTAGTAGATCCATGGGAAGAACGAGATCGCCGCGATGCCCGCCGTGACGATCCCGACCCACCGCGCCCATTGGACACCGCTGACGAGAAATCGCGGCGGCGATCAGGACGATGCCGACGACCAGCCACACCCAGCCCCATGAGGTGAGGTCACCCTCGAACAGCACGGTCTGCACGCCTTCGGACACATCGTCGTCGTACTTGAACGCCCACAACGCGTCGAAGATCTTGAACCCGCCGCTGATGAAGAGCATCGTCGACGCAAAGGCCAGCCATCCGGCCCCCTTCGGCGTGCCCTCAACGGCCCACGCCTCGGTCTGGGTCACTACAGCCACTCGTCCTCCAATTCCGTTCCCCGGCCACGAGGCCGTCTCGATCTCTGGCCTTCGAACCCGACGATCTCGGGGCACGGGTGGGCCGACACCACCCATGAGCGGGTGGATGCCCGCAATGACGACCACCCGCGCAGGGTGGTCCGCGACCTACCGACAACGCCTCACAATCGGGACACACCGGTAACCATCGGAGGAGGAGACGTGGTCACGTCTTGAAGAACGCACCAAAGACCCCCGTCTTGAAGAACGCACCAAAGACCCCAAGGCACGCGACGGAGTCGCGACCGACCTCGTCGAGTACTTCATCGTCTCGGTGCCGAACGTTGAGGCACTGGTGGGCTTGGGACCCGCGTTGGTCAAGCTCGTGAAACGGGCCGCGATCCGCATCCTCGACGTCGTCGTGCTTGTGAAGGACCCCGATGGCGCAGTTGCCCTGCTCGAGCTCGACGCGGTCGACAGCATGGCGACACTCCGCGGACTCGGAGAATGACGTCGGGGGGATGTTGAGCGAGCACGACCTCGAGTTGGCCCGCTCGCGCTGCAGCGGGAACCACGGGCGTCGTCATTGTCACGGAGGATCGTTGGGCCAAACCGCTCTCGACCGCGGCGAGGCGCGCCGGTGGTCAGATCATCGCCGGCGACCGCATCCCGGCGTCCCGAGTCGAGTCGATACTGGCGGAGAAGTTCGTCGACCACCCGAGAGGAGCGTCACCATGACCGCGACCAAGCCGACCCCAACCGTGGCTTCGACCTGCTCGCCGGCCTCCGTGTGGGGTGCGAGACTACGAGGATGCCTGGATGGCTTTCGTGGTCGATCCGGTCGAACAGCTCAATGCGCTCGCCGACCTGCACGTTCGGGGCCTGTTGTCGACGAGGAGTACGAGCGTCAAAAGGCCAAGGTGATCGAACGTGATGCCAGTCAGCGACTGATCGCGTTCGAGATCGAGCATCGAGTCGACCAACTGTCGTGTGAATGGATGCTCCGGCTGATCGCAGATCCGCTCCGTTAGCCCTGTTCGACGACTTTCGCCCCTTCGCATCACCGCGATCCGGCTGCACAGTGGGTCGCGACCGGCAAGTCGTGGGTGATGAGGATGTAGGCGACCCCTCGCTCGGCTTGCAGCCGTCGAGGAGCGAGATAACACCGTTCTTGCTCGCCGCATCGAGCGCCGAGACCGGCTCATCGAGCACGAGCAGCCGAGGATCGGTCGCCAATGATCTGGCGATGTTGACCCGTTGCCGCTGACCCACCGAGAGCTCGTGTCGACGTCGCGTTGCCATCTGCGGGTCGAGCCCGACCTCTTCCAGCAGTGCAGCCACCCGCTCCGCTCGCCCTGTACCGCGCATGTCGAAGTGCAGCGACAGTGGCTCGCCGATGATGGCGCCAACCGTCAACGCCGGGTTGAGTGATCCCACTGCGTTCTGAAACACGATCTGCGCCGTCCGACGGAACGAGCGCGGTGCGGAGCGCCCGAACCCTGAGACGTCGAATTCGCCGACACGGATGGTGCCGTGATCTGCGCGCACGAGGTGCAGACTGCCCGCGCCACCGTGGACTTGCCGGCGCCCGACGCGCCGACAAGCCCGATCGACTCACCATGTCCCAGCGTCAGATCGACACCGCTACCGCCACGACTTCGCTGCGCCGATGGCCTCGCGGATGGTACGTCACGTGCAGGTCGCGAACGGTGAGCAGATCCGTCATGAGAACTCCGGTTCGGTCGGTCTCGCACCGGCGAGGTGCAGCGACGCCGCCCGGACGCACCTCACGGCTCCCTCGTCATCTGCCTGCAGCGCCACCGCATGCTCGATGCATTGATCCATCGCGTGGGCACAGCGATTGACGAACCGACAGGCGGCAGGCCACTCCCATGGTGGAGGCACTCGCCCTGGGATCGAGCTCGCAGTCGATGTCGACTGATCTGCGCCGCGGGACCGAGGCGAGAGACCGGCCGTGTACGGATGCCGGGGCCGTGCAAGAGGGCCCCCACCTCACCGGTCTCGACGATCTGGCCGGCGTACATCACGGCCACTCGGCCGGCGACGGCGGCGACGACAGCGAAGTCGTGCGTAATCAGCAGCACACTCAACCCGCTCCAATCGGAGATCGTCGATTAGATCGAGGATCTCCCGCTGCACCACCGCATCCAGCGCGGTCGTCGGTTCGTCGGCGATGAGGACATCAGGCTCGGCGACCAGTGCCATCGCCAGCGCCGCTCGTTGCGCCTCGCCACCGGACAGCTGGTGGGGTAGGCGTCGCGTAGCGAGGCTTCGAGGCCTACAGTCCGAGCATTTCCGTGCGCGGCACGAGCAGCCGTTCGGGCGAGCCCGTAGTGCCAGCGCAGCGGCTCGGCGACTTGGCGAATGACGGGATAGGCGGGGTTGAGCGATGCCCAGGGCTCCTGACCGACTAGGGCGATCCGACGTCCACGCACGAGTCGCAGTTCCTCGAACGACGATCCGACGAGTTCGTGTCCGCCGACCCCGGATCGACGCCGCTTGCAGCCGTGCAGGTTCTTGGGTGAGGCCGAGAACCGTGGCGGCCAGGGTCGACTTGCCGCCAGCCTGATTCCCCGACGAGTCCGAGGATCTCACCGGCTGCCAACTCCAGTGAAACGTCGGAAACGATCTCGAATGCTCCACGTTGTTCGTCGGGGAAGGTAACGCTGAGATGGTCGATGACCAGGGACACCTCTTCACTCTCGTATGGCGGGAAGCGCACCCCCACCAATCCGTTCAATCCCGCCGTCCGCCCAAGTGCACTCACGCCACCTGTCCGCCAGGCGGCGGTCACCGAAGTCGTCGCCGAGACAGTTGAAGGCGAGTACCACGAGAAAAATCGCGATGCCGGGCCACAGCGCGAGGAGCGGGGCCTCGTCGAGGTAATCGCGCGCTTGGTCGAGCATCACCCCCAACTCGCGGTCGGTGGCGTGACTCCGAGGCCGAGGAACGACAACGTCGCCTCGGCCAGCACCGCCGCCGCAAACAGCACCGTTGCTTGGACCAGGATCGCAGGGAGCAGATTGGGGAACATGTGGCGAACAAAATCGAGCGTGGCCGTGATCCCTGAAACCCGGGCCGCGTCGACATAGGCAGCTTCGCGCGCCGAGAGCGCCTCGCCGCGCACCAGCCGGAACATCCGCGGCGAATACGAGCCCGACTGCGAGCATCGAGATCTCCACCCCTGGCCCGACCGCGCCGACCAAGGCGATGGCGACCACGACCGCGGGAATGCATACGACGACCTCGGTGATGCGGGTCGTGCAACGGTCCCACCACCCGCCCCTGTAGCCGGCGACCAAGCCGAGCGGCACACCCACCAGGACCGCGATGCCGACGGCCTCGATTGCGGCCAGCAGGTAGACCCGCGTCCACGCCGGCGAGCACACGGCTGAGCTCGTCCCGCCCCAGTTGATCAGTACCCAACCAGTGATCCGCCGACGGTCCTTCACGGGCCTGCAGGAGCGACGCCGGTCACAGGTCCGTTCCGATCAAGGACGGCCAGCCAGCCGACGGCCGGCCACCGCGAGGACGATCAGGAAGATCCCCGCCGCCATGGCAGGCGCACCGATCAGACGCGGCGCTTCGTCAAGGGGTCCGCACCTTCGGGTCGATCCACGCATAGGCGAGGTCGAGCAGGAGATTCACGATCACGACGGCCAGCACCACCACGAGCAGGAATCCGAGCAGCGGCGCCGGATCGTTCCGCTCGATCGACTCGATGGCGAGCGAGCCCAGTCCGGGCATCGCGAAGACGCGTTCCACGACGAACGCCGCTCCGATCAACGCGGTGATCTGGAACGCCAGCACGCTCACGAGCGGTGTCGCTGCGTTTCGGAGCGCGTGGTGGACGATCGCCTGGCGGCGGGAGGCACCCTTCGCGACCGCCGCCCGGATGTAGTCCTGGCGGAGCACGTCCTGCATCGCCGACCGCGTGTGCCGAGCGAACGCGGCCGCCACGGCAATCCCGAGGGCAATGGCTGGGAGCGTCACTGACCGGAGCCACTCCAGAACGCTTTCGGTCGGCGAGACGTAGAAGACGGCGCGGAAGACGTGCCACCGCACCGCGAACAGCGGCGAGCAGGAGGGTGCCGAGCCAGAGCACGGGGATGGCCTGGCCGGCCGCAGGCATCGTCATCGTCACTCGGTCGGCTCGGCGGCCTTCGTGGAGCGCGGCCACGATCCCGGTGGGAACGCCGACCGCGAGGGCAAGAGCAGTGCCACGAGTACGAGCGACAGGGTCACCCCGAACCGCTCGGCGATCGTGTCCGCGACCGGTGCCCCGCTGTAGATCGATCGTCCGAGATCCCCATGGTGAACGCCCCCCCCAGCCAGTCCACATAGCGCTCGAGCAGCGGATCGGCGAGACCCACTCGGCGCGCATCTTGGCCACTTGTTCGGCGGTGGCCGTGGGCCCGAGCCGTTGTTCCGCAGGATCCGATCGGGTTGAGCGATAGCAACACGAACGTAACGAACGACACCACGAGCATGATCGGCAGACGGCCGCGATACGCCAGAAGCGCGACCCTGATCACAACGCCATGCGGTTCAGGACGGCCACTCGGACTGCCGTACGGATATGATCGTGCGGAGCCGAGCGGGATGAAGACGCCGGTCACGTGCGTCGCCGGTCAACGTCGACGATCGGCTCGTACGCAACCGGGATGCATGTGCCCTCGGTGATGACGTCGCGAACGATCTCGCGTAGGTCTCCTTGGCCTCGTCCGGCGTCGGCGCTCGCCGCTCGGCGGCAGCCGTCGTCGAGGCGGACGTGTCAGTCGACGCTGGAAAGGGTTGTACGGGCCCGTTGGCGATGCGAACAGCTCCAGGTATGCCGTGCGGGTGGTACATCGCGCGATGCCGAAGGCCATCGGGAACGCCCCCTTTCGCATCTCGGCGCCGAGCTGCCCGAACTGAATCGGCACGAGGTTGAGACGGATGCCGACCGCGCCCAGCATCTGGGCGATCGCCTCGACATTCGGCCTGCACCAATGGGATCGTGGGCATGTCGAGCGAGAACCCGTCGGGGTAGCCGGCGTCGACCAGCAACTTCTTCGCGCGATCGGGGTTGAACGTCCGGCACGTTGGACGAGCGCCTTGTCGTACCAGTCGCGGACAGCCGGGTGCGATCAATCCGCCGGACGACGAACCGTGGCCGTCGGCGATGGCCGCGACGTAGCCCTCGCGATCGATGGCCATGCGCGATCGCCCGGCGCACCCGCGGATCGGCGAGCGCCGGGACCAGGACTCCGTTGCGGTCGGGATCATGAGCCAGTGGGCCTCGATCCAGCGCGTGACGTCGAGGCCGGCGGCCTCAGCCGCATCGATCTGGCCGGCGGTGCCGGAGTTCACGATGTCGACCTGTCCGGTCTGCAACGCGGTGAAGCGCGCCAGGTTGTCCGGGACCACGCTCATCTCGATCCGCTCGACACCCTGGAGTCGCGGCGCCCAGTAGTCCGGGGTGCAGCACGTACACCTCGCGGACGCCGCTCTGCGAAGCGCCCGCATCCCACGGCCATGGCCCCGAACCGTGAGGATCGCGGGTGAGGTCGACGTCGGCCTCCAACGCCGCAGGGCTGACCATCATTCCCTGGACCATCGACATCTCGACGAGGAATGTCGGAGCCGGCTCGCTGAAGCGCACCTCGACGGTCGTCGGATCGACCACGACGACACTGGTCATCGGGGCGAACGTCGGCGCCGTTCGGGTTTCCCGGCTCGGCCTTTGCCCGTTCGAGGTTGGCCTTCACCGTGCTGGCATCGAACCGGCTGCCGTCGTGGAACACGACGTCGTCACGAAGCGTGAAGCGCAACGACGTCGGGTCCGGCTGACTCCATCCGGTCGCCAGGTGCGGCACCAACTCCTGGCTCGAGTCCTGGCGCACGAGCGTGTCGTACACCGGGTACAGGTAGCCGGCCTGCGTCGCCTGGGCGAGGACGGGTCGAACGTCAACACGTCGCCGAAGTCGGCGATCCGCAGCGTGCCCTCGGGCTCGGTGAGGGATTCAGCTGCGACCTGCGGGCCGGCGGCGTACGCCGCCGGCCAGGGCGACGACGGCCAGGAACGGCCCGCCACCCAGATCACCTCCACGACGATCGCCATTTCGGCTTCCGGTACGGCCACTGTCCAGTCATTTGTTGGTCAGCTGGCGCGCTTTGGCCGCCGCTTCGGCACGAGAGGTGACACCGAGCTTGCGGTAGATCACCTTGAGGTGGAACTTGAGCGTGTTCACCGAGACATACAGCTCGTCGGCGATCTCCCGAACGGTGAGCCGGCTCGGCAAGAAGCGCAGCACGTCTCGCTCCCGATCGGTGAGCGGCTCGACGAGGTCCAGTCGCCCGCGAGGTGGCCGGTCCGCCGCGGCCGCCGAACTCCGCCGGAGCCGATCGAGCCATGGCTCAGGCGCCCGCCACGCACCGCGTTCGACCAACTCGAGCGCTTCCGGACCTGCTGACGCCACCGTCTGCAGCATCTCGTTGGCGACCGCCAGCTCGAGGGCCTTGGTCGCGCACTTCACCGACTCCTCGTTGTCGGCGGTGACTCGTGCGCGAAGGAGTCCGAGGATGACTTCGTGGCGCGCGCAACGCGGGACGGCGGTGTCCAGCGAGGAGGCGGCATCCTCCACGTTCCCGGCGGCGAGATGGGCCCGGGCGGTGCTGACACCCGCCCAGAACGGATCGTCGATCTGCAGCGCCCACTGCAGTCGCGCCGTCGATGTCGCCTGCGGCGGCAGCCAGCCGTGTTCCAACTCTGGCCAGCCACTGCTGGCAACCGGGTCCGAATGACTCGGACACGATCAACGACTCGGCTTGTTCGAAGGCGCCACGGGCGGCGTCGAGTTCGCCGTCGTCGATGTGCGCCTCGGTGAGCTCCAGCATGGCGATGATCCGGCAATAGAGCATCGTCTCCGCCGGCGTCGCCGCCATCTCCTCGAGCTCGGTGAGGGCCCGCGATCGATCGCCGAGCTCGCGATGGGCGATGGCCTCGGCAAGCGCCAGCTCGGCGCGAAGGACCACCAAGTTGGAGACGGTCGCGGCGTGCCGAATCCCGGCCGCCACTCGGAGCGCGTCGACAGGCCTCCCGGCCAACGCGTCGCCCAGCGCCCGCGTTCCCTCCAGCGCCAGGCGGCGTTCGGGATCGCGGCTCAAGGCGAGATCGGCGTTGCGCACGTCGTCGCACGACTCGGCCCACCGTTCCGACAAGGCGATCCCGCGGGCGATCATGTTCCAGACGAAGCGACCGAGCGTGTCGCGCCACCACGTCTCACCCATCTCCTCCAACGCCCGCCGAGCCAGCTCCTCACTCTTCGGCCCAGTCCCCGGAGAGGATTGCCACACTCGACTGCAGCATCGTCAGCCGGTTTCGTAGGTCGCTCGTCCACGGTCGAATGATCAGCCCACCATGCCGCCTGTTCGACGGCCTTGATGTAGCGGCGTCGGTCGACGAGCAGCAGGCACCAGGCGTAGTCGAGCATCGATCCGAAGTCGGCCATCGCCATCTCGGTCGGGATCGCCTCGATCGTGCGCAGGATCGTCCCCTCCAGGCCCCGGTCGTACAACCTGCCGTGCTCGGCGGCGAGCAGCCGGAGCGCATCACGCGGACGCTCGGCGAGGAGCCAGTGCTCGAGTGCGGTTGGCACTTCGCCGGCGTCCTCGAACCAACGAGCGGCGCGGGCATGCCGCTCGACCAGCAGGCTCGGTGAGCGCCGGGCCAGCTCGGCGAGCAGCACCGGCGCGCACGAGGGCGTGCACCGCGAACCAGCCCTCGACACCGATGCGGTTGACGAACAAGCCGCGGGCCTCGGCCCGCTCGAGCAGCTCGCGGGTGTCGGTTCGACCCGTGAGCGCATCGGCGAGGCTCGGATTGACGCGATCGACCACCGAGGTCTCGACCAGGACATCGACGACGTTGGCATCCTCGACGGCCAGCACCTCGTGCCAGACGTAGTCGTCGACCAGGAGCTCGCTCTCGAGCTCGGTCGCGATGAGTTGCTGGGCGCGACGTGATCGGGCGGCCAGGGCGGCCATCTGCAAGCCCACCGCCCAGCCTTCGACGTGGTTGGCCGTGGCATCGATCTGTTCCTCGGACAGCGACGGAGCCAACCGTGAGAGCATGTCGCTCGCCTCGTCACGGGAGAAGCGCAGTTCGGCGAAGCGAACCTCGCCGAGCTGACCGCTGGCCCGCAGACGGTCGATCGGAACGACGGGATCGCGCCGCGACAGCACCACGACGTGCAGCCACGGGGGGAGGTGGTGCAGGAACAACCCCAGCGACGTCGCGACGTCATCGTCGCCATCCACCAGGTGCACGTCGTCGAGAACGACGACGCTCGGCGGGCAGGATCGCGCGAGCGAGCTGGTCGAGCAGTTGCTCGACAACGTCGGGCAAGGCAGCGTGCCTCCGCAGCATCAGGAGCGCCTCGTCGCCGCAACCGGGCGCGAGCACCTCGAGCGCAGCGATCAGGCCGGTCCAGAAGCTGGGTGCCGTCGCGGTCGCCCTCGTCCAACGACAGCCACGACGTGGCGATGGCGGAGTCCTCCATCCAACCCGCCAGCAGCAGCGACTTGCCCGCCCCAGCCGGGGCGACCACGACGGTGAGTGGAGCGGTGACGACGTCGTCCAACAGCTCGAAGAGGCGTTGCCGGCGGATGTAGTGCTCAGGTCGGCCCGGCGCGCGCAGCTTCGCTCGCAGCAACGCGGACGGCTGTCGGATCCGGGGGACTCCGCGGCCCGGCGAACCTCGCCCACGTCTAGCTCCGTCGCCCGAACACGCTGATACCGCGCGGTCTGGCCACCTCAACGAGGCGACCTCAAAGCGAGCGGCCCTGTACTGGTCGGGCCAGGCTGGATGTTCAACCTTCCCCCTCGTGGTCAGGCCCGACGCCAGCGTAGACGCCCACTCTGGCCGAGCAACGGATATTGACCGGCGGACAGCGCGCGCGTGATGTCGCATGGAGTCCACCCCGGCGCGGGTGGTGTCGTGCCACCCGTCACCACACGACGATCGATCCAGGCGCAGGCAAGCAACGCCGCCAACCTGACAGGAGAACGCAATGACGAACTTGAACGTGGTGATGATCAACGTCGCCTCACACGACGACGGACTTCGAGTCTTGGACCGCGTCGATTCGGCGACCGAAGCAGGCGAGATCACCGTCGAGGACGTCGCGATGGTCTACAAGAGCGACAACGGGAAGGTGAAGATCCACCAGACCAGCGACGCGACCGCCGGCAAGGGCGCCGTCAAGGGCGGCGGGCTCGGACTGCTCGTCGGCGATCTTCGCGGCACCGCTGGTGCCCGCTGTCGCGGTCGGGGCCGGACTCGGGGCAATCGTCGCCAAGGCCCGCGACCGGGGATCTCCGACAAGCTCATCGAGCAGGCTGGCCGGTCGATCGAGAGCTACGGCGCGGTCGTCTTCGTGCTCGCCGACCAGGCCTCCACCGATGCCATCACTCGCGCTCATCGACGAGAAGGTCGCCGACGGAGCCAAGGTGGAGTACGAGGTCCTCGCCGAGGACGCCCAGACCTTGCTCCGCGAAACGCTCAAGTTGGACAAGCTCGTAGCAGGCGGCTGACAGCACCTGTGGGCGGCGAAAGGCTTGGCAGATGGATCAGGCGGGCCAGTAGCAGTTGTGGCTGTTCTGGGTCGCTCCGATCGTCGGCGCGCTTGTGGGAGGGGTCGTCTCGGCTTCGTGGGCGGTGCAGCGTCGGCGCGGACCAAGGCGACGCCGCCTGAGCCTCGCCCACGGCGCACCTTGGCGTCTGAAAATGTCGGTGACACCACGCCGGTGGTGCCGAAGGAATGGAGATTCCGATGGAGTCGTTGAAGACGCATCTTGTCGTGTGGTTGTCAGGAATGGTCACCGGTCTCATCCTGATGGAGAGCTGGCGACGCCTGGGAGATCGCGACAGTCCGGCGGCGGAGGGCGGAGGAGATGTCACCGACCACGGATACCGCTAGCCCGGCGTCGGCCGACAAGCCGAAGGGTTTGAAATCGATCGTCGCTGGCGTAACGGCAGAAGCGGAACGTGCGCGACAGTTGCTCAGCGAGGTGATGCCGTGGACGAAAAATCCACTGCATCCCTTGCCGGCTCCGCGCCCACGTCGAGCACTCGGTCCACCGGTTGGTCGAGGGTAACGACGGCTCGCCGGCGGAATAGTTAATCAGCCGCACGGCCGGGCGGTTGGCGGTGGTGGAGGGCTACGTGCCCGGAGTTGCGTCGCTCCGCACGTACGAGCGGCGTTGGCTGCGCTCCGACGTCGTGGCCGGGATCGTGCTGGCGGCGATCCTGGTCCCACAGGGCATGGCGTACGCCGAGCTCGCCGGGCTGCCGCCGGTGAATGGTCTCTACACCACGATCGCCTGCCTCGTCGGCTACGCCCTCATGGGGCCGTCGAAGATCCTGGTGCTCGGTCCCGACTCGTCACTCGGGCCGCTGATCTTCGCCGCCATCACCCCGCTCGTCGTGGCCGGCGACGACCCTGCCACCGCCGTCGCCCTGGCCGGCATGCTCGCCATCCTGGTCGGCCTCATCGAGATCGGGCTCGGTGTCGGCAAGCTCGGCTTCGTCGCCGACCTGCTCTCGAGCGAGGTCCAGGTCGGCTACATGAACGGACTGGCGATCGTCATCATCGTCGGGCAGCTGCCGAAGCTCAGCGGGTTCTCGACGGACGCCGACACCTTCGTCGAGGAGGTGCGTGAGTTCGTGACGAACTTCGACCAGCGCGACGCCACGGCCCTCGGCGTGGGGCTCGCCACGCTCGCCGTGCTGCTCGTGCTCCCACGCGTCACCCGCAAGATCCCCGCCGTCCTCGTCGCGGTGGTCGGCGCCACCGTCGTCACCGCCGTGTTCGACCTCGACATCGGCACGGTCGGCACCCTTCCCGAGGGGCTGCCCACGCCCGACGTGCCGTGGACCGACATCGGTGACGTCGTGCCGCTGCTCGTCGCCGCGGTGGGTATCACGCTCGTGTCGCTGACCGACACCATCGCCCTGTCCACCTCGTTCAACGCCCGCCGTGGCGAGCGGGTGAGGCCGAACCAGGAGATGATCGGCATCGGCTCGGCCAACATCGCCGCCGGCTTCTTCCGGGGGTTCGCCATCTCGGCCAGCAGCTCTCGCACGGCCGTCGCCGAGCAGTCGGGGGCCAAGAGCCAGCTCACCGGCATCGTCGGCGCCGGTGTCGTGGTGCTGCTGCTCGTGTTCTTCAACGGACTCCTCGCCGACCTGCCGAACTCGGCGCTGGCCGCGGTGGTCATCGCCGCGGCACTCTCCCTCGCCGACTTCTCCCTGCTCGCCAGAGTGTGGAAGGTCCGACCGCTCCGCGGTGGTGCTCTCGCTCGTCGCCAGCGCCGGCGTCATCTTCCTCGGGGTCCTCGAAGGCATCGTCGTCGCCGTCGTGCTGTCGATCCTGCTCTTCTTCCAGCGGAACTGGTGGCCGCACGGCGAAGTGCTCGGACGTGTGCCCGGCCGCGAGGGCTGGCACAGCGACCAGGGGGTGACGGCCTCGCGGAGCACCCCGACGTGGTGGTGTTCCGCTGGGAGGCGCCGCTGTTCTTCGCCAACTCCGGCATCTTCGCCGACCAGGTGCGCGAGCTGGTGCAGCAGCGCCGGCCGGCGTGGGTGGTGCTGCAGTGCGAGGCCATCACCGACATCGACGTCACCGCGGCCGGAATGCTCGAGCGCCTCGACAACGAGCTCAACGCCAAGGGCGTCCACCTCGCCTTCGTCGAGCTACGCACCCGCCTCCATGACCTCGTCCACGACTACGGGCTCTTCAAGACCCTCGACCGCGACCACTTCTACGCCTCGATCGAGGAAGCCCTCACCGACATCGACCCGACCCTCGGCGACGAGAAGCCCGCGCCATGAGGTTCGAGCGGACCAAACGCACGCCGGCGCCGACGTCCTCCTGCGGCACGCTCACGCAGCGAGTGCCGGTGACGTGGCGGAAGACGGCTGGTAACCAGCTAGACAAGCACAATCCGACTGTTGGTGGCCCTATTCGTGTTGCCCAATCCGCCACATTTGGGAGCATTCCGTGATCACCGTGTGAGCACGGTCGCCCGACGTGCCCGCTCCCCCCGATCGCCGCTTATCCTGCGCCGACCCGATCGGCGGAATCGGGCTCGAGCGACAAGGTGGACGAATGAGGGCGGGCGTCAATGGCGGGGCTTATCGACGGCTTGTGTTGGCGGCGGCAGTGGTCACGATGATCGCCCTATCGGGCTGCGACGGTGAAGCTGTCGACAGTGTCGTGAGTCAGCCCACGGCCGACTACCGCATCACTGTCGCGGCGTGTTCTCCTGCCGAGGCGTTGCTGGAACCGCAAGCACTCCCGGACGAATTGGAAGTGGAATCCGGCGTCGGCGGCAACAACCATTGGAGCCGTGGTTGGCGCCGGTTCGCCGACGCGAGGGTACGCGTTGGCCGTCACTCGGGGGCCACGTCGTGGCATTAGTCTCAGGCGACCTGCGATGGCGGCGGCCATCGCGGAAGACGGCGGAGGCTTCTGTTCCGGCGGCGATTGCGAGATCGCTGCTCCGGGACGCCTCAGTCGAGCGGCAGGTCGGGGGAGGGGGAGGTGCCCTTCCCGACCCGCCGTCCGCGACTATCCATGCCGCCGGGCGGGTTTCAGGGTCTACCGCCGATGCATTCCAGCAGGTTGTCGGGGGACGGCGAACAAGGCGGACATGGCGGACAGTCCACAAGAGGGGGCAGCGCGCTCGGTTCGGGGCAGGGAATTGGAGAGGCACGGAGATCCCGCACGATCCTCGCCGCAGCATTGAGTGCGCGTCTGCTGCAGCCGGATCACGGACGAGCGCCGAACCGCCTCATCCCCCGCCGATTCGGTCGCAGTTCACTCGAAAGGTTGAGTCCGGCGACCAGCGTCCGGCACACTCCGTGAACCGTCGAGCGGTCCCAGAACGTACGGGAAGTGGGGAACCGGTGCCGGCGGCGTACATACCATTGGAGCCGTCGTCGGCGCCGGTTCAACCCGCTGACCATGGTGTCACACCGTCCGGTAGACGCTCGGTGAGATGTAACACGGTGAGCGCTTCGACGATGTATGGGTGGGAGACCGGTCTCGGCGGCGCACATACCATTGGAGCCGTTGTCGGCGCCGGTTCACCCGTCTGACTGAGTGGCCCACTCGCTGTCCGGAACGATTCGAGCCAACTCGTGGCGATCGGCGAGCCTCACGGAACGACGGCCCGAACTGGCCGAGGACGGCGGCGACACCTGGCAGATGGCACAATTTACGCGAGTGGAGCTGGGGGGAATCGAACCCCCGTCCATCAGCCGGTGGACGAAACCGCTACGACCGTTCCCGGCTTCGAGGCTGTCGCTGCCTCACCGGCGGGTCGGTTGGTGGTCCCCGAGGGTTCCACCCACGCCCGGTCTTTGCCGGGTGTCAGCCGTCTTTCCGGCCGTCAGTGGTCTTTCCCACCGTCATCCTCCGCTTCTGTTGCCGGGCTGCGGTGGACCGGCCCCGTGTGGCATTGCTGCTCACGATGACTCGTCACCTACCTGAGATCAGGCGGCGAGAGCGAACTGCGTCTTGGCAATTCTTTTTGGTGCCCCGTTTAGCGAGTCTGAGCAACTCGGGTCGCGTCCTCGTCCCTCGTTACTGACGTCGAAACCTGTCAGCCCCGTGAGTTGAGAACAGCCAGTCTATCGATGAGCGGGGGTCATCCGACTTCGACCTCTCGCCAGAACGCCACATAATCGGTGTAGTCCTTGCCGACGATGTCCAGCGACGACGGGATCGGGTCGGGGTACGACCAAGCTCGGTCGACATAGACGCCGTCGCCGGTGCGCACCGTGAAGTACTGGCAGTCGCCCTTCCATGGGCAGTGGTAGGGGGTCGGGCTCGGTTCCAGCAGTTCGCGCCGCACGGCATCTGGCGGGAAGTAGGCATTGCCCTCGATGGTGATGGTCTGGTCCTCGGGTGCCTCCGCCAGCAGCACGCCGTTCAGGGTGGCTCTCACCGTGACAGTCTGCGCCGGGACCGGCGGACCCGTTCTGTGACAGGGGCTACTGCTCCTTGGCGCGGCGGCCGAGGGCCCGTTCGATCTCCCGCTTCGAGTCGCGTTCGGCGATTGCTTGGCGCTTGTCGGCCTTCTGCCGGCCCTTGCCCAGGGCGAGCTCGATCTTGGCTCGACCATCGTGGAAGTACAGGCTGAGCGGGACCAATGTGAGCCGCTCCTGGGCGACACGCTCCTGCAGGCGGTCGATCTCGGCGCGATGGAGTAGCAGCTTGCGCCGGCGGTCGGGATCGTGCGCCCCGACGCCGGTGGCGAACTGGTAGGGCGCGATGTGAACACCCTCGAGCCACAATTCACCGCGGTCGTAGCGGGCGAATCCGTCGGCGAGCTGGACCTGGCCGCCGCGCAGGCTCTTCACCTCGCTGCCGTGGAGAACGACTCCTGCCTCCACCGTGTCGAGAACGCTGTAGTCGTGACGAGCGCGGCGATTCCGGGCAATCAGCTTCGTGCCGGAACGATCGACGTGCTTGCGAGTGGCAGCCATGGGGCGATCGACGATATCCGCCGCGACGTGGGCGCATGACCGGCCGGTCGTGCGTCGGTAGGGTGCGGGCGTGTTGGCGCTTCCCCGCGACGTCATCGACGCCGCGGTGGCAGCGGCCTACGACGCATATCCCTACGAGTGTTGCGGGCTGCTCGCGGCAACTCCGGCGACCACGCGGTCGCGCGGTTCTATCCGTGTCGTAACGTCGCCGAGTCGGCCAGGGTCTACACGGTCGATCCTCTGGATCACCTGCGTGCCGAGCGCGACGCCGAGTCGAATGGGTGGGAGATCGTCGGCGTGGTGCACAGCCACACGCACACCGAGCCGTACCCGAGCCCGACCGACATCGCCCAGGCTCCCGACCCGCAGTGGCACTACGTCATCGTCGGGCTCAAGCGGGAGAGCCCGGAGATCCGTAGCTACCACGTCGTCGACGGTGCCGGTCACCGAGGAACCCGTCATCGTCGTCTGATCGCCCGCGCTGTGCCGAATGGTCGCCGTGCGATAGATTGTTGACGAATTGGATCGGATTTGTTCCGGTTTGGACTCGAGGAGCAGACGGTGCTGACGATCGCCAGCGTGCACGAGAGCGTGCTCGACCTCATCGGCAATACGCCGCTGGTCGACGTCTCGGTGCTGTCGCCCAATCCGGACGTGCGCATCCTCGCCAAGCTCGAGAACCAGAACCCGTTCGGGTCCGTCAAGGACCGCATCGCCAAGTACATGATCGAGGACGCCGAGAAGCATGGCCGGCTGCGTCCAGGTCAGGTCATCGTCGAACCGTCGTCCGGCAACACGGGGATCGCCCTCGCTGCGATCGCCCAGCTCAAGGGCTACCCCATCAAGGTGCTGTTGCCTGAGAACGTCTCCATCGAGCGCCGTCAGATGCTCACCGTGTTCGGAGCCGAGATCGTCCACACCCCGGGCGAGGAGGGCTCGAACGGGGCTGTGCGCCGGGCGCAGCAGCTCGCCGCCGAGCATCCGGAGTGGTGCTTCCTGTACCAGTACGCCAACGACGCCAATCCACGGGCGCACTACGAGGGGACCGGGCCGGAGATCTGGCGCGACTGCCCGGAGGTCACCCACTTCGTCGCCGGTCTCGGCACCAGTGGAACGTTGATGGGTACCGGCCGGTTCCTCAAGGAACGCAACCCGGACGTCAAGATCGTCGCCATCGAGCCGCCGCAGGGTGAACGTGTCGAGGGATTGCGGAATCTCGCCGACGGCTACATCCCGCCGGTGTTCGACGACTGGAACGGATTCGAGCTGCTCGATCGCAAACGGGTCGTCCGGCCGCGGGAGTCGATCCTCTGGACGCGTCGACTGGTCACCGAAGCAGGCGTGTTCGCCGGACTGTCCGCCGGGGCGGCGATGGCTGGCGCGGCGAAGGTCGCCGAGGAGATCGACAACGGCACGATCGTCATCATCGTCGCCGATGGCGGGTGGAAGTACTTGTCGACGGGCGCCTACACCGCCGACCTCGACGACGCAGCTGCTGCCGCCGAGCAGGTCATCTACTTCTAGTATCGCCGCCAGTGAGCGACGCTGGCCCGCCATCCGAAGACACCCCGAGCATGTGGGAGCCGCCTTCGGGCGACGCGCCTCCGCCACCGCCACCGGGCGACCTGCCGCCTCCACCACCACCGCCGCCCGGGGACGCGCCGACCGGCGAGGACGCGGCGCCTCCATCGCCCGACGAGCCGTTCGAGCCGTACGACCAGGGCCTGCCGACCGAGATGATGTACGGCGCCGCGGGAGCCGCCGGTGCGGGTGGCGCGGCGGGCCACGACCCCGACGCGACCGCCATCCAACCGCAAGCCGGCGGCGGTGGTGGCGACGACGGAGGTCAGCCACCCGGAGGTGATTGGCAGTACGAACCGGAATACGAGCCGCCGCCGGGGCCATGGTGGCAGCAGCCCGGCGCGATCATCGCGGTGGCGGCGGGCACCGCGGCAGTCATCCTCGGGATCATCGCCCTCATCGTCTTCACCGGAGGCGACGGCGACAGCACCGACGACAGCCTTCCGGTGATCACCGGCGACAGCACGACGACGTCGCAACCGCGCCCGCAGACCACGACGTCATCGACGACGCTTCCGCCGACATCGCCATCCCTCACGACGGGACCGTTGCCGTCACAGGCGACGACGGTGCCGGCCGTGCCGCCCGCGACGGCACCGCCGACGACTGCGCCACCGACACGACCGCCGCCGCCCGACGACGGCACCGCCAACGACCGCGACGACGGTGCCGGCGGTGCCGCCTACCACACCGCCGCCGACGACTGCTCCGCCGACGACTGCTCCGCCGACGACTGCTCCGCCGACGACTGCTGCGCCGACGACTGCTGCGCCGACGACTGCTGCGCCGACGACTGCTGCGCCGACGACTGCTGCGCCGACGACTGCGCGCCGACGACTGCTCGCGCCGACGACCGAGCCGCCGACGACCCCGCCGCCGACGACCGAGCCGCCGACGACCGAGCCGCCGACGACCGAGCCGGCCACCACCGAGCCGGCCACGACCGCCCCTACCGAGAACGCCTTCCAGGCCATTCAGGCCAGCAACCCGGGCTTCGCCCAGGTGATCGTCACGGGCGGCAAGCAGAGTCAGCTCGAGGGGGGCAGCTTCACGGTGTTTGCTCCACCCGACAGTGCCATTCCAGCCGAGATCCTCAATGACCCGATACTTGCTGCCGCGTTCGTCGACGGCTATGTCGTCGATGGCGCGCTCGATGTCGCGGGGCTGGAAGCGCAGGGTCAGGTCGAAACACTGGGGGGTCAGGTGTTGATGATCGCCGGTGGAACGGTCACCGCCGAGGATGGCACCGCCGTCTCGATCACCACGCCCGACCAGGCCGCCACGAACGGGTTCATCCACGGCGTCAGCGGCCTGTTGTTCGTGCCCACACCGCCGACCGCGCCTCCGACGCAGCCCGCACCGCCGACGGATCCACCGACGGGGTCCTGAGTATTCACAGGACCCCTTCAGAGCCCGGGCGTACCGTTGGCCCGTGGTGCCAGTGCTCCGTCGTTTCAAACGGGTTCGGGCTCTCTCGGCCGGGCTGAGCATCATCATCGCGCTGTCGCTGGCGCCTTGGGCCGCGTCGGCGAACACGGGGAGTGCGGAACCGCAGACCGCGGCATTCCCGCCGGGCATCTGGAAGGGCGTCGGGGTGTTGACCGGCGGGATCAGCGCCGCTGGAGCGACCGGCTTCATCGCCGCGCCGATCACCTTCCACTTCGAGCTCGAGGTGGCACCGGACGGTGCTGTCGTCAACGGAGTCTGGGATTGGGCAGGGGAGATCAGCTCGGCCGCCGAGGGCGTCGAGGGAACGTTCGCCCTCACGGCGTCGGGCCCTCTTGCCGGAAGCGGGGCGCGCGTCGAGCTGTCAGGAGCCATCCACATGAGTGGATCGGTGACCGTGCAAGGCAACGTCTATCCAGTTGAGAACGACATGGCAGCCGTGGGTGCCTTCTCGCCGACGTCAGCCTCCTGCAATGTCGTGTCTGGCGACCTGGCGACCGAGGGCCGGGCGGCCCAGGCCTCCGCTGGCGTGTCGACGAACGTGACCGGTCCGTTCACCGCTCACCGCATCGCAGCAGCCGGCGACCAAATGGCCGCTGGATTCGAGGAGACGTATACGGAACTCGTGTTGACGGCTCAGAATCTGCTCGCGGCAGGGCAACCGCCCGCAGCGGACGTCGTCGCCTTTGTCGAACGAGTCGAGGACTTCTACACCAACCTGTACGCGTCGCTGCAGTGCCCGAACCCGTCCACGAACCTGCTGCCTGGCGAGCAGCCCTACGCATACTTCGCGGAACTCTTCGGTCAGCTGCTGCTCACTGTCCTCGCCGACCCATCCGTGTACTCGACGTCCGACGTTCATGCACTGGCCATCGCGGCCGTCCGGATCGGCGTCATCGGCGGTGCGGCGCCGGACCCAGATCTCGACGCTCAGGTGACCCAGGCGTTGCTCGACGCCCTGGAGGCCAAGCTCGCCGAGGCCCAGGCGACCGAGAACACGGCTGATTGCACGATCGTCGCGCTCAGCGCCAACGCACTGGGTTTCAACGAACTCGCCGCCCAAGCCCAAGCGTGTGCCGGAGGATGATCATGCGGGCGTTAGCCGCCGGAATGATCAGCTTCGTCATCGTGGGAATCATCCCGCAGTCCGGCCGGCGGGTCCTCGCCGTCAGTCCCGTCGACAACGACTCCGACGACCAGTTCGGTTGGTCCCGCAACCACGGTGGCGGCTCCGGACCAGGCGGGGCAGCCGATCGATGTCGGACTCGCGCCGGTCGACCTACTGGAGCCGGCGACGTCCGGGGCAGGCGACCACCCGACGTTCCGGTGGGCGGCGGTGAACGGCGCCGCGACCTACCTGCTCGCCATCCTCACGGCCGAGCAGGTGCCGGTCTGGGCGTGGCAGGGAGCAGTCACCGAGGTTGTCCTCGGTGGTTGGGACCAAGCGCCGCCACCCGAAGCGCCGGGCCCGCGGCTCAGCGGTCCGAGTCAGTGGTTCGTTGTTGCCCTCGACGCCAGCGGGCTGCCGCTCGCCAACAGCGCCGTCCGCCCGGTCACGCCATAGAACCCACGCCGAAGTCGGCGGCGGATGACCCCCGACTAAGGTGCGCGCTGGTGAGCGACCAAGGACCCCAGGGTCCGTCCGACCCGACGCAGATCATGCCGCCACCCCCGCCGGGGAGTGGCGGCGGGATCGGTGGGCCGGGGGACGGACCGGGGTCCGAGTACGAACCGGAGTACGAGCCACCGCCGGGCGGCTGGTGGAACCAGCCGGGCGCACTGATCGCTCTCGCCGCTGGCGCTGTCGCTGTAGTGCTCGGAATCGTCGCCATTGTGATCTTCACCGGTGGCGACGACGAGCAGACCGACGACTCGTTGCCCGCCCAGACCGAGATCACGACCACAACCGCAGCTGGTCCGAGCACGACGTCAGGTCCAGCGACGACGTCGACGGTGCCATCAGTGTCGGTCACGACCGGGCCGCTGCCGACCTCGGTCACCTCGACCACGACGGCCGCCTCGACCTCGACGTCAACTTCAACGTCGACGCCCGCTTCGACGACGTCAACCTCGACGTCAACGTCAACGTCCTCACCTCGACGTCGACCTCGACGACAACGTCCACGACCACCACCACCACGACCACGACCACCGCACCGGAAACCACCGTTGCGGCGGCCGTGGCGCCAACGGAGGAAACCTCGACAACGACGTCGACGACGACGACGACGGAGCCGGAGACGACGACGACGGAGCCGGAGACCGACGACGACCGAGCCGGAGACGACGACGACCGAGCCGGAGACGACGACGACCGAGCCGGAGACGACGACGACCGAGCCGGAGACGACGACGACGCGAGCCGACGACGACGACGACGACGGAGCCGGAGACGACGACGACGGAGCCGGAGACGACGACGACGGAGCCGGAGACGACGACGACGACCGAGCCGACGACGACGACGACGACCGAGCCGGAGACGACGACGACACGGCCGACGACGACGACGACGACGGAGCCGGAGACGACGACGACCGACGACGACGACGACGGAGCCGGAGACGACGACGACCCGGCCGACGACGACGACGACGACGGAGCCGGAGACGACGACGACCGGCCGACGACGACGACGACGACGGAGCCGGAGACGACGACGACTCGGCCGACTACGACGACGACGACGGAGCCGGAGACGACGACGACGCGAGCCGACGACGACGACGACGACCGAGCCGCCGACGACGACGACGACGACGACCGAGCCGCCGACGACCACGACGACGACGACCGAGCCGCCGACGACGACGACGACCGAGCCGCCGACGACGACGACGACGACGACGACCGAGCCGCCGACGACGACGACGACGACGACCGAGCCGCCGACGACGACGACGACGACGACCGAGCCGCCGACGACGACGACGACGACGACCGAGCCGCCGACGACGACGACGACGACGACCGAGCCGCCGACGACGACGACGACGACGACGACCGAGCCGCCGACGACGACGACGACGACGACCGAGCCGCCGACAACTACTACGACGACGACCGAGCCGCCGACAACGACGACGACGACGACCGAGCCGCCGACGACCACGACGACCACGACGACCGAGCCGCCGACGACCACGACGACCACGACGACGACGTCGACCACCACGACGACGACGACCGTTGCGCCGACGCAAACCGACTGGGAGTTGATCCAGGAGGATCCGCAGCTCAGCGACTATGCAGCGGCGATCGGAACCCGTCCGGAGCTGGTCCAGCTGATCAACGGCGACGACGTCGTGACCGTGTTCGTGCCGACCAACGCAGCAGTCGCCCTGCGTCCCCAACTGGGACGCGATCGTCGCTGACCCAGCTGCCTTCGACGAGTTCGTCCGGTCACACATCGTCACCGGCGCCGTCACCGCCGACGAGCTCTTCGCGGGCGACGTGCCGAGCCAGCTGAGAACGCTGAGCGGTCAGACCGTGTTTGTCGATCCGGCCGCACGGACGATCAACGGCGCCTCGATCGTCACTGCCGACACGCCGGGGACGAACGGCATCGTCCACACGATCGATCAGCTCTTCTTGATCCCCGAGGTGACGCCGACGACCACACGACGCCGACCACCACGGCACCGACGACCACGACGGCCGGCTGACGCCCACGTTGGTGAGCTGACGATGCAGGTTTCCGCTCGCTGGACTCACCAATCCGCCCGAGGGCGGACGATCAGCTCGGTGAGGGCACGTTCGTGGCGACGATCGACGCCGGTCGCTCTCTGGTCACCCACTTGCGGCCGAACAGATAGATCACCGGCAGGGTGCACAGCAGCGGGCCGATGAACGCCAGCGGACGTGTCAGCCACCACAAGAGGTCGGGGCGGCGTACGTCGGTGCGATTGCCGAAGATGACGTAGTTGATGGCGCGATACAGCGCCATGCCCGTGGTGTGGAACAGGAACAGAGGCAGGGCGAAGCGGTTGATCACGTCGTTCACCCGCTCCCAGCTCGGGCGCTCGAGGCGAAGCTGGAGGGCCGGACGGATGATCTCGAGCATCCCCGCCTGGAGCAGGACGAGAGCGACGATGCACACCGTCGGCGGCGCCATGTTCGACGTCTCACCGGGGACGCCGACCATCGAGCCCGGGTACAGCCCGCTGCTGACGAGGGCGGCAAGCGCCAACGCCCCGCCGATCAGCAGCGTCCAGTCGACCGTGCGCCGCGCCGACACGATGCGGTCGTAGAAGAAGCCGAGCTGGTGGCAGAGGCCCCACACGACGATCATGTTGATCAGTCCGAACGCCGGCAGGTCGTAGCGGAACCGAACGACGTCGACGAGTCCGGCGATGCCCGCCAGAGTGACCAGCACGATCGTGTCGAAGCGCTCGTGCAGCCACAGCGCCGCCGGCAGGATCAGCACCAACATGAGGTACACACCCATGAACCACAACGGGCTGACGACGAGCTTGATCGCCTGCCACGTCCAGGCCCAGTCCCACACCGCCGACACGGCGATCCCGATCACGATCCACACGCCCAGCAGCGCGAATGTCGGCACAGCAAGGCGCTTGAGGCGGACGCCGACTAGCGTCCAGATCGATTGCCCGCGGTCGCGCGCCTTCTCCCACGAGCGCAGATGGCCGTAACCCCCGACATAGAAGAACAACGGCATCACCTGAAAGGCCCACGTCAGGACCCACAGGCCGGTCGTGAAGCCGAGCGGATTGCTGGCATGCGGCCCGTCGTCTTCCCACACGATGATCGTGAACACCCAGTGCCAGGCGACGACGACGAGCAAGCTGAACGCCCGAATGAAATCGACGTACCTGTCCCGACCCTTCACCGCTGTCCCCGTAGCGGTGGTCGTGACGCTGCTCATCGGCAACATTCTCTCCAATCGGGTGATGCCCGCGGCACTCTACGTCCCCACAAACCTGGTGACCGCCGCGGTCGTCGTGTTCATCTCCACGCGCCTTGTCACACCGTACGACATGGGTTGGACGAACTGGGCCAAGGGAGCCCGCTGGGGCCTCACCGTCACCCTCGTCGGTCTCGGGTTCTATCTCGTCGCCCTGTTGATGCCTGGTCTCGACGAGCTGTTCCACGACCGCCGGGTCGACGGTGGAATCGCCCGGCTGTTCTACGAGGTGTTCATCCGCATCCCCCTGGGCACCGTGCTTCTCGAGGAGGTCGCCTTTCGGGGTGCACTTCCGGCAGTCTTCGCCAAGCACATGTCGACGTTCCGTGCCGTCGTGCTGTCGTCCGCCTTGTTCGGGCTGTGGCACGTGCTGCCGTCGCTCAACCTCGCCGACGTCAACCCCGTGTTCGAAGGGCTGCTCGGCACCGGGCTGGCCGGCAAGCTCGGCGGGGTGGCGATCGCGGTGGTCGGCACGTTCCTGCTCGGGCTGTGGTTGTGCTTCCTGCGCTACCGGTCCGGCAGCATCCTCGCCCCGATGATCGTTCACGTCGCCAGCAACGCCGGCGGCTACGTGTTCGCATTCCTGTTCGGCGGTGCCGTGATCTCGACCGACGTCGGCCCACGGTGAACGTCTCGGCGGTGCAACGAGGCGGTAGCACCGATGCGAGCGAGCGAGCGCCAGCGAGCGAGCGGCCACCAACGGCCTGCGTGGCCGGGAAACGCAGTGAACGTAGCCTGCTGACCGTGGATCGGCCGATCGGGATGTTCGACTCCGGGTTCGGAGGGCTGACCGTCGCCCGCGCTGTCATCGACCTGCTCCCGGCCGAAGACCTCGTGTACATCGGTGACACGGCGCGCTATCCGTACGGACCGCGGCCCGCCGGGGAGGTGCGACGCTTCGCCCGGGAGCTGGCGACGAGCCTCGTCGACGACCACGACGTCAAGGCGATCATCGTCGCCTGCAACACCGCCGCCGCGTCCGGTCTCGACGAGCTGCGCAACGAGCTCGCCGTGCCGATCATCGACGTCGTCGCGCCCGGCGCGGCGGCGCTCGTCGAAGCGACCGCGAGCGGCCGGGCAGCCGTCATCGGCACGGTCGGCACCGTGTCGTCTGGTGCCTACGTCCGCGCCGTCGAGCACGCCGCGGTGGTCGCCGGCCGCGAGGTCACGCTCACCAGCGCGGCGTGTCCCGGCTTCGTCGAGTTCGTCGAGCGCGGCCAGACCGCCGGTGACGAGGTGATGGTGCTCGCCGAACGTCTGCTCGCGCCAGTCAACGCCGCCGACGTCGATGCCCTGCTGCTCGGGTGTACGCACTATCCCTTCCTCAGCCGGGTGATCGGCGACGTCGTCGGGAGCCCACGTGACGTTGGTCAGCTCGGCCGACGAGACGGCGTTCAGCGCGGCGAGGGTGCTCGGCGAGCTCGGCCTGCTGCGCCCTCACGACGGCCCGGCGGGACGCCATCGGTTCCTTTCCAGCGGCGACGTCCAGCTCTTCCGCGAGCTCGGCAGGCGCCTGCTCGGACCCGAACTGGACGCCGCTGAACCGTGGCTTCCAGGCACCGGCGGGACTGCCGAGAGCCTTCCAGTCGAGCTGGTCGAGAAGGGAGCACCCAATTGATGCGTGCCGATGGCAGAGCCGACGTCGAGCTGCGCCCCGTGACGTTCGAACGCGACTACACCGAGATGGCCGACGGCTCGTGCCTCGTGACGTTCGGGCGGACCAAGGTGCTGTGTACGGCGAGCGTCGACGACAGCGTCCCGCGGTGGATGCGTGGCTCGGGCAAGGGTTGGGTGACGGCCGAGTACTCGATGCTTCCCGGTTCGTCGCCGGAGCGTGTCGACCGCGAGGCCGCGAAGGGCAAGCAGAGCGGGCGGACGGTCGAGATCCAGCGCCTCATCGGAAGGTCGTTGCGCGCGGCGTGTGACCTGACGATCCTCGGGGAGCGCCAGGTCGTCGTCGACTGCGATGTGCTGCAAGCCGATGGCGGCACGCGCACGGCAAGCATCTGCGGCGGCTTCCTCGCCCTGCACGACGCCCTCTCCCGGCTCGTCGCATCGCAGGGGCTCGCCGCCCATCCGCTGCATTCGTTCTGCGCTGCGGTCAGTGTCGGAATCGTCGACGGGGTCCCGGTGCTCGACCTCCCGTACGTCGAGGACAGCACCGCCGACGTCGACATGAACGTGGTGACGATCCGCCCGATCGCGGGTGGCGAGACGAGGTTCGTCGAGGTCCAGGGCACCGCCGAGGGGGCGCCGTTCAGCCACTCCGAGCTGGCGACCTTGCTCGCCCTCGCCGAGCGCGGTCTCGGCGAGATCGTCGACCTCCAGGCCGAGATGATCGCCGTGCCACCCCCAGCGCGAAGGCGGTGAGTGCTCTCGGCCATCGCCGCCGCCCGCGACAGCTCGTGTGTGCGTCGGCGAACGCGTCGAAGGTCGCCGAGATCGCCGGCATTCTCGGCGGGGCGATCGAGCTGCTGCCGCGCCCTGCCGACGTTCCCGACGTCGTCGAGGACGCCGGCACGCTGATCGGCAACGCCCGCTTGAAGGCGACGGCGATCGCCGGTGCCAGTGGCCTGCCCGGGCTGGCCGACGACACCGGGCTGGAAGTCGCTGCGCTCGGCGGACAGCCCGGGGTCGAAACAGCGACGTATGCCGGACCGGGAGCGTCCGACGAGGAGAACTGGTCGAAGTTGCTTGCCGCCCTTGGTGAGTCAACCGACCGGCGTGCCCGTTTCCGGACCATCGCCATGGTGGTCTGGCCGGATGGCGACGAGCTGTACGCCGAGGGAACGTGCGACGGTGAGATCGTCCGTGACGCTCGCGGCGACGAAGGGTTCGGCTACGACAGCGTGTTCGTGCCCGCGGCCGGCGATGGTCGCACGTTCGCCGAGATGACGCGCCCCGAGAAGCAGGCGATCAGCCATCGCGGCAAAGCGTTCGCCGCGCTGTTCCAGCAACTGCTCGACGGACCCGGGAAACGCGGCATGACGACCGCAACGCGTCATCACGATCTCGTCATCATCGGCGCCGGATCGGGGAACTCGATCCCCGGACCCGAGTTCGACGACCTCGACATCGCCATCGTCGAGGACGGCAAGTTCGGCGGCACGTGCGTCAACGTCGGCTGCATCCCGACGAAGATGTTCGTCCACCCGGCCGACCTCGCGGCCGGGGCCCGCGCCGGTGCGCCGCTCGGTGT
Organism: Ilumatobacteraceae bacterium; assembly: GCA_963732335.1. GTDB lineage: Bacteria > Actinomycetota > Acidimicrobiia > Acidimicrobiales > Ilumatobacteraceae > Desertimonas. The sequence goes on along the minus strand of CAVSZO010000033.1, from coordinate 137,539 downwards.
GACGATGTCCGTCGACGACGTCGATTGGCCAGCACTGCATCGATCGGGTGTTCGGTCGAATCGACCCGATCGCCGCCGCCGGGAAGGCGTACCGCGAAGGGCCGGAGTGCCCGAACATCACCGTGTACACCGGGACGAGCGAGGTTCGTCGGGCACAAGCGTCTCGACACCGGCACCGGGACGGAGATCACGGCCGATCGCTGGGTACTCGCCGCCGGGAGCCGGGCGACGGTGCCCGACGTCGACGGGCTGGCGCTCGGATCTCGCATCCACACGTCCGACACGATCATGCATCTCGACGAGTTGCCGCGGTCGGTCATCATCTTCGGCGGCGGCTTCGTCGCCGCCGAGTTCGCCCACGTGTTCGATGCCTTCGGCAGCGAGGTGGTCCAGGTCATCCGCGGCGACCGCCTGCTGCGCATGCACGACGATGACATCTCGGCGGCGTTCACCGCGGCGGCACGACGCCGCTGGACGTTGCTCAGCGGCACCCAGCCATCGGCGTTTCGCGCCTCGGAGTCCGAGGTCGAAGTGGACGTCGCCGGTCGCCGCGTCACAGCGGACGTCGTGCTCGTCGCGACCGGCCGGGTTCCGAACAGCGATCTCCTCGACGTCGGCGCGTCAGGGATCGCCGTCGATCCCGACACCGGGCTGGTGGTCGTCGACGAGTTCCAGCGGACGTCGGTCGAGGGGATCTTCGCCCTCGGCGACATCTGTTCGCCATGGGAGCTCAAGCATGTCGCCAACCACGAGATGCGCGTCGTCCGTCACAATCTTGCCCATCCTGAGGCGATGGTGCGCAGCGACCACCGCTTCGTTCCGTCGGCGGTGTTCACCCACCCGCAGATCGCCATGGTGGGACTCACGGAGTGGCAGGCGGAGCAGCGGAGGATCGACTACGTGACCGCCCGCTACGACTATTCCGGCATCGCCGCCGGATGGGCGCGGGAGGACACGACCGGCTTCGTCAAGGTACTCGCCGACCCGCGATCCGGTCTGCTCCTCGGCGGCCACGTCATCGGTCCCGAGGCGGCGACGGTGATCCAACCGTTGATCCAGGCGATGTCGTTCGGCCAGACCGCGCACGACGTGGCGACGAAGCAGTTCTGGATCCATCCGTCGCTTCCCGAGGTGATCGAGAACGTCCTGCTCGCCCTTCCGGCGCCGTCGGACTGATTGACAGCGTCACGACGAACCCGCGGTGGTCGCTGCCGGGAAGCTCGACGTCAACGACGTCCGCGACCACGAACGAGTCGTCGACGAGGGCGTGGTCGATGCGCAGGATCGGCGGTAACCACCGCCTGTCCGCCGGCCACGAGCCGGAGAAGGCGCGGCCGATGCGCTGGTGAGCATCGCGCCAACCGGCAGCTTGAAGCCGGCGAAACGGGGGGTGCCAGTACGTGGCGTTGAAATCCCCGATGACGACCGCCGGCCCCATCCGGGACCCGTACAGCGCAGCGAGCCCGTTGAGCTCGGTGTGCCAGTGGGCGAGGTGTTCGAGCGGGTTCGGCGGGTGGACGACGTACAACCCAAGACCCACGGCGACGTCGACCAGTGCTGCCGTCGACTGGTAGAGCGCCGGAGGCGCTGGGATCTCCGTCAGTGGGAAGCGGCTCCACAACGCCGACCCGCCGGCGCTCGCCTCGGGATGTTCGATGCGGAAGGGGAACGACGGGGCAAGCGGGCTGACGTACATCCCACCGGCATGAACGGGCGTGTACTCGGTGAACGCCAGCACGTCCGCGTCGAGGGCAGCAACGACCCGCGCCAGCTCAGCGGTGCGTCCGTTGAGGTACAGCAGATTGGCGTGGAAGATCCGCAGTGGCGGCGCGCCAGCCGGCGGCGACGAGCGGTCTGACGGGGCGCGCAACGGCGCGCACATCACGACGAGGGCAACCATCGCCACACCGGCTGCGACCGCCAGCGGCCATCTCCGGGTGGCGGCCGCCGCGACGGCAATCGGCAGCGAGAGAGCAAGGACGTACGGGGTCAGCGCCTGCAGGCCGACGACCAGCCTGCTGCCCGACCACCCGAGCACTTGGGTCGCCAGCAGCACGGCCATCGTCGCGATGGCCACCCACGCCAGCACCTCGAAGACGAGCACGGCCGGAGTGTGGCACGTGGTGCGTCAGCCGGTACTGATCTCGTCAGGGTCGACGACGCCGCTGCCGTCGACGTCGATGCCCGGCGCGTCAGGCACGAGGAGCGCCCAGGTCGCCGGTCCGACCTGGCCGTCGACGGTGAGACCGTGCATCTGCTGGAACGTGCGCACGGCGTTGCGTGTGCCCGGGCCGAAGTAGCCGTCGACATTGAGGGAGGAGTCGACGGACGCCCGGAGTCGCTCCTGGACGAGGCGGATGGCTGCGCCCGAGTCGCAGATGTCGAGGTGGTAGGCGTTGCTCGGCGTGTACGACGAACACACCGGTCGGCGTAGTGGGTCGCGTCGGCGCGGGTGCCGTCGAGGACTCGGGCACGTTGGACGTCGTCGGCAGCGAAGTCGTGAGTGGGGGAGCGACCTCGACCGGCTGAGTCGAGTCGGAGCCGGAGGGCTCGGTCACCGCCGGCGCGGTGGACGTGATCGGCCGATCGGCGATGTTCGTCGATGGCGACGAACGACCGACGGCGAAGGCGATGGCGCCGGCAACCACGGCTACCGCTGCAGCGGCGACGGCAAGGACTCGATAGAAGCGGTGGGGTCGATGGTCGAGAGCGACGACGTTGTCGAGGTCGGCAAGAGCGGTGCTGCCAACGGAGCTGGCGGTTGCGCCGCGCCGAGTTTCCTCGGCGTCGGCGGCAGCGTCGACCGTCGCCCCATATCGCCGCAGTCGTCGCTCGAGTTCGGGATTCATGATCGGCTTTCCAGGATCTTGCGCAGTCTTCGGCTGCCACGGTGGAGGTGGTTCTTCAACGTCGACACCGGAATGTCGAGGAGGTCGGCGGCCTCGGCGTAGCGGTAGCCGTGGGCGTGTACGAGCATCACGGCCGCCCGTTGATCAGGTGTGAGCCTGGACAGCGCCTCGTGGAGCCCTGGCTCGGCGAGCGGCATCTCATGGTCGCGCGCCTCCGGTGGGAACGGTGGCGCCCGATGGAAACGCGTCTCGTTGCGCACGGCGGTCTGCCCGACCCGGTACAGGTAGCCCACTGGATTGGCCATCGCCAGCAGCCGGTCGCGGTTGGCCCACGCCCAGGCGGTCGCTTCAGCACACGCCTCGACGCCGAGCTCGACGCCGTAGCGGGCGACGAGGGCGCGGCGCAGCTTGATCCGGGCATCGGCGATGAACGCCTCGAACGAGGCCACCGTGGCCTTACCGTCGGCGGTGTCCACCCCGGCACCGAGCTGCAGTGCTGCGCTCACCTTCTGGAGAAAGCGTCGAGCGAGCCGATCGATTCACTGAATGTCCGCCCATGTTGCGACGTAGCCTGGGTTCGTTGCCGGCGTAGCCCAACTGGCAGGAGGCACGGCCTTTAGGCGGCCGACAGTGAGAGTTCGAATCTCTCCGCCGGCACCCGCGGATTCTGGGGCGACGAAACGGTCAGTTCTGGCCGAGAAGTGGCGCCAGAAGCGCGCACTTCCCGCCGACGCGCACCGGCAGGTGTCACGGCACGGGAACCCAGGCGAGGGCGATCTGGGTGACCTTGACGTCGGTGCGTTCGAGCGTGACCGGGACAGTCGTGACGGCCGCCGCCGCAGCGGACCACTTGGCGTCGATCGAGCAGCGAGTCGGCGGCGAGCTTTTCGTCCAGCTCGACGCGCTGTTGCTCGATCCTCGCCACCTTGCCCTTGGCCTCGTCGACACGCGCGCCGTCGGCGTCGCGGGTGAGGTGGTCGGCCGCGCTGCCGATCTTCGACGCCGCGCTTCGTCGCGAACCGAACAGTCCGCCGAGGAGATCACCGGCGGCGCGCAGCAGGTTCCCGCGCTTGCGGTCCTCTGCCTGCTCGGCGACGACGCTCGCCCGATCGTGCGCAGCCTCCAGCTGGGCCTCGAGCTTGGCGACCTTCTCCTCGTGCTTCGTCGACAGTTCCGCCTTGGCGGCATCGGCGGCCGCCTGAGCGGCCTGGGCGCACCGGGCCCGGAAGTCTTCGGCGGACTCGTCGGGGCGGGAGTAGAGCTTGAGCTCCTTGTTCACCTGCAGCTCGATCGAACCGGTGCGCACGAGATGATCGATGATGCCGCGCTCGACCTGCTTCCAGGTCTTGGCGTCGCCGATCGGGGCCTCCGTCAGCCGGTAGACTCGCTGCATGCCGGCGCGGCCGGCGAGCAGGTCTGATTCGGCGAAGGCGACGTTGGCGGACCGGCTCGCGTCGATGTTGGCGTCCAGGGGGAACAGGACGACGTCGTGGTCGACGTCGTGGACCAGGTCGGCCTTGGCCTCGTCGTAGCGGAGGTGAGCCCTGGCGAGGATCGCCGGCTCGTAGACCGTGCCGGCGGCGTCGCCGCCGATGTCTCCCAGCCACGACGCCGTCGTCGCCACCCACCGCACGGCTACCCCTTCGGCGACGGTCGGCATCAGCGGAGTGGCGTCGATGGCGTGGGCGGGAGACGTGGCAGGTGTTGCCGCGGATGCGGTCGGAGCAGTGGACACAGGTGCCGGCGACGCGGGAGCCGGCGCCGTTGCTGGGGCGGCCGCCTCCGCCGGTGCTGCAGCCGGCTCGACGGTGCTCGCGGGTAGAACATCCTCACCGATCACTTGTTTGATCTGGTCACGGGTGAGCGGTCCGCGGAGGTAGCTCATCGCCCACCGTGTCGTGAACACCTCGGGCTGGTCCTCACCGGCGCGGCGGAGGACGAACTCCCGCTTGTCGAGCCCGCTGATCGTGTCGCTGACCGCCTTGACGTCGACGCCGCCGTCGGCGGCGCTCATCCCGTCGAGCAGGCGGTCCTTGTCGCGTTCGGTCTGCAGCCGGCCGACCATCCACGTTCCGGCGTTGGAGATCGCCTTGTAGTCGATGTCGACGGGGTTCTGGGTGGCCAGCACGACGCCGACGCCGAACGCTCTGGCCTGTTTCATCAGCGTCATGATCGGCTTCTTCGTCGGCGGCATCTCCGTCGGCGGGAGGTACCCCATCACCTCGTCCATGTACAGGAGCACCCGCAGGTCGGTGGTGCCGCTCTGGCGGCGCATCCAGGTGACCAGCTTGGCGAGGAGCAGCGACGTGACGAACTGGCGCTCCTCGTCGGAGAGGTGCGCGGTGGTGACGATCGCGCACCGCGGGGTGCGATCAGGAGTGAACAGGAGCGCCTCGATGTCGAGTGGGGTGCCCTCGCCCCACGCCGCGAAGGCCGGCGAGGCGAGCAGCCCGTTGAGCTTGAGGGCGAGCTGTTGGCGGTCCTTGGGTGGGAAGAACTCGTCGAGCTCGAACACGCCCAGCTTCTTCAGGGGTGGCTGTTGGACCTGGCCGACGAGTGTGGGCAGATCGAGGGATTGCTGGTTCGCCCAGGCGTGCTGGACGAGGTTCGACAGGAGGATGTGTTCGCGGCTCGACAGCGGGTCGGCAGCGATGCCGACGAGGCCGAGCAAGCCGGAGACGAACCCCTCGATCTCGTCGGCGATCGTCTCGATGTCGTCCGTGTCAGGCACCTGCAGCGATCCGACGATGTTCAGCTCGACGCCAGAGCGCGATCCGGGCGTGTAGATGGTGAAGTCGCACGAGTCGCGCAACGCCTTGATCTGATCTGGTCCGTAGCCCCAGCCGGCGAGCCCATCCGTCCACGTCTTCGCCTGGGCGGCGGCGAAGTCGTCGGGTGACTGGCCGGCGGCCTTGGCCTGGCCCTCGTCGACCCACGGCCGGAAGGAAGCGGCGTCGAGGGCGGGAAACGTGAGGCAGAGATTGGTCAGGTCGCCCTTCGGATCGACGAGCAGGGCGGGGATCCCGGCACGGAGGACCTCCTCGATGAGCACGATGCCGAGGCCGGTCTTGCCCGACCCGGTCATGCCGACGATCACACCGTGGGTCGTCAGGTCGGCCGATTCGAGTCGGAGGTCGGTGCCCGTGCGCTCGTGCGTGGCGGGGTCGATCAGGCCGCCGAGGTGGAGGTCAGCCACGACGCGCCAACGTAGCCCGCCGAGAACACCGCATTGCCGCGAGCGACCGCCGGACTTCTGCCTAGACTCCGCGGGTGCGCTGTTCGGCCGACCGCCACGTTCGGTGGGTCGGAACAGTCGGAGGCAATCGGACGGCAATGGAGGCTGCGTGACCAGGCGTGACCCGCGCGAGCGACGGCAACTTCGCGAACGTCGGCCGGTTCCGCCCTCACGGCAGCAACGTGAACGGCTGCTCCGCACCGTGGTCGTCGCCGGTGTCGTGGCATCGGTCGGAGTGTTCGCCGTCGTCGCTCAGGCACGCGACACGGATCTGGGGGCGCCTGGGTCGGTCGATCAAGTAGCCGCTGACGGCGCGTCGGTCGACGGTGCGAGTCCGGCCGGATTGGCAGCAGCCGGGGCGTCGACGACGGTGGCGGACGCCAAGCCGAGCGGCGATGCGGGCGTGACGGAGGGATCGCAGCCGACGGAGTCGACGCCGGATCTCGCCATCGCCCCGACCGAGCTCACCGAGGACTGCACGATCCCGCCGAAGACGATCACCAACGAGTCCGAGTCGATCGACGTCCAGTGCCTCCAGCAGGCGCTGCAACGCGAGGGCTTCTACAACGGTGAGCTCACCGGTGAGTTCGACTTCGCGACGAGCGCGGCGGTCGAGTCGCTGCAGAAGGAACGCGACCTGTTCGTCGACGGGATCGCCGGCCGCGAGACCGGCATCGAGCTCGGCATCTGGCCGGAGGAGAACTGCTCGTCGTGCGCACCCCACCGCCGCCCGACGGGGCCAAGGACAGTCTGGGGCTTCCCGCTGTCGTCGGTTGCATCGGCTGGCGCCGACGCCCCGCCGCTGCCGGAGAACTCCGGCACTGGCCGGCGAGTCGTGTACGAGCGGATCAGCCAGCGCGTGTGGGCGGTCAGCGAGGACGGCGAGATCATCCGCTCGTGGCTCGTCGCTGGGAGTCAGTACAACAACGAGATGCCCGGCACGCACTACGTGTACAGCCGCTCCGAGCAATCGACGGCGTGGAACGGCCGGGCGATCCTGCCGCTGATGATCCGCTGGCTGCAGACCGACATCGGCCACATCGGCTTCCACGGCATTCCGATCCACGTCTCCGACGGCACGCCGTACATGACCGAGGCCGATCTCGGACAGCGGCTGTCGGGCGGATGCCAGCGCCAGGCCAACCGCGACGCCCAGTTCATGTGGGCCTTCGCCGACGTCGGCACCAAGGTCGTCGTCCTCTAGGCGCAGCGCGGTCCGGCGGATCGAAACATCAGCCCGAAGTCGTGCTTCCGCGGAGCGAGGCGCACCGAGATCGGTGCGTATGGCTCCGCAGCAGGAACTGCGGGACAGAATGCGAGTCCGTGATCTCAGCGGCCGCCCACACCGACGTGCTGGAGACACGCTTCGGCCTCGCCGACCGTGTCGTCGACGACGTCTCACTCGCCAACAGCATCCGCCGCTTCCGCGAGCGCGGCATCACCCTGCCGACGTTCGCCGAGCTCGCCGATCCGTCGTCGATCGACCAGACACAAGGTCGGCGACGCCGACCCGCAAGGTCCTGACGCCCGCAACCTCTGGCGCAACCACTGGTACAACGACCTGACGGGCAAGCGTGTCGACGTGCCCGAGCACGTCGTCTTGCCGTCGGAGCTCACCGGCGTCGCCAGCCCGATCATCGTCGCCTTCGGCGACCGCTTCCCGATGATCACGGCGCACAAGGTGCTCGCTGCCTACGCCTGCCTGGCCCCGCGGATCGTCACCGGACAGTTCGACCCGACGGCGCCAGCGAGCGATCTGGCCGTCGACGGGCAACTATGCCCGCGGCGGGATCGCCATCAGCCGGATCATGGCCAGCCGCGGCGTCGCCATCCTCCCGGAGGGAATGAGCAAGGAGCGCTTCGACTGGTTGGAGCGGTGGTGCGAGGACCCGGCCGAGGACGTCATCCGCACGTTCGGGACGGAGTCGAACGTCAAGGAGATCTACGACGCCTGCAACGAACTGGCGAAGGATCCCACCAACGTCGTGCTCAACCAGTTCTGCGAGTTCGGCAACCACCTCGCCCACTACGAGGTCACCGGCCGGGCCCTCGGCCACGTCTTCGAAACGGTCGCCAGCGAGCGTCCGGGGCTGCGCCTCGCCGCCTTCGTGTCGGCGACCGGATCGGCGGGGACGATCGCCGCCGGCGACCGGCTGAAGGACGAATACGGCGCCCGGATCGTCGCCGTCGAGGCGCTGGAGTGCCCGACGATGCTCGCCAACGGGTTCGGCGAGCACAACATCCAGGGCATCGGCGACAAGCACATCCCGCTTGATCCACAACGTGATGAACACCGACGTCGTCGTCGCCGTCAGCGACCGTGCGACCGACCAGCTCCAGGTGATGTTCGCCAGCGACGATGGGCTCGGCTACCTCGCCGACCGCCGTCGAGTGCCGCAGCAGGTGCTGCACACGCTTCGCCACTTCGGCCTCTCGTCGATCTGCAACGTGCTCGCCGCGATCGCAACGGCAAAGCTGCTCGGCCTCGGTCCCGACGACGCCGTCGTCACCGTCGCCACGGACGGTGCGGCGATGTATCCCAGCGAGCGGGAGAAGGTCCTGGCCCGCGACTTCGGCGGTGGCTTCACCAACCTCGACGCCGCGTCGGTCTGGGGCGAGCACCTCGCGGACGTCACCACGGAGAACTGCCATCGAGTGCACGGCGGCCGTGCGCAACCGGATCTTCAACCTCGGCTACTTCACGTGGGTCGAGCAGCAAGGTACGCCGATCGAGCTGTTCGAAGCGCGCCGGGCGCAGTCGTTCTGGATCGGGCTGCGCCGCTACCTCGCGGTGTGGGACGCGATGATCGCCGACTTCAACGGGGCCGTCGCTTCCGAGTGAGTGGCGGGCGACGCACTTCCGTGCTCGGTTGGCGCTGCGCGGTGTGCGGCGCGACCGTCGACGTCGCCACGCCGCATCCGTTCACCTGTCCCCGCTCGTCGCCGAGCGATCGCCGCCACGTGCTCCACCCGCTCGTCGACTCGAACGGACCGCAACCGGACCGTGTCGACGATCCACAACCCGTTCGTCGCCTACGGCCCGCGGATGGCGTGGTGGGCGTTCGGCGCGGCCCACGGGATGACCGAGGCGGCCCTGGTCGCCCTGGCCCGCGAGGTGGGCGACGGCTTTGCGGTCACCCCGTTCGCCGCTCATGACCTCGACCTGCGCCGGGGCACCCGGACGACGGTGTGGGTCAAGGACGAGACCGGCAACGTCGGGGGCAGCCACAAGGGCCGTCATCTCGCCGGGATCCTCCTGCACCTGCGTGCCGCCGAGGTGCTCGGCCTCGTCACCGGAGGGCGGCCGCCGCTGGCGATCGCCTCGTGCGGCAACGCCGCCGTGGCCGCGGCGACGCTGGCCCAGCGAGCCGGCTGGCCGCTGCGCGTGTTCGTCCCGGAGTGGGCGCCAGCCGGGGTGCTCACCATGATCGAAGCCCTCGGTGCGGACATCGTCGTCTGCGACCGACGCGACGACGATCCGCCCGGCGACCCGGCGCTGCTGCGGTTCCGCGAGGCGGTGGCGGCCGGAGCGCTGCCGTTCACCGTGCAGGGACCGGAGAACGCCCTGTGCCTCGACGCTGGTCGCACTCTCGGCTGGGAGATCGCTGACGCCGTCGGTGGAGCCGGCGGCCCGGCTGCGCTCGATCGTGTCGTCGTCCAGGTCGGCGGCGGAGCGTTCGCCGCGTGCGTCGGGTGGGGGCTCGGGCCCGAGGTTCGCCTCGACACGGTGCAGGCTCAAGGATGCGCGCCGCTCGCCCGCGCCTGGTGGCGGGCCAAGGACGCCGGTTACGCCGACGCCCAGCTACCTGGCCGATGGCAGGAGCTGATGACGCCGTGGGAGCGCCCGCACTCGATCGCCGACGGGATCCTCGACGACGAGACCTACGACTGGCTCGCCGACTTCGCGGTGATGACGTCGAGCGGAGGGCGGCCGATCGTCGTCCCCGAAGAGGCGATCGTCGACGCCGCCGACGTCGCCGCGGCGACTGGCATCGACGTCAGCGCCACCGGGTCGGCGGCCTCGCCGGCCTTCTCGTCGCCGATGGCCGACCGGCATCCGGCGAGACCGTGGCGGTCATCTTCTCCGGTGTGCGCCGCGGCTGACGACCGGACGGGGCGAACTCGTCGGCGACACAGTAGCCTTGGCCTCCATGAACGAGCCGATGCCCCCGCTCAGCCCACGCATGCTCGACGTCGCCGTCGACCCGCGCAGCGACGTGTTCAACCGCCTGCTCAAGGACCGCGTCGTGATGCTCGGCGCGGCTGTCGACGACGACATCGCCAACCAGTTGTGCGCCCAGCTGCTCTACCTCGAGGGCGAGGACAAGGACCGGGACATCTGGCTGTACATCAACAGCCCCGGCGGCTCGGTGACGTCCGGCATGGCGATCTACGACACGATGCAGTTCGTCAGCTGCGACGTCGCCACCGTCTGCATCGGTCTGGCTGCGTCGATGGGGCAGTTCCTCCTCACCGCCGGTGCACCGGGCAAGCGCTACTCGCTGCCCAACGCGCGGATCCTGATGCATCAGCCGCTGGCTGGAATGCGTGGTCAGGCCGCCGACATCGCCATCCAGGCGCAGGAGTTCTCCTACACCAAGAAGCGGATGTTCGAGTTGATCTCGCTGCATTCCGGCCGGCCGGTCGAGCAGATCGAGGCTGACGCCGATCGCGACCGCTGGTTCTCCGCCGAGGAGGCCAAGGACTACGGCCTCTGCGACCACGTGATCGTCCGCCGCGGCGAGATCCGCTAGCGCCCGATCCGAGTGTTTGCGGCCATCCGAGTGCTCACCGGCGCGACAGGCGGCGCGTAACACTCGGATCAGCCCGCGGTCGTGGTCGTCGCGCCGGGGACGGTCGTCGTCGTGGCCAGGGTGCCAGGGACGATCGTGGTGACGGGGCCGAAGTCGATGCCGCAGTTGTCGCTCAGCCACGCGGCGATGGCGACGTTTGACTGCTCCGCCGCGAACGTGCTCGCCACGACCTCCTGCTGATCATCGCTCGTCCACGCCAACTCGAGGTTGTCGGTGTGGGCGTCCCACTCCGACTCGATGGCCAGTGGCGCGTCGTCACCGACGTCTCGCCACAGATCGATGAGGTCCTCGACCTCGTCCTCGGTCGCCGGAGCGAGTCGAAGGCCTTCGACGTTCTGCGGCGACTTCGTCGCAGAACTGCTCGGTGTCGCCGCCCGTCGTCGTCGCACGCGGCCAGGACGACCAGCGCCGCGGCGACGACGACGAGTGGCAGCACGGATCGCACGGGTGGCGAGTCTCGCAGATCACGCTGGTCGATACCCCGGCACTGGAGCCGCCGCCGCGTGTCGCTGTGACACCCCGTCGCTAGCCTGCGCTCAACCGTCGTTGGACCGGTCACCGTCCTCCACCGCTGAACCGCTCGCCGCCCTGCGGCGATTGCTCCGGAGGAGACCGCGATGCTCGCATCCATCCCGTCGGCGACCGTGCTCGGTGTGCGCGGCAGCCCCGTCACCGTCGAGGTGTTCGTCGGCGACGGCCTGCCCGGCTACCACATGGTCGGCATGCCCGACACGGCGTGCCGCGAGTCCCGCGATCGGGTGCGCGCCGCCGTGATCAGCGGAGGGTTCGCCTGGCCGAACCGCTGCATCACCGTCAACCTGGCCCCGACCAGCCAGCGCAAGACCGGTGCCGGGCTCGACCTGGCGATCGCCATCGGTGTCCTCGCCGCATCCGCCCAGCTGGCGTTCGAGGCCGTCGACGGGCAGGCGTTCATCGGCGAGCTCGGTCTCGACGGCACGATCCGGCGGGTGCCTGGCGTCGCCCCGATGGTCGACGCCCTCGACGACGTCGCCGTCGTCGTGCCGCTCGGCAATGCCGTCGAGGCCCAGATCGCCGCCCGTGGGCCGGTGCGGGCAGCCGCCGACCTCGCCAGCGTCGTCGCCTGCCTGTCGGGCGCCCGGCCGTGGGCCCAGCTCGATCCGGTCGACGCCGGCGCCGAGCTGGCCCCGCTGCCCGACCTGAGTGAGGTTCGCGGTCAGGCGGTGGCCAGGCGGGCCCTGGAGATCGCCGCCGCTGGTGGCCACCACCTCCTCCTCGTCGGTTCGCCGGGCAGTGGCAAGACGATGCTGGCGCAGCGCCTCGCCGGCCTGCTCCCGCCACTCGACCGGGAGCAGGCATTGGAGACGACGATGGTCCACTCGGCCGCCGGGCTGCGGCTGCCACCCGGCGGGCTCGTTCGCCAACCACCGTTTCGGGCACCGCACCACACCACGTCGGTCGTTGGACTCGTCGGCGGCGGCTCGCATCAGCTGCGGCCGGGCGAGGTCTCGCTCGCCAACAACGGGGTGCTGTTCATGGACGAGCTCGGCGAGTTCGGCAGGGCAGCGCTCGAGGGACTGCGCGAGCCGCTCGAGGAGGGCGTCATCCGCGTCGCTCGGGCGGCGATCCGCGCCGTCATGCCGGCCAGGTTCCTGCTCGTCGCCGCCACCAACCCGTGCCCGTGCGGCGGTGGCCCTCCCGGCTCGTGCGAGTGCGACGACGGCTCACGTGCGCGGTACCTGCGTCGACTGTCGGGCCCGGTCACCGATCGCTTCGACCTGCGTGTGGTCGTCCAGCGACCTGCCGTCGACGAGCTTCTCGGCGTCGAACCGAGCGAGCCGTCGGCGGTCGTACGCCAGCGGGTGGTCAGGGCGCGGGATGTCGCCCTCGCCCGGGCCGGGAAGCTCAACGCGGCCCTCACGTCCCGACGAGCTCGACACGTTCGCGCCGCTCAGCGACGCCGCCCGCTCGCTGCTGCGCGACGAGGTCGAGCGCGACCGCCTGACCGGTCGCGGCTATCACCGTGTCAGGAGGGTGGCGCGGACCATCGCCGACCTCGACGAGGCGGCCGACGTGGCGATCTCGGTGGCCGACGTCGAGCTGGCGCTGCAAATGCGGACCTCGCTGCGGCGCCCGCCGCTCGGGCCGAATGCCGATCGGTGGATCGCGTGATGGCGGCGACGAGCGGACCGGAGCGCTGGCGGCGCTCGCTGGTTTCGAGATGGCCACCGCCTCTCGACTCGGCGTGCTGCTCGCCCACCACGAGCCCTGCCGAGGCCGTCGCCGTCGCCGCCGGTCGAGCCCGGCCCCACCCGGCGGTGGCACCGATGCTCACCGGTGAGCTGACGTCGGCGTGGTCGCGGTCGGCGGACCGCAGATCGATCGACGAGTGGGCCGAGCGGTGCGCCCGTTCCGGCATCGGTGCGGTCACCCAGCGCGACGCCGACTACCCCGACGTGCTGCTGACGGATCCGCAACCGCCAGCGGTGCTGTTCTGGCGTGGCGACTGGTCGGCGCTTCACGCCCGGCGCGTCGGCATCGTCGGCACGCGCAACGCCACCGGTCCCGGGCCGCGACTTCGCCGCCACGCTCGGGTTCCGGCTGGCTCAGAACGACGTGGCCGTCGTGTCCGGGCTGGCCAAGGGGATCGACGGGGCCGCCCACCGCGGCGCGCTGCGAGCCGGGTCGCGCCGCGTCGTCGGAGTCGTGGCCAACGGTCTCGACACGCCGTATCCGCGCGTCAACGCCGAGCTCTGGGAATCCGTGGCACGCCAGGGTCTGCTGCTGTCGGAGTGGCCGCCGGGCACCGAGCCTGAGCGGTTTCGCTTCCCTCAACGCAATCGCATCCTTGCTGCCCTCAGCGAGCTCGTGGTCGTCGTCGAGAGCCGCGAACGGGGCGGTTCGCTGACGACGGCCCGGGAGGCGCTGGAGCGCTCGATCGAGGTGATGGCCGTTCCGGGGTCGGTGAACAACCGAGCCGCGGCGGGCACCAACCAGCTGATCCGTGACGGCGCGACACCGGTCACCGATGCCGCCGACGTGCTGCTGGCGCTGGGTCTCGACCACCGCCGCGACGGTCGTGGTTACGACCCTCGCCCGCTGCCGCGTGGCGAGGAGGCGAGGGTGCTCGACCGCTGCCGCGCCAATCCGTGCACGCTCGACGACGTCGTCGCCGACGTCGGTCTGTCGCTCACCGAGGCAGCGATGACGCTCGCTCGTCTCGAGCGCTCGGGTTGGGTGCGCGAGGCGGGCGGATGGTTCGAGGAGGTGGTCTCGTGTTCCGACGCCGGCTGATCGACACCTCGGCGACGTCCGTGGCATGTCCGCCAGCGACGAGGTGACACCGAATACCCTCGATTCAATGTCCGATGCCGTCGTCGAACCCGCCAGACGCTTCGTCGTCGTGGCGACTCGAGTCGTTCGCGCAGTCGTTGACCTCGTTGTCGGACAACACCGTGACGGCGTACGTCGCCGACGTCCGTGGCTTCGCCGAGTGGGCAGCACGGGCCGGGATCACCGATCCGAGCGCGGTCAAACGGACCGTGATCCGCCGCTATCTCGCCTACCTCACGACGCGCCAGTACGCCCGCCGCAGCATCGCCCGCAAGACTGCGTCGCTGCGCCGGTACTACCAGTGGTCCGTTCGCCAGCAGCTGGCGTCGGTCGATCCGACGCTCGGAGTGCACACCGGGTCCGGCGAAGGGCGGCTGCCGCGGGTGCTCGACCAGCGCGACCTCGGCGAGCTGCTCGAACGGCCCGGGCCCGGAGGGCGAGCCGGCCTGGCGCCGGACGATGGACGACGCCGTGCTCGAGGTGCTCTACGGCTCGGGGTTGCGGGTCAGCGAGCTGTGCGGCCTCGACACGTCGTCGCTCGATCTCGACGCTGCAGCGGTTGTCGTGTGGGGCAAGGGATCGAAGCAGCGGCGGGTTCCCTTGTCGCAGCCGTCGGTCGCCGCGCTGCGGGCGTGGTTGCCGATCCGCCACGAGGTCGTGCCGGTCGACGGACCCGAGCCGGCGGCGTTGTTCGGCAACGAGCGCGGGCGCCGCCTCACGCCGCGCGACGTCCGCCGGATCATCGATCGGCGGTCGCCGGTGCCCACGCATCCCCATGCCCTGCGCCACAGCTTTGCCACCCACCTGCTCGATGGTGGGGCCGACCTGCGGGTGGTCCAGGAGCTGCTCGGGCACCGCGACGTGGCGACCACGCAGCGCTACACGCACGTCAGCCGCGAGCGGTTGCGGTCGGCGTACAACTCGGCACACCCACGAGCATGAGCGAGCGGGCGTGAGCATCGTCGACGTCGACCCGCACCTGTCGCTGCAGTGGCAGCGGTGGTTGCGCAGGCGCAACGTCGCGGCACGCGATCACCTGATCGTCTCGTACTCGCCGTTGGTCAAGTTCATCGCCGGTCGCGTCGGTGCGGGCCTGCCGGCGAGCGTCGACCCCGGCGACCTCGTCAGCACCGGCGTGCTCGGCCTGATCGACGCGATCGAGCGGTTCGATCCGAACCAGGGGGTGAAGTTCGAGACGTTCGCCACGCCGCGGATCCGCGGGGCGATCTACGACGGGCTGCGCCAGCTCGATTGGGTGCCGCGGTCGATACGCACGCGTGCACGCGACGTGCAGCGGGCGATCAGCGAGTTCGAGGTGGTCAACGGTCGGTCGCCGTCCGATCCCGAGCTCGCCGAGCAGCTCGGGCTCGAACGTGCCGAGCTCGATCGTTGGCTGACGTCGATCGCCTCGACCACGGTCGGGCCGCTGGAACGGGCGCTCGACGCCGGGGCCGAGCCGGTGGCGTTGTCCGGCGAGGTGCCCCAGGTGCCGTCGAAGGTGGTCGAGGATCAGGAGGTGCGCGAGCTCGTGCGCTCGGAGATCGGCAAGCTCCCCGATCGCGAGAAGCTGGTGCTCTCGCTCTACTACGACGAGGGCCTCACCCTCGCCCAGATCGCGCGGGTGCTCGGCATCAGCGAGAGCCGGGTGCCGCAGCTGCACAGCAAGTCGGTGCTGCACCTGCGTTCGCGCCTCGAAGCCGCCGGCGTCGCCTGAGGCGACCGTCTCCCAGGAGGGGCGAATGCCCACCACCTCACCCATCCGCGCGTCGCTCGGTCGTGATCGGCGCGGTCACTGCGTCGTTGCTCGTGGCGGCGACCACGACGACGGTCGCCGGCGCGGGCTGCCTGCTGCCGCCGTCGATCGCGCCCGATCACCCGGCCGTTCGACGCTCCGCCGTGCCAGTGGTGCGCCGGCCATCGCGGGATCACCTACGGCGTGACGTCGGGAACGCCGGTGCGCGCCGCGGCAACCGGCACGGTGACGTTCAGCGGCGTGGTCGTCGACGTCCGCTACGTCGTCGTCCGTCACGCCGACGGACTGCTGGCGACGTACGGCGGTCTGTCGTCGACGCCGCTGACCACCGGCGACACGGTCGTCGCCGGAGCGATCGTCGGACGCAGCGGTGGCGAGCTGTACTTCGGCCTGCGCACCGGACCCGACCGCTACATCGACCCGCAGCCGCTGCTCGGCGAGCTGGTCGTGCCGCCGTACCTCGTCCCGACGGACGGCACGCCTGGTCGGCCGCCTCCCGAGCCGGTGTTGCGATGCCGCCCGATATGATCGTGCGTCGGCCCATCGTCCGATGGGTCCTCGTTCACTGACCCGTCCACCTCACTGCGGTCGCCTGCGGGCGCCGGTGGGCGGCACAACCGCAGAAGGAGAACCCTCGATGGCTGTCATCACGATGCGCCAGCTGCTCGAAGCTGGCGTGCACTTCGGTCACCAGACCCGACGTTGGAACCCGAAGATGCGCCGCTTCATCTTCGGCGAGCGCAACGGCATCTACATCATCGACCTCGAGCAGACGCTGGCGCGTGTCGACAAGGCCTACGGCTTCGTTCGTGACCTCGTCGCCGGAGGCGGCGTGCTGATGTTCGTCGGCACCAAGAAGCAGGCCCAGGACCCGGTGCGCAGCTTCGCCGAGAAGTGCGGCATGCCCTACGTCAACGAGCGCTGGCTCGGCGGCATGCTCACCAACTTCGACACGATCGCCAAGCGGATCAACAAGATGCTCGAGTACGAGCGGATGCAGCGCTCCGGCGAGTTCGACGCGATGCCGAAGAAGGAAGCCCTGCTGCTCACCCGCGAGCTCGAGAAGCTGCAGCGCAACCTCGGTGGCTTGCGCGAGATGACCCGACGCCCCGACGCCATCTTCGTGCTCGACACGAAGAAGGAGAGCATCGCCGTCACCGAGGCGAACAAGCTCGGCATTCCCGTCGTGGCCGTCGTCGACACCAACGTCGATCCAGAGCTGGTGCAGTACCCGATCCCCGGCAACGACGACGCGATCCGTGCCAACTCGCTGCTCGCCCGGGTGATCGCCGATGCGGTCGAGGAGGGCCGGTTCATCGCCGCCAAGCGGGAGCCGTCGGCGCCCCGGCCAACGCGCAGCGCCGAGCAGGAGGCGGAGTTCAACGCCCAGCAGGCGGCCGCTCGTCGCGAGGCCGTGGCGGCGCAAGCCGCTCGCGATCGTCGCCTCGAGACGCCAGCCGAGCCGGCGCTGCCAGAGTCCGACGTGTTGGATCGAGGCGGCGAGCACTCCCGCCGAGGCGGGGACCGCAGCGCCGGCCGCCGCCGAGCTGGAGACCGCCGAGGCGGGGACCGCAACGCCGGATTCCGCCGAGCTGGAGACCGCCGAGGCGGAGACCGCCGAGCAGGACACGACCGTGGTCGAGACCGCCGAGGCGGAGACCGCAGAGCCCGAGATCACCGCACTCGAGAGCGACGCGTCAGACGTCGAACCCGAGATCGAACCGGTCGACGCGGCAAGCGATGCGGCCGAAGACGCGAACGTCGGCGACAAGGCCGAGCCGCTCACTACGGCGGACGACACCGCCGACACCCCCGAGACCGAGACGGAGAGCTGAACCGACATGTCATTCACCGCCAAGGATGTCCAGGCGCTGCGCCAAGCGACCGGCGCCGGGATGATGGACGCCAAGCGAGCCCTCGAGACCACTGGAGGCGACATGGAAGCCGCCAAGCAGTGGTTGCGCGAGCAGGGCCTCGCCGCCAGCGCCAAGCGCAGCGACCGGGAGAACACGCAGGGCGTCGTCGCCCTCGCTGTCGACGGCCAGGTCGGCGCCCTCGTCGAGCTCAAGTGCGAGACGGACTTCGTGGCCGGTAGCGAGCAGTTCAAGTCGGAGGCCGACGCCCTGGCCAAGCTCGTCGCCGCTGAGGGCGAGGATGCTGCCGCTTCACGCCAGCACCAACCTCGACGACCTCAAGATCACGCTCAAGGAGAACATCGAGCTCGGCCGGGTCGTCCGTCTCGAGGCGGGGCCCGGGCAGGTGCTCGACAGCTACCTGCACGTCCAGGGTGGCCGCGGCGTCAACGGCGTCCTCGTCGTCCTCGAGGGCGGCGACGCCTCGCTCGCCCACGACGTCGCCGTGCACATCGCCTTCGCCCGGCCGACCTACCTGCGGCGTGACGATGTCCCGGCTGACGTCGTCGCTGCCGAGCGGGCGACGTTCGAGGCGATGAGCCGCAACGAGGGCAAGCCCGAGGCGGCGCTGCCGAAGATCGTCGAAGGGCGCATGCAGGGGTTCTTCAAGGACGTCGTGCTGCTCGACCAGCCCTACGCCCGGGACGACAAGCAGTCGATCGCCCAGCTCCTCGGCAGCGCATCCATCGTCGCCTTCGCCCAGGTCGAGATCGGCTAGACATCACCTTCGTGAGCGAACCTGCCGGCACGCCCGTGCGTTGGCGCAGGATCGTCTTCAAGCCGTCGGGCGAGGCGCTCGCCGGTCCGTTCGGGTATGGGCCTCGACGGCAAGACGCTCGACCACACCGCTCGCTCGATCATCGACGTGCGTCAGAACCAGGACGTCGACGTCGCCGTCGTCGTCGGTGGAGGCAACTTCTGGCGCGGCCGTGAGGGCGAGCTCGCCGGGATGGACCCCACCCAGTCCGACCACATCGGCATGCTCGGCACGGTGATGAATGCCCTCGCCCTGCAGGATGCCCTCGAACAGCACGGCCAGCCGACTCGCGTCCAATCGGCGATCGAGATGCCGCGCATCGCCGAGCCGTACATCCGCCGTCGAGCTGTCCGCCACCTCGAGAAGGGGCGGGTCGTGATCTTCGCCGCCGGAACCGGCAATCCGTTCTTCACGACCGACACCGCAGCCGCCCTGCGTGTGGCCGAGATCGACGCCGAGGCATTGCTCAAGGGAACCCACTCGGGCGTCGACGGGGTGTACGACTCCGACCCGCGGCTCAACCCGGGTGCCGTCAAGTACGACGAGATCGGCTACATGGACGTGATGACCAAGGGTCTCAAGGTGATGGACGCCACGGCGATCGCCTTCTGCCGGGACAACAAGATCCCCATCGTCGTGTTCGACATGTCCAAGCCAGGTGCGTTGCGCGACATCATCGCCGGCGGCCACGTCGGAACCACGATCCACGACATCTGACGGTTTCGAGCGGAAACCAGAGGTTTCCGCTCGAGCTCGAAGCAGCCGGCCTGCGGCCGGCACCGAAGAGTCTCTGCTGGTCGACCGGCAGAGCCGGATCGACCAGCGTGTGGGGGGCTCTGCCCGGAGGCTCTGCCCCCCACGCCCCCCGCCCCGGAACCCGTCACCGCCATACCCTGTCCGCGGCGAGACATGACAGTGTGGTTACGCTGGGTCGCGTGATCGACGAGACCCTGCTCGAAACCATCGACAAGATGGACAAGGCCGTGGCCCACGTGCAATCGCAGTTCCAGACGGTGCGCACGGGGCGGGCCGCCCCGGCCCTGGTCGAGCGGCTCACCGTCGACTACTACGGCACCCAGGTTCCCATCGTTCAGCTGGCCACGATCCAGGTGCCGGAGGCCCGGCAGCTGCTCGTCCGCCCGCACGACCGCAACACGCTGGCGGCCATCGAGAAGGCGATTCGCGACTCCGACCTCGGCGTCGCCCCCGGCAACGACGGGTCGACGATCCGCTTGTCGTTCCCGCCGTTGACGGAGGAGCGCCGCAAGGAGTACGTCAAGATCGTCAAACACCTCGCCGAGGAAGGCAGAGTCGCCGTGCGCAACGTGCGACGAGAGGCTCGCAAGCACCTCGAAGGCGCCGAGAAGCAGGGCGCCATCTCTGCCGACGAGCTCGACCGAGCTGAAAAGGAGCTGGAGAAGATCACCCACGACCACACCGAGTCGATCGACGCTGCGCTGCACCGCAAGGAGGCGGAGCTGCTCGAGGTCTGACCATGACCTCGGGGGTGTTCGCGCAGGAGAGCAAGGAGACGCATCGATGAGCGACGACGAGTGGAGGGGGGACGAGCGCGATCGGCGCGATCCTCGTGACCTGGACGAGAGTGCTGAGTTCGGTGGGCCGCTGTTCCCCGACGAGCCTCCCGAAGAGGAAGGAGGACCGGGCAACGGCTCCACCGACGACACCGCGCAGCGCCGGCTGCGCTTCGGTCCGGACGACACCGGCCCGCTGCCGCATTGGACGGCGCCACCCACTGGCGAGATCCCGAGCCTGGGCACGTCACCGAGCGCCCCCGACGCCGGCGACGACGATTCCGACGACGTCGACGTGTGGTCGACGTTCACCACGGAGTCGCCTGTGTGGCGCGACGACGACCCCGTGACCACGGTGATGGACCAGGTGCCGAGCGAGTCCGACCCGAGCGGAGGTTTCGACCGCAGCGGAGCCACGACGCGGGGGCCCGACTCGAGTTCCGGCTACGACCGCCCGCCGAGTTCGGGCGACATCACCGGCAGCGGTGAGTACGACTTTCGTCCGACTACGGCCGCTACGGCAGCGGCTACGGCTCGCAGACGGGCGAGACGGCGCGCCAGCGCGGTGCCCAACCTGGTGACCGCAGCGGCGAGGTGCCCATCGGGCCGCGGCGGGAGCCGGGGCGGATCACGATCGGCACCGACCCATCGCTGATGCCGCGCCGCCCGACCGACCCGACGCGCCGTCGCCCAGGGCAGCAGCGTTCGGGGCGTCCCGTCGGCCCTGCGAGGACATCAGCGGTGCCGCCGCGCAACATGGGCAATGCCGTCGTCGCCGGCCTCGTGATCGCCGCCGCGTTCATCATCGCCTTGCTCACCCGTCCGGTCTTCGTGCTGGCGATCGTCGTCGTCATCCTCGCCCTCGCCGCCTGGGAGTACTTCGGCAAGATCACCGAGAAGGGCTACCGCCCGGCTGTCGCCCCCGGCCTCGCCGCCTGCGTCTGCGCCCCTCTCGCCGCCTACTGGCTCGGCGACGCGACGCTGCCGCTGGTTGTCGCGTTCGCCTTCATGGCCGGTGCAGTCGGCTTCATCGGCGCCCACGGCGTCGAGTCCGGCCCGCTGCCGAACATGGCCGTGACGACGATGGGCGTCGTGTGGATCGGTCTGCTCGGCGCCTACGCCGCCCTGATCCTGCGCTTCTCGACGGCACCCGAGTTCGGCCCGGCAACGACGTCGGCACCGACACGCTGTTCATGCTCGCCCTTGGCGTCGCCGCCAACGACGTCGGCGCCCTGGTCGTCGGGTCGGCGGTCGGACGAACGCCGCTGCGCCCGTGGGTGAGTCCGAGCAAGACGCTCGAGGGCCTCCTCGGCGGTGCCCTGGTGACGATCATCGCCTTGTTCATCGCCAGCAAGATCAACACCGAGGGAACCTGGACCGACGCCAGCGACGTGCTCCTGCTCGGCCTGGTGATCGCCGTGATGGCCCCGCTCGGTGACCTCACCGAGAGCATGTTCAAGCGCAACCTCGACATCAAGGACTTCGGGACGATCGTCCAGGGCCACGGTGGCGTCCTCGACCGCTTCGACGGCTACCTGTTCGCCCTCCCGGCGGTGTACTACTACACGCTCGTCGTCCTGTTCTAGGAGCGAGCGAGGCCGGCATCGAAGGTGAACCCGGTTCGTGTCGCCATCGCCGGCTCGTCCGGCTCGATCGGGACGCAGACGCTCGACGTCGTCCGCGCCGAGCGCGGGCGGTACGAAGTCGTCGCCCTCGGCGTCGGGTCGGACGTGGCCACGCTGATCGCCCAGGCCGAGGAGTTCCGCCCGGCCCGCGTCGCCGTCGGTGACCCTGCCCGGCGCTCCGAGGTCGCCGCGGCACTGCCATGGGCGACGGTCGTCGACGACCTCGCCGACCTCGTCGAGGACGCCGATGTCGTCGTCAACGCCGTCGTCGGGTTTGCCGGGCTGCCGGTGACGATCGCCACGTTGTCGGCTGGAAAGCGCCTCGCCCTCGCCAACAAGGAGAGCCTCATCGCCGCCGGGCCGGTCGTGCGACCGTTGCGCTCGGTGCCCGGCGCAGAGCTCGTGCCCGTCGACTCCGAGCACTGCGCCGTGCACCAGTGTCTGCGGGCGTCCGCCGACGCCGGCCGCGAGGTTGCCCGCATCGTGCTCACAGCGAGCGGAGGCCCGTTCCGTGGCCGGCGTGCCGCCGATCTCGCCAACGTCACCGTCGCCGAGGCCCTCGCCCACCCGACCTGGTCGATGGGCCCGAAGATCACCATCGACTCGAGCACGCTGATGAACAAGGGCCTCGAGGTGATCGAGGCGCACGAGCTGTTCGACGTGTCGTTCGACGACATCGACGTCGTCGTCCACCCGCAGTCGGTGGTCCACTCGATGGTCGAGTTCACCGACGGCTCGACGGTCGCCCAGCTGAGCAATCCCGACATGCGCCTGCCGATCGGCTACGCCCTGGGCTACCCGCGGCGGGCGGCGACGGCGTTCGGTCGGATCGACTGGGGCGCCCTGCAACGGCTCGACTTCGAGCTGCCCGATTTGGACACGTTCCGCTGCCTGCCACTCGCCTACGAGGCCGGGCGGGCCGGCGGCACCGCTCCGGCGTGGCTCAGCGCCGCCAACGAGGTCGCCGTCGACGCCTTCCTCGCCGGCGAGATCTCCTGGGGCCAGATCGCCGAGGTGTGCAAATCGGCGCTCGACCGGCATGATGCAGTGGTGCCGACCTCGGTCGGCGACGTGATCGAGGCCGACCGCGCCGCCCGCCGAGTCGCCGCCGAGCAGGTCGCCTACGCTCGGCGGTGACCCCGAGACGATCCGATGCAGACGAACGAACAGCCCCACTCCGGACGCCCGCTTCCGCCGCCGACTGCCGGCACGCGGTACGACCGCTTCCGCGGCGAGGTGATGGCCGGCGGCTCGGTCACCGAGCGCGATCCAGCCGACGAACCATTCGGCGGCGGCTCGACCGGGGCCATCGCCGGGTTGGCCATCATCGGATTGTTCGTCTGGCTCGGTCTCACGAGCCGTTGGATGCTGTTGTTCGCCGCTCGGGATCCTCGTGTCCGTGTTCCTCCACGAGCTCGGCCACTTCGTCACCGCCCGGCTCACGGGCATGAAGGCCACCCAGTTCTTCATCGGCTTCGGGCCGCGTCTGTGGAGCTTCCACCGTGGCGAGACCGAGTACGGCGTGCGGCTGCTGCCACTCGGGGCATTCGTGCGGATCATCGGGATGAACAACCTCGACGAGGTGCCGCCCGCCGACGAGGCGCGGACGTACCGGCAGAAGTCCTATCCCCGGCGGATGCTGGTGATCACGGCCGGGTCGCTGATGCACCTGCTGATCGCCATCGTGTTGCTGTTCGGCGTGTTCGCCACACGCGGCGAGCTCGTCGATCGACCGGGTGCCCAGGTGGGCGACATCGCCGCCGACAGCGGCGCCGAGGCGGCCGGCATCGAGCAAGGCGACATCATCCTGTCGGTCGGAGGCGTCGCCGGTGGAGGACGGCGATCTCGGCGCCGCCGTGCGGGAGTCCGATCCGGGCGACACCGTCGACGTCGTCCTCGAACGTGACGGCGAGCAGCTCACCGTGGCGGCGACGCTCGGCGAGAACACCGACGCCCGGTGAGCTCAACGGCACCGCGCTGCTGGGCGTGACCTCCGGCGGCGCCACGGAGTGGGAGGAGCGGTCGGTCGGCGAGGCGGCGCGATCGACGGTCACCGACCTGTTCCCTGTCGACGTGGGAGTCGACCAAGGGAATCGTCCAGGTGGTCAACCCGATCAACATCATCGAGCACCTCAGCGGAGAGTCGGAGGACCTGCGCACTCGTCCGACGACGATCGTCGGGGTCACCGACGTCAGCGATGACATCGGCGAGACGGAGGGACTCGCCGGCGTGCTCTACCTGCTCGCCATCCTCAACGTGTTCGTCGGCGTGTTCAACATGTTCCCGCTGCTCCCGCTCGACGGCGGTCACGCGGCGATCGCCACCTACGAGCGGATCCGCGAGATCGGCAGGGGAGGGCGGCGCTACTTCACCGATGTCGCCCGGCTGATGCCGTTCACGATGGGCGTCATCGTCGTCCTCCTCTTCCTGTTCATGTCCGGCCTCTACCTCGACATCACGAGGCCACTATGAGCGCGATTCGCATCTTTGGTCGCTGTGAGGACGTTGGTGACCTCACAGCGACCAAAGAGTTTCGGTAGGCAATCGATGAAAGTCGCCGACACGACCGAGCGTCGCCAGACGCGGCAGATCCACGTCGGCTCGGTGCCAGTGGGCGGCGGAGCGCCGATCTCGGTGCAGTCGATGACGATCACCAAGACGGCCGACGTCGAGGGCACGCTGCAGCAGATCTACGCCTTGGCCGCCGCCGGCTGCGACATCGTGCGGTGCACGTGCAACGAGGCGGAAGCGGCCGAGGGCCTGGCGCACATCGTGCCCCGCTCGCCGGTGCCGGTGATCGCCGACATCCACCACCAGTACCGCATGGCGCTGGCGGCGCTGGAAGCGGGGGTCCAGGGCCTGCGCCTCAACCCCGGGAACATCCGCAAGCCCGAGCACATCAAGGCGGTGGCGACGGAAGCCCGCGACCGGGGCGTGTCCGATCCGCATCGGCGTCAACGGTGGCTCGCTCGACCCTGCGCTGTACGAGCGGCACGGCGGGGTGACGCCCGAGGCGATGGTCGAGTCGGCGCTGCAGGAGCTCGCCTACTTCCAGGAGGTCGACTTCGACCTCGTCAAGATCTCGGTCAAGGCGTCGAACGTGCCGCTGATGGTCGAGGCCTACCGCCAGCTCGCCGACGCCACGGATCATCCGCTGCACCTCGGGGTCACCGAGGCCGGCCCGCCGCCGGCCGGCCTCGTCAAGGCCACCGCCGGGATCGCCACGTTGCTCCTCGAGGGCATCGGCGACACGATCCGCTACTCGCTCACCGCCGACCCCGTCGAGGAGGCCCGCGCCGGTCGCCAGCTGCTCGAGTCGCTCGGGCTGCGGGAGCGCAAGAACGTCGACCTGATCGCCTGCCCGTCGTGCGGGCGCGCCGAGATCGACGTGATCGACGTCGCCAAGCGGGCGATGGAGGCGTTCGGCGAACGGCAGCTCCCGCTGCAGGTCGCCGTGATGGGGTGCGTCGTCAACGGGCCCGGCGAGGCACGGGAGGCCGACCTCGGGATCGCCGCCGGCAACAAGCGCGGCCACCTGTTCGTCAAGGGACGCAACATCGCCGTCGTTCCCGAGACCGAGATGGTCGGCGCCCTCGTCGAATGGGCGGAGTTCATCAACGAGCACGGCATCGAGGCGGCGATCGCCAAGGCCGACACCGCCAAGGCCGAGCGCGAGGCCGCCCGTGACCGGTCGATGCTGCTCGACGCCAAGGGCGCCGACGCCAACCGCGACGAGGCGCGGATCGTCGAGATCCGCAAGACGATCGCCGAGCGCTGAACGAGGTCTGTGTAAGCGTGTAAGCCCGCCGAGGTCGTGCACGCTTACACAGAGCCTGGGCGAACGTCAGGACGTGGCCACGTAGGCGGTCTCGCCGGCGGCGATCTCGAGACGATCACCGGGGGCGAGGTAGCCCACCCGGCCCGGGAACGACGATCACGAGCTCGTGGGTCTTGGCCCGGCGCTCGGCGGGACCGGGGAGGCGGAGCAGGCGGATCGAGGTGCCGGCGAGCGGATAGACCCGCGTCGCCGACATCACCGGGTCGAGCAGTGGCGTCGGGTCCATCACGTCGAGCACCGTGTCGACGTCGATCGGCTTCGTCGTCAACCCTGCCCGCACCACGTTGTCGCTCGCCCCCATCAACTCGACGCCCGCCCCACCCAGATAGCAGTGCAGGTTGCCGGGAGCGAGCTGGATCGCCTCGCCGGGTTCGAGCTGGACGTAGTTGAGCAGCAGCGTGACGGCGACGCTCGGATCGCCCGGGTAGCGCTCGGCCAGCTCCACGGCCCAGCGCGACTCGGGACGGCTGTTCGTGGCGCAAGCCTCGATGATCGGCCCGATGTCGACCTTGTGCCGGAGCAGGGCGGCGATCGTCTCGGCGACCCCCGACGACTCGAACGCGGTGGCGAAGCGGCGTAGGCCAAGCTCTTCGAGCAGGGCGATCGTCTCGTCGACCGGGCGGACGCCGCAGAACGCTTCGAACTCGGTGAGGGCGCACAGCAGCTCGGGCTTCGGGTAGGGGTCGGGGTAGCGACCGGCGTGGTACCCCGCCTGGGCCTGTTCGGCGCTGGGATGGGTCTGCAGCGAGAGCGGCTGAGCCGCGGCCAAGACCTTGAGCAGGTAGGGAAGCGTGCCGGTCGCGGCGGTGAGGTCGCGCCCGTCGGCGAGCCGTGACATTCCCGACGGGTGCGTGCCGAGCCACAGCTCGGCCCACGGCGTGCCGTCGGGGCGGCGGCCGAACAGCTCGGGGATGAATCGCTGGTCACCCCACGGGTAGTGCTGGACGACGCCGGTGATCGGTTGCATCGGTCAACGTCCGAGTCTGGCCACCGCTACAGAACCACGACCGAGCGAAGGACTTCGCCCCGCTCCATCTTGTGGAACGCCTCTTCGATGCCGTCGAGGCCGATCTCCTCCGACACGAAGCGATCGAGGTCGAGACGGCCCTGCCGGTAGAGGTCGATCAGCATCGGGAAGTCCCGTGACGGAAGACAGTCGCCGTACCACGACGACTTCAGCGCCCCGCCGCGGCCGAACACCTCGATGAACGGCAGCTCCAGGGTGACGTCTGGTCGCGGCACGCCGACGAGCACGACGGTGCCGGCCAGATCGCGGGCCTCGAAGGCCTGCCGATACACGGACGGGAGGCCGATCGCCTCGATGCAGACGTCTGCACCGAAGCCTCCGGTCGCCGAACGCACGAACGAAACCGGATCCTCGTTCGCTGAGTTGCACGTGTGCGTGGCGCCGAACTCCTTGGCGATCGCCAGCTTGCGATCGTCGATGTCGATCCCGATGATCGTCGCCGCTCCGGCGAGGTGGGCTCCGGCGATCGCCGCATCGCCGACGCCGCCGCAACCGAACACGGCGACGGACTGGCCGCGCGTGACCCCGGCGGTGTTGATGGCCGCGCCGAGGCCGGCCATCACGCCACAGCCGAGCAGTCCGGCGACGGTCGGCAGGTGCGGACGCGTCGACCTTGGTGCACTGGCCCGAGGCGACGAGGGTCTTGTCGGCGAAGGCGCCGATGCCCAGCGCCGGCGACAACTCCGTGCCGTCCTCCAGGGTCATCTTCTGCCGGGCGTTGAACGTGTCGAAGCAGTACCACGGCTGACCCCGCCGGCACGAGCGGCACCGCCCGCACACCGCTCGCCAGTTGAGGATCACGAAGTCACCGGGGGCGACGTCGGTGACGCCGTCGCCGACCTCCTCGACGACCCCTGCCGCCTCGTGTCCGAGCAGGAACGGGAAGTCGTCGTTGATCCCGCCTTCGCGGTAGTGCAGGTCGGTGTGGCAGACCCCGCACGCCTGGATCTTGACGAGCGCTTCGCCCGGGCCGGGATCGGGCACGACGATCGTCTCGATGGTGACCGGCTCGCCCTTGGCGCGGGCGACGACTCCTCGAACCTCGTGCGGCATGGCCGTCAACCTAATCGGGCGCGCGACGTCAGAACAGGCGCAGGTCGCTGGGCGCCATGCCGCGCAGCTCGTCGTAGTCGACCTCGATCCAGCGCAGCCCGCGCGCCTCGGCAAGCACGCGAGCCTGCGGCTTGACGACCTGGGCGACGAACACGCCGCGGACGTCGCCGAGCGACGAGTCCAGGCGCAAGCGCTCGATGTAGCGGACGAGCTGTTCCACGCCGTCGATCTCGCCGCGGCGTTTGACCTCGATGGCGACGACGTTGCCGGCGGTGTCGCGGCACACGAGGTCGACGGGGCCGATCGCCGTCGGGTACTCCCGGCGGACCAGCGTCAGGCCGTCCTCGATCGCCGA
This sequence comes from Ilumatobacteraceae bacterium, assembly GCA_963732335.1. GTDB lineage: Bacteria > Actinomycetota > Acidimicrobiia > Acidimicrobiales > Ilumatobacteraceae > Desertimonas. Next base: position 109,475 of record CAVSZO010000033.1, on the reverse strand, counting down.
CGGCGTGGCGGCGAGCAGCGCCTGGAGGTGCGCCTCCACGCCGTCCTTGCTCAGGCCCGGATCGGCACCGAACTCCCACTTCGTGTCCGACACGACCTCGTGCATCGTGATCGTCAAGCGCTCGCCCTTGGAGTTGCTCACGACCCAGTGGTCGTCGTCTTCGACGAGGCGGTTCGGCGCGTTCATCCAGTTCAGCGGCTTGTACGCCCCTCCATCGGCGTGGATCGCCACGCACCCGTCGTTCTTCACCATGATCAGCCGGGTTGCCTCGGGGAGGTGGGCGCTGAGCCGGCCGTCGTAGTCGACGGAGCAGCGGGCGATCACCAGACGCACCGGCTCAAACTACCGAGGGCTCCTCAGCGCGGATCGCGACCGAGGAAGGCGAGCAGCTTGTCCTGCTCGGACGCGTCCTCGGGGACCTCGACTGGATCCTTGCAGACACCAGGGCTGCGCAGGGCGTCACCGAGTCCGTCGACCTGGGTCCGGATGCGGGCGATCTCGTCCGGTTCGATCGTCATCGGCTGTCCAGTCGCCGTGGCGAGGTCCCAACCGTGGACGACGAGGTCGAAGCCGAGGAAGCCGTCGATCGTCTGCTCGACGACGGACCGACCGAAGTACCCGTCGTACTCGGTCTTGGCCAGTTCCGGGTCGTCGAGGACGCCGGCGACGTCGGCGCGGGCTGCTTGGAACGCCCCGAGCGGGTCGTCGTCGACCGACGGCGCCGGACTCAGCGTGCGTTCGAGCGGACGGAGCATCATCTGGTGGACGTCGACGACGTGGCGGACGACGTCGCGGGCCGTCCACTCCTCACACGGCGATTGGTTCGTCCAGTCGTCCGGCGCGACGTTGGCGATCAGGGTCTCGAAGCGGTCGGAGAGATGGCTGATTCGTTCGGCGATTGCGGTCATGTCGACCATCGTGGCCGCTAGGACGCCAGTGGGTCTTGTACCGATCGGTCATCGAACGGGTGGACGACCGCCGACGTGCGGTCGAGCTCAGCGACGAGCCGGCGCGGAGTCATTGCGGCGATGTCGGTGCAGTCCCGGGTGAGGTGGGCCTGGTCGGTGTAGCCGGCGGTGGCGGCGAGCTCGGCGAGGCCGCTGCGTCGGTCGGCAGCCAGCCGGATGAACCGCTGCAGGCGAGCGATCCGGGTGTAGTACGCCGGGCTGTAGCCGACGGCGCTGACGAAGCGACGACGGAACTGGCGCGACGACACACCGAACTCGTCGGCGACCCGGTCGAGCGTTCCGATCGGGTGTCGGGACCGTCCGAGCAGCGCCGCGGCGACGATCATCGGCTCGCTCTCGGCGTCACGCAGTCGGTCGCCGACGAACGTCTCGAGACAGTGGCGGCGTGCTGCCGGACCGTCCGGCTGCTCGACAGCTCGATCGTCGAGGGCTCGTGCGATCCGGTCGGACAGCACCTCGCCGAGGCGGACGCGCCGGTCGACCAGCTCAGCTGGCAGCCAGCCCGAGGGCCAGGCCGCTGGCGCCGGGGCGGAAGCGAATGCCCGTCGTCGCCGTGCCGGGCGGCAAGTCGAACGACCACCCTGTCGTGTCCGGACCGCACACCCAGACTCCCCGGCCGTCGATCCACAGCAGCTCGACCGACCCATCGGGGACCAGGTCGTGGCGACCCTGCGGGGGTCGCGTCCCACGTGCACTCGACACGGCCCGCAGGTCGGCTGCCGGGAGGAACTGGGCGGAACCACGTCACCCACTCATGATGCCCGATCAGCCCTGATCGGAACCGTGGCGGCGCTGCCAGTCCTGCCAGGCCTTGTCGATCGCCGCCAGCACCGGTGCGGCGTACTGGTCTCGGCACACGAGGAAGTCGGGGAGCCACAGGTCCGGCTCGTTGTAGACGATCGGGGAACCGTCGATGCGGCTGACGTGCAGCCCGGCCGCCATCGCCACGGCGGCAGGCGCTGCGGAGTCCCACTGGTACATGCCGCCGGCGTGGACGTAGACGTCGGCAATCCCGGTGACGACGGCCATCGCCTTGGCGCCGGCCGACCCGAGGGTGACGATGTCGGCGCCGATCGCCTCGGCGGCGATTGCCGTGACGAACGAGGGGCGCGAGCGCGACGTCACCACGACCGGGCGCGAGCGATCGGCGGCGGGCACCGCAGGTGGGGGATCGGTGGCGAGGGTGAGCTCCATCGCCGGCAACGCCACGGCTCCGGCCGTCAGCGCGCCCCGTTCCCAGAGGGCGACGTGCACCGCCCAGTCGCTGCGCCGCGGGTCGCCGTACTCGCGGGTGCCGTCGAGCGGGTCGACGATCCAGACCCGGTCGTGGCTGTGCCGGCGGGGGTCGTCGGCGCCTTCCTCGGAGAGCAGGGCGTCGTCGGGCCGTGCCGAGACCAGCTCGGCGGCGATGAAGGCGTGGGCGGCGGCGTCGCCCTCGTCCATCAGCAACCAGCTCGGCGCCCCCGATTCGACCAGCTTCGTCGCGCAGCTCGACGAGCCGGTGCCCTGTCTGTGTGGCGAGACGGGTGGCCAGTGCCGCGTCGGATTCAGACTCGCCGCGCTGCAGGCCGGTCCGGCACCCCGCGATGGTACTGTCGCCCGCCGTGCCAGAACCGGAGCCGAAGCGATGTGACGGTTGACTTCCGCGGCTCGCGGCGGCTGACCGGCAAGGAAGAGTGGTTCTGGTACCTGGCCGCGGCAGTCAGCTACATCACCGTGTCGATGTTCCACAAGGGCCTGCTCAACTGGTTCGTCGGGCCGTTGTGGCTGGTGGCCGTCGTCGTCGTCGGGCCGGCCGTCTGGGATCGCCTGCGCCGGCCGAGGGCGACGGCCGATGAGTTGGGCGGCCCACCAGTTCGAGGTGTACGCCGTCCAGGCCCACCTGCCGAAGAAGATGCGTGGCAAGGTCAGCTTCTGGGGCATCTTCCTCGGTGACTTCACGCCCGACTTCCTGTCGAAGTTCTGGGTGTACGGGATCACCATCAACGGGCGTCACTACGGGGCGGAGGTGCCGCACAAGTGGCACCGCGGCTGGCCGGGCATGGGCATCACCCACACGCTGTTCCTCGGCGTCCTCCTCGCCGGGGCGTTCTGGCTGTGGAAGCGCAACCGCGCCTTCACCATCGGCTACCTGCTCGGCTACGCCGCCCACGCCCTCACCGACGTCAACGACTCGGTGGGGACGCTCCTGCTGTTCCCGTTCTCGACGCTCAACTGGAGCGTGCAGACGTGGGCGTACGCGGCCACCATCGAGGGCGGCAAGTACCTCGACGCGGCGGCCTACTACTCCAGCCTCGGCTTGGTGATGGACGTGTTCTGGCTGGCCGTCGTGCTCGTGTCGTGGCGGGTGCTGACCCGCGACTACTGGCGGACCCAGATCGTTCCGGCAGACGCCCGGGTGTGGGCGTGGTTCGCCAAGGTCCTCCCCGAGCGCGGGCTGCTGGCGCTGTACCGGGCGACGTTCTTCTACGGCGTGTGCCGGATGATCTCGTGGAGCGTGTGGGCCCACGTGATCGAGGACTTCCCGTACGACCTGTCGTGGACCGGTCCGTTCTGGATCGGAGCGCGCTCGCTCCCGCATGTCAACCCGTGGATCGTCGCCCCGGTGACGCTGGCGCTGCTCGGCGTGACCTACTGGGCGGTGAGCAGGCTCTGGGAGCCGATGGGCCGTGCCGAGGCGAAGCGACGGGCCAGCCCGGCGAGCCCGGCAGCGGGCTGAGGTGGAATCCACGCTGCGGCCGCGGCGACGACGTCGGCGCCGAGCACCTCGACCGGGTCGAGGTCGAGGCTGCGCAGGAACGCCACCGTCGTCACGTCGTGGGCGACTGGGTCCGGCTCGTTGGCGACTCCGAGCTTGGCCATTGCTCGGTGGAGCCGCGGCTTCGCCGCGTAGCCGACGAACGCCGCCGTGGCGATCGCCGTCTCCGCCGTCGACAGGCAGTTCATGCACATGACGACGAGGTTAGTTCGGCGATCCCGGCGCGGATCGACGCTTTCGGCGGCGGCGGGTCCCACGTTCGGGAAGAAGCGCCACAGCCAGTGGCCTCGCATCCGGCCGGCGTCGACCGATGGGTGTTTTCGCTGACCGTTCCGTCATGTATTCACCCATCGGTTGGGTGGTGCACGCGTCATACGGCGAGCTTCTTGTACTTGATGCGGTGCGGCTGGTCGGCGGCGGTGCCGAGCTGCTTGTGCCGCCACTCCTCGTACTCGGTGAAGTTGCCCTCGAACCAGCGCACCTGGCTGTCGCCCTCGAACGCCAGCACGTGGGTGGCGATGCGGTCGAGGAACCAGCGGTCGTGGCTGATCACGACGGCGCAGCCGGGGAAGCTGTCGAGGCCGGCCTCGAGCGCCCGCAGCGTGTCGACGTCGAGGTCGTTGGTCGGCTCGTCGAGCAGCAGCACGTTGCCGCCGCTCTTGAGCAGCTTGGCGAGGTGCACCCGGTTGCGTTCGCCGCCCGAGAGATCGCCGACGCGCTTCTGCTGGTCGGCGCCCTTGAAGTTGAAGCTGGCGACGTACGCCCGCCCGTGGATCTCGCGGTTGCCGACCTTGAGGTGGTCGACGCCGCCGGTGATCTCCTGGTACACCGTGTTGTCGGCGACGAGCGAGTCGCGGTCCTGGTCGACATAGCTCAGCTCGACGGTGTCGCCGATGGTGATCGAGCCGGCGTCGGGTTTCTCGCTGCCGGTGATCATCTTGAACAGCGTCGTCTTGCCGGCGCCGTTGGGGCCGATGATGCCGACGATGCCGGCGCGGGGGAGTGAGAACGACAGGTCCTCGATGAGCAGGCGGTCACCGAAGCCCTTGCGCAGCCCATCGACTTCGATCACCGTGTCACCGAGCCGCGGGCCGGGAGGGATGGCGATCTCCAGCTGCTGGTCGTCAGAGCGGCTCGCCTCCGCCTCCGCCTGCAGCTTCTCGTAGGCCGCGAGTCGTGCCTTGCCCTTGGCCTGGCGAGCCTTCGGCGCCATCCGGACCCACTCCAGCTCGCGGGCGAGCGAACGCTGCTTCGGCTTCGTTCGACTTCTCCTCGCGGGCGAGGCGTTCCTGCTTCTGCTCCAGCCACGAGCTGTAGTTGCCGGAGAACGGGATGCCGCGGCCGCGATCGAGCTCGAGGATCCACTTGGCGACGTTGTCGAGGAAGTAGCGGTCGTGGGTGATCGCCACGACCGTCCCGGAGTAGTCCTGCAGGAACTGCTCGAGCCAGTCGACGCTCTCGGCGTCGAGGTGGTTGGTCGGCTCGTCGAGCAGCAGCAGGTCGGGGTGGCTGAGCAGCAGCCGGCACAGCGCCACACGACGCCGCTCGCCGCCCGACAGGGTCGTCACGTCAGCGTCGTCGGGCGGGCAGCGCAGGGCGTCCATGGCGATCTCGACGTTGCGCTCGAGGCTCCAGGCGTCGGCGGCGGCGATCTTGTCCTCGAACGCGGCCTGCTCGGCGCCGATCTTGTCGTAGTCGGCGTCGGGGTCGGCCCACTTCGCCATCACGGCGTTGTACTCGTCGATCAGCGTCTGCACGGCGGCGACGCCGTCCATCACGTTGCCCTTGACGTCCTTGGCCGGGTCGAGTGCCGGCTCCTGGGGCAGGTAGCCGACGGTGAACCCGGGTGTCAGGCGGGCCTCGCCGGTGAAGCCGTCGTCGAGGCCGGCCATGATCTTGAGCAGCGACGACTTGCCGGCCCCGTTGGCGCCGATCACGCCGATCTTGGCGCCTGGATAGAACGACAGCGAGATGTTCTCCAGGACCGTCCGGTCCGGCGGGTAGAACCGGGCGAGCCTGTATGTCGTGTAGATGAACTCGTGGGCCATGACGCCGATGGAGGCTACCGGCGCCTTCGAACCCAGGCCTTCACCACCCGCTGTAGGGCGGCTCGCGTCCGGGCACCTCGTTCCAGTAGTCGCGGTGGTCGACGATCAGGCCGTCGTCGCCGAAGCGCAGGACGGTGACACCCGCCATCGTCAGCGGCTCGCCGTCCTCGACCCAGCTCGCCCACCACTCGGTGGCCGCCCGGTTGCCGGCGGCGAACGGCTCGCCGAAGCGGCACTCGATGTCGTGTTCCACCGCGAAGTTGCGGCGCAGGTAGTCGCGTACTCCCTCGACACCACGATCGGGTTCGCGGAAGACGTAGGCCCGGTACTGCGCGTCGTCGGCGTACAGGCCGGCGATCGCTTCAACGTCCTTGGCCGGCCAGGCACGTTCCCAGGTCTGTGCCCACGTGCGGGCGGCTTCGATGATGTCCATCGACCCGCGACCGTATCGCTGACCTGATGGAATGAGTGGATGGCCGGTTACTCGGGGACGCCGCTGGTGAAGAAGCTGGGGGTTGCTCCCGGCGACGTGGTCGCTCTTCTCGACGAGCCTCCCGAGTTTCGCGACAGCCTCGGCGCTGCGGACGGCGTGCGGTTCAAGACGTCCCTCCGTGGCGTCGTCGACATCGTCGTCGTGTTCGTCACCGAAGCGGGCGACCTCGCCCGACGGCGCGACACCCTGGCGCGGGCGATCTTCCCCGACGGGGCGATCTGGGTCGCCTGGCCGAAGCGGGCGTCGAAGGTGCCAACCGACATGACCGAGGATGTCGTTCGCGAGGTGTTCCTGCCGCACGGCCTGGTCGACAACAAGGTGTGCGCGATCGACGAGACATGGTCGGGCCTGCGCGTGGTCTGGCGCAGAGACCGCCGCCGCTGAGCTAGACCGACCCGGCCCGATTGGTGAACTCAGACAGCACATTTCTGCTGCTACAGCTCACCAATGCGACGTCGCCCCTGCTCCGGCGTTGTGAGCGCCACTACCCTGAACGATGTGACAACGACGGATGGCAGCGGCTTCGGGGCCAACTCGTGGCTCGTCGAGGAGATGTACGAGCAGTACCAGGATGACCCCGATTCGGTGAGCGAATCGTGGCGGCAGTTCTTCGCCGCCGGCAACGGCGCCGCGCCCGGCGGTGACGGCGACCGCTCCAGCAATCGTCCCGCCACCGCTCCGACCGCGACGAGTCCTGCAGCGACTGGCGGCACCGACTCCGCCGCCGCCGCTCCGGTGCCCAGCGGCCACGAGCCAACCTGTCAGCGCCAAGCCACCGATGTGCGGCATGCGGCAGGAGCGCCAGCGACCAGCCGTCGCGACCGCCAGCAGCGCACGCGCGACAGCGAGCGCAGCGAGCCGCTGCCGACGAGCCACGGCACGCCGCTCAAGGGTGCTGCTGCGGCGATCGCCACCAACATGGAGCGCAGCCTCTCCGTGCCGACGGCCACGAGCTTCCGCAACATCCCGGCGAAGCTGCTCGAGGTCAACCGCAACGTGATCAACGGCTACCGCACCCGCTCCGGGATGGGCAAGGTCAGCTTCACGCACATCATCGGCTACGCCATCGTGCGGGCGATCACGGATGCCGTGCCGGCGATGCGCAACAGCTACACCACGGGCGCCGACGGCAAGCCGCGCCTCGTCGTCAACGACACCGTCAACATGGGACTGGCGGTCGACGTCGACAAGGGCGATGGCACCCGGACGCTCGTCGTCCCCGTCGTCAAGGACGCCAGCTCGATAGACTTCGCCGAGTTCCTCGCCGCCTACGAAGAGATCATCGCCAAGGTCAAGGCGAACAAGCTCACGCTCGACGACTTCCAGGGCGCCAACGTCACGCTCACCAACCCTGGGACGATCGGCACGGTGCAGAGCGTGCCGCGGCTGATGCCCGGCCAGGGCGTCATCGTCGGCGTCGGCAGCATCGACTACCCGGCCGAGTTCGAGGGCGCCGACCGCAAGAACCTGTCGTCGCTGGGCATCTCCAAGGTCGTCACGGTCACGAGCACGTACGACCATCGCATCATCCAGGGCGCCGAGAGCGGGCTGTTCCTGAAGCGCGTCCACGAGCTGCTGCTCGGCGAGCACGACTTCTACGAGGACATCTTCTCCGCCCTCGACATGCCCTACGAGGCCGTCAAGTGGCACCCCGACGTCAACCCGATCGACCGCGAAGAGTCGATGTTGGAGAAGCAGAAGCAAGTCGCGACGGTGATCCGCGTGTACCGCGTGCGCGGTCACCTCATCGCCGACCTCGACCCGCTGCACTGGAAGGAACCGGTGACGCCGGTCGAGCTCGATCCGTTCACCTACGGGCTGACGATCTGGGACCTCGACCGTGAGTTCCTCACCGGCGGTGTCGGCGGCGTCGACCGGCTCCCACTCGGCAAGCTGCTCGGCGTCCTTCGTGACGCCTATTGCCGAACGATCGGCGTGGAGTACATGCACATCCAGGACACCGAAGAGCAGCGCTGGATCCAGGACAAGGTCGAACGCAAGGTCGAGCCGTTCGACAAGGAGCACAAGCGCCGCATCCTCGAACGGCTCAACGCTGCCGAGGCGTTCGAGAAGTTCCTCGCCACCAAGTACGTCGGCACCAAGCGCTTCGGGCTCGAAGGCGCCGAATCGTTCATCCCGATCCTCGACGAGATCCTCACCGCCGCCGCCGACGCCGGGTTGGCAGTCGAGTGTGCTGGGGATGGCCCACCGCGGCCGGCTCAACGTGCTGTCCAACATCATGGGCAAGAGCTACGACGCCATCTTCCGTGAGTTCGAGGGCTATCTCGATCCCAACTCGGTGCAGGGCTCCGGCGACGTCAAGTACCACCTCGGGGCGACGGGCAAGCACGTCAGCCCGAGCGGCGCCGACATCAACCTCGAGCTCGCCGCCAACCCGAGCCACCTCGAGACCGTCGGCCCGATCGTCGTCGGGATGGCGCGGGCGATGCAGGACCGCACTGAACCGCCCGGGTCCTACCCCGTGTTGCCGGTCCTCGTCCACGGAGATGCGGCGTTCGCCGGCCAGGGAGTCGTCGCCGAGACGCTGGCGATGAGCGACATCACCGGATACCGCGTCGGCGGCACGATCCACCTGATCATCAACAACCAGATCGGGTTCACGACGGCACCCGAGTTCGCCCGCTCCTCGCTGTACTGCAGCGACGTCGCCAAGACCGTGCAGGCGCCGATCTTCCACGTCAACGGCGATGACCCGGAGGCGTGCGTGCGCGTGGCCAGGCTGGCGTTCGAGTACCGCCAGCGGTTCAACAAGGACGTCGTGATCGACATGTGGTGCTATCGCCGCCACGGACACAACGAGGGTGACGACCCGAGTTACACCCAGCCACTGATGTACCGGGCCATCGCCGACCATCGAAGCGTTCGCAAGCTCTACGTCGAGTCACTGGTGAAGCGAGGCGACATCACGGACGACGAGGCGGAGCAGGCGCTCGCCGACTTCCACGACAAGCTGCAGGTGGCGCTCGACGAGACGAGGGCGCAGGCCCCGGCGAGCGCACAAGGCAGCCCGGCCACCGAAGCCGATGGGTGTCCTGGCGCCGATCCCCACCGGTGTCGACAAGAACGTCCTCACTCGTGTCTTCGAGTCGTTGACCGCCTACCCGGAGGGTTTCACCCCGCACCCCAAGCTGGCCAAGCAGTTCGAGGCCAGGGCGCAGCTGTTTGCCGGCGGCGAGGTCGAGTGGGCGACCGCAGAAGCGCTGGCGTTCGGTTCACTGCTCGACGAGGGCCACAGCGTCCGTCTCGCCGGCCAGGACTCCCGGCGCGGCACGTTCTCCCAGCGCCACGCCGCGCTGATCGACTACGAGACCGGCAGGCCGTGGATCCCGCTCGACGAGTTGGGCGCCGAGCACGCCCGCTTCTGGGTCTACGACTCGCTGCTGTCCGAATACGCCGCCCTCGGCTTCGAGTACGGCTACGCCCAAACCTCCCCGGAGACGCTCGTGCTGTGGGAAGCGCAGTTCGGCGACTTCATCAACAGTGCGCAAGTGGTGGTCGACCAGTACATCGTCGCCGCCGAGGACAAGTGGGGTCAGCGCAATGGGCTCGTGCTGCTCCTCCCGCATGGCTATCACGGTCAGGGCCCGGAGCACTCCTCGGCCCGCATCGAGCGCTTCCTCATCGCCGCCGCCGAGGACAACATCCAGCTCTGCAACGCGACGACGCGCCGCCCAGTACTTCCACTTGCTGCGCCGGCAGGTGTATAGCGAGCGACGCACGCCGTTGGTCGTCTTCACGCCGAAGGAAGGACTGCGACTGAAGCAGACCCGCTCACCCATCGACGAGCTGACCGCCGGATCGTTCCACGAGGTGCTCGACGATCCCGGGGTGGGCGATCCGGAGGTGGTCGAGCGAGTGGTGTTCTGCAGCGGCAAGGTGGCGTGGGACGCGATGGCCGAGCGCGACAAGCGCGAAGCGCCGGTGGCGGTGATCCGCGTCGAGCAGCTCTATCCGCTGCCGACCGAGCAGCTGCTCGACATGCTCCGGCGCCGGTACGTCAACGCCAAGCAACTGGTGTGGCTGCAGGAGGAGCCCGAGAACATGGGCGCGTGGAACTTCATCGAGCATCACACGTGGCGTGTCAAGGAGCTTGGCTACGACCTCCGCCATGTCGCCCGGGTCGAGTCAGGCAGCCCGGCCACGGGGTCGAAGGCGATCCACGACCAGGAGCTCGTCGATCTGATGGACGCGACGTTTTCGTTAGCGTTCCCCGGCCACGCAGGCCGCGCCTGGACGCTCCTCGGCTGGCGCCTCGTCGCTCGCTACGGTCTACCTCGCGGGTCACTCGATCGAACCCGTACAGGACCCAACACATGACTAAAAGCCCGTCCCGCGCCAACAGCGACCTCGTCGTCGTCGATGGCTCGAACATCGCGACCGAAGGTCGTTCGACGCCGAGTCTCGCCCAGCTCAACGAAGCCGTGCTCAGCTTCCGCGAGGAGTACCCGACTGTGAACGTCACCGTTGTCGTCGACGCCACGTTCGGTCACCGGATCGCCAAGAGCGAGGTCGGCGAGTTCGACGCGGCCGTCGCCCACAACGAGCTCGTTGCGCCGCCGGCGGGTGCAGTCGGGCGTGGTGACGCCTTCGTGCTCAGCATCGCCAACAAGTCGGGCGCGCGGATCCTCAGCAACGACTCCTTTCAGGAGTTCCACGGGACCTACCCGTGGTTGTTCGACGAGGGTCGCCTCGTCGGTGGCAAACCAGTGCCATACGTCGGTTGGGTCTTCGTCAATCGCGTGCCCGTGAAGGGCGCGGTGAGCCGCAAGGCCAGGGCGACAGCGATCCGAGAAAGCGCCGGCTCGGCGTTCGGTGAGCAAGCTGGCGAGCCAGCCAATGCCGGTTCCGTCGGCACCGCCCCCGGGCCCGGCACGGGCGCCGAAGGCCAAGGCCGCGGCGAAGGTCAGCGACGCCACGGCGGTCGCTGCGGCGCCAACGGAGAGCGCCGCGAAGTCACGTGGCGGACCGGTCAACGAGCTGTTGCCGTTCCTCGACTTCATCCAGCACCATCCGATCGGCAGCAGCGTGAGCGGCGTGGTCGAGTCGTACTCGTCACACGGCGCATACGTGACCATCGGTGACGTTCGTGGCTACGTGCCGCTGCGTCTCATGGGCACGCCGCCGCCGCGAAGCGCTCGTGAGGTGATGACGCAGGGCGAGGCGGTCACGCTTGTGGTCGACAGCTTCGCCCCGGCGCGCCGCAGCGTCGACCTTTCCCTGCCGGGTCTCGGCGCCCACGCGGTCGCAGCAGCTCCCGAGGCGCCGGCACCGACTGCGCAGCGCAAGCGCGCCGGCCAAGGCCGCTGCGGCCCCGAAGAGGACGCCTGAAGCCGAGGAGGCCCCGGCCGCCACACAGGCGACGGCCGCAACGCCGGCACGAGCGGGCCGGAAGACGGCCAGCAAGAAGGCCGCAGCGCCGGCCAAGAAGGCTGCAGCGAGCCAGAAGGCGACGGTGCCGACGAAGAAGGCGGCCACGGCGAAGAAGACACCCGCGAAGAAGGCCGCCGTCAAGGAGCCATCCGCGACGACGGCCGCGGCGGCGGAGCCGGCGGTCACCAAGCGCACTCGATCCGGCCGGACCAGAAAGCAGGCTTCCAGCACACGATGACCAGATTCGCGACCTGGAACGTCAATTCGCTCAACGCCCGCCTCGGGCGCATCGAGCAGTGGATCTCCGACATTCGCCCGGACGTCCTGTGCATGCAGGAGACCAAGCTCGCCGACGAAGCGTTTCCAGCGATGGCGTTCGAAGCGCTCGGCTACGAGTCGGCGCACCACGGCGAGGGTCGCTGGAACGGCGTCGGCGTCCTGTCGCGGATCGGCCTCACGGAGGTCACGATGGGATTCGACGACGGGCTCGAGCCCGACTCCGAGGCACGCGTCATGACGGCGCGCTGTGGCGACGTGGCCATCATCAACGTCTACGTTCCAAACGGCCGCTCGCTCGATCACGAGCAGTATCAGTACAAGCTCAGCTGGCTCGAACGTCTGACCAACCTCGCCGAGGGGGTGCGCAAGCAGCACGAAGCCGTGATCCTCGCCGGTGACTTCAACATCGCCCCGGCCGACATCGACGTGTACAGCCCGGCAGCCTTCGAAGGCGCCACGCACGTCAGCCCGCCGGAACGTGCGGTCATTCAGCGATTCGTCGACAACGGCTGGCAGGACGTGCTGCGCGTCTGCTACCCGGAGATCGACCGGATGTTCTCCTGGTGGGACTACCGCCGTGGCGACTTCCACGAGGGCCGCGGCATGCGCATCGATCTCGTTCTCGCCACCCCGCCGGTTGCCGAGCGGGTGGAGTGGTGTGTCATCGATCGCAACGCCCGGAAGGGCCAGCAACCCAGCGACCACGCCCCAGTCATCGTGGATTTCGAGTGAAGAAGGCTACGCCGCGCTGGATCCGACTTCTTGGTCGCTGTGATGACGCTAGTGACCGGTGATCGACCAAAGATGGGGGCCTCCGAGTGGTGGCGGAGCGCCGTCGTCTACCAGGTCTACCCGCGGTCGTTCGCCGACTCGGACGGCGACGGCATCGGCGACATCAACGGGATCCGCAGCAGGCTGCCGTACCTCGCCGAGCTCGGTGTCGACGCCATCTGGATCAGCCCGTGGTACCCGTCACCGCTGCTCGACGGCGGCTACGACGTGGCGGATTACCGGGACATCAACCCCGACTTCGGCACGCTGGCAGACGCCGACTGCGATGGTCGCCGAGGCCCACGAACTCGGCATCCGCGTCCTCATCGACCTCGTCCCCAACCACTGTTCCTGGGAGCATCCATGGTTCCGGGCAGCGCTCGCCGCAGGCCGCGGCGCGCCCGAGCGGGACCTGTTCTGGTTCCGTGAGGGCGCCGACGGTCCTCACGGCTCGAAGCCGCCCAATGGCTGGGCCGCGTCGTTCGGGGGGTCGGCCTGGGAACGCGTCGACGACGGTCAGTGGTACCTCCACCTCTTCGACGTCAGTCAGCCGGATTGGAACTGGGAGCACGCCCAGGTCGTCGAGGAGTTCGACTCGATCCTGCACTTCTGGTTCGACCGCGGCATCGACGGGTTCCGCATCGACGTCGCCGATTCGATGTCCAAGGACGACACCCTCCCAGACGTTCACGACCCGCGGATCCCCGGTCAACCGGCGAACAAGTATCCCGGCCACCCGCATTGGGATCGCGATGAGGTGCACGACATCCACCGACGCTGGCGACAGCTCGCCGACGAGTATGCCGCCCGCCCGGGCGGCGCCCGCACGTTCGTCGCCGAGGCATGGGTCACGCCGCCGGAACGTCTGGCCCGTTACCTCCGCCCGGACGAGCTGCATTGCGCGTTCAACTTCGATGCCCTGAAGGCACCGTGGGACGCCAAGAGCATGCGTCGTGTGATCGACGACTCCACCGAGGCGATCTGGGACGTCGGAGCGTCGGCGACCTGGGTGCTCAGCAACCACGACACGATCCGCCACCGCACACGGTACGGCCGCGATCAAGGGGAGGCCGGTGCTCCCGCCGGCTCCGTCGATTCCGACCTCGCCCTCGGGCTCCGCCGGGCGCGGGCAGCAGCCCTGCTCGAGCTCGCCCTCCCTGGCGGTGCGTACATCTACCAGGGTGACGAACTCGGTCTTCCGGAGGTCGAGGACCTCCCCGACGACGTTCTCGACGATCCGATCTGGGAGCGCTCCGGTCGGCAGGTGCGCGGCCGTGATGGGTGCCGCGTCCCGATGCCTTGGTCCGGAACCGAGCCGCCGTTCGGCTTCGGCCCTGGCCGGTCACAGCCGTGGCTCCCGCAACCCCCGAGTTGGCGGGAGCTCACGGTGGCGGCACAACGGGACGATCCAGCCAGCCATCTCTCGCACTACCGGGCGGCGCTGCGGATCCGCCGCCGGCACCCGGCACTCGGCGACGGTCGGCTGCAGTGGGTCGACACCGCTGCTGACGTGCTCTGCTTCGACCGCGATCCAGGCTTCCGCTGTGTCGTCAACTTCGGCGCGGAACCGTGCGCGTCTGCCGCCACACCGGGAGGTCCTGTTGACGAGCCAGCCCCTTGACAAGGGCACGCTCCCGAGCGACGCGGCAGCGTGGTTGTCAACCTGACGGGTCGGCGGCGTCGAGGGCAGCTCTGATCGGCTCGAACACCTGCGCCGCCGTCACCGGGCCGAAGCTCGCCAGGGCAGACAACTCGTCAGGGCTCGACGGCGGTGCCGCGGCGATCGCCGAGAGATCGGCGTCGGAGCAGATCTGCGCCGGCAGTAGGGCGGCGGCGCGGGCTGCGGTTCGTCGCCAGGACTGCAACGAGTCGGTGCGCAGGGCGACGACGTCTGGCCGTTGGTCGACAAGGGCCGGTGGGGCGACGACGGGCACGGCTTCGATGGGCAAGCCGACGATGTATGGACTGGGTTTGCGGGCGTAGCCGCGCCGGCGCTCGGCGAACGTGACGAGAAGGTGGTCGCCCGCCCTCGTCATCGCCACGTGGAGGAGGCGGGCTTCCTCGGCCTTGGCATCGAGGGTCGTCGCCGATCGATGCGGGATCAGCCCGGTCTCGACGCCCGCCACGACCACGGTGTGCCACTCACGCCCTTTGGCCGCGTGGAACGTGAGTAACTCGACGCCGACGTCGCCGCCCGGCTGGGTGAACACGGCCGTCGTGGCGATCCACGACCGGAACTCGTTGCCGTCGCCGTAGGGCTGCTCGCGCAGGAACTCCAGCACGGCGGCTGCAACTCGGCGGTCGGCCTGCTCGTGGGCGCCCATCGCCGCACCGGTGGCCGGCGGCGCTGGCTCGAGCACGTCGTGCGCCCATGCCCGCAGCTGCGATGCCGACCGCAATGCCGTGGCCGCTCCCACGGCGGCGGCGAGGGGACTCCCCGTCGGGATCGCCTGCTGTTGCACGGCCACGCCGGCAGCAACGAGCGCCGGCTGCAACGTGGCCAGTTGCTCGTGCGTGCGGGCGAGCACGGCGACCTGGCCACTGCGCAGCAGATCCGAGGGGCGGGCGGCAATGAAACGGGCGATGAGGACGGCCTCAGCGTGCTCGTCGCCGGCGCCGCGGACCTCGACCGCTGGACCGTCGTCGCGCGACGAGATGGCTTCGCCGCGCTGGCCCGAGACGCCCAACACGTGCATACTGGCGGCGACGATCTGCGGTGTTGATCGGCGGTTCGTCGCGATTCTGACGATTTCGACCCCGCGCAGGTGGCGATCGACATCGAGGAGCAACGAGGGGTCAGCGCCGTTGAATCCGTAGATGGCCTGCGCCGGGTCGCCGACGAGGAAGAGGTCGTTGCGTCCGGCGACGAGTAGGCGGAGCAGTTCGTACTGCACCGGGTTGAGATCCTGCGCCTCGTCGACGAGCACATGTCGAAAGCGCCATCGGACGACGTCGGCATAGTCCTGGTCGGCGTGGAGCGCGCGCGTCAGCACCAGCAGCAGGTCGTCGATGTCGATGACGCCGCGCCGTTGCTTGATCGTCTCGTAGTCGGCGAGCGCTCGTGCGACGCTCGCCGGGGGAATGCTGCAGTGGCGTTTGGCGGCTCGAGCCGCGGCGAGATATCCACCAGGCTCGATTCCGCGAGCAGCGCACCACGAGCGTTCGGCAGCGATCGTGTCGACGGGACAACTGCCGGCGACTGCGGCGATCAGGCGATGACGATCGTTGGTGACGTGCGGCGCCGGTCGACCCTCGTCGGCCCAGCGTTGGCGCATCACGCCGAGAGCGACCGAGTGGAACGTGCCCGCCTCGATCCGCTCGCGCAGCCCGGCGGCGCGGAGCCGGCGGCGAAGCTCGCCGGCGGCCTGCCGCGTGAAGGTCAGGGCCAGCGTGTGGTGGGCCTCGGCCGTTCCGGCGGCGACGCGGTAGGCGATCCGCCGGGCGAGCACGCGGGTCTTGCCAGAGCCGGCGGCGGCGATGACGGCGACGAGCGTCGACGGCGTGGTGACTGCCGTCCGTTGTTCGGCGTCGAGATCTCCGAGCAGGGCCGACTCGTCCACGAGGTCACTGTACGACAGGGGTGTGCGCCCTTCGCTGGCACGAGCCGATGAGGTGCCGCCGGTACTGTGTTCGCCATGCCGTACCCGAAGAAGCTGCTCAACGACTACGAGGAGCTCGCAGTCGACCTGCACCCGCACTGGCTGTATTTCGCCGAGGCGGTCTTCGCCTTCGTTGTGTCGATCGTCCTCGGGGTGTTTCTCGTCGCCATCGACGCCCCTGACGAGCTGCGCTGGGTCGCCCTCATCGTGATCGTTCTGTGCGCGCTCTGGGTCGTCGTCCGCTTCATCAAGTGGAACACGACGAACTTCGTCATCACCAGCGACCGCGTCATCTTTCGTCATGGCGTGTTCGCCAAGAGCGGCATCGAGATCCCCCTCGAACGCGTCAACAGCGTGCACTTCAACCAGGCCATCATCGAGCGCCTGGTCGGCGCCGGCGATCTACTCATCGAATCTGGATCCGAAGGCGGGCAGCAGCGCTTCACCGACATCCACAACCCGGACAAGATCCAGAATCTGATCCACGCCCAGATGGAGCAGAACGAGAAGCGGATGTTCCAGAACCATCATCCGAACGCCGATCCAGCCGCCGTCACCGACGTGATGGAGCGGCTGGAACGATTGGAAGCGATGCGCGACCGCGGCACACTCACCGCCGCCGAGTTCGAGGAGCAGAAGCAGCGCCTGCTCAATCAGTGACGGTCACCCAAGATCGAGGGCGGCGGCGAAACGCTCCAGGGCGTCGAGGTCGAACGGGGCGCGCAGCGCGAGGTTCACCTGATCGGCACCGGCGGCGACATATTCGCCGATGCGGTCGACCACTTCGGAGACGGAACCCCCGAGCACACCGGGACGGACGAAGTCGGCGATCGCGCCGAACTGCTCCTGCAGGCTTTCCTCGGACCAGGCCAGCCCGAGGTTCACAGCGCACATGATCTCGCTCGGGTCGCGCCCCGTGTCGGCGCAATGGTCGTGCAATACGCCGCGCTTGCGGCCGAACGTCTCAGGGGACATGAACGGCACGTTCCAGCCATCGGCGTAGCGCGCAGCGATACGCAACGTGCGCCGCTCGCCGCCGCCCCCGATCCAGATCGGCAGCTTCGGCTGCACCGGCCTGGGCTCGTTGCGCGCCTCTCGGAGGGTGAACCAACGACCGTCGAACGAGGTGGTCTCGGCATGCAACAGACTGCGCACGCAGGCGGCGCACTCCTCGAGCTGGTCCATGCGCGTACCGACGCTCGGGAAGTCGATCCCATATGCCTTGTACTCGACCTCCGCCCAGCCGGCGCCCAGGCCGATCGCCGCCCGGCCACCCGACAGCAGGTCGATCGCCGTCACCGCTTTGGCCAGCACGGCCGGGTGCCGGAAGCCAACGGAGTACACCAGGGCGCCACACTGCACCCGCGAGGTCTCGACGGCGAGGGCGGTGTGCATCGTCACCGCCTCGAGGCAGGTGGCGTCGTCGACGTTGCCGGTCGCGCCGTAGAGGTGGTCCCAGATCGAGATCCAATCGAATCCGAGCTCCTCGATGCGCCGCCACCCAGCCCGCAGCTCGTCAATCGAGATGTTCTGAAGACCGGTGTGCACCCCGAAACGCGTCATGGCTTGCCCGTCACCGGTGCGAGCGACGAGGCGCCAGCCGAGGAGCGGCCAGCAACGGCCTGCGTGGCCGGGGAACGCAATGTCGTCATGTCGTGGGAACGTACACGCGGCTGCGAGACTGACCGGGTGCCGAGAACCACCGTCAAGTCGACGCGCCCTGACATCGTCGAGATCGAGTACGAGACGTTCGGATCCCCGGCCGATCCCGCCGTGCTACTCGTTGCCGGCTTCGTGGTGCAGTTGACGAGCTGGGACGCCGAGTTCTGCGAGCTGCTGGCGGCCGGCGGTCGCTACGTCATTCGCTTCGACAATCGTGACTGTGGCCTGTCGACGAAACTCGACGGCGCCAAGGCCGACTGGCACCGGGCGCTCGACGCGACGTTGACCGGCGGACCGATGCCCGACGTGCCGTACACCCTGTCGGACATGGGCAACGACTGCGTCGGCCTGCTCGACGCCCTCGACGTCGACGCCGCCCACGTCGTGGGTGCGTCGATGGGGGGAATGATCGCTCAGACGCTGGCGATCGAGCACCCGGATCGGGTGCGGTCACTGACGTCGATCATGAGTTCAACGGGGGATCCACGCACCGGCAGGCCCGAGCCAGAGGCGCTGGAGGTCTTGCTCACCGTTCCACCCACGGAGCGGACCGCGTACGTCGACGCCGCGGCGCGGACGGCCGTATGGGCGTCGAAGCGCTACGTCGACGTCGAGCGCATTCGCCGGCGGGCCGCCGAGGGCTTCGACCGCAGCTTCTATCCGGAGGGTGGACCGCGCCAACTGGCGGCGATCTACGCCAGCGGCGACCGGACGACGGCGCTGAATCGTCTCGACATCCCCGCCCTCGTGATCCACGGGCGCGACGACACGTTGATCACCCCGGCTGGCGGCACGGCGACCGCCGACGCAATCCCCGGCGCCCACCTCCTGTTGGTCAGCGACATGGGCCACGACCTGCCCCCGCCGCTGTGGCCGCCGATCGTGTCGGCGATCCTCGGCGTCACGGCAATGTCGTGAGTAGGCCCCCCATTGCGTTCCCCGGCCACGCAGGCCGGGTATGACCGCTCCTTCGCTGGCGCTCAGTCGCTCGCATCGGGCGACGTCGTGAGCGGGCCACTGGTCGGCTACCGCATCATCGAGATCGCCGGCATCGGGCCGGGACCGTTCGCCGCGATGTTGCTCGCCGACATGGGCGCCGAGGTCATCCGCGTCGAGCGGGCGGCGGCGGCGCGCGGCCCTGCACCCGACAGGCCGCACGTTGACGTCACCCTACGCGGCCGGCGCAACCTGGCCGTCGACCTCAAGCATCCCGAGGGCGTCGGCGTGCTGCTCGACCTCGTCGAGCGTGCCGACGCCCTGATCGAGGGGTTTCGCCCCGGGGTGATGGAGCGGCTCGGCGCCGGGCCCGACGACTGCCGCGCCCGCAACCCGAGGCTCGTCTACGGGCGGATGACGGGCTGGGGCCAGGACGGCCCATGGGCGAACGCCGCCGGCCACGACATCAACTACATCTCGCTCGCCGGGGCGCTCGCCCACTTCCGCCGCACCGGGCAACCGCCGACGCCGCCGCTGAACATGGTCGGCGACTACGGCGGGGGAGCGATGTTCCTGGCGTTCGGGGTGGTGTGCGCCCTGCTCGAGGCGCAACGCAGCGGGCACGGACAAGTTGTCGATGCGGCGATGGTCGACGGCGTGGCGCTGTTGATGACGATGTTCTGGACGCTGCGTGAGGTCGGCGCCTTCGACGAGAACCAACCGGGTACCAACCTGCTCGACACGGGCGCTCACTTCTACGACGTGTACGAGTGCGCCGACGGCAAGTTCATCTCGATCGGGTCGCTCGAGCCGCAGTTCTACGCCGAATTGCTGCAGCGGCTCGGCCTCGACCACGACGAGTCGTTTGCCGGACAGATGGATCGAAGCAGGTGGCCGCAACTCAGGCACCGGCTTGCCGAGCTGTTC
Source organism: Ilumatobacteraceae bacterium (assembly GCA_963732335.1). Lineage (GTDB taxonomy): Bacteria > Actinomycetota > Acidimicrobiia > Acidimicrobiales > Ilumatobacteraceae > Desertimonas. Next base: position 89,643 of record CAVSZO010000033.1, on the reverse strand, counting down.
AAGTCGCGGACACGCGAGGAGTGGTGTGCCCTCCTCGACACCACCGACGTCTGTTTCGCTCCGGTGCTGACGATGTCGGAAGCCCCGGGCCACCCGCACAACTGGGCACGCAGTACCTTCGTCGAGGCCAATGGGCGGATCCAGCCGGCGCCGGCGCCACGATTCAGCCGCACGCCCGCGTCGATCGGCGTCGCCCCGGCCCATCCCGGTGAGCACTCGCGCGAGATCCTCACCGATTGGGGGTTGTCCGCCGAGCGCATCGACGCGTTGGTCGAGACCGGCGTGGTGGTCGACACCTGACGAATCCGTGGCGCGTCTAGCGTGGAATCGCATGAACTCTCGAACGCGCGAGGGCGGCGGTTGTACTCATGGTGGCGGCGATTGGTTCGCCGGGCCTCCCGGTGAGCGCAGCGGCTGACGATCAGGAGCGTTTGGATGCGGCGATGGAGGCGTTCGACGAGCGCATGACGGCCGCTGGCTGGCAATCCCAAGGGCCGCCAGAGGACCAGGATGAAGAGGTCGATGCGAGCGACGAGGCTCTCGCCGAGTGTCTCGACGAGCTGGCCGATCTCTTCGAAAACTTCGACGCCGAGGAATTCCCCGGTCAGATCGCCGCCAGCACTTCCGATGAGTTCACCTATGCCCCTGCCACCGACGGTCCGGCGACCACCGAAGAGTTCTCCATCGATGTGACCGAGGAGACTGTATCGGCGTTCGGCGCCGCGGTCGACGATGCCAACGTCGCCACCGTCACCCGGTACATCGAGGTCCTCGGCGCCAAGGACACCAGCGACTGCCTGCGTCAAGCGATGGAGGCGGGGATGGAGGCTGAGTCCGAGGACTCCGACGTTCCCGTCGAGTTCGACCTCAACGTGTGGAACGAATCCGATCTGGGCATCGGAGACCACAGTGCGGCGTTCGGCTTTGAGCTTTCGACGGTGTTCATCGTGCCGATCACTTTCGATGCGGAGGTCGTGTTCGCCCAGGTGGGCAACGACTTCGTCGCTGTCGAGCACGTCGTGGCGGGTGAATCAGCATCAGGATTCGACCCGCGCGTCGAGCTGCAGACGATCGTCGACTCGCTCGGCGGTTGAGAGTCGACTCCCCAGGGTCCACCTGTGCGGTGGCGGGCACCACTAGCGTCGCCGTCTCGCACGAGAGGGCGAATCATGAGACTTGGATCGACAGGCGGTTGGTGCGCGCTTGCCGTGGCGATCGTGGTCGGGGGCGGCTGTGCCCAAGACTCTTCGCAACGATCTGCCGGCGACCGCAACGTCGCGGCGCCGACCATTCCAGGTTCGGTCGTTCCCAGCGTGCCGGTCGTGGCCCCGACGATCGTTCTCGGACGCGATGGCCTCGGCATCGCGGCGTTCGGCGACAACGCCGACGACACGATTGCCGCAGTGACCGCCGTACTCGGTGAGCCCGACACGGACTCCGGGTGGGTTGAACCGTTGTCCATCGGGGCGTGCGCCGGTGCCGAGGCTCGTTTCGTGGCGTGGGGCGCGCTGTACCTCTACTTCTCCGACGAGTCCGGCGTCGGCGACGGCGAGCGCCACTTCTTCGGCTACTCGTATGGGAGCGAGAGTGATCTCGAGACGATCCCCGAGGGGCTCGCCACCCCCGAGGGGATCGGCCTCGGCACGACCGTCGAGTTCCTGCGGGCGGCATACGACGATGTCGTCGTCGAGGCTGGTGAGGAGGGCCTGTTCCCGTCGAACTTCTACGTCGACGACAATCTCAGCGGCCGCCTGACCGGCGGCGAGGACGACGACCTCGTCACCGTGATCATCGGCGGCGATCCCTGCGGCGTGGGTATGTGAGTGCCTGGCTGGCCTGGCATCGCGCCCTGGCTTGGGTGCTGATCGCCAGCAACGCGGCGGCAGGCATGTGGTGTCTGGCGGCGCACCGGTTCCATTCGGTGCGCGGTAGGCCGCTGGTCGTGGCAATCGTGGTCGCCCAGCTGACGGCGCTCGCCCAGGCGATCGTCGGCACGGTGCTGATGACTCGCTACGACCTCGAGCCGGCGCGCCTGCACGCCTTGTACGGGTTCTCCGCGGTGTTCGCCGTTGGCATCCTCTACAGCTACCGCACGAGCTCGTTCATGCGCGGCAAGGAGTACCTGCTGTACGCCGGCGGCTGCCTCTTCATCATGGGCTTGGGCCTCCGCGAGCTGGCCCTCAATTAGCCCAACGACGTCTGTGTGGGAGGGCAGGCCAATAGGCGGCGACGGTCGAGATCGAACGACACCACGTCGGTTGTGCTCTCGAAGCTGCACTGCGGCGGGTCGTCGCGACGGTTTGAGGGCACGCAGCGTTCTCTGGAGTGAGATGCACCACATCGGTGCATTTGGCTCCGGAGAATGCTCCTGGAGCGCGCCGACGGCACTGAGCATGCATAAGGGCTGCCGTGAGGGTTCCGTGCCGGACGAACTTGGCGACATCGATCAACGTGCGCCCACCGAGAACACAGGAGTGCAACGCTTGCTGCCGGCGCCCGAGTTCGAGCCGGTTGTTGGTTCGCGATTGCTCGGAGGCTGCTGCGGCCGGCGTACCAACGGGTTCGATCCGCCGCCGGCCAATCTGGGCGGCCTCCGGTGCGGAATGAGGCTGTCGCAATAGCCGATCAGGCTGTTGCGAATTTGACAGGGCCGGTGCATGACCATGCGGCCACAAGCCGGTCTTCTTCCGGAATCGACAACCGATGGGTGTTTACCTGACTGTTCCGTCCCCTATACACCCATCGGTTGCGGCCGGCCGATCGGGCCGGCGATCAGGTGTCGAGCAGGCGGCGCTCGAGGGTGTCGACGGCGAGCTGCAGAGACGCCGGGATGTCGTCGCCGAAGCGGGCGTAGTGCTCGCGGATCTGGGGGATCGCCTCACGCCAGCCCCCGACGTCGACGGCGAGCAGTTCGGCGAGGTCGTCGTCGCCGACGTCGAGCCCAGTGGTATCGAGTGCACCGGCAGCGGGGAGCAGGCCGACCGCAGTCTCGACCGCCTCGGCGGCGCCGTCCACCCGCTCGAACACCCACTTCAGCACCCGGCTGTTCTCGCCGAAGCCCGGCCACAGGAAACGTCCGTCCTCGTCACGTCGGAACCAGTTGACGAAGAAGATTGCCGGCAGCTTGGTGGGATCGCTGGTCTTGCCGATCGACAGCCAGTGATCGAAGTAGTCGGCCATGTTGTAGCCGCAGAACGGCAGCATCGCCATCGGGTCGAAGCGCAGCTTGCCGATAGCACCCTGCGCCGCCGCCGTCGTCTCGGACGCCATGATCGACCCGAGGAACACACCGTGTTCCCAGTCGTGGGCCTGGGTGACGAGCGGGACCGTCGTCCGACGGCGACCACCGAACAGGATCGCCGAGATCGGCACGCCGGCGGGGTCCTCCCACTCCGGGGCGATCGACGGGCATTGCGATGCCGGTGCCGTGAATCGGGCGTTGGGATGGGCGGCTGGGGTTCCGGACTCCGGGGTCCACGGGTTACCGCGCCAGTCGGTCGCCTGCGCTGGCGGCTCGTCCGTGAGCCCCTCCCACCACACGTCGCCATCCGGGGTGAGCGCTGTGTTGGTGAACACGCAGTTGGCGTACAGCGTGCCGATGGCGTTCGGATTCGTGTCCGCGCTGGTGCCAGGGGCGACGCCGAAGAACCCGGCCTCCGGGTTGATCGCGTACAGCCGGCCGTCCTCGCCGAACTTCATCCAGGCGATGTCGTCGCCGACCGTCTCGGCAGTCCACCCCGGCAACGTCGGGACGAGCATCGCCAGGTTCGTCTTGCCGCACATCGACGGAAAGGCGGCAGCGATGTACTTCGACTCGCCAGCCGGGTTGGTGAGCTTGAGGATCAGCATGTGCTCGGCGAGCCAGCCGGCGTCGCGGGCCATCACCGAGGCGATGCGCAAGGCGAAGCACTTCTTGCCGAGCAGCGCATTGCCGCCGTAGCCAGAGCCGTACGACATGATCTCGCGGGTCTCGGGGAAGTGCACGATGTACTTGTTGTCCGGGTTACACGGCCAGGGCACGTCCGCTTGATCGTCGGTGAGCGGCGCGCCTACCGAGTGGATACACGGGACGAACTCGCCGTCGTCGCCGAGCACGTCGAGAGCACCCTGGCCCATCCTCGTCATGATTCGCATGCTGGCGGCGACATAGGCGGAGTCGCTGATCTGCACGCCGATGTGGGCGATCGGCGAGCCCAACGGTCCCATCGAGAACGGGATGACGTACATCGTCCTGCCGCCCATCGCCCCGGTGTAGATCCCCTCGAGTTCCCGGCGCATCTCCTTGGGATCGCGCCAGTTGTTCGTCGGGCCGGCGTCGACCTGACGCTCCGAACAGATGAACGTACGGTCCTCGACGCGGGCGACATCGGCGGGATCGGAATGAGCCCAGAAGCTGTTCGGTCGCTTGCCGGCATCGAGGGCGGTGAACGTCCCGGCGGCGACGAGATCGGAACAGAGCCGTTGGTACTCCTCGGCCGAGCCATCGCACCAGTGCACGTCGTCCGGCTGCAGGATTGCCGCCCACTCCTCGACCCACCGTTGGAGATTGTTGTTGCTGGTGTGACCGCTCATCGATCCATCTCCGTTGTCAGGTGTTGTCCCCGGCCTTGTTCCCAACCCGACCGGGAGGAAGACTACGCGCTTGGTTTCAGGCCCCTGGCGTCTTCATATCGACCTCGGAGCCGAGGCGGAGCGCCGTCGCTCGACCTGCATCGTCGAGATCGAAGATGACCCGCTGCCCTTGCCGCAACATGCGCAGCACCGACCCGTCGAGGGCCGTGGCGGCGAGCTCGTAGTCGCCCAGATCGGTGTCGCAGGTAACGACGCCGGTGCGGCTCACCGGGTCGTAAGCCTTGACGACACCCTGCATACGGCTTCAGCTGGCCTTGACGACCTTGCCCGACTTGATGCAGCCGGTGCAGACGCTGATGCGTTTCGCCGATCCGCTCACGACGGCACGCACCCGCTGGATGTTGGGATTCCAGCGCCGCTTGGTGCGGCGGTGGGAGTGCGACACGGACATGCCCCAGGAGGGGCGCTTGCCGCACACTTCACACACTGCTGCCATCTCTGATGCTCTCTGACCTCGGGGACCGCCGGCTGAGTGACCGACGACGAAACGACCGATCAGGATACCGACAACGAGGGGTCGAGACTCACGAAGCCATCGTCGTTTCGCTTGATCGTTGATGTGAAGCCTACCTATCATGCCGCGCCATGCAGCGTTACATGTCCGACCGTGGTCTGCGGTCGATCACTTGCGGGTTCCTGATCGCCGCCCTCGCCTCGGGCCTCACCCTGTCAGCGCCGGGACTGGCGCTGGCCGGTCCGAGCGACGACGATGCCCAGTCCGTCGTCGACCACTATGCCGCCGGAGTGCACGCGGCCTACGAGGCATCGCTCGAGTCGGCCAGCAAGCTCGATGTAGCGATCGATGCGTTCCTCGACGACCCGACCGACGAGACGCTGGAAGCCGCCAAGCAGGCGTGGTTGGCTGCACGCGACGATTACGGCCTGACCGAGGCGTTCCGCTTCTACGGCGGACCGATCGACAACGAGGCCGACGGACCGGAAGGCCTGATCAACGCCTGGCCACTCGACGAGGCCTACATCGACTACGTGGAAGGCGACGCCCAGGCCGGCGTCGTCAACGACCCGGAGACGTATCCGACGATCGACGCAGAGCTGCTCACGTCGCTCAACGAGCAAGGCGGTGAGGCCAACATCTCCACCGGCTGGCACGCCATCGAGTTCCTCCTGTGGGGCCAGGATCTGTCCACAGACGGTCCGGGCGACCGGCCGGTCACCGACTACACGACCGCCGACAACGCCGACCGCCGCGGCACCTACTTGGCGGTCACCAGCGACCTGCTGGTCGAGCATCTCACCGGCCTCGTCGAGGCGTGGGCTCCCGACGCCGACAACTATCGGGCCGAATTCGTCGCCGGCGAACCCGTCGACGCGCTGACGATGATCGTCACCGGCATCGGCGAGCTGACGCGCGGCGAGCTCGCCGGCGAGCGCATGTACGTGGCTTACGAGCAACGATCCCAGGAGGACGAACACTCCTGCTTCTCCGACAACACCACGGCAGACCTGCTGGCCAACGCCCGCGGGATCGACATGGTTCTCACTGGTGCCTATTCGACCGGCCTGGAAGGTCCCGGCCTGCTGTCGCTGTTCGAGTCCGCGGACGCTGATGCAGCCGCGGCGCTGGGCGACGCCGTGGACACCAGCATCGCCGATCTCGAAGCGATCCCGGCGCCGTTCGATCAGCACCTCGTCGACGGTGTGCCCGACGACGATCCGGGCCGGGCGAGTGTGCTCACCGCCATCGAGGCGCTCGAGGCGCAGGCCGACGCCCTCGTCGCCGCGGCCGCCTCGGCCGGCATCACACTGGAGATCTAGGACGTTCAATGCGTTCCCCGGCCACGCAGGCCGCTGTTGGCCGCTCCTCGGCTGGCGCCTCGTCGCTCGCATCGGTGGTTCGCGGCGGGGCTGGTGGTCATTCTGATCGTGGTCGCCGCGTTCGGGGGTGACGCGCCCGTCCCCCCGCTCGATCCCGACCTTGGCGGCGAGACGACGCGGCACAGCGCGACGCGGACGTCGTTCAGCTTCCCCGCGCCGAACCTCTCCCGCGACGAGCGTCGCACGTTTGAGGTCGGCGACAGCCTGTTCAACCAGAACTGGGTCACTGCCCCGGCATCGACGGATGGGCGCGACGGGCTCGGGCCGGTGTTCAACGCCCAGGCCTGCTCGTCGTGCCATGTCCTCGACGGGCGAGGAGTCCCGCCGACACCCGAAGGTGGCACCGTACCGATCGGTCTGTTGCTGCGCCTGTCCGTGCCCGGTGAGGCGCCCACCGGCGCTCCGGCCGAGCATCCGGTGTACGGCGGACAACTGCAGGACCGCTCCATCCTCGGTGTCCAAGCTGAGGGAACCGTCGAGGTGACCTTCGAGACGGTCGATGGCATGTACGCCGACGGGACGCCGTACACGCTGTTTGCGCCGACGTACGGCGTCGGCGTCGCGCAGTTCGGCCCGCTCGGTGCCGACACGATGATCTCGCCTCGACTTGCCCCGCAGGTCATCGGCATGGGTCTCCTCGAGGCGATCCCGGAGGGTGATCTCATCGGTGCCGCCGACCCCGACGACGCGGACGGCGACGGAATCTCCGGGCGGCCCAACTTCGTGTGGGACGAGGATACCGACGGGCCCGTGTTGGGGCGGTTCGGGTGGAAGGCCAACGTGCGCGACCGTCGAGCAACAGGTTGCGGGAGCATTCCACGGCGACCTCGGGATCACGTCGTCGGCGCACCCGGAACAGGACTGCGGGGCACCGCAGGATGACTGCGCGGCAGCGATCAGCGGCGGGGACCCCGAGCTCACCGACGATCAACTGGCCAACGTCACGTTCTACGGCCGCACGCTGTCGGTGCCGGCGATGCGTGACGCCGAGTCGATGGAGGTGCGCGAAGGGGCCGCCCTGTTCGAGTCGTTCGGTTGTGCTTCCTGCCACGCGCCGACGCACGTGACCGGCGACAGCGACGTCGAAGCGTTGGCCAACCAGGAGATCCACCCGTACACCGACCTGCTGCTTCACGACATGGGCCCCGGACTCGCCGACGGCCGTCCTGACTTCGAGGCGACTGGCCAGGAGTGGCGGACGCCGCCGTTGTGGGGCATTGGGCTCGTCGACGACATCGCCGGGTCGCGATTCCTGCTTCACGACGGCCGGGCGGCGTCGATCGAGGAGGCGATCCTGTGGCACGGTGGCGAAGGGGCTGACGCCGCCACCGCGTTCCGCGAGGCTGCGATCGAGGATCGTCGCCGGCTGGTCGCCTTCGTGGAGGCGCTATGAGCCGTGTCGCAGCTGCGGCCGTGACCTTGCTCCTCGGCCTCGTCGTGGCTGGTTGCGGCGACGACCCGCCGTCGCGGGCCGACGTGCTCGGGGACGTCGCCACGGAGGTCGCCGTACCTGGGTTCCAGGCACTTTCCGACGCCGCCTCCGATCTTTCCGAGCGCGTCGACGCAGCGTGCGCCTCGACAGACGTCGGCCCGGTCGACGAGGCCTTGGCGAGCATCGAGTCGACCCGCCGGCAGTGGCTGTCGACGCAGGCGATTTGGACTGGTCCGGTGATGGAGCGTCGCTCGCCGGCGGTCGTCGACTGGCCGGTCCGCATCGCCGACATCGAAGCGTTCATCGACCGGTCGAGGCCGGGCGAGATCACCGCCGACGTGATCGGCAACAACGTCGGCGCCGACACCCGCGGGCTGACGGCGATGCGCTGGGTGCTCGAGCACGACGACGTTGCCGACCTGCTCGGCGACGAGCGCTGGTGCGACTATCTGCGCGGGAACGCCGACGTGATCGCAACCGAAGCCGAGCTGATCGTTGCCGACTGGACCGAGTCCTGGGACGGCGGCGACGCCTTCGGCGAGGTCGTCGCCGACGACGCCGAAGCCGACAGCTGGCTGGAGATGCTCGTCAACGACAGCATCTTCCTCGTCCACCGAGCTCACCGAGGAGCCACGCGACGAGGGGGACGTGCCGCCCGCTGACGTCTCCGCCGATCGGCGAGCGCAGCTCGGCGGTGTCCGTGAGGTCTACGACGCCCTCGAACCGCTGCTCGGGGACGACCTCGCCGAGCGGCTCGACGAGGAGATCGAGGCGGCGGAGGGGGCCTTCGCCGCGGGCGAACTCGACGAGGGTCGGGAGCTGGCCGCGGCGCTGGAAGCGACGTTGGCTACCGAGGTGGCGGCCCGCCTCGACGTGACGATCGGATTCTCCGATGCTGACGGCGACAGCGCCGGCTGACGGTCAGGTCGGGCGCGCCCGGCTCGACCGGCGGTCCGTGGCGCCAGATCGACGCCTCGTCCGTGGCGTTCTTCCGCGTCGCCATGGGGCTGCTCGGTGCCTTCAGCGCCGCCCGCTTCCTCGCCAAGGGATGGGTCGAGTCGCTGTATCTCGCCCCGGCCCACCACCTCACCTATCCGTGGATTCCCTGGGTGCGGCCGCTGCCGGCGGCTCTGATGTACCTCGTCGTGGTGGCCATGGTCCCGCTCGGTCTGGCAGTCGCCACAGGCCGGCGGACACGCCTCGCTGCCGCCGGGTTCGCAGTGGTGTTCACCTACTGCGAGCTGATCGACGCTGCCCTCTACCTCAACCACTACTGGTTCGTCACGCTCACGTTCGTCCTCCTCGCCGTGCTGCCGACGACTGGTCGTTCGACGGTGCCGGCGCTCGTCGTGTGGGTGCTGCGCTTCCAGGTCGGGATCGTCTACGTGATGGCTGGGCTGGCCAAGCTCAATCACGACTGGCTGGTGCTCGGCGAGCCGATGACGACGTGGCTGGCGTCACGAACCGGCACGCCGATCATTGGCCCGCTGTTCGACGAGCCGAGCGTCGGGCTGGTCGCCAGCTGGCTCGGCGCGATCTTCGACCTGACGATCGTCGGCTGGCTGCTGTGGCGGCGGACCCGCCCGTTCGCCTACGTCGCCCTCGTCGTGTTCCACGTGTTGACGTGGCGACTGTTCGCCATCGGCGTGTTCCCCTGGGTGATGATCGCCGCCACCACGATCTTCTTCGCCCCCGACTGGGCGCGCCGCGTGAGCATCTTCGACCGATGGGTGACTGGGGGACGGGAGCGTCCCCTGAACACCCATCGGATGCCGCCCGTCGCGTTGACCGCCGCAGCGGCCTGGGTGGTGCTGCAGGTCGTGATCCCGCTGCGCCACGTTGCCTATCCGGGGGATGTGCGCTGGACCGAGGAGGGCTACTACGGCTCGTTCCGCGTGATGCTCACGGAGAAGGCGGGGCTGCTGCGCTTCACGGTCACCGATCCGGCGACGGCGGAGACCTGGACGGTCGACCCCACGTCGGTGCTGACTGACTGGCAGGCCCGGCAGGCGGCCGTTCGTCCCGAACTGGCCGTTGCCACCGCCCACCTCATCGCCGACGACTTCGCCGGCTTGGGTCACGACGACGTGATCGTGCAGGCAGACTCGTGGGTGTCGTTCAACGGGCGTCAGCGTCAACGGATGATCGATCCCCAGGTCGATCTGGCGAGCCTCGGCCGGCGCGCCCAGGCGTCGACGTTCGTCCTGCCGCTCGACCCGCCGGTACGCGAGCTGAGCAGACGATGGGTGTGGCTGCTCCCGCTCGTGCCGTTGGTCGCCGGCATCGTCGCTGTCGTGGTTGCCGGTTGGTGACGATGGTGACGAGCGGGAGGCCGATCGACATCGCGTCGTCGGCGACGGACTTCACCACAATCGACGAGCTGGCCGCTGCCAGCGACCTCGTCGTCGTCGCAACCGTCGCCGACATCACGGACGGCAGGCAGATCACGGCGCCCGCTGACCCGGACGCGGCGGTGGTCACGAGGTTGCTGGTACTGGAGGTGTCCGACGTGCTCGCCGGTTCCGCCGACGGCGACGTCATCGTCGAGGAGCCGGCCTCCCTGGGCGACGGGACCCCAGTCGTCGTCGACGGGATCCAGCCCCTCGACGTCGGCGAGCGCGCTGTCTGGTTCCTCGTCGCCGGTGACGGCGAGACGATGCCCTACTTTGCCCTCGTCAACCGCCAGGGCCGCTACACGATCGCCGGCGACACGCTCCGCCCAGCGGCCGACGATCCGCTGAGCACCGAGCTGGCCGACGCCGGATTGGAAGGGCTGCAAGCCCGAGTCGCCGACATCGCACAGTGACAGATCCACAGACGCCAACGTGCGACACCGTCGCCCTACAGTGAACGACGTGCCAACGCTCGAGCTGCTCGGTGTCGACGAACTGCGCGACACCGTGAGCACCTTCCGCGACGTCGTCAACGCTCACGCCCCGAGGATCAACCGCCTCAACGTCTATCCCGTGCCCGACGGCGACACCGGCACGAACATGGCACGCACCCTCGACGCTGTCGTCGCCGAGATGGTCAAGGCCCCGGTCGAGCTCGACGCCACGTGCGACGCGATCAGCTACGGCGCGCTGATGGGGGCGCGCGGCAACAGTGGCGTCATCCTCTCGCAGATCCTCCGCGGCGTCGCCGCGACACTGAAGGCCGCCGACGAAGCGACCGGAGCGGTCGTAGCAACGGCGCTGGAGGCGGCGACCACCGGCGCCTACGCGGCAGTACTCACGCCCGTCGAGGGCACGATCCTGACGGTCGTGCGGGAGTCCGCAGAAGCGGCTCGCAAGGCCGCCGACGCCGGCGGCTCGCTGGTCGACGTCCTCCGTGCCGCCCGCGACGGCGGCAGCACCGCGCTCGACCAGACGCCGGAGCTGCTGCCGGTGCTCAAGGACGCCGGGGTGGTCGACGCCGGAGGCGCCGGCTTCCTGTTGCTCCTCGACGCCGCCCTGCACGTCGTCGACGGCGAACCGCTGCCCGAGACCGTCCGAGCCCGAATCACCGGCACCGACCCTCGGGGCAACCGGGGAGACCGTCACCGATCAGCGCTACGAAGTGATGTTCCTCTGCAACCTTGCCGACGCCAACATCGGCGCCCTCAAGCAGGGGTGGGGGGAGATCGGCGACTCGATCGTCGTCGTCGGTGGCGACGGCATCTGGAACTGTCACGTCCACACCAACGACATCGGGGCGGCGATCGAGACCGCCCTCGATCTCGACGGGCGGCCGTTCAAGATCCGCGTCACCGACCTGTTCGAGGAGATCGCCGCCGAGCACGCCAGTCGCGAGGCCGAACTGACGGCGTCGATGACCGGCGGACTCGACGGCGAACTTCCGGCGGTCACCTGCGCGGCCGTGGCTGTGAGCAGCGGCGACGGCATCTCGGCGCTGTTCCGCGACCTCGGTGTGCAGGTCATCGTCGCCGGCGGCCAGACCCTCAACCCATCGACCGCTGAGCTGCTCGCCGCCGTCGAGCGGGCCAACGCCAACCACGTCATCCTGCTTCCCGGCAACAAGAACATCATTCCCGTCGCCGAACAGGTCGACGCCCTCACCACCAAGACCGTGCGCGTCGTTCCCACGCGGTCGATGCCTGAGGGGCTCGCCGCCCTGATGGCATACGACCCGGAGGTCGACGCCCCCGCCAACGTGCTGCCGATGCGCCGAGCCGCCGAAGCGGTCACATCCGGCGAGGTGACGCAGGCCGTTCGACCGTCGAACACGCCAGCTGGGCCCGTCGCCGAAGGCGATTGGTTGGGCATCGTGCGCGGCGACGGCATCGTCGCCGTCGGTGGCGACGTCGCTACGACCACCAAGGCGCTGCTCGAGCACCTCGTCGACCCGGGTCTGGCGGTGCCCAGGAGTCGCGTCGCGAACTGATCACGCTGATCACCGGATCTGACTCCGACGCCGCCGTCACCGAAGAGCTCGAAGTCTGGGTCGGCGAACGCTTCCCTGACGTCGAGCTGGAGATCCACGCCGGCGGCCAACCGCTCTACCCGTATCTCGTTGGGGTTGAGTGAGCTGGAATCTCGCTGCGTGAGCTCGACGGTCACGAGTGTCGGCGAGCTGCGCGGCGTCGGCGAGCGCAAGCGCACCGCCCTCGAGGCGTTCGGCATCGAGACCGTCCTCGACCTGCTGATGACCTATCCGCGGCGATGGGTCGACCGCACCAACGAGGCACGTGTCGCCGACCTTGTTCCCGGCACGGAGGCGCTCGTCCTCGTCACGGTCCGTTCTGCGCACCGCAGAACGACGCGCAACCGGCGCACGATCGTCGAGGCGGTCGTCGGCGACGGAACCGGCCGCCTCCACGTCGTGTTCTTCAACCAACCGTGGCGTGAACGGCAGCTCGTCGAGGGACTCAACGTCGCCCTGTTCGGCACCGTCGACCTGTATCGCAACGGCTTGCAGATGACGAATCCGGTCGTCGATCTGATCGGCGACCGCACCGGGCGGATCGTGCCGATCTACCCGCAGAGCGAGAAGGTGCAGCTGTCGACCTGGGAGCTCGCCGGCTGGGTCGAGAACGCCCTCGATCGCTGCCAGGCCCGCGGCATCGCCGACCCGCTGCCGGACGACATCCGCACGCGCCTGAAACTCGTCGAGCGGGGCATGGCGTTGCGGTCGATCCACCTTCCCGAGACGATCGACGCCAAGGACGATGCCCGCCGGCGCCTCGCCTTCGACGAGCTGTTGCGCGTGCAGCTCGTGCTCGTCCGCCGCAAGCGCGAGATCGAGGCCAACTCGATCGGTTTCGTCCACGAGGTCGGGGGAGAGCTCGTGCGGCGTTTCCACGCCGCCCTGCCGTACCAGCTGACGGCAGCCCAGCGGCGGGTCATCGGGGAGATCGACGCCGACCTGTCCGTCACCGCGCCCGATGCACCGCCTCCTCCAGGGCGACGTCGGATCCGGCAAGACCGTCGTCGCCGTGACCGCGTTGTTGGCCGCCGTGCAGTCGGGCAACCAGGGTGCGCTGATGGCGCCCACCGAGGTCCTCGCCGAGCAACACCTGGTGTCCGTGCGCGAGCTCCTCGCCGACCTCGCCGTGCCCGATCCAGACAACCTCTTCGGCGACCGCCCGCTGCGCGTCGAGCTGCTCACCAACAAGGTCACCGGCAACGCCCGCAAGCAGCTCCTTGCCGACCTCGGCGCCGGTGGTGTCGACATCGTCATCGGCACCCACGCGCTGATCCAGACGGCGGTCGACTTCCACCGCCTCGGCGTCGTCGTCATCGACGAGCAGCACCGCTTCGGCGTCGAACAGCGCGCCGCCCTGCGCGACAAGGCCGGGGAGGCCGTGCCCGACGTCCTCGTGATGACCGCCACCCCGATCCCGCGCACGGCGGCGATGACCGTGTACGGCGACCTCGATGTCAGCGTGCTCGACGAGATGCCACCAGGGCGGACGCCGATCGAGACGATCAGTGCAGTCGGCCCGCTCGATCAGGCGCTGGCGTGGGACGCCGTGCGCACCGAGGTCGTCGCCGGTCGTCAGGCGTACGTCGTCTGCCCGCTCATCGAGGACTCCGAGAAGCTCGAGGTGGCGTCCGCTGAGGAGACGTTCGCCCGCCTCGCCGAGGACGAGTTGCGCGGGCTGCGCCTCGGCCTCCTCCACGGGCGGATGAAGTCCAGCGAGAAGGACGACGTGATGGGGCGCTTCCGCATGGGGGAGCTCGACGTGCTGGTCGCCACGACGGTCATCGAGGTCGGCGTCGATGTCCCGAACGCCACGGTGATGGTGATCCTCGACGCCGATCGGTTCGGCATCGCCCAGCTGCATCAGCTGCGCGGCAGGGTCGGCCGCGGATCGGCCAAGTCGCAGTGCTGGTTGCTGTCGGAGGACCGCCCTGAAGGCGTGAGCCCGCGCATCGCCGCCGTCGTCGCATCGACCGACGGGTTCGAGCTCGCCGAGGTCGATCTCCAGCTGCGCGGCGAAGGCACGATCATGAGCACCGCCCAGAAGGGCCGCAGCGACCTTCGCCTCGCATCCTTGCGCACCGATGCCGAGCTGATCGGCACAGCCCGCCAAGTGGCGTTCGAGATCGTCGACGCCGATCCCGAGCTGGCCAAGCACGGCGACCTCGCCGACGAGCTCGATCTGCTGCTCAGTGCCGACGAGGAAGAATTCCTGACCAAGAACTGAGAGGAGTACCCGCGTTGTTCTCCGGATTTCCTCCCGACGCCCTCGACTTCTTCGTCGAGCTCGAAGGTCACAACGAGCGCCCGTGGTGGCAGGCCAACAAGCAACGGTTCGAGCACTCCGTCGCCGAACCGATGCGGCGCACTGCTCGACGAGCTGGAACCGGAGTTCGGATCGTTCAAGGTGTTCCGGATGAATCGTGACGTTCGGTTCTCCGCCGACAAGTCGCCGTACAAGACCGCTCATGCGGCGATGACGGAGAGCGACGGCGGCGCCGCCAACTACGTCCAGATCAGCGCCAACGGGATGCTTGTCGGTGCCGGGATCTACCACATGGCCCGTGATCAGCTCGAACGCTTCCGGCAGGCGGTGGGCGACGACGTCACCGGTGAACAGGTCGAGGCGGCGATCGCCACGGCGCGCAAGGAACGCCTCGACATCGCAGGCATCGAGCCGGCGCTGGCGACAGCCCCGCGAGGTTGGCCGAAGGACCACCCTCGTGTCGAGCTGTTGCGGATGAAAGGGCTGATCACGGTGCGGGACTTCGGCGCGCCGGCATGGATCCACACCAAGCGGGCCGCCAACGAGGTCGCCAAGGCGTGGCGCGCCGGCGCCCCGGTGACGTCGTGGCTGGAGGCCAACGTCGGACCGAGTGAGGAGCCGCCGCGATCTCGGTGACAACGACCAATCCGCAATACCCTCGGCTACGAACCCGGTTCGGGAGGTAAACCATGCGACCGCTGATCTTGTGTTCGCCGTCGCCGCCGCCGCGCTCGGTGTTGGCGCCGCGCCGATGTCGTCCGCCGCCGGCCCACCGGACTCGTCGACTCCCGCGGACGGTGGGCCATGCACTGCTCGGGACGCCGTCGGAACCAGCGCCGACCGCACGAGCTGCCCGCCTGGCAGAGCCTCGAGATCACCGACGTCGACGGCGTGACGTTCACCCTCGCCGATTGCATCGGGACGCCGGTGCTCGTCGAGCTGTTCGCCACGTGGTGCAGCAACTGCCGCCAGCAGCTGCCCAAGACCCAGGAAGCCGCGGTGACGCTGGGTGACCAGGCGGCGGTCATCGCCCTCAGCGTGGAGACCGACATCGCCCCCGACGCCGTCGCCCAGTACGCCGAGGACAACGGGTTCCCTGACATCCGCTTCGCCGTGATGAGTCCGGAGCTGCTCGCCGCGTTCGTCGAGGAATTCGGCAACTCGGCAGCCAACCCGCCGAGCACGCCGAAGATCGTCATCGATGCCACTGGTGTTGCCGGCGAGATGACCACCGGTCAGGAGAGCACCGAGGAACTCGTCGCCCAGCTCACCGCCGCGGCCGCGGCGGGCGAGACGGCGACCACCGCACCCTGACGCCGGCCGTGGCCGAGTACGTCGAGGCGTTCACCCTCGGCAACGCGGCCATCCTCAGCAACGTCTGCCTGCTCCCGCTGTACCCGGGACTCGTGGTGATGCTGTCGGCGCGCTTGTCCAACCCGCGGTCGAGGCTCTCGACGATGAGCCTCGGGCGTGGCGGTCCTGGCCGGGCATCGTCACGTTCATGGTCGCCATCGGCTTCGTCCTCTATCAGTTGAGCCGCGCCGTCGCCGACATCCTCGACTGGCTGCTCCCGCTGATCTACGGCACGGTGTTCGTGCTCGGCGTGCTGATGTTGGTGGGGCGCAACCCGTTCACCCGCGCTCGTCGCGCACCGAGGCGCCGGTGCTGCGCAGCCCCACCGTCACCGCCTACCTGTACGGCGTGTTCCTCGCCCCGATGACGCTGCCGTGCACCGGACCGCTCGTGGTGTCGGCGTTCGTGATCGGCGGCGTCAGCGGGTCGGACGCCCTCGTCGACTCGCTCGTCTACTTCCTGTTCTATGCCCTCGGCTTCGGCTGGCCACTCGTCGTGCTCCCGATCCTCGCCGCTCCCGGCGCAACGCCAGATCACCCGCTTCCTCGCCCGCCACCACCGGATCATCGAGGTGCTCTCGGGATTCCTGCTGATCGGGATCGCCATCTACGGCTACTGGACCGAAGTCCGCCCTTCCACGTAACGTTTCGTCACAGGCGGGGGTGCGGGGGCAGAGGCCTTCGGCCGGAGCCCCCGCCCGCTGGTCGATCCGGCTCTGCCGGTCGACCAGCAGAGTTCTTCGGTGCCGGCCGAAGGCCGGCTGCTCGAGCTCGACCGAACGGAGAGAGCGAGCGCAGCGAGCGAACGAGTGAGGTCGATAGTCAGCCAGGACGATGTCCCAGCGGTCGAGGCAGTCCTCGCAGCGATAGGCCACGATGTCGCCCTCCTGCCAGGGCTCGGCCTCGGCATCCTCCTCGTCCCTCCGCGGCAGGGTGAGCAGGTGGGCGCGGCCGCCGCAGTCGACGCACGTGATGATCGGGTCTGGCTCGAGCATCACGTTCATTCTGCCCGGTTCTAACCTGCCCCGATGCGTGTCGTGGCGGGGGAGTTCCGCGGGCGCCGGCTGACCGCGCCGGCGTCGCCGTCGACACGGCCGACGACGGATCGCGTTCGCGAGGCCATCTTCAACGCGCTGGACAGCATCGGCGCTGTCGACGGCGCCCTCGTCGCCGATCTGTACGCGGGGAGCGGTGCGCTGGGCATCGAGGCGCTATCGCGCGGTGCCGAGCACTGCACGTTCGTCGAATCCGATCGCCATGCGCTCTCGGCGATCCACGACAACATCGCGACCCTCGGTCTCACCGGCCGGACGAGGGTGATGTCCGGCGACGTGTTGGCGATGGTGCCGCGCATCGACTGCGACCTCGCGTTCGCCGACCCGCCCTACGACTTCACGGACTGGCCACGATTGCAGGATCGGCTGCAGGCTGGACTACTCGTCGCCGAAGCGGCGACGGAGGTGCCGGCCGTGGCGCCCTGGGAGCAACGGCGGGTCAAGCGCTACGGCCGCACCTGGGTCACGTTTCTCGAACGAACCGGTTCGCTCGTGACGAGTCGGAAGATCAGGCCGGCCGCCAGGACGACCACACCGGCGAGCACTGACGCTCGCCGGCAGGGCGAGGGCGAGGGCAACACAGCCTGCGAGTCCGCAGACGGCCAGCACTCGCGGGAACCGGCGCTCGGCGCCACCAAGTGTCAGCGCCGCGGCGTTTGTGATCGCGTAGTAGGTGAGCACGGTGACGCCAGAGAACCCGAGGGCGTCGCCCAGATCGATGACCATGACAAGACCGATCACGACGACCGCAACGAGAAGCTCGGCGCGCACCGGCGACGAACGCCGATCATCGATCACCGACGAGACCCGACGGCAGCTCTCGGTTGCGGGCCATCGCCAACACGGTGCGGGAAACCCCGGGAACGAGGTTGAGGAGCACGCCGAGAGCAGCGACGCCGGCACCCGCCCTGATCAATGGTGCGGCCCCCGACCATCCACTGCGGTCGACTACCAGGCGCAGTGGGGCGTCACTGGCGGCAATGTCGGCCACCGGCAGAGTGGCGAGCACGGTGACGCCCACGACGAGATACAGCACGAGTACGGCGGACAACGCCACCACGATCGCTCGGGGGATCACCCGCTCTGGTTGACGCACCTCCTCACCGAGCGTGGCGATGCGGGCGTAACCGGCAAAGGCGAAGAAGCAGAACCCAGCCGGCGCGGAGCACGCCGAGGACGTCACCATCGCTGAGATCGATGCGCCCGAGATCGGCGTCGCCACCAGACCAGCCGGCACCGACCACGATGGCCAACGCCGCGACGGTGATGACGAGCAGCACCCGGGTGACCGCAACCGTGCGGGTCAATCCGGCGAGGTTGACACCGACGATGGCGACGATGGCCCCGACGGCGACGAGGCGGGCCTGATCCGGCCAGGCGTAGCTGCCGACGGTTAGCGCCATCGCCGCGCACGAAGCCGTCTTGCCGACGACGAATCCCCACCCGGCGACGTAGCCCCAGGTCGCGCCGAGACGACGACGCCCGTACACGTAGGAGCCGCCGGACTCCGGATAGAGGGCGGCGAGCTGGGCCGAGGAGGTTGCGTTGCAGTAGGCGACCAGACCGGCGATCAGCAGGCCGACGAGAAGGCCACCGCCCGCTGCCTCGGCGGCCGGCGACCACACGACGAAGACGCCCGCGCCGAGCATCGAGCCGATCCCGACGACGATCGCCTGGCCGAGCCCGAGCCGGCGCTGCAACGTGCCCCGGTTGGCCATGCACGCATGTTCGCAGTCGCCGCGACACCGTGCTGGCCGTCCGTTGGCCGGGCACTACCGTTGCCCCACCAGATGAGCAAGGTCCTCTATCCCGGCAGCTTCGACCCGATCCATCTCGGGCACCTCGACGTCATCGAGCAGTCGGCCGAGCTGTTCGGCGACGTCGTCGTCGCCGTGATGCACAACGACGAGAAGTCGGCAGGCGTGTTCACCGTCGAGGAGCGGGTCCGCCTCGTCAACGAGAGCGCCGCCGAGGTCGGCCTGGCCGACAACGTACGCGTCATCACCCACGGCGGGCTGGCGGTCGACGCGGCGCGGATCGCCGGCGTCGACTTCATCGTCAAGGGACTGCGCAACGCCGGCGACTTCGAGATCGAGCAGCAGATGGCCCTCACCAACCACTCGGTGTCCGGAATCCGCACCGTCTACCTGCCGTGCCGCATGGATCGCGGTTTCATCAGCAGCCGCTTCGTGCGCGAAATCGCCCGGTACGGTGGTGCGGTACAGCACCTCGTTCCGCGGCCGGTGGCGGTGGCGCTGACCACGATGTTCCCGCCGGCGGACAGTCCGAGCACGACATGAGAGACGACGACCAGACCTACTACGACGACTACGACGACATCGACGAGGAGGACTACTCCGAGGCGCCGCCCGTCGGCTACGTCGGTGATGCCGAGACCCTGCTGCGCCGGTCGATCGACATCATCGCCACGGCGCCGACGATGCCGCTGTCGTCCTCGCCGCGCATCGACCGCGACGAGATCATCGAGCTGCTCGAAGAGGCCCTGCAACGTCTCCCGGACGAGCTGCGCCAGGCCCGCTGGATGCTCAAGGAGCGTCAGGAGTTCGTCGCCAAGACGCGGCGGGAGGCCGAGGAGATCCTCGAGGCGGCACGGGTTCGGGCCGAGCGGATGGTCCAGCGCACCGAGGTGGTGCGCGCCGCCGAGCAGCGGGCGCGCCAGGTGATGGAAGGGGCCGAGACGGACGCTCGCCGGCTGCGCCACGAGACCGAGGACTTCCTCGACCAGCGCCTCGGCAGCTTCGAGATCCTCCTCGACAAGCTGCAGAAGACCGTCAACGCCGGCCGCCAGCGCCTCTCGATCGGCGCCCTCCCGCCGAACACCGGCGAGCACGAGGTCGAGGATCCCACCAAGGGCTTCTTCGACCAGGACGGCTGATCGCGCCGTCGCGCCGTCAACGACCAAATGGTCGTTACCGACCGCACATCGGCACCTCGGTCGCAGCGCCACAATGGTGGTATGTCCGCCAACCAGTTGCACGTCAACGCCGCCGAGCTGTTGCGCGAGCCGGGTTTGCGCCGCCACGTGTCCGCCGTCGTCGAGCCGACCGACGTCGAGGCCGCGCACGACGCCGATCGCCGGTGACGTCGACGCCGAGCTCGAGCTCGTGTCGACGCTCGACGACATCGAGCGTCACCGGCACGATCAGCGTGCCGTGGCGGGGGCAGCTGCCGGCGCTGTCTGCGGCCGCTCACCGAGACGATCGTCGTCGACGTCGACGAGCGCTACGCCGAGCAGCCCGACCGAGCACGACGACGCGTTCCCTATCGAGCACGGCCAGATCGATCTTGGCCCGATGGTGCGCGAGCACGTGCTGCTGGCGGTCGATGACCCCCGGCTGTGCCGCCCCGACTGCCCTGGTCTGTGCCCGGTGTGCGGCGCCGACCTCACGCGCCGGCCCGTGCGGCTGCGACGACGTCGTTGTCGACGACCGCTGGTCCGTGCTCGACCAACTCCGCCCCACTGATCCATCCGAGTGCTCACGTGCACACCTGTCGGTCGCGAAACACTCCGATGCGACGAAACACTCGGATGGGGCCGGCGGGAGTGCCGCGGTTGCTCGGCCGGTAGCCTGGAGCAGCCCGAATTTCGTCCCGGAGACCAACGATGGCCGTTCCCAAGAAGAAGAAGTCGAAGTCGAAGAGTCGTAGCCGTCGCGCCGGCGCCTGGAAGCTCGACACCCCTGCCCGCAGCGTGTGTCCGCGCTGCGGAGCGGCGAAGACCCCGCACACGGTGTGTCCGTCGTGCGGCTGGTACAAGGACCGCGTCGCGGTCGACGTCGCCTGACGTCATCGCCTCAATGCTGCCGATCGCCGTCGACGCCATGGGCGGCGACGATGCGCCCGACGTGGTGCTCGCCGGCGTCCGGCGCGCCGTCGACGACGGTATCCCCGTCGTACTCGTCGGCCCGTCCGACCTCGGCCACGACGCCGACATCGAGCTGATCGCCGCCAACGAGCTGATCGCCATGGACGAGGAGCCGGGCGCGGCCGTGCGCACGAAGAAGGACTCGACGCTCGTTCGCGCTGCGGAGGCGGTTCGTGACGGAACGGCGTCGGCGATGGTCTCGGCTGGCAACACCGGGGCGACGATGGCGGCGGCACTGTTGCGGATGGGACGGATCAAGGGGGTCAAGCGTCCGGCCATCGCCACGCCGATCCCGGTCCCCGGCGGGGCGACACCGACCGTGCTCCTCGACGCCGGCGCCAACGCCGAGGTGCAGCCCGAGTGGCTCGTGCAGTTCGCCCAGATGGGCAGCGTGTACGCACGCACTCGATTCCACATCGATGAACCGCGTGTCGGCCTGCTGTCGATCGGCGAGGAGCCGGGCAAGGGCGACTCTCTCCGCAAGGAGGCCTATCCGCTGCTGGCGACGGCCAGCGCGATCAACTTCATCGGCAACATCGAGGGTCGCGACGTGATGAGCGACAACGTCGACGTCGCGGTCACCGACGGATTCACCGGCAACGTCACGCTGAAGACGCTCGAGGGTGGCATGAAGGCGTTGATTGCCGCCCTCCTTGCCGCCTTCGCCGAGGACGGCTACAAGGCCCACGCCGACGCCCTCCTGCCGGCGCTCGTTCCGCTGTACAACACGCTCAACCCCGACACCTACGGCGGCGCCGTGCTGCTCGGTGTCGACGGCGTCTGCATCATCTCCCACGGATCCTCCGGGGCGACGGCGATCCGCAACGCGATCGGTGTCGCCGCCGAGATGGTCGAGCACGGCATGGTCGACGCGATCAAAGCGGTGGTCTGACGACGTGTGCAGACGCGGACACCGGCCGGCACCGGCTCGTTCGTTACGATCGCCCTTCGATGCCTGCTGACACTCCCATCGAACGCGACGAGATCTTCGGGATCGTCCGCGATCGGCTTGCCGACATTCTCGAGATCGACCCGTCGGTGATCTCCGAGGGCCAGTCGTTCGTCGACGACCTCGACGCCGACTCGCTGGCGTTGATCGAACTGGTCGAAGCGCTCGAGGAGGAGTTGAGCGAGCGGGCCACCGGGTTCCGCATCGACGACGAGGACCTCGCCGACCTCAAGACCGTGCGCGACGCCGTGGACTACGTCGTCGAGCGAACGCGCGAAGGTGGCTGATTGTCCGCGCTCGACGGCGCCGGCGACGACGTTGCGACGCTGATCGAACGCCTGGGACTGCGCTTCAACGACAGTCGGCCTCGTCGCCCAGGCGATGTCGCACCGGTCGTGGTGCGCAGAGAATCCAGGGCACGAGAGCTACGAGCGACTTGAGTTCCTCGGCGATGCCGTGCTCGGCTGGGTGACCGCCGACGCCGCATTCCGCAGGTTCCCGGAAATGTCCGAGGGCCAGCTCACCGGCATCCGCAAGGGAGTGGTGAACACGGTGGCGCTCGCCGAGCTGGCGGGCGAGCTCGGCATCGGCCCGTACATCAAGCTCGGCAAGGGTGAGGCCGCGGCTGGAGGGTCGAGCAAGCCGTCGATCCTCGCGGACGCCATGGAGGCGCTGATCGGGGCGATCTACCTCGATTCCGGTTCGGCCACGGCATACGACTTCGTCACGTCGCTCATCGCCGATCGGATCGAGACGACCGCCGAGCGTCTCGACGAGCTCGACTTCAAGACGACACTCCAGGAGCTGCTCGCCTCAGCCGGGATGGCGCCGCCCGTGTACGACCTGTCCGAGCAGGGCCCCGATCACCAGAAGCACTTCTTCGCCACCGTGTCAGTCAGCGGGACCGTGCTCGGAGCGGGGGAGGGACGCTCGAAGCGCTCCGCCGAGCAGAGCGCGGCTGCCGCCGCAACCCGAACGCTCGCCAGCCGAGCTCGGCGGCACGCCATGAACGGTTAGTCGTGCCGGAGCTACCGGAGGTCGAGACCGTCCGGCGCGGACTGGAGCGGCTCGTGGTCGGCCGGCGGATCGAGGGTGTGGAGGTCGGTCGTGAGCGGACGGTGCGGCGGACATCGCGCCAGGCCCTGATCGACGGTCTCACCGGCACCGCCCTCGTCGCCGCCGGGCGCCGCGGCAAGTACCTCCTGTGCCCGCTCGACTCGGGCGACGCGCTGATGATCCACCTGCGCATGACCGGGCAGCTGCTTCTCGTCGACCCCGCCGCGGCGCGCCCTTGCACACCCATGTCGTGCTTCACCTCGGTGATGCCGACCTGCTGTTCGTCGACCCGCGCACGTTCGGCGAGATGGTCGTGTACGACCCCGACCACGTCGACACCGAGCTGCCCGAGGTCGCCCGGCTCGGCGTCGACCCTCTCGTCGACGACCCCGGCCCCGACGAGCTGGCCGCGGTCCTGCGACGCCGGTCGACACGTCTCAAACCGCTGCTGCTCGACCAGCACGTGATCGCCGGGATCGGCAACATCTATGCCGACGAGATCCTCCACGCCGCCCGGCTCCACCCAGAGACACCGGCGTCGTCGCTGCGGCGGCGCGATGTCGTTGCCTTCCACGCGGCGATGCGGCGCATCCTCACCGAGTCGATCCGCGCCGGCGGGTCGACGCTGTCCGATCTCGGCTACGTCGACATGATGGGCGAAGGCGGCTCCTACCAGGACGCCCACCGCGTCTACGGGCATGCCGGCGAACGCTGCCCGACCTGCGGGCGGGGGTTCATCCGCCGGATCACGAGTGGCGGTCGCTCGACGTTCTTCTGCCCGGTCTGCCAGCGCCGCCGTGGTTTCGGGCGACAACCGTAGGTTGTCCGGTGGCGGACTCCGGCGGGAGCCTCCGCCGCCCACACCTCCGCCATGAGATCCCCCCACGCGACCGGGCCAACCGGTAACTTCGGGCCCGCCGTGTTCCTGAGATCGCTGACCCTCAAGGGGTTCAAATCCTTCGCCGAGGCCACGACCCTCGAGCTCGAGCCGGGTGTCACCGTCGTCGTCGGCCCGAACGGCTCCGGCAAGTCGAATGTCGTCGACGCCATCGCCTGGGTGCTCGGCGCCCAGGCCCCGTCGGCCGTGCGCAGCCAGAAGATGGACGACGTCATCTTCGCCGGCACGGCGAGCCGCCCGGCGCTCGGCCGGGCCGAGGTCAGCCTGACGATCGACAACTCAGCCGGGATCCTGCCGATCGAGTTCTCCGAGGTCACCGTCAAGCGCACGTTGTTCCGCAGTGGCGACAGCGAATACTCGATCAACAACGTGCCCTGCCGCCTCCTCGACGTCCAAGAGCTGCTCTCCGACGCCCGCGTCGGACGCCAGCAACACGTCATCGTCAGTCAGGGCCAGATCGACGCCGTGCTCAACGCCCGGCCCGAAGATCGGCGGGGGATCATCGAGGAAGCCGCCGGCGTGCTCAAGTATCGCAAGCGCAAGGAGAAGGCGGAGCGCCGGCTCGACGCCACGGAAGCCAACCTCCTGCGCCTGCAGGACCTGCTCCGCGAGGTCCGCCGTCAACTCCGCCCGCTCGAACGCCAGGCCGAGGCGGCGAAACGTTACGGCGAGTTGACCGCCGAGCTCGGCGGTCTGCGGGTGTACGTCGCCGGCCGGGAGATCGCCGCCTTGCGCACGAAGCTGGCGACTCTCGCCGAGACGCGGATCCGGTCGGCCGACGAGGAAACCCAGTTGAAGGCGGAGCTCGTTCGTCTCGATGCCGACGTGGTGGCCCTCGAGGCGGAGCTGACCGCCCGTGGCGCCGACGACGTGGGCGACCGGCTCGCCCGCGCCGACCAGTTGGGAGAACGCGCCCGAGGCCTGTCGGCGATCATCACCGAGCGCGCCCGCCGTCTCGAGGGCGACCGCGGCCAGCTCCTCGACGAAGCGGTCGTCGCAACCCTGGAGGCAGACGCGGCCCGGTACCGCACCGAGCTCGACGCCGTTCGTGCGTCGGTCGAGGGCGCCGGTCCCGAACTCGAGGAGCTTGCCGCCGAAGAGGCCGCGTTCGACGCCGAGCGTGCCGAACTGCTCGGGTCGCTCGAAGCGCCTCCGGGGTCGACGGCGGCCAGCGCCGTCGCCGAGGTGCGCGGCGAGCTGCGCACCCGACTCACCACCAGCGAGCACGTCGAGGCCGAACTGATGCGCTGTCGTGCCCGCCGCGAGGCGCTCGACTCACGGCTCGCCGAGCTCGACGGGGCGGCGGAGCGGCATCGCCACGACTGCCTGGCCATCGAATTGCTCGAAGGCCCGCTGGTCGACGAGATCGCCAAGGCCGAACGTCGCGTCACGGAGTCGGGGACGCGCTCACGGCTGCCTCGCAGCACTGCCGCGCGATGGCCGAAGCCCTGTCCAACCTCGACGCCCGGGTCGACGCCCTGCAACTCGCTCTCGACGCAGCGCACGCCCGGGCCGGAGCCGAACATCTCGCCGGAGGCGAGGGCGTGCTCGGAACACTGCTCGACTTCGTGCGCATCGAGGCTGGCTGGGAGGCGGCCGCCGAGGCCGCTCTCGGGGAGGCCCTCGCCGCCGTGGTCGTCACCGACGTCGACGCCGCCGTCCGGGCGTTGCGAGCGCTGCGTGCCTCCGCAACCGACGGAGCCGTCATCGCCCTCGGAGCGACGGTCGCCGAGCGCACGGTGGAGGTGACGATCGGCGAGCCGGTCCGTCCCCACGTCGGCGCGACGCGTCCCGACGTCGACGGCTTGCTCGACCGCCTGCTCTCGTCGGCACGCATCGTCGACGGTCTCGACGAGGCAGCCAGCAGCAGCCGCCGCGCACCCCGATGCCATCATCGTCACTCCTGCCGGAGATCACCTCAGGTCGTCGTCGTGGCGCGTCAGTGCCGCGGCGGGTGGTATCACCGCCGCCGCCTTGGAGGAGGCGCAAGCCCGGCGTGCCGCTGCCGAGCGGTCGCTGGTCCAAGCCCGCGCCGACGAGGCGACGGCGTGCAGCGCCGATGTGGCGGCGCGCCGCCACGCTGCCGAGGTCGCTGAGCGCCTGGAAGCCAACGATCAGCGGTTCACGGCGGCCTCCGAAGAGCTCGCCCGGGTGCAAGCAGAACGGCGCGAGATCGCCGTCGAGCTAGAGCCGCTGGTGGCTCGCTGCGACGAGCTCGCCGACGCCCTCGGCACCGAACGGCGACGCATCGCCGAGTTGGAGTCGGTGATGCCCGAGCTCGAAGCAGGCGAGTCCGCCGAGGCCGAGGTGGCGCGCACCCACCACGAGCTGCGCGCCGGGCTCGATGCTCGCGCCGCTGTGCTCGGCGGCAGGCGGCGCGATCTCGAGGTGCGCGCGGCCACCTTGCGGGAGCGGGCTGACGTTCTCGAGCAGCGACTCGGCGAGACGGAACGACGCCTGGTTGCCGATGCCGAAGCGAGAGCGAACGCCGAGCAGCGTCGTACGTCCATCGAACGCGTCCTCACCGCCCTCGGACGGCTGGCCGGCTTCGTCGATGCCAAACGCGTCACGATCGATCGGTTGCACGCCGATCTGTCCGAGCGGCGACAGCATCACGGCGAGCAGGTTGTTGCCCTGTCGGCCCGACTCGAAGACAGGCGCAACCGGCGCCGTCTCGTCGAACGCCAGCTCGACGAGGTACGCGAACGGGCGCGCCGGTCCGAAGTCGAGGAGGCTGAAGCCCGGCTCAGGGTGGAGTCGGCCGTCGAGATGCTGCGCCACGACTGTGACGTCGAGCCGGAGGTCGCCGAGGCCGCCACAGCCCCGGAGCTGCCCGAGGGGGTCACCCCTCAGGCCCGCGTTCGAGAGCTGGATCGTGAGCTGCGCCTGCTCGGGCCGATCAACCCGCTGGCACTCGAGGAGTTCACCGAGCTGCAGCAGCGCCACGCCTTCCTCGATGAGCAGCTCGAGGACGTCCGGACCACCCGGCGCGAGCTGACCCGGGTGATCAAGGCCGTCGACCACGAGATCCAAACCGTGTTCGCCGCGGCCTACGCCGACGTTGCCGACCACTTCGCGGCCCTCTTCACCAACCTGTTCCCGGGTGGTACGGGACGGCTCGTGCTCACTCAGCCCGACGACCTGCTCGAGACTGGTGTCGAGGTCGAGGCCAGGCCGGGCGGCAAGAACGTGAAGAAGCTGTCGCTGCTCTCAGGTGGCGAGCGCAGCCTCACAGCGCTGGCGTTCCTGTTCGCCGTGTTCCGCAGCCGGCCCTCCCCCTTCTACGTCATGGACGAGGTCGAGGCCGCTCTCGACGATCGTCAACCTCCATCGATTCCTGGCGCTCGTCGCCGAGTTCCGGGAGGAGGCGCAGCTGCTCGTCGTCAGCCACCAGAAGCGCACGATGGAGGCCGCCGACTGCCTGTTCGGTGTCACGATGCAGCCCGGCGGCAGCTCCAAAGTGATCTCCGAGCGCGCTTCCGTGCCCTCCTGACGTCGACGCGTCGGTAGCGTCGGGCGGCGATGGAGTGGATCTTCCTCGTCCTCATCGCCGTCGTCATCGTCTTCGGCATCGGCGTCCTGGTGTGGAACCGCCGTCGTGCCGCGCAGTCGACGGGGCTGCCTCCAGCGCCAGCGCCCAGCAGGGTCGAGCGCCCTCCCCAGCCGGCATCGCCGGCGGCGACCGCCGTTCTCGAGCCCGAGGCAGAGTTCGTCGAAGTACCGACCTTCCGCGGCCGCCTCGCCCGGGCCCGTGCCGCCTTCGCCGGTGCGTTCGCCGGCGTTGTCAGCCGCGGCGGCATCACCGATGCCACATGGGACGACCTCGAGGAGGCGTTGCTGCGTGCCGACGTCGGGCTCGGTGTCACGACCGACCTGCTCGACGGGCTGCGTGCGGCCGTGAAAGCGAAGGACATCACCGAGCCCGAACAGCTCCTCGACGCCCTGCACCAGGAAATGAAGGGGCGCCTCGCCGGCACCGATCGCTCCCTCCACTTCGATGCGGATCGTCGACCCAACGTCTGGCTGTTCGTCGGTGTCAACGGCGTCGGCAAGACGACGAGCATCGGCAAGGTCGCCAACCAACAGGTCGCCGCCGGTCGCCGCGTATTGCTCGCCGCCGGCGACACATTCCGCGCCGCTGCCGCTGAGCAGCTGACGACGTGGGCCGAGCGGGCGGGGGTCGAGCTCGTCCGCGGCAGCGAGGGAGGGGACCCGAGCGCTGTCGTGTTCGACGCCATCGAGCGGGCCGCGTCGCGTGATCTCGATCTCGTCCTGGCCGACACGGCCGGCCGGCTGCACACGAAGACGAACCTGATGGAGGAGCTGCGCAAGGTCCGCCGTGTCGCCGAACAGGGCGCAGGCACGGTCACCGAGTCGTTGCTCGTGATCGACGCCACGACGGGGCAGAACGGCCTCGCCCAGGCCCGCGAGTTCGGCGAGGCCACCCAGCTCACGGGCGTCGTGCTCACCAAGCTGGACGGTTCGGCCAAGGGGGGGATCGTGTTCGCCGTGGAGACCGAGTTGGGGATCCCCATCAAGCTCGTCGGTCTCGGCGAGTCGCTCGGTGACCTCGTGCCGTTCGACCCCGACGAGTTCGTGGACGCTCTCTTCGACGCTCGCCTGATTCCGTCGATCTGCGGCACCCCTCCTTGCGGGATTCGTAAGGATCTGCGCCCAGATCGAGGACGCGACCTCAGTCGGCGACGACGGGGGTGTAGTCGGGCTGGCGTTGGCGGCCGAATCCGACGTATCGGGTGAGCACCAGCCCCCGGCGATGAGCGGCGTAGGCGGCGATGAGCAACGTCCCGAGGGCGGTGATCCCACCACCGCCGATCAACGTCCAACGCGCTCCGGCGTGTTCAGCAATCCAGCCGAGCAGCGGTGCACCGACGGGTGTGCCGCCCATGAAGACGGCGAGGTAGAGGGCCAGGACCCGGCCGCGCATCGCCGGGTCGGCCGCCATCTGAACGAACGAGTTGGCGGCGGTCATCAACGTCATCGATGTGATCCCGGCGACCGGCAGGATCAGAGCGAATGTCAGGTAGGTGGGCATCAATCCGGCGGCGAGGGTGACGAGACCGAACGCGATGGCGGACGTGACGACGAGCCGCTGGCTCGACGAGGCTCGTCGCGCGGCGATCAACGCGCCAGTCAACGAACCGATGGCGAGGATGGAACCGAGGATGCCGTACTCCCTGGCGCCCTTTCCATAGACCTCTGTCGCCATCAACGCGATGGTCATCTGAAAGTTGAAGCCGAACGTCCCCGCGCAGGCGAGGATCGCCATCACCAACATGAT
Source organism: Ilumatobacteraceae bacterium (assembly GCA_963732335.1). Taxonomy (GTDB): domain Bacteria; phylum Actinomycetota; class Acidimicrobiia; order Acidimicrobiales; family Ilumatobacteraceae; genus Desertimonas. The sequence goes on along the minus strand of CAVSZO010000033.1, from coordinate 60,560 downwards.
GTCCGGCCGCGAACGGACGTAGGCGATCCCGTCGCGCAGCTGCCCCTTGGCCCGAGGGAGCGGTGGGACCGGGTGCAGCTCCTCACTGCGCATGCGCTTGAGGGCGACGAGCACGGCGAGATAGGTCGTGCTGTTGAGCAGGATCACCCATCCGCTGGCGCTCGACGCCTGACCCGAGCAGGGCGATGACACCGCCGGCCACCGCTGGGCCGATCATCCGTCCGAGGTTGAACGAGGCCGAGTTGAGGGCAACGGCGTTGGTGAGCGTGTCGCGCCCGACCATCTCGTTGACGAACGCCTGACGGGCCGGTGTGTCGAATGCCGCAGCGCTGCCGAAGGCGAAGGCGATGACGTAGACGTGCCAGGCCTGGGCGAGTCCGGTGACCGCCAGCACTCCGAGGGCGGCGGCCGTCGTCGACATGGCGACTTGCGTCACCATCATCACCGACCGCTTGGAGAAGCGATCAGCGATCACCCCGGCGATGGGAGAGAACAGCAAGATCGGCAGGAACTGCAGCCCGGTCGTCAGCCCGAGGGCGCCGGCGCTGCCAGTGAGGGCGAGCACGAGCCAGTCCTGGGCGACGCGCTGCATCCAGCTCCCCGTGTTGGACACGAGCGAGCCGGCTGCGAAGAGCCGGTAGTTGCGGATCCGCAACGCGGCGAACGTCGTCTTCACGCTTCGCTGGCCATGCGGTCGAGGAGTGGCGCGACCGCGCGCAACAGATCACGTTCGTCGGCCTGGAGCTCGGCGAGATGGAGGGCGAGCCAGGCGTCCCGGCGCCGGCGGTCCTCGTCGAGCACCGCTCGGGCGTGATCGGTGAGTCCGACCACGACCTGGCGCCCGTCGGTCTCGTGGGATGCCCGGGTGACGAGTCCGGCCTCTTGGAGGAAGTTGACGGTCCGCGTCATCAGACGGTGGCTTGACCTTCTCGATCGCCGCCAGCTCTCCGATGGTGAGGTCGCCGTAACGGGACAGGGTGCCGAGGGCGGACAGTTGAGTGAGCGTCAGATCGCTGCCGCTGCGTTCCAGGCGCAGCCGCCGGGCGAGCCGCATGACCCCAACACGCAGCCCAGCGACGAGCTCGTCATCGACGTCGTTGCTGATCAGCGCGCTTGCAGGCACATCGTTAGCATAGCTCATTAGCGTTGCTAAACAAACGCGCCAAACGCGCACAAAGCGCCCAGGGACGCAGTTTTCTCGTCCCCAGTGAGCTTTGTGCTGGAAATCGTGCGAGCGGGCGGGGGTCGCAGGGCGCCGGTACCCTCTGCACGGCAATGTTCGAGAACCTGTCCAACCGCCTCGACGGCATCGTCAAGCGCCTCCGTGGCAAGGGCCGATTGACCGAAGCCGACGTCGAGGAGATCCTGCGGGAGATCCGCGCCGCCCTCCTCGATGCCGACGTCAACGTCGGGGTCACCCGTGAAGTCGTCGAGCGCATCCGCGTCGAGGCGATCGGTGCCACCCGGTCACAGGTGCTCGATCCCGGCCAGCAGGTCGTCAAGATCGTCAACGGTGAGCTGACCCGCATCCTCGGCGGCGAGTCGCTCAAGATCACCTACGCCAGCCGTCCGCCGACGGTCGTGTTGATGGCCGGGCTGCAGGGCTCGGGCAAGACGACTGCGGCGGCGAAGTTGGCCCGCTGGTTCAAGGCCCAGGGCCGCAACCCGCTGCTTGTCGGCGCCGACCTCCAGCGCCCGGCTGCGGTCGAACAGCTGCGCACCCTCGGGCGGCGCATCGACGTGCCAGTCTTCTCGGAACCCGACGACCCGGTGATCACCTCCGCCCGCGGTCTCGCTGAAGCCCGCCGCCTGGGCCGCGACGTGTGCATCGTCGACACCGCCGGACGGCTCGCCATCGACGCCGAGATGATGGAGCAGGTCCGCCTCATCTCCGGTGCCGTCGCGCCGCACTACACGTTCCTGGTGATCGATGCGATGACCGGCCAGGATGCCGTCAACACCGCCGTGGCGTTCAACGACACGCTGGCGATCGACGGCGTGATCCTGTCGAAGCTGGATGGCGACGCTCGCGGGGGCGCAGCCCTCAGCGTCAAGGAGGTCATCGGCAAGCCGATCGCCTTCGCCTCGACGGGGGAGAAACTCGATGCGTTCGAGCAGTTCCACCCCGACCGCATGGCCGGACGGATCCTCGGGATGGGCGACATGCTCACGCTCATCGAGCAGGCCGAGCAGGCCTTCGAGAAGGAGGAGGCCGAGGAAGCGGCCACCAAGCTGCTCGAGGGGCAGTTCACCCTCGACGACTTCCTCGCCCAAATGCAGCAGCTCAAGAAGATGGGCCCGCTCGGCGGCCTGCTGAAGATGATGCCGGGCATGCCCAAGGAGCTGAAGGGCGCCGAGGTCGACGACGACGCGCTCCGTCCGGTTGAGGCGATCATTCGCTCGATGACTCCCGAGGAGCGGGTGACGCCACAGATCATCAACGGGTCACGTCGCAATCGCATCGCCCTCGGCTCGGGAACGTCGCCGACCGATGTCAACCGCCTGGTCAAGCAGTTCTCAGAGATGCAGAAGATGATGAAGCGCTTCGGTGGGCTCGGCACCAAGGGCAAGCGCCCCGGACGCCTCGGCGCGCTTGCCGGCATGCGCGGTGGCGGGATGCCCGACCTCTCCGAGCTCGGCGATCTCAGCGACCTCGGTCTCGGCGATCTCCCCGGTCTGCCGAAGCGTTAGATCCCCGCAGCGGCACGATCTCGTTTGCGCTGCTGGCGGCTATCCTCGCATGGTTCGTTTGACGACCCAGAAGGATCCCACAGATGGCAGTGAAGCTGCGCCTGACCCGAGTCGGTAAGACCAAGCAGCCCGAGTACCGCATCGTCGCCGCTGATTCCCGCTCGCCCCGCGATGGGCGGTTCATCGAGATCCTCGGCCACTACAACCCGCGGACCGATCCGTCGACACTGTCGGTTGACAACGACAAGGCCGTGAAGTGGCTCACGCAGGGCGCCCAGCCCACCGAGCGCGTGCGCAAGCTGCTGGAAATCTCCGGGGCGTTGGAGCAGTTCAGCGCGGCCAAGGGCTCCTGAGCGTGAGCGACGACACCGGCGAGCTGCTCGACGATCGGGCCGATGACGGCGACCGCGTCGACGATGCCAACCGCGTCGACGATGCCAACCGCGTCGACGATGCCAACCGCGTCGACGATGCCAACCGCGCCGCCGCACCCACCGCCGCCGCCGTCCTCCATCACATCGTCAGCTCGATCGTCGACGACCCGGCCGCTGTACGCGTCGACACCTCCGACGACGGCCGCCGCGTCCGTCTCGACGTACGCGTCGGCCCAGGCGACCTTGGCCGCGTGATCGGTCGGCGCGGGCGCACCGCCCAGAGCATTCGCACCGTCGTTCGCGCCGCCGCCGCTCGCGACGACACCGACGTCGACATCGAATTCGTCGACGACTGAGGCTCCGCGAGTCGTGGCTCGACCGGCCGGGCTCCTCGAGATCGGTCAGATCCGTCGGGCTCACGGCGTGCGTGGCGACGTCATCGTCGAGCTGGCCAGCGACCGGCCCGAACGCGTCGCCGCCGGTGCTCGCTGGTTCGCTGGCGACGGCTGGCTCACCGTCGTGGCCGCCCGTCGACATCAGGACCGTTGGCTCGTCACCCTGGCTGAGGTCGAGGATCGGTCGGTCGCTCAGCGCTACACCAACACCACGGTCTACGCAGAACCGGTCGACGACCCCGATGAGCTTTGGGTCCACGAGCTGATCGGCTCCGAGGTCGTCGAAGTCTCTGGCCGCTCCCGGGGCATGTGCGTGGCGGTCGTCGACAACCCGGCGGCCGACCTGCTCGAGCTCGACTCGGGTGCCCTCGTGCCGGTGGTGTTCGTCACCGAACGCCGTGACGGCACGATCGTCATCGACCCTCCACTCGGCCTCTTCGACGACGAGGAAGGCGAGTGATGAGGATCGACGTGTTCACGATCTTCCCCTCCTCGGTCGACGACTTCTGCTCGGCGAGTCTCCTCGGCAAGGCCCGCCAGTCGGGGGTGCTCGACCTGCGCTGCCACGACATCCGCGACCACGCCACGGACATCCACCGCACGGTCGACGACGCCCCGTTTGGCGGCGGGGCCGGGATGCTGATGAAGGCCGAGCCGATCTTCGCCGCCGTCGAGGCGGCCGACGCCTGTTCGACCGTTGCTCCTGCTCGGGCCGGGCGGCCGCCGGTTCGATCAGGCCGTTGCTGCCGAGCTTGCCGCTGGCGAGGGCTTCGCCCTGTTGTGCGGTCGCTACGAGGGGATCGACCACCGGGTGCGCGAGCATCTCGTCGACGGCGAGCTCAGCGTCGGCGACGTCGTGCTCTCCGGAGGCGAAGCCGCCGCCTGCGTGGTCATCGACGCCGTGACCCGGCTGCTGCCCGGGGCGATGGGCAACGACGCCAGCCCGGTGACGGAGAGCTTCGGCCTACGCGGCCTGCTCGAGGAGCCGCAGTACACGCGACCGGCGACGTTTCGTGGATGGTCGGTCCCCGACGTGTTGCTCAGCGGCAACCACGGCGGCGATCGAGCGCTGGCGCCACGCCCAGGCGTTGCACCGGACGATCGCCACGCGTCCGGACCTGATCGATCGACGCGGCGGCCTCACCGAAGCCGAACGGCGCCTGTTGGAAGAGTTCCCGCCGGTCCCGTATCCTTGACCGGCCCACCGCCGCTGCACCTTCCAGCCACTTCAGGACGCATTCCATGAAAGCCACCGATCTCATCGACAACGACCAGCTCCGAGACGATGTCCCGGACTTCGCCCCCGGCGACGAGGTCAAGGTCCACGTGCGCGTCGTCGAGGGCAGCAAGGAGCGCATCCAGGTCTTCCAGGGCAACGTCATCGCCCGCCAGGGTGGTGGTCTGCAGGAGACCTACACGGTGCGCAAGCTGAGCTACGGCGTCGGTGTCGAGCGCACGTTCCCGCTGCACACGCCAACCGTCACGAAGATCGAGGTGGTCAAGCGCGGCGACGTCCGCCGGGCCAAGCTGTACTACCTCCGCGGCCGCACCGGCAAGGCCGCCAAGATCCGCGAGAAGCGCAAGCTTCTAGTTTCGACGGTGTCGACTGAGCGGACCGAATTCGGTCTTCTCGTTCGACATCGACGAAGAATCGGCGCACTCGCGCCCGACCGATGCAGATCTCGGGAGGTGCGCGATGGTTGCGGCACACATCGCCTTCGGGCAGCGTGGCGAGGAGCTGGCGGCCCAGTGGTACGTCCGGAATGGCTACGCCGTCGTGGCACGCAACTGGCGCTGCGCAATCGGTGAGATCGACCTGATCGTGCGGCGCGGCCGGACGCTGGTCGTGTGCGAGGTGAAGACCCGCAGATCAGACGCCTTCGGGGTGCCCGCGCTCGCCGTCGGTGCCGCCAAGCAGCAGCGCTTGCGCCGGCTCGCCGCGGCCTGGCTGGCGGACAATCGTGTTGGCCGCGGTGTGGACGTCCGCTTCGACGTGGCGGCGATCACCGGAGAGACCATCGACGTGTACGAGAACGCCTTCTGAGCCGTCATCCGGCGATCGCCCACACGACGAGGCCGACGGCCACGAGCAGGCAAACGACCACCAGCACGTAGTCGACCGGACGGGCGCGAAACCGCCGGTACGGGTTGTAGCCCACGCCGCCAGTATCGCCGGGTGCCTGCCCACCCGCACCGACCCCGGCCTACGCTGGCGACCGTGATCAGGCGATTCGCGGCAATGGTGGCGGTGTCGACCGCACTCGTCGCGCCGTCGGTCGCCGTCGCTCAGGAGGAACCAGCGCCGCCGCCGGGCCGCCAGCCGCTCGTCGACGTGCCGGTCGGCTGTCGGATCCAGCCGCTTCCCGACGTCGTGTTCGTCGGCACGGCCGTCGACTCCGACTACCGCACGGTCCGATTCCGCGTCGACCAGCTCCGCGCCGGCGACATCGGCCAGTTCTCGTCGCAGGGCCTCGTCGACGTTCGCTACGGAATCGATGCCAAGTACCTCGACCAGGGCGATCAGTACCTCATCGGCGCTCTCTACGACTCGCAGATCCAATCGTTGCGATCGCGTGTGCAGCCGGAGGCGCTGACGCGTGGGCGGCGACGAGATCATCGGCGCCACCGAGAGCGACCTGGCATGTCCCGAGATCGTCGACCCGATGCGCACGATGCACACCGACGGCTCGTCGATCGACTCCGGCGTGCTGTCGCCGTTCTTCGGCAACCGGGACGGGCTGCTGCGCTCCCTGCTCGTCCCCATCGCCCTCGTCTGCCTGGCGGTGTTCGCCCTGGCCGCCTTCCGCTGGTTCCTCACCGGCTTCGGCCGCGGCGTGGAGTCGATCGCCCGTACGTCGTCGCAGACACGCGAAGCCCGATCAGCGATCCAAGCCCGGCCCGAACCCGCCGGCGCCGGCCCGTCGAGCCGCGGGCCGCGTCCCTCCCGCCCGCGGTGACCCGTTACGACTCGGCGGCGGCGATCCAGGGGTGCTCGCGCAGGAACGTGGCGACCACGTCGCGGCGTGCCACCGGCCCGTACGTGCGGTTGGACGGGCGCATCCCGGCTGATCCGGCGACGGGTTCGCAGGCGGGCTCGGGCACGGTGATCCCGAACAGCTCAGCGGCGTTGGCCGCCATGATTCGTTGCTTCACCTCGGCGGTCAACGCCGGGTAGCCGAACTGCTCCTGGTAGGCCGGCGTGATCTCGAACGCCCGGAAGGCGGCGATCTGGTCCTGCGGCGATCCGTACCAGATCGAGTCGGTGCCCCACAGGATCCGCTCCGGCCCGAAGGCCACGAGCAGCTTGCCGATGACGTGGGCGGCAGCGTCGGGGTTGCCCATGACGATCCGCCACGTCGACCCCAACTCGGCGTACACGTTGCCGCCCGGGCCGATGCCGGCCTCGGTGACACTGCGGACGAGACGATCGACACCTGCGCCGTCCGGGTCGTAGGGACCTTCGGTGGTGCCGGTGTCGTAGCCGGAGTGGTACACGAGGAAGCGAACGTCCGGGTTGGCCGCGGCCGCCGGGCCGATGTCGACCGGTGATGCATAGGGGTTGCCACCCGCGAGCCCCTTGTGCACGGCGATCACGCCGACGCCTGTGTCGCGAACGGCCTGGATGAACGCGGCCCCCACCGGGGGGAGCGCGGGGTCGTGATCGTCGAGGAACCAGCCGTTCGGCGAGTGCGTGTACACCTTCCAGGCGCTCAATTGATGGGTTGCGGCGACATCGGCCATCGCTGCCACAGCGGCGTCGATTGGGCCGACATCGGGGACAGCGTGCCCTTGGATCAGCACTCTGCCGTCGCCGCACAAACGGGTTGCCAGCTCTCGGCCGCGTTCCATCGCTGCCATCGAGAGCGGGTCGGCCTCGCCGACCACCGGTATCGCCGAGATCACCGCCACCGACGTGTCGCTGCCGCCGAGCACGAGGTCGTACCAGTACTCGACCGAGAAGCAGTCGGCCCAGTCCGCTTCGCCGCACGACGCCTGCGGGAACCCCTCGCCCCACGGGCCGAACTCCAGGAAGTGGGTCTGGACGTCGACCACGCCGGCGCCGCCGGCCGCGCCGTGAACGAGATCGTTGGCCTCGGCGATGTCACCGGCTGCGGAGTCACCGACCCGGAACAACCCGCCACGCTCGAGGCCGAGGGCTCGGGAGCGGTCTGCCGTCGCCGTTTCCAGGGCGCGTAGCCCGGCGGCCATCCCGGCGGCCGACAGCAGGAAGCGTCGTCGCGACCATCCATGGCGCCGGGCGTGGTCGTCGGCGTTGATCCGCGCTCGGCGCATCGCCTCGGCACGCAGGTCGTCGAGCGGGGGAGGAAGATACTCCCCGTTGGAGCACGGCCACAGCTTGAGTGGAAGGCCGGGATCGTCGTCGATTGACCCCATGGGTCAATCGAACCACAACGGGGACGGGAAGTCAGCCGCGAGCGTCGTTGGCAACGGCGCGCAGCTCGGCCACCGCGGCCTCGAGCCCATCGTCGTGCCCGAACAGGGCGCTGCCGGCCACGAGGATGCTCGCTCCGGCGGCGACAGCGCCGGGTGCGGTCTCGACCGTGATGCCACCATCGACCTCGATGCTCGTCGTCTCGCTGCGGCCGTTTGCCGCAAGCAGCGCACTCAGTTCGGCGATCTTCGGCTCCATCGTGGCGATGTAGCGCTGCCCCCCGAATCCCGGGTTGACGGTCATCACGAGGACGAGATCGACGAGGTCGAGGACGTGGGCGACGTCGGTCACGGGGGTCGCCGGATTGATCGCCACGCCGGGGGAGGCGCCGAGCTCGGCGATGCGGGAGAGCGTGCGATGCAGGTGGTCGCACGCCTCGGCGTGGACGATCAGCCTGGAACAGCCCGCCTCGACGTAGCGCGGCGCCATCACGTCGGGGGTGAGGACCATCAGGTGCGCTTCGAACGGCAGCGCAACGCGGTCCCTCACGGACGCGATCACGTCCGGTCCGAACGTCAGGTTGGGGACGAACTGACCGTCCATGACGTCCCACTGCACGAGGTCGACGCCGGCCTTTTCGAGGGCGACGATCTCCTCGCCGAGGCGGGAGAAGTCGGCCGGCAGCACGGAGGGGGCGATCTGGATCGGCAGCGCCACCCACAGCACCGTATCGTGCGGGTTCGTCGTACCATCCCGGCGGTGGCAACCGTGCAGCTCCGCCCCGATCGGTTCGCCGCTGGGGGAGAGGCAATCGCTCGCGACGACGACGGTCGGGTCGTGTTCGTCAGGGGTGCCCTACCTGGGGAGACCATCGTCGCCGAGATCGTCCACGAGAAGCGCGACTGGGCTCGGGCCCACGTCGTCGACGTCGTCGACGCCAGCGCTGACCGGGTCACGCCGCCGTGTGCGTCTCGGCTGGCGGGCTGTGGCGGCTGCGGCTGGATGCATCTCGAGCTCGACGCCCAGCGCCGCGCCAAGGCTGCCATCGTCGAGGAGGCGCTGCGTCGCACCGGTGGGATCGCCGACGCTGTCACGGTGCTCGGGCCGGGCGTCGCATCGGAGGGCTACCGCACGACGGCGCGTGTCGCATCCGGACCTGGCGGAGCTGCCGGATTCCGTGCCGAGCGGTCCCACGAGGTCGTCGCCGCTCCGAAGTGTCTCGTGCTCCACCCGACCCTACGTGGGCTGCTTCCTGCGATGCGCCTCGATCCCGGCGTCGAGGCGACCTTGCGGATGTCGGTGGCGACCGGCGAGATCGCTGCCCGGTGGGACCGCACGAAGGGAGCGGTCCACGGACTCCCGGCCGAGGTACTGCGCGGCAGCGCCGCACGCATCCGCGAGGACGTGGACGGGCAGCTCCTGCGCGTCTCGATCGGCTCGTTCTTCCAGTCCGGGCCGCAGGCGGCCGGCCTGCTCGTCGCCGCCGTTCGCCGCGCCGCACCGGAGCTCGTCGATGCGGGTGTGGTCGTCGATGCCTACGCCGGCGTCGGGATGTTCGCCGCCTGCGCCACGGCAGCCGACGCCTACGTCGTCGCCATCGAAACGTCGCGATCTGCGGTCGCCGACGCCCAGGAGAACCTCAGCGGTCGACGCCACGAGCTCGTCCGCGGTGAGGTCGGCGGGTGGCGCGCCGCGGCGGACCTCTGCGCAGACGTCGTCATCGCCGACCCGGCGCGCAGCGGCCTCGGTGCACCTGGGACCGCCGCCCTCACCCGACTCGACGCCCCCGTGCTCGTGCTCGTCAGTTGTGACCCCGGCTCGCTGGGCCGAGACGCCAAGCTGCTCGGCCGGGCCGGATACATCCACGAGCGCTCGGAGGTGATCGACACGTTCCCCCACACCACACACGTCGAAGTCGTCTCGCGGTTCACCAGGGTCTGAGGCATCAGAGATGCTGTCGCCGGTTGTCTCCACCGAGGTACGTGACGCTCTCGATGCCGGCCGCGCCGTCGTCGCCCTCGAGTCGACGATCTTCTCCAACCTCGGCCTGCCCTCACCGGCCAACGCCGAGGCGCTCGACCGCTGCGTCGCGGCCGTTCGTGACGCCGGGGCGGTCCCGGCGGTCACCGCCGTGCTCGACGGTGTGGCCAGGGTCGGGCTCGACCCTGCCGAGCACGAGCGAGTACTCGGTACCGCCAGGAAGGCTGCCGAGCGCGATCTCGCCGTTGCCGTCGCCCAGCGCTGGGAGTTCGGGGCGACCACGGTGAGCGCGTCTGTTGCGCTCGCCGCCGCGGTGGGTGTGTGCGTCTTCGCGACAGGCGGCATCGGCGGAGTCCACCGTGGCGCTGACGTCACCGGCGACATCTCCGCCGATCTCGACGCGCTCGCGTCGCACCCGGTGATCACCGTCAGCGCCGGCGCCAAGGCGTTCCTCGACCTCTCTCGGACCCTGGAGTACCTGGAGACCCGTGGCGTTCCCGTGCTCGGCTGGCAACACGACTGGTTCCCGGCCTTCTACACCCGTTCGTCCGGACTTCCAGTGCCGCATCGTGTCGAGGACGCGGCGACGGTCGCCGACGTTTTCGCGTCGCGGCCCGCGGGACGTCGGCATCCTCGTCGCCGTCCCGATCCCAGCCGAGGCCGAGCTCGACGCCGGCGCCATCGCCCAGGCGCTCGCCGAGGCATTGGACGAAGCTGACGCGACGGGCGTTGGCGGGGCGAGCGGTCACGCCGTTCGTGCTCGGCCGGATCGCCGCGGCGACTGCCGGTGGGAGCGTCCCGGCGAACCTCGCCCTCGCCGAGCGCAACGCCGCGGTCGCCGGCGAGATCGCGGTCGCCGTCAGCCGCCTTGTTCCAAGCGATCGCTGAGGGTCTTGCGCACGGCGGGCCACTCGGTGGCGGTGATCGAGAACAGTGCCGTGTTGCGGGCCAGTCCGTCCTCACCCGGCACCTTCGACGGCCGGTGACTGCGCAGGATGCCCTCGAACGTGGCGCCGAGGCGCGTGATGGCCTCCCGACTCCGCTCGTTGCGTTCGTCAGTGGCCAGGGCGACACGGTCGACGTTCCACTGCTCGAAGGCGTGGGTGAGGAGGAGCAGCTTGGCTTCCGTGTTGACGGCGGTGCGCTGGACGTCGGCGGCCAGCCACGTCCCACCGATCTCGACCTCGTCGGGATCGGGGCGGCCGCGCCACCAGCGCAGCTCCATGAACCTGGTGCACCCGACGACTCGGCCGGACTCGGGGATCCGCTGGGCGAAGGGAACGGCCTCGTCACTGTCGCGCTGAGCGATCAACCACGCCACGTAGCGGGCCATCGCCTCCCTGGTGTCCGGAACCTCGGTGAACCGGTAGGTCGATCGCTCGCCGGCTGCGGCGACCGTCAGGTCGGCGGCGAGATCGGCGACCAGCGGCACCAATTCGACGTGGCGGCCGAGCAGCGAACCGGTACGGGCGGCGAGCGTCACGACGGCGACGGTAGCCACGGAACGTCACCTCGGCTCGACAGCGTTTGCCCCGACCCGATACGACAGGTGGATGACCCCCGAGACGACACCAGCGCGCTTCGACACCGAGCCGATCCTGCCGCCCGATCCGGACGGCGTGGTGGTGCTGCACGAGCGCGAGTACCGGGTCCGGGCGTACCGGCTCGACGGCTCACGCCTCTTGCTTCGCGGAGCGGTGCGCGACCAGAAGCCGTCCGGGTTGTACGTCGACACCGATCCGGACCCGCTGACGTTCCATCACATGCAGGTCGAGCTCGAGGTCTCCTTCCCGAACCTCGACGATCACTGCCGCCACCGTGCTGTTCGAAGCCCATCCCCACGACACCTGTGGGGCGATCGCCCCGCACTACGGCAGTCTTGTCGGGCTGTCGATCGCCCGGGGATTCACCCATGAGGTTCGCCATCGCTTCGGCGGGCCGCGCGGCTGCACCCACACGACGGCGTTGCTGCTGGCGATGGCGCCGGTGGCGATCCAGAGCATCTGGTCGATGCAGATCGTCGAGGACCGGCAGGCAGGGCGGCGGTCGTGGCGCCGACCCACGGACCTTTCGCCGGAGCAGCGCCGGCAACGGTGGGCAGCGACCCTCAACAGCTGCCACGTGTGGGACGAGACCGGTGAGTTCGCCCAGCACGCTCTCGCCGGCGGTGACATCGACGTGCCGATCCCGATGCGCCGGCGACTCGATGCCCTCGGCATCGACCCGTTCGAATGACGGTGCGTGGACGATGACCCCTACGGGCTGACCAGCTTCGGTGTCGCCGACGTCGCCGGGCGGCCAGGCGAGAAGTGGCAGAAGGTCGATGGCCGGCTGGCGAGCTGGGTCGCCGACATGGACTTCCCGATCGCCCCGGCCATCGTCGAACGGCTGAGCCGCCGCGTCGCCATCGACGTCGGCTACCCGACGTGGGACGACGTCAGCCGATCACCGCTGCCGGAGCGCTTCGCCGAGCGCATGTCCGAGCGGTTCGGCTGGTCACCGGAACCGCCGCGTCTCCACGAGCTGGCCGATGTGTTGCAGGGCGTAGCCCTGGCGGTCCACCACCTCAGCGCGCCGGGCGACGGCGTGGTCCTCCACGTGCCCGCCTATCCGCCCTTTCTCGAGCTGATCCGTGAGACACGGACGGGCGCTCGTCGAGGTGCCGGCGGTGCCCACGGCGGACGGGTTCGTGTGGGACTACGAGGAGTTGGACTCACGTCTCGCTGCGGCGAGCCACGGTGCAGGTCGAGCGCGGTTGTGGATCCTCTGCCATCCGCAGAACCCCACCGGTCGAGTCTTCCAGCGCGCCGAGCTGGAGCTGATCGCCGAGCTGGCGGCCAAGCACGATCTCGTCGTCGTCAGCGACGAGATCCACGCCGAGCTCGTCCACCCCGGCCACGACCACGTGCCCTTCGCGGCACTCGGCGCCGACGTGGCGGCGCGGACGATCACCGTGACGTCGGGTTCGAAGGCGTTCAACCTCGCCGGGCTGCGCTGGGCGATCCTCCACGCCGGTCCCGATCAGTTCCACGGAGCGATCGTCGCCCTCCCGTCGCACTACCTCGGCACCCCGAACCTGCTGGCCGTCGAGGCGACCGACGCGGCGTGGTCGGAGGGAGACGACTGGCTGACGGCCGTGCGAGTAGTCCTCGACGACAACCGACGGCGTCTCGGCAGCTTGCTCGCGGCGCAACTGCCGGGGATCGTCTACCACCCGCCGGAAGCCACGTACCTGGCGTGGCTCGATTGTCGAGCGCTTGGCTTCGGCGACGATCCCGCGGCGACGTTTCGTGAGCGCGGCGTCGAGCTGGCCGCCGGTCAGCGCTTCGGTGCGGTTGGCGCCGGCTTCGCCCGGCTCAACTTCGCGACCAGCCCGGTCGTCCTGGAGGCGATCGTCACGACGATGGCCGACGGCTACGCGGTGATAGGGCATCAGCCCGTCGGCGGGGATCGTCCCCAACCGGCCGGCCTGGAAATCCTCGAACGCCTGCGCCAGCTCCTCACGGGTGTTCATGACGAACGGCCCGTATGCCGCCACCGGCTCGCCGATCGGTCGCCCTCCCAGCAGGTAGACGTCGAGCGCCTCGTTGGGGGCTGCGGTCAGCGTGATCGTGTCGCCGGCGCCGAACACGGCGAGCTGTCCGAGCTGGACGGGCGCGGCCTCGGCGCCGGCCGTGCCCGCGTCCGGAGAGCACGTAGGCGAGGGCGTTGAAGTCACGCTGCCACGGGAGGGTGATCTGCGCCCCGGGCGACAGCGTGAGGTGGGCGACGACGATCGGCGTGTGCGTCGAGCCCGGACCCCGGTGACCGGCGATGTCGCCGGCGATGAGGCGGACGAGGGCACCGCCGTCGGGCGACGACAGCAACGTCACGAGGTCGCCGTCCAGGTTCTGGTACCGCGGCGCGATCATCTTGTCGCTCGAGGGCAAGTTGACCCACAGCTGCAGGCCGTGGAAGCGCCCGCCGCTGATGACCAACTCCTCGGGTGGGGTCTCGATGTGGAGGATGCCGCTGCCCGGCGGTCATCCACTGCGTCGCTCCGTTCTCGATCGAGCCGCCCCCGCCGTGGGAGTCCTGGTGCAGGAACGCTCCGTCCATGATGTACGTGACGGTCTCGAAGCCTCGGTGCGGGTGCCAGTTGGTGCCGCGGGGCTCGCCCGGGGCGTAGTCGACCTCGCCCATCTGGTCCATGTGGACGAACGGGTCGAGCTCGGCCAGGCTCACGCCGGCGAACGCCCGACGCACGGGGAACCCTTCGCCCTCGGTGCCGCGTGGCGCGGTGGTGACCGACCGCACGGGTCGCGGGGTCAGCGTCGGGTCCGGTGCCGGGATGCTCGGGACGGTGAGGGGATCGGCGGTCACAGCTGGCATGGTCGCTCCTGACGAAAGTTGCGTTCGCAAGTATCAACAGCGGGGGACGCCTCGGTATTCCCGATCGATACGCAAGGCATCGTGTCGGACCAGTCGACCTGGTTCGCCGTCGTAACTGTGAGCTGTCGCAGCAGGTTTGTGCTGGGTGCGCTCACAGTTCCGGCATCGGCTGGTTCGCTCATCAGTGCTCGCCGGGCTCGAGCGGAACGCTCGGGTCGAACAGCATCATGTGCGGGCCGGCCGGACCGGTTGTCGTCTGCTTCTCGACGTTGTCGAAGCTGACCCACGGGCTGCCGTCCGGGTGAAGAGCCTCGAGGTCGCCTGACGCTGAAACCTCGAACAGCCAGATCCCGTAGTCGGTGTTGCGTGGTTCGCCGAAGTCGGCGTCGTTGTCCCACGGCGTGAGCAGCGAGTTGGTGACGTACAGGCGACTGTTGTCCCGGCTGAGGCGCAGCATGTTGGGGTGCGGCACGGCGACCGTGGACCGGAGCGTCGGGTGGAACGGGTCGCTGATGTCGAACTGCTGCACGGTGTTGCCGAACCAGTTCGACACGTAGAGGGACGTGCTGTCGTACGACACGACCATGTCCATGGGAAGTTCGACGCCCTCGTCGGGCCCGAGCACCTGCTGGAAGTCGAACACGCCGTCGCCGTCGTCGTCGTCGGCGAGCCACACGGCGCTCGTGCCCGGCGCGTTGATGAACGCCCGACGCGCTCCCTGCTGCGGTGACGAAGCGGACCATGAGCGCGCCGCTGTTCGTGCCGAGGGTCTCGGTCTGGATCACCTGCTCGGCGTGCACGTCCCAGACGGCCACCTCGTCGCCGAGGCAGGCAGGGTCGATGCCCGGCGCGCACAGCGCTGGCGACCCGAACGTCGTGCTGATCGCCCGCTCGGCGTCAGGAGTCATCGCGAAGTCGTACATGTAGGTAGGACCGGACTCGGTCGAATCCCTCTCCGGCCCGGGACCGAAGTAGTCGACGAACTCGCCGGTGCGGTCGTCGATCTCGACGATGCCGCCGGGCTGGGTCTGATCGTTGTCGGCCCCGATCATCGGCGCCAGGACAATGTCGTGCATCGTCATCACGCCGTGGGGAACGGCGTATCCGCTGTCGGCGACGAGGTCCTCGTTCACCGCGCTCAACGTCATCGTCGAGCCGTCGCTACCGACGTCGAAGACGTGGATCCGGCTGGAGAACAACCCGGGAACGATCAGGCGTTGCTGGTCGGCGGAATAGCCGAAGTGGTGGAGCTCGTCGCCGACGTTGGGCATGTCGACGCGGTTGACGATCTCGCCGTAGTCGGACTGCTGCGGGTCGGCGCCGATTACGGCGATGAAGTCGGGGTCGCTCTCGCTCTGGGCGATGGAGCTGACGTAGAGGAAGCGCTCATGCGCGTCTCCACCGTGCGCGGCGGCACGTTGCGTGACGACCGAAACGAGTGCTGCCGGCAGCAGCATGCTGGCCGTCAGCGCCAGCCGGGTGGTGGTTCGTGTGTTCATGTCTGGTTCTCCGTTGTCGTTGGCTGGTGGTCTGGGGTTCGGGTTGGTGGTGTGCTTCGGCGGATCAATGAAGCTGCGCGACCCGGCGCGTCGGCGTCGGCGACCTGGTGCACAGGCGGCAGGCCGGCGAGGACGTCCACCTCGTCCGACATCGCGGCGCTGAGGCGCAGCAGCAGGTCGCCGATCTCGTCGTCGGTCCAGCGGTGCCCGCAGATGACATCCATTACGTCGAACAGCTCGTGTGACAGGGCATCGCGGGTCGCCTGATATCCGGCGAGGGCGTCTCGCTCCTCGACGTCGTGCTCGACGACCTCGACGATTGCCCTGGCGAGCAGTTCGGCGTCGCGCAGGGCGTCGGTGATCCCGTGGGCGCTCAGCGGGTCCTTGAAGTACCCGGCGTCGCCGACCAAGGCCCACCCCGGTCCCCAGGACCGGCGGACGTAGCCGGGTACTCCGGTGAACGTCCGCGTCGGCGGGGGTGTCGCCGCAGCGAGGCTGGCGCCGAGGTCGGGGTCCGCGGCGGCCACGATCTCGGAGATCGTGGCCGCCCCGCCGCGTCGGATCCGTTGCGGTGTGGCGCTGGCGAAGACGCACACCAGCCCGCCGTTGGTCGGAATCACCCCAGAGGCTGCATCGGGACGGAAGTTCCACTGGTAGCCGTCGACATCGAGGCCGGGCCAGTAGCCGTACGTCGTCGAGCCGACCCCGGAGCCCACCCGATCGAACGTCGCCTCGACGCGCTGGGCGATGGTCGAGCGAACCCCGTCGGCGCCGACGACGATCCTCGCCTCGGCGCGGAACTCCCGACCGTTGTGGTGACGTCCGACGACTCCCGTGATGGTCCCGGCGCGGTCGCGTTGGACGTCGGCGACGGCGACGCCGAATCGTGTCTCGGCACCGGCGGCGACCGCGGCGTCGACGAGGATCGGATCGAGCACGGTGCGGCGAGGGGCGTACAGCGCGGTCACGCCGTGCGACGGCTTGATCGCGATCGGGACGACCTGGCCGTCGAAGCGGAACGTAGCCTGCCGCACCGGTGGCGTTCCCGCCGCGATCACACGCTCGAGCACTCCCCAGCGGCACAGCTGTAGCACGCCGCCGCGCATCAGCGTGTGGGTGGACAGCGTGTCGGTGCCGTAGGCCGTGCGGTCCACGAGCAACACGCGCAGGCCGGCCCGGGCGAGTAGCAGTGCGGTGGAGGCGCCCGCAGCGCGGGCTCCGACCACGACGACGTCGTACGTCATGCGGCGTCGACCTCGATCGACACCGGCACCCCGTTGGTCAGCAGGTCGTAGACGGCCGACCGCAGGCGCGACTGCTCCACGACGGCTCGCAGTTTGTCGGGGTCGTCGCCGCGCAGGGCGAACCGCACGGCGATCTGCTGGAAGCCGTTGCGAACATCTCCGGAGAGTCCGAGGATGCCGCGCAGGTCGATGTCGCCCTCGACGGTCGTGGTCACTTCGTCGAGGTTCACGCCCCGGGCGGCGGCGATGTTGGCCAGTCCCGACACCAGGCACGCGGCCAGCGCATGAAGCAGGTATTCGACCGGTGTCGGCCCGTTGTCCTCGCCGACCAGCACCGCCGGATGGTCCGCCTCATAGGTCCACGGCGACGCGTGGGTCATCTCCTGCTTGGCGCCGTAGAAAGCGTGGATCGTGGACTGGTTGTGTGTGCCGCTGACCCAGCGGTTTGTCGCCCGGAACTGGAAGTTGGCGAGATCGGGGTCGCCCTTGACGGCGTCGATGGTGGCGAACAGTGCCGCCGTGTCGACGCCGTTGCGGACCGGGTTGTCCATGGTCGTGCTCATGAGCTGTGCTCCTGTCGGTGTCTGGCCTGTGGTCGGTTTGTTGCCGTGACTTCGACAGTGACGGGGCGTGAGGACGCCGCACATCCGCAGCGGTCACCTATTTCGACTACGTATGCCGCTACGGAGGAGCAGACTGCGTCCCGTGAGCGCGGCCGGGACCGCGGTGACCGCGCGCGAGGCGGAAGTCCTCGCGCTGGTCGGCCGGCACCTGACGAACGCGCAGATCGCCGCGGAGCTGTTCATCTCGGTGCGCACGGTGGAAGCGCACGTGGCGGCACTGCTCCGCAAGACACAGCTGCCCGACCGGCGCTCGTTGGCGCGGCAGGTCGCATCGGAGCAGCCGGCACGCAGCGTGCTACCGGTGCCGGTGACCCCGTTCATCGGCCGGGCCGCCGAGCGCGCCGCGCTGGCCGGGGCGCTCGCCGAGCACCGCCTCGTTACGGCGATTGGTCCCGGCGGGATCGGCAAGAGCCGTCTGGCGATCAGCGTCGCCGCGGATCTCGCTGCGGGTCGGCGTGACGGCTCCTGGTTCGTCGACCTCGTGCGGCTGACGGATCCGGCGGCGGTCGTCAGTGCCGTGGCGGAGGCCGTGGGCTCGTCCCAGCAGTGGGCGTCGACGCCGGACGCCGCGTTGGTCGCATCGCTGACTCGCCGCGACGGATTCCTCGTGTTGGACAACTGCGAGCATCTGCTCGACGGCGTTCGCGACTGCGTCGAGCAGATCGTGACCGCGTGTCCCCAGATCACGGTGCTGGCGACGACCCGCACCCGGCTGCTCCTGCCGTACGAGTGCCTGTTCGCGGTGCCCGGGCTCTCGGTTCCCGACGCGGTCGAGCTGTTCACGGCACGCGTCCACGAGGCCACCGGCGAGGCCGTGCCCGAGGCCAGCCGAGTCGGTGCGCTGTGCCAGGCACTGGACGGGATGGCGCTGGCGATCGAACTGGCCGCGTCTCGCTACCCGGCGCTGGGCCTAGATGGGCTGGAAGCCGGTCTGCACGAGCGGTTGCGGTTCTTCACCGTGGGCAGCCACACGGCTGGGCGGCACCACTCTCTCCGGGACACGATCCGATGGAGCTACGACCTGCTCGATCCCGCCGACGGGGCCCTGCTGCGCGGCGTCGCGGTGTTCGCCTCGTGGTTCGACGTCGCCGCCGCCGTGGCCGTGGTGGTTCCCGGGAGCAGCCGTGCCACGGTCGCCGACGGGCTGGCCCGGCTCGTCGACCACAGCCTCCTCGTCGTCGACCGCAGCACGCCGACCCGCTACCGCGCCCTCGAGACGATCCGTCAGTACGGTCAGGAACAGCTCGAAACGACGAACGAGCTCGCCGAGGTCGAGCGCCGCCACGAAGCGTGGTGCCGTGCGGTGCTCGCCGAGATCGCCGCTGCCGAGCCGGACGACGCCTGGTGCGCGCGCTTCGACGGCGTCGTCGACGACGCCAGGGCGGCGCTCGTCCGCTGCGCCGCGTTCCACGATCACCGTGCGGATGCCGCGGCACTGGCTGCCCAGCTGGCGGGGCAGCTGTGGCTCCGCGGGCGCCTCACGGAGGCACGAAGCTGGTTCGAGCAGGCTGCCGATCTGGAGCCTGTGCCGGCGAAGCGAGTCGAGCTCTTGCGGGACGCGGCCGGTGCGGCGGGAACAGGGTTCGCCGGCAACGACCTGCTGCGTCTGCTCCGCAGGTCGGCGGACCTCGCGTTGTCGCTCGGCGACGCCCGGGGCGCCGCCCGCGATCTTGCCTGGATGTCACTGAACATCGTCCGCTCGCCGGGCATCATGGCGGAGGCGCACACACCCGAGGAGGGTGCCGCGCTGCTTGCGGAGGCCACGGCGAACTCGGACGGTTCGGACGGCGTCGAGGCCGCGATTGCCGTCGCGCAGGCGTTTGCCGACTACGTCGACCTCACCGTCGAGCGGGCTGAGCAGGCGGTCGCGCTGGCCCGACAGGCGTGTGACCCTGCCCTCGAGGACGCGGCGTTGGACCTGCTGACCGCGCTGCACCTGCGGTTCAACGACCTTCCCGCAGCGGTCGACACCGTGCGCCGTCGCGACAAGTTGATCGAGTCGCTGCCCATGTCGCCCCGCAATGGGTTCGAGCACAGCGATCACCACCTGTACGGGTCTGACGTCCTGCTCGCGGCCGGTGATCTGTGTGGCGCGGCGGAGTACGCCGATCGCCTGGCTCGTCTGCCGTTCCACCGCGACGAGGCATTTCTTGGCCTCGCTCGCCGGCTCAAGGTCAACGCCGTAGCTGGTCGCTTCGAGGACGTGCTGCAGGATGCGTCACGCTTCCGGGCGAGCTGGGAGCGTGAAGGTCGGCCGGTCGTGCCGAACGTCGCGAGAGGTGCTTATGCCGTGGCGATGGTGTACGGCATCCTCGGTGACGACGCTGGCCGCGCCGAATGGGCGCAGATCACCGACGACCTCCTCGGCGGGCAACCAGGCAACACCCGACTTGCGTGGTTGTCGACGTTCGACGCGCTCGTCGAGCTCCACCTCGGGAACGTCGCGATCGCGTTGGATCGGCTGGCGCTCGACATCGACGATCAGGTGACCTGGTGGCACGCCGGTCTGACGATGTACCGGCCGTGGTACGCCGCCGTCTGGGCCGAGGCCGCCGTGCTGGCGCGACGTGACGACGCAGGCGACCGGGTCGAGCGGGCCCGCCGGGCGACGCGGGACAACCCGATCACCGCCGCGATGGTGGAGCGCGCCGCCGCGATCGCCGCAGGCGACCGCCCTGCGGTCGCCGAGCTGGCGGCGACCTTCGCTGCGCTCGGCTGCCCGTACCAGGAGACCCGCACCAACGAGCTCGCTGCAATCACTGGCGGGCAACGCCGATCACCCGTGGCGCCAACCATCCACGACTGACTCGATGTCATCGGCGACGCGAGTCCGTGCCTCCCACGCATCGACGCCAGGAGCCGGGTCGCCCACCGCCGACTGCGATGCGTGCCACTCGCGGCCTCGTCGTTCATAGCGGCAGCAAGCCGGCCGTAGGTGGCGCGAGGATGGCGGATGCTTGGGTGCGCACCTCGGACGTTCCTCCCAAGCGGGCCGGCGCCGGAAGCCGGCGATGGCTGAAGCCGCGAGGCGATCACCCGATTGGTGGTCTGAGGTCGGTGGAATCGGCGTCGAGCACTAGTCCGACGTGCCCCAGGGAGGTGCGGATCTCGAGGTGGCGCAGCAGGAATGCTGCCTCGTCGAACCGTCGCCGGCGCATCCATCCCGTGACTTCGTTGTTGCACTTGCTGGCGTTGCATGAACGGCAGGCCGGCACGACGTTGTCGAGCGTGTAGCGACCGCCGCGCGACACGGCGAGCACGCAGTCACGTTGCAGCGGCGTCGTGGTAGCGGCGCAGTAGGCGCAACCACCCCACGCCATTTTGAGTGCGGTCCACTGCTCGGCGCTGAGGTCGTGTTCGACGCGCCGCATCCGGCGCTGTCGGCGACGGGCCGCCCGAACCTTGCGTGCTCGGTTTGTCGCCACCGGGCTGAGCGTACGTATCGGTGCGTCGCGGCGGCGGGACCTGCGAAGGCGATCGAGCTCGGCGGGCGACGTTCATTGCCAGCCCGTTCGTCCCTGAGTGCAAGGACGTTGAGGCGGAGCCCGGTCTGCGACTCAGTTGCAGTTCTCCAGCAAGCGATGGCCGACACCGACGATCGCACTATTCACTGGGTTGTTCGGACGACCTGCTCACACCCGGGCCAGCGCGACCAATGTCACGCGGACGTGTCGACGAGTCGCTCCGCGTTCCGCAGGCCAATGTCGATGGCGAGGTCGGTGAAGACCTCCGCCATCTCGGTGCGGTATCGAAGCTGAACGGTCGTCCCGGAGCGGGAATGGTGAAGCACGCTCGTTTCGTCGGGCCGCACGACGCCAGCTGAGCGGGCGAGCTGGACGCGCATCGCGGCGTCCGCGAACAGATCGTCGTTGCCGGGGTGGGCAGCCGCGAGATCCGAGATCGATGCCAGCACGACGTCTTCGTCAATCGTGCCGGACACGACCTCGTGGCCCTCGCTCACGAGGCCGATCGAAAGAGCAGCCGCCATGACGTTCATCTTCATCCTCCAGCTTGTGGTCGAGCAGTCGGAGCCCGACACACGCTTACAACGTCTGCAGCAGGTGCGGTATTGCGTGACACCTATCACGCTGTTCGCCTGAGGGTGTGTACGGCCTCGGCACCCCACTCAACGGCTACCGCCCGTGCGAATCGGCCGGGGGAGACAGGTTGGACGTCACGGCGGTGGGCAGGCGACCCGGCGGGATCGGAACGAGCCTCACGATGGTCGGCTTCAGCGACGGCACCTCGGTCGTCCTGCACTTCAACAGCTTTGATCACGTCGACAACAGCGATCTGTCGGACATAGCCGTGGCGATCCACGACGCCACCCAACCATGACGATCGTTTCGATTCGCGAGATGGCGGGGTGCCGACCATTTCGCGGGTCAAGGCGACGGCGCCAGTACTGCCGTTGGCGTAGCAATCCCGCAGCAACCACATCGTCTTCGCCAGATACCGAGGTGACCATCTACCAGGACGTCAGGTGCGCCCCCTGGGATTCGAACCCAGAACCAATGGATTAAGAGTTCATGGCAACGGGTCATCGAGCCGGTGGTAAACTCTGGAGGTCTCCCAGCTAGACAGCTAGAGATTGTCCACAGGCGTTCACCGCGTGTCTGTGGTCGTTTATGCTCTGGTTGGTCACCCGGTTGGTCACCTGAAGAGCAAATGGACTTGGCGAAACGTGGTAACGGTGAGGGCTCGATCCGGCACAACGTCGAGCGCCAGCGATGGGAGGGACGCCTCACGATCGGCACCGACGAGAACGGTCACCTCGTTCGCCGGATGATTACTGCGAAGACGAAGGGTCAGTTGCTCGAACGGATGATGTCGTCACGCAACGCCGCCGACGCCGGTCTGACACTGGTCCGCCATGATCACACCGTCGGCCGGTTCCTCGAGGAGTGGGCACGCGACGTGCTGCCCGGCTCGGTCGCACTCGCTACCGAGGCCCACTACCGCGTACGTGATCGACCTCTACATCGCGCCGAGGATCGGTCGCAAGCGGCTGCGCACGCTTTCGGCCCGCGACGTCTCGGCGATGCTCGCGGACATGGCGCGGCCGGACGCCAAGCGCGACCGCGCCGGCAGACCTGCCGGACCGTATTCGCCGACCGCGCGGCGACTTGCCCGATCGGTGTTGCGGAGGGCGCTGCGCTACGCAGAAGCCGAAGGACTCGTGTCGCGCAACGCCGCAGCGATCGCCCACGGCGTCAAGCTCGAGCGCGCCGAGGGCCGCACGATGACGCCGCAGCAGGCTCGCGCCTTCCTCGACTCGATTCAGGCCACCGGCTCGAAGCGGCATTCGTCACGATGTTGACGTGCGGGCTCCGCCTCAGCGAGCTGCTCGGTCTCGCCTGGGACTGTGTCGAACTCGACAGCGACCGACCGGCGTTGCTCGTCCGCCGAGGCTTGAAACGGGTCCCAGGCCACGGACTGGTGCTCGACGACGTAAAGACGAACCGATCGCGCCGCACTGTCCACCTTGCGGCGCCGGCGGTGTCGGTGCTGCGCGTCCACCGCCGCGAACAGGCGGCCGAACGCCTCAGGATTGGTGCCCGATGGCCGGCCGTACCGCTCGGCGCCGATCTCGTGTTCCGCACCGGTCGCGGCAACCCGATCGACCCGTCGAGTTTCTGGAAGGCGCTTGGCGAGGCCACCGAGGAGGCTGGGCTCGGCCGCTGGCACCCCCATGAGCTCCGACACTCCGCCGCCAGTCTGCTGCTCGCCCAGGGCGTGCCGTTGAAGGTCATCTCCGAGATGTTGGGACACTCCTCGATCAGCGTCACCGCTGACGTCTACGGTCACCTGCTCGACGACGCCCGAGCCGAAGCCGCCGCGGCGATGAACCGAGCACTCAGCGGGTAAGCCGCAGGCGGACTCGGACAGGTGAGCCTCAGAGGCGGACGAGGTCAGGCGCGGGGGAATGATCCGAATCGAACTCGAAGCCGATTACTGCGTGGCCTTCGAGAGCATCGGCGAGGCGGCGCAAGGTGTCGGTGCTGGGCGGTGTTGGCCGCTCTCGATGCGCGAGATTACCGACTTGGTCGTGCCCATCCGCTCGGCGAGCTGCTGCTGGGTCAGCCCGAGCTCGGCGCGGCGCATGATGACCACGCGGGCGATCTCCTCGAACGGCCGGAGCCGATCCTGCGTGTCGCGGTACCGATCGCTGGCGGCGCGCCGGCCGCTGATGTGATCCTCGACGCTGGTGCCGATCGGACTGTCGTTGGTTGCCATCGATCTACCTCGACAGAAGGTTAGCAGTTTTGCGAACCCGTCGCGTCAGGGCGCGTCATGGCCGGCCGCGCGTGGCGGTGTACGGGGTTGTGCTTGCATCCGTGCCTTGAAGTCCTCCCACCGTCGCTCCGCCAACGCAATGTCCGCGGCTGGAATCTTGGAGGTCCGTTTGGCGAAGATGTGCAGCAGCACCAGCAGCCGGTCGGACCGGCGGTAGAGAACGCGGTAGTGCTGGCGTCCGTAGTGGCATCGCAGCTCACGTAGCTCGCCGGCGACCTGCGAGCTGTGCGGAAACGGGAGGTGCGGGACGTCGTCGCTCAGAAGGTTCAGGCGATCGATCTGTTGCGCGATGACGGCCTCCACATCGTCGTCCAGCGAATCGAGGAACTCCCGCACCGGCTCTCGGCCGTCGGCGTCGCGGTAATAGACGGCGTGAAGCTCGGGCACGATCTGGGACCGTAGAGGACTCGATCATCAACCCGTGGGGTTTCGACGGCGACGGCACGCCGAACTTCGCCGTCGTCGCGGCGGTGCTCATGCCCCGAACCGTACCCGTGGTTGCGACGGCGACGAGCTCCGGCTCACCGCGGCGCCGGTTCTCGTCACGCTTGCGGCACTGGCGATCGATCAGCTCCTCGAGGATCGCTCGTCGCGAGGCCCGATCGGCCCGAGGTCGTGGGTCTTGTCAAGGGGTTGGCGACGAAATTTCGCGCGAACACAAGGTCACCAGATTTCACCAGATGTGACTGGATGACACGCAATGCGACGGGATGAACAGCCGTCGCAGCGGGGTCCCGAGGTTCACCGAAAATCATGGGTGTAAGTACCTGGGTGTGAGTGCAATACCCGACGGTCAGTCGCCGGTTCTCGCCGTCCCGCCGGCCGAGGCGGCCAGGATGCTCAGCCTGTCGAGACCGATGATCTACAAACTGATCCACTCCGGCGAACTGCGCACGGTCAACATTGGTCGGACACGACGGGTGCCGGTGAGCGAAGTGGAGAGGCTCATCGACGTCGACAGTCGCGGCCGCCCAACCGACTCCTGACGGATGCGACGCCACCACCCAGTCCGGGATCGGTGCGGTACGGCGTCGCCGCGTTGGTGTCGCCACACGGCGACCGCCGCTGGCTGTAACCCGTCGATGGCATCGGTCTATGGAACGAAACAGCGGCGGCGGGCCCGTTCCGCCGACAACACGGACGAGGACGACCAGTTGATGTCGCGTTTTGTGCTGTCCGGGGACCTTTAACAGTCGACATGGACGTGAGCGGTGCCAACGACGCGGTTCAACTCGCCGACCTGCCTTTGCTGCTGACGATCCGCCAGGCGGCGAAGGTGCTGGATGTCTGCCCGGCGAAGGCGTACGCGATGGCCCGGCGCTACGAGGCGACCGGCTGCGAGGACTGCCGGTGATCCGGCTGGACAAGCTATACAGGATTCCCCGCTGGCCGTTTGCCGTGTTGGTCCTCACCGGTCGCATCGTCACCGCGGTCGAGCTTGTGGCCCACGCCGAGCAGGTACGCCAGCAGTTCAACGGTCAGGTGGTGGCGATTCCGACCCCGGCCGCGTTGGACGCTGACACGGCTCCTCGGTCGCGTGCGTTCGGTAGGCGGGCGGCCGGTCGTGTCCGGCCGTCGTCCGGTCGTCGTCGCTCCGATTCGGTCGAGCAACTGCGGCTGTTGCCGGGGGAGTAGGTCTTCGTGTCCACCGTCGCGGTCGTCCGTCCGATCGGGTTCTGCAGACAAGTGCCCGTAGGGGCGATCGGGTGTCGGATCTGATGCTTCGGGTTTCGACGATCAAGGCTTCGTCGGCTGGGGCATCGGCGAAGTACTACACCCGCTATCTGACTGGCGCGCCCGGCGAGGTGCCGGGTGTCTGGTCGGGCGTCCAGGCAGCCGGTCTCGGACTGTCAGGAACGGTGAGGCGCGACGACCTACAGGCCCTGCTGGAGGGCCGTGACCCGATATCGGGGACACGGCTCGGCTACCCACTCGTCGATCGCGTCACTGCCGATGGGCGGGTCATCAACGCGGTCGCCGGGTTTGATGCGACGTTCTCGTCGCCGAAGTCGGTGTCGGTGTTGTGGGCGCTGTCGGACGACGACCGGTTCCTGCAGGCCCATGACGTTGCCGTCTCCGCGGCGTTGGCCCATTTGGAGCGTTTCGGGTCGACGACGCGGATCCGCCGTGACGGTGGCCGGTTGCATCCGGACACGCAAGGTTTGACGATGGCGGTGTTCCGGCAGACGACGTCGCGGGCCGATGACCCGCAGATCCACACCCATACGGTCATCTCGGCGAAGGTGCAGACCGTCGGGGGTCGGTGGATGGCTCTCGATGCCCGCTATCTGAAGAAGCATCAGCGGATGCTCGGCGGCCTGTATCAGTCGGTGCTGCGCAACGAGCTCACCCACCGCTTCGGGGTCGAGTGGCAGCCGATCGTCAACGGCCAGGCCGAGATCGCCGGCGTGCCGAAGGACCTGTTGGCGGTGTTCTCCAAACGCGCCGCGGCGATCGACGACGCCATGGCGGTCAAGCTCGACGACTTCCGCCACCGCGAGGGCCGGGAGCCGTCACCGAAGGAGCGCGCCGCGCTGGAGCGTGAAGCTTCGGCCGATACCAGGGGCGGCAAGTCCGGGCTCGGTGTCGCCGACTTGGCGACACGGTGGTGCGGCGAGGCGGAGAAGGTTGGCTGGACCGTCGAACGGCTCGTCGAGGGGGTTCAACGGGCTGCTGCCGAGCGTTCCCCGACCGAGTCGCTGACCGTCAGCGAGGTTGTCGAGGCGGTGTCGGCGCAGCGTTCGTCGTGGGGCCGGCCCGATGTCATCCAGGCGATCTGTGACCTGCACCGTCCCGTGTCGCAGATGTCGGGACACCGCTGGGCAGCGGCGATTGAACACGCCGCTGACCGGATACTCGAACGTTGCGTCGACTTGGATCCGCCCGAGGCGACGCAGCGACGAAGCTCGGATGGTCGCTCGCTGTGGATCGAGCCGACGGCACCGAGGTTCACGTCCGAGGCGGTGCTCGTCCAGGAGGAGCGGATTCTCACCTGGGCGATGGATGCTCAAGCCGATCCGGCGTCGCCGTCAAGCACCGTCGATCGGGCTGGCCTCGATGTGTTGCAGGCCGACGCCGCCGCTTCTGTCGCCGGCGACGACCGTCTCGTGGTGGTGGTCGGCCCGGCAGGTGCCGGCAAGACCCGGATGCTCGCCGCAGCCGTTGCTGATCTGGACGTCCAGCATCGTGCGGTGTTCGGTGCCGCCCCGACGGCGAAAGCAGCCCGCGTAATCGAGCGAGACACCGGGATGCGCGCCGACACTGTGGCCAAGTTGCTCTACGAGTGGCAGCGGCACGACCGGCCCCCACGGCCGGAGTACCGGCTCCGAGCCGGGACGACCGTGGTTGTCGACGAGGCAGGAATGCTGTCCACCTCGGCGCTTCATCAGCTCGTGAGTCTCGCCGAGGCGAACGAGTGGCGCCTCGTGCTCGTTGGTGACCATCGTCAGCTGCAGGCCGTTGGCCGTGGTGGCCTGTTCGCCGAGTTGTGCGCCAACGGCCGTGTCGACGAGCTCGAACAACTGCACCGCTTCACCCACCGCTGGGAAGCCGCCGCATCACTGCTGTTGCGATCCGGTGATCCGCGCGCCCTCGACGCCTACGAGGCCCACGATCGGATCATCCCCGGCAGCCTCGAGGAACACCTCGCCGCGATGGCCGACACGTGGATAGGACGACGCCACCTCGGCGAGACCGTGGCCCTCGTCGCCTCGACGAACGATCATGTCGACGCCATCAACCACGCCGTCCAGGTCGCCCGAGTCGCCGCTGGACAGCTCAACCCGGACTTCGCCGCGGCGATCGCCGGTGAAGAGTGCGCTCATGTCGGTGACGTTGTCGCCACCCGCCGCAACGACCGCACCCTGATCACGTCGGCCGGCGAGCCGGTGCGCAACCGGGAGACCTGGACCGTCACGGCGATCGGGACCGATAGTTCGATGACGGTGACCCGTGAATGGGGACACGGCACCATCACCCTGCCGTCCGACTACGTCCACGACCACGTCCGGTTGGGTTACGCGGCGACCGAGCACGGCTACCAGTCCGACACTGTCGACCACAGCGTCTCGCTCGTCTCTGCGGTGACGACCCGCCGCGGCCTGTACGTCGCCGCCACCCGCGGCCGCGACCAGAACCTGCTGTGCGTCGTCACCGACACCGCCGACGTCGCCGAAGCCAGAGACACCCTCGAGGTGATCCTCGCCTTCGACCGTGCCGACATCCCCGCCGTCACCCAACGCCGTACCCTCGCCCACCAACAACCACTCGACGCGACGCGGCAACGACCTGAGCCGACTGCACGCTGTGAAATCCCGCAGTGGTTCGAACCGCTCCGCGCCGGACTGCGCCGCGACCTACACGACGCCGAGCAGGACCTCACGGCCAGCGAGGCGAAGCGGGGCCGACTTGCAGCCGAGGCCGCCGCCGCCCGACGCGACCTCGTCCGGATCGAGGCGGAGACCGCTCCGGCTCGCCAGGCGCTGGCTGCGGCGACGAGCCTCTACGAGGAGGCGTGGCGACGCCACGCCCGTGCCCAGCACTACCTCGACGACAGCGGCATCCGCGGCCGACGGGCGGCCCGCCGTGACCATGACGCCGCTGCCACGCAGCTCGACGCGGCGACCGTACGCCTCGAACGCACGCGACAACACAGCGCCGCCGACGTCGAGCACTACCAGCAGGCACGAACACGCGTCGACGACACCGGCACGGCGCTGCATCGCCACGACATGCGCCAGCAGCTCAAACACACCGTCGACCACATCGCTGCCGTGCGACGACAGATCGAATCGCTCGACCTGTGGGGTCGCTGGGCTGGCGGCGACACCGTCAACGTCCAACGAATCGGTGACGTGGTCGACCATCTCACCAGCATCAGCCGCCGGGACGACCATGCCGACCAGTTCCACGCGCTCGGCGAGACGGTCCGGGACTGGGCCGGCGACGCCGGCATCGAGCTGCCCGCCGCCACAAGGCACAGCCGAAACCTCCAACGAGCCGGCCCGGAACTCGGACTGTGACGAGCGCCGACTGGTCACTCGTCGCGCGATCCCGACGAGGCAATCGGCAGCCGACCCCGCGCTCGCACCACAGGATGGGTGCAGGGCCAACGGCCTGGCCCACAGATCGGCGCAGAGGGGCGAACCCGGCCGGGGTGGCACCAGGGTGCGGAGCATCAGCCCGAATTTCGGCGACCCGGCCGAACCGCCGAGCAAGGAAGCTTCGGCGGCGAACCGAAGCGTCCTCGAGCGACGCTCTGGGACCTGCGCTCGGCAATCAGCTAGGCCCGCGCCCGGGCGAAGACCAATTAGCCTCCGCTCACGGCGAGGCCGCACCTGCACATCGATACTCTGCCGATTCTGGCGCGCTCGCGGCAGCAAGAGCGAGGTGAAGATTTGCCGCTCGCGACGGCTCGTCACGATCCCACCCGGCGAGTTCTGCATCAGCGAAGCCGGCGTGTCCGCAACGTGCCGGTCGTGGAGGCGACGGTCGAGTCAGTCGGGCTCCTGGGTCGAGGCGGCCTGGTGGCGACGACACGCTGACGGTGTCGCCGACGGTCACGGGTCCCGCGTGATCAGAGATGATCGGGCGAGTCAGGATTCCGCAACGGGGCAACCTACGAGGCCGTTGGATCGGCATAGTGCTCCGCCCCGAGGAGGTGCAGTGACACGTACGGCTCGATGCCGACTACCCAGCTGTCGTGTGGAGTGGGTGGGATGTGGAAGAGCGCACCGGGGCGGAGCTCGGTCACTCTGCCGTCGTCGAATGCTGCGGTGGCGGTGCCGGAGAGCACGAGACCGACGTGCTCGACAGCGCAGCGGGTCAGACCTTGAGAGGGTCCGACGTGCTCGGACCATCGCCAGCCCGGTTGATACGTCGCCCGACCGATGGTCATGCCTCCGATGTTGACGACTTCGAATCGGCCGTGTTCGAAGGTTCGCACCTCGTCGGGCGAGTCGAATCGTTTGAGGACTACGTCGATGGTTCCCAACATGCTCCCCTTCCTTTTGTGTCGGTCTGGGATTTTGTGCGGCCACGGTCTGGACATCGTCGCCGCCGTCGTGGGGCTAGATCGAGCGAGGAAGTGACCGTCAACGCGAATCATCTCGCTCTTGGTGTTGGTGTGTCGCACGCCGCATCGACGGTTCGCGCACGTTTGGTCATCTGCGGCATGGCACGTCATGGCATCGTCACCACGGCCTTGCCTTTGGCGCGGCCGGATTCAACGTAGGCGATCGCCTCAGGTGTCGACCCGAAGGAAGAGACCCTGTCAAGGATGGGTCGAATGATCCCGGCGTCGATCAGCGAGGTGATCTCGGTGATCGACGCCCCGTTCGCCCGCATGAACAGGAACGAGCTGTCGACCTCGAGGCGTGTTGCTCTGCGCCGGGTCGTCGAGCTGGCGGCGCGCAGGATCGGCTTGACGAACCAGGGTGCGGCGATGTCGTCGCCGAACGGGGGATCAGGTGGACCGGAGATTGAGATAAGCCGTCCACCTGGCTTGAGGACACGCAGCGACTTCTTCAGCGTCGCGGCGTCCTGGCTGTGCAGCACCACGTCGTAATTGTCGAGGATGGCTTCGAAGTCCTGTGTCTTGTAGTCGATGACGATGTCTGCGTCGAGGCCCTCGACCAACTCGACGTTCGCGGCGCTGGTGGTCGTGGCCACGGTGGCTCCGAGGTGCTTGGCCAGCTGGATGGCGATCGTGCCCACGCCGCCAGACCCCGCCTGGATGAAGACCTTCTGTCCGCGCTGGAGGTTCGCTCGCTCGACGAGTGCCTGCCATGCCGTCAGACCGACCAGCGGGATGGACGCTGCTTCCACCATCGACAATGAGGTTGGCTTGCGTGCCGCGTCGGCTTCGTTGATCGCGATGAGCTCTGCGAACGTACCGATCGCGGCCTTGTCGGGGCGGGCGTAGACCTCGTCACCGACGTCGAACCGTTGCACCCCCGGCCCCACCCCAACAACCTCGCCGGCGACGTCGTGGCCCAAGATGAGTGGCATCCGGTAGGGCAGGATGAACTTGAACTCGCCGCTGCGGATCTTGGAGTCGAGCAGATTTACACCGGCGGCGTGGATCTGGACCAACACCTGGCCGTCGCCCGGCACCGGTTCTGGCACCTCGGTGATCCGGCCCCATCGCTGGGTTTGTAGCGGTCGATGATGAAGGCGTTCATGGTTGGATCGGAGCTCTGGTGATGAGTGCAGCTGCACCTTCAACGTTCATCCGGGGGTTCCTCCGTGTCATGGCCGTGTCCGGGTCGTCACGGTTGGTGTCGGTGAGGCGGTGATGGCACCGGTGACGTGGCGGTGCGCGCTGGATGTGCGCATCGGCAGGACGAGCGCGGACGTGGCCAGGCCGCCGATGACGACGATCCACCAGATCCGATCGAAGCCGACATCGATGGCGCCCGAGGTTCCGACCAACGCGATGGTGAGCGCGACACCGAAGGTGCCGCCGAACTGGCGGACGGCTTGGGTGGCGGCGCCGCCGACGCCGGCGCGGCCGGGTGGCAATGCTTGGGCGACGACGCTGGAGAGCTGCGGGAAGACGAGGGCGACGCCGAGCCCGCTGAGCACCATCGACGGGAGGAAGTCGCGCAGGTAGTTGACGTGCGGGCCGAGCATCGTCAGGCGGAACAGGCCAGAGCCGGCGTAGAGGATGCTGCCGGTGATGAGCAGCGGTCGCTGCCCGACCGTGCCGGCGAGCTTGCCGGCCCGGGGTGCGACGAGGCCGACGACGACCGGTCCGGGGGCGACCCCGAACCCGGCTTGCAGCACCGACCAGCCCCAGACGTCGGTGAGGAACAGGATCGAACCGAAGAAC
This sequence comes from Ilumatobacteraceae bacterium, assembly GCA_963732335.1. Classification (GTDB taxonomy): domain Bacteria; phylum Actinomycetota; class Acidimicrobiia; order Acidimicrobiales; family Ilumatobacteraceae; genus Desertimonas. The sequence goes on along the minus strand of CAVSZO010000033.1, from coordinate 28,862 downwards.
AACGCGGCGAACGCGGTCCCGAACACCAACATGGCGACGTTCGCCCACCGGAAGTTGGAGATGCGGAACAGATCGAGGTCGAGTGCCGGGGCGTTGGTGTGCTGCTGATGGATAACGAAGATCGCAAGCACGCCCAGCCCGGCGACGAGCACACCGAAGGTTCGGGCGCTGAGCCATCCGAACTCTTCGGTGCCGACTAGGCCGTAGGAGAGCAGCCCAGCGGCGCCGGCGATGAGGATCACGCCTACCAGGGACGGCACCTGGGTGGCGGGATCGGATGATTCGTGCAGGTTCCGGCGCCCGGCGATCACGGTGTAGATGCCGACGGGGAGGTTGATGAAGAACGCCCAGCGCCACCCGAGCCCCTCGACGATTGCCGCACCGAGTGTGGGGCCGAGGGCCCCTGCGACGGCACCGGCGGCTCCCCAGATCGCCACGGCGCGGGGGAGCTGGTCGTGGGCGAATGCGTGCATCACCAACGCCAGCGACGACGGGATCAGCGCCGCGGCGCCGACGGCCTGAACGATGCGGAACACGATCAGCAGCTCGGCGCTCGGCGCGAGGCCGCACGCCATCGAGGCCACGGTGAACACGACCGAGCCGGTGAGGAACACCTTGCGGTGCCCGACTCGATCAGCGAGCTTGCCCGCCGGGATGAGCATCGCCGCGAACACGATCGTGTAGGCGTTCAGCACCCACGAGAGCTCCGACGCCCCAGTGTCGGAGAACGTCGCCGTGATGTCAGGGAACGCGACGTAAAGGATCGTCGTGTCGAGGAACGTCGCCAGCACCGCCAGCGACGCGATCGTCAGGGTGCGACGAGAATGCTCGTACATGATCCCGTTCAGCCCTGCACGGTCGAGCGGGTCCGGAACGTCTCGGCGACCACCGAGCCGTCCAGCCGGGTGATGCAGGCGTGCTCGACCGCGAGGCCGCTCGTGCCGTCGTCGATCTCGACCGAACCGTCGAGCCACGCACCCTCCCCGAGGCGCAGTCCACTGCGGTGGATGTCGACGGTGAAGTCGATGCTCATCCCGCCGGTCGGAGGCTCGGTCCGGGCTAGCGCAGCGGGCGGTAAGCAGTCGACGGCCATCACCAGCCACGCCGCGTCGATCGGGCGTGCCTCGAGCGGGCGCACGTACCCGGCGAGGTGGGCGCGTTCGCCGGTGAACGGCATCCGCTGAGGATCGAACCGAAACTCGAACCGTCCGGAGCTGCTGCGTGGTCGGTCCGGGCACCGACGGGGGGATCTCTTTGGCGTTGGTGGCAACGTCAGAGTCGATGTGACGCCCGGCCACGCAGCGGCTCTCACCACATGAGCCGGCGGCGAGAACGGCACAGAGTACGCCGGTAGTGGCAGGTCCACTGGTCGCCGCTCGCTCCACTCGAGCCCGGACCGCTCGGTCATCAGGGTCAGGCGGCTGATACTCAGGACCTGCTGGTCCTGGGCGAGCTCGGCGACCATCGTCGTGATCGACTGGCCACGTCGCACCTCACGCACCGACAGCTCAGCCGGGCCGACGCGCCCCGGCCGCAGGAAGCTCGTCGACATGGTCCGCACCACCCGGCCCGATGCCATCGATTCCGCACCACGCACCGCGAGCGCGCACATGTAGCCGCCAGGTACGCCGACCGCCGACGACCGCCCTGCGCCGAGGTCGACGATGAACTCGCCGGGACGTGCCTCTGCCGGGGTCATGTCAGATGTGAAGGGCCTTCGTGAGCGACCACGCGGGCGCCTTCGACGCGCTGTAGGTGGTGGCGCCTTGGGGCATCGAGAGCCTCTGCGATGGCGGCGCCGAGCCCGTGGTCGGCTCCGGTGACGAGTGCGGCTGCAGCTCCTGCCTTCATCGGGTGATTCCTTCGGGTCATGGCCGTGTCCCCAATGGTCACGGTCTCGTGGTGTTCGGTTGCACGGCGAAGCGCCGTGGCGAAACGAAGCCGACGTCCAAGCGACGGCTCGGGCACGTCGTTGGAGGTGAGCGGATAAGCGCTCGGTAGGTCTGCGCTCGGCGTGCTACTGGGCGAGGAAAGCGAGGGCTTTGTCGACGAACGGCCCGTGGAATTGGAAGATGCCGCCGTGGCCGGCGTCGGGGTAGACCACCAGCTCCGCGTTCGGCAACCGCTGAGCCAGGTCGACCGAGTTGCTCGTCGGCACCATCCGGTCGCTCTCACCGTTGGCGACGAGAACCGGCTGGCGAATGACCGACAGGTCGGCAGGCTGCTCCTCGCCCCAGCGGTGGATGGCGGTGAGCTGAGCACCGTAGGAGCGAAGAGAAATGCGCTTGTCGCGGTTGTCGGTGCGCTCCTTCAAGCGTGCCAAGAACTCCTTACCGGCTCGACGCCCGTTGGGCGTCCTGGTGAAGAAGAGGAATTGCTTGGGGTCCTGCAAGGTGAGCAGCCCCCGAAGCGTGTCGAGGTGGGCGATCCGGGTCACGTTCGTGATGCCCACGCCCCCAGCGGGACCCGTCCCTGTGAGCATCAGCTTGCGAACGAGCTGCGGTTCGTCGGCGGCGATCACCTGGGCGATCATGCCGCCCATCGAGAAACCCAAAAGGTCGACCTTCTCCAGACCCAGCGCCCGGATGAAGGCGACGGCGTCGTTCGCCATCGCCTCGATGGTGGTGGGGGTGGAACCGCTGGAAGCGCCGACGCCTTGGTTGTCGAAGGTGATGACCCGGTGCCGGGCAGCGATGCCGTCGACGACGCGAGGGTCCCAGTTGTCCAAGACGGCGGCGAGGTGGGTGAGGAAGATCACCGGCACCCCTGACTTGGGGCCGAGCTCGCGGTAAGCGAAGTCGACACCCCCGGCCGAGACAGTGCGGGTCGATGCGTCCTTGTACGACGTGACCACGTCGGCGATCGCCCGTCGGTCGGTGGTCGTGGTGGCGGTCCGCTCCGTCGTGGCCAGTGTCGCCAGCTGGGTAGCTGTCATCGTGTACTCCTCGCTATTGAATTACGATCGTACTATAATCGGTTGGAGCGAGAACGCAATGTGTTGTTCGACACGAGGAGGCGCCAGTGGCCCGCTACGGCAAGGAACACAAGGAAGCGAGCAGGCGGCGGATCATCGAGGCCGCCGGTCAGCGTCTGAAGCGTGATGGCATCGATGGCTCCGGCATCGCCGTGCTGATGGCCGACGCCGGGCTGACCAATGGCGCCTTCTACGCCCACTTCGCGTCGAAAGAGGACCTCGTCGCCACGGCGGTCGCCGACCAGCTGCACCAACAGCTCGCCCGCTACCGCGCCCAGAGCTCCGACCGTGAAGGAGTCGCGCAGCTGATACGCGAGTACCTATCGGTCGAGCACCGCGACGCCCCAGAGCAAGGCTGCCCCTCCGCAGCCCTGCTCGACGAGATCGGGCGCTGTGGCGAGGCCACCATACACGCCTACACCGACGGGATTCTGAAACTGGTCGACGAGATCGCCCCCGTTCTCGCTCCCGGCGATCCTCCGTCGGCGCGAGGACAGACGCTCAGCCTGTTCGCGCTGCTCATCGGCACACTCCAGCTCTCCCGCGCCCTCGCCGACCCACGGCTCGCCGACGAGATACTCGAGCAGGGCATCGACAACGCACTAGCGCTACTCCCCGACGAATAGCGCCACGCTCACACAGGATCAGAAGACGATCGCGGCCAGCCGACACGTCGACGTCGCAGCTCACCCGGTTGAAGATGACCTCCTCCACGCCGATCGCAACGAGCCCGTCGACCAACCCCTGACCGAGGCGCCGAGGCGCACAACGCTGCCGCCTCCCCTCGCAGTCCCACGTGGAATCACGACGGATGTCGCCCGACCCGTCCGATCGCCCAGCGCGAAGTCCGGGATCCTGGCAGCGCGGCGGGCCCTCGTGACCGCCTGCGACCAGGCCGCTCGAGCCGCCTCGACGCTCGGCTCGACGAGTGGCGCCGCCGCGTCGCGAGGAGGGGCGATCCAAGTGGTGCCGCGTGCCCGCGGGTCATGCTCGCGATCATGAGCAGTCCATCCACGCAGTCGTCCAGCGTTTCAAACGACGGTTAGTCATCGGCGGTGAGAGCGCGATCGAGCGTCGGCCTCGTCTGCGTGACGCTTGCCGATGACAGTCGACACGGGACCGAATGTGACAGCACGATATTCGGTCGGCGGGGCATCGCCGGCGTAACCGGCGCGAGCCTGTTCGGTGCCGAAAGCCCATCGCCGAGCGCACACGCCTGCGAGCGCCTACCGCCGAATCAGGGCGGTTGCGTCCAACATCGAGAGTCGCGTAGCGATGGCGTGCTCGGTGCGAGCGCGGCCTGTATCAGCGAAGTCCGGTTCCACGTTCGAGCGCCTGTCCCCGTGACATCGCCTTCTCGGAGGCCGATCTCGAACGGATCGGCGGAACACGCGCTCGTCGCCAGTCCCCGGCTGTGGTCGAGCCGGACGATCACCCAGGTGTCGACGACGCTCGAAATCTGGTCAGTAGCGACGCGGCGTCGACACCAGGGGCGACCGCGCATGTTCGGCACGGCAGCCGCCGGTCTGACTAGTCATCCTGCGTGTCATCGCGACGCGCCGCACATCGTCCTTCCAATGGTCATTAGCGCACACTGACGAGGTGCGTCGTGAGGACCACGTCGTCACGGCGGCCCTCGAGTGCCCGACCGACGACCTCCTCCGAGTCCCCGTACGAGTCAGCGGTGTCGACGAGGTTGATGCCCGCGTCGAGCGCCTTGTGGATGATCCGGATCGAGTCCTCGGGGTCGGTGTTGCCGACCTGTGTGGCGAACATGAGCGCGCCGAGCGCATATGGGCTGACCTTGATGCCTGTTCGGCCCAGGTTTCGGTACTGCATGGGGTTCTCCAGTCGTGAGCTCGACGTGTATGGACGCCTCCGTCGGCCTTGGAGGCGAACAGGTACAGGGCGTCTCCGTCGATCAACGGCACCAGGGGGTTCTCCCGCTCCAGACCCGACTTGGCGCCTTTGCTGTGCAGGATGACGATCGGGATGACGCCGAGCGAGGCGACTTCGCCGCCGTTGGCGCGGAACTCAGCGATGATCTGCGCGTTCCAGTTGTTCATGTTGTCGATGTCGGTCATGGGGCGCCTCCGCTTCTGTGAGAGGACGGGGGCAGGTCGGCTGCGGCACTGGAACTGCATCATCCGAGATGGTGGAGGTCCGTGCCTCCAGGTCCGCGAGGTGCTCGAGGAGTCGTGCGCCTTCGACATCGAGGTCGGGCATCTTCCGCAGGGGCCCTGGGAGCCACCAGGCTCTCCGGTCGAAGAGCGTCATGACAGCCGGGACGATGACCATGCGCACGACGGTGGCGTCGAGCAACACGGCCACGGCGAGTCCGATGCCGAACATCTTGATGATGACGTCGTCGCCGAGCACGAACGCTCCGAAGACAGCGATCATGATCATGGCGGCAGCAGTGATCACCCGGGCGGACATCGCGAGCCCGTTGAGGACGGCGCCGTGTGGGTCGCCCGTGTGGGAGTACTCCTCCCTGATGCGAGAGAGGATGAAGACCTCGTAGTCCATGGAGAGCCCAAACAGGACGCCGAACATGATCGTCGGGATGAAGTTGACGATGGGGACGTTGGTGTCGACTCCGATCAAGCCGGAGAGCCAGCCCCACTGGAAGATGGCGACAGTGACGCCGAGGGCCCCACCTATGGACAGCAGGATGGCGATAGCTGCCTTGATTGGTATGAGGATGGATCGAAAGACGACCATCAGCAGCAGCATCGTGAGCAGGATGACGAATGCCATGTACTTGGGAAGCGCGGAGCCGAGCTTGTCCGAGATGTCGATGTTCGATGCCGTGTTGCCAGCCACATAGGTGCTCACTCCTGTGTCGCTCACGGAACTGGTCGAGAACCCCTCGCGGAGACGGTGGACGAGGTCTTCGGTCTCGCTGCTCGCTGGACCCGACCTCGGGATGACGGTCACGATCGCGGTGTCACCATCTGCGTTGGTGATCGGCTGACCGACGAGTGCGACATCGGGGTCCGCTTCGGCGACCGAGCTGATCGCCATCAGTGCGGCAGACGGGTCGTCGACTCCACGGAGGTCGGCGACGACAGCCAGGGGGCCGTTGAATCCCGACCCGAAACCCTGGGCGAGGATGTCGTACGCCTCGCGCTGTGTGGTCTCGGGCGACTTGGATCCGTCGTCGGGAAGGCCGAGACGGATGGCCAGCAACGGTGCGGCCAGCACGAGCATGACGGCGATGCCACCAAGGAGGTACATCCAGGGCCGGTCGGTGATCCGCTTGGAGAACCGTCCCGAGACGGACTCCTCGATCGCGACACCTTCACCGGTGGTGACCTTGATGCCGGGGATGGTCAAGCGGTCGATGTTGTCGCCGGCGAATCCGAGCAACGCTGGGACGAGAGTGATGGCGACGAGCACGGAGACGGCGACGGATGCGGCTGCGCACAGGCCCATCACGGCGAGAAAGGGGATGCCGGTGATGAACAATCCGGCAAGGGCGATGATCACGGTGCCGCCAGCGAAGACGACCGCTCCACCGGACGTGGCGTTGGCGCGTGCCGCGGATTCCTCTGGGGAGAGTCCGGCAGCGTGGAAAGCGCGGTGACGAGTCACGATGAACAGCGCGTAGTCGATGCCGACGGCGAGTCCGATCATGATCGCCAGCGTCGGTGCGGTGCTGGTCAAATCAGTGAACGCCGAGACGAGCGTGATGCCGAGGACCGTGATCAGAACGCCGACGAGGGCGGTGAGCAGTGGCAGACCGGCCGCGATGACGGAACCAAACGCGATCAACAGCACGATGATGGCGACGGCGAACCCGATCAACTCGGCGGGCGGCTCCGGCTCCTCGACCGCTTTGCTCACCGCGTCACCACTGAACGCGACCGTCAGTGCCGCGGGCGTCGCTTCACGGGTGGCCTCGATGACCGTGCGGATCTGTTCCTCGTCGAGGTCGACCGCCGCCTTGCTGAAGCGGACTTCGATGAAGGCGATTCGTCCGTCGGGCGAGGTCGTCACGGACGACATCGGATCGGCGGGCGGTACGACGTCGGGTAGCAAGAAGAGTTGCCGGAGACCGGCCCTGAGCTCCTCGTCGTCGGTGAAGTCAGCGAGTGTTCGCCCCTCGGGCGCTTCGGCGGCAATGCGTATTGTCGTTCCGGATTGCGTCGGAAATCGCTCCAACAACAGGTCTTGAGCTTCTTGGGACTCGGTGCCCGGGATGGAGATCGTGTCGGTGGTCTTGCCGCCGGCGGCATTGGACCAGGTGCCGATGCCGCCGACCAGGAGGACCCAGAAGACGACCACGACGCGTCGGCGTCGCACGGACCAGTGGCCGAGACGGTAGAGCAGTTGAGCCATGGGCTGTGGACCTTCCTTCGCGTCGACGAGCGCTGCTCTACTGAGCTGTCGGCTGGTTGCTGCCGAGGGCCTTGCGCAGGACGTGGATCGCTTGATCGAGCGCGGCGGTGGTCGCGGCCGTGTCACGGAGAGGGTTGAGCATGAGCAGGTCGTGGATGGCGCCGTTGAAGCGGACGCTGGTCGTACGCACGCCGGCCTCGGTGAGCTTGCGGGCGTATGCCTCGCCCTCGTCGCGCAGGACGTCGTTCTCGTCGACGATCAAAAACGCCTCAGGCAGGCCGGCCAGGTCGTCGAGGCTGGCGCGCAGCGGCGACGCGGTGATCTCCGATCGTCTTGCCTCGTCGGGGCAGTAGGCGTCCCAGAACCACGCCATGGCTTTGGCGGTGAGGAACGGGCCGTCGGCGAACTCGACGTAGCTGTCGGTGTCCTGGGCGGCGTCGGTGACCGGGTAGTACATCGACTGGTGCACGAAGGTGACGTCGCCGCGCTGCTTGGCGAGGATCGCGAGCACCGCGGTCATGTTGCCGCCGACGGAGTCGCCGGCAACCGCCAGACGTGACGCGTCGAGGCCGTGAGCGTGGCCGTTCTCGGTGATCCAGCGCGCGGTGGCGTAGGCCTGTTCGATCGCGACCGGGTACTGCGCTTCCGGGGACCGGTCGTACTCCACGAACACGACCGCGGCGTTCGTTCCGACCGCCAGCTCGCGCACGAGGCGATCGTGGGTGCCGGCGTTGCCGAGGATCCAGCCGCCGCCGTGCACATAGAGCACGGTTGGTAGGGGGCCGGTTGCACCGAGGGGCTTGACGATGCGGACGGCGACGTCGCCGACCTCTGCCGGCACGGTGATCCATGTCTCGTCGACGTCGGGCTTCGCGATCGGCGCGGCTTGGAGGTCGTCGAGGACCTTGCGGGCAGCGTCAGGTCCGAGTTCGTACAGGAACGGGGGCTGTGCGGTGGCGTCGGCGAACTGTCGTGCTGCCGGCTCCAACGTGTGGTTGTGCATGGTTGTCTCCAATCGGGGTTTCGTTGATGGACTGGTTGCGGATGGGTTCGCCACGCCTGTGGCGCCATTGATGAGGGCGCCGAGTTTCCTGTCGAGTTGACGGGCGGTTGGCAGCAGCGAGGGGTTCGCTGCGGCGACGAGGAGGACGGCAGGACGTACGCCACGGTGCACCCGTTTCCGTCGTCTCCCTCGACGGGCAGGTTCTCGACGGGTGCGAAGAGCCCCGCCGATCAGGTCGTCGCGCATCATGGTGAACGCGATGATCGGGTTGCTGACGATGAGACTGGACGGCGGTCGCCCACGGGCGGTGCCGCGAGCTGGCCCGCGGTCAGCGCGATGGTGTCCGCCGCGGCGTTCTCTTCGAGGCGCGAGACCCGCTTGGTGCCGGGCATCGGAGCAATGTCGTCGTCTTGTGCGAGAAGCCACGCGAGCGCGACCTGCGCCGGCGTCGCGCCGGCCTCCTCCGCGACCGCCTCGACCTCGTTCAGGATCCGCAGGTTCTGATCGAAGTTGCTGCCGATGAACCGGAGAATGCTCATCCGGTGGTCCTGTGCGCGCAGCCGGCTGGCCAGAAACCCTCGGCCGAGCGGCGGCGTAGGCCACGAAGCCGATGCCGAGTGTAAGAACCAGCGGTATGGCCTCCGCCTCCGGGCCGCGCGTCCAGAGAGAGTACTCGGTTTGGAGCGCCGTCACCGGATGCACGGCGTGCGCACGCCGGATCGACTCGGGCCCAGCCTCGGAAAGGCCGATGTGCGTGATCTCGCCTGCCTCGACCAGCTCGCTGAGGGTGCCGACCGTTTCCTCGATCGGTGTCGCCGGGTCGACGCGGTGCTGGTAGTAGATGTCGATGTGGTCGGTCCCGAGGCGGATCAGCGATCCCTCGAGGGCGGTACGGATGTTCTGCGGGCTGTCGTACTCGGCTGCGTCCCCGTGGCGGTGGGAGACCACCCCGAACTTTGTCGCCAGGACCACTTCGGCTCGGCGCCCCGCGATCGCGCGTCCGACGAGCTCCTCGTTCGCGTAGGGGCCGTCGACCTCGGCCGTGTCGATCAAGGTGATCCCGAGGTCGAGGGCGCGGTGGATCGTGCGGATCGACTCAGCGTCGTCGACGCCCGCTCCCGTGTAGTAGGCCGACATGCCCATGCAGCCGAGGCCGAGCCGCGAGACCTCCAGGCCGTCAAGTGAGATGTGGTTCACGAGGTCACGCCGTGGCCGCGGTCGCGTCCGTGTACGCATCCGACGCTCGGGTGAGCTGGGCGAGCTCTTCATCGCTCAGCTCGAGCTTTGCTGAGGCGAGCAGTGGTGCTACCTGCTCTGGTGCGCTGGCGCCGGCGATCGGCGCGACGATCGTGGGCTGCGCGCGCAACCAGGCGAGGGCGACGGTTCCCGGCTGGACGTCGTGCTCTCTGGCGATCGCGTCGAGCTCGCGAACCACGGCGAATCCGGCGTCGGTGAGATAGTCGGCGACCATCGACGATCGCGCGACGCTGTCCGCGTCGCCAGGCGATCGGTACTTGCCGGTCAGGAACCCAGCCGCCAGCCCGAAGTACGGCACCACCCCGAGCGAGTGCTCGACGGCGAGGGGCCTCAGCGTTGCCTCGAACGGCTCGCGGACTAGCAGGTTGTAGTGCGGCTGGATCGAGACGGGGAGGGTGGCGCTGGTGCTGATCGCGACCTCGATCCACGCCTGTGCACGCTCCGCTCTGTAGTTCGAGAGTCCCGTGTAGCGGACGACGCCCCGTTTCACGAGCGCGTCGAGTGCGCCGATGGACTCCTCGAGCGGGGTGTCGGGGTCGTCGTAGTGGGCGTAGCAGACGTCGATGTAGTCGGTCTGCAAGCGCCGCAGCGATTGCTCCACCGCAGCGGCTATGTTCGCGGCCCTCAGCCCCGCGTACGCCGGCAGACCGGAGACCTTCGTTGCGACGACGACGTCGGGCCGCTTCCCCCGTGCGGCGAGCCAATCGCCGAGGATCGCCTCGGCCTCGCCGCCCGAGTTTCCGGCAACCCAGTAGGAGTAGGTGTCGGCGGTGTCGATGAAGTTCCCGCCGCCGGCGACGAAGGCGTCCAGGATCGCATGGGACGTCGCAGGCGAAGCCGTCCAGCCGAAGCTGTTGGTCCCCAGCGCGAGCGGAAAGACGTCCAGATCAGATGCGCCGATAGAGGCCATGACCTCTGTTCTAGGCCGCCAGTGGTGGAGCTTGCGCCCGTGCGGCCACTGCCGTGCAGTGCCCGGCGTGGACGTCGCTTAGGTGTGGCTACTGAGTCGGACGCTGCGCGGTGGCTCAGGTCGACTCGGTTGATACGCCGCCGAGCACGTCGGAGAGTTGCGCCCTCGAGGTGACCCCGAGCTTCGGGTACAGCCGATACAGATGCGATTCGACGGTTCGATGCGAGAGGTAAAGCCGCTGACCGATCTCGCGATTCGACAGCCCGGCGGCGGCCATCTGTGCGATCTGAAGCTCCTGTGGCGTGAGCTCGTCCCGCGTGTCGGGCGTGCGCCGGCGGCTGCTCTCACCCGACGCCCGCAACTCCTGGCGCGCACGCTCACCCCACGGGCCGACCCCAAGCGCATCGAACGCATCCCGCGCAGTGCGTAACGGCGCACGCGAGTCCGCAATCCGCCGCTGTCGACGAAGCCACTGCCCAAGAGCTAACAGCAGACGTGCACGGTGAAGCGGCCAGCGGGCCATGTCGGTGGCGAGGGCGTCACGGAACAGCGGCTCGGCGTCTTCCTCGGCCGCAAGGAGTGGGCGCGCGTACAGCAAGCCAACGTGGAACCATGGGGACGGTGTCTGGCGAGCCAGCAGCTCGAGCTGGCGCATGATCGCCCGGGCCTCATCGTGGTGAGCGCTGTGCGCGGCTGCCTCGGCGAGATCGCCGAACGCCCAACAACGCATCATGTGGTGATTGGCCGGGTCGCCGGGCTCGAACAGTCGACGCAACTCGTCGTAGGCGTCTGTGTGGCGTCCCTGTCCAAGCGCCGACCAACCCCGCGCGAGCTGCACCGCGGCGAGCACGGCCGTAGCGCCCGCAGGCAGGGCGACGCTTTCGGCCTTGGCGGTGAGATCCTCGACCGCTCTCTGCTCGCCGCGCAGTGCCGCGATCATCGCCGTGGTGGACTGCGCTCCCGCCTCCCACAACGGCTGCCCGGTCTCTGCCGCCAGCGCGGCGGCCTCCTCGGCGGCCGGGATGGCGACGCTCCAGTCGGCGAGCTGGATCGCGGCCCAGGCATGGCTCACGAGCACCTGCGCCAGCACGCCGAGGCGGCCCTGCTCGCGCAGTCTGGCGACGGCTGTCCCGAGCAGCGGCAACGACAGATCGAAGGCGCCGACGGCCTGGGCCGCCGTACCAAGGAGATATGACCCGTCGGGGCCGACATCAGCCACCGAGCTTGCCAGCCGATCAATGACCACCGAGCCTCGCTCGATCGGCGCCGCGTACGCCTGGATCAAGAGCAGTCGCGGGTCTTCTGGAGAGGCTCCGCTCCGATCGGTCGCTGCGATCAGTTCGTGTTTCGCCTGCTCGCCTGGGTCAGCCCACCAGCACCTGAACGCGGCGGCCAAGAGAAGATTGAGCGCTAGATCGGTGTCTCCGCCGACGATCAGTTGTCCCGCCGTTTCGACGAGGGCATGCACCCTGGCCGGATCCCCCGCGGGACCTTGGTTAAAAGCGTCCGCCAACCACATCGACAGCGCCCTGTCATGCGGCCCGAGCTCAGGCGAATCCGCCTCGCGCAAGAGACGTATCAGGAGTTCGCGCCGCCCGAGCTCGCGCGCCATGGCGGCCGCACGCAGCAGCAAGGCAGCTCGCCGAGCAGGTTCTTCGGTGAGGGCCGCCGCCCGTTCGAAGGCATTGACAGCCAAGGCAAAGGCCCCACGCCTCTGCGCGTGGACTGCTGCCTCTTCGAGTTCCGTGGAGACCGCCGAATCCGGTCCGACAGTCGCTGCCGCCCGATGCCACACGCGCCGGTCGGGGTCGTACGCAAGCACCTCGGCGAGCGCTGCGTGCGCCGCGTGACGCTCGGTGACGCTCGCCGCTGCCTGGATCGCCGAGCGCACGAGTGGATGGCGAAATCGCAGTGCCGAACCATCGTAGACAATCAGCTGCGCGTCGACCGCCGGAACCAGTGCCTCGACCGATGGAGTGACGCCGTCAGCGATCTCCGCGGCCCTCATAACCTCCGCCAAAACCCCTCTCTCATCGAACGCTGCGATCCGCAAGACGGTCTGCGTGGCGCTGGGCAGCTCGGCGGCACGTGACGCAAATGTCTCTTCCAAGCGACCCGTCAGCGGCAGGGGCGTGGGCAGAGATCCTTCCTCGTCCCCGACGCGGAAGCGAAGCGCGAGCGGTAGCTCGAGCAGCGCCAGCGGGTTGCCCGCTGCCTCATCGAGCACCCGTTCGCGCACGGCGGTGGCGAGTTCTGGGTAGTGCGCCTCCAGCAACTCTCGAGCGGCGCGATCGGCGAGTCCCTCCACATGCAACTCGGACAGTCCGCCGAGTGAGCTCTTGTACCCCTCGCGGATGGCTGCCAGGAGAATGATCGGGTCTGACTCCACTCTCCGGCCGATAAACGCGAGCACATCGGCGGTGGACCGGTCGAGCCACTGAGCGTCCTCGACGATCAGAACGACGGGCGAGTGTGCCGCGGCCTCACTCAGCAACTCGAGCGCGGCGAGCGCGATCAGGAACAGGTCAGGGGCGGCGGCGTCGGTCATGCCGAATGCGGCCATGACCGCGTTGCGCTGAAGCCCTGGAAGGCGATCAGCGTGAGCAAGCACCGGCCGCAGGAGCTGGTGCAGGCCCGCGAACGCAAGGTCCGCTTCGGATTGAACGCCCGTCGCGCTCATGACCAGCATCCCGCGATCGGTGGCGAGACTGCTCGCCTGGGCCAGAAGCGCCGACTTCCCAATGCCGGCTTGGCCTCGCACCACCAGCGCTGCGCCCCGTTCAGGCAAACCCTCCAGCAGGCGGGCGATCACGCCTGCCTCGTGACTCCGGCCAACCAATGAGACTGCTGGCATCTCAAACCCATCATCGCGTGTCCCGATTCCCTTGTGCACCGCCGCCCCTGCCGCCGCTGCCGGCCGGAGGCCGGTGATCACGCACAGGGTGGACGCTCGTCGCTCGGTACGCGCAGAGTCTGCGCCGACAACGATTGCTGCAATCGCCGGGGTTCGGCACTCAGTGATCGCACCCAAGCACGCGCCTCGAGGGCTGCTGCGAAGCAGTGGTCTCACGGGCGCCGCGCTGCGGTTCGCTCTGTAAAACGTGGCTCGTGACCGAAGGTGCTGCGGCGGATGAGTGACGACGGGCTGCACCGATGGTGCCAGTGGACGGGGCGAGCCGTTCGTCCCGTTCGACCAACGTGGTCAGGGATCTGAGTGAGCTGCTGGTGTCACCGTGACGGCCGCCCCGGACGATCTGGCCATCGAAGTGGAGATGACGGGAGGTGGCGGCTACTCGGTGGAGCCGTGGCAGGTGACCGAACACGGGTTGGACCTCGCCACGTTGGCCCAGAGCGAGTCGATCTTTGCGCTCTCGAACGGGCACATCGGCCTGCGGGGGAACCTCGACGAAGGCGATCCGTACGGGATGCCGGGCACCTACCTCAACTCAGTGTTCGAGCTGCGTCCCCTGCCCTACGCGGAGGCCGGCTACGGCAACCCGGAGTCGGGGCAGACAGTCATCAACGTCACCGACGGCAAGCTGATCCGGCTGCTCGTCGACGACGAACCGTTCGACGTGCGCTACGGCATGCTCGACGCACACGAGCGTACGCTCGATCTCCGGGCCGGGACGCTCAGCCGTCGTGTCCGGTGGACCTCGCCGGCCCAGGACAGGGTGCGGATCTCGTCAGTGCGGCTCGTTTCGCTCACCCATCGGGCCGTGGCGGCGATCTCCTACGAGATCGAACCGATCGACACGCCGCTGCGCATCGTCGTGCAGTCCGAGCTCGTGGCCAACGAAGCACTCCCGGCCCAGGGTCGAGACCCTCGGACCGCCGCGGTGCTGGAGAACCCGCTCGTCATCGAGGAGCAGACGGTGGGCAGCCGCGGCGCGCTGATGGTGCACCGGACCCGTCGCAGTGGGCTGCTCGTCGCGTCGGGCATGGAGCACGTCATCGAGGGCCCCGACGGGATGACCGTCGACGTGTCGAGTTCGCCCGACGGGTGTCGGCTGACCGTCGCCACTCGGCTCGAGCCCGGAGCACCGTTGCGGCTCGTCAAGTTCCTGGCCTACGGCTGGTCGAGTCAACGCACCCGCCCGGCCCTGCAGGCCCAGGTGGTCGCGGCTCTGGCCGCCGCTCGCCTGACGGGTTGGGACGGGCTCGTGGCCGAGCAGCGCCGCTACCTCGACGAGTTCTGGGCCGGCGCCGACGTCGAAGTCGTCGGCGACCCCGAGGTCCAGCAAGCGGTCCGGTTCAGCCTGTTCCACATCCTGCAGTCGGCCGCGCGGGCCGAGCAACGGCCGATCCCGGCGAAGGGCCTGACCGGGAACGGGTACGACGGGCACACGTTCTGGGACACCGAGACGTTCGTGCTGCCCGTGCTCATGCTACACCATGCCGACCGCTGCCGCCGATCCGCTGCGCTGGCGGCGACTCACGCTCGCAGCCGCGCAGGAGCGAGCCGCCGAGCTCGGTCTGCCCGGGGCCGCCTTCCCGTGGCGCACCTTGCGGGGGCGGGAGTCATCCGGCTACTGGCCGGCTGGCACGGCGTCGTTCCACATCAACGCCGACATCGCCAACGCCGTCGTCCGCTACCTGGACGCCACCGGTGACGGGGATTTCGAACGCGAGGTGGCCGTCGAGCTCCTCGTGCAGACCGCCCGCCTGTGGCGGGGCCTCGGACATCACGACCGCGACGGGCGGTTCCGCATCGACGGGGTCACGGGGCCCGACGAGTACAGCGCCGTCGCCGACAACAACGTGTACACCAATCTGATGGCGCAGCAGAACCTCAGGTCCGCCGCCGACATCGCCGCCCGTCAGGTGGAGCGCGCCGAGCAGCTCGGCGTGACGGCCGACGAACTGCACGCCTGGCGCGAGGCCTCCGACGCCATGGTCATCCCGTACGACGACCGTCTCGGCGTCCACCCGCAGAGCGAGGGGTTCACCGACCATGCGGTCTGGGATTTCGCCGGCGTCCCACCCCACCACTATCCCCTCTTCCTCCACTACCCGTACCTCGACCTCTACCGCAAGCAAGTGGTCAAGCAGGCCGACCTGGTCCTCGCCATGCACCTCCAAGGCCACGCCTTCACCCCCGAGCAGAAGGAACGGAACTTCCGCTACTACGAGGCACTCACCGTGCGTGACTCGTCGCTGTCGGCATGCACGCAGTCGGTCATCGCCGCAGAGGTCGGCCACCTCGAACTGGCGCACGACTACCTCGGCGAGGCCGCGCTCATCGACCTCGCCGGGCTGCAGCACAACACCGGGGACGGGCTCCACCTCGCCTCCCTGGCCGGAGTCTGGACCGCCCTTGTCGAAGGCTTCGGCGGGATGCGAGCACGCGATGGGCGACTCAGCTTCGCCCCCCGTCTCCCCAGCCGCATCCGCCGGCTGGCTTTCCGTGTCCGCTACCGCGGACGTTGCATCAGCGTCACCGCCGAGCACGGTCACGCGACGTATCGACTCGTCAGCGGGACGCCCACCGTGATCGCCCACCACGGCGACGACTTCGAGCTGGCCGGCGAGCCGATCCGACGCTTGATCCCGAAAGCGGACGCGCTCACCCGACCAACCCAACCAACAGGCCGCGAGCCACGCACGCGCGGCACCACCGAGTGACGGCCGCCTGCCCCCCAGCGACCGTTTCGTCGCGGCCGATCAGACGATCGGTGGCAAAACGCGTTGGGCGCTGGCGGCGAGGTCGGGGTCCCAGCCGCAGACGGAGCACGCGTTCTCGACAGCAGAACGGCCGAAGTCGGGCGCGACTCGGTCCGGGTTCGGTGCCGCTCGAACGTCGTCCCAGTTCAAGATGAACTCGCGCAGGTCCGGATGCCAGCGCGCCGCCGACGGTGACAGGGTTGGGCGTGTCGTAGCCGTCGGGGGCCGGGAAGGCGAAGGCGAAGAAGGCGGCGTGCGGGTAGCGGGCGTCCCCGGGCCACCAGCCCACCTCGATCTGCTCGGCGTTCGCCGAGTGCGCATGATGAAGTCACTGGACGGCGGGTCGACGGGGCGGCCCGAGAAGAGGCTGACGGCGAGGTCGAAGGTTCCCCACCACGCGTTGACCGGCGTCGACCGCCCGCGATAGGGAGCGCGCAACGCGCCGAGCACGAGCGCCGCCCGGGTCGCCGCCGCGAAGTAGGCGGACACCTGCGCCGGATCGTAGGTCCGGTAGTCCTCGTCCAGCGGCACTGTCCACGGGGTCTCTTGCGGTGTCGGGTCGATCCGCACCGGGCCGACGAGGTCGCTCACTGCGGCCAACGGCTCGCCGGTCACCTCGGCGACGGGGCGATCGGGGGCCAGCGAGACGCGGTGCGTGCGACCGTCGGTGTGCTCGGCCACGGCTTCGTGGCTGTGCAGGTCCAGCGCGACGACCAGTCCGCCGGAGCCGTCGGGCGCCGGCAGCGGCAGGGTCTCCCAGCCGCGCCCGCTGAGGCGCAGCGCGGAGTGCTGCAGCTGCGGCTCCGGCGGGGCCAGCGTCGCGGCGAGCTTGCCGAGGACCTGCGTGTGGGCATGCACGGTGTCGCAGGTCGCGCTCCACGCCTCCTAGGTGGCGGGTGATGGTCTTGCAGCGGCTCGACGGGTTGTCGGATCGGGAGGCGGTCGAGCGTTACACGTTCGATGCCCGTTGCGGTGCACGGCGGGGTGGGCGGCTCTGACAGCGCTGGGTCGGGCCGGTTCGCGCACACGGTGTTCGTCGACATGCGGGCTCGCTTCGCGGCGTCGACCGATCCGCGGCGGATCTTCAAGGTGACGTTGGAGGCGGCGTCGGCCGCCGGGCTGGTGGGTGCTCGCCGGGTGTTGGACTCGACCCCGTTGTATGACGCCGTGGCGACGATGGACACGGTGACGCTGATCCGTTCGGCGGTCCACGGCCTGCTCCGCGTCACCGATAGCGAGTCGCCGCCGAGCTTCGTGCGGCGATCAGCAGCGGCGACGACTACGTCTCGAACACCAAGCCGCAGAACGACTGGGACGACGCCGAAGCCCGTGAGGCGTTGGTCGACTCGCGGGCCGGTGACGCCTATGGGTGTCTGCGGGTGCTGGAGGGCCGCATCCTGGATGGCGAGGCCGCCAAGGCCGCCGCGCTGTTGGCGACCATCGTCGGCCAAGACCTGGAAGATGCAGAGGATGGCATGTTTCGCATCGCCAGCCGGGTGGCCGCCAACCGGGTGATCTCAACAGTTGATCCCAACACCCTCACGGCCACAAGTCCTCGGCCCGTGGGTTCGACGGCTACAAGGGGCACGTAGCGGTCGACCCGGACAGCGAGATCATCACCGACACCGCTGTCACTGCCGGCAACACCAGCGACGGCAGAGTCGCCGTCGATCTGATCGACGACCTCACCGACGACAAGGCCATCGACGATGACGCTGATGGCGACGGCTCGCCGATGACACGTCGAAGCACCGTCAAGCGCCACGGTGGTCGCCGCCGGCGGTCGAGGCGCAACAAGAAGGCGGCTGCTGCTCAGCAGGTCGAGGTTCGCCGGGCGGCCCGGCGGGCCCGGCTCGAGCATCACCACACCCGCGCCGCCGACGATGCAGGCGGTGAGCGGCAGCCGATCGTGTACGGCGACTCCGCCTACGGCACCGGCGAGTTCTTGAAACCACCTCGCCGTCAACGGCATCGAAGCACGTTGCGAGACCCAGCAGCCATCACCGCTCGGCGGGCTGTTCACCAAGGACCGCTTCCAGATCAACCTTGCCGACGACACCGTCACCTGCCCCGCCGCGGTGACCGTGACGATCCGCCGAGGTCGCGCCGGTGATGGCATCGCCTACTTCGCCGACGCCTGCACCGGCTGTGCGCTGCGCCCCAGTGCACCACCTCGACCGCCGGCCGCAAGATCGCCGTCAACCGTCACGAAGAGCACTCGCCGCCGCCGCCACGACCGACACGACCCCGACTGGCCGACGACTACCGCGCCACCCGCCCCAAAGTGAAACCAAGATCGGCGACCTGATCAGCCGCCGGCACGGCGAACGCATGCCCGGTGCGCGGCCAACGCCAAGTCGACGCCGACTTCAACCTCCTCGCCGCCGCACAGAACCTCGCCCGCCTTGCCGCCCTCGGGCTGCGCTCGACACTCACCGGATGGGCAGCGGCGACGCCGTGACCGCCATCCCTCGAGCCGAAACCAGCCCCCGGTGACCATCAAGCCTCACGACCAGTCGACAGGCACCATCCGACAGCACCAACATCGACACCTCGCCCACCAACCCGAACCGGAGCGCGCATGACCTCACCGACATCGCTGACCCGCCATACGGCCCGTTCCACACCAGCCACCTAGGAAGCGGCAACCATCCCGACGTCACTGGAGCCTCATCTGGCGGGAGGAAGCCTGACCAGGTTGTGCGATGGCAGCGGGCCCCCCACCTGTTGCATGCGTCCGCCCGTCACCAGGTCACCGAGGTCGATCGGAAAGAAGCCGGCGGCGTCGAACAGCTCGCTGACCGCAGCCTTGGCCGCGGCGTCGTCGCCGGACAGGAAGACCACTCGTCGGCCGCCGGCCTCGTGGGGATCTGCGCCCAGGACGTTCGCCCCGAGCGTGTTGGCGGCCTTGACGAGGCGGGCGCAGAGGACGAGTTCGGCGACGATCTCGCTGGAGGTGCGGCCGCCGAGGTCGGCGTTGAACGCGTTCGTGGCGTCGATGACGGTCTGGCCGTCCCATCGCAGCCCGCTGACCGCGGCGGGGACGTTGGTCCACGGCACGGCGATGGCGACGATGCCTGCTGCCGCCGCCTGCACGACCGTGCCGGCCGACACACCCGTGCCGAGGGCGGCCACCACCGGCGCGGCGATTCGGGGCCGCGGCTGTTGGCGATCACGACCTGTCGACCGGCTCGCCGCGCCGTGCGAGCCAACGCCTGCCCGATGTGACCGGCACCGATGATGCCAAGCGTCCCGCTGCGATCCGTCGCCGTCGGCGCCGGATCCGCCTCCTCAGGGTCGGTTGTCACGGTCGCGGCGAGGCGACGGCTTTGACGTTGAGCTCGATGCGGACCTTCCTGCCGACGAGCATGCCGCCGGTCTCGAGGGCGACGTTCCAGGTGAGACCCCAGTCCTCCCGATCGACGTCGGTGGCGGCGCTGAAGGCGATACGTTGGTCGCCGAACGGTGAGGCGTTGGCCCCGTCGAAGTCGACGTGCAGGGTGACTGGACGGGTGACGTCGCGGATGGTCAGGTCGCCGGTCACCGCCCACGTACCCGAGGAACCAGGCTCGACCTTGGTGGACCGGAACGTGATCGTCGGATACGCGTCGGCGTCGAAGAAGTCGGCGCCTCGGAGATGGCCGTCGCGGTCGGGGTTGCCGGTGTCGACGCCGGCGACCCCGAGCTCGACCTCGACGTGGGATCGCTCCGGCTGCTCGTCGATGGTGATGGTGCCCGACACCTCCGGGAAGCGGCCCCTGACCTTGGTGATCATGAGATGGCGGCCGACGAACTCGACGGAGGTGTGCGCTGGGTCGATGGCGTACTCGCCAGCGACCGGGATCTCATGATGGTCGTGAGTTCGAAGAAGGTTCAGCGTTCGCGTGGTCATGGCAGTGTGCTCCTTGTTGGCGGTCAGACGTGCCGAGGTCGGCAGGTTCCAGGAAGCGAACAGCCGCCTGGCCGCAGCCGCGACCCGACAGCAGGCGATCGGTCAGTCGTTCTTCTCCGTCGTGCAGACCTTCCTCGGCGTGACACCCGTGATCGTCTACCTCGTCGTCGGGTTGCTCCTGAATGGTGGCACCGACCTCACCGCCGGTACCGTTGTCGCCTTCACGACCCTCCAGAACCGCTTGTTCTTCCCGGTGGCCCGGATGCTGGAGACGACCGTCGAGTTGCAGTCGTCACGGGCGATGTTCCGGCGCATCTTCGAGTACCTCGATACCACGCCCGACATCGTTGAGCGCCCCGATGCCGTCGAGCTGGACCCGGCCACCGGGCGGGGCGAGATCCGCTTCGACCACGTCCACTTCGCCTACCACTCGGCCGAACCTGTGCTGCGCGACGTCAGTTTCGAGGCCCAGCCGGGGACGCTCGTGGCGTTCGTCGGACCGTCGGGCGCCGGCAAGTCGACGATCCTGAACCTCGTCGCCCGGCTCTACGACCCCAACGAGGGTCGGGTGCTACTCGACGACGTCGACCTGCGCGACCTCTCATTCGCCAGCCTGTCGGCCGGCATCGGCATGGTCACCCAAGACAGCTACCTGTTCGCCGACTCGCTGCGCAACAACATCGCTTACGGGGCCCCGGACGCAACCGACGCCGAGATCGAGAAGGCGGCACGAGCGGCAGCGATCCACGATCGGATCCTCGAGCTCCCCGACGGCTACGACACGGTGGTCGGTGAGCGCGGCTTCCGCCTGTCGGGCGGGGAACGGCAACGGATCGCCATCGCGCACGTGCTGCTGCACGACCCGCGGGTGCTCGTGCTCGATGAGGCTACGTCCGCGCTGGACTCGGTGTCGGAGCGCAAGATCCAAGCGGCCCTGGCCGAGGTCGTGTCCGGGCGCACGACGATCGCCGTCGCCCACCGGCTCTCCACGATCCAGTCGGCCGACGTGATTCACGTCGTCGAGCGCGGACGCATCGTCGAGTCCGGCACCCACGAGCAGTTGCTCGCGGCCGGCGCCGTGTACCGGGCCCTCTACGACGAGCACTTCGGCGCCGGTGACGTGGAGTGCGAGTGCGCCGACGGCGTCGTCTGGGCCGATGGGCGCTTCGGCCCCAGTGGCGGTGCCGACGATGTCGCAGCCCGCGCTCGTTCGATCCGCACCCGACACCGCCGTCAACCCATGCCGACTGACGCGGCAGGGGAGCGGTGTGCGCGCGGCCGGTGTTCCTGTTGAGAATTGGTCGGGGAGTGGCCCTACTCGGCGAGCCTCGCGACCACTTGTCGCGAGGTGTCGAGTAGTTCGCGTGGTTTGGGCCATCGCCGTGGCCGAGCGCGATGCCGGCTTCGGTGAGGGCGCCGAACAGGAGCACGGCGAGCGCCGGTGACGGCTCGATGGCGAGGGGTCGCTCGGCGTGGAGGGCGTCGAGGCCGAGCTGCATCGAGGCGAGGGCCATGCCGGCGTCCATGCGTCGGGCTCGCACCATTGTTTGCCCGCGACGCGATGCCGAATCCGCGCGTCCGCTAACCACGGCCGCACTCCCCTCAGCCGCGCGGCCGAAGTGCCGAACGCGGAGCCCGCAGACACCCGATAACGCGAACGAGAAAACCCGCCCGGCGGCGCCCGCGAGACCGCTCGGGAACGGCCCCACTACGCGCCCGATAGTTCCGCGAGCGCCAGCGTCGGGACGTGTCCTCGATGGGCCGGCTTCGGGCAGTTCGCCTGGGCCGGCCTGCCAGTCGTGCTCGCTCCTGCAAGCGCGTCCGATCCTGGCCGACGCCTTCGTCCGGATCCGCTCATTCCGACCGCAGCGACGATGAACTGTCCGCCAGCTCAGCGGCGATCGTTCCATGGCTCCGTGGGCGACCAGCCCTCACGTATCGAACGCCCCGCCCCGGTGATGACCGGCCGGCCACGGGCTCGAACTGCGGAAGTCGTTGGTAAGGAATGCGACCATGGCTCGGACAGCGTCGGCGCCTGCACAGCCTGCGGTGAGGCGGTCAACGACAGGACGGTCGAGAGGGTGCGGCGCCGCCGTTTCCTGCGTTGTACGCCCGGAACAGCGGCGTCACAAATGTTGACGGGATGGGACATGGCTCGGCCTTTGATCGTTCGAATGTGTCGGTGACGTCAACGTACGAACACGGGCCCGCCGAGTCATCGGGAGTCCCCACCCATTTCCGAGCCAGGGATTCCCTACGACCCGGACACAGTGCTGCTGGGGGTACGAAGAGACCCATGTTCGCGACTGGGCGCCCGCGGTTGCAGCCGACGACGCAGTAGCGGGCGAGGACCGCGACGCCAAGCCAGCGACCACTCGGTCACGCCGCAGAGATGGCCATGGGGGGTTCCTCCAAGCCGATCGAGGGATCTGCGCGCTGCCGGCTCGGACCCATCGCCGTTCGTGTCGGTAATCGGTTCGTCGAAGATGGGGATCGTCCCCCGATGCGCCCGGAACACGATCGTCCAGAGTGCACGGTGCTGGTCGGCACGTCCGCCGACGAGCACCCACGAACTCACCAAGGGAGACGAATCAACGTGAAGCGGTTCATCATCGAACGGGAGATCCCAGGCGCGAGCGAGTTCACCCAAGCACAGCTCGCGGAGATCTCCAGGACATCCAACGCGGCCGCGGCATCGCTCGGCGTGCCCTATAACTGGATCAACAGCTACGTCGCTGGCGACAAGGTGTACTGCGTGCACGAAGCCGACGATGCGGAGGTCATCTGCGAGCACGCACGCCGTGGCGGGATTCCGGCGAACAAGGTGACAGTGGTTGCCAACGAGTTCGGTCCGCAGACCGCCGACCTGGTTCCGTGATCCACGCCTCGGCCGATTGACGAGATGACGCGCGTACGGCCGGCCGAATCCACGGCCGGCCGAACGCACGTCAGGCCGCCGCCCATCGACGGCTCCCGCCGGCCGCCGAATCGTCGATTGACGCTCACGAGCGGAACTCGCGCCGTGATCGAGCCACCAATCCACCTCGCCCGCCATCACTTCTGACGACCGATCCCAGACTTGGCGGGGGCCGCCGCCGCGGCGAGTATCGGATGGGTCGATGCCCGAGGCGCCATGCTCGTCCGGCTGTCAGGAAGTCGACGGAGGCATCGTCAGGCCGCACCGCCCGGCGCTCCGCGATCCGACCGCCTGCGAACCTTGAGTTCGCCGCTTGGGCTGTCGACAACGCCCGGCTGGACGTGCTGGCCGCGATCTACGCCGACGCCTCTAGGCGGACGAGCGAGTCACGGAGGCGACTTCCCACTGAGCTGACCGACGGGCTCGTGGCGCGAGCCGGCCACGCGTTCCGCCACGACGTTCGAGCCGACTGGGACGCTGACACGGAGCAGTTCTAGAACCTGAACGGGGACGGTTCTCTGCCCCTTGCCGTCGCTGGCGTCGTTCGCTGTCGGCTGCGCGGTCTAGGCGAACGGCGCGCGGCGCTCCTAGGCCTCGGCGACCGCCTCGAACCCCGGCGACTCGCCGGAATGAGGGAAGGTGGGCGGTGGGTCGGCTTGTCGGTCGGGCGCAGACAGACGCGATGACGACCCGGGATCATCCTGGAACGCCTGGACAGGCGTGATGGCGATGGCGGTGATATCGTCGATGCTGACCGCTCGGGCGGCGGTGGTGAGCGTGGAGGTGTCGGTCATATTCGCCACCGCGTGACAGGCGCTCTTCACTCGGTCAACTCTTAGTAGCTGACGAGCGGTGCGAGCTCGCCATCGCTGATTCCGTCAGGACTGGAGGCGCGATGGGTGGTGGTCGGGGCGTCGAAGATGAGGTCGAGCACGAGGGTTGTCTCGGGGCGTCGGCGGCGGAGACGGCGACGCGTGGTTGGCGGGGTGCCGCGACCGGTGAACCAGGCTCGCGCCTGGCCGCCGGCACGGTAGACGCCGTAGTAGGTCATCGTGACCTCGATGGGTTGGCGGCGGCTTCCGTCGTCGACGATGCCGCTGAGGCGCCAACGGGAGAAGCCGTCTGCGTCGGCGTGGAGCTCGTCCGTGGAGGCGGTGAGTCGCATCCACTGGTTTCCGAGTGCGGCAGTGATGACCAGCGTCGACCTTTCGGGAGGATCGACGATCCTCAGCGTCCCGTCCGACACGACGGGTTGTAGTCGGGCGCGGTGGGTCGAAAGTCCGATGAACGAGGCGCGGTGCAACGTCCAGAGTCCTTCGCACGGAAGCTCGGCGCCGCCGTGGTGCTGGATGAGCGAGGAACCGTTGCGTGTCGTGATCATGCTTGCTCCTGAGATCAAGTCGGTTGGGTGGCGAGGACGAGCCGTTGACGGGCCGTTCGGTGCACGATCCCCGCCATCGTCGGCAGTGTCTTGATTGCACGGGCGAAGTCGTGGCGCGTGAGGACGTGGAGGCGCATGTCCGACACCGCCTCCACCGACGCCGTGCGCAGCCCGTGCTCGAGCAGGGCAAGCTCACCGAAGCAGTCACCGCGGCCGAGGTCGGCGACCGGGCGGCTGTCGCGGGTGACGATGGCGCGGCCGCGCTCGATGACGAAGAACCGCTCGGCGAGGTCTCCTTGACGAACGAGACTTTGTCCGGCGGGAACTGTCAGGGCGATCGTCGCTCGCGAGAGCATGCGACGTTCGTGCCGAGGCAGCAACGCGAGGAAACCGTCCTCGCCAGATCGAGTTTCCAAGATCACAATGCTGGCGACGACGAGGGCGCCGCCGGACAGCTGCGCCGGGCGGAGGTGGTCGGCGAACACGGCGAAGCCGATCAACGGTGTTAGCGCAGGCTGAACCGCCGAAACGATGCTGGCACGGGATGGCCCGAGGACGCGAATGCCTGCACCGAACATGATCATGCCCGTGACCGCCACCGCACCGACGGCGGCAGTGAAACCGAGGGCGGAGGCGCCGATGTCGATGGAAAGATCTTGCCGGCCGGCTGCCGTCACGGTCAGGGCGAGGGCGGCACCGGTCACCACCAAGGCGATCATGACCAGGGGATCGGTCTGCTCCAGTTGCTTGGCGGCCGTCAGGATGTAGGCCGCGTAGGCGATGGCCGACCCGAGGGCGAGTCCGACACCGACCACGTCGATGGTTCCCAACCCGCCGATGAGGACAAGCGCCGTTCCGGCGGCTGCGATGGTGACGGCGACGGTCCGCCGCCGGCTTGCGCGATCCCGCCCGAGAGCGATCGCCCCGAGGGTGACGAGCGTCGGGTAGGTGAACAGAAGGAGGTCGACGAGACCGGCGTCGAGTCGGGCGAGTGATTCGGAGAACAGCCAGGCGTGGGCGCCATAGCCGACACCGAGCAGCAGCGCCGCGGCGGCCAGCCGGCGAGGCGGGCGCCTGGCGCGGGTGATGATGACGATCGGCCACAGCATCGCCGCGGCGACGAGGAAACGCCCGGAGAGCATCGTGCCGATCGTGGCACCGCTGTCATATCCCAGCTGCGTGAGCACGCCGATCCACGAGAAGGCGATCGTCGACGCGAGTGTGAGCCCGAGGCCCACGGCCTCGGGGGCGGCTTGTGAAGTGGGGGGCGCGTGCGTCTGCACCCAGCGAAGGTACGGCCGCGCCCTCCTCGGGCGCATCGGCAGAACTGCCGGTTTCGTTGCCTACGACGGGCCCGGCGTCAGAGCAGGCCGTGCTCGTCGGCGAAGCGGCCGGCGGCGGCACGCGAGGACACGCCCGCTTTGCGGTAGACCGAACGGAGATGGGCGTTCACGGTTCGCACGCTGAGGAACAACTGCTCGGCGACCTGGGCGTCCGACAGCCCAACAGCGACGAGTCTGAGCACGTCGACCTCGCGTGCGGTCAGCCCGACCGGGAACGATTCGGCATCGGTCGCCGACACCTCCGACGACGGCGTCGATTCGGTGGCCGGCTTGGCGGCGAACAGCTGTCGCGGATCGGAGAGTCCCTTCAGATGATGCTCGCCGCGGTCGAAGAACGTCAGGCCGGCACCAGCGGCGAGTTCGCGGGTCGTCGAGCTCACGAGAACCTCGCCAGGCGCGGCTCGCCCGGCGATACGACTCGCCACATGCATGGCAATCCCGCGTGCTGTTCCGTCGACCGTCTCGAGCTCGCCCGTGTGGGCGCCGGCTCGGATCACCAACCCGAGCTCGCGCACCCGATCGTGTACTGAGAACGCGCATCGGATCGCGCTCGCGGGGCTCTCGAAGGCGGCGAGGAACCCGTCCCCAACAGCGTTGATCTCCTTGCCGCCGTGCACGACGAGCTCGGCACGGGTCACCCGCTCGTGCGCCGCCAGAAGCTCGCCGCCGGCACGGTCGCCGACCCGTTCAAAGGTGCGCGTCGAGCCGACGATGTCGGTGACCAGGATCGTCGTGACGTATCGGTTCGACGGCGGCCGTTGTGCGGCCCCGCCACCAATGGAGATGGAAACACGTCGTGCCCGGCGGGAGTCACCGGGAACCGATCGCCGACCGCCACAGCGACGTCGCCCGCCACCACGACGGCACCGGTCGCCGCACCATCCGCGAGTGTCGAGGCCAGCTCGACGGGCTCGCCTTCGGCTCCCCATGCCCACTGCGTCGTCGTCGCGTGCACGACCCGCTTGGAACCGACGGTCGCCCGCCCGACTGTCACCGCCGCGCTCGCCCTCAGCGTCGGCGGATCGCCGACGGCGTCGGCAGTCGCACCGAGAACGGCACCAGCAGCCTCGACGGCCGTGATCGACCGTCTGCGAACATCGGGACCCTCGAACACGGCGATTAGCGGCGCCTCTGTCGTCGGCGAGCTCGCTCACCAGGCCGGCGAACGTGGCGATCAGGTTCTCGGCCGCATCCCGGAGACGTCGGGCGACGAAGCCCACAGCGTCGTCGTGGACACTGGCATCGCTCGTCCGCCACTCGACGGCCAGGATGGCGACGTCACGCGCCTGCATCCCGAAGCGTTCCAGATGGGCGCTCGTGGTCCGGAGTTCGCCGACGGTGTCGTCGATCGCTCGCTTGGCGTTGATCGCCGTCCGAATCCTGGCGAGTAGTTCCCGGTCATCGACCGGCTTCGACAGGAAGTCGTCAGCACCCGCCTCGATGCCGCGCACACGATCGTCGACCGAGTTCAGCGCCGTCATCAACACGACCGGGATCAGCCGGTCTCCGGATCCTGCTTGAGGATCCGCAGCGTGGCGATCCCGTCCAGCTCCGGCATCATCACGTCGAGCAGGACGAGATCCGGCGCCGAGGCGGCGACACGTTCGAGCGCTTCCAAACCGTTCGCCGCGGACTCCGTCACGTAGCCGCGGGACTCGAGTTCCTGCTCGAGATAGTCGACGTTGAACGGCTCGTCGTCGACGATGAGAATTCGACCCGGGCGCGCCGGCGTTGCAGCCGTGTCGGTGAAGTGCGTCATCGCCGTTGCACCAGGCGATTCACCAGTTCGCGAAGCGAAACGTCGTCGATCGGTTTAGCGACGAACTCGTCGCATCCGGCATCGATCGCCCGCTCCCTGTCCCCCGGCATCACACTGGAACTCACGGCGACGATCGGAACGAGCGGTTGCCGCACGCGGATAGCCCGGGTAGCGACCAAGCCGTTCATCCCCGGCAGCGCAATGTCCATCAGGATCAGGTCCGGCGCAGTGCGGAGAGCGAGTGCGACCGCTGCGCCACCGTCGACGGCGACCGCGAGCATCGTCGGAGTCCTCGAAGATCTGGACGAGCAGTTCGCGATTGAACGCATCGTCCTCGACGATCAGCAGCCGCTTCCTCACGACGACTCTCGATCCCATGGTTTCGGCGCGGTCGACCGGCAGGTGGAGGGTGAAGGTGGAACCGGTGCCGAGCCGGCTCTCGACGGTGACGTCGCCACCGAGTGCCTCCGCGAAGCGCCGCGAGATCGCCAGGCCGAGCCCGGTGCCCTGACGTGCACGTGCTGGCGTCGAGTCGGCGCGGTGAAACTCATCGAAAATCCGTACAGCTCATCGGCGGCGACACCGAGACCCGTGTCGGCGACACTCACCCGAAGCCATCCGTTCGCCACACCGGCACGCACGTTGATCGCACCTTCATCGGTGTACTTGACTGCGTTGCTCAGCAAGTTGAGCAGGATCTGCTTGACCTTGTCCCCGTCGGTGACGATCGGCGGCTGTGCTCGTTCAACGTCGACGTTGATTCGCCCTCGAGAGTTGGTCGACCAGTGGTTCGACCGACTCCACGGCCTCGCGGATGATGTCAGCGATGTCCGTCGAGGTCGTCCTCGACGTCGACACGTCCGGCGTCGACTCGCGAGAGGTCGAGAATGTCGTCGATGAGCGCCAGCAGCTGTTCGGCGCTGAGCAGAACCTTGGAGAGGTTTCTCGACCTGTTTCGTCGGCAGGCCCTCCCGCGTTCCTCGACACGAGCCGCGTGGAACCCGATGATTGCACGCGTTCAGCGGGGTTCGCAACTCGTGGCTCACGTTGGCGAGGAACCGGCTCTTCGCCGACGCAGCGTCCATCGCCGCATCCCGCGCTGCGGCGACCCGGCGGACGAGCTCGGCCAACTCGGCCTCGCTGCGCTTCTCCTTGGTGATGTCGATGTCAATGCCGGCGATCGCCACCATCCTGCCCGCATCGTCGAGCACCGGGAAGCGGACATCGGCGAAGACGTGTTCGTTGCCCTGGCGAACGACCGCGAGCTTCCCGATGCTGAGGCTGGCCGGTGCTAAGGACCTCGCCGTCGATGGATTCCGTTGACAGCCGGTGACATCGGAACCTCAGACATCGGATCGGTCTCGGACAGCGTTCAGGCCGCGAATCCTGTCGTTCGAGAGACCCCAAAAATCCTCGTA
>CAVSZO010000032.1:145000-299148 GCA_963732335.1 Ilumatobacteraceae bacterium | reverse complement strand
GCTCATCTGCGGGGTTGGCTCCGCCGCTCGACAGAGGGCCCCAGCGGTCGCCGGCCGCGGGCCGCCGCCCGAGGCCCTGGAACAGCGCGGCTGCGGCGCAGCAGCGTGCCGTCGACCGCCTGGACCGAGAGGTCGTCGATCACCGGGATCAGCCGCACGCTGCACCGGCGCGCGGTTGGTCGCCGGGTCGCGCTGCGCGCGACGTCGACCTCCGCCAGCAGGAAGCCCGCTGTCGCCGAACAGCGCGTCCGGCTGCGTCGGGCTGCTCGGGTCGCTGAGCGTGCGAGCGGTAGCCGAGCGTGCCGGTGCCGAAGGCCGGGATCGGTCCGGCGCCGCCGCTCGGGATCGCGGTAGGCGCGGTTCTCCTCCGGGCGCTCGAAGAAGTACGCCGAGGCGCCGCCGTCGACCAGCAGCCTGCGCGACCTCGTCGCCGTCGCTGGCGACGTTCAGCCGCGGGCGTGAAGCGCGAGTTGAGGTCGCGGCTGCCGACCACGATCGCCGGGATGCCGCTGCGCCTTCGCGTCGGCGAGCACCGCGCGCAGCCACGGCCGCTGCGGCTCGGGCGGGTTCTGGTGCGGGTCGCTGGCCGCGAGCGAGCCGGCGCGAGTTGTCGATCACGATCACCCGCACCGTGCCCGCCGGCGCCGTCGGAGTCGAACGCGTAGTGCGTGCGCGCGCCGGGCGCCGGCGCGGCGCCGGGCATGCGCGGGCGTCGACGCCCGGCGGCGGCGGCGCCGCCGCCGAACGGCGCGCGGAAGCCGCGCGAACGCGCTGCGGAACGCGCCGACGCCGGCCGCCGACGTCGGCGGCGCGAGACGGCCGGGTACGACCGGCAGGCCGGCTGCGACGCCGAGCAGCTCGGCGTAGCGCGCGGCCTCGCGCGCGGCCGACGCGGCTCGCACGTCGGCGCGCAGCCGCCCGCCGGTGTAGAGCAGCAGCGCGCGGCCCGCCGGGCTGCGCGCGCAGCGCCGCCGACCTGCCCGAGCGCCGCGCGCAGCGTGCGGTCCGGGCGCGAGCGCCTGGCGCGCGAGGTCGGCGCACGGCGCCTCGCACTGCGCGTGGCCGCCGACGGCGAACGCGCACCGGGCCGCCGCGGCAGGTCCGACCGGCGCGGCGCGGCGCCCGGCGGCGCGCCGGCGTGCGTCGCCGTAGCGGAAGACCGCCGCCGGTCTGCACGCGCGCGCGGTCGGCCTTGCCGCCGGCGCTGCGGCCGACGAGCCGCGCCCGGCGCTGTCGGGCTCGCCGCTCCAGCCGCCGACCGCCCAGCCGTCGCCGGCCGCGTCGAGCAGCGAAGTCGAGCACCGGGTCGGACTTGACCGGCCGGTCCGTGCCCGAGCCGGCGAACGCCGTGCGCTGCTCGTCGCGCCAGCCGCGCGCCGGTCTCGCGCAGCACGTAGCCGTCGCCGGGCAGCGGGAACGGCGGCGAGCAGCGGCGGCGGCACGTTCGGGTCGGCTCGGCGGCAGGTCGTCGGGCGGCGGGTAGCGCCAGCTGCGGGCACGACCGACGACCACGGCGCGCACGCTGCCCGCCGTCGCGGAACGCGGCCGCGCGCGACGACGGTCGAGCCCGGCAGCGGCTGGTCGGCGAAGCGCCACGGCGCGCCCGGCCCGTCGCGCTCGATCACGACGTCGCGCGCCGGCCGCGACCGCGCCGCCGTCGGGCAGCCCGGCGACCGCGAACAGCCGCTGCGGCGCCCGGCGGCCGAGCGCAGCAGCGCGCGCGCGCCCGCGTCGACGCGCCAGCCGCCGCCGTCGTTGACGAGCAGGTCGCGTCGCCGGCGCGCGACGAGCGCCTGCGAGCCCGCGAACGCGATCGGGGTCAGGTCGGCGGCCGCGAAGCCGGCCGGCAGCGGCTCCTGCGTCCAGCTCTTGCCGTAGCGCAGCAGCACGCCGTCCTTGCCGACGGCGTAGCCGCGCTGGGGTCGCCGGGCTCGAAGGCGACGTCCATCAGGTTGCCCTCGAAGCCGATCGGCGCGCGCCGGGTCCCGCTCCCACAGCCCGGTCTCGCGCGCGCCACAGCCACATCGCGCCGAGGTCGCCGACGGCGTGGGCGCGGCCGGCCTCCGGCCAGGCGACGCCGCGCAGCGTCGGCTGCGACGACCGCGCCCGTCGAGGTCAGCAGGAACTCGCGCGCCCAGCCCTCGCCGGGCTCGTAGCGCAGCGACCGCGCCGTCGAGCCCGACCGCGAGCGCCTGCGAGCCGAGCGTCGCCCGGCGCGCTGCCCGGCGCGGTGGCGACCGACGTCAGCGGCGCGCGCACCGCCACCGGCCAGCGCGTCGCGCAGCGGCGCGGCTCCGGTCGCGCGTGATGTGCACCGGCCCCTCGAGCCAGCCCTCGTCGGGCGAGCTGAAGGCGCCGCTCGGCGCGGAAGTTGCCGCCGCCGCCCGGCATGCGCACGAAGTCGTCGCCCTCGAGCCGCAGGTAGGTGCCGCGGTTGGTCTCGCCGTCGCCGCCGGGCTCGAGCGGGTTCGTGATCACGCGCGTGCCGAAGCCGTCGCCGGCCCAGGCGAAGCTGCGGTAGCCGACGCGTCGCGTCGAGAGCCGCGCGCCGAGCGGGTGCGTCGCAGACCGCGTCGCCGTCGAGTGTCGCGGGCGTCGCACCAGGCGCCGGTGACGCGCGCCGGTCGCCGGCGTCGAAGAAGAGCGTGAAGTGCGCAGCGTCGCCGCCGTCGGCGACGGCGTGCAAGCTGCCGTCGATCCAGACGCCGTCGCTCGGTCGACCGTCAGCGGCTGCGCGCGTCGCCGAGCGGCTCGCACGCTCGTCGACGCCGAGCGCCGGCGTCGGCGCGCGTCGCGAACGGCGCGTCGCCGAGGCTGCGCTCGACCCAGCGCGGGCCGCCGTCGCCGTGACGCGCTCGAACAGCACGACGCCGCGCCCGAGCGCCGGCGTCGGCGCGCGCCAGCAGCCAGGCGTTGTCGGCGCCGGTCGGCGGCGATCGCCGAGCGATCTGGAAGCCGGCGCTCGGCGTCCGGCCGGGCAGCTCGACCGGCTCGCGCGTCCAGGCCTCGCCGTCGCAGTAGACGACCGCGCGTCTCGACCGCCGGGCCCGTGGCGCCGAAGAAGCGCGGCCGTCCTGCCGTCGCGGTCGAACGCGGTCGACCGCCGCACGGCCCGGTGCCGCGTCCTCGGCCAGCGCCTCGCCGGGCTCGCAGCGACGTCGGGCCGGCGGCGTCGGGCAGCGGCGCCGGAACGCGCCCGCCCGGGATCGCGCGCGCAGCGACCGCCGACCTGCGCACGTCGCGCCGGCGCGGCGCCGGTCGCGGCCCGACCAGCAGCGCCGCCGCCGCGCCGGCGTGACGCGCGCGGAGCGCGGGTTGGGGATCGGGCCGCGGTAGCGGGCTGCCCTGCTCGTCGAGCGGCGTCTGCTCGACCTGCCAGCCGGTCGCCGCGCGTCTAGCGCAGGAAGGCGAGCTGCGCGTCGCGTCGCTGCGCCGGCGGGGCCGAACTCGAGCGGCTTGCCGTCGACGACCGGCGGCGCCGACCGTCGAGCGGCAGCTGCGCGGTAGCCCCAGACCTCGCCGCCGGCGTCGGCGCGGCGCCCATCAGCTTCATGCTCGCGGTCGGCGGCGCCGAGCACGGGCTGCGGCGACGACCGCGCCCGGCGCCGGGCGCCGCCGGTCACCGCCGGCGCGAGCGCCGCGGCCGCCAGCGAGCGCCGCGACCAGCGCCACCAGCGCCGGCGCGCGAGCGCGCGCGCGGCGCTCGCTCGCGCCTCGCCGCGCGCCGTGCGGTCGCGACCGTGTCGCCGCCGGTCGTGACCGTGTCGCCGTCGTCGCCGCCGTCGCCGCCGCCGGCGGTCGCGCCGGGCTCGCGGTGCGGAAGCTGCAGCCGCTGCGGCCAGCGCTTGCGGGTCGAGCCTCAGCCGCAGCGTGTGGCGCCCGGGCTGCATCATGCGCGCCTTCGTGCGCGCGACCGACCCTCCCCTTGCGCCGCGCGATCAGCGCACGCGCGCCCGGCGCGTGAGCGTGAAGCGCACGATCAGCGTGCGGCCGCGCAGCTTCGTGCTTGCACCTGCCGCAGCAGCGCGCGGCAGCCGGCGTCGTGCGCCGGCGGCGGCGGCTCGGCTCGACCTCGAGCGGCGGCGGCTTGAACAGCTCCGAGTCGTCGACCGGCGGCGCGTCGGGGACGAACTGCTCGGCCGCCTCGTTGGGCCGGAACGTGATCGTGCCCGCGAAGGCCGGGTCGGTGTCGCGCGGCGGCACGCGTGCCGTCGGTGTAGTGGAAGAGCCAGCCGGCGTTGGTCACCAGCCAGCCGTCGTTCGGCGCCGGTGAACGCGATCTTCGCCGCCGGCCCGCGCCCCGGCCCGCTCGGCCGGCAGCGCTCGTGCAGCGTCGACCGTGCCGTCCGGCGTCGATGCGCGCCACGCGCGCGCGTCGCTGGTCTGCGCCGCGCTCGCCGAACGGCTCGACCGCCGCCCAGGCCGTCGTCGGTGCCGGGCACGGCGGCGATGTCGACGAAGCGGTCGGTCGGCGCGAACGCGCGCGCCGGCGAGCGGCAGCTCCTGCCAGCGCGCCGCCGTCGAGCCGCGCGACCAGCGGCGGCCGCGCGACCGACGCCGCCGGCCGGGCGCGGCCGGGCCCGGACGCCGCGCCGCCGCCGCCGGCCCACAGCTGCGTCGCCGTCGCCGTCGAGCGCCAGCAGCTCGCTGCCGTCCGTCGGGACGCCCTCGGCGGCGGCGGCAGGAACGGGTCGTTCGACGAACGCGCCGCCGCTCGATCCGGTGGATCAGCCGCGGCCGCGGCTCGGGCTCGGACAGGTCGGTCGGCGTCGCTGCGGTCGCCCGGGCCGCGCGCCCGACCACGACGCTCTCGAAGATCGTGCCGCTGCGTGCGCCTCGAGGTCGGTCACGCCGCGGCCCTGCGGCGCGTAGACGGTCGTGAGCGCTGGCGCCGTCCCAGTGCAGGTGGAAGGCGCCGCGCCGCTCGCCGGTCGGCGTCCTCGGCGCCGACGCCGCCGAACCAGCAGTCGTTCGGGCCCGTTGCAGGCGGCCGCGTCATCTGCCGGTAGGGGTCGGGCGACTCAGCGGCGTGCTGTAGGAGCCGACCACCTCGCCGTCCTTGAAGTGGCAGAGCGCGGTGCCCGTGCCGGCGCGCGGCTGGCTCGGCTCGGTGACCGTCCAGAACTCGCGCGGGCCCGGCGAGGCGATCGCGCGTCGTGGCGCCCGGGCCGCCGCAGACGGTCGCGAGCTGGTGCCAGCCGAGCGCCGTCGTAGACGAACAGGCCCGCGCGGGACCGTCGCGTTGCCCTCGACCGCCAGCAGGCCGCGGTTGGGCGCCAGGAACTGGAGGTCGCCGGGCGCGCCGAGCGGCACCGTGAACGGCGCGCCCGGCGGCGGCGGCGGCTGCTCGAGCCGCCAGGCGCGGCTCGGCGCGCGCGGCGCCGGCGCGGCGCAGCACCGCCGCCACGAGCGCCGACAGCAGCGCGGCGGCCAGCGCGCCTCATCGCGCTCAGGTCAGACCTTCGGCGCGTCGGGGGCCGCCGTCGCGGCGCGACGTCCGTTCGAGCGCGCTCGAGCGGCATCGGCTGCACGGTCGACAGCACCGCGTCGAGCGCGACGCCCGACAGCGTCTCGTGCTCGAGCAGCGCGCTGCGCCGTCTCCTCGACCGCGCCCCAGTTGCGCTCCAGCACGACCGTCGCCTTCTCGAGCGCCTCGCCGACGAGCCGCTCGACCTCGCGGTCGATCAGCTCGAGCGTCGACGGGCCGACCGAGCCGAGGTCCTGCAGCGAGGCGCCGAGGAACACCTCGCCCTCGCGCTCGCCGATCGTGACCGGCCCGAGCGCCTCCGACATGCCGAACGAGGTCACCATCCGGCGCGCGAGCTGCGTGGCGGCGTGGAGGTCGTCGTGCACGCCGGTCGAGAGGCAGCCGTACTCGATCTGCTCGCCCGCGGCGCCCGGCGACGATCGACACCAGCTGGCGCTGCAGGTCGGGCTCCTGCGCGATCACCTGGTCGCGGTCGGTGAGCATGTGCGCGGCGGTGCCGAGCTGGCGCCCGCGCGCGACGATCGAGAGCTTCTGCGCCGAGATCGTCTGGCCGATCGAGCGCGTCACGACCGCGTGCGAGGCCTCGTGGATGGCGATCACCCAGCGCTCGGCCTCGGTCAGGACGTGGCTCTTCTTCGCCGGCCCGGCGACGACGCGGTCGATCGCCTCCTCGAGGATCGCCTGCGTGATCGCGCGTCTCGCCCTCGCGCACGGTCAGCAGCGCGGCCTCGTTGATCACGTTCGCGAGCTCGGCGCCGCGTGAAGCCGGGCGTCAGCTTCGCGATCTCGATCAGCGAGGCGTCCGGGCGCGAGCGGGCGCTGGCCGCAGTGCAGCTCGAGGATCTCGAAGCGGCCGTGCACGTCCGGGCACGTCGATCGTCACCTGGCGGTCGAAGCGGCCCGGGCGCAGCAGCGCCGGGTCGAGGATGTCGGGCCGGTTGGTCGCGCCCATCACGACGATGCCGGCCTCGGCGTCGAAGCCGTCCATCTCGACCAGCAGCTGGTTGAGCGTCTGCTCGCGCTCGTCGTTGCCCTGGCCGATGCCGGCGCCGCGGCGGCGGCCGGCGGCGTCGAGCTCGTCGATGAAGACGATCGCCGGCGCGGTCTTGCGCGCCTGCGCGAACAGGTCGCGCACGCGCGCCGCGCCGACGCCGACCAGCGACTCGACGAACTCCGAGCCGGACAGCGAGAAGAACGCGGCGTCGGCCTCGCCCGAGGTCGCCCGCGCGAGCAGCGTCTTGCCGGTGCCCGGCGGGCCCGACCAGCAGCACGCCCTTCGGGGCGCCTGCGCGCCGAGTCGCGCGTACTGGCTCGGGTCGGCGAGGTAGTCGCGGATCTCGCGCAGCTCGGCCACCGCCTCGCCGGCGCCCGCGACGTCGGCGAACGTGATCGGCGCGCGCCCTTCTTGCGCTTCTTGCCGCGGTTGCCGAGCTTCGAGAAGGCGGCGAAGCCGCCGGCGCCTGCGTCCTGGCCGATGCGCATGAAGAACGCGAACAGGCAGACGAGGATCAGGATCGGCAGCAGGAACTGGACGACGATCTGGCGCGTCGGCTTGCCACGACTGCTGGTCGACCTCGACGATCGCGCCGCCGCGCGTCGAAGCGTGCGCAGCAGGTCGTCGGTCTGGGCGTCCGAGGACGGATAGGCGGCCCACAGCCTGCGCCGTCCTCGGTCGTCGACCACGACGCGCGAGTCCTCGTCGAGCAGCGTCGCGCGTCTCGATCTGGCTCTCCTCGCGCGAGCTCGACGACCTCGCTGAGCGGCGCCTCGCGGCCGGGCGAGCTCGGGCTCGATCGAGCCGAGCAGGGTGAAGAACAGGATCGTCAGCACGATCGAGGCGAGCAGCAGGAACGTGCTGAGCGGGTCCTGCAGCGCGAGCTTCAGCACGGCCTGGCCGAACTCGCGCACGCGCTCCGACGCCACGCTCGCCACGGCGTCTTGAGCTGCAGCGACGGCGGCTTGCGGCGTGGTGGCCGGGCGCCCCGGTGACGGTCGGCTGCGCTCGGCTCGTCACGAGCTGCTCGCTGTCGGGGAACGGCATGCTGGTGGTCCTTTCGGAAGGAAGAGGCTGGCGGTCGCCGGCGAAGACCTCCAAAGTGCACCGGCTCGCGATGTTCTGTCGACGGCCGAGGCGACGGTCAATACCCTTCACAGAAGTCACACACCCGCTTCACATCGGCAACATTGTTATCCAGCGGCGTCGTTCACCATTCGTTCACCAGTCGTTCACCGAACGCAGCGAAGCGCCCGGGCCTCGCTGCGAGGCCCGGGCGCTCTTTGCCGTCCTCCCGGGCGTGCCGCGCCGCGTCGCGCGCGGCGGGCTGCGCTCGCGGCTACGGGATGAAGATCCCCTGCCGCAGGAAGACCGTGTTCGGGCCGGTCGAGACGAGGCCGTCGGCGCCGCCGTCGTTGACCGTCACCTGGCCGAGCTCCCAGATCGCGCGCTTGCCCTCGCGGGATCGAGCCCGGCACCAGCGCGTCGGCCGTCGTGGTGAGCGTGCAGGTGCCGCCGATCGTCGTCGACGCCGGTCGCCGTGCACCCGACCGTGACCGGGAACGTCGGTGTCCTGCACCGTGCCCGGCTGCGCCTCGGAGTCGCCGTTGACGCGGTCGGTGATCCGGAGCGTGTGCGTCAGCCTGCACCTGGCCGGTGTAGTCGGTCAGGCCTGCCTGCGTTGCGGACGTCCGTGATGCTGACCGTGATCTCACGTCGGACTCGTCCGCGCCGCCGGCGGCTCCGCGACCGCGTCGTACTTGACGAGCCGACGAAGTTCGCCGCCTGCCGTTGGCGTCGGGCGTGCCGACCGTCAGGGAGCCGGACGACTGCGCCGGCGGGTTGCAGGACGGGACCGCCAGCGGCGGCCCGTGCTGTGCGGTTGGGCGCCGTGCACTGGTTGTACGCCGGCACCAGCGAGACGCGCAGCGGCGTCGCGCCCTGCGGCCGCGGGTAGACGTACGAGCTGCGTCGGGCAGGCGCCCGGCCCGGCTTGTCCCAGCAGACCGCGTTCACGCCGGCGCGGGCGATGTTGAGGATGTTGGCCGGCAGCTGGGCGTAGTCGTGCGCGAACAGCAGGTCCTGGCCGTCGTCGCTGACGATCGACGTCCCAGTAGTCCTTCACCGACCGGGCCTTCTGCTCCTCGGCCGCGTCGCCCGCGCCCTGCAGGCTGTAGGGGCCCTTGTAGTCGTCGAACACGCAGGCCGTACGTGAGCGTGCAGATGACCCAGCCCGTGGGCGAGTCGGTGCCGTCCGCGTTCTGCCAGTCGCCCAGCGTGGAGGCCGGGACGCCGGTGAACGTCGGTGTTCTCGCAGTTGGCGCCCTTCTGCGCCCGTGGTCTGGAACCCGTTCGGGTCCTCGGTCGGCTCGACGAACTGGCCGCTCGGGTTGGTGACCTGCGTCCAGAACAGGTCGTCGTCACGCGAGCCGCCCGGCGCGCGACCGGCACGATCTCGTAGCCGTTCGCGCGCGCGGTGGCGATGTCGCGAGTAGCCGATGCCGCCGTCGGTGGCGAGCAGCTTCTCCATCAGCGGGCCGTTGCCGTTGGCGCAGCCGCTGGTCAGGTGCGTGCCCTGCGGCCCCGTCGGGGCGTCGTCGGTCGCAGTCCGGCGCGCGGCCGCAGCGCGGCGTTCGGCCAGTTGCGCGTGTCGGGGCCGGTCGTGAAGCCCGGGTCCCAGTCGCGGGCCGGGTTGACCTTGTCGAGCCACTCCTTGAACGCGAACGTCGTGCCCGAGTCGTCGAACCGCACGACGCGCGTGATGAACGTCGTTGCAGTCCGCGTCGGCGGCGAGCGTCGGGAAGATCTCGGTCCACTGGTCGTGGGCGGCGTCGCCGTTCCAGATCTCCTCGGACTGCGTGCGCGTGAACCGCACGCGGTCGATGAACGGCGCCGCGTTGGCCGCCGCCGGGTTGGTCTCGGCCGAGTCCGGCAGCAGCGAGCGGTCGCAGTTGTCGGGGAAGTTGACCGCCAGCACGACCGAGCCGACCGCGCCGGGGATCACGTGGATCGTGCCCTCGTCGCCGACGGCGTCGGTGCCCTGGTTCATCTGGCTGATGGCCGTCGGCGTCGGCGGCTCGTCGGTCATGCCGAAGCGCGGCACCTGGTTGCGGCTCAGGCGAGCCGTCCGCGTTGGGCGCGGTGCGCTCTCCCATCACGCGCCGGCCCGCGCCGCTTCCCTGCGGCTCGTAGGTGACCGTCGGGAACGTGCCCACGTCGGCGCAGCAGTTGCTCTCGAAGTCGGTCTTCCAGGCGGCGTGGGCGGTGTTCGCGAACGACGCGCCGCGGCCGGTGATGTTCGATCCCTGACACTTGCCGGTGGTGAAGTTGGCCTGGCCGGCGGGCGCGAGCACAGCGAGCGCTGTGGCGGCCCCGACCACGGCCAGCGCGAGCCTTCTCCATCGGCCCGCACGTGGTCTGGTTGCAGATCTGTGCATGAGGCAAGAACCCCTTTCGGTCTCGATCAAACCCCTACGAACGGGCGAGTTGTAGTGCGTGCGCGATCGGCGCGGTCAATGCCGTTCACAGCACTCACACATTGGGTTCACGGGATGGAAACGGGACCTTCTCCAAACGGTTCCCACTTCGCATACACGGCGTTCACCACCGTTCACCAGCGCGTACACCGCGGCGGGTGAAAGCAGGGCGTGGAGACGAGGTCAGCGCGTGAACGAGACCGTGCGGCGGGCCACCAGCGCGCGCCCGCCGCCGCGCGGGGAGAAGCGGATCTCGAGCCGCGATCGCAGGCGCTTCTCGCGGCGCACGTAGCGCCGGTAGCGGCGCGCCGGCCGCAGCATGAGCG
Organism: Ilumatobacteraceae bacterium; assembly: GCA_963732335.1. Classification (GTDB taxonomy): domain Bacteria; phylum Actinomycetota; class Acidimicrobiia; order Acidimicrobiales; family Ilumatobacteraceae; genus Desertimonas. The sequence goes on along the minus strand of CAVSZO010000032.1, from coordinate 288,864 downwards.
TGACGCGGCCGGCGCCGGCGCACGCGCTTGCGGGCCCTGCGCGATCGGGCGCAGCGCGCGCGCGGCGGCCGGCGTCGCACGCGCGCGCGCGCGGTCAGCGCGACGTCCCGGCCTCGGGGCGCGCGACCGTCACGCGCACGCTGCCGCCCGGGCCGCGGCGCAGGCTCACCGGCAGCGCAGGCGCCCGCGGTCTGGATCGGCGTCCTCGCGCGGCGTGACGTCTCCGAACGGCGGCTCCTGGGCCCGCCGCCCGCCGCCGGCCCGGCTGCTCGGACACGACGAAGGCGTCGGCGACCTGGTTGGCGTCTCCGGGGAACAGATTGGTGGCCGACGAGACGAACGCGATCCTGCGCCCGTCCCCCGAGCATGCGATCGCCCCGAACGACGTCGCCGACGTCGCGATCGATCTCGCCGCCGTCCCAGGCGCGCGTGACGCGCTCGATCTCCATCCGGTCGAGGTAGATGACATAGACCTCGGAAGTTCTCGGTGGACGGCGGCGGCGTCACGAGCCGCGGAGTCGGCGAGCCCGAAGTCACTGCGGTTCGAGACGAAGGCGATGCGGCGCCCGTCGGCCGAGATCATCACGCGGCTTCGACGGCGCCGGTCGACGCCCAGCGAGCTCTCGCGCGTCAGCTCGATCGTGGCGGCCTTGCGCGTCAGGCCCGGCGTCATGTCGGTCACGAACACGTCGAGCTGGTTGCCGAGCGGCGTGCCGCGCGGTGGGCTGTTCACGAGGAACGCCACCTTCGTGCCGTCGGCGCTCAGCGCCGGCACGCATGCCGGTGAGTGCTCCGGGGGGCGAGTCCTCCGGGCTCCGCCAGCGGTCCGTAGCAGGGCCCGCTGGCGCTCTCGTCGTTGAGCCACGGTGTCCGACTCCGCGCAGCCGGGGTCGTCCACGTCGGCCGGGCCGGTGATGCGCCGCGTGGGGGCGGCCGGCCCGTCCGCGACGCGCCGCCAGAGGTAGTAGACGGCGCTCGTCGATCTCGCCCGGCTGGAGGCGCGTCTGGCAGGCCGGCGTTCTGTCCCGTCCCAGGCCACGGTCGTGCCGTCCGCGCTGATCGCCGCGAACGCGCCGGAGGTCGAGGCGCCGCCGGCCGGGCGTGCCGTCCAGCCTGTTGCGCGTCACGAGCGTCGTCGTGTTGGCGTCGAGGTCGCGCACGAACAGCTGGCCGGCCGGCGTGCGGCGAAGTCCGCCGCGGGCAGATCCGACGGCGCGCGGGTGCGCGAACACGACCTTGCGGCCGTCCGCGCTGAGCGCGCGCCTCGGCGGTGATGTCGGCGCCCGTGACCGCGGCCGGCGGCCCGCCGTAGGTCGCCGGCTGCGTCGCCGCCGTCGCGCGCCGAGACGAGCTCGAACGCGCGCCGGCGAGTCGATCGGCTCGCTCCATGTCCCGCACGTACACGTCGATGCTGGTGTTGACGTCGGCGGCGACAAGCTGGTCGCGCGGACGAGAACGAGACGTAGCGCCCGTCGCCGCTGATCGACGGGTTCTGCGCGCCGCGTCGCGCGAGTGCCGCCGGTCCGATCGTGCGCAGGTCTCCGAGCGCGACGAGCTCGAGCGCGCCCGACTCGCAGGTCGCGCCGGAAGATCCCGCCCGCGCGGAACTCGCCCGGGCGGATCTGGTACCCGGCGGGAACAGGTTGCGCGCGCGCGTCTGGAACGCGACGTAGCGTGCCGTCGTGCGAGATGTCGACGGCACACCGTCTCGGCATCCGCCTGCTCTGGCGCTCGGGCGAGACGGACACGATGTCTGCGCCCGGCAGGAACTCGCCGCGCGCGCATGCCGCGGCGCCACCAGCAGCAGCGCCAGCACGGCGACGGCGATGACCTGACCGGCCTCATCGGACCCTCACCTTCAGCTTCGCCCTGCGCGTCGTTGCCCGCGCGGTCGCGCGCCACGACGGTCACGCGGTAGATGCCGGGCCGCTTGTAGCGGTGCGTGCACCGTGCGTGCCGCGCGAGCGCTTCCCGTCGCCCCACGAGATCCGCGAGCGCGCGGGCCCGGCGACGCGCCGCCGCGTGCCGTCCACGATGCGCACCCGCGCCCGCAGCTTGCCGCGCGCCGACGCGCTCACGCGCGGCGGCCTGCGATCGAGCCGCAGCACGCGCCTGCGGTGCTGCGGCTGCGCTGCCCGTTGCCGTCGGTGGCGGTCACGACGATCGGCAGGCGCCCGTCCTTCAGCTTGCGCGTCGGCACGCGGTAGAAGCTGCGCTCGAGGTTGCGCGCCACCGTGCGCTTGCCGATCCGGACCGTGTAGCGCAGCTGGCTGAGCGCGTTGCGCGGCGTGTCCCAGTCGAGCCGCACCTTCTGCGAGCGCACGAACTTCAGCGGCACCTCGACCGCGAAGGCCTGCGGGGAGCGTCCACCGCGGCGGCCGCGATCTGCTCGGCGCCCTGGTCGCCCTGGCGGAACGCGACCAGCGCGTCGCCGAGGTCCGAGCCGGCGATCTGCACGTCCTGCACGGCGCCGCCGCGCGGCCGCCCGCACGCCCTTCACGGCGACCTTGCCGTCCTCGCGCGACTCCTCGATGCCGACCACGCGCTGCCGTGCGCGCCAGGCCGCGACCGACGCCTGCGTCTCGGCCACCTCGATCACCGGGTCGGCCGCGACCGCGCCGCGGCCGTCGCCGAGCGGCTGGGGCGCGGCCACCGTGCGTCTCGCCGCCCTTGACCGTGCGCGCGGCGGCGCCGAGCCCGAACGCCAGCTCGAAGCTGCCGTCGGGAGTCACTCCCGCGGAGGGTGCGCTCGGCGCGCCGCCGAGCGCCCCGCCGGTGCGTGCCGTCCGCGAGCCGCGGCCCGCCGAACTTGGCGGCCGCGTCGCTGAACGACTCCGGGATCAGGTTCACGAATACGTGCGGGCCGACCAGCGCGCCGCCCTGCGGCGCGGGCTGCTGGCGCAGCGCGACCGCGCCCTGCCCGAAGCCGGTGACGTCGAGCGAGAACGCGTCGGCCGGGCCCGCGCAGCGGCGCGCCGCCGAACTGCTGCGGGCTGACGATCAGCGGGATGCCGAGCGTCGAGCCGAAGATCCGGCGCGCCCAGACGCGGTCGATGAAGTCGTCGTCGGGCTCGTGGAAGGCGACGATGCCGTTGCCGGTCACGTCGATCCCGACCTTCGGCGAGTTCCCCGCAGTGGGCGTCGCGAACGGCGCGCCGGGGTTGCGGTCGGCCGGCTGGCCCAGCTGCGACCACAGCCAGCCGTTGTAGCGCGCGACGCGCACCTCGCCGCCGAAGTAGCCGGGCGGCGCGTCCGGATCCTGCCGCGCCGGTGGCTCGGACGCCGAGCACCCGGTAGGCGATGTAGGCGCTGCCGCCGCGGTTCATCGCGAGCGACGGGTAGGTCGGCAACCGCCTCGCCCACGTTGAGGTCGATCGGGATCGGCGCCTGGAAGCGGCTCGCACCCGGGTCGAGCGACGCGGAGAAGAGCCGGTCCGTGCCGACGCCGAACTCGTGCACCCAGGTGACCACCAGGCGCCCGCCGTCGCCGGCGCCGATCGCGGGCCAGGACGAGTCGAAGTTCTGGCCGACGTCGACGCGCGCGGGCGCCTGCCAGCGGCCGTCGACGAAGCGCACCGCATACATGTGCGTCGCGGCCGTCGGCGCCGATCTTGCGGTAGACGAGGCCGCCGGTGCCGTCCTCGGCCATCGCGACGCCGCCGAGGTCGACGATGTCGTCGCTCGGGCCCGTCGATCGTGCGTCGCGGGGGAGATCACGGCGTGCGCCGCGCCCGGCATGCACGCAGCACGAGCGCCGACGGCCAGGAGCGCCAGCAGCTTCGCATCGGACAACGGTCGCGGCAATCGCGGCGCGCGCGATGTGAAAACGCCGAGAAGTTCTGGTGAACGCCGGACGGCCCGGGCGCGGTGCGACACATTTTTTTCACCACCCGAACACATGGCGTTCACTTCCGGGCCGTGCGAGTGGGCGAGAGTCCTCGCTGCACGCCGCGACCGTGCGCGTCGCCGCTTTGGAGGCCCGTTCGACCACGAACCGATCGCGTCAAGCAGGAGGACCCGTGCGCAGAGCCGTCCTGACAATCACACTCGCAGCCTGCCCTTGCTCGCCGTGCCCGCGACCGCGAGCGCGAAGACCACCATCACGCTCAGCGGGTCGACCTCCGTGGCGCCGCTCGCCACGCAGCTCGCCAAGGCCTACCTGAAGACCAAGGCCGGCAAGGGCAAGGTCAAGTTCCGCGTGCTCCAGGGCGGATCCGACATCGGCATCGCCGACGTCTCCCGCGGACGCGTGACGATCGGCATGTCCTCACGCGACCCGCAGCCGTCCGACCCCGGCGGCCTCGTGTTCAACCGCATCGCGCGCGACGGCGTCTGCATCGCCACCCACCCGAGCAACCGCCTCGGCAACCTCTCGCAGGAGCAGGTGCAGGCGATCTTCTCCGGCCGCGTGCGCTCGTGGAGCGACGTGCCGGGCGCGCAAGGCCTCGGGGACGATCGACCTGATCGTGCGTAACCCCGCCTCCGGTACGCAGGACGCGTTCCAGAACATCTTCATGGGCCAGGACCTGCGCATCTCGCCGAGCGCCAGCCAGCGGCCCTCCAACGGACGCGTGCAGCAGGCGATCGCCTCGAACCCGAGCGCGATCGGCTACGTCGACTTCAACTTCACCCAGGGCCTCGGCGTCGTCCCGTACCGCGGTGTTGCGTGCACGCTGCGCAACGCGAAGTCCGGCCAGTACGGCGGCGTGCGTAACTTCTGGCTGGTGACGCGCGGCAAGGCGACAGGGGCGGCCGCGAAGCTGGATCAAGTTCGTGCGTTCCGCGCAAGGCCGCGCAAGATCATCGCCAAGAACTGGGTCCCGCTGAAGTAGTGGAAGCCACCGCTGCACGGGCGGCCGGGCGCCCGGGCGCCCGGCTCGCGGAGGCGCTTCGCCGGCCGTGGAGCGACCGGCGCACGGAGCTGCTGCTGGGCGCGCTCGCCTGCTCGCTGCTGGCCCTGATCGCCGGCATGGTCGTGTTCGTGTTCGCGAACGCGTGGCCGTCGTTCTCGCACAACGGCCTGGCTGGTTCGGTTCGGGCGGCAACGTCGACCAGCAGCTCGGCGACATCTTCAACTCGCCCGCGGACCAGGACGACTACGTCTACGAGCTGCGCGCGTGGCCGCTGCTGTGCGGGCACGATCCTGACGACTGCGGGGCGGTCCTCGTGCGGCGTCGCGATCTCGCTGTTCGCGGCGATCTTCATCGTCGAGTTCGCGCCGCCGCGGTTGCAGCAAGGTGCTGGAGCCGGTGGTGCGCCTGCTGGCGGCCGTGCCGTCCGTGATCTACGGGCTGATCGGCGTGCTCGTGATCGTGCCGTTCGTCGGCAACCACCTGATCAGCGAGGACCGCAAGGAATCGGTCGCGTACGTCGTGCAGCTCACCGGCTCGAGCCTGATCGTGGCCGTGCGTGATCCTCACCGTGATGATCACGCCGATCATGGTGGCGATCATCGTCGACGCGCTGCGCGCGGTGCCGCGCGCGTGGACGGAGGGCGCCGCGGCGCTCGGCGTCAACCGCTGGCGGGTGATGTGGACGATCTCCGTGCGGGCCGTGCGCCCGGCGGTGATCGCGGCGGCGGTGCTCGCCACCGCGCGCGCGCTGGGCGAGGCGATCATGCTCTCGATGGTGTCCGGGTCGGTGGGCTTCGCGCCCAACCTGCTGGACGGCACTCACCTTCTTCTTCGAGCCGACGCGCCCGCTGGCGGCGACGATCGTCGACAACGCCGACGGCCTGTCGGTGGAGCCGTTCGGCGAGACGCTGTACGCGTTCGCCGCGGTGCTGCTGGTCTCCGCGATGTTCCTGTCCCTGGCCGGCTGGGCCGCGAAGCAGCCGATGAAGAAGTACGGGGCGGGGTATGACGAGGTCGACCGCGGACGAACATCCGCCGCGAGCCTCGTGGCCGATGGCGCGATCGCATCGGGCTGGCGCTTGGCCTGGGTCGCGGGCATCGGGCTGTGCGTCGTCGCCGGCGCGATCGTGATCTACATGCTGGTCAAGGGGCTCCAGTACCTGCGGCCGGACCTGCTGTTCAGCCATCCGCAGGCCGAGATCGACCAGAGCAAGGCCGGCGGCTTCTTCGACCCGCTGATCGGCACGTTCCTGCTGACGGTGATGGGGACGGCGCTGGCGATCCTGCCCGGCATCGCGACTGCCGTGTGGCTGAGCGAGTACGCGCGGCCGTTCTGGCTGGCGCGCGCCGTCGAGTCGGCGGTCGAGGTGGTGGCCGGCACGCCCAGCATCGTGCTGGCGATCTTCGGGCTGATCGTCTTCTCGAACGGCCTGTTCGGCTCCCTGTCGTTCACGGCCGAGGGCGGCGCGGTGTTCGGCCGCTCGTTCTTTGCCGCCAGCGCGATGATGGCGCTGATCGCGCTGCCGCTGATCGTCGGCGCGACGCGCGAGGCGCTGCAGGCGATCCCGCGCCATGTGCGCGAGGCCTCATACGCGCTCGGCAAGACGAAGGCGGCCACGATCCGGCGCGTGCTGCTGCCCGCCGCGCCGCCCTGGCATCGCGACCGGCACGGCGCTCGGCATGGGCCGGATCGCGGGCGACACGGCGATCGTGGTGATCCTGCTCGGCGCGTCGCTGCAGCTCACCGGCGCCGGCGGCGTCGAGCCGTTCGACACGCTGCGCGGCACGGGCTCGACGCTCACCAGCTACGTGTTCGTGAACTCCCCGGCCGGGCGAGGGCAACGCGCCGCGAGAAGGCCTACGCCGCCGCCTTCGTCCTGCTGCTGATCGTGATGCTGCTCAACTTCGTCGTGGACCTCGTCTCGCGGCGCAGGAGCGGGTCCGTCATGGAACCAGTAGTCCCGCCTCCCATCCGCCGGATCCTGATCGAGGGGCGAGCCGACGATCGTCGCGCCCCCGCCCGCCCGGCGACGGTAATGCGGCCGCGCCCGACGGCCGCATCGCGGTCGACGCGCTGAACCTCACGCGCCGCCGCTTCCGGCGCGCGAGGACGGCCATCACGTCGAGCGCATGCGCGCCGAGTCGCTGTCGATCGCCTACGGCGGCAAGCTCGCGGTCGACTCGGTCGACCTGCCCGTGCGCCAGGGCGAGGTGCTGGCCCTGATCGGGCCGTCGGGGTGCGGCAAGACGACGCTGCTGCGCTCCCTCAACCGGCTGGTCGAGCTGACTCCGTCGGCCACGCGATCCGGCCGCATCACGCTCGACGGCCAGGACATCGACGCGCTCGAGGTCACGCAGCTGCGCCGCCGGGTGAGCATGGTCTTCCAGCAGCCCAACCCGTTCCCGATGAGCATCTTCGACAACGTCGCCTACGCGCTGCGCGAACAGGGCTCGCGGCGCCCCTCGCGCGATGAGCTGCGGCCCGCCGTGGTGGACGCGCTGCAGCGCGCCGGCCTGCTCGACGAGGTGGGGGAGAACCTCATGCACCCCGCGCTGCGGCTGTCGGGCGGGCAGCAGCAGCGGCTGTGCATCGCGCGGGCGCTGGCCGCGCGGCCGGAGGTGCTGCTGCTGGACGAGCCGTGTTCCGCGCTCGACCCGCGCTCGACCGCCACGATCGAGGAGCTGATCATGCGGCTGCGCGAAGAGGTCGCGGTGGTGATCGTCACGCACAACCTGCAGCAGGCGCTGCGCGTCGCCGACCACGTCGGCTTCATGTACCTGGGCGAGCTGGTCGAGTACGGGCCGGCCGAGCAGTCTTCGGCGCGCCGCGCGAGCAGCGCACGAAGGAATACGTCAGTGGGCGTTCGGATGAAGCGACTGGGGCCGTGCTCGCTGTCATGCCGCTGCCGCTGCTGCTCGCGCCTGCGAGTCCACGCAGACAAGAGCGCGCGGCTCGAGCGCGAGGGCGGGGGCGCGCTGGACGAGAAAGGCGTCGTCGTGACGCGCAAGAGCCCCGACGTGAAGGTGGTCTCGCCAGCGCCGTGCAGGACGAGAACGGCACTGCCGTGGCAGTGCGGTTGCGCAACACCGGCCGCCGCGCGCTCGCGCAGGTCGCCGATCACCATCGACGTGCGCGACGGCGGCCGCAAGCGCCTGTTCCGCAACGACGATCCCGGCCTCGAGCCCACGCTCGTGCGGGTCCCGCTGCTGCGCCCCGGCGAGGACTTCGACGTGGGTCAACGACCAGGTCGCGGCCGCGGAGCGGCCGCGCAGAGTCGAGGCGAAGGTGGGCGAGGGCAAGGCGGTCGAGGCGCGGCAGGTGCCGCGCATCACGGTCACGCGGCCGCGGCTCGAGCAGGATCCGGTCAGCGGCGTCGCGGCGGTCGGTTTTGCCGCCAACCGCTCGCAGGTGGAGCAGCGCAAGCTCGTCGTGTTCGGCGTCGCGCGGCAAGGGCGGGCGCGTGGTGGCGGCCGGCCGCGCGCAGATCCAGCGGCTGCAACCGGGCAAGCGCGCGCGCTACACGGTCTTCTTCATCGGCAACCCGCGCGGGCGCCGAGCATCTCGGTCGCGGCGCCCCCCAACGCGGCTGGGAGGCGGCGGATGACGATCCACCAGGAACATGAGGCCTTCGAAACGCCGCGTGCTCGGCGAGCAGGGCGAGCCGTGCGCGCGACTGCGGCGCGCCGCTGGCCGAAGACCAGCGCTACTGCCTGAACTGCGGCCGCCGCCGCGCCGAGGCGCGGCTGCCGTTCCTGGAGGTGCTGCGAGCAGAAGTACCGGCGCCAGGGCGGCGAGCCGCCGTGCCGCCGGCCACCGCGCAGGCGGCGACGCGCCCGGGCGCTGGCAGCCCACGCCGGTGCTGGCCGCGCGGCCGTGGTCGCTGCTCTGCGCCTCGCGGTCGGCCTCGGCATGCTGATCGGCTCCGCCGGCGACGACCCGCCGCAGCAGGTCGGCGGCACGCCGCCGCCGCAGGTGATCACGGTGGCGGGCGCCGGTGCGGCCGCCCCGGTCGGCGGAGTTCACGAGCGACTGGCCGGAGGGCCAGGACGGCTACACGGTCCAGCTGCAGACGCTGCCCAAGGACGGCACGCAGGTGCCGGCCGTCAGAGCGGCCAAGAGCGATGCCAAGTCCAAGGGAGCGACCGACGTGGGCGCGCTCGACTCCGACGACTTCTCGAGCCTGGACGGCGGCAACTACGTCATCTACGCGGGCGTCTTCGACACGAAGAAGCAGGCGAACGAAGGCGCTGGGCAAGCTGACAAGGCGGACTTCTCCGGGCGCGAAGGTGATCAATATCTCCGCCGGCGGCGGGCTCGCGGCCGAGGGCGACGCCGGCGCGCTGTCCGGCAAGAAGAAGGCGGCCACGGTCGGCAAGGAGCCAGCTCGAGGACCTGCAAGAAGCTGTCGCCCGAGCGAGTACCAGAAGAAGGCGAAGAAGCTGCCCGACACGACCAAGCTGCCGGGCAAGGCGCCGCCCAAGGACGACAAGGCAGCCCGGCGGCGGCGGCGGAGGAGACGTGATCGAATGAGCACGCGTCGACACTGCCACCCGGAGGCGGCGCCCCGTGCTGCCCGCCGATCTGCTCGCCCGCCGGGAGCGGCTCGCCGACCGGCTGGCGGAGCTGCAGTGGGACCTCGGCGGGCTCGCCTATGAGATGGCGATCCGCGACCACTTCCGGGTGGACGTGCTGGTCGCGGGCCGCCGCCGAGCTGCAGCGGATCGACGCCGAGCTGGGCGAGGTCGAGCGCCTGCTGCGGATGGAGCGCAGCGGCGCGGCGGGGGAGTGCCCGTCGTGCGGCGCCCTGCACGGCCGCGGGCGCGGTCTACTGCTGGCAGTGCGGGGCGCGCGCTCATGGAGTCGCGGCGCCCTTCCGCGCTGCCGACCCGCTGATACGCTAGCCACGACGGGTCTGGCGCTGCGGGCCAGATCCGCCCGCAGGTGGGGCGCGCTTGCCCGCGTGAGGGCGCGCCTCCACTTGGACCGACAGTGGAGGCCTGCTTGCTGTGAACGCTGTGACGAACGCCGAGAGCCCCGCCGCCACCGCCCGCAAGCCCGTCGGTTCGGGACCGCTACCTCAACCGCGAGCTCTCGACGATCGACTTCAACGCGCGCGTGCTGGCGCTGGCCGAGGATCCAGCGCACGCCGCTGCTCGAGCGCGCGAAGTTCCTGGCGATCTTCGCCACGCAACATGGACGAGTTCTTCCAGGTCCGGGTCGCGGGCCTGAAGCAGCAGGCGGAGGCCGGCGTCCGCACGCGCTCCTCCGACGGGCTCACGCCGCGCGAGCAGCTCTCGGCGATCGCGGCCAAGGTCGTGCCGCTGGCCGAGCGCCACGCCCGCATGTTCGCCGAGGACGTGATGCCGGCGCTCGACGAGGCGGGCGTCAAGGTGCTGCGCTGGGCCGAGCTCGAGACGGCCCAGCGCGAGGAGCTGAACAAGCTCTTCCGCGAGAAGATCTTCCCGGTGCTGACGCCGCTGGCGGTGGACTCGGGCCGGCCGTTCCCCTACATCTCGAACCTGTCGCTCAACCTCGCCGTGCTGGTGCGCGACCCGACCGCCGGGCGGATGCACTTCGCCCGCATCAAGGTGCCGCCGCTCCTGCCGCGGTTCGTCGCGTTCGCGGAGGACCGCTACTTCGCCCCGCTGGAGGAGGTGATCGCCGCCAACCTCGATCAGCTCTTCCCGGGCATGGAGGTCGTCGAGCACCACACCTTCCGCGTGACGCGCAACGCCGACCTCGAGATCGACGACGGCGCCGACGACCTGCTGGAGGCGCTCGAGGAGGAGCTCGCGCAGCGCCGCGCGCAGCCCGGCCGTGCGGCTCGAGGTCGAGCAGACCATGCCCCAGCACGTGCTGGAGCTGCTGATGAGCGAGCTGGAGGTCGGCGACGAGGACGTCTACATGCTGCCCGGCGCCGCTCGACCTGTCGGGCCTGTGGAGCCTGCACGCGATCGACCGGCCCGGACCTGAAGGACGAGCCGTACTTCCCGGTCACGCACCCGGACCTCTCGCTGGCCGACGAGGACTTCGTCGATCTTCGAGGTGCTGGGCGACCGCGACGTGCTCGTGCACCATCCCTACGAGTCCTTCACCACCAGCGTGCAGCGCTTCATCGAGGAGGCGGCCGCCGACCCCGACGTGCTCGCGATCAAGCAGACGCTCTACCGCACCGCGGGCAGCCCGATCGTGAACGCGCTGATCGAGGCCGCCGAGCGCGGCAAGCAGGTGGTGGTGCTGGTCGAGATCAAGGCGCGCTTCGACGAGAGCGCGAACATCGCCTGGGCGCGCACGCTGGAGAAGGCAGGCTGCCACGTCGTCTACGGGCTGGCGGGGCTGAAGACCCATTGCAAGCTGTGCCTGGTCGTGCGCGACGAGGGCGAGCACCTGCGCCAGTACGTGCACGTCGGCACCGGGCAACTACAACCCGATCACCGCGCGCATCTACGAGGACCTGGGCCTGTTCACCGCCGACCCCGAGCTCGCCGCCGAGGTCGGCCACCTCTTCAACTACATCACCGGCTTCTCGCGCGACAAGAAGTACCGCTGCCTGATCGTCGCGCCGCACGGCATGCGCGACCGCATGATCGGCATGATCGAGCGCGAGGCCGCGCTGTCCACGCCCGAGCAGCCCGGGCCGCATCATCATGAAGATGAACAACCTCTCCGATGATGCAATGATGGACGCGCTCTACAGCGCCTCGCGAGCAGGGCGTGCAGATCGACCTGATCGTGCGCAGCATCTGCACGCTGCGGCCCGGGCGTGAAGGCGCTCAGCAAGAACATCTCGGTGCGCTCCATCCTCGGCCGGTTCCTCGAGCACTCGCGCGTCTTCTACTTCCAGAACGGCGGCGACGAGGAGATCTACATCGGCAGCGCCGACATGATGCCGCGCAACCTCGACCGCCGCGTGGAGGCGCTCGCGGCGGTGAAGTCGCCCGAGCTGCGCGAGCAGCTCAAGCTCGTGCTCGACCTCGCGCTCTCCGACAACTCGTCGGCCTGGACCCTCGACCGCGACGGCCGCTGGCAGCAGGTGCGGCCCGAGGAGGGCGAGGTGCGCCTCGACTTCCAGGAACAGCTGATGCGCCACCCGACGTCTGCGGATGCCCGACCAGTGCTTGAGCAGGAGCTGAAGCTCTCGGTCGAGGGCCCGTTCGTCCCGACGCTCCCGGCGGAGCGCGCGCGACGTCGCGGGCATCGAGGAGCTGCCCGCGCTCGACCTGCGCGCGACGTACTACGACACGCCCGACCTGCGGCTGGCCCGGCACGGCATGACGCTGCGCAACCGCACCGGCGAGGAGCGACGAGTCCGGCTGGACCGTGAAGCTGCCGGTCGGCGACGGCGATCGCCGACGGCCGCGACGAGCTGCACTTCGAGCGGCAGCGGGCCGCGCGGTGCCGCCGGCCGCGGCGGACCTCGTGACGGGCGTTCGTGCGCTCGTCCGAGCTCACGCCGGTTGCGCGGCTGCGCACGCGCCGGCGCCGGTGGCGCCTGCACGGGCCCGACGGCGCAGAGCTCGCCGAGCTCGTCGACGACCGCGTCTCGGTGCTCCAGCGCGGGCCGCGTGGCCGACCGCTTCCGCGAGATCGAGATCGAGGGCCGCGGGATCGACCGCGACGCGCTGGAGCGGATCGCCGGCGGTGATCGCGCGCGACGGCGTGCAGCACGTCGGAGCAGGTGCCGAAGGTCGTGCGCGCGCTCGGGACAGCGCGCCACGGCTCCGCCCGACGTGCGTGTCCCGCGCGCGCATCCGCCCTCGCGACCCGGCCGCGTACGCGGTGCAGGCGGCGATCGCGCCGGGGCGTGCAGCGCATCATCCTGAACGACCCGCGCACCCGCCTCGGCGAGGTCGAGCCGCTGCACCAGATGCGCGTCGGCACGCGGCGGCTGCGCAGCGACCTGCGCACCTTCCGCGACCTGGTCGACCCCGAGTGGGCGCAGACAGCTGCGCGACGAGCTGCAAGCTGGCTCGGCGCCGCGCTCGGCGACGTGCGCGACCTGGACGTGATGCTCGAGCGGCTGCGCGCCGACGGCGAGGACCTCGGGCCACGCCTCGAGCCGCTTCTTCGAGGAGCTCGAGGCGCGCCGCGAGGTCGCGCGCGAGCGCGCTGCTCGGCGTGCTGCGCAGCCCGCGCTACGTGGACGCTGCTCGACCGGCTGGTGGAGGCCGCCGCGGCGCCGCCGCTGACCGCAGCCGCCGACCGCGCCGGCGCGCACGGCGCTGCCGCCGCTCGCGCGGCCGGTCCTGGAAGAAGCTGGCGCGCGGCGGCGCGCGGGCTCGAGCGACGACGAGCCCGGACGAGCGCTTCCACGACGTGCGCAAGCGCGCCAAGCAGGCGCGCTACGCCGCCGAGGCGGTGGCGCCGGCGCTCGGCGCGCAAGCGTCGGCGACGCGGCGCCGAAGTTCGCCAAGCGGGCCGCCGCGGTGCAGGACGTCCTCGGCGAGCTGCAGGACGCCGTCGTGGCCGAGGAGACGATCGAGCGATCTGCGCGGACGAGAGCATCCGCGGCGAGCGTCGCACTTCGCCGCCGGCCGGCTGCTGGAGCGCCAGCACGCCGCCCGCGAGCGCGCTCGCGCCGGCTTCGCCGCGCGTGTGGCGCAAGCTCGACCGCCGGAAGCGCCGCGCTGGATGTGGCACGATCACCAGGGCGCATGCAGACCGCCGATCCAGGCCGCGGGCGGAGTCGTGTGGCGCGTCGGCGACGGCTCCAACGGACGCAGCCATCGAGGTCGCGATCATCCACCGGCCGCGCTACGACGACTGGAGCATCCCGAAGGGCAAGCTCGCGCCCGGCGAGTCCCACCTCGAGGGAGCGATCCGCGAGGTGCACGAGGAGACCGGCTATCGCGTGCAGCCCGGGCGGTCGCTGGGGGAGGTGCGCTACCTGAAGAGTCCGGCGGCGCGCCGCGCGAGAAGGTCGTGCACTACTGGGCGATGCGGGCGATCGGCGGCGCCTTCAGCCCCAACCGCGAGGTCGACGAGATGCGCTGGCTGTCGGTCGACGACGCCCGCGAGGCGCTCACGCGCGGGAGCGACCGCGAGGTCCTGGAGCGCTTCGCGCCAGCGGCCCGCCGCTGACCGGATCGGTGCTGCTCGTGCGTCACGCGAGCGCCGGCAGCCGCTCGAAGTGGAACGGCGACGACCGCCTGCGCCCGCTCGACGAGACGGCCAGGAGCAGGCCGAGGAGCTGGTGCGCCTGCTGTCGCGCTTCGAGGTCGACGAGATCCTGTCCGCCGACTACGTGCGCTGCGTCGAGACGGTGCGAGCCGCTGAGCGACTCGATCGGCGTCGCGGCGCAGGAGGACCCGCTGCTCGGCGAGCAGGGCTTCCCCGGGCGCGAGCACGAGGCGGTCGAGCTGATCCGCAAGCTGGGACGGCCCGGCGGCGCGGCGGTCGCGTGCAGCCAGGGCGGAGTGATCGACGAGCTCGTCGAGCGTCTCGCCGCGCGCGGACGGCCTCGAGATGGCCGAGCCGTTCAACCTCAAGAAGGGCGGCGTGTGGGCGCTGAGCTTCGACGATCACCGGCTGGTGGGCGCCGAGCGCCTTCCTCCGCCCGCGGTGGACACCGCCGAGGACTCCCAACCGACACGGCCGGCGCCTGGCGGCCGCCGCATGCATACCCCACCGGTTTCTCGGGCCCCCCGGCACCTTCGTGACACCCACGTCACTCGCCCCCGACAGCTGTCCTGCTTTGTGGTCGCATAGCGAGCAATAGGCAGGACGACGCAGGGAGGTCCCGCTCCCCGATTCAAGCGGCGCCGCGTTTGGGCCGATGCGCACTTGGTGGAAGAACGCCCGCCGGGCGGGCGCCGCTCGGAACGCGCCTGAAGGAAGCCGCTCGCGCGGCCGGCCGCGCCTGCCGCGGGGCCGGCGCACGCTGGCCGTCGCGGCCGGGCTCGTCTCGTGCTCGCGATCGTGCCCACCAGTGGGGCGCTCCGGCGGCGTTCACGCTGGCTGCCGTCGCCGTGCTGATCGCATCGTGGGGTGTCAACGAGCGGGTGCGCCGCACCGCCGCCGACACCGAGCAGGCCCTGCGCGCCAGCGAACGGCGGCTGCTGGAAGAGCAGGCGACGCTGCGCCTGGTCGCCTCGCGTGACCAGCGACATCGCGACCAAGCCCGACGCCCGCGCCAGCATCTGCGCCGCGACCGTGGAGCTGGCGCGGCTGCACCTTCGCAACGCCTGTGGGAGGACGAGGGCGACAACCACCTGGCGCTCACCGCCGTGCACGGCGTCGAGCTGCCGCTCGGCGCGACGATCGCAGATCGGCCAGGAGCACTCCGGCGCGGCGATCGCATTCCTGTCCGGGCATGCGCTACTTCGTCGCCGGACGCGCGGGACAATCCGTCCGTCTCGCAACGCATGGTGCAGGTCGACCGGCGCTCGCTCGTTGCTGTTCGAGCCGGTGCGCCGCGGCGACAAGGCGGTGGCCGTGCTGGCGCTCGGATGGGCCGTCAGGCCTCGGCGCCCTGTCGGCCCGCGGGAGACATCGGTGATCTCGCTGCTGGCCGACGAGACGGCCGTCGCGGTCGAGCGCAGCGACATGCTCGCGCAGCTTGCGGCGCTTGCCCGCACCGACCCGCTCACGGGTCTTGCGAACCGGCGGGTCTGGGACGAGCGCCTGCCGCATCGAGATCGCGCGCTCCGAGCGCAGCAGCGAACCGCTCTCGCTGCTGCTGGTCGACCTCGACGGCTTCAAGGAGGTCAACGACCGCCACGGCCATCAGGCCGGCGACCGGTGCTGAAGGAGGTGGCCGCCGCTGGCGCGGGCGTGCTGCGTCCCACGGACCAGATCGCGCGGTTCGGTGGCGACGAGTTCGTGGTGCTGCTGCCGGGCTGCCCGCGATGCCGCGGTCCAGCTGGCGCGACCGGTTGCGCGCGCGCGATGCCGCACGAGCCTCACCTGCTCGGTCGGCGTCGTCGAGTGGGCGGGCGACGACGCCGGACGGCACTTCTCGCCCGCGGTGACGCAGCGCTGTACGAAGCTAAAACGGAGGGCCGCGACCGCACCGCGGCGAAGTCGATCTAAGCGGGCACGCCGCCCGGCCGCGAGGCGTCCGTGAACTCGCGGAACTCACCGGAGATCACGAACGCGATCTGCTCGCCGATGTCGACCGTGTGGTCGCCGATGCGCTCGAGGTAGCGCGCGATCAGCATCACGAGCGCCGCCCACTCGCGCGAATGCGCGTCGCTGCCGCCGGCCTCGATCGCCTCGTAGAAGATCTGGCGGTTGAGCGAGTCGATCACGTCGTCCTGGCTCACGAGGTTCTCGGCGAGGTTCAGGTTGCGCTGCTCGAACGCGATCTGGGCCTGCTTGAGCTGGTCGCGCGCCTGGTTGGCGGCCGCTTCCAGCTTGGCCATGATCTCGCCGATGCTCGCTGCCGGTGCCTCGCCCATCAGCGGCACGATCTTGGCGATGTTCACCGCCAGGTCGCCGACCCGCTCGATGTGCATGATCGTGTGCAGCAGCGCGGCGACCAGGCGCAGGTCGCTGGCCACCGGGCTCTGGCGGGCAAGCAGGCTGAGGATGCCCTGATGCACGTCGAGGTAGCGGCCGTCGATGCGGTCGTCGCCCTCGATCACCATCACGGCCAGCTCGGTGTCGCGGTTGATGACGGCCTCGATCGCCTGATCGAGCGCCACGATCGCGAGGTCGATCGTCGACAGCGCCTCCTGCTCCAGCTCGCGCAGCTGGTCGTGGAACTCGACCCTGACCTCGGCATCGGCTAACCGACCCTTCCCGGTCACGTATTCCTCGGTGCGCTTGTTGTCGGGGTTCGTGAAGATCTTGTCGGTCTCCGCGTACTCGACGATGTGACCGATCGTGTCGTCGCCCGTCGCGCACCTCGGGCATCAGCACGGCGGTCATGTCCGACACGCGCGCTGCCTGCTGCATGTTGTGCGTCACGATCACGATCGAGTAGTCGGTCCTTCAGCTCCAGCATCAGGTCCTCGATCTTCGCGGTCGCGATCGGGTCGAGCGCCGAGCAGGGCTCGTCCATCAGGATCACGTCGGGCTCGACCGCCAGGCAGCGCGCGATGCAGAGGCGCTGCTGCTGGCCGCCGGACAGCTGGTACGCGTTTTCCTTCAGGCGGTCCTTGACCTCGTCCCACAGCGCCGCGCGCGTCAGCGCGCGCTCGACGATCGCGTCCATGTCGCCCTTCATCCCGATCACGCGCGGGCCGAAAGCGATGTTGTCGTAGATCGACTTGGGGAACGGGTTCGGCTTCTGGAACACCATCCCGATCAGCTTGCGCACCTCGACCGGGATCGACGCCGGTGCCGTACAGGTCCTGGCCGTGGTAGAGGATCGACCCGTCGACGCGTGGCGCCGATGATCAGGTCGTTCATGCGGTTGAAGCAGCGGATCAGCGTGCTCTTGCCGCAGCCCGATGGCCCGATCAGCGCGGTGATGCGGTTGCGCCCGATGTCGAGGCTGATGTTCCGCACCGCCGGGGTGCCGTTGTAGGAGACGCCGACCTCGCGCACCTCGAAGATCGGCTCGGCGCGGCCCAGCGGCTGCTCGCCGTGCTTGCGGGTCTCGATCTGGGTGGTCGGGGCGGTCCTCCCTCTCGGAGCACTCGGCGGCGCGGTTTGCTCCTGCGGTTCGGTCATCTGTTCAGTCGGCATGTTTACCACCTACGTTGATACTTGTTCCTGAGCCAGATGGCAAAGGCGTTCATCGTCAGCAGGAGCGCCAGCAGCACGAGGATCGCGGCGGCCGCCAGCAGCTTGAATTCCTCCTGCGGCCGGGTGGTCCAGTTGAAGATCTGGATCGGCAGGGCGGTGAACTGATCCGTCAGGCTCGGAGGGGTTGAACGGCACGAACACGATCGCGCCGATCAGGATCAGCGGCGCCGTCTCGCCGATCGCCCGCGACAGCGCAAGGATCGAGCCGGTCGCGATCCCCGGTATCGCCGCGGGCAGCACCTGCCGCCAGATCGTCTGCCAGCGCGTCGCGCCGAGCGCGAGCGCGCCCTCGCGGATGGAGGGCGGCACCGCACGGATCGCCTCGCGTGAGGCGATGATCACGATCGGCAGCACGAGCAGCGACAGGGTGAGCGCGCCGGCCAGCAGCGCCCGCCCGAGGCCGATCGGCCCCCGCACGAGGAACGCCAGCCCCAGGATCCCGTAGACGATCGACGGGCACCGCGGCCAGGTTCTGGATGTTCAGCTCGATCGCGCGGTTGTACCAGCGCGTCCGATCGGCGTACTCCTCGAGGTAGAGGGCGGCGCCCACGCCGATCGGGATCGTGATCAGCGGCCACCAGGAACATCAGGTAGATGGTGCCGACCAGCGGCGACTGGATCCCCGCGCGGCTCGGAAGGGAGGACGGGAACGACGTGACGAAGTCCCAGCTGAGCTTGCCGAGGCCATCCGAGGCGACGGTGATCAGCAGCGACGATCAGCGTCGCGAAGCCGATCAGCAGGCTGAACAGCAGCACGCCCTTGAAGAGCGCGCCCGCCACGCGGTCCGCTGCGAGGCGTGCCGACGAGCGCCCGCCGCCGTCTGCCCGCGGGCCGTAGCCGATACGCCGACGCTCACTCGTACACCTCGCGGTACTTGCGGACCAAGCGGATGCTGATGATGTTCATGAGCAGCGTCGCGACGAACAGCGTGGCGCCGACCGCGAAGATCGTCTTGTACTCGACGCTACCTGTGGGGACGTCCCCGATGCCGACCTGCGCGATGTACGCCGTCATCGTCTCGATCGACTCCAACGGGTTGAGCGTCAACTTCGCCTGCTGGCCGGCCGCGATCAGGACGATCATGGTCTCCCCGATCGCGCGCGAGATCCCGAGCACGAACGAGGCCACGATGCCCGACAGCGCGGCGGGGACCACCACGCGGGTCGAGACCTGGAGCTTCGAGGCGCCCAGCCCGTATGCGCCCTCGCGCAGCGACATCGGCACGGCCGTCATCGCGTCGTCGGACAGCGACGCGACGGTCGGCAGGATCATCACGCCCATCACGAGGCCGGCCGCGAGGGCGTTGAACACGTCGACGTCGATGCCGATGTCCTGCAGGAACGGCGTGACCGCCGTCAGCGCGAAGTATCCGTAGACCACGGTCGGGATGCCGGCCAGCACCTCGAGGGCGGGCTTCACCCAGCGCCGGGTGCCTGGGCCGCGCGTACTCCGACATGTAGATCGCCGCGCCCAGCCCGAACGGGATGGCGACCAGGCAAGCCCAGATCGTCGTGCTGAGCGTGCCCACGACCAGCGGCAGGACGCCGAAGCTGGCGGGCTTGATCAGCGGCGACCATTCGGTGCCCGTGAAGAACTCCCCGATGCTGATGTCCTGGAAGAACTCGATCGTCGGCTCGGCGAGCGCGACCACGATGCCGATCGTCGTCAGCACCGACACGCTGGCGCACGCCAGCAGCAGGAGCTTGATCAGCGTCTCGCCGTAGCGGCGCCTGGAAATGGTGAGCCGGCGCGCGACCTGCGCGCCGGCTCCCGGTACTTCTGCTCTGGATGCAGCTTCCAACTAGCCCTCCAGCTGCGTGACGGCGTCCTGGGCCTTCTGCGCCTGCTCTTCGGTCATCGGGACGAACTGCGCCTGCTTGGCGATCTCGTCGTAGTTGTCCACGTAGAACTTCACGAACTCGGCGGTCGC
This sequence comes from Ilumatobacteraceae bacterium, assembly GCA_963732335.1. Lineage (GTDB taxonomy): Bacteria > Actinomycetota > Acidimicrobiia > Acidimicrobiales > Ilumatobacteraceae > Desertimonas. The sequence continues at coordinate 269,386 of CAVSZO010000032.1, read as the reverse complement.
CTCGTTCTGCAGCGCCTTCTTCGACGGGTAGATCAGCAGCGGCCGCGACAGCGGCTTATAGCTGCCGTCCTGGACGGTGGCCTCGGTGGGCTCGACACAGCCGTCGCCCCCGTCGACCTGGACCGGCTTCACCTTGCCCTCGTTCTGCAGCGCGTAGGAGAGGCCGAAGTAGCCGGATGTTGCCCTTGCCGCCGGAGACGCCCTGGACCGTGACGTTGTCGTCCTCGGAGGGGCTGTAGTCCTTGCGGCTGGCGCCCTCCTCACCGTTGATCTGCTCGGTGAAGTAGTCGAAGGTGCCCGAGTCGGTGCCCGCGCCGAACAGCTCCATGCTCTCGTCCGGGATAGCTCGCTCTTGACCTGGTTCCAGTTGTTGACCTTGGAGCCCGGCTCCCAGATCTTCTTCAGCTCGGCCATCGTGAGGCACTCGGCCCAGTCGTTCTCGGGGTTCACGACGAACGGCAAGGCCGTCGTTGGCGACCTGGGCCTCGCCGAACTCGACGCCCTCCTTCTTGCAGGCCTCCACCTCGTCGGGCTCGATCGGGCGCGAGGCGTCGGAGATGTCGGTCTCGCCGGCGCAGAACTTCTCGAAGCCGCCGCCGGTGCCGGAGATGCCCGACGGTGACCCTCACGTCGGGGTTTTCCTCGCGGAACAGCTCGGCCGCCGCCTCGCGTGAGCGGCCCCACGGTGCTGGATCCGTCGATCGTGATCGAGCCGGAGAGGTTGGACCCTCCGCTGTTGTCGTCGTTGCCGCAGGCGGCCAGGAACAGGGCCAAGCGCATCAATACGAGTGCTGCAGGGAACAGCAGGCGTGAGCGCACGCGCGCCCTCCTTTTATCGGTTGACTCATACATCCTGCATCGCAGCGTCGCTGCGCGATGCCGCAGTCTGGTTAAAGCGGCGTGTCCACGATGTGAAAATCTTGTGAAACGGCCTCACAGAGCCGGTCGTCCGGCCGTCGCCTCTACACTGATCGCAGTGGAATCGCTAGAAAGGTTCCGACAGCCTGTCTTCTCAGGACGCAGGCGTCGCCCTGCGCAGCTCCGGCCGCAGCGCGCGTCGTCATCATCGATTCGGACTCCGGGTTCGTCCGCGTTCTGGCGAAGCGCATCGGCGCCGTCGGCTGGCGGGCACAGGCCCTCCCGAGCCCGCCGCCGATCGAGGAGCTGCAAGCGATGCGCCAGCACGCGATCGTGATCGACACGGCGCTGCTCGGCTCGGAGGCGTGGGCCTATCTCGGCCGCCTGTGCGCGCTGTCGCCAAGCCAGGCGGTGATCGTCTGCACCGGCCCGACTTCCGTAGCGCAACGCGTGCGCGGGATGCGCCTTGGTGCCGACGACTGGGTCACCAAGCCGTGTCACCCCGAAGAGGTGCTGGCGCGTGTCGAGGCTGCATTGCGGGCGCGCCTGGCGGGCGCGGCCGCGGCCGAGCCGCCCGAGACGGTCGTGGCCGGCGAGCTCGAGATCAGGCCGGACATGTTCGAGGCATTCGTGGGCGGCCGGGCGCTCGGCCTCACCCGCGCGAGTTCGAGCTGCTCCAGCTGCTGTCTGCCACGCAGGGCCGCGTGATCCCGCGCGAGCGCATCTACGAGCGGGTGTGGGGCTACCAGATGGCGCACGGCGACCGCTCGGTCGACGTCTTCGTGCGCAAGCTGCGGCGCAAGCTCGAGACCGCGTCGCCCGGCTGGCGGTACGTCCACACCCACTTCGGCGTCGGCTACCGGTTCGACGCGCACGAGGCCGACGACGGTGACGAGGAGCAGCCGGATGGCTCTGCTAGCGTGACCACCACCTGAGGGTCGTCCCCTCGAGGCTGCTGCCGATGGCCCGACTCAGCCTCGTTCCCAAGGATCGCGAGTTCTTCAACCTCTTCGACGAGGCCGGGACGAACATCCTGCATGCCGCTCAGCTGCTGACCGGCTGATCAAGTCCTGGCCCGATGCCGGCGGCCTCGGCCGCGAGATCCTGATCTGCGAGCAGGAGGGCGACCGGATCACGCACGACATCATCCACCGGCTGAACAGCACGTCGGTGACGCCGATCGACCGCGAGGACATCTTCTCGCTGGCATCGGCCCTCGACGACGTGGTCGACTTCACCGAGGAGGCCGCCGACTTCATGGGCCTCTACAACATCGAGGCGCCGATGGAGCAGGCCCAGCAGCTCGCCCGCGTGCTGGAGGACTCCTGCCGCAACATCGCGCAGGCGCTCACCAGGCTGCGCGGATTCCAGGACCTCAACCACTACCTTGTCGAGGTCAACCGGCTCGAGAACGAGGGCGACCGCATCACGCGGGAGGCACTGGCCTCGCTTTTCAGGGGTGGGATCGACCCGATGGTCGTGATCCGCTGGAAGGACATCTTCGAGCGTCTCGAGCAGGCGATCGACGCCTGCGAGAAGGTCGCGAACATTCTCGAGGGCATAGTCGTGAAGCACGCCTGACGCGGGCGTAGCCGCCAACAGAAGAGAGGGCATTGGACAGCGATCTGGTTCTGGTGATCGTCGTCGTGACGGCGCTCGCCTTTGATTTCACGAATGGCTTCCACGACACGGCGAACGTCGTGGCGACCGCGATCTCGACACGCGCCGTGCCGCCGCGCACCGCGGTCACCTTCGCCGCGCTGCTGAACTTCGTCGGCGCGTTCCTGTCGCTGGCGGTGGCGGCGACGATTGCGAACGGCATCGTCGAAGCCGACCTGATTACCCCCACGATCGTGTTCGCCGGCCTGATCGGCGCGATCTCGTGGAACCTGATCACGTGGTACATGGGGCTGCCCTCGAGCTCTTCGCATGCCCTGATCGGCGGCGTGGTGGGTGCTGCCTTCGCGGCCGAGGGCCCCTCGGCCGTCATCGGCGAGGGTCTGGTCGGCAGCGTGATAATCCCGGCGCTGGTCGCGCCCGTCCTGGCCTTCGTGGTGGCCGGCGTCGGCATCATTTGTGCCTACAACATCATCGGGCGGCTGCGGCCCGGGTCGGTGAACCGCGGCTTCCGTCTGGGCCAGATCGCCTCGGGCGGGCTGCTGGCGCTCTCGCACGGAACCAACGACGCGCAGAAGACGATGGGCATCATCACGCTGGCGCTGATCTCGCACGGCACGATCTCCGCCGACGACTTCCACGTTCCCACTTGGGTGGTGATCTCGTCGGCGGCCGCGATCGCGGCCGGTACCTACGCGGGCGGCTGGCGCATCATCCGCACGCTGGGGACGCGGATCATCAAGATGGACCCGGCCCAGGGCTTCGCCGCCCAGGGAGCGGGAGCGACCGTGATCCTGGCCTCGTCGCATTTCGGGTACCCGCTGTCGACGACGCACACGATCTCGGGCGCCGTGATGGGCGCCGGGGCGGCCAAGCGCCTGTCGGCCGTGCGCTGGGGCGTGGCCGGCAACATCGTGCTGGCGTGGGTGTTGACGCTGCCCGCCGCCGGCGCGATCGGTGCCTTCACCTATGGCTTGACGCGCATCTTCGGCACCGGCGCGCTCGGCCCCGTGGTGGTCTCGATCCTGGTGATCGGCCTGATCGGGGCCCTGCTGGGCCCACGCCTGCGCACGGCGCCGCCCCCGGCGCCGGTGGGATTGGGCGAGACGCCGCAATGATCGCGACGGTCGTCGACTGGGCCGCTCTACGCGACGTCGTGCTGTACTCGCTCGTGGCCGGGATCGGGGTGACGCTGGCCTTCTCGCTGGCGATCCTGGGAAGCACGCGCTTCGCCGAGCTGCGCCGCGACGAGCGCACGGCGGAGGCCTTCGCCTTCGGAGCGCTGGCGATCGCCGGCCTGGCGGTGAGCGCCGCCGCGATCGTGGTCGGCATCGTCGTGATGACGTCCAAATAGCGATCCCTAGAATCCCGCTCGTGGACCGCAAGCTCGTTCGCAACATCGCCATCATCGCGCTGGTCGCCGTGGCGGTTGCGTTCATCCCGGGCGGCTCGGGCACGGCGGAGCTGCTGCTGGCGATCTTGTCGCTGGGCTTTCTGGCCGCGATCGGGTTCCTCGGCTACCGCCTGTACATGGAGAACAAGTTCACGCTGTGGAGCATGAGCGAGCGCCATCGCGCGCAGCTGTACGCCGGCCTCGCCGTGGCCTTCATGGCGCTCACCGCCACCGACCGCCTGCTCGACAGCGGCTTCGGCTTCGTCGTGTGGGTCGCACTGCTGGCCGGCTCGATCCTGGCGGTCTACAACGCCTGGGTCGAATCGCGGCGCTACCGGATCTAGCCGCCCGAGGGGGTGGCTGCATACTGAGCACATGGCGTTCGAGGTCGACATCTCCCCGATGGACCCGGACCGCTTTCGGTCCGTGCTGACGCCCCTGCAGCTGGAGCGGTTCGAGCGTGGACAGGAGGAGGCGCGCCGGCTGCTGGAGGGCCGCGTGGTTTGGAACGTGAACTCCACCGCTCAGGGTGGCGGTGTCGTCGAACTGCTGCGACCGCTGGTCGCCTATGCGCGCGGCGCCGGGGTCGATGCACGCTGGCTCGTGACCGAGGGGCCGCCCGAGTACTTCACGATCACGAAGCGCATCCACAACCACCTGCACGGCTTCGAGGGAGACGGCGGGCCGCTCGGTGAGGCAGAGCGGCGCGTCTACGAGCAGGTGTTGGCCCAAAACGTCGCCGAGGTCGCCGAGCGTGTGCGCGAGGGCGACCTGGTGATCATCCACGACCCCCAGCCGGCGGGGATGACCCAGGCGCTGTGCGACGCCGGCGCCGCCGTCATCTGGCGTTGTCACGTCGGGATCGAACGGCCCAACGAGCTGGTCCGCCGGGCGTGGGCGTTCCTGCTTCCCTATGTCCTCCCGGCGCAGATCTACGTCTTCTCGCGCGAGGGGTTCGTGTGGGAGAACCTGGACCGCGGACGCGTGGCCGTGGTCCCGCCCACCATCGACGTGTTCTCGCCCAAGAACGCCGACCTGGATGCCGAGGCCGTGCGAGCAGTCCTGCGGGCCGCCGGGATCATCGCCGACGGCGGCGAGCGGCCGGCCGCCACCTTCCAGCGGGCCGACGGCACGCCCGGCCGGATCGAGCGGCAGGCCCAGATGGTCGAGGAGGGGCGTCTGCGTGAGGACGTGCCGGTGGTGCTCCAGGTCTCGCGCTGGGATGCTCTCAAGGACCCACTCGGGGTGATCCGCGGCTTCGCCGAGCACGTACCGGCGCAGACCGGGGCCCATCTGGTCTACGCGGCCCCGTCCGTCGAAGCGGTTGCCGACGATCCGGAGGGCGCGCGCGTACGGCTGGATGCGATCGCGCTGTGGGAGAGCCTGCACCGGGACGCGCGTGTCCGGATCCACCTGGCATCTCTCCCCATGGAGGACCCGGAGGAGAACGCGGTCATGGTGAACGCGCTCCAGCGTCACGCGCGCATCGTGGTACAGAAGAGCATCGCGGAAGGGTTCGGTCTGACCGTGGCCGAGGCGATGTGGAAGGCGCGGCCGGTGGTCGCCTCGCGGATCGGCGGCATCCAGGACCAGGTCGTGCACGGGGAGACGGGCGTGCTGCTCGACGACCCGCGTGACCTCGCTGCCTTCGGGGCGGCGCTCGCGGATCTGCTGATGGATCCGCACGAGGCCGAACAGATGGGGGTGCGGGCGCGCGAACGGGTGCGCGAGAATTTCACCAGCCCGCGCAGCCTGCTCGATTACCTCGAGGTGGTCCGCCGGGTGCTCGCCGCCGCGGACGTGAAGGTGGCGTAGCGCCCAGATGACGTCGTAGTGCACCTGGCTTTCTAGGCACCTCCGCATGGCTTTCGTTGCTCCCTCGTGGTGACGGTCCACGCGGTCGCACCTAGCCTGCGTACGGCAAGGATGCACGGCACCGGAGCACAGCGGATGGACCTCGAACGCGGGCAGGCTTCGATCGAGCTGCTCGGCGCCCTGCCCGCGTTGCTCCTGATGGCGCTGGTCGGCTGGCAGCTGGTGCTGGCCGGCCATGCGAGCTGGCTGGCGGCCAACGCGGCCCGCGTCGGCGCGCGCGCCCAGGCGGTCGGGGGCGACCCGGCGGCCGCGGCCCGCGGCGCGCTGCCGGCCCACCTGCGCCGCGGCGCGCGCGTGTCCGGGGACGAGGATGGCCACGTGACGGTGCGCGTGCGGTTGCCCGTGGTGATGCGGAGCTGGCCTTCGCCGGTGCGGATCGGCGCGAGCGCCGGGCTGCCTGTCCGGTGAGGCGCATCGCCGGCGCGCGCGGCCAGGCGGCCATCGAGCTGGTGGCGGCGGCGCTGGTGATCGTGATCGCGGCACTGGCGGTGTTCCAGGTGCTGGCGGCCGGTCACGCCGCGGCCATCGCCGACGGCGCAGCCGAGGCAGCCGCGATCGCGCTCGTGGACGGGCGCGATCCGGCGATCGCAGCACGCGCCGCAGCGCCGGGGTGGAGGCGCGAGCACGTGAGCGTGCGCACACACGGCGACAGCGTGATCGTCACGCTGCGCGCACCGGCGGTGTTGCACGCGCTGCGGGCACGCCTGCGGGTGACGGCTGCCGCCACGGTGCGCGGGCGGAGGGCGGCGCCGCGGTGACGGCGATGACGCTCGGCCGGCGGGCACTCGAGTTCTTGATCGAGCCGCCACCGTCAGAGCCGGTCGGGCGAGCGTCGCTGGAGATCGGTGTGCTGGGCCTCAGCCGGGAGTGCGGAGCCTCCACGGTGGCGCGCGGCCTCGCACTCGAGCTGCCCCGCGCGCACGTCGCCGACGGTGCGCGCCCGGGACCCTCAGGGGTGCTGGTGGCGGTCGCGGACGGCGGTGCCGTACCGGTCTTGGCCGGCCTCGTGGCCGAGCGCCTGGCCGTGCGGCAGGACCGCGTCCTGCTGGTCGCCAACCGCCCGGATGACCCCCTCGAGTGGGCCCGGGCAGGGGCGCTGTGCGTGCCCGCCTCGCGCGTGGGAGTGCTGCTGCTCTCCAAGGGCCGGCGGGCGCGCGGGTCGATGGGCTCCGCGCTGCGGGAGCTCGGCCGCCGGATTCAGGAATGACCTAGGTGTCGCGGGCGTTCGCGATGGCCTCGTCGGCTTCGCGCGCCACCGTGCAGGTGCTGCCGATCATCTCCAGCATCTGCCGGACCTCACATGGGTTGCTGCCGAGCGCGGGTAGGAAGTCCTCGGCGACGCCGCGCGCATAGACGGGCCACATCCGCTCGAGTAGTTCCGCGCCCCTGTCGGTCAGCTGCACCCAGTAGGAGCGCCGGTCGCTGGCACAGGCCACCCGCTCGAGCACGGCGTCCGCCGACATCCGGTCCACGAGCCTGCTGATGCCGCTGTTGGACAGCAGCACCCGCTCGGCCAGGTCGACCTGGCGCAGGCGCCGCTCGGGCGCGTCGCGCAGCGCGGCCAGCACGTCATACCACGGAAGTGGGGGGAGGCCCGCCTCCTCGAGATCGCGGGTGATCCGGCGCAGCATCGCCGAATGGGCGCGCAGGAACTCGCGCCAGGCAGCAGGTGCTCGTCGCTGATAGGGGGTGTGGTGGTGGGTGTGGTCGCCATACGTACATTCTCGCACAGATCGTTGACAACGCAACGACCTCTGCTACTGTTGTTTGCGTAAGCAACATTTGAACACGCAAGTGAAGGAGATTCAATGAGCACCGTCACACAAGCAGTCCAGCAGCAGATTCCAGCCGGCACCTACACCGTCGACGCGTCTCACTCGAGCGCAGCCTTCGCGGTCGAGCACGCCGGCGTGTCGACCTTCCGCGGCGAGTTCAAGCCGTTGGAGGCGACGCTGGTGGCCGGTCCCGAGGGGCTCGAACTGGAGGGCGCCGTGCGGGTCGAGGCGATCAGCGTCGACGACGAGAACATCCGGCCGCACCTGCTGTCGCCGGAGTTCTTCGACGCCCAGCGCAACCCGGAGGTCCGGTTTCGCTCGACCCGGATCACCGGCCCGGCTGACGAGCTGACGGTCACCGGCGAGCTGTCGATGGCCGGCTTCGCGCTTCCGATCGAGGCCCACGGGCGCCTGCGGGGGCCAGTACCCACGCCGGTGGGGGACAAGATCTCCCTCTCGCTGGAGGCGGTCCTGGACCGCACCGACTACGGCATGAACTGGCAGATGGAGTTCCCCGGCGGCGCCGCCGCCCTCGGCAACGAGGTGAAGCTGGTCGTCGAGCTCGAGCTGAACAGGGCGTAACGGCCATGCGGGTACTCGCCATCCCCGGCAGCACCCGGCGCGACTCCCTCAATGCGCGCCTGCTCCGCCATGTCGCGGAGCGGGCGCCGGAGGGCGTCGAGGTGGTGGTGTGGGAGGGGCTGAAGTCGATCCCGCCCTACGACGAGGACGACGATGTGGACCCGGCCCCGCCGGCCGTCGCGGAGCTGCGCGAGGCGATCGCGGAAGCGGACGCGCTGCTGTTCGCGACGCCCGAGTACAACTCCTCGATCCCCGGCGTGCTGAAGAACGCTGTGGACTGGGCCTCGCGTCCGCGCGCCACCACCCCGCTGCAGAACAAGCCGGCCGCGGTGGTCGGTGCGAGCACGGGCCGCTTCGGCGCCGTGTGGGCGCAGGCGGACCTGCGCAAGGTGCTCGCGTCCGCGGGCGCCCGCGTGGTCGGCCTCGACCTGGCGGTACCCACCGCGCACGAGGCCTTCGCGCCCGGCGGGGAGCTCGCGTCGCCCGCACACCACACGCGTTCGATGGAGGTGATCGCGGCGCTCGTGGCCGAGGCCGCAGCCGACCTTCACCTCGTCGCGGCCTGAGCAACTCCTCGCATAGCCTTAGGCACTCAACCCGCAGGGAGGTAGAAGCGTGGATTTCAAGGGAGATCAGGCCGCGAAGGTCTGGCCGTCCAACGTATCCGCGAGGCGCGCACGCAGGTGCCGTACCTGATCGCCCGAGAGGACGGCTGGGCAGCGCCATGGGTGGCCGGCCAGCATCCTCGCTGGGAGCACGACTACCCCACGCTGTCGGCTCACCGGCTTGCCGACCAGATACGCGCGTGAGAAGACCAGCAGCGGAGTTGCAGGATGACCCACCACGCGCTCGAGCCACTTCCTCTGCGCGTAGGCCTGGCGGAGCATCGCGGGCGCGATCCGGTCGGTGCGCAGCTTCCCACCATGCGACTTGACCTCGACGGTGAAGAGTCCACCCGGTCCGATCAGGATCGTGTCGACGTTCCCGCGCCCGGTGCTGACGTCGTGGACTGCCAGCCAACCTTCGGCTTCAAGCGACTCGAGCAGCCGACCGACGTGCTCCTCGCCGGTCGTGGGCCGGCTCGCCCTTACGGCATTCTTTGCGACGTCCACCGGCGAATCGCCGGGCGATCATCTCCTTGTGTTTCCAGTTCCTGCAGCGCTACTCGCGGGAGAAATGGCACTTTGAGGCACCGTTAGCCCCAAATCGAAAATGAAGTGATGGGGAGAACGGACCGAAGGCTCGGACGACTAGGTCGGCAAGCCGACCGACTAGTTCCCAGGGCCGGTGGCGCGGTGCGTTGCAGGCGCAATCGTGTCCCGGTTTCGCCTACTCTCGCATCCATGAGCACTCCGCCGGAGTCGAGCTACCGGGCCATCGAGAACCTCATTCCAGCTTACGCCGAGCTCGTCGACGACGGCGATTCGAGAAGATGCTCCGGGACAGCCTGATCCTCTACGACGACGGCACGCCACGGACCAAGCACGTCACCACCAATGTCGCCATCGAGGTCGACGAAGAGGCGGGCACGGCGGTTTCGCGTTCGTACTTCACCGCGCTGCAAGCGCTGCCCCACCTGGTTCTGCAACCCAATCGTCAGCGGTCGGTACCAAGACCGCTTTGAGCGCCGCGACGGGCAATGGCGCTTCGTGGAAAGGCGCGTCCGAACCGATCTCGTCGGCGACGTGAGCCGCCATCTGCGCCACGCTGCCGCCGACCGATAGCGATGTTCGAGTGTTCGGCTAGGGGCCGATCCTAGGTCGGCTTCGTGCCGATCCGGACCGGCACGAACATTTATAACGGCAGGCGTTGTACTCATTCCCGCAGTCGACCGGCGCTGTCGCATTCACGCGAAGGCGGAAGCCGCCGCCTGAGAAATGCGGGAACACCTCGCGGCGACGTGGCGCCTGTTACGGTCGAGATCATGCGACTTCTAGAGGCAGAGGTCGGAGTAGGCGCCCTGCGCGACATCCTCGGTCGTGGCCACTACCTGGCTTTCGGCGGCTCGAGCTCTTGGGCATACCGGAGTACCTCGACGGCTGTCGGTTCGCGCGAGGCCCGGTAGCTGCACGGGACGGACCGAGCCAGCCGGATCAGTGTCAGCGGCTTGCGACGAGGAAGCGCTCCAGCCGCTCTGCGAACCGTGGCGCTGAGGCGACGAAATGCCCGGCGCCGGGTGCGACCAGCCGCTCGGCACCTAGGGCGGCGGCCAGGGCGTCGCAGACGCGCTCGAGCCCGCGCGTGTGACCCCCCGACGCGACCAGCGACGGGACGGCTGCTGCCCGGATCGGCTTCAGGGGCGGACGGGCCTCGCCGGGTAGGCGCCCGCCGTGCGCCCGGCGTACGCCGCTTGCGACCGCTTCCGGCAGGGGCCCGTCATCTACCCCCGGCGCGCCCGCCATGCGCAGGAATTCACGCAGCATCTGTGGATCGGCGTCGAGACCCTCGGTCAGCACCGTGTCTCCGATCCGTTTCAGGCGGTTGACCTCCGGATCTCCGGAGGCCAGGGAGAAGAGCGGGGGCTCGATCAGGGTGAGAGAGCGCACGTCCTCGGGCCTCCGGGCCGCGGCGATCAGGGTTCCAAGGACGCCGTAGGAGTGGGCGATCAAGTGGGGACGCGAGCTCAACAGCGGCAGGATGTCGGCGGCGTCGACTTCGAAGTCCTGGCGCCCATCCGGGGGCGCCGGGCTCGGGGGGTAGCCGCGACGATGGACCGAGGCGAGCGTCCAGCGCGCGCTGAGAGGCGCGAGCGCTCCCCAGGTCGTGTCAGGGCTTGCACCTCCGTGTACCAGCAGGATCTCCGGTCCCCGTCCTTTGCGCGTCACCGAGATCCCGCTCACGGCCCGAGGGTAGAGGGAGGAGGCCAGCGCCGGAACGGCCTCCCCCCTGGTCGACAGCGTTACGCCGTCGCCGCGTACGCGTGTGCCAGCTCAGCGGCGAACTCCTCGAACTCGGTCGGGGTCGTGTCGCTCTGGTTGCGACCCTCGAGCGAGTGCAGCTTGCCTTCGCTCAGCGCCTGGTTGAACTCGACGAACTGGGCAGCGAAGTCGGGCGAGAACCCGGCGGCCTCGGTGAGCATCGCCACCAACTCTTCGTCGGGCAGCTGGACGTACGCGAGGTCCGGCTCGCCGATCGCCGCGCCGATCGCCGCCGTGGCCTCGGCGTAGGTGAGGTCACGCGGGCCGATCAGCTCGCGGACCACGGCGCCGCTCCAGTTCCGCTCGCGCAGCGCGCCGGCGGCGACCGCGGCGACGTCGGCGGTGGCGATCATCGGCACCTTCGCTTCGGGCGCGACGGAGTCGGCGACCACGCCCTCGTGGCGGATCGTCTCCAGCGCCGCGTAGAAGCCCTCGTAGAAGGCGCCGGGGCGCAGGATCATGAGGTTGACGCGGTCGAGGGCCCGCAGCCGCCGCTCCTGTCGGTGCAGGCTGGCGATGAACCCGTTGCCGCTCGCCAGCTCGGCGCCGAGCGCGCTCAGCGCGACCACATGGCGCACACCGCTCTCGCGAATCGCCGAGGCGATCGCCTCGCCGCGCCTGTCCTGGTCGGCGTGGTAGTCGGGCAGAGTCGGATCGAGCGCGGTGAGCGTGTAGGCGGCGTCGGCGCCTGCGAAGGTGCCTAGCAGGTAGTCGGGGTCGCGGACATCGCCTGCGACGGCCTCCGCTCCGAGCGCGTCGAGCTCGGCCAGCTTCTCCGGCGAGCGCCCGAGCGCGCGCACCTCCTCGCCGCCTTCGAGCAGCAGCTCGGTGATCTTGCGGCCTGTGTTTCCGGTTGCTCCCATCACGGTGATCATTGTCGTTCCTCCTGGGTAAACGTCATTGCAGTCCATCCAGTATGAGGTGCGCGACAGGGACTTACTATGACGTGGCGTCCGTGATTTATGCTCGTTCGTCCTCGTGACTTGGAGGTTCGATCCACCCGTGTCATGCTGCTCGTGTGACCACGCATCCCGATCCCTGGCCCTCGGCCGCCGATCCGCTGGGCGAGGCGCTGCACTTCCTCGAGCTGCGCGGCGCCTTCTACTGCCGCACCGAGCTCACCGCCCCGTTCGGTCTCGAGCTGCCGCCGCTCGAGGGCTACCTGTGGTTTCACGTCATCACCGGCGGAAGCTGCTGGCTCGAGTCGCCAGAGGCCCAGCCGCGGCGCCTGGCCGCGAGCGAGCTGGCGCTCGTCCCCCACGGCGAGGGCCACCGGCTGCGCAGTGAGCCCGATGCGCCGGCGCCGAGCATCTTCGAGCTCGAGCGCGAGCAGCTCGGCGAGCGCTACGAGATCCTGCGCCACGGCGGGGGCGGCGAATCCACCGACATGGTCTGCGGCGCCGTGCGCTTCGATCATCCGGCGGCCCGCAAGCTGCTCGCCGTGCTGCCGCGAATCCTCACCTTCGATCCGGCAACGAGCCCGACGCAGCTCGAGTGGCTGCGCTCCACCCTACGGCTGATGGCGCTCGAGGCGGAGGGGCTGCGACCCGGCGGCGAGACCGTGATCACCCGCCTTTCCGACGTGATCGTCGTGCAAGCGCTGCGCGCCTGGCTGGAGAGCGACCCGGTGGCGCAGTCGGGCTGGCTCGGGGCGCTGCGGGACCCGCAGATCGGGCGCGCGATCTCGCTCATCCACCGCGAGCCCGGCCGCCTTTGGACCGTCGCCTCCCTCGCCGACCAGATCCCGATGTCGCGCTCGGCCTTCGCCGCACGGTTCACCGAGCTCGTCGGCGAGCCGGCAATGAGCTACGTGACCCGCTGGCGTATGCACCTGGCCGCCGTGGCGCTGCGCGACGAGGGCGCCACCGTGGCCGAACTCGCGGATCGTTTCGGCTATCGCTCCGAGGCCGCGTTTGCGCGCGCGTTCAAGCGCGTCGTGGGATCACCGCCCGGTGCCGTACGGCGGGCGGGGCCGGTCGAGACGATCGCCGCCTGACCCCCGCTTGCCGCCTTATAGCGACCCACTCGATCTCGGGGTGGAAGCGCAAGTATCCGTCGAGACCCTCGCGCTCTGGGGCGGGCGCGAGTTCTGGTCAGAATAAGTCACGCATGCGCAACTCCGGCGTGCTGACGCTGCGCACCTCTGCGCGTAGCGTCGACTGCGGCAAGGATGAGGGCAGCCGCACCGAGACGAACGGACTCGCAGCAGGGCCAGGCGGTGATCGTCGCCCTCGGCGCCCTGTTCGCGCTGACACTCGGCGCAGCGATCCTGTTCTCGTTCGGCAGCGCGCTGGCCGGCAAGGGCCGCGTGCAGCGCGCCGCCGACCTCGCCGCGTTGTCTGCCGCGCGGTCGATGAAGGACGATCTCGACCGCCTGTTCGAACCTGCGGTGATCGACGGGCGCCCGAACGCGTACCACCTGAGCGAAGCGGAGTACCTGACCCGGGCACGCACCACGGCGGTGGCGATCGGCCGGGCAAACGGCGCACCCCTGCAGCAGGCGGACGTGACCTTCCCGGGCGGGGACGAGTTCGCGCCCTCGCGGGTCAAGGTCACGGTGCGCGGCAAGGTGCCCGTGCGCGGCGAGTCGGTCCCGGTCGCAGCAATTGCCGTGGCGGAGATCGCGGCGCCGGTCGGCGAAGAGCCTGCGCTGGAGGCTGCAGGAGGCGGCTACTCCGGGCCATTGGCCTACCGCCAGGGCAAGCCCACGCCGTGATTGTTTGTTCGAACCGATCTCGGTGGGAGCCCTTGGATAGAACCACCACGGCGCTCAGCCCGCCGTTTCCAGTCCTGTGGCAGCGGCTCTCGGAGAGTCGCGCCCGGTGGGAGCAAGGATGCTGGTGGGACACACACGGCAGGCGCCAAGTGCGTTCGATGAGCCACCGGAGGGACCCGCTCAAGGCTGACTGAGCATCGCGCTTCAGTCCCCTAGTTCGGGGTCATCCAGGGGAACCGGGCCGCAACAGGACACCCCCCATACGTCGTACCCCATCCCACTAAGGGCAGTTAGCCGTCCCATGCGAAACCGAGGAGACCCAATGAGCTTCACCGTACGAGAGAAGCGGCGCCGCAAGGAGATCGCAGTTGCACAGGCGCGGAAGCAGCACGGCGAGACCATGCAGGGCCGGCACTACCTCACGGTCGTCTCGCGCACTTGCTCATGCAACGACTGCGGAGCTCGGCTGTGCGAGGGCGGCGAATGTGTCTACCGCAACCGGCCGCGCGAGATCCTGTGCAAGCGGTGTGCCGACAAGCGCGGGATCGTGCCCCGTATCTCGACGCGATGGGAGCGGCAAAGAGAGAGGCAGAGGAAGGGAAGCCGCCGCACTCATGTCTAGAGTGCAAGTAGACCGCACGTGATGCACAGCGGGCTGACGTCGAGAAGCAGATAGCCGGGCTCGCTTTTTGGGTATCGGCCGAGCAGGACCGTCGCCAAGAGGCTGTGGAAAAACGTAACGCCGCCTCGATTTCTGAAAGGAAACTTCCCAAATGGCGCTTGGCTGGGAATGCGAACACTGCGGCGGCCCCGTTCCAGCTAGTCGCACCCTGAGGCATTTCTGCTCGAACGCCTGCCGCCAAGCCGCTTATAGGGAACGCAGTCGTCGTGACGCCGCTTGGCTGGCCGAACAGAGCATGGACGCGCTCGAGGCTGTTGAGGATGGCGAGGAGTTGCCGCCGGCGGGCGTAGTGCTCACTCCGCGGGTGAACGGCGACTGAAGATCCCTGGGGCCGTCCCACGTCTCGTGGGCGCTCCACGACCTTTACGTTCTCGTTTGCATCGCCGGCGCAGTATTGCGCAGGCTCAGGAATCGGCGTGAGCGTCTTGCTCCGACAGCCCCACGGCTTCGAGGGCTTCACGTTCGTCCATCACGGTCTCGATCCGCACGATCTTCTTTCCACGGAAGGTGAAGAGCATGAAATATCTAAGGTCGCCCTCGATCCCACTTGCCTTGCCCTTGCTGTGCTGGACGACGTGGGCCAGAACGGTGTCGCCCACGGCCTGGAGGCGTTTCGCCTCGAACCTAGCCTGCTCCCACTGTTCGAGGAAGTCCCGCATAAAGTCCCTCATTCCGTCAAGGCCAACGAAAACGCCGAATGCCGGGAAGTTGGGACTAACGACGTATACGACATGCCGGTCAAAATCGTCCACCCCTGCCGAAAGGTCCCCGGTAGCCCACCCGTCGTAAATGCGCCGCACGATCTCCACATTTTCTTGCGACATCGCCTACTCCGAGAGGCCGAGGTCGGCAAATGCGTTCTCGCGCTCGTAGTAGAGGACCATTTTCGTCACTTTGTCGCCGTGCACGTGGCAGAGCGTTGCGCTCTCCGCATGCATTTCATCGATCTCCAGACCGCTGTGCTTGCCGCGCCCGCTCTTGCGCTGGAGGATGAGGACTCGCTCGTCATCGAGATCGCGGTACTCGTCGACCCCAACCCGCAGATCCTCCCAAGCACTCAGCCAGGCACTCCAGGCTTGCCCCAGACCGATCAGCCCTTTGCCACTGCAAGGCTCAGGGCCGTCAGCGACCACCCATTCGACCTCGGGGTCGGCCCACTCAGTCGAGCTGTAGTCCCCACGCTCCCAAGCTTCATGGAGCGCCCGCACGATCTCCACGTTCTCCTGCGACATCGCCTACTCGGACAGCCCCACGGCTTCGAGGGCTTCCGCTCGGTCGGTGAACGTTTCTTCCCTGTAGACCTTGCCATCTCGCAGCCAGAACGCCGCCACGAGGGGGGTCCGTCCGTGGGCGCCACTCCGTCTGCCGCGCCATTCGACGTCTGTCACGACCAACACGGCAGCCCCGGCGTCGATGAAGTCCTCGGGCAGGGACTGGAACTGCTCGTAGGCGTCATCGATCTGTTCAAAGTAGGCGTGCGGGAACTCTGCGTAGCCGCGCTCATCGGACTCGAAAGCGACGAGAAGCGATTTCATCTCGAAGCCGGGCTCGGTCAGGCCGACGAGGCCTCCGATGTCTCGTTGGTTGAACAACTCAATCCACCGGCGCACGACCTCCACGTTCTCCTGCGACATCGCCTACTCCGACAGCCCCACGGCTTCGAGGGCCTGGGTCGGGTCCATGTAGACGTGCCAAGCGACGATCCGTCCGCCGCGAAGTGTCCAGACGTGCGCGACCTTTTCTTTGACCTCCACGCCGCTGTGCTTGCCGTACCCGCGTGCCTCAACGATGGCCACGACGTGATCGCCGCCGTCGCATGAGCCGAATCGGGACCCAGTGGGCGTCCCGGAATGCCTCGAACACCTCCCGCGCGCTGCGCGCCAGGCCGTCGTAACCGTGGAACGTCCCCTCGGTCCCGATGACGGACGCGCTCTGCCGGCACCTCGACGGCTGGATCGAAGAACTGGAAGAGCCCCGGATCGGACACGCGGTCCGGCCGGGCGAGAAACTCGTCGTAGAGCCGAGTGATCGTCTCCACGTTCTCCTGCGACATCGCCTACTCCGAGAGGCCGACGGCTTCGAGGGCTTCGTCATGGCTCTGGTACGGCCGCCAGTAGACGATCTTCCCATCACGCAATTTCGCAAGATAGGCGCTCTGGTACTCAACAGCGGGGGCATCGCCCTTGCCTACGTTGATGGCTCGGCCCAAGACCACGACGCGATCATCGACCTGCCGGATGTCCTGAATTTCGAAGCGGAAAGCCGCCCACAGTCTCAAAGGCATCTGCAAGGGCGCGTCTTACACCCTCGTGGCCCCGGTAGCTCCCACCCTCCAAGACGTTCCGCGGCAACAGAAACTCGGCGTTTGGGTGGAAGCAATTGACCCACCCCTCCGGATCTCGGGCTACGAACGACCTAAGCGCCGCACGAACCAGTTGCTCCACGTTCTCCTGCGACATCGCCCGCGCAGTATCCCGCAGGCTCAGGAGTCGGCGTGAGCGTCTTGCTCCGACAGGTCCACGGCTTCGAGGGCTTCGGTCTCGCTCTCGAAGACGCGCCACCAGACCGTTTTCTTATTGCGCCATTCGACGACCGCCCACATCTCACGCTCAATCGACGCGCCACTTCCCGCGCCCTGCCCGCGAATGCGTCCGTGGGCGAACACCCTGTTTCCAAGGTCTCGTACCGCATAGATCTCTGCGCTCAGATCCGGGAACACGGCGAACGACTCTTCCCACCAGCTTCGAACACCGGCATGGCCCCGGTAAGGCTCGCCCCCCTGGACCGAAACCTCGTACGGGGTGAACTCCACTTCGGGGTCCTGCGTCGCGAGGTAGGCGATGAGGTCGCGCCGGTTGAAGGCGTCAACCGCTTGGCGGTAGAGGTCCACGTTCTCCTGCGACATCGCCTACTCCGACAGCCCGGCGGCGTCGAGGGCCTCGGATCGATCGCGGTACCCCCCGACCAACCGCACGACCTTCGAATCTCGAACCGTCCAGACCTGGAAAACGCGCATCTCCACGTCTACGCCGCTCCCTTTCCCCTTCCCCCGAATCATGACCGTGGTTACCACCTTGTTCCCCGCATCGATCAGTTCCTCGACCTCCCCGTGGAAGCTTTCCCAGACGTCTACGACCGCGCTCCTCCACTGCTCGATTCCGGAGTAACCGCGATAGATATCCGGGTTGAAGACGTTGCGCGAGAGATCAAGCTCGACGGCTGGGTCTACCAGCTCGAGGAGGCCGGGCGGGAGCTCGTCCGAGAGGTCGCGGGTGTTCATGCCCTCGGCACAGCGGCGCACGATCTCCACGTTCTCCTGCGACATCGCCCGTGCAGTATCCCGCAGGCTCAGGAGTCGGTGTGAGCGTCTTGCGCCAAGGGGCCTGCGACCTGGGCTACCGAATCCTTAGTCGCGGCCAGCGCCGAGGCACGGTCCTTGAAAACGCACCAGCGGATTACCTTGCCCTCCCGAAATGTGAACGTCTGACTGAGATTCCAGACGACCTCGACTCCGCTGCTCGTGCCGGTCGCATGGATTTCGGCGTCGAGGATGACATGGTCGCCTGCGTCGCTGAAGTTGCTGTGGGTCCAGCTGTAGTGGTCCCATTCCTCCATCCAGCGCCCGAAAAGCTTGAGGATGCCCTCGAACCCGCGGAACACGCCGAACCCTGGCATGTCGACGCGGGAGGTGTCGATCTCGACGTCCGGGTGGAACAGGGTCATCCAGGCGGCCAACGCCGCAGCCAGCTCGGATGGAATGGCGTCCGCGTCTCCTGCCAGCCCAGCCCGGATGGCCGGAGCCACGTCAACGCCCTGCAACGGCTCGTTTGCCCGACGCAGCGTCTCCAAGTTCTCCTGCGACATCGCCTACTCCAACAGCCCGGCGGCTTCGAGGGCCTGCTCACGGGTCGGGTACTCGTGGCCACGCGCGATCTTTCCGTTGCGGATTGTTATGACGTCTCCGATGATCTGATCTGTTTCGACACCGCTGAGCTTGGCGCGTCCGCCGAATCGTTCAACCGCGACCACCGTATCCCCACCGGCGTCGATCAGTTCCACCGGCTCCATCCTGTATCCGTCGAACATGTCGATCCAGTCTTGGAGCCATGCCCGCACGGCGTCCTTGCCGTGGATCGGACCGGGCTCGTCGGGAGCACCCTCGACTGCTCGGTAGACGACATCGTCGGTGAAATGCTCCATGTAGCGATCAAGCCCTCCACGGGCAAACGCCTCATAGGCCGCCTTCACCACCTCCACGTTCTCCTGCGACATCGCCCGCGCAGTATCCCGCAGGCTCAGGTGTCGGCGTAAGCGATGCTCCAGCCGGACACGGAAACCGGTGCCTTGCTCGTCTTGCCGCTACCACGATCTGCCAGCCCACAACGACACTTTCTCCTGCGTCGATAAATGTGTCGGCGTGGTTCTCGACGTTCTCGAACGGCTCCAAGAATTCCTGGAAGGCCCGCCGCACGCCGTCGTGACCGACATAAGTGCGACGCATCTCAATAGGACCGGTGTGGCTCACCCAGACGACGGCTGGGTCGTAGACCGCGAAGACAGCCTCCAGGTTGCCCTGTTCCCACGCTTCCCAAAAGCGTCGCACGATCTCCACGTTCTCCTGCGACATCGCTACTCCGACAGCCCGACGGCTTCGAGGGCTTCGACTCGGTCCGCGAACTCGCGCACCTCCGCAATCCGGCGATCTTTCACTTTGCAGACGAAGGTGTAGTGCATATCGACGCTGACGTGGCTGGCCTTTCCGTGACCACGCACCTGGCTCGGCACGATGACGCAGTCGCCACCGTCGATGAACTCATCCGCCTCAAGGCGCAGGTCAACGAAAGTGTCTCGCCAGAATCCCGTCAGCGTCGCGACTCCCTGAAAACCTCGATACACCCCCGCATCTGGGACGTCCGTACGTGTGTACCACGCGATCTCGGGATCGAACGAATCGAGCGAGGCCGTGAGCGGTCTGGACCAGTCCGCCCAGACGTTCCGGACAACCTCCACGTTCTCCTGCGACACCGCTACTCCGTCAGTCCCATGGTTTCGAGCGCCTCCGCGTGATCCCAGAAGTACTCCACACCGAAAATCTTGCCCTTGCGCACCGTAAAGACCATGCTCACCTCAATGCCCGACTTGGGACCGTGGCCTACGCCATGCCAGATCAGTCTCACGAGGACGCGGTCGGCGGTGCCGATGAAGTCGCTGATCGGTTCCGATTGGTCGGAGGCCCATGTCTCGCGCATCTGCTCGAACTGGCGCAAGACCGCTTCCCGGCCTACGAAAGGCCCCGGCTCCGGCCAGTCCTCCGGTGGCCGCAGGATGGCATCAGAGTGATACAGCCGATTGTGCGCATCCATGTCGCCAGCGTTCCATGCATCGAAAGCCGCTCGCACGACCTCAACGTTCTGCTGCGACATCGCCTACTCCGACAGTCCCACGGCTTCGAGGGCCTCGGCGTGATCCCAAAAGAATTCCAGGCCAAAGATTCGGCGCTTACGCACAGTCGAGACGACTGTGGACTCTTGCTTCAACTCAGGGCCGTGGCCCACTCCATGCCAGATGGTTCTCACGGCGACGCGGTCGCCCACGCCGATTGGGTCGCTGGTCAGTTCCTGCCAGTCACTGTCGAAGGTTTCGCGGAGCTGCTCGAGTCCTCGCATGACCGCCTCGCGACCCAGGAACGGTCCGGGTTCGGGCCAACCCACTGGACCCCGCATGATGACGTCTGGATCGAGCAAGTCACGAAAGACTTCCATGTCCTGCGCGTTCCATGCCGCGAAGGCCGCTTTCACGATCTCGACGTTCTCCTGCGACATCGCCTATTCCGAGAGGCCCGCGGTTTCGTGGGCTTCGGCCTGCGTATCGAAGCTGCGCCACCACACGCACTTCCCGCGCCGCCAACGGCCCACGTACCAGACCGTCTCGTCCAACGGTACGTCACTACCAGCCCCGTGGCCCCGCAGGTGCAGAGTTGCCAACGTCAGGTCCCCAACGTCGCGGACTTCGCCAACCTCGATGGTGAAGTCGGGGATGGCGCTGAGCAGGTCGTTCCACCAGCGGCGGACTCCTTCGTGACCGTAATAGCTGCCCTCCATGCGAGCGGCCCGCGGGACGCCCTCTACGTCATTGTCGGTCAGCGCCAGACTGGCGTCGAGGTCGCGCCGGTTGAACGCGTCAAAGGCTCGGTAGGTTAGATCCACGTTCTCCTGCGACATCGCCTACTCCGACAGCCCCAGGGTTTCGAGCGCCTCGGCGTGGTCCCAGAAGAACTCCAGCGCGAGAATCCTGCACTTGCGTACAGTGAAGACGGTCGTCAGGTCCAGGTTCGCGTCAGGGCCTCGCCCTGCACCACGCCATATGAACCTCACCACAATCCGGTCGGCAGCGTCGATGAAGCCGCCGATGGGATCAGCACTCTGGGTTTCCCAGGTCGCGTTGAGCTGCTCGAACTGACGCATGGCTGCCTCGCGCCCGAAGTAGGGCCCCGGCTCGGGCCAACCCTCCGGCATCCGCAGGACGGCGTCGGGGTCGTACAGCTCCCGATAGGCATCCATGTCCCGGCGGTTCCACGCCTCGAACGAGGCCCGCACGACCGCCACGTTCTCCTGCGACATCGCCTACTCCGAGAGGCCGATGGCTCTACGCGGCAGGATCGCGCGCCTCGCCGGCCTCGCGTTCGTCGGCGGTGAACGGCGGCGGTTCGGGAGTCGCCGTCTCGGGCACTTCGGGTGCGGGCTCATCACGCAACTTCGGCGGCGACGGTTGCCACGCGCGAAGGTTTTGGACCAGCGCGCTCGACCACGGCCACGCCGTCAGGAATCGACAGCTTGCCGTCCGCGTTCTTTAGCTGGACTTCGGCGAAGGTCGCGATGCGGCCCTTCGGGGCGCCGACCTCGGCGAGCAGCGCCTTGCCGAACTCCGGCACGGCTGCCATTACGGCAAACAGGCACGACGTGGCGCGTTTCTCCTGCTCGTCCTGGCCGCGGATTCCCGCCGTAGGGATCAGACGAGCCGAATGCCAGATATCGGGATCAGTGGGGATCGCCGCTGGGGGCACGGCGCGAGCCTACCTAGCCCGCGCCCACCGTGCCGTCCTCGGAACTCGATCCCCCATGGAGGGCGGCGCTCTTCGATCGACGGTGTTTCGCCCCATCGGATGCTGATCGCCGCCACGGACCAGTGGACAGACCAGGGTGCTTACGGGCGCGACCGAATTACCGTCGCGGCGGCCTGAACTCGCCTGTCTCTTCGACCGTTAGGAGCAGCGATGGAAGGCACAGCCACAGTGCATCCGTCGAGACCCTCGCGCTCTGGGGCGGGCGCGAGTTCTGGTCCGAATAAGTCACGCATGCGCAACTCCGGCGTGCTGACGCTGCGCACCTCTGCGCGTAGCGTCGACTGCGGCAAGGATGAGGGCAGCCGCACCGAGACGAACGGACTCGCAGCACGGCCAGGCGGTGATCGTCGCCCTCGGCGCCCTGTTCGCGCTGACACTCGGCGCAGCGATCCTGTTCTCGTTCGGCAGCGCGCTGGCCGGCAAGGGCCGCGTGCAGCGCGCCGCCGACCTCGCCGCGTTGTCTGCCGCGCGGTCGATGAAGGACGATCTCGACCGCCTGTTCGAACCTGCGGTGATCGACGGGCGCCCGAACGCGTACCACCTGAGCGAAGCGGAGTACCTGACCCGGGCACGCACCACGGCGGTGGCGATCGGCCGGGCAAACGGCGCACCCCTGCAGCAGGCGGACGTGACCTTCCCGGGCGGGGACGAGTTCGCGCCCTCGCGGGTCAAGGTCACGGTGCGCGGCAAGGTGCCCGTGCGCGGCGACTCGGTCCCGGTCGCAGCAATTGCCGTGGCGGAGATCGCGGCGCCGGTCGGCGAAGAGCCTGCGCTGGAGGCTGCAGGAGGCGGCTACTCCGGGCCATTGGCCTACCGCCAGGGCAAGCCCATGCGCCCGGATGTGGCGCGCGCGTTCGACCGGCTGGCCGCCGCCGCGCGCGCCGACGGCATCCACCTGATCGTCACATCGGGGTACCGGTCCGACGCCGAGCAGGCGGAGCTCTACAAGCGCCATCCCGACCCGAAGTGGGTGGCTCCACCGGGCAAATCCCTGCACCGGCTCGGCACCGAGCTGGACCTCGGCCCGCCGTCCGCCTACGGCTGGCTGGCGCGCAACGCCGATCGCTTCCACTTCGTGCAGCGCTACAGCTGGGAGCCGTGGCACTACGGCTACACGCTCAACCCGCGCTCGACGCCGCCGTCCTACGCCGGCGCCGGGCGTCCGGTGACGGCCGCAGCGCGGTCCCGTCGTTCGTGCCGGCCGCCTACCGCGTCCCGATCGCGCGCGCCGCGGGTCGCTGGAACGTCTCGGCCGCGCTGCTGGCGGCGCAGCTGTATGCGGAGAGCGGCTTCAACCCGCTTGCCGTGTCGCCGGCCGGCGCGCGCGGCATCGCGCAGTTCATGCCGGGCACGGCGCGCTCCTACGGTCTGCGCGATCCGTTCGACGCCGATGCCGCGATCGCGGCCCAGGCCCATCTGATGCGCGACCTGCTGCGCCGCTTCGGCTCGATCTCGCTCGCGCTGGCCGCCTACAACGCCGGGCCGGCGGCCGTCGCGGGCTGCGGGTGCGTGCCGCCGTACGCGGAGACGCGTGCATATGTAGTGCGCGTGCTCAGCCTGATGGGCGCGGCAGGCGAGGTCCCCGCCGGCGATCCGGGGTTCGAGGTGAGACTCGTGGAGTGAAAGTCAGTTGCGCCGCGCGCGCTTGCGCGAGATCGCGGCGCCTGCGAGGGCAAGGCCTGCCAGCCCCAGCAGCCCCGGCACGGCCAGCGCCGTGGAGATGCCCCCTCCGGCGCCGGCGCCCGTCCCGCTCACCACTGCGGCACGCGGGCCGACGGCGGTCAGGCCCGACGAACCGTCTCCCTCGCGACGGCGGGGAGTGCGCGCCCCGGGCTCGGGGACCCCGTCGAACAGTGGGGCGGTCCGGGGCGGAAGTCGCTTGGCGCTCTTTATCTTGCCGGCGCGGTCGGGGCCGCGGCGCCGGTGCTTGGCGCGCGCGCGGCGTTGCGCCCGGGCGCGGCCGCTGCCGTGCTGTGTGCTGCGCCGCCGGTCGGCCGTGCGTCGCTTGCGACTCTGGCGCGGCCTGTGATCGGAGCGGGGGCCGGCGGCCGGCGACGCCGGCGCAACGGTCGCGTTGGGAGTCTGAAGAGGGGCCGGTGGGTTGAGCGCCTGCGGTATTACGACAGGCGGTGGGTCCGCCGGCGCAGCCGCCGGCGTCGGCTCATTGACCGTCGGTGCGGGTCCCAGGTACTCGAGCTTGCGCTTGATGGTCTTGTGCTTGCTCGACTCGCGCAGCTCGGCCTCGACCGTCACCTTCCGGGCGTCCTCGCCCAGGTCCGGCATCACGAACGACCCGGCGAACGCGTTGCCCGCGGGCGCGCTCCCTTCCGCGACATCGTGATCGCCGACCTCCAGCTCGTAGGAGACGCGACCCTTCGCATCGGAGATCGAGAAGTGCACCACGTCGCCGGCCCGCGCGCCGGCCTCGGCCAGCTCGAAGCTGGGGTGCGCGTGTGCGACGGCTGCGCTCAACGAGAAGAAGAGCGTCGTGAGAAAAAGTGCTGCTCGAGCGCGTGAAATGGCCGGACCCTCCCTGGTCGTGCCCCAATACCAACCTCCCACGCGCCCGCGCGCGTGTCAACCGAAATCAGAGCGGCGAGATCACACCGCAGTGTGCGCCTGCGCCTACGGAACGAAGACGCCCTGCACGGCGAACAGCGTGTTCGGCGTGGTCGAGACGAGGCCGTCCGCGCCTCCGTCGATGACCCGCACCCGATCGAGTTGCCAGACCGAACGCTTGCCTTCCGCGATCGAGCCCCCCACCACGGCGTCGAGAGTGGTCGCGATCGAGCAGGTCGAGCCGACCAAGGTGCTGGTCGTCGTGACACAAGGAACGGTCACCGGGAACTCGGCGTCCGCGACGGTGGCCGGCTCGTTTACAGGCCCGCCCATCCGGTCCGTGATGCGCGCCACCGTCGTCACCTGGAGCTCGCCGGCGTAGTCCGCGAGCGTGCCCTGGTGACGCACGTCGGTCAGCACGAACGTAAAGCCGACATCGGAGTCGTCGACACCTCCGGGAGCGCCTGGGCTCACGCTGTACGTCGCGGAGCCGCTCGAGTTCGCCTGCTGCGCGTTGGCGTCGGGCGTACCCACCGTGAGCTGACCGGACTCCGGCAGCGGTGGGTTGCACGAGCCGAATGCCAGCGATGGGCCGTGTGTCCGGTTGGGCGTCGTGCACGGCCGGTAGGCGGGCACCAGCGACACGCGCAGCGGGGTCGCTCCCTTCGGGCGCGGATACCCGCCCGGCGCCGCGATCGGCTGCTGATTCGGGTCCATGTCGTCCGCCGGCACCGGGGTGTTCAGGCGCGTGACGCCGCTGCCGTTGGGGTTGATCGTGAAGATGTCGAAGCCGTTCGGCGCCGTGAACGCGCCGGAATGGAAGAGGATCTTCGTCCCGTCGGGAGACCACGCCGGGAGTGTGCCGGCCTGGCCGGCGCCGCCCGTGAGCGCGGTCTGCGACGTGCCGTCGGTGTTCATCGTCCAGATCTGCCCGGCCCGGTCGTAGACGATCTTCGTCCCGTCCGGCGACCAGTCGGGGCTCCTCTCCGCTCCGCTCGAGGGCGGCGCCGGCGTGGCCGTGAGGTTCGTCGGCACGCCGCCGCCCGCACTCCCCACCCAGACATCGGCGTTGCGGACAAATGCAATCTTGGTCCCGTCCGGCGACCAGGCGGGCCACGTCTCGAGTCCTGAGCCGAACTCCAGCCTGCTCTTACCGGCCCCGGCCGCGGCGTCCATGACCCAGATGTCCCCGCCGTGGTTGTAGGCGATCTTCGTCCCGTCCGGCGACCAGGTGGGATCTATGCCTCCGTTGGCCTGACCGGTGACCTCCGCGCCTGGTGTGAGATTGAGCCGATCACTGCCGTCGGCGTTCATGACGAAGATGTTCATGTGACCCTCGGCCGCGCGGGAGAAGGCGATCTTCGTCCCGTCCGGCGACCAGGACGGATCGCGGTCGTCGATGCCGGCGCCCGCACCGTCGTTGATCAGGTTTGTCTGCGCGGTCCCGTCGGCGGCCATCACGAAGATGTCGACGTCGCCGGTGAAGGTGCTCTCGTAGGCGATCTTGCCGTTCGCGCCGGGGTAGGCGGCGAGGGCGGACCCCACGCCGGTCAGCGCGGCCACGCACACGACGGCTGCCAGCGCGAGAGTCGTTGCCCGTCGCACCTGTACCTCCCCTGAACTCGTCCCCGGAAAAGCCTTACCAGCCGGGGAGCCAACCGTACAGCATATGCACGAACAGGTGTCAAGGGGCCTCGGGATATGAGGTCCGACAACTGACCTCCAACGCCGCTTTCTAAGCTTGAGGAGGTGCACGACTCCCGCGACGACAAGCTCCGCGACCAGCGCCGGGCGCTCCCCGACGCCCCCGGCGTCTACCTGTTCCGGGACGCCGAGGGCCGCGTGCTCGTACGTGGGCAAGGCCAAGTCGATCCGCAAGCGGGTCGGCTCGCACTTCAGCGGCAAGACCGCGCGGCGGCTCGCTCGAGTTCCTCTCCAGGTCGACTCGATCGACTTCATCGTCACCGCCAACGAGGCCGAGGCGCTGCTCGCCGAGCAGCGCTTCATCAAGCAGCACCGGCCGCCGTTCAACATCCGGCTGCGCGACGACAAGTCGTACCCCTACATCGGGATCTCGCTGGAGGAGCGGTTCCCGCGCGTGTACTTCACGCGAGAGCGGCACCGCGCCGAGCGCGCCTACTTCGGGCCGTTCTCGAGCGCGAAGCGCGTGCGCGAGACGCTCGACCTGCTCGGCCAGCTCTTCCCGTACCGCACGTGCGACGGGCCGGAGCCGGGCCGCGCCGTCGGGCAGCCCCTGCCTCGACTACTACATCAAGCGCTGCCAGGCGCCCTGCGTCGACTACATCAGCGAGGAGGACTACCGCGCCAACATCGAGGCGATCATCCGCTTCCTGTCCGGGCGCTACCGGCAGATCGAGCGCGAGCTCGAGCAGCGGATGGCCGGCGCGGCCGAGGCGCAGGAGTTCGAGCAGGCGGCCGTCTTCCGCAACCGGCTGCGGGCGGTGCGCTCGCTGTTCCAGCGCCAGCGCATCGCGAGCGGGTCGGTCGGCACGCTGGACGTGCTCGCGGTCGCGGTCGACGGCACCGAGGCCAACGCGCAGGTGTTCCAGGTGCGCGACGGCGTGCTCGCCGACCGCCAGAGCTTCTATCTGGAGAACCGCGCGGGCCGCAGCGAGGGCGAGGTCGCGGAGGAGTTCGCGGTCCAGTACTACTCGACCTCGCTGTCGATCCCGGCCGAGATCGTCGGCCCGCCTTCGCTGGCGCGAGGCCGAGGTCGTGAAGCAGGCGCTCGAGGAGCGCCGCGACGGCCCGGTCGAGCTGCGCCACGCGCAGCGCGGCGAGAAGCGGCGGCTGTACGAGCTCGCGGAGCGGAATGCGCGGCTCGCGCATCGAGCAGGACAAGCTGCGCACCGAGCGCCGCCGCCAGCAGCGCGTGGACGCGCTCAACGACCTGCGCGAGGCGCTCGGCATGGACGCGCTGCCGGTGCGCATCGAGGGATACGACATCTCGAACCTGGGCCCGAGCACACGGTCGCGTCGATGGTCGTGTTCGAGGGCGGCGCGCCGCGCAAGTCCGACTACCGCCGCTTCAAGATCCGCAAGCTGGCGGGCCGCCAGGACGACTTCGCGGCGATGCAGGAGGTGCTGTCGCGGCGCATGGCGCGCTGGCTGGAGCAGCGCGAGCTCTCGCCGCACGACCCGGACCGCGACCCCAGCTTCGCGTCGCTGCCGGCGCTGATCGTGATCGACGGCGGCAAGGGCCAGCTCGTCGAGCGGCGTCGCGCGCGCTGGACGAGTTCGTGGAGAACGGGCGTGGTGGTCGTGAGCCTCGCCAAGCGGCTGGAGGAGATATACGTGCCGGGCCGCTCGCGAGCCGATCGTGCTGCCGCGCGACTCGCGCGCGCTGCAGCTGCTCCAGCGCATCCGCGACGAGGCGCACCGGTTCGCGGTGGAGCATCACCGCCAGCGGCGCTCGGAGTCGATGCGGAAGTCGGTGCTGGACGAGCTGCCCGGCATCGGGCCGGCGCGCAAGCGCACGATCCTGCGCCACTTCGGCTCGCCCGAGCGGTTCCTGGGCGCGACGCGCGAGGAGCTGGAGGCGGTGCCCGGCCTACCGGGAAAGGTGGCTAGGCAGATTCACGAGCAGTTGAACAAGACGGGTTAGCTGTCAGCGTCGTCGCGAGCAGGGCGCGCGAGCGAGCGCGCCCGACCACGTTCGGGGTCGAACTGCGTTCCCGCGTTGCGCCGCAGCTCCTCGACGCGCCTCTTCCTGCGACAGCGCAGCCCTGTAGCGGGCGCTCGCTCGTCATCGCCTCGAAGGCGTCCGCGACCGCCAGGATGCGTGCCTCGAGCGGGATCTCGCCGTTCGAGAGGCCGAAGGGGAAGCCACCGCCGTCGACGCGCTCGTGGTGCGCGAGGACCCATTGGCCGATGTCGCCGAGCCGGGCGTTCGCGAGGATGCGTGCGCCGATCTCGGAATGGCGGCGGATCTCGACCCACTCCTCGGCGTCGAGCGGATCGGGCTTTTCGAGCAGCATGTTCGAGATCGCGATGTTGCCGACGTCGTGCAGCAGCCCCGCGAGTCGCACGCGCTCGACCGCTCGTCTTGTCGAGGCCCATCTCCGCCGCGATCAGTCTCGCAGTAGCGGCCGACGGTCTGCGAGTGACGCGCGGTGCTCGCGTCGCGCATGTCGATCGCCTGCGCCAGCGCCAGCACGCGTCGCGAGCTGCTCGTTGCGCCGCGCGTTGCGTCCGTTCGCCGGCGTCAGCACGCCGACCACGTCCTTGCTGTAGATGACGGTGCGGTCGCGGCCGAGCTCCTTCGCCGCGTAGAGGGCGTCGTCGGCCGCGCCCAGCAGGTCCTGCCGCGACTTCCCGTGCGGCGGGATGCACGCGACGCCGAAGCTGATCGTGATCGCCCCTTCCTCGCCGTCGAACTCGTCGCGCAGCGCGACCCGCAGCCGCTCGGCGAGCATGAAGGCCTGCTGCCCGTCCGCGTCGGGGACGATCAGCGCGAACTCCTCGCCGCCGAGCCGGGCAAGCGTGTCGATGCGGCGCTTCTCGCGGTCGAGCACGGCGCCGGCGCGCGCGAGCGCGCGGTCGCCGGCGTGGTGGCCGAACATGTCGTTCACCTGCTTGAACCGGTCGAGGTCGCCGATCAGCAGGCTCAGGGTCCGGTCGCCGCGCCGGCGCGCGCTCGACCTCCAGCTCGAACATCTCCTCGAACCCGCGCCGGTTGAGCAGGCCGGTGAGCTGGTCGGTGCGGGCGGCGTCGGCGAGCTGCGAGACCATGTCGTCGACCTGCGCCTTCAGCATCGTGATCAGCACGCCCGGAGACCAGGAGGCCGCAGGCGGCCACCAGCCACAGCTCGAGCGCCTCGCCGGTGGCCTCGTCGGCCAGCGCGAGCACCAGGCCGTAGCCCGCCAGCGCCAGCACCAGCTCCCCGAACGCGGCCGCGCGGCCGAGGAAGTAGCACGAGTAGAAGACGATCCACAGATAGAAGAGCGCGTGCGGAGCGGTCGGCTCCCCGCGAAAGAAGATGCCCAGCGTGATCAGCACCGTTCCCAGCGCGACCAGCCACGGGTAGGCGCCCTGCGGGATCCGGTCGCCGCGCACGATCACCCACGCGGTGACCGCGAACGTGACCGCGATCGTCGCGAGCATGCCCGGCACGTTCGCTTCGGGGTGCGGCAGCACCAAGAAAAGTACCAGCGACAGCGAAGCGCCGGCCGCGAACATCATCGCGAGGGTCCGCGCCATCAGCGGCTTGGCGCTGAACGACGCCCGGCGCAGGCGACATGCCCGCGCGCGACGGCAGCGGCTCGACAGCGAAGGAATCCATTCCGAGGTGCGATCACGGGCCGTCCATCCGGGCTTCCCGGTCCTGATTACAAGTTAGATCAGCGGCGAGCCGACGGCGAGTCTTTTTTTCGCCTGCTGAAACACTTAATCCAGCCTTAACTGCTGACTTTCGCCGGTAAAAAGCTTCTGCGTTAGACTGCCGCTCCACTGGGCGCGAAAACCCCGTTGCAAAGGGGAAAGGGCGGCCGTTCGGGACGACGGAGGAGAGAGAGTTCTTGACTCATAGCGGGGCGGCTTCGATTCGAGCCGCTTCTGCACGTGGGGGAGGGCTCGAGGAGAGGTCATGGGAGAGGATGGGTCCTCCCTACGGATTCGATATAGGGACGGGCAGGAATGACGATCGCTAGGGCCGCGGCCATTGGATCGCTGATCGTGGCGATCTTGGCGGTCGGCGTCCTGATGTTCGGATCCGGCGGCGGCACGGAGTACACGGTCCACCTCCAGAGCGCCAACCAGCTCGTGAAGGGCAACGAGGTCAAGGTCGGCGGGCTCGCTGTCGGCGAGATCACGGACATCAAGCTGTCCGAGGACAACCAGGCCGACATCAAGGTCACGATCAACGACGAGGACTTCGCGCCGCTGCACGAGGGCACCGAGGCCACCGTGCGCGTGAGCTCGCTGCCCTCGGTCGCCAACCGCTACATCTCGCTGCACCCGGGCCCGAACAACGCCCCGGAGATCAACGAGGGCGGCATCCTCGAGACCGACGAGACGACCAACGCCGTCGACCTCGACCAGCTGTTCAACACGCTCGACCCGAAGACCCGCACGGGACTGCAGGAGACGCTCCAGGGATTCGCGACCTGGTACGCGGGCCAGGGCGAGAACCTCAACGAGACCTTCAAGTACCTCGGCCCGTCGCTCGGCAACTTCACGCGCGTGATGCAGGAGCTCGGGCGCGACCAGAAGACCTTCACCGACCTGGTCGTGCAGGGCGCGCGCGCCACCAGCGCGATCGCCGTCGCGGCGCGACGACCTCGCCGCCTGGTCTCGAACGGCAGCACGTTCGCCCGCGCGATCGCCGCCGAGAACGAGTCGTTCGACCGCGCGCTGGCCGCTTTCCCGCGAGGTCCTCCAGGAGGGCAGCAACGACGTTCGTCAACCTGCGCGGCGCGCTGGTCGAGCTGAACAAGCTGACGAACGCCTCGAAGCCGCTGACCAAGAGCCTCGAGCCGTACCTGCGCGACCTCGCGGGCCTGCTGAAGCACCATGCGCCCGACGTTCAAGACCCTGCGCCTGCTCGTCAACAACCCCGGCCCGCACAACGACTCGGCGGACATCCTGCGGCGGTTCCCGAGCCTCGAGCGGCTCGCGCAGCAAGAGCACGAAGAACTCGGTCAAGGCGCTCAAGGCCGGCCAGAACGAGATCGAGTTCCTGCGGCCGTACGCGCCCGACATCGCGGCGTGGCTGACCCACTTCGCGCAGGTGCCGGCGTACTACGACGCGAACGGCCACTACGCGCGCGTGCTGCCGATCTTCAACGGCTTCTCGTTCGACCAGGGCGCGAACCAGCTCAACTCGCTGAGCCCCGCAGAGCGCCAGCACCGCGCAACTGCGCGGCGGCAACCGCTTCTGCCCGGGCGCGGCGACGCAGCCCGCGCCGGACGGCTCCAACCCGTTCACCGACGACGGCAAGCTGGCCGCCGACGACTGCGACCCGAGCCAGAGGCCGGTGGGCCCGTGAGGATGAGGAGAACTTGAGGCAGCGGCTGCTCATCGCGCTGGCGGTCGTGGGCGTGCTGATCGCGCTCGTGGTGGGCGTGGGCGCGGGCGGCGACGACGGCGGCGACTACAAGGTCCGCGCGATCTTCGACAACGCCGCGTTCGCGATCCCGGGCGAGGACGTGATGATCGCGGGCGCGAAGGTGGGCAGCGTCGACGCCCTCGAGGTCACCGCCGACAAGCGCGCCGCGGTCGTGCTGAAGATCGACGAGGCGGGGTTCCAGGACTTCCGCCAGCGACGCCGAGTGCCAGATCCGGCTCCAGTCGGTGATCGGCGAGAAGCTCGTCGAATGCGTGCCGACCCAGCCGCGGCCCGAGGGCGATCCGCCGCCACCGCCGCTGCAGAAGATCCCGGACGGCCAGGACGGCGCCGGCCAGTACCTGCTGCCGGTGACCAACACCGTCACCCCGGTCGGGGAGGACCTGATCCGCAGCGTGATGCGCCGCCCGTACCGCGAGCGCTTCGCGATCATCCTGAACGAGTTCGGCGCCGGCCTCGCGGGGCGCGGCAAGGACCTGCGCACGGTGATCCGCAAGGCCAACCCGGCGCTGCGCGAGCTCGACAAGGTGCTCGCGATCCTCGCCCGCCAGAACAAGCTGCTGGCCGAGGGCTCGCAGCGCCGGCGACCGCGTGCTGGCGGAGTGGGCGAAGGAGCGGAAGGCCGTCGCGAACGCGATCGTGCAGGGCAACATCGCGGCCCAGGCGACCGCCGAGCAGCGCGCGGACCTCGAGCGGAACTTCGAGCTGTTCCCGAAATTCATCAAGGAGCTGACGCCGACGATGGCAGGCGCTCTACCGGATGACGTCGGAGATGACGCCGGTCGCCACGAACCTGAACGAGACCGGCACGGACCTGAGCCGCACGCTGCAGGCGCTCGCCCCGTTCTCGCGGCACGGCATCCCCGCCTTCCAGTCGCTGGGCCAGACCGCGGACGTCGGCACCCAGGCGCTCGAGGTCGCGGAGCCCACGATCGCGCTGCTGGGCGACTTCACCGACGACGCGCGTCAGCCTCTCGCACCAACCTGGCGAAGCTGCTCACGAACCTGCGCGACGAGAACGGCATCAAGAACCTGATGGACCTGATCTACAACGTGACGCTCTCGACCAACGGCTACGACGAGCTCGGGCACTACCTGCGCACGACGCTGCTGGCGGGCTGCAACTCGCTGGCGACGGTCGTCAACCCGGCGTGCACCGCGAACTTCATCAAGGGCGCGAGCGGCGCGAGCGCATCGAGCGCGCCGCAAGCCGCGCACCGCGCTCGAGAGGATCTTCGCCGGCGAGGACCCCGCCAAGGTGCTGCGCGGATACGAGCGCCAGCAGAAGGCGCGAGCAGCGCGCGCGAGGCGCAGTCCCAGCCGCCGGCCGCCGACAAGCCCGCGGCGCCAGAACAAGCAGCCCAGGCCGACCAAGCCGCAAGCCGCGCGCGCCGCGCCCGCCGATCCGGACGAGGCCGTGCTCGACTACCTCCTCGGGAGGCGAGAAGTGACCCGCCGGCGCGGCGCCACGGCGATCGCATCGAACCCCGTCCTGGTGGGCGTCGCGACCACGCTCGTGATCGTGGTCGCGGTGTTCCTCGCCTACAACGCCAACCAGGGCCTGCCGTGGGTCCCGACCTACCGGCTGACCGCGGAGGTGCCGCGCGCGAGCAGCCTGGTGAAGGGCAACGAGGTGCGCATCGGCGGCCTGCGCGTCGGGCGTGGTGGACAAGATCACGCCCGTGCAGCAGGACAACGGCTCGGTCGATGGCCAAGCTCGACCTGAAGCTCGAGACGCGGATCAAGCCGCTGCCGGTGGACTCCACGATCATGATCCGCCCGCGCTCGGCGCTGGGCCTCAAGTACATAGAGGTGACGAAGGGGACGCTCGTCGCAGGGCTTCCCCGAGGGCGGCACGATCCCGCTCGAGAACGCGACGCCGCGAGCCGGTCGAGTTCGACGAGTTCTTCAACATGTGGGACGAGCCCACGCGGGTCGGCAACCAGCAGAACCTGCGCGGGTTCGGCGACGCCTTCGCGGGCCGCGGCGCCGACCTCAACCTCGCGCTCCAGCAGCTCGTGCCGCTGGTCCAGAACGCCGTGCCGGTGCTCACCAACATCGCGTCGCCGGAGACCAACTTCCGGCGCTTCTTCGCCTCGCAGGCGCAGGCCGCGATCATCACCGAGCCGGTCGCCGTGCAGCTGGGCGAGCTGTGGGGCAACCTCAGCCTCACGCTGGCCGCGTTCGCCGACGTCGCCCGCCCGTTCCTCCAGGACACGATCACCAAGGGCCCGAGCGGCCAGGAGACCTTCATCGAGGAGGCGCCCGACGCTCCGGCCGTTCTTCCGGGCGACCGGCGACTTCTTCGCGGAGCTGCAGCCCGGCACGGACGCGCTGGTCCCGCGCGCCGACGAGCTCGCGAGCGGGTTCGAGCGGGGCGTCAAGGGCCTCGAGGGCTCGCCCGGCCTGAACCGCCGCCTGAGCGCGTTCCTCGGCGACCTCGAGGACTTCGCGCGCGACCCGATCGTGCCGATCGGCTTCCAGGACCTGATCCAGACGGTGAAGGCGCTCGACCCGCTGATCAGCCACATCACGCCGGCCCAGACCGTCTGCAACTACATCTCGCTGTTCTTCCGCAACGCCGCCAGCATCCTCAGCGACGGCGACTCGAACGGCACCTGGCTGCGGTTCATGGTGATCACCACGCCCGTCGGCGTCGGACGGCGGCCCCGCCCCGAACGGCGAGGGCGGCCCGTCCGCGGCGCCCGCGAACGGCGGCGGCCGCCCGATCGACGGCTTCGACCCGAACTACCTGCACGTGAACGCCTACCCGAACACGGCGGCGCCCGGCCAGACGCGCGAGTGCGAGGCCGGCAACGAGACCTACGCGCGCAACAGGCAGTCGATCGGCAACATCCCGGGCAACCAGGGCACCGAGACCGACGAGCAGGGCAAAGAGGATGGCGCCCTAGTGGCCGCCGCCGGACAAGCGAGTGGTGCCGCGCAGGCTGCGTGGACGCATCAACCCGGTGCGCGCCGGCGCGATCGCGCTGCTGATCATCACGGTCGCGACCTGGCTCGCGTTCACCAAGCAGCTGCCGTGGCGCGACCCGTTCCAGTTCCACGCCGTCTTCCAGACCTCCAACGACCTGCGCCTCGACTCGCCCGTGCGCATCGCCGGCGTGAACGTCGGCGAGGTCGTCGAAGGTCGAGCGCGTCGACGGGCTCCGACATCGTCAAGGTCACCATGGAGATCAAGGAGGAGGGCCTGCCGATCCACAAGGACGCGAACGGCGAAGATCCGGTCGCGCATCTTCCTCGAGGGCAACTTCTTCGTCGACCTGTCGCCCGGGACGCCGAGCGCCGACAAGATCGGCGACGGCGACACGATCCCCGTGACGCAGACGGCGACGCCGGTGCAGCTCGACCAGCTCCTGACGGCGCTCCAGACCAACGACCGCGAGTCGCTGCAGGACCTGCTGATCGGCCTCGGCGACGGGCTCATGCGCAAGCCGAGCGCGGCGGACGACGCCGACCAGGATCCCGACGTGCGGGGCGAGACCGCGGCCAAGTCGCTGAACGACAGCATCACCGACGCGCCCGAGTCGCTGCAGAGCTCGGCGGAGGTGAACAAGGCGCTGCTCGGCACCGAGCCGCGCGACCTCTCGAAGCTGATCGCGGGACTCGACAAGGTCGACGACGGCGCTCGCCACCAACGAGGAGCAGCTGAAGGACTTCATCACGAACTTCAACCGCTTCTTCGCGGTCTTCGCACGCGGAGCAGGCGAGCCTCACCGAGTCGATCGGGCTGCTGGGGCCGACGCTCGAGAACGCGCCGCACCTCGCTCACGAGCCTGAACGCCGCGCTGCCCGACCTCGAGGGCTTCGCGCGGGACCTGACCCCGGGCGTCGAGGAGACGCCCGCCACGATCACGGCGTTCACGCCGTGGATCTCGCAGGCGCAGCCTGCTGTTCTCCAAGCCCGAGCTGGGCACGCTGCTCGGTCGACCTGCAGCCCGCGATCGAGGCCTTCGGGCACGTCGTCAACGACTCGTTCGACCTCTTCAAGCAGACCAACCTCACGAGCCGCTGCTTCAACGAGGTGATCCTGCCGACCGGCGACACGGTCATCCAGGACGGCACCAACACGACCGGCGCGCTCGGTGTTCAAGGAGTTCTGGTACACGATGGTCGCGTTCGCGAGCGACGCGCAGGGCTTCGACGGCAACGGCTCCTACACGCGCACCGCGACCGGCGGCGGCGACATGCTGATCCGCACGGGCAAGCTCTCCGACCGCCCGAAGAACCGCGACGTCCTGTACGGGCACGCGCTCAACCCGCCGCTGGGCACGCGGCCCAAGCGCCCGTCGAGCAAGCCGCCCTACAAGACGAACGTCGACTGCTACAAGAACGCGAAGCCCAACCTCAACGGGCCCGCGGCGGCCGCCGGACCTCCGGACAGGGTGGGCAAGTGAGACTCGCGATCCAGAAGAACCTGCGCGAGTTCATCGCCGTGATCGTGATGATCGATCCTCGCGCTGTTCGTGGGCGGCTACATCCTCTCCAACCAGCGCTTCTACCTGCCCGCCTGGGTGCCGGTGCTCGGCACCGACTTCTTCGAGCTGAAGGCGGAGTTCTCGACCGCCCAGTCCGTCACGCCGGGCCAGGGGCAGACCGTGCAGATCGCGGGTGTGTCGGTCGGCGAGATCAAGAAGGTCGAGCTCGATGGACGGCCGCGCGATCGTGACCATGGCCGTCCGCCAGAAGTACGCGGACATGATCAAGCGGGACGCGACCATGCTGCTGCGGCCGAAGACCGGCCTCAAGGACATGGTCATCGAGATGGACCCGGGCACGCCAGACGCTGCCCGCGGTCGAGGAGGGCTACACGATCCCGGTCGCGCAGACGCGAGCCCGACGTCAACCTCGACGAGATCCTGGCCAGCCTCGACCGCGACACGCGCGACTACCTGCGCCTGCTGATCGCGGGCGGCGGCGAGGGCCTCAAGAACAACGGGCGCAACTTCGCCAACGCGTTCCGCCGGTTCGAGCCGCTCAACCGCGACGTCGCGACGCTCACCGGCGAGCTGCCAAGCGGCGCAAGAACCTCGCGCGCCTGATCCACAACCTCCAGCTGCTGGTCACGGAGGTCGGCACCAAGGACAAGGAGCTGGCGGAGCTGGTCGTGTCCCAGAACGCCGTCTTCGAGGCCTTCGCGAACCAGGACGCCAACCTGCGCGAGTTCCTGCGCTAGCTGCCGACCGCGCTGCAGACCACCAACAAGGCGCTGCACGCAGTCGACCGAGCTGACCGAGCAGCTCGGCCCGGCGCTGCGCAAGCTGCGGCCCGGTGCGCCGGGCGCTGGCACCGGCGCCAGCGCGCGCAGCGGCCGTTCGCGCGCCAGACGATCCCGCCGATCAAGAACCAGATCCGGCCGTTCGCGCGCGCAGGCGCAGCCGACCGTCGAGGAGCTGAAGCCGGCGCTGCAGGACTTCGAGAAGGTCACGCCCAAGCTGGCGACCACCTTCGACGTGCTGAACGAGCTGTTCAACGCGCTCGCCTACAACCCGCAAGGGCACGGCCGGAGGGCTACCTGTTCTGGGCCTACTGGCTGAACCACATCGGCGCGTCGGTCTACACGACGCAGGACGCGCACGGCCTGATCCGGCGCGGCATCATCTTCACCGACTGCATCGCGCTCGGCGCGCTCGAGGCGACCCGGAAGCTGGACGCCCAGCTCGGCACGCTGATCGACCTCTCGAACTTCGCCGACGCAAGCAGCGAGGCCTGCGGCAAGTGATGGACGAGCGCTAATGCAAAAACAGGCTCCGACAATCGGCCGCATCCTCGTCATGGCGATCTTCACGCTGTCGTGCTTCGGCCTGCTGCTGTACCTGTGGTCCGCGTTCGGCGGCCCGGTGCCGCTGAAGCCGCACGGCTACCGCTTCCAGACCTCGTTCGCCGAGGCGACGCAGCTCGCGCAGGAGGCAGACGTGCGCATCTCGGGCGTGAACGTCGGCCGGGTCAAGAAGATCGACCTCGGCGACGACGGCCGCACCGACGCGACGATCGAGCTGCGACGACCAGTACGCGCCGATCCCGCAGGACAGCCGCGCGATCCTGCGCCAGAAGACGCTGCTCGGCGAGACCTACGTGGAGCTGACGCCCGGGCACCAAGAGCGCGCCGACGATCCCGGAGGGCGGCACGCTCGAGACCGCGCAGGTCGCGCCCACGGTCGAGCTCGACGAGATCCTGCGCGCATTCGACAAGAAGACGCGCGCAGGGCTTCCAGGTCTGGCAGCAGGACCTCGGCAAGGGCATCGAGGGACACGGCGCAGGACTTCTCCGAGTTCCTCGGCGTGCTGCCGGCGTTCGCGGAGGACACGAACAAGGTGCTCGAGGATCCTGAACTCGCAGGAGCGGGCGACCCGCGAGGCGATCAAGAACACGGGCGTCGTGTTCGACGCGCTCACCGAGCGCGGCGACCAGCTCGCCGCAGCTGGATCAGCAACTCCAACGAGCTGCTGCGCACGACCGGCCAGCGCGACGACAGCATCCGCGCGCTGTTCCAGGCTTCCCGACCTTCATCGACGAGTCGAACGCTGACGTTGCGGGCGCTGGCGCCTACGCGAAGAACACCGAGCCGGTGCTGCGCGCAGCTGACGCCGGTCGGCGCGCGAGCTGTCCAACGTGCTTGAGTCAGCTCAGCCGCTCGCGCCCGACTTCAAGAGTTCTTCATCGGGCTGAACCGCTGATCCCGGCCTCGGTGAAGGGCCTGCCGGCGTCCTCGCGGTTCCTCGACGACACGCGCGACCTGTTCGTGCAGCTCGACCCGTTCCTGCGCAACTTCAACCCGTTCCTCGAGTACCTCGGCATGTACAAGCGCGAGATCGCGGCGATGCTCGCGAACGACACCGCGGTCACGCAGGCGACCGACCAGATCGGCGAGGACCGCGTGCACTACCTGCGCCTCACCAGCCCGGTCAACCCGGAGGCGCTGGCGACCTACCCGAGCGCCAGGGCTGGCACCGCGGCAACCCCTACTACGAGCCGGGCGCCTACGACCAGATCAGCGGGCGGCCTGCACGGTCTTCGACCCCGACCTGTGCTTCACGAACGGCTTCCCGACGCTCGGCCCGGCCACGGCCACATGCCGGAGGAGCTGCGCAACCGCATCCTGCTGTACGTCCTGAACAGCGGGAACACGGTCGCGCCGCCGTGCAGCAAGCAGAGCCCGTTCACGTTCGGCGGCCGCAGACCACGGATTACCCGCAGGTCCGCGAGGCGCCGAGGCCCACGCCCGTAGGCCGGCTGGTCGCCGCGAGCGCGTTGATAGATTCGCTGGCGCGGTCCGGGTACGCCAACCCGCAGTCATCACGTGAGCGATCCGCAGGAGGAACGCATGTCCGTAAAGGTCGGGATCAACGGCTTCGGCCGCATCGGGAGGAACTTCTTCCGCGCGGCGTACGAGCGCCAGGCCGACATCGAGTTCGTGGCGGTCAACGACATCACCGACGCGGGCACGCTGGCCCACCTGCTCAAGTACGACTCGACGCTGGGCCCGTTCCCGGGCACGGTCGACGCCGGCGACGAGCTCGATCTCCTTCGACGGCAAGCAGGCTCAAGGTGCTGGCCGAGCGCGATCCCGCGAAGCTGCCCTGGGCGGACCTCGGCGTCGAGGTCGTGGTCGAGTCCACGGGCCTGTTCGTGGACCGCGAGAACGCCTCCAAGCACCTCCAGGCGGGCGCCGAGCAAGGTGATCATCTCGGCGCCGGCCAAGGACCCGGACGTGACCGTCGCGCTGGGCGTCAACTTCGACGAGGCCTACGACCCCGCAGCCGCACCGCATCATCTCCAACGCCTCCTGCACGACGAACTGCCTGGCGCCGGTCGCGAAGATCCTGAACGACGGCATCGGCATCAAGCACGGCCTGATGACGACGATCCACGCCTACACGGCCGACCAGCGCCTGCAGGACATGCCGCACAAGGACCTGCGCCGGGCGCGCGCGGCCGCGATCAACCTGATCCCGACCTCGACCGGCGCCGCCAAGGCGATCGGCCTGGTGGTGCCCGAGCTGGACGGCAAGCTGAACGGGATCTCGGTGCGCGCGCCGGTGCCCACCGGCTCGGTCGTCGACCTCGTCGTGCGAGATGACCCGCGAGACCTCGATCGAGGAGATCAACGAGCTGTTCGCGGGCCAGTGCGACAAGGGCCGCTACGAGGGGATCATCCACTACACGGACGACCCGATCGTCTCGACCGACGTCAACAAGTCGCCGTACTCGGCGGTGTTCGACTCGCTGCTCACGATGGTCATCGACGGAACGTTCGTCGAAGGTCGTCGCGTGGTACGACAACGAGTGGGGCTACTCGTGCCGGCTGGTGGAGCTGGCGGAGAAGGTGCGCGCCTCGCAGCCCGCGCTTGCGTAGGGCTGCGAGCCTGAGCGCCGCGCGCGCGGCTTTCCGAAGAAGACGATCCGCGACCTCAGGTCGACGGACGCCGCGCGCTGGTGCGGGTCGACTTCAACGTGCCGCTCGAGGGTGAGGGCGACGCTCGTACCGTCGCGCGACGACAGCGCGCATCCGCGCCGCGCTGCCGACGCTCGAGTACCTGCGCGCGCGCGGGCGCACGGCTGGTGCGTGGTCTCGCACCTGGGGCGGCCCAAGGGCCCGGACCCGCAGTTCTCGATGGCGCCGGTCTCGCGCGCGGCTCGCCGAGTTGACCGGCTGGCCCGTGCGCCAGGCGCCGGCGGTCGTCGGCCCCGAGGTCGAGCAGCTGGCGCGCAGACCTCGCCGCAGGCGAGGTGCTTGTTCTCGAGAACAGCCGGTTCGAGCCGGGCGAGACGAAGAACGACCCGGCTCTGGCCGACGCGCTTGCGCGGCTCGGCCGACCTGTACGTGAACGACGCGTTCGGCGCGGCGCACCGCGCGCACGCGACGACCGAGGGCGTGGCGCGGCGGCTGCGGCCCGCGGTTGCGGGCTTCCTGCTGGAGCAGGAGGTGACCGTGCTCTCGCTCGCTGCTGACCGATCCCGAGCACGCCTTTCGTCGTGATCCTCGGCGGCGCGAAGGTGAGCGACAAGATCGGCGTGATCGAGCGGTTCCTCGACGTCGCCGACGCGATCCTGATCGGCGGGCGCCATGTGCTTCAGCTTCTTCCGCGCGATGGGGCGGCCGACCGGCGACTCGCTGGTCGAGGAGGAGGGCGTCGAGCTGGCCCGGCGGGTGCTGGAGAAGGCGGAGGCTCGCACTGCCGGCTGGAGCTGCCGCGCGACCTGGTGCTGGCCGACCGCTTCGCCGCCGACGCGCAGCGGCGCGAGTCCGATGGGCCCGACGTGCCCGACGGCTGGATGGGCCTCGACATCGGCCCGCGCACATGCGCGGCACTACGCGCGCGAGATCGCGCGCCGCGCGCACGGTGTTCTGGAACGGCCCGATGGGAGCGTTCGAGCTGGAGCCCTTCGCGGCCGGCACGCGGGCCGTCGCGGAGGCGATGGCGCGCTGCGACGGGACGACCGTGGTGGGCGGCGGGACTCGGCCGCTGCGCTGGAGCGAGTTCGGCCTGGCCGACTCGGTCACCCACCTGTCGACGGGCGGCGGCGCGGCGCTGGAGCTGCTGGAGGGGAAGCCACTGCCAGGCGTGGAGGTGCTCGATGACAAATGACAGGCGACCGCTGATCGCCGCCAACTGGAAGATGAACAAGACCAACGCGGAAGCAACGGCGTTTTGCGCCGACTTCCCCGCCCGCGACCTGCCGCCGGCGACGACGTTGTCATCTGCCCGCCCTATACGGCGCTCCGCACGGTTGTCGACGCGCTCGCCGGATCGCTCGTAGGCGTCGCCGCGCAAAACATGCACGAACAGGACGCCGGTGCTTTCACCGGCGAGGTCTCAGCGCCGATGCTGCTCGAGCTCGGTGTGTCAGCGTGGTGCTCGGCCATGACAAGGAGGCGAGCCGGATGTTCCATAATTCCGAACCGCCGGATGGGAGGCGTCACGAGGTGGTGGCGCCGGCGAAAGCTGGCCGCGAGAACGGTCATCGCCGACCTCGGGACGTTGGGTGCACTCATCCCACCGAGCGATCCGCCGGCGGTCTTCACGCCGGCCGAGGACGCCGAGGTCGCCGAAGGACACTCGTCGCAACGGACGATCGAAGCGACGTACCACCGGTCGCTGGGCAAGCAGCTCCGTCGGCTCGCCAAGCGCGTCCGCAGTTGGAACGACGCAAGGTCGCCCAGCCCCGTCCTCGGCGACGACGCCCGCGAGACCGTCCAGCGCGTCCGCCGTGCGGCACGTTCAGATATCCCCATGCGTGACCACGGTCGACACCTTCCGCCCTGGGTCCGCATCGCCCTGGTCGTGCTCCTCGCCGTGGTCGACGTTGCGGCGTACCGAGCTGCCGTCGAGGTCGCCTTCGACACGTCCGACGAGTGGCCGGCGATCATCGACTCGTATCTCCTCGGCCTCCTCTCACTCGGGATGATGGTGGCGGCGATGTTCGCCGCCGAGCAGCTCAAAGCCCTGCACTCGGCACGCGACCACCGCCTCGTCGACCCGGAGTCGGCCGTCGAGGACCAGCTCCACGCCGGGAGGGTGTGGCGGCAAGCAGGGGTGCCGGCGCTGCTGTGTGCGGTCGGGCTCCTCGTAGCCGGGGCCGCCCTGCGCGTCTACGCCCTGATCGATGTGCCTCGTTGGTTCTGGCTCGCCATTCCTGCCTTCTCGGCCTCGGCACTGGCCGGCGCCTTCTTCGTCGAGTACACGTGGGCGAGCAAGCCGCTCGATGAGCGTGACGACCTCGAGCAGCCGTTCACGTCGCGTCCAGCGCCGTCTGCGCCGAGCTGATCGAAAGCTGGCGTCCGTCGAGGGCGATTACCGCATGCGGCAGGCAGAGATCGAGCAGTTGTGGTCGGTGTTCGAGCCAGCATGGCGCCGTCCAGATGGAGATGGCGGCTGCCCGCATCGTGGTTGCCCGCGCCGAACACCCAGAGCTGTTCCACCCGCTCGGCCTATCGGTCGTCGAGTCCGTCCACGACCGGATCGCTCGTGGCACCACACGGCGCGGCACCAAGTCTGGCCTCGACGAGCTCGAGCTGGGCGTCGACCAAGTGCTCCAGCGAGCCGCAGCGACGCACTCGACGCGGTGGTCGTCGACGCTCCCGGCGCCCGTCCTGCCAGCGGAACCTGCTCGGCGCTCCGCTCGCCGAGCCGCTGGAGACCCGCCGCAACGGCCACGACGAGGCGGTAGTCGGGGTAGCGGCCGACCGGCCGATGAGCGTTGTTTCCCGGGCCGCCGCGCCATTGCGCCCGCCGTCACCACGCCGGCTCGCCAGACGGCGCCGGCGCTGGCCGTGGCTCGTGCCGCTCGCCCTGCCCCTGGCGTGGGGCGCCGTCCGCCTGGTTGACGATCCACCAGCCACCGCAGCGATGCCATCGACAACGTCCGCATCGCCGGCGCCGACGTCGACAATCGTCGCCTTCGCCACTCCGACAGGGGAGCGGACGACCGTGGCGCGTTGCTGGATGGTGGTGATCGACGAAAGCGCCAGCATGTCAACCGCCGACGAGCCCGGCACCCGAGCCGACGCCGTGCGCGCCGCCGGCGAGTTCCTCGCCGCCTACGGCCTCCAGGACGACCGCATCGGCGTGACGTGGTTCGCCGACCGGCCGGCTGCCGAGCCACCCCGCCACGCGACGCCGGCCGACGGGGGTTAACCCAGTCCGCCGAGCGGCCTGGGGCAGCGGCACGATCATCTCCGGCGGCCTGACGGCAGCACTCGATGCGATGGATCGCACGTGCGGGGAAACTCAACGTGTCGTCGTTCTCGTGACCGACGGTGAGGCCACGTCCGAAGCGGAGTTCGACGCCACGGCGGCGACGATCACCGGGCCGGGGCAGGACGCCACGTTCCACCTCATCGCCATGAACGGTGGTGGCGCGTTCGAGCCCTCCCGGCCGTTCTGGGAAGACCCTCGACTCGGCCTGGCATCGATCCGCACGATCGACACGTTCGGGCGCGACGAGGTGTCCACTGCCGTAGCGGCGATCCTGGCCATGGAAACCGGGCAGCAGGTGACACCACGATGAGCCACCGGCGCGCCTTGGTGCTCGGATGGCTGGCCGTGCTGAGTGCGATGACTCACGTCGGTGCCGCCTGCAGCGCGACGGGGGAGTCGGCC
Organism: Ilumatobacteraceae bacterium; assembly: GCA_963732335.1. Classification (GTDB taxonomy): domain Bacteria; phylum Actinomycetota; class Acidimicrobiia; order Acidimicrobiales; family Ilumatobacteraceae; genus Desertimonas. The sequence goes on along the minus strand of CAVSZO010000032.1, from coordinate 226,079 downwards.
GGACCGGAGCCGACGCCGCCCACCGATGTCACCGCGGACGACGCGACGACGGACGGCGTGGCCACCGCCGAGTCGGCTGACCCGCTACCGCTCGGCACCTCGGGCGACGACGACCGCGTCGAGTTCGTCACGCCGACCTCGACGACAACCACGACGACGTTGCCACCGACCACGACGTCCACGACCACCACGTCCACCACATCCACGACCACCACGTCCACGACGACGACGACCTCCACCATCCCGGCCCCGACGACGATCCGCTGCTCGTTCGCCGCCGATGCTCTGTTCGAACCGGGCGAGGCAGCGCTCACCGCAGCGGCGATCGACGAGCTCGAGCGCATCGTCGCTGAGACGAGCGACATCAGGCGCGTCACGGTCGAAGGGCACACCGACCACCGTGGCACCGACGCCGAGAACCTCGCCCTCAGCCAGGCCCGCGGAGACGTGACGGCGGCGGCGCTCGTCGACGCGGGGATCGACGAGCAACTGATCTCGGCAGCCGGGCTGGGCGAGAGCCGGGCCGCCCAAGGTGACCCGTCGGATTCCGAGATGGCCGCCGACCGCCGCGTCGACGTCGTGATCGAGGCGGACGTCCCGATCGCCACAACCTGCTGAGTTGGGCGTGGCGATCAGCGGGTTGGCGGTCGCTTGGCCGCTTTCTTCGCCGGCGCCTTGCGCTTCGCCGCCGTCTTGCGCTTCGCCGCCGTCTTGCGCTTCGCCGCCGTCTTGCGCTTCGCCGCCGTCTTGCGCTTCGCCGGCGCTGAGGGCTCCGTCGCCGCCGAAGGCGGCACTGGCGGAACGCCAGGCTCGCTGGCCGGCGTGAGCACCGGGGCCGGGGCCGAACGCGGCATCCCCGGAAGGCGCAGTCCGAACAATCCGCCGGCCGACTCGGCCATCTGCCCGAGCGGGGCAAGCCGTCGGACGAGGTCGTTGATCGCCTCGACGAAGCTCCCGAGGTCCTTCGGTAGTGACGTCAGCACCGGTGAGCTGAGGGTGTCGGCGAGTCGGGCGAGCCCGGGCACGACCTGATCGATCGGACCAGAGATGCGGGTGGCGAGCTCCTCGGCGAGATTCACCGTTCGCGTCACCTGCGGCAGGATCGCCCGGGCCGGCTCCTCGAACTCGTTGAGCAGGCCGTTCACCCGCTCAGCGGTGGCGTTGAGGTTCTGCATCGTGCGGTTGAAGTTCTCGAGACCCTTGATCAACTCGTCGGAGCCGCGACGCAACTGGTCGAACGAGCGGATCACCGCGGCGATCGGACCGGCAACGAGCGAGATGAGGCTCTCGAACGGGTCACGTGAGGTCGCGGAGTCGGCCATCGCCATTCGACGCTAGCTGGCCGGGGTTCCCATGAGCTGGTGCCAGCTGGGCGGTCGAGGGCTTGTTACCTCAATCGCTCGGCGTACGCCTCGAGTGGCTCGCACGAACACATCAGGTTGCGGTCACCGGTGGCACCGTCGACCCGCGAAACCGGAGGGAAGTACTTGGAGGCCCGCAACGAGGCCACCGGGTAGGCACCGAGCTCCCGCGAGTAGGGCCGCGACCATTCGCCGATGAGCTCCTCGGCGGTGTGCGGGGCATAGCGCAGCGGGCTCTGCTCGAGCGGCCACGTGCCGTCGGCAACCTTGTCGATCTCGCCACGAATCGTGATCATTGCCTGGCAGAACCGCTCCAGCTCGGCCAGCGTCTCGCTCTCGGTCGGCTCGATCATCAGCGTCCCAGCGACCGGAAAGCTCATCGTCGGGGCATGGATCCCGAAGTCGATCAGCCGTTTGGCGACGTCGTCGACGCTGATGCCCGTCAACTTGGTGATCGGGCGGAGGTCGATGATGCACTCGTGGCCGACGCGACCCTTGGCGCCGGTGTACAGCACCGGGTAGTGCTCGGCGAGGCGGATGGCCACGTAGTTGGCCGAGCAGATCGCCACGGCCGTGGCGTGGCGCAGCCCGGCCGGCCCCATCAGGGCGATGTACGCCCACGGGATGCCGAGAATCCCAGCCGAGCCGAAGGGCGCGGCGGACACCGGCCCGACCACTTGGTCGCAGCCGCCGAGCGGTTCGCCGGGAAGGTACGGGGCGAGGTGGGCGCGGACCCCGATCGGGCCGACTCCTGGGCCGCCGCCGCCGTGCGGGATGCAGAACGTCTTGTGCAGGTTGAGGTGGCTGACGTCCGCACCGAACGTGCCCGGCCGGGCGAGCCCGACGAGGGCGTTGAGGTTGGCGCCGTCGACGTAGACCTGTCCACCGGCGTCGTGGACGAGGCTGCAGATTTCGCCGATCCGCTCCTCGAAGACACCGTGTGTCGAGGGATAGGTGACCATGATCGCACCCACGCGGTGACCGAGCTCATCGAGCTTGGCGCCGAGGTCGGCGACATCCACGTTGCCGTCGGCGTCGGTGGCGACGACGACGACGTCCATCCCCGCCATCACCGCACTTGCGGCGTTGGTCCCGTGGGCGCTCGACGGGATGAGACAGACGGTGCGCTCATCGTCTCCACGTGATCGGTGATAGGCACGGATCGCCAGCAGCCCGGCGAACTCGCCCTGGCTCCCAGCGTTGGGCTGGACACTGACGGCGTCGTAGCCGGTGATCTCGGCCAACCACGCTTCCAACTCAGCGATCATCCGGCGGGTACCGGCGGAGGTATCAGCCGGGGCGAACGGGTGCAGATCGGCGAACTCCGGCCACGTGATCGACGCCATCTCGGTGGTGGCGTTCAGCTTCATCGTGCACGAGCCGAGTGGAATCATCGTGCGATCGAGAGCGAGATCGCGGTCGGCGAGACGACGCAGGTAGCGAAGCATCTCGTGCTCGGAGCGCAGGCGGTGGAACACCGACTGAGTCATCAACTCGCCCGTCCGCGCCAGTGCCCGGGGGAGTGCCCCCTCGTCGTCGACGAGTCCGCTGCCGGTGACACCGAACGAGGCGACGACGTCGGCGAGCACGTCGACGGTCGACGTCTCGTCGAAGCTGACGGCAACAGCGTCGTCGCTCACTCGGCGCAGATCGATGCCGCGCTCGACGGCCGCCGCGAGCACCGTGTCTGCGTGCACACCGTCGATGGTCACGGTGTCGAAGCAGGACTCGTGGCGGACGTCGAGTCCACCGGCCCGCAGCGCGGCAGCGAGTGACGACGCCAGGCGATGCACCCGCGCGGCGATACCACGGAGGCCCTCGGGACCGTGCCAGCAGGCGTACAGCCCGGCAATGTTGGCGAGCAGGACCTGTGCCGTACAGATGTTCGAAGTGGCACGCTCGCGGCGGATGTGTTGCTCGCGGGTCTGCAAGGCGAGGCGGAGCGACGGCCGGCCCTCCGTGTCCGTGCTCACCCCGACGATCCGTCCGGGCATCGCCCGAGCAGCCGAGGCGTGAGCGCTGATGAACGCGGCGTGCGGGCCGCCGAAGCCGATCGGCACGCCGAAGCGCTGGGCTGACCCGACGGCGATGTCGGCGCCGAGCTGAGCCGGGGGAGTGAGCAACGTGCACGCCAGCAGGTCGGTGGCGATGACAACAAGGCCACCGTGGTCGTGGACGACAGCGGCGTGGTCACGCCAGTCGACGATGGCACCCGTCGACGTCGGGTAGCTGAACAGCGCCCCGAAGCATCCGTCGGCAAGCCGGTCGACGTCGCCGACGACAAGCTCGATGCCGACCGGCTTGCGCCCGCGTCGAGAGCACGGCGATCGTCTGCGGGTGCGTGTCGTGGTGGACGAAGAACCTTGCCGACGGTGACTTCGACAGGCGTCGAGCCATGCTCATCGCCTCGGCGGCGGCTGTCGCCTCGTCGAGCAGCGAGGCGTTGGCGACTTCCAAGCCCGGTGAGCTCGGTGATCGTCGTTTGGAAGTTGAGCAGGGCCTCGAGGCGACCTTGGCTGATCTCCGGCTGGTACGGGGTGTACGCGGTGTACCACGCCGGGTTCTCGAGGACGTTGCGTTGGATCACCCCAGGGGTGACGGTGGGGTAGTAGCCCATCCCGACGAGGCTCGTGCGGGGCTTGTTCTCGGCACCGAACCGGCGCAGTGCGGCGAGCACGTCCGGTTCGCTGCGCGCAGCCGGGAGGTCCAGCGTGTCATCGCGGATCGATTTCGGCAGGGTCTCGTCGAGGAGTGCGTCAAGGGTGTCGGCGCCGAGGGTGTCGAGCATGTACCGGAGCTCGTCGTCGTCGGGACCGACGTGGCGTCGCACGAAGTCGTCGGCGGGTGCCAGGGGAGTGCTGGCCAGCGGCTTGCTCATCTCGAACTCTCCGGGGTGCGCGGGGGTTTGTTGCACCCCCGCTGTCGTCGGCACCTGAGAGCTTCAGCCGGCCGCTACTCCTGGGCACCAGACCCGCGAACCGGACTTTCCCCTTCGGCGAGCCTGGGGCGACCCAGGCTGCTTTCCAGCGTTGCCTCGCCCGTCGGTCCCTGCGCCTGAGAGATTCCGGGGTGGTTGCTCCTTCGGCGCTGCTCGCTTGCGGCGACCAGCTCTCCCGGCGGGTTCATCGGCGCTGTCAGACTAGCGCAGGCCCCTCGTCAGCAGGCGCCGATAGCCCGCACGTAGGGGAACGGGTTGACCGCCGCCCCGCCGCGAGGGTGCACCTCGAAGTGGAGGTGGGTGATGGCCGCGTTGCCGGTGCTGCCGATCGTGCCGATCGTCTGGCCGGCGCTCACGGGCACACCAACGTCGATACCGGGGGCGATGCTCGCCAGATGGGCGTAGAAGAAGTACGTGCCATCGGCGGTTCGGATCTTCAGACCGTTGCCCGACAGCGAACCCGGACGATCGCGGTACACCTGGGAGATACGGCCCGAGGCGACGGCCAGCAGTGGAGTTCCCTCCGGTGCGCCGATGTCGACGCCGAGATGTACCCGTCCGCTGCCCCGCGCCGCCTGCCACGTGTCGCCATACCAACATGGTCCCTTGGCGAGTGGCTTCGCCTGCAGCGTCACGTTCACCGCCGGCGCCGGCGCTGGTGTCGGCGCCGTTTGCAATGCGAGGGCAGCAGCGGTTGCCTGGTCGACCTTGCCGGTGACACGCAGTCCGCGCGCCCGCTGGAACTTCATGACCGCACCTGCCGTCGCCGACCCGAAGATCCCGTCGGCGCCGCCGGTGAAGCTGATGCCGGCCCGCAGCAACGCCCTCTGCAACGCGACCACCCGGGCGCCCCGCTCGTCGTAGGTGGGGAAGCCCGACGCGGTGGAACCACCACCCGACGGCGTGCTGGCGCCTCCGGAAGGCGCGCCGCCTGTCAGCAAGCCGAGGAGACGGGCCGTCGCCTCGTCGACGATGCCAGTCTGCGCGAGTCCCGTTGACGCGCTGGTACGACGAGCACGGCGGTACGCGTGTGCTGGCCGAAGATGCCGTCCGCACCGCCGCGGACGACGAGACCGGTGGCCATGATCGCTTGCTGCAGCTTCGTGACGGCCGGGCCCGTCGAGCCGACGCGCAGGCCGACGTACGACGAGGTGGCGGGCGCCGCGGCGCCTCCACTGGACGCCTTCACCAGGGCGGCATCGGTGGCCGCGTCGACGCTCCCTGTCTGCGGTAGCCCGTGCGAACTCTGGAACGCCGTGACGGCGCGACGAGTCTGCGGGCCGAACACGCCGTCGGCTCCGCCGACAACGTTGATGCCGGCCTTGATGAGTAGTTGCTGGACGCGTTGCACTCCTGTACCGGTTGCTCCGAGCTGGACAACGGTGCCTGCCGGAGCGGGGGTCGACGGGGAGGAGGCGCTCCCCGTCAGACCGAGGACGCGGGCCGTGGCCGCATCCACTACTCCCGTCTCCGGCAGGCCGTTGACACGTTGGACCAGCGTCACCCCGCGGTGAGTCGATGGGCCGAACGTGCCGTCTGCGCCACCGGTGAGGTACAACCCCGTGGCGAGAATGGCGAGTTGCAGCTGCCGTACGGCGGCTCCGGTCATCCCTTGGCGGAGACCGACAGCCGACCCCGATGGGGCAGCGAGGGCGGCTGGGGCCGCTGACGCAGCTGCCGCGCGGCGTCCCACCTGCTGGCACACCCCCGGCGAGTCCGAGATAGCGCGCCGTGTTCTCGGTGACGACCCCGGTCGGATTGAGACCGTTCTGTTGCTGGAACACGCGCAGGGCGGCGGTGGTGCCAGGTCCGAAATGGCCGTCGGCTCCGCCGGCGACGTAGTAGCCGAAGCCGATCAGCTTCTGCTGCACGGCCTGCACGGTCGCACCGCTGTCACCCTCGCGAAGGCCGACCACCGACGCTGCCGCCGTGCTCTCGGCGGGACGACTGCCGCCGGCGAACGCCAGCGTCGATGTGCCGGTCAACGCCAGGGCGCCGATGCAGACCGCGGCGATGCCGAGTCGTCGAGCGTGGCGGGACGGCGACGGACGAGAAGTGCCTGTCATTTCAATCGTGCCTCTCTGATCGAATGGACAGTTCTCCTTTCGACCGGAACGGCGGCGCACCCGAACAGCGCCGCCGGGCACGCCTGGACACGAACCGCGGCAGCACACCCAAAGAGCAGGGACGACGGCGAATCAGCCGAGATCGAGGCCGGTCAGCCGGTGTTCCCGTGTTCTGACATAACGTCGATTATCGGCGTCGCGAGGCGAGCCGGTCGCTGCGCTCCGGCTGGGCGGCTCCGCCGATAATCACGGGCCTCAGCTCGCGACGGGTCCGGCGCTTATTGGCTTGGAGTGCTACGTGCTGAGCATCCCGGCACGTGACACTCCAACGGCCGCAAACACTCGGACCCGTCGCGCCGGCCGCCACGCTCGGCCTTCAAGAGCAACTACCGACGTGAAGTCCGCGGAGCCGGACCCGTCGCCGCCAGCCACCGTTATTTCGTCATGACGAAACGGGCGGTGGGGGTGTGGGTGCGGGGACTTCGTGGGAGGCGACGGGGCGCGCCGCTTCGAGCAGCCAATCGAGCATGCGGCGCAGCTCCCGGGCTGGCGGCGACGGCGTTGCGGCGAGGTCCGCTTCGGTGTCGGCTACCGCACATGCCAAGACGTAGAGCTGATCGTGCAACTCGTCGAGCGCCGCACGGGCGATCACCAACTCGCCGTCACTCAACTCGAGCTCGCGTGCTCGCTGCCGCGCCACCCAGTCCCACTGCCGGCAGCGCTGCGAGCAGAACTGCCGCGGCCGGCCACGACCACCCTGCTCTGGCAGCGCCCGGCGACACCACCGACAGCGCCGTATTTCTGTCATGACGAAATAGTAGTGGGCGCTCGCCTGGACAGTCACCCCCTGACGGCGACCGCCTGGCCAGGCACACTGGCGGTCGATGACGCGGTGGTTCCTGCACGTCGATCTCGACGAGTTCCTCGCCGCCGTCGAGGTGCGCCGCCATCCCGAACTGCGCGGCCGGCCGGTCGTCGTCGGCGGCAACGGCGATCCCACCCAGCCGCGACAGGTCGTGGCCACCGCGTCCTACGAGGCCCGGGCATACGGCGTCCACTCGGGTATGCCGCTTCGTGCTGCCGCCCGCCGATGCCCGGACGCGGTCTTCCTGCCCTCGGACAAGCCCACCTACGACGAGGCCTCCGACGAGGTCATGGAGGTATTGCGACGCTTCCCCGTCGTCGTCGAAGTGTGGGGCTGGGACGAGGCAGCCGTTGGCACCGACACTCACGACCCTGAGGCACTGGCCATCGAGTTGCAGCGCGACCGTGTTCGCCGAGACCGGACTGCACTGTTCGATCGGCATCGGCGACAACAAGCTGCGGGCCAAGACGGCGAGTGCGTTCGCCAAGCCGGCAGGGCGCTACCGATTGACGGCGGAGAACTGGCTGGAAGTCATGGGCGATCGGTGGACGGAGGCATTGTGGGGCGTCGGACCCAAGACGGCGCGCAAGCTCGCCGAATTGGAGATCAGCACGGTTCGCCAACTGGCAGCCGCCGACGTCGAGAGGATGCGACGGCGCTTCGGCCCGACGATGGGTCCTTGGTTCGTCATGCTGGGCCGCGGGGTAGGCAGCACGAGCGTCACCGACGAGCCGTGGGTGCGGCGCGGACTCAGCCACCAAACGACGTTCCCGCGCGACCTGACCGACCGGGGCGAGATCGAGGCCGAGCTGACTACGCTCGCCGAGCGAGTCACGAGCGGACGTTGTCGCCCTCGACCGGTGGATCGAACGGGTGGCGATCATCGTGCGGTTCCCGTCGTTCTACACCCCGACGCGCGTTTCCAAGCTGCCGGTGCCTACACAGGACCCGATCGTCGTGGCGCGGGCCGCCATCGGCCTGCTCGACCGCCTCGACCTCCGCCGGCCCGTCCGCCTACTCGGCGTCCGTGCCGAGCTGACCACGCCCAACTCGGCGCAGTAACCGTTCGCGTCAGTGTGCCCGCTGCTGCACCGCCTCGAGCAGGACGGTGCCGACCGCCCGCATTGCGTCGAGCACTGCGAGGCGGGCTGGTGCCGAGTCGTCGAAGCGGCCGATCACGGCGTAGGTCGCGACCCACTCCCCCGCCTCCAGACAACCGACGTCTGCCCTGGTCCCGCGCTGCGTTCCGGTCTTGTTGAACAGGCGGATCCCGATGTCCTCGTCCACGTGGGCGAGGGGGTCGAGAGCGAAGGCGGCGGCAACCATCGAAAGATCGGTGTTGATCCGCAAGAGCTCGATCAACCCGGCGGAGACGAACGGCGAGATGATCCCGTTGGCGTGCAGACCTCGCATCAAGGCGCACAGCTCGCCAGCCGCTCCAGTGGACAGGTGCGGCGGATGCTCCGGCCCTCGACTATCGCGCACGACATCGTGCAACGCGCAACGAGTGAGCCCGAGTCGACGACCGGTCGATGCGACGCGGTCGAGGCCGACGCGGCGGATCAGCACGTTCGTCGCCAGGTTGTCGCTCACCGCGCCGACGAACCGGCATAGGTCGATCACCGATGCTCGCTGGCCATCGAGGTGCTGCAGCAGCCCGGAGTCGGCGACACGGTCGGCTGCGGTTACGTCGAGCAGCTCGTCGCGTCCCATTCGCCGCTGCTCGATGTCATCGAGCACCGTTGCCAACAGGAACAGCTTGCCGATGCTGGCCGTGGGCAGGATGATTTCGGCGTCCATCGCGTCACCTGCGATTTCCTGCCCGTCAGCCTCGATCGTCACCGCCGCGCTCCAGCGGACGCTCGGCATCGAGCGCAGCGTGTCGAGTAGCCGGCTCACCCGTCGGTGAGCGAGCGAGCCGCTGCCCAGGCGGACTCGACCCGCTCGAGGCGAGAGGTCGCGGTGTCGCGCAGCCGCTCGGCCACCGCCGCCACGATCAGTTCGAGCAGCGCCAACGTGCCGACGTGACTGTCGAACGGCGAATCCGAACGCGCCGCCAGGGTGAACGAGTGTTCGGCAATCGTCGCCAACGGGGAGAGCGGGCCGTCGGTGCAGGCGACGATCGTATGGCCGAGCTCCTTGGCGAACGTCACGGCGTCGAGCACCCATCGTTCGTAACGGCGCAAGTCGATGACGACGAGTGTCGTGTTCGCCGCGCTGAGGGCAAGCTGACGGCGCAGCGCAACCTCATTGCCGGTCACCGCGCCAACGGTGTCGCGCAACGCCACGAGGTCGTGGAGGAACTGCATCGCGACGCCGTGCTCCGCCTCTCCGGCGAGCACGAGGACGGGTCGTCGCAGGTCGCTGAGGAGGGCGACGACCTGGTCCAGCGCCTCTCGGCTGACGTTGTCGATCGTCTCTGCCACGTTGGCCATGGCGGTGGCGCGGTGCCGTTCGACGTGCGGCCGGTCGGCCAGCTCGCGGATGCGTTCGGCGGCTGGACGCAGCTGCTGCGAGAGATCGTCCTGGACCGAAGATTGCAGCGCGCTGAAGCCGTCGAACCCGAGCTTGGCGGCGAGCCGGACGACCGTGGCTGCCCCGGCACCTGCCTCCGACGCGAGGTCGGCGACCGTCCCGAAGGCGACGAGATGGGGGTGCTCCAGCACGGCTTGGGCGACGCGACGTTCTGCCACCGTGAGTTGGGCGCCGGCGGTGGCGATGCGGTCGGCGACCTCCAGCTCAGCCATGCGACCCCCTCGCACTTCGCACCCGCTGGACAGTACCTGCCGCAAGGACCGCACCCGCGGCATGTCCATACTGTGGCGTGCAGCTTCCCCCACCTCCGCAACGATCGTTCGCCAGCGACAACGCTTCCGGCGCGCATCCCGATGTGATTGCCGCGATCATCGCCGCCAATCACGGACACGCCCTGGCGTACGGCGACGACCAGTGGACCCGCGAGTGCCATGCCCGCTTCGCCGACCTGTTCGGCGGCGCCGTCGAGACGTTGCTCACGTTCACCGGCACCGGGGGCAACGTGCTCGGCCTGTCGACGCTGCTGCGGCCGGTGGACGCAGTCGTGTGCGCCCGAGGCTCACACGTCAACGTCGACGAGGCCGGGGCGATGGAGCGCATCGCCGGCGCCAAGCTGATCGATCTCCGAGCCCCCGACGGGAAGCTCGTTCCCGAGCAGTTGCGTGAGCTCGAGCCACTGCTCGGCAACGAGCACCACGTCCAACCGGCAGTTGTGTCGATCACCCAGAGCACCGAGCTCGGCACCGTCTATACAGCATCCGAGGTAGCCGCCCTCGCCGACACGGCGCACTCGATGGGGATGAAGGTGCACATGGACGGCGCCCGCATCGCCAACGCCGCCGCAGCCCTCGGTTCCTCGGTCGCCGCCCTGCGCTCGTTCACCGTCGACGCCGGCGTCGACGTGCTCACGTTCGGCGGTACCAAGAACGGACTCGTCGGCGGCGAGGCAGTCGTATTCCTCCAGCCCACCCTTGCCGAGCGCGCTCGCCACGTGCGCAAGATGATCACCCAACTGCCGTCGAAGATGCGCTTCGTCGCCGCCCAGTTCAACGCCCTGCTCGACGGTGACCTGTGGCTCCGCAACGCCCGCCACAGCAACGAGATGGCCGCCCTGCTCTATGACGCCGTTGCCGGCGTCGACGCCATCGAAGTTGCCAAGCCACAGGTCAACGGCCTGTTTCCCGCTCTCCCCTCCGAGGTCATCTCCCCGTTGCAGGAGTGGAGCTTCTTCTGGGACTGGGACGTCGCCAACCACCAGGTTCGTTGGATGACCTCGTGGGACACCACCACCGACGACGTCGAGCGCTTCGCCGCTGGCGTCACCACGGCGGTGAGTTGAGTATCCGTCGGCGCAGGCCTTCGCCAACGCCAATACTTCGCTTGAGCTGACCCTCCGCTGGCCGTCTGCCGAAGATGTGGAGGTAGCTCGATGCGCCGAGTTCTCGCAATCGTCGGTGTTCTCGCAAACGTGGTGCAAGGGACTCCCGCCAGTGCTGCGGGAGTACTACGGGTGTGGCGCCAACTCTCAGTGAGTGACTGGAACTGATGCCTCGGCGTCAGTTCCAGTCAGGAGCCCGGGCTCGTCGATTGGCGGCGATCAGCTGCTCGAGGCGGTTGCGGGTTGCGATGGCGAGTGGATCGTCGTTCCAGACGGTGATGTCGGCAGCGGTGAGGTTGCGGCGCCGGGGGTCGCGGTTGCGGCCGGACTCCATCAGTTGGCCGTTGCATTGGCAGGTGATCCCGCCGAGGGCCTTGGGGATCACGTGATCGACATCGCAGCGGTTGATCGGGTCACCATCGCCGGCGGGGTGCTGGCAGTGGCGGTCACGGACCTCGATGGCTCGGCGGAGCAGCCCGGTGAAGGTCCGTGTCGACGTCCCACCGATCGCGTAGAAGGGACCGTCGAACAAGATGGCGTTGACGTCCAGATCGCCGACGTAGGGAACCAACTCACCTGGCGACACGACGGTGCCGTCGGACAGTTCGCACAGTCGTTTGAAGCTCTCGTCACCGATGGTGACGGTGACAAGCGGGCGTGGCCGGTTGGCACTGTCGCCGTTGGCGGTGGCCCGGATCGCCATTTCGACGAGGGCGTCGAGGCGACGTTGGGCGGCCGTGCGCGGTAGGAAGCCGTCTTCGGCGAGGTGGGCCTCGTCGGCGAGGCGGAACTCGTTGTCGATACGGTCCCAGGCCTCCTTGAAGGTGGCTCCCCCGACGCGGTCGAAGATCAGCTTGGCGTGCAGTTCGCCGTCGATGCCACGATGGGAGGAGGCTTGCCGGTTGGTCCATGTCGGTGGCGGTCCGTCGTCGTGTCCGGTGAGGGCGTCGACGCGTTGGCCCCAGTACGTGACCGCCTTGTCGGCCTCCCAATACTGCAACTCACGGCAGAAGGCGACGAGTTGGTCCTCGTAGTCGACGAAATGGTCACGCCGGGTCGGCTTGTTGGCCGATGCCAGCAGGTCGACGTGGTCGACGTTGATCACGCCGTCCTCGAGCGCTGAGCGGGTTGCCGGCATCGCCGCCACCGCTTTGGCCCGGCGGATCACCTCGTTGGCCGTCGCCCGGCGCAGATGGGTCTCCCGAGCCAGCCGGGCTCCGGCGGAGCGGGAGCCGTCTTCGGCCCACACCCCACGGGTCGTCCATGTCTCGGCGAGTTTGAGCTGCACCGCCTGCAACCGGGCCAGCTCGGCGGTGACGTCGACGAGGTGGCGGTGCACTTGACCGTCGGCCAAGGCCGCGACATCGACGCACCCCAAGTCGGTCAACGCCGTCTGCAGGGTGCCGATCGCCACGTCCACATCCACGCCCCTTATCTTATCGAACAAACGTTCTGCACACAACCTCCACGCAGGAAATTCTTTGCCACGAGAGTCGGTTACATGGCCTCCAAGGCACTTGAACGCACCGAGTCGTCCGGGAGCCACGCACAGCCAGGCGATGCCACTCTTGACCCGTGACCGACCAGCGCCGAAGAACAGGACGTGACGCCTGGCACTCCGTGCGACAATTGACCAACTGATTACGACGTTTTAACGTCAGGGCACGGTTCAGCGACCGTAGGGGGACGTGATGGCAGTGATCGAGGAGGTCACTCGGCCGGAGGATCCGGCCGGTGACTGGATGAAGCGGGCCGCGTGCAAAGGCCTCAGCCACCTGTTCTTCCCTGCTCCCGGCGGAGCGTCCGCAAGCCCGTGAGCGCCGCGAAGCCGCCGCACGGTCGGTGTGTGGCTCGTGCGCAGTCAACGCACCGTGTCGGAGCTTCGCCCGCCTCCACCACGAGTACGGCTTCTGGGGCGGCGAGAGCGAAGACGAACGCCACGCCGCCGGCTTCCGCCTGATCGCGCCGATCGGCGTCCGCGCCCGCGCCGGCTGACTCATTCGGCGCAGCGCAACGTGAATGTTGCGAGAATGCGCCGGTGCCGACCTCCCGATCGCGTCGATCGTCAGCCGCCCGGGTGCGCCAGCCGTCACCCCCGACCCCAGTAGGCGCGCACGCTGTGGGTCGGTCAGCCGTACCCGCTCGGGGCAACCTACGACGGCTCCGGCACCAACTTCTCGCTGTTCACCACCGTCGCCGACGGGGTCGAGCTGTGCCTGCTCGGCGACTCGATCCGTGATGCGTCCGGCCAGCTGATCGGCATCGAGGAGGAGCGCATCGAGCTACACGAGGTCGACGGCTACTGCTGGCACACCTACCTCCCCGATGTCCGCCCCGGGCAGCGCTACGGCTATCGCGTCCACGGCCCCTGGAACCCCGCCAAAGGGCTGTGGTGCAACCCGGCGAAACTGCTCCTTGACCCATACGTCAAGGCCGTCGACGGGGAGGTCGACTGGGACCCTGCCTGCTTCACCTACGACCTCGAGCATCCGCTACGGCCGAGTACGGCCGACAGCGCCCTGCACGTTCCGCTCGGCCTCGTCGGCGACCCCTTCTTCGACTGGGCAAACGACCGGCCACCGCGCCACGCGATGCACGAGACCATCATCTACGAGGCCCACGTCCGCGGCTTGACGATCACCCACCCGGGCGTCCCGGCGACGTCGCGCGGCACCTTTGCGGGGGTTGCCCACCCGGCCGTGATCGACCACCTCACCCGGCTCGGCGTGACGGCCATCGAGTTGATGCCCGTCCACCAGTTCGTCCACGACTATCACCTCACCGAACGTGGGCTACGCAACTACTGGGGCTACAACTCGATTGCCTACCTTGCCCCGCACAACGGCTACGCCGTCCGCGGCGGGGCCGGGAGCATCACCGAGTTCAAGGCGATGGTCAAGGCCCTCCACGCCGCCGGGATCGAGGTGATTCTCGACGTCGTCTACAACCACACCGCCGAGGGCAACCACCTCGGCCCGACGCTCTCGATGCGCGGTGTCGACAACCACGCCTACTACCGGCTGATCGACGACGACCCGCGCCAGTACCTCGACTTCACGGGCACCGGCAACAGCCTCAACGCGCGGAACCCGCACGTCCTGCAGCTGATCATGGACAGCCTGCGCTACTGGGTCACGGACATGCACGTCGACGGCTTCCGCTTCGACCTGGCCTCGACACTGGCACGGGAGTTGTACGCCGTCGACCGTCTCTCGGCGTTCTTCGACCTCGTGCAACAGGACCCCGTGGTGTCCCAGGTCAAGTTGATCGCCGAACCGTGGGACGTGGGCGAGGGCGGCTACCAAGTCGGCAACTTCCCGCCGATGTGGTCCGAGTGGAATGGCCGCTACCGCGACACCATTCGCGACTTCTGGCGCGGCGAGCCGGCGGCCCTGGCCGAGTTCGGGTTCCGCTTCACGGGCAGCTCCGACCTCTACCAGGACGACTCACGGCGGCCGACGGCATCGATCAACTTCGTGACGGCGCACGACGGATTCACCCTTGCCGACCTCGTGTCCTACAACGAAAAGCACAACGAAGCCAACGGCGAGGGAAACCGCGACGGCGAATCGCACAACCGATCGTGGAACTGCGGTGTCGAAGGACCGACCGACGACGCCACGGTGCTCTCCCTGCGCCAGCGTCAACGGCGCAATCTGATGACCACGTTGTTGCTGTCCCAGGGAGTCCCGATGATCCTCGGCGGTGACGAGCTCGGCCGCACCCAGGCCGGCAACAACAACGCCTACTGCCAGGACGGCCCGCTGTCGTGGTTCGACTGGGAGGGCGCTGACGAGGAGTTCCTCGCTTGGTGCCAGGCACTGATCCGCCTGCGCCGTGCCCACCCGGTGTTCCGCCGCCGGCGGTGGTTCCAACGCCACCCCATTCGTGACACCACCGAGATCGTCTGGCTGCGTCCAGATGGCCAGTCGATGAGCGACAACGACTGGGAGAACGGGTACGCCAAGGCAGTTGGCGTTCTCCTCGACGGTGACGCGATCTCGACCCCGGACCGGTTCGGCGGCCGCGTGATCGACGACACGTTCTACGTCATGCTCAACGCCAGCGAGCTCGATCTGCCGTGGACGCTGCCGTCGAAGTTGCGCCCGGCCGCGCGCCACGGCGAGCCGTGGGCAGTGCAACTGGACACGTCGCTCACGAACGCGGCGGGATCAGAGGTGCCCGCCGACGCCACCCTCACCGTGCTCCAACGATCGATCGTCGTTCTCCGCTCCCCGGCTACCGAGAGGGCGGCTGGCCGCTCCTCGGCGGGCGCCTCGTCGCTCGCATCGGAGCACGCTTGAGTGCGGCGCGGGAATTGTTCGACGTCTGCGTCGTCGGCAGCAGCAATCTCGACCTCGTCGTCACGGCGCCGCGTCATCCCGCACCCGGTGAGACGCTGCTCGGAACTGCCTACAACGAATATCCAGGTGGGAAAGGGCTCAACCAGGTCGTCGCCGCGACACGGGCGGGTGCCGCAGCGGCGTTCGTGTCGGCGCTCGGAGACGACGCTGCCGGCGACCGGCTGGCCGCCGTGGTGGCGGACGAGGGCATCGATGCCAGCGCCGTCCAGCGGCTCGCCGGTACGGCGACCGGCCGGGCCTTGATCACGGTCGATGCAGCGGGCGAGAACTCGATCGTCGTCGTTCCCGGGGCCAACGCCGAGTTGCGCCCCGCTCCCCTACCCGGCGCCCGCGTCGTGCTCAGTCAGTTGGAGATCCCGATCGGCGTCGTCACGGACGCATTCACCCAGGCGCGGGCCGGTGGCGGCGTGACGATCCTCAACCCGGCCCCCGCCACGGCGTTGCCGGACGAGCTGCTCAGTCGCTGCACGATCGTGATCCCCAACCAGCACGAGCACGAACAACTCGGTGGTGCTGACCGGCTGTTCGGCCTCGGTGTCGAAGCGGTCATCACGACACTGGGGAGCGCCGGCGTCGATGTCGAGACACCGGGTGGCCGTCATCACGTCGCCCCCTTCACAGTCACACCGATCGACACCACTGGTGCCGGCGACGCGTTCTGCGGCTCGTTCGCCGTGGCGATCGCCGAGGGCGTCGACGCCCTAGGCGGCCGCTCGATTCGCAGCCGCCGCTGGGGCGATCGCGACCACGCGACTCGGTGCGGTCCCGTCCTTGCCGCGGCGCGCCGAGATCGAAGCGCTGCTCGCCGCCTGATCTGTCGACACCTCAGTCGATACGGCGCAGCTGCTGGCGGAAGCGGGCGGCCCGTTCGACGTAACTCCGGGCGGCGTGGGCGATGTCCTCCGCCCGTGCCTTGCCGGGCTTGATCGTCGCCGGGGCGCCGACCGCCAGGGCGCCGGCGAGGCACTTCCGTGTCGTTGAGCACGACGGCGTTGGCGGCAACGACGGCACCGGTGCGCACGATCACACGATGCAGCACGATGGCGCCGTTGCCGACGAGGGCACCGTCCTCGATCGTGCAGCCTTCGAGATGGACGATGTGGCCGATCACGCAGTCGTCGCCGACTGTGGTCGGATGCATCAGCGTCGTGTGCAGGACGCTGCCATCCTGCACGCTCGTCCCCGCCCCGATGCGGATCTCGCCGTCGTCGCCACGGAGCACCGCGTTGGGCCAGATCGACGAGCGCGCCCCGATCGTCACTGAGCCGATGATCACCGCGTCTGGATGGACGTACGCCGAGTCGTGGATGGTCGGCTCCTGGTCGGCGAGGGCGTAGATCGGCACGGCACGACAGTAGAACGGCGACCGTACGTCCGACGAGCGCCGTCGGGGGCGGCTGGAGCAACTGCGTGGCCAGCGGATACGGTGGCGACCCGTGCCAACGCGGATCGACATCGAGCTGACGTCTGTCAGCGGCGATGGGTCGTGGACATGGCGCGCCGCTGGCGCCCGCGAACCCAAAGGCGTCCTCGACGGGTCGATTCTCCCCGCCGGAGCTGCCGTCGGGGATCAGCTCCGCGCCGAGAGCGAGCACGACGTCGAGGGCATCCGCATCCTCTCGATCGTCCCACCGAAGCAGAAGGCCGAGCGCAGCGATCTCCTGGAATTGTTGCCGAGCACCGACTTCGAGCCGGTCATCCAGCAGCGCGTCGGGACGCGATCGCCACGATTCCAGCCGTCCACGGCAGCGACGCAGCCGGGATGATCGAGACGAGCGGGACGACCGCAACGGGGACAGGTCCCGACGTGATCGCACTCGTCGCAGCGATGACCGCGGGCGAGCGTCGCGGCCCACGCCGGGACGACGAGCCGTCGGGTGGTGACGATCGCCGCCAGGGACGGCAACGACCCCACCGGCCGCACTTCACACCGCCGCCCGAGCTGCCCCAACGCCCCAAGCCGAAGCGCCTGCGCCCGGGCAAACAGCATCTCAGCGAGGTGCTCGCCTCGCTGCCCGAGGAGCAACGTGCCGTTGCCGAGCTGGCCCTCCAGGGCATGGCGGCGGTTCGCCAACGAATCCGCGAGGACAACGCCCGGTCCAAGGCCGCCGGTAAGCCGGAGATGCCGGAGGCGACCGTGCTGAAGATGGCCGAGGACCTTCTGCCACAGCTCCGCGTCGCCGATTGGCTCGATCGCGCCGAGGCGGCCCGGCGTCAGCTCGCCCACCTCGACCTGCGCGATCTGCGGAGCGTCGTCGCTGCGTCTGAGGATCCTCTCGTCGTTCGCGACGAGTCCACCCGAGCGCTCGCCGCCGAGCTCAAGGCGGCGCTCGCCGTGAAGCAGGACGAGGAGCTCAACCTCTGGCTCGGCGATGTCGAAGCAGCGGTTGACGTCGGTCGCGTCGTCCGTGCGTTGCGTCTCTCGGCGATGCCGCCGAAGGCGGGCGTGCCGTTCCCGGCTGCGCTCGGCGGCAAGCTCGGTTCAGCAACCGTCGCGGCCCTGACCCCCGACGACCCCCCGGACCGATGGATCGCCGTGCTCGAAGCGGCGGCGTTCTCACCGATCCGCACGATGGTTACGCCCAACGCGGCGCCGGCGCAGCAAAGTCCCGAGCTGGTCGCCACGGTGACCCGGCTCGGCCCGCTGCTGCCGCAGGTCGCTGCACTGTTCGCCATCGACGTTCCGGACAAGGCGCCCGCGCCGAAGCCACTGCGCCCGACTCCACGCAAGAAGGAGCCGGCCCGCAAACCTGCTGCCGCGGCCGCCAAGACCACCAAGGCTGCCCAACTCCGCCAGCGAACCCGTCGAACCGCAGCCGGCGGCCGGCGCCGAGCCTGCCGAACCGCAGCCGGCGGTCGACGCCGAACCCGCCGAACCGCACGCCGGCGGTCGACGTCGAGCCTGTCGAACGCCCGCAGCCGGTGGCCGACGTCGAACCCGCCGAACCGCAGCCGGTCGGTCGACGCCGAACCCGCCGAAGCCCGCCGACCCGCCTGCCGACCCAGCCGGAGGACACCGACCACGCGGACAGCGAGCGAGTGACCCGACACGATGTCCGACGTCGTCACGTTCGAGCCCGACGGCCACGTCGCGGTGATCACCCTCAACCGTCCCGAGGCGCGCAACGCAGTCAACGGTGACGTTGCCCAGGGCATCGAGAAGGCGATCGACCGGCTCGAAGACGATCCCGAGTTGTGGGTCGGCATCCTCGCGGCGAACACGGCGGGGCAGGAGCGGCCGGTGTTCTGCGCCGGCGCCGACCTCAAGGAGATCAACGCCGGCAACGCCGCCGCCCTGGTGACGGCGCGGGGTGGCTTCGCCGGGTTCACCTACCGGGACCGACGCAAGCCGGTGATCGTCGCAGTCGATGGCCTGGCGACCGCAGGGGGCTGTGAGATCGCCCTCGCCGCCGACATCGTCGTGGCGACCACTCGCTCGGCGTTCGGCCTGGCCGAGGTCAAACGCAGCCTGGTCGCCGGGGCGGGTGGACTGTTCCGCCTCCCACGGGCGGTCGGCCAGGGACCGGCGCTGGAGATGATCCTCACGGGCGAGCCGATGCCGGCCGAGCGCGCCTACCAGCTCGGCCTCGTCGCCCGTCTCGTCGAACCTGGTGCTGCGCTTGACGCCGCTCGGCAGCTCGCCGACCAGATCGCCAGGGCGGCTCCCCTCGCCGTGTGGGAGTCGCGCGCCGTCGCGCTGGCTGCATCGTCTGAGGACGACGACACGCTGAAGCGGATGACCGACTCGGCGATGGCGGCGGTGATGTCGTCGGACGACCTCACCGAAGGCCTCACCGCCTTCATCGAAAAGCGCGACCCCGTCTGGAAGGCCCGCTGAAACCGGAAGTGTGAGCTGTCGCAGCAGGTTCTGCTGTTCGGTCTCACACTTCGCGGTTACAAGCGCTTGGAGACGGTGATCAGGCGGGCGGTGACGCCGGCGCGCTCGTAGAGGTTCTTCAGGTTGCGGTCGCCGGGCAGGGTCTCGGCCTCGATCAGCACGGCACCGACCTCGCGCGCCCAATCCATCGCCGCGGCGACGAGAGCGTCGCCGAACCCGAGCTCGCGAGCGTCGGGCACCACGAAGACTTGATCGATTCGGACGACGGGCATCGGGTCGGCAATCAGGTCGGCGACGAGCATTGCGACGACCACGTCCGACTCGTAGTCGCCTGCGGTCGCCGCAGGGATCGTGCCGACGAAGACCGTTCGCTCGTCGATTGCGGTTGCCCACCCGCCACCGATCTGGGGATGAGCGTCGAGCCAGCGGGCGCCGCCACGCACGTCGACGAGGGCGGCACGCGAGGCCGCCTCGACGTCGCTCAGGACGTCGGCGTCGCTGAGCTCGGCGCGGCGGACGTGGGGATCGATCAAGCGCCCGTACCCGACACGATCAGCTTCGGGCGAGCAGCTGGTCGATCTTGCCGACCACGGTGCGCCGGCCGCGGTTGGCGACCTCGAACGAACGGATGGCGGCAAGCTCGGACGGACTGAGCCGATCGAGCCTGGCGACGATGTGGCTCGCCGCGAGGTCCTCGTAACCAGGGATCGCCAGGTCGACGGCATCAGCGCGATTGCCAGCGGCCGTTGGCACGGCGCCCGCCTCGCCAGGACCTCCGGCCACGAGCGGGGCGGCTGCTCCAACCGTGGCGTCGACGGTGTCGAGACGCGGGACACCAGCGTCGACTTCCCAGCCGAGCAGGCCGTCGACGGTGAGGTTGAACATCGTGCGGGCCAGGCCCACCGACTCGGTGATCGTCCGACTCGCAGTTCGCAGCAGACCGCAAGGCCCCGTGGTGACCAGTTCGACGAGGCGGTGCAGAGCCGCCTCGACGCCCTCGCGCACGGGGTCAGCGGGCGGGGCCATCAGGTGAAGATCGGGCAGGCGTCGTCGCCCACCGGGCATCCGGGCGCCGATGCCCGAACCAGCAGGAAACAGCTCGGGCAGAGCTGCTCGTCGGGTCGCTTGGGCTGCAGCCGATCGGCGGTATCGCCACGCTCGTCGGGCTCGACCTCCTCGTCCTCCTCGTCGCCGTCCTCCTCGGTGGTGACCATGCGGTCCTTGAGGATGCGGTCGAGATCTGCTTCGACGTCGTCGGGCGACAGCAGGTCGTCGTCCTCGTCCTCCTCCTCGTCACCGACGCGTCGCTTGGTCCGCGTGGTCGCCGTGGTGTCGTCGTCGTCTTCGTCTTCTGTCCTCGTCCTCGTCGGCAGCGACGTCGGCGTCGTCGTCGTCATCGTCGGGGATTGCCTCCTCGAGTTCCTCGACGTCGAGCTCGTCCGGATCCGGCTCGGCATCCTCCGACTCTTCGTCCTCCTCGGGTTCGAGGTCTGCCTCGACCACGTCCTCGTTGCTCGCATCGTCATCATCCCGGGCTGCCACGCGGCGGAGCATAGGCGGCGGTCCGCAAGAGGCCGGGAACCGGTGTCTGTGACCTGCGTCACAAGGCCGAGCTGACTCACACGCGACGGGACTCGGCGCGCCGCTCCGACTCGAGGCGCTCGAGTTCCGGGGCGTCGGTCGTCAGATGCGTCATCGCTGCGGCGATAGCTGTGTGGCCGGCGTGCTCGGCGATCAGCCGATGCATCTCCAGAGCGATTCGACGATATGCCGGGTGGCCTTGCGCACCGGAGCGCAGCTCGATCAGGTGCATCGCTTCGCGGGCATTGAACTGCATCACGTAGCGCACGCGGTACGCCATCGCCACGGCGTAGGAGGCCTGTTCGGGGAACACCTCGGCGATGTCGCCGAACAGCTCTGCCGACCGTCCCATCGTCTCGTCGAAGTCCTCAGCGGCACCGGCTTCGTCGATCAGCTCGGGCCGCACGTAGCCGTGGTCGGGAGTCAGCGCCTGCCACTCGATCGTCAACATGCGATGACGCTGCAGGTCCCGGAACGCCCCGTAGTCGGAGAGGATGTCGAAGCGGTAGTCGACGCGCTCGAAGGCCCGGCCGGGCTTGTGCCGGCGGTTCTCGCGACTCGCCGACGTAGGTCGCGATCAAGGATTGGCGTTCGTCTGCGCCGAACTTGCGCACCCGATCGAGCAGCTGGGACTCCGGGAGCTGCGAGTGCGGATAGCAGATCGCCGCCAGCAACTTGTCCTCGGCGTCGGGATCGAACTCGACCAGGGTGACCGCGGCGGCCTCCTCGACCGGCTCGGCGGCGAACAGCTCGTCGACCAGCGCTGCCGTCTGCGAGCGCGTCGTCGCCAGGTACTCCGTCCACCGTCCGCCGCGCTCGGCGACGTCGACGCGCCGCAGGAAGCTCGGGATCACCTTCCGCAACTCCTCGAGCATCAGCTCGGCGTAGGCCCGGGCTTCCGGGAGCGGATGCGCACGCAACCGCAGGAGCAGGGCCTCGAACGCCTGTCCGGTGCCGTAGATCCCGACGTTCGACAGCGACGCCGCCGGCAGCATCCCCCGGGTGGCGTCGAGCGCCTTGGCGCGAGTCGCCTGGCGAAAGACGAAGTCAGTGTCCGCCGGGTCCTTGGCCACGGTGGCGCGAACATGATCGGTGACCGAGCCGACGGCCGCGCTGTAGGCGTCGAACATCCGGTCCATCTCGCCGACATAGCGCGTCCCGAGCCGGCTGGCCATCACCGCCGGGTCCCGGAAGTACCGGTAACGACCGCCGAGCCGGGCGTCGTAGGCGATGTAGCGGGTGCTCTGCTCGAGGTAGCTCATCAGGCGGCCCCACTCGAGCACCTTGGTGAGGATGTTCGAGGCCTGTTCGCAGGCCAGGTGGACTCCGCCGAGCTGGGCGACGGAGTCGTCCCCGTACTCGAAGAACACCCGCTCGTACAGCTCCTCGGCGCGCTCGAGACCGACAGTGGCGTCGATGCCGTCGTCGCCGGAGATGTCGAGGTCTCCGACGAACTCGTCGAGGAACAATCGGCGCAAGCTCTTCGGGCTGCGGCTGTAGCGGGCGAACAGCGCGCCCTTGACGACCTCGGGCAGATTGACGAGGGCGAACACCGGCCCGTCGAGGTTGGTGAAGTAGCGGCGCAGGATGTCGGCTTCCCCGGCGCTGAACTCCTCGGGGACGTACAGCGTCACGGCGGGCGATTGTACGGGCAGCCCCCAAGGTCGTCGTGGATGGCCGCTGACCTGCGATTCTCGGCGGTTACCCCTTCACAGCGCCCGATGTCAGCCCGCTGATCACGTACTTCTGGACCGGGACGTAGAGCAGCAGCACCGGCAGCGTGGCGAGCACGGCACCGGCGGTGACGATTCCCCAGTCCTGACGTCGAAACGTTCCGTCTGGAACAGCAGCAGGCCGACCATCACGGTCAGCTTGTCGGTGCTGCGCAGCATGCACCCTGGCGAAGATGAAGTCGCCGTAGATGGCGAAGAACTGCAGCACCGAGACCGTGGCGATGATCGGCATGATGAGCGGGAGCACGATCGAGCGGAACACCCGTCCGTGGCTGGCCCCGTCGACGAGCGCCGACTCGTCGAGCTCGCGCGGCAGGCGGTCGATGTAGCGCTTGACGAGCAGCACGTTGATCCCCATCCCGAACGAGACGTAGATGGCGATCAGGCCCCAGTGGCTGTCGAGGCCGAACCACGGGATCTGCGTGCCGATCTCCTGCATCATCCCGAACAGGGCGATGATCGACAGCACGGCCGGGAACACGTTGAGGATCAGGATGCCATTCATGAACGCCCGCTTGCCGGCGAACCGGAACCGCGACAGCGCGTAGCCGGCGAACACCGTGATCGCCACCGTCAAGCGTCACCGCGATGACCGTGATCTTGATCGAGTTCCACAGCCACGTCTCGAACGGGTACGACGGATGGTTGATCAGGTCGTCGTAGTTGACGAGACTCGGGTTGTTCGGGATCAACGACGCGCCGACGAGCGACTTCGCCGGGTTGAGTGACGCCGAGATCGACCCACAGCACCGGCAGCACGGCGAAGCCGATCATCAGCACGGCCAGCGTGTAGCGCCACCACCAACTGCGCCGGCTGCGGCGCGACGATGACGAGCTCATACGCTCCTCCAGTGCCCTCGTGGCGCGGAGCTGGAACCACGTGACCGAGCCGATGACCACGAACAGGGCGACCGAGATCGCCGCGCCGAAGCCGTAGTCTGGAGCACGCGCCGACGACACGAAGGCGAGCTTGTAGACGAACGAGATGAGGATGTCGGTGTGGCCGATCGGGATCGCTCGTGTCGGCCATCGGTGGGTTGCCCTCGTTGAAGATGTAGATCGAGGTTGAAGTCGTTGAAGTTGAAGGCGAACGAAGCGATCAGCAACGGCATCACGATGACGATCAGCTGCGGGAACGTGATGTAGCGGAAACGCTGCCACGAGCCGGCACCGTCGACCTCCGCAGCGTCGTAGGACTCGTCGGGGATCGCTCGCAGGGCCCCCGACGTCACGACGTAGAAGTACGGGTAGGACAGCCAGATGTTGACCATGATCGAGGGCGAGCGAGTCCACTTGGCGTCGAGGAAGAACTGCGGCGACGATCCGAACACGGCTTCGAAGAACTCGCCGATCGTGCCCAGCTCCGGGTTCAGCATGCTCCGCCAGATCAGCACCGACACGAGCACGGGGATCGGGTAGGGAATGATCAGCAGGGCGCGGATGAACCGTCGTCCCGGGCAGGTCCTCGAACAGCAGCGAGACGCCCAGGCCGACGCCGAAGCTGATGGCCACCGAGAAGAAGGCGAAGGCGAAGTTCCAGGCGAGGACTCGCAGCAGCGGCGTGCGAATGCTCTCGTTGGTGAGGAAGCGGACGAAGTTGTCGTCGCCGACGACGCTGATGAAGCCGGGCACGAGTTCAGTCGCCGTCGGGTCCCACCCACGAGCCCTCGTCGCGCTCGGTACGTGACGCACCGTCGGCGAGATCGACGATCGGCATCGGCGTCGCTGTCGTACTCGTAGCGCTGCTGCGACACGGCCGCCTCGCGGAACGACTGGATGCGCACAGGCGCTGTCGGGGTCGCCGAAGTCGACCGCGGCGAGGGAGTCGAGGACCGGCAGTACCTCGTTCGGCGCCATGCAGCCGGTAGTCGCCGATCGACGCCGGCGGTTCGTCCGGCGATTCGAGCTCGACCGTCTCGTCATCCCCGTCGATCGGATACGAACCGCGGCGGGTCGGCGTCGATCGAGCAGGATGCGCGTAGCTGTCGCCCGATCGGTATCCGGCCCACGTCGAACGTCGTCGCCCCCTCCGGCAGGAACTGCTCGGATTCCAGTCGCTCGATCGACTGCTCCTTGGAGACGAGGTGACCGCCGCCCATGTTGGTGAACCCGATGTAGACGTTGAAGACGATCGGGTACACGCTGAACAGCGCCGCCAGCGCGATGCCGATGGCCATCCAGCGCATCGCCGAGTAGGTGCGGCGGAGGTAGACGATCAGCAGGAAGACGGTGATCGCGCTGATGCTCGATGCCAGCAGGATCAGGCCGTCCTGCAGCAGCGAACGAACGAGCCAGAAGGCACCCACCGCGACGGCGACCGTGACCAGCGCCGTACGGACGTACGCGCCCGTCGGTACCCGTTCATTACGGGTCAGCATCGCGGTGTGGGTGCCGGTTGAACGGCGTCAGGCCGCGGCGGCGATCTGCGTCTCGATCTGCTCGACCGCCTGGTCGAGTGCGTCCGCCGGCTCCAGCTCGCCGGTGATCACCAGCGTGCCGGCGTTGACCCACGCATCCCACACGAAGCCCATTTCCGGGATCGCCGGCATCGGATCGGCGTCGACGCCTGCCTCGTTGAAGGCCGACCGTGTCAGCGTCGTCGGCCAGTTCGAACACCGACGCCCACGCCGATGGCCGTGGTTCGGCCTCGAAGATCCGTGGCCATCGAGTCCTCGGTGGCGATCTTCTCCGTGGCGAACGCCTGGGCGAGCAGCAACTGCTCGGAGTTGGCGTTGACGATCAAGCCCTGCACACCGAGGAACGGGTAGCCGGGTTCTCCGCCTTCCTCGGCGGCCGGGAACGGGGCGATCGCGTAGGGAACGCCGGCCTCCTGGAAGCGGTTGACTGCCCACGGTCCGGTGATGATGAACGCCGAGGCGACCGGTCTCGAACTGCACGTGGGTGGCTTCCCAGTCGACGTTCTCGGGGATCAGGCCCTCGTCGACGAGTGACGCCGATGTAGGTCAGCCCGTCGACCATCCCCTCGTTCGTCATCCCGATGTCGTCGGCGGTGAAGCTGCCCTCGGCGTCACTGGCCGAAGATGTAGCCGCCGAACGAGGTGTAGATCGGGTACGAGTTGTACGTCAGGTCGGGCAGCCCGATCGCCGACGTCGACGTCGCCGCTGTCGACGAGTGCGGCGCCGACCTCTCTCACCTCCTCCCACGTCGCCGGCGGGTCTCGACGAGGTCGGTGTTGTAGAAGAAGCCGACGCCCGGGTCGTCGTTCCAGCTGCTCTCGAGGAGCAGCTCCGGTCGTTCGTCGTCGGCGAAGTCGTACGGGCGCCGTCCTCCGTCGCCGCCGCCGCGCTCGTCGTCATTGATCGCCATGATCAACGATCCCGGCCACTGGCGAACGTCTCCGGCGACGGTCACCGAGATGGCGACCACACCATCGTCGGCGGCCGTGATCTCCGTCAGATCGGCGTCCGGATCGTCGACGTCGCCCGTTGCGTCGCGGACGACCGCCGGCGCCACGTCGGGGAGGACGAGTCGATCGTACTCACCCGCGAGGTAGTCGGCACCGGCGTGCAACGTCCCTTCGAAGTCGAACAGCGTGGCGTTCTCCCAGTGCGAGCCCTGACCCCACCGCGTCCGACATCGAGGTGCTCAGCCACGCCGGCTCCCAGTACACCGTCCCCAGCCCGCCGTTGGCCACCACGATCGGCGTTGAGGTCGCTCATCAATCGCCGCCTGACCAGCTGGGGAGAGGTCGTAGCCACGCAGCGCCTGGTCGAGGATGTTGTCGGCGGTGTCGTCAGCCGAGTCGAGGGTCCACGGGTACCCGGTTTCGACGACCAGGACGTCCTTGTCGTAGGTCGTCGAGAGCGTCTGCACGGCGCTGCCGCAGGTCGGCGGATCGAGAAGCTGCTCCACTGTGGGTAGTACGACAGGCCGATCACGTCGAAGTCGGCGAGTCCGGCGTCGGCCGCCTGCTCGAACCAGTCGAGAGCGTTCTCCGGCTGGGCAACGTGCATGATCGACGTCGATCGGCTGATCGGTCGCCTGCGGCCACGGCCCGCACCGCCGCTCGATCCCGGCTTCGCAACAGCGGCGAGATCGTGGCTCCCATCAAGCCCGACGGCGTCTTTGACGAGCCCGCCGTTGGTCTCGTTGCCGACCTGCACCATGTCGGGCAGCACGCCCGCGGCATCGAACTGCTCGAGGTCTCGGTCGGTGTAGCGTGCCGAGGGCGTCGGCGAGCTCGTCGACGTCCGTGATCTCCGTCCCACGCCGCCGGAGGGTTCTGCCGGCTCGGATCGGCCCACTCGTCGGAGTAGTGGAAGTCGAGCAACGTCTGCATTCCCGTCGGCCTCGCGCGCGCTCGAACGTTCGGATGACGTCGTCGACAGTGCTGTAGTCGGTCCAATCCGGGTCGTTCCACAGCCGGGCGCGGACGAGGTTGGCGCCGCGTCCGGCCAGGATCGTGAACGGGTCGTCTCGGGTCCCGTCGCGTGAACTGCCCGCCACAGTCCTCCATCTCGTTGACGTACGACAAGTCGACGCCGAGGATCGGCTCGATCGGGCTCGCCGTGGACGCCGTCGGCGGGCTGCGACGATCAACGAGCGGTGACGACGACAGCAGCCGACCAGCATGGCACCGGTCGGTCACCTGCACGCCCTCCTGAGGACGACCGCATCGACGCCAGCGATCGTCGATCGCATCGCTGTGAGTCCGTTCCGGACCAGCACGTCGGTCCACGGTCCCTTCGTCCAACGTGACCGGTCGCCGCTCCGTCGCCGTGGTTGAGCATGAAGACAACCTCGCTCGTCGGCCGACCGCCACGTCAGACCGTCGACCGTGTCGCGGACCGTCTGAAACGACCAGCCGGCTCGTCATCGAGCAGCGCTCGACCACGGCGGCGACCACGTCAGCCGGCCAGGCAGGCGATGTACACAGCCGTCCCGTCGCCCACGCGTTCGTGGTGACTGCCGGAGCCCCGGCATAGAAGTCGTCCTCGAACTCGGCGATCGGCACGGCTGATTCCGAGGCGCACGATGTCGAACAGCTCACGGCCCTCGAACGATCGTGCCATCGTCGAAGCGGACGCGGTTGACGACGTCGGGTGGCTTGGACGTCGGTCTCCTCGATCCACAGACCGAGCAACCGCGCGCCACGCCGGTTCGATTCCCGTCGGATGAACCTGACAGTTGGTCGTCGACGATGCCCGATCCGCGTCGTGGTGATCAGCACGCCACCGCCGCTCGACGAACTCGGTGAGCGCGTCTGACCGTCGTGGGCGCCGACGACGTGAAGCAGCGGAGCGACGACAACCTCGTACCTGTCGAACGGGCCGGCGGAGGCAATGACGTCGACGACCCGTCCCCGTTCGACGAGCGCCCGATGGGTGTCGCGAACGGTGTCGAGGTAGCGCGATCGCTGGTCGAGCCCGGGCGTGTTGTGGTGGCCCCACCAGCTCGCCCAGTCGAAGATCACGGCGATCCGGGCGGCCGACCTCGTGGGTCGTCCGGCAGCACACCCGAGCGCGCGGCAGCTCGTCTCTCGAGGCGGATCAGCTCGCCGCCGGCACGAGTATCGAGGCGGCCAGTTCGCGGGATCAACGCCGAGTGGTTGAGCTCGGCGCCGGCCCGCGCCTGGCGGATCTGGAAGTACAACATGCCACGGGACCCGTGGGCGACCGCCTGAAGCGCTTCCAGACGCACCCGGCCCGGGCGCTTGAGGGCACAGCGGTCGTGCCAGCTGACCGGCCCCGGCGCCGCCTCCATGATCAGGAACTCGGCGCAGCCGGCCGGCCCCCCGGCGAGGTCGTGGCCGAACGAGGCATGTGACCAGTGCCCGTCGATGCAGCGGATAGGAGTCCCACGCCACGAGATCGACGTGGGCCGCCCACTCGTGCCAGTCGACGACTTGCACCGGACCGTGGAAGTTCGTCGTGACCGGGACGCCCGGAGTGCGATCGTCGGAGCACCTGCCTTGCTCGTTGAGGAAGCACTCCAGAAGGACCGCCGAGCAGAACCGGGCGTGGTCGAGGGCGATGCTCGGGCTCGGCGGCGAAGCCGCGACCCGGCCACGCGTTGCCGGCTCCATCGCGTTGAGCACCGACGGCAACTCGATCTCCGACCAGTCGGTCAGCGTGTTTCCCCAGACGTTCGTGCCCCACGCCTCGTTGACGGTCGGACAGATCGCGGTACCGCTCGGCCACCCAGCTGCCGAAAGCCGTCGAGGCAGCCGTCGCAGTAGCACACCGGGCCGTACTCGTTGTTGACGTGCCACAGGCGCAACGCCGTCGTGACCACGGAAGTCGCTCGGCGAGCACCCCGGCGATCTCGGCCGATGCCTCGCGATAGGCGGTCGACGACGGGCAGTAGTTGACCCGCCCACCGTGACGGCGACGGCTTCCGGACGCATCGACCGGCAAGATCTCCGGGAACGCGGCCGACATCCATGCCGGTTGGGCGGCGGTCGGCGTCGCGAGCACGACACCGATCCCCCGCGCGGCGACGTCGTCGACGACCCGTTCCAGCCACCCGAGGTCGAACGTGTCCTTGGCCGGGTGGATCAAGGCCCAGGAGAAGATGCCCAACGTCACGGTGTTGACGCCGAGGCGCTCGAGCGCGTCGAGGTCGGCGGCGCGCACTCGCTCGGGCCACTGCTCCGGGTTGTAGTCGCCACCGAACCACAGCGACGCCTGTCCGATCGACCGGCGTCACACGTCTCCCCCAGCATCTCCAACCCTAGCGGATCTTGCCAACGTTAGCAAGATCCGCATGTCTTCGGGCCAACGATGGCGTGATAAGGTACGCCAGAGTCATTAGCTCTCGCCGTCCACCGCCGTCTGCAGGCCGGCCGCCCAGCCGTGCACCGACGCTCCACGACATCGCCGCCCACGCCGGAGTGTCGATCCGCACCGCGTCGCGTGTCGTCAACGACCGCCCCGGCCCGGCGGCCGCCAACGCGGGCCCGCGTCCTGCAGTCGATCGAGCACCTCGGGTACCGTCCCAACCTGCTCGCCCGTGGGCCTCGTCGACCCGCCAGAGCCACACCATCGGTCTCGTCGCCACCTACCTCATCGACCCGTTCTTCACCGAGCTCGCCCGCGGCATCCAGCAAGCCTGCGATCGCTACGAATATCTCGTCTACCTCACCAGCTCAGAGGGTGACACCGACCGCCAGCAGCACGTCATCCGCTCGCTCGTCGATCGCGGCTGCGACGGCCTCATCGTCTTTCCCGGTGCGTGGCAGCCAGGATCAGCTCCGCGCGGTCGCTCACCGCGTCGTTCCCGGTCGTCACCGTCGACTACGCGATCGACCATCCGCTCATCGGCTCGGTCGAGTCGGACACCGAAGGCGGCGCCCACCTCGCCGTCGAACACCTCCGATCGCGCGGGCGCCACGTCCTCGGCATGGTGTCCAGCCCGAGCGGCCGGACCGTCGACGAGCCGCGCGAGCGCAGGCTTCCGCCGAGGCGATCGCCGATCTCACCGACGACGTCGACCACCACGTCGTGTGGGCCGACGAGACCATCGGCGGAGGCGCCGACCGGCGTGCGGTTCTCTGGTCGACGATTCCCGGACCTCGACGGTCCTCGCCTACAACGACCTGATGGCGTTCGGGGCGATCCGCCGCTCGAGGACCTCGGCCGCACGCGTGCCCGATGACGTGGCCGTCATCGGCGTCGACGACGTCACCCTCAGCGCCCTCGTGCGACCGGCACTCACCACCGTCCGCATCGACCGCCAGCTGATGGGCGCGCGCGCCGTCGACATGCTGATGCAGATGCGCGACGACCCGCACGGCCGCCCCGCCGCGAGACCGTCGACGTCTCACTCGTGCGCCGCGACTCCGCCTGAACCGCGCCAGCTAGTGGCGCAGAACGATCTTGCCGAGCTGATCGCCCGCGTCCAGACGCTCCAGGGCGGCCGGATAGTCGGCGAGATCGAACACCTCGTCGACATGGACAGCGAGTCCGCCGGCCATCAACCGGGTGATGTCGGCGAACTCCTGGTAGCTGCCCATCGACGAGCCGATGATCTCCAACTGCTTGAAGAACAGCACGGGGAGGTTGACCTCCGCCTTCGATCCCGACGTGCCACCGCACAGGACAAGGCGACCGCCTGGTTTGAGCGCCCGCACCGACGCTGCCCACGTCGCCGGGCCGACGCTCTCGACGACGATGTCGGCGCGGACGTCCCAGCGTTCCTCCGCCGAGTCGATCGCCGCGACCGCCCCCATCGCCAGTGCGGCGTCGCGCTTGGCGGGGCTGCGACTCGTGGCCACGACCTCGGCGCCAAGGTGACGAGCGATGGCCAGTGCCGCGCAGGACACGCCGGATCCGATGCCGACGACGAGCACGGTCTGCCCAGCCGTGAGGCGCGCCCGGCGCAGCATGCGGTAGGCGGTGAGCGTTGCGAGCGGGTAGGCCGCGCACTCCTCCCAGGTGCGCCCGGCAGGACGATGCACGATGTTGCGGGCCGGGGCGACGGCATGTGTCGCATGCCCACCCCATAGGTGCTCGCCGAAGATGGCG
This sequence comes from Ilumatobacteraceae bacterium, assembly GCA_963732335.1. Classification (GTDB taxonomy): domain Bacteria; phylum Actinomycetota; class Acidimicrobiia; order Acidimicrobiales; family Ilumatobacteraceae; genus Desertimonas. The sequence goes on along the minus strand of CAVSZO010000032.1, from coordinate 194,933 downwards.
AACCCGCGGCCCATCGGGCTGTCGTTGCCGAGGGCGACGATGTCGGCGACGGGTGACACGCCCGGGTTGACGACCACCTCGTCGCCGACGGCGATGCCCTCCACGTCGGAGCCGATCGCCTCCACCACACCAGCCACGTCGCAACCGGGAACGTGGGGAACCGGAGGCTTGGGCAGCCCCTTGGTGGTCCACAGGTCGAGATGGTTGAGGGCGCTCGCCACGACGCGGACCAGAACCTCATCGGCAGCGGGCGGCGGCAACTCGATCTGACCCCGGCGATAGGTTCCAGGCGACTCGTCGAGGATCCAGGCGTCGATCAGCACGCCGCGGTTCTAACACTCACGTGTCACACTCAGAGCATGTCCGTCGTGAGGATCAACGCCATCTCCGTACCCGAGGGTCGCGGCGCCGAGCTCGAGCAGCGTTTCGCGGCTCGCGCCGGCCAGGTCGAGCAGATGCCGGGGTTCGAGGAGTTCCAGCTGCTCCGGCCGACCGCCGGAGAGACCCGGTACTTCGTGTACACCCGCTGGGAGAGCGAGGAAGCGTTCCAGAATTGGGTGTCCAGTCAAGCCTTCGGGCAAGGCCATGCGAAGGCCGAGTCGGCCGACAACAAGCCGGTGTCTACCGGCGCCGAACTGCTCGGATTCGACGTCGTCCAGCACGTCGTCAAGACCTGAGGACCGACTACACGTAGACCTCGGCGCGATCCGGCTCGACCTCGACGCGTAGCGATCGAACCGTGCCGCGTCCGACGCCGTCGACCCACAAGCCAAGCGAGCTGCCGAAGGCGAACGTCTCGGCCCGAACACGTCGCACGCGTGACGTCCGGGTGCGGTACGTGGCTGCCGGTGCGCAGCCGGCGCCAGGCCTGCCAGCGGGCGCGCAAGGACATCGACTGATCGACCTCGATGACGTCCAGCCAGCCGTCGTTCGGGTGGGCCCGCGGGGCGGCGTCCCAATCGCCCAGGTGATCGACGTTCATGACGGCGACGATCCGGCCGCGCCACCACCCGAAACTTCCCCGCCGCCGGGCGATCACATGGGCGACGGCAGCCAACCTCCGGCCGTCGGCGGTCACCGTGATGAGGTCGATCGGCACACGCATCGTGGCACGCGTGGCCGCCGGCGCCCCGAGCGAGCGATGGACGTCGCCACCACGGACCACGACGGGGCGCGGCTCGGCACCGGTCACGACGGCGGCAAGCGCGGCATCCGAGTGCACCTCGACGGCATCGATCGGAGCCGTGGTCGCCTCACCCCACTCGTCGCCTCGTTTCACCGGCATCTGCGTTCCCCGGCCACGCAGGCCGTCACCCGCTCCCTCGCTGGCGCTCGGTCGCTCGCAACGGTGACATGATTCGGCACGAGTCCATCACGTGCTGATCGCACTGTCGGCGACGATTCCCCGGAAGGCCAGTGCGGCGACCTCGCGGGCGACTTCACGTATTCGCGGGTGCGGGGCGACGTCGGCGACTTGGCGGGCGAGGTCGATCAACTGCTTCATCGTGCGCACGAAGTCGCCGCCGGTGACCTCCTCGTCGCCGACGACTGTGCTCAAGGCATGGCCAGCAACCCATCCATGGGCAGCGGCGAAGAATCCCGGGTCCGGCGGCCGGTGCGCTCCCAGCCCGCTGGCCCGCTCCTCGGCGGAGAGATCCTCGCTGACCGCGACGATCCGCAGCCATCGCTGCCGTGCGGCGCTGTCTGGGAACCACGGTGGTGCCGGTGGCTCGGGGCTGCGGTGCTCGTGAACGAACACGGACAGCATCCCGGCAAGTTGCGGGGCTGCGAGGTCGTCGAGGAGACCGAGGTCGATGCACTCGGTGATCAGCAGGTCGCATTCGTGGAACACGCTGGCGAGCATCGTGCCTTTGTCGGTCAGCGACCAGCCGCTCTCAGGACGGCGCAGATATCCGCGGTGCTCGAGCACGCCGAGGATCCGGTCGAACTCGCGACTGAGCGAGCGGTTGTGGCGCTCCACCCGGGCGTCGATCTCGGCGAGTTCGCGCTGGAGCCGCTCGGCCTGCGCTGCGGCGCGCATCTTCTGGCGCAGGTCCGGATCGAGCTCGACCGGGTGCACATCATTGCGCGGCCGGTCGCGGCGACGTCTGCCGACCTCGCCCAACGATGCGCGCGCCAACCGCTTGGCGACCTCCCGGCGGTACTGACGATCCTTCGGCTGGAACGAGCCAGGCAAGCCGAACCTTGCCGAGCGGCTCAACCGGCCCGATGACGTCGTCGGCGCTGACGAGTAGCGAATCGGCGTCCTCGGAGATCACCGTCAAGCGCATCCCGGCCTTGCGCGTGGCGCTCGCCACCATCACCGCCGGGCCGCGGTAGCGGCCGCGGTTGACGTGAACGACGTCGCCGGGACGAAGCCGGGCGAGCGCCAATTCGCGCTCGGACTGGCCGGCTACGGGCCGCTCGGCAACACGAAGGGTGCGGTACTCCCAGATGTCCCCGTAAGTGCTCTCCGCATCCGCCTGCGCCCCGGCGACACTCGAACGCAATCGTTCGGCGCGGGCCTCGAGACGCACGACGTCGCGGTCGGCCTGGTACTGGGCGAACGAGAGGTTGAGGAGATGGTGAGCCTGCTCGCTGGTGTAGGTGCGCACGAGGTTGGCGGCCATGTTGTAGGTCGGGCGAAACGCCGAGCGCAGGTTGAACGAGCGGCTGCTGGCCAGGGCGGCAACGCGATCAAACGCAACGAACGGGCTCCACAGCACGACCGCCTGACCGACTTCGTCGATGCCGCGTCGCCCCGCCCGACCGGTGAGCTGTGTGTACTCGCCCGGGGTCAGCAGTTCGTGGTGATCGCCGGTGAACTTGGTCAACTTCTCGATCACCACGGTCCGCGCCGGCATGTTGACGCCGACGGCCAATGTCTCGGTGGCAAAGACGGCGCCGAGCAGTCCGGCGACGAAGCACTGCTCAACCGCCTCCTTGAACGCCGGCACCATCCCGGCGTGGTGGGGTGCGACGCCGGCATCGATCTGGGCGGCGAGCTCGTCGTAGCCGAGGACCGCGAGATCGATCTCGTCGAGGCCCTCGAGCCGCTCGGCGAGGATTTCACGGATGGCCTCTCGTTGCGGCCCGTCGGTCAGCCGCATCCCCGCGTCGACGACGTGCCGCGCCGCCTCCTCGCACTGGTTGCGGCTGAAGATGAAGTAGATCGCTGGCAGCAGGCCACGCGCTGCCAACAGGTCGATCGTCTCCACGCGGCCGGGTGTGTAGAGGACCCGTTGCCCGCTCCCCCGGGCCGGCCGTCGCCCGTAGCGTCCGCGCCGCACAGCCTGGGCGTCGATCTTCGCGGCGTCGGGGTTCGGAAACCCGCCGACGAATGTCGGCAGGAAGTACAACTGATCGTTCGTTCGATCACCCACGAGGTAGTGATCGTCGAGACGCACCGGACGGCGCGTCTCGACAACGACTGCAGTCGGGCCGCGCACCGTCTCGATCCAGGTGGCCAGCTCGGCCGCATTGCTCACCGTCGCCGAGAGGCACACGAGGCGAACGTGGGCGGGCAGGTGGATGATCACTTCCTCCCACACCGGTCCGCGATAGGCGTCTTGGAGGAAGTGCACTTCGTCGAGGACCACGAGTCCGAGGTCGGCCAGCGCAGGCGACCTGGCATAGATCATGTTGCGCAACACCTCGGTCGTCATCACGACCGTCGGCGCGTCGCCGTCGATGGCGTTGTCGCCGGTCAACAGCCCCACCTCGCCGACGCCGTAGCGGGCGGTCAGGTCCCGGTACTTCTGATTCGACAGCGCCTTCAGCGGGGCGGTGTAGAACGCTCGCAGCCCCCGACGGCGCATCATCTCGACGCCGTACTCGGCGACGACCGTCTTGCCGCTCCCAGTCGGCGCAGCAACGACGACGTGCTGGCCGGCATCGATGGCGTCGAGCGCTTCGTGCTGGAAGCGGTCGAGCTCGAACGGATAGCTCGCGAGGATCGACCTTCTGGTCTCGTTCACCGCCGGCCGACTACGTCGCGGCGACTCGCTCGCGGGCGGCGGCGCGCCGTTGAGCGAAGAGCCCGATACCGACAGCGACGAAGTACAGCACGAGCATCGGTCCCGCCAGCGCGGCCAACGAAATTGGGTCCCCCGACGGCGTGATCACGGCAGCAAGGACGACGATGCCGACGATCGCGTAGCGCCAGGCGCCGAGCAGCTGTTGGGGCGTGAGCACACCGACGAGCTGCAGGAACACGAGCAGTACCGGGAACTGGAACCCGACGCCGAAGGCGAAGGCCATCAGCGTGACGAGGCGGATGTACTTGCTCACCTGGAAGAAGGCCTCGACGTCCTGTCCGGCCCAGGAGATGAGGAACTCCAGGGCCTTCTCCAGGGTGAGGTAGGCGAGCAGGCAGCCGAGCAGGAACAGCACGACCGACGACACGATGAACGGGATGGCGTAGCGCTTCTCGTTGGATTTCAGGGCGGGGACGACGAAGCGCCAGATCTGCCACATGATCACCGGCAGGGCAATGAGCAGACCGCCGTACATGGCGATCCGGATGCGTGTGCTGAGACCCTCGACGGGGTCGGTGATGATGAGCGACGGCACGCCGCCCTCTGAGGTCAGGGGGCAGAACTCGGGGTTGCGGCCACACAGCCGTTCGTAGGGTTCGAGGAGGAACTTGAGCACCGGGTCGTAGAAGGCGAGGATGGCGATCATCCCGACGATCACCGCCAGGCTGGCCCGGATGATCCGCTGGCGCAGCTCGGCGAGGTGCTCGGTGAGCGTCATCGTGGCGTCCGGGGTGGACTCCGGCCGCTCGCCTCGCCGCAACGGGTTGGCGAGTTTCATGATGTCGCGGCAGATCCGTCAGGTGTCGGCGTCCCATCCGCCGCGGCCTCACCGGGCTGATCGGACGCCGGCGTCGCCGACGGCGCCGGGACCTCGGCCGTGGACACCTCGCTGGGGTCGGGCTCGGCCACGGACTCCCCCTCGGGGAGCTTCGGTGGCGGGTCCTTCAAAGGGTTGTAGTGGAGCTTCTTGCTGGGGAACGCCGCCGCCTTGCGAACCACGTCGGCGGTCTGCTTGACCTCCTTGGCCGGCTCCTCGAAGCCCTTGCGGACCTCCTCCTGGAAGCCGGAGCTGAGCTTGCGCAACTCGGCCCACGTCCGCCCGGCACGGCGCATGGCGTCCGGCAGCTTGTCGGGGCCGAGAATCACGAGAGCAAGGATCAAGATGACGATGATCTCGCTCCCCGACAGGTTGAACACGCCGCCAGCCTAGAGAGCCGGGATCGTCCACGGCACGCCGATCCCGGCACTCCAGGTCACACCATGGGTCAGCCGCCGGTGGTCGGCGATTCCTCCGCGTCTGATGTCGCCACGTCCGATGCGGGGGCCGAACCGGTCGCGACGGTCGTCGTGGCACCTGACTCGGCCGTCCCCCCTGCTTGCGACTGCGCCCAGGCGTTGGCGATCCGCCAGTAGATCGCCAGCTCGGCATTGAGGGCGTCGAGCTGCGCCTGGTTGGGCGTCACGTTGTTGACCGGGTCGGCGATCAGTGCCTCGACGTTGGTGAGCGGCCGGCCAAGCGCCTCATCCACTGGCCCGACGAATTCCACGTCGCAGGTCCGCAGGATCTCGATGAGCCGCAGGCTTCCGTCGGGGACGGCCACGTTCTGCACCGCGTCGGCCAGCAGTGGATGTCCGGTGTCCCCCTCGCACTCTGCGGCGAGGGTGGCAGTGAAGTCCGCTGACGAGGCGGTCGGCGTCGTCCGGTCGCGCGTCGTGGTGGCACCAGCTGCGGTCGTGGTCGACTCCCCCGCAGGTGCGGACGACGTACTGGCGTCCGACGTCGTACTCTCCTCGCTGGTCGAGGTCTCACCGCTGGCGCCGGTCGACGAGGCGGTTGCCGTCACCGTGAGCGCCGCAACTGCGGCGGCGCCGATGATTGTGAGCCACCTCGCGCGGGAAGGCATTGGCTCGGATCTTCTCGATGTCATGGAGCTCCTCCAGTCGGTGAGCGCGCCGAGGCGCGGCCGAACCCTTCCACCGTACCCACAGCACTGTGGCCGCCGACCCTCGCGGTCGTCCGCACGGGGCTGGCACAATCAGCGATCGTGCAACAACGGCTGCCGTCGCTGCTCGACCCCCCGATCGGGTTCGCCCACCGGGGGGCACGGGACCGAGCCCCAGAGAACACGATCGAGGCCTTCCAGGTCGCTCTGCAACTCGGCGCCAGCGGTCTCGAGAGCGACGTCTGGTTGACCGCCGACGGCGTCGCCGTACTCGACCACGACGGGGTCGTACGCATCGGGCGCAGGCGCAGATCGATCGCTGACTGTCCGGCCGCAGACCTGCCGGAGCACATCCCGACGCTGCGCCAGCTGCTCGAGGCGTGCGGCACGGGTTATCACCTGTCGCTCGATCTCAAGGCCGCGGGGACGGGTGAAGCCGTCATCGACGTCGTCGCCTCGGCGGCGAACGACCTGCTCGATCGCCTCTGGCTGTGCGCCGCGACCGTCGAGGAACTGGTCGCTCTGCGCCCGGTCAACTCACAGGTTCGCCTCGTCCATTCGACCCGACTGTCGCGGTTCGCCGCTGGACCGGAGCGTGCGGCGGCGGTGCTCGCCGAGGAGGGCATCGACTCCGTCAACCTGCACTACACCGATTGGAACGGGGGCCTCGTCGCCCTCTTCCACCGTTTCGAACGGATCGCCTTCGGGTGGGACCTGCAGTACGACCATGTCCTCCAGCCAGCCGTGCGGATGGGACTCGACGGCGTCTACAGCGATCACGTCGACCTGATGATGGAGATCCTCGCCGCCGAGTACGTCTCCCCCGCCGACCTCGACCACCGCCGCGGCCTGATCTAACGGATCTGTGAGCCGTCGCAGCAGGTTTCCGCTGCCTCAGCTCACACTTCGCGAGTCGCTAGAGCCAGCGCCAATGAGAGGTGGGCCAGAAGACGACGAAGGCACGACCGACGATGTCGTCCTGATCGATCGGACCGACGTTCTCCGATCGTGAGTCCTGCGAGCCGGCCCGGTTGTCGCCCATCACGAAGACGTGGTCGTCGGGCACGGAGGTCGGGCCGTAGTCGCCGCCGCAGTTGCCGGGGGTGACGACCTGCGGGTCGAGGTACGGCTCGATCAGCTCGACCCCGTCGATCAACACGACACAGTTGCGCACTTCGAGGGTCTCGCCTTCGAGGGCGATGACACGCTTGATCAAATCGCGCTCGGACGCCCCGTTGATCTCGTGGAGGACGACGACGTCGCCGCGGTTGGGATCGTGGAGCCGGTAGGAGAGCTTGTTGACGAACACCCGGTCGCCGTCGTGGAGGGTGGTGTCCATCGAGTGGCCGTCGACCACGAAGTGGGCGAGCACGAACGTGCGCACGAGGAAGGCGACGAGCAACGCGACGCCGATGACGACGATCCAGTCGATGAGACCACGAGCCCGCCGGCGCGCCGCGCTCGTGCCGGAATCGGCCTCAGCCTCCTCGAGCTCGTCATCGTCATCGACGATGAGCTCGGCGGACTCGGCGAGTGCCTCGGCGCGGCTCGGGTGCACGTGGTCGGTCATCTGTGGGGGTCGTTCTAGAGCGAGTCGATCAGTTTCTCGACGCGTTCGTCGCGGCTCTTGAAGGGATCCTTGCAGAGCACTGTGCGCTGTGCTTGGTCGTTGAGCTTGAGGTGGACCCAGTCAACCGTGTAATCGCGTTTGCGCTCCTTCGCCCGTCGGACGAACTCACCGCGCAATCGGGCGCGTGTGGTCTGGGGGGGTTGGTCGATCGCCGCGTCGACGTCGACGTCGGTGCAGACACGCTCGACGAAGCCGTGTCGCTGCAGCTTGTAGAACGGGCTGCGCGGTCGACACACGTCGTGGTACTGCAAGTCGAGGAGTTGGACGCGTGGATGGCCGAAGGGCAGACTGTGGCGCTCGCGGAACGCCTCGAGGAGCTTGAACTTGATCACCCAGTCGACTTCGCGGTCGAGCTTCATCGGATCGTTCTCGATCGTCGAGATGCAGTGCTCCCACATCTCCAGCGCTCGCTGTTCGAGCGGAGGGAGCCCGCGAGTCTCGGCGTAGCGCAGCGCCCGGTCGAGATACTCGCGTTGGATGTCGAGGGCGCTGACCTCGCGCCCGTTGGCGAGGCGCACGAGGCGCCGGCACGACGTGTCATGACTGATCTCGCGAATCGCCCTGATCGGGTTCTCCAGCGTCATGTCGCGCAACACCACGCGCCGGTCCTCGAGCATGCGCAACATCACGGCAGCCGATCCGACCTTCACGAACGTCGTGTACTCGCTCATGTTGGAGTCGCCAACGATGACGTGGAGGCGGCGGTAGCGCTCGGCGTCAGCGTGCGGCTCGTCGCGGGTGTTGATGATCGGCCGGCTGCGCGTCGTCGCCGAGCTGACCCCTTCCCAAATGTGCTCGGCTCGTTGGGCGATCGAGTACGACGCCCCACGGGCGGTGTGCAGGACCTTGCCGGCACCGGTGTAGATCTGGCGGCTGACGAAGAACGGGATCAGCACCTCGGCGTAGTGGCCCATGTCGTCGGCCCGCCGAGTGAGGTAGTTCTCGTGGCAGCCATAGCTGTTGCCCGCTGAATCGGTGTTGTTCTTGAACAGGTACACGGTGCCGCGGATCGCCTCCTCGGCAAGGCGTTCCTCAGCCGACGACACCAGCGATTCGAGGATTCGCTCGCCTGCCTTGTCGTGGACGACGAGGTCGTACAACGAGTCGCACTCCGGGGTGGCGTACTCGGGGTGGGAGCCGACGTCGAGGTAGAGCCGGGCGCCGTTCTGGAGGAAGACGTTGGAGCTGCGCCCCCACGACACGACGCGCCGGAACAGGTAACGGGCGACCTCGTCGGGGCTCAGCCTCCGCTGGCCGCGGAGCGTGCACGTGACTCCGTACTCGTTCTCGAGTCCGTAGATCCGGCGCTCCATCATGGTCACGCTACCCGTGGCCGAACCGCCCATTCGGTCAATAGGCCCGGAACCGGACGATTGACCCCGGTGGGCGCTGGGCGAGGCGCCCAAGATCGGCCTCCTCGACCACGGCGATCACCGGATATCCGCCTGTTGTCGGATGGTCGGCGAGCAGGGCAACCGGTTGACCGTCGGGAGGAACCTGGATGGCGCCGACGACCAGGCCCTCGCTGGGCAGCTCGGCGCTGTTCGTGCGGAGGAGCCGGGGGCCACCGAGCCGGGCCCCGACCCTGGACGTCGAGGTCACGGTCCAATCCGCGCCGGTGAGCACGTCGAGGGCCTCGGGCACGAACCAGTCTGCTCGGGGCCCCCCACGCACACGGACCACCGTTGCTTGCTCCGAAGGAGGGTGTGGCGCCTGCTCGGTCGCGACGGGTGTGGCCGGCTCTTGCCCAGTTCCGAGCAGGTCCCCGGGCTGAAGTGGTGGCGGGCCGAGCCTCGACAGGCTGTCCCAGCTCCGCGAGCCGAGGACGGTCTCGGCCATCGAAGCCACCGCGCACGGCGAGGTAGGCCCACAGCTCCCCCGCCGCCGGGTTGACGTTGAGGGATTTCGCCTGGCGTCAACGCCTGCGACTGCGCCGGTCGTCGAATCGGCGACCACCGTCGGAGCGATCGCCTCGAGGACGAGACCGCCGGCGGTCTCCAACACCGCCGCGTCGGGAGGATTGCCGACGAGCCGGTTGACGAGGTCGGCGCTGCTCCGATCCACGGCCCCTGACCCGGGCACGGCGAGATGCGCGTACCCCGCCCGCCCCTGATCCTGCAACGACGTCGCCACCCCGGCACTGACGACCCGCAACACCGGGCTGCTCCTCTCGATCTTGTCGGGCATACGTCCCGGATTCCGGGAGTGCTGCGTGCCTAGGTCGGTCAACTCGGGCGGAAGCGCACCGTCGTGCCGGGAGTGATCAGCGCCGGAGGATCCGCGTCGAGATCCCACAGCGTTGCATCCGTGTGTCCGAGGAGGTGCCACCCTCCCGGCGACGCCGACGGGTACGCCGCCGTGTAGGGCCCGGCGATGGCTACGGAGCCAGCAGGCACCGCCGGACGCGGCGTCGCCCGCCGCGGCAGGTGCAACCGCGGATCGAGCCCGGAGAGATACGCGAACCCAGGCGCGAACCCGCAGAAGTCGCAGTAGTACGCCGCCCCCGAGTGGAGGGCGATCACGTCCTCGATGGGCAGCCCTGCAGCAGCGGCAATGTCAGCGAGATCTTCGCCGTCGTAGACCACATCGAGAACAACCTCACGATCCAGCGCGACTACAGAGTCGGCCCGAACAACCTCGCCTTCAAGGCCAGCAATCGACTCGGCGACGCCAGTCGAGCCGCGTCGGCGCTCAAGGCGACGACCAGCACTGTCTCAGCAGCCGGCACAACCTCGACGACGTCACGGTGCGCGATCACGGACGCCAGGCGCGCCGGTCCAACGCCCGGAGGAGGCGTCACCAGCAACGCCCGCGCCCCGTAGCGGCGGATGTCCACGACCGTCAACCGCAGAACGAGTACACGCCGACGCCGGCTGCCTCCAGCGCCTGGCGCGTGGCCGTGGCCAGGGTGACCGCGCCCGGGGTGTCGCCGTGCACACACAGCGAGCGGGCGTGCAACGAAATCACTTCGCCGTCGACGGCCACGACCTCGCCGTCGACAGCCATCCGCACCGCCTGACCGACCGCTGCATCGACATCAGTGATGACGGCGCCCGGTTCAGAACGTGGGACGAGCCTGCCGTCGGGCCGGTAAGCACGATCGACGTAGCCCTCGGACACCGCCTCGAGACCGGCACGCTCGGCGGCGGCGAGCAACTCGGAATCGGGCTGACCGAGGATTGCCAGTGACGGGTCGTACTCGGCTGCCGCGGCGACCACCGCCTCGGCCTGCGCGACGTTGTCGATGGTGGCGTGGTAGAGCGCGCCATGCGGCTTCACGTAGTCCACCTCGCGTCCGGCGACCTGGGCAAAGGCGTCGAGGGCGCCGAGTTGGTAGAGCACCGCATTGCGCAGTTCCGTGGCGTCGATGTCCATGAACCGGCGGCCGAATCCGACCAGGTCGGGGTACGAGACCTGGGCGCCGATCGTGACGCCATGGGCCGACGCCGCCGCACACGCCGCCCTGAGCGTTGTCGGGTCACCTCCGTGGAACCCGCACGCCACGTTGGCGCTCGACACGACGCGCAGCATCGCGTCGTCGTCACCGATCGTCCACACTCCGTAGGACTCGCCGACATCGCTGTTGAGGTCGACCGCCACGCGACCGCCTCAGGCGGGTTCCGTCGACGCCGACGACGAGCCCGTTTCGCCGAGCAATGCGCCGATTTCCTCGTCGGTGATGCGCTTGAAGCACCGTCGCGTCTCACTGCGCACGAGCAGGGCGACCTCGAGGTCCTCGGATTGCAGCGTGCGATCCGGACCAGCAAGCGCTGTGACGGCGGCACGCACGGCGTCGCCCAGTTCGAAGCCGTCGCCGAGCCGCTCGCCGGCCGCGTCGGTGAACCGCGTCGAGATCGTCGCCGAATCACCGCCGAGGACGGCGTAGTCGCGCTCATCGAACACGGTGCCGTCGTAGTTGATGTGGAACATCTGATCACCCTCGGGGGTGAGGCCGACCTCGGCGACGAGAATCTCCACCTCCATCGGTTTCATCTCGTGGGTGAAGATCTGACCAAGGATCTGGGCGTACTGGTTGGCCAGGCTGCGCGCATCGACGTCGTCACGGCTGTACTGGTAGCCCTTGAGGTCGGCGGCGCGCACGCCGGCGACGCGCAGCTGGTCGAACTCGTTGTAGCGGCCGACACCGGCGAAGGCGATGCGATCGTAGATCTCCGAGATCTTGCGCAGCGTCGCCGACGAGTTCTCGGCGACCATCGCCACGCCGTCGGCGTAGCGAACGGCGACCATCGCCCGCCCCCGGGCGATGCCCTTGCGGGCGTAGTCCGCCCGATCCTTCATCACCTGCTCCGGCGCGACGTAAAACGGAACGGTCATGAGATCTCACCCGTGCGAGCGAACGAGCGCCAGCGAGTGAGCGGCCAGCAACGGCCTGCGTGGCCGGGGAACGCAATGAGGGGAACTGTCATGAGATCCCACCGTTGCGAGCGAGCGAGCGCCCCGGTTTCGGGTGCAAGCGAACGAGCGCCAGCGAGTGAGCGGTCAACAACGGCCTGCGTGGCCGGGGAACGCAATGACGGCCTGCGTGGCCGGGGAACGCAATGAACGGCACGATCATGTTTCGGCCCCCGTACCCCCCGCCAGCTGGCCCTCCTCACGGCGAACCCTTGACAGCCGCCGCGATTTCCTCGTAGCGCTCGGCGAGCTCGCTGTCGGCGACGCGAGTGAAACCGCCGGCCGTCACCTCGGCGACGATCGGGTAGATGCCCCGCAGGGCGTCGGGCCCACCGGTTGCCGAGTCGGCATCGGCCGCCTCCCAGAGCGCCCGGCACACCAATTTGATGGCCGCGTTGCGGTCGAGGTCAGCGACATAGCCGAGCTTGATCACCGTGCCGGCATGCAGGCTCCCGGAACCGGTGGCGACGTAGTCCTTCTCCTCGTAACGCCCACCAGTGACGTCGAAGTCCCACAACCGGCCAGTGCGCCGGCGCATGTCGTAGCCGCCGAAGATCGGCACCACCACCATCCCCGACATCGCCGCAGGCAGGTTGCCACGCACCATCATCGACAGCTGGTTGGCCTTGCCTTCGAGGCTGAGAGGTGTTCCCTCGACCTTTTCGTAATGCTCGAGCTGGAGCTGGAACAGCCGGACCATCTCCATCGCCGGCCCGGCGGCGCCGGCGATCGCCACGGCGCTGTGCCGGTCGGCCTCGACGACCTTCTCCATCGACCGGTGACTGATCAGGTTGCCGGCGGTGGCTCGGCGGTCGCCGGCCATCACGACGCCGTCGGCGAACCGCACAGCGACGCACGTCGTGCCGTGGGGGACAGCGCCGATCGACGTCGCGTCACCGGGCACCGTCGCCGGCACCGTTCCGAGGCGGCGGAGCAGTTCAGGAAAGCTGGAGCCGGGGTCGTCCTCGGCACGGAAGAACGGGAACGCCATGCGGGGAGGGCCTACTGCCCGCCCTTCTGCACGTACGACTTCACGAAGTCCTCGGCATTCGTCTCGAGCACGTCGTCGATCTCGTCGAGAAGGTCGTCGAGCTCTGCTTTCAGTTTCTCTCCGGACTCGGCCGTGGCCGGGGCCGCCTCGGTGTCGACGGCTTCTTCGGTCCGTGCCGCCGGTTTGGACTTGTGAGTTCGTTCGGCCATGGCCGCTGCACCTCCATTCGTTCGACGACCACGCCCTGCCGTCTCGACGCCTAGGAACCCAGGCGGCTGAGGAGTTCGGCAGCGCTGTCGCTCTCGTCGATCAACTTAGCGACGTGCTCCGCTGTTCCGCGCAGCGGCTCCATCATCGGCACTCTGCTGAGTGGTTCGCGGCCTGAATCGAAGACCATCGAGTCCCAGTTCGCTGCCACCACCGACCCGGCGAACTTGGAGAGACAGCGGCCGCGGAAGTAGGCACGCGTCGTCGTCGGTGGTTGGGTGACGGCTGCAGCAACATCTGCGTCGTCGACGAGGCGTTCGAGCCCGGCCCGACGAGCCAGGCTCCGTTCGGGTCGGAGGTCGTGATACTGCAGGTCGATCGCCTTCAGCCTGGCGTCGCCGGGTTGCAGGCCGTGGCGCTGTGCGTACCCGCGAACGAGATGTCGCTTGGTGACCCAGTCGACCCACGGTGCGACCGAGTCCGGATCCGACTCGAGTCCGGCGAGCACCCGCTCCCACCGGGTCAACACGTCGTGGCCGACGTCCTCGCCGACGGAGCCGAGGCCCTGGTGTTGCTCATACTTGACGGCTGCCTCGAGGAGGCCGAACTGGATCTCCAGCGCGGTGGCACGCCGGCCGTCGGCGAGCAGCACGGTGTTCGTCAACGTTGGGTCGTGGCTCACCTGACGGATCGCCGAGACGGGGCTGCTGAGTAGCCAGTCGTCGCCGATGGCGCCATCCTCGATCATCGAGAGGACGATCTGCGTCGTGCCGACCTTGAGGTACGTGGCGACCTCGGCGAGGTTGGCGTCGCCGACGATGACGTGGAGCCGGCGGTACTTCTGAGCGTCGGCATGCGGTTCGTCCCGGGTGTTGACGATCGGCCGCTTCAACGTCGTCTCCAGACCGATCTCCTCTTCGAAGAAGTCGGCCCGCTGGCTCAACTGGAACGGCACCGAATCGTGGGCGGCTCCCGGCGACTCACAGCCCACCTTGCCGGCGCCGCAGAACACCTGGCGGGTGACGAAGTGCGGCGTGATCTGGGTGGCCAGCCGCCCGAACGGGGTTTCGCGGGCCATCAGGTAGTTCTCGTGGCAGCCGTAGCTATTGCCCTTGCCGTCCGAGTTGTTCTTGTAGACGACGATCTCGCCGGGCTGCTGCCGAGATGCCCTGGCCGACTGGGCAAGTTGGTTGTTCGCCGCGTCAACGCTGATGCGAATGATCTCTTCGGCGGCGCGATCCCATAGCACTGCCTCGAGCGCCGTCGTCGTCTCCGGGTTGGAGATCTCCGGGTGGGCATGGTCGACGTAGTAACGGGCGCCGTTGGTGAGCACGGCATTGACGAGCGAGGTCTCCAGTTCCGGGATGATCGCCTCGTCGAGACTGAAGCCGCGGGCGTCGTTGCCGGGCTGCTCGTCGTTGAAGTCCCAGCCCGTGCGGGGGGCACGGCGGTCACTGATCGTCGCCATGAAGGCGTTGATCAGCAGTGACGACGCAGACACCGGGTTGGACTCTCCGCCGCGGACGATGATGCCGTACTCGGTCTCGATCCCGCAGACCTTCGGCAGCGCCATGAACGGACGTTACCCGCCTCCTGGCAACTGCACGCCGGCAATCAAGCCGCCATTCAGACCCAGATGAGGTCGGCGGGTTCGGTGGGGTCAACCGCCACTTCACACGTCGGGCACCACGGGCGCAGTTCCAACGCGGCGCCACACGTGTGATGGCGTGCCCCTGCGGGGCGACCCTGGCGCTTGGCGCCCCACTGGGCCAGCAAGGCGACGGCGTCGCCGAGACGCCGGCCGGGGGCCGTCAGCGAGTAGCGCATGCGCACCGGGCGGTGCTGATACGGGCGCGCCGCAATGAGCGCATCACGCTGCAGTGACCTGAGCCGGGCCGCGAGAATGTTGGGGGCGATGCCGTCTACTTCTTCGGCGAGATCGCTGAACGTCCGGTCGCCGTCGAGCAGGGCGGCGATCAGACGCAAGCTCCAGCGATCGCCGATCTGGCGGGCCGCACCGTCGAGCGAGGCGTTGTCGATGGACACCCAAACAGTCTAGAGTCACTTGCAATTCGCAAGTCGATGGGAAGGGAACAGAGGCATGACAGCACTCGAAGAGCTCACGGAATTCGTTCGCAAGGCGGCCACGGACGTTGGCCCGGCGGTGGTGTCGATCGGCCGAGATGGCCGCGGAAGCGGGTTCGTGGTCGCCCCCGGTCGGGTCGTGACCAACGCCCACAACCTGCGCGACCGCACGACGTCGGTGCGCTTCGCCGACGGTCGTACGGTTCAGGGGACGGTGACCGGAACCGATGTCGACGGCGATCTCGTCGTTCTCGATGTCGACACCGGTGACGCCCCAGTCCTCGAGTGGTCCGACGGTACGGTCGGCGAAGGCGATGTCGTCGTCGCCGTGACAGCGGGTCGCCAGCGGCTGCGGGCGACGTGGGGCCAGGTGACCGGTGCCGATCGTGGCTTCCGCGGTCCTCGAGGACGGCGCATCGCCGGGGCGATCGAGCACACCGCGCCCTCGCCGGCTGGATCCTCTGGGGCTCCGGTCGTCGACCGTGACGGAAAGGTCGTCGGGGTCAACACCCACCGCATCGACCACGGCTTCTACCTCGCCCGCTCGGCGGACGCCGAGCTCCGCAACCGCATCGCGGCGATGGGCGAAGGGCGCAGCTACGAACGTGCCCGGCTCGGAGTTGCCCTCGCTCCACCGCACGTGGCCGCCAAGCTGCGCCGCTCCGTCGGGCTCGACGAACGCGACGGCCTGCTCGTACGCGGCGTCGTCGACGGCTCCCCGGCCAGTGAGGCCGGCATCCGCGAGGGTGACCTGCTCGTTCGCGCCGGCGATCGTGACCTCGTCACGGCCGACGATCTGTTCACCGCCCTCGCCAACGTCGAGGCAGGGAGCGCACTGACGATCACGCTCGTGCGCGGTGCCGAAGAGCTGACGGTCACGGCCACCTGGCCGGCCCCACCAAGCGACTGAGCGGAGTAGACGGCGGAGCAGCTCCGTTACAGGTACTGGCCGGTGGCGACCCGCTCGATGGCCCGGCCGCCGTGCGGCTCCTCGGCCTCGGCGGCTGCGGTGAGCGTGCGGATGAACACGATGCGCTCGCCCTTCTTGCCCGAGATCTTCGCCCAGTCGTCGGGGTTCGTCGTGTTCGGCAGGTCCTCGTGTTCCTTGTACTCCTGCTTGATCGACGCCACGAGGTCGGCGGTGGCGACGCCCTTGGGGCCACCGCCGATCACCCGCTTGATGGCGAGCTTCTTCGACCGCCGGACGATGTTCTCGATCATCGCCCCCGAGGCGAAGTCCTTGAAGTACAGGATCTCCTTGTCGCCGTTGGCGTAGGTGACCTCGAGGAAGCGGTTGGCCTCGTCCTCGCTGAACATCTCATCAACCGTCGCCGTGATCATCGCCGGGACTGACTCGCCCTCGGCGATCGGGATCTCGTCGCTGAGATAACGGGAGAAGATCTGGGTGGCGGCCTCCTTGTTGGGCCGCTCGATCTTGATCTTCACGTCGAGGCGTCCCGGTCGGAGGATTGCCGGGTCGATCAGATCCTCGCGGTTCGTCGCCCCGATCACGATCACGTTGCGCAGACCCTCGACTCCGTCGATCTCGGCGAGTAGCTGGGGAACGATCGTCGACTCCATGTCGGACGAGACGCCGGTGCCGCGGGTGCGGAACATCGAGTCCATCTCGTCGAAGAACACGATGACGGGCCAGCCCTCCTCGCTCTTTTCCCGAGCGCGCTGGAAGACCATTCTGATCTGCCGCTCCGTCTCACCCACGTACTTGTTGAGCAACTCGGGGCCCTTGATGTTGATGAAGTAGCTGCGCCCCTTCTCATCGCCCGTCGCCGCGGCGACCTTGCGGGCCAGGCTGTTGGCGACCGCCTTGGCGATGAGCGTCTTGCCGCATCCGGGCGGGCCGTAGAGCAGGATCCCCTTCGGCGCCGGCAAGCGATGCTCGGCAAACAGGTCGGCATGCAGGAACGGCAACTCGACGGCGTCGGCGATCTGCTCGATCTGATCGTCGAGCCCACCAATGTCGGCGTAGGAGATGTCCGGCACCTCCTCGAGCAGGAGGTCCTCGACCTCGGGCCGCGGCAGCTTCTCGAGCAGCAGGTTGGTGCGGTGGTCGAGGCGCATCGTGTCCCCGGTGCGCAGGTGGATGCCCCGCACCGTGTCGGCGAGCTCGCAGATGCGCTCCTCGTCGGCTCGCCCGACGACCAGTGCGCGCACGCCGTCCTCGAGCACCTCCTTGATCGTGACGACCTCGCCGGTTATCTCCGGCGACCGGGCGAGGATGACGTTGAAGCTCTCGTTGAGCACGACTTCCGACCCGATCTCCAGCTCGAGGTGATCGATCTCGGGATGCAGCGTCACCTTCATCTTGCGTCCGCTGGTCAGAACGTCGACGGTGCCATCCTCGTTCTTGCCGACGACGACCCCGTACGCCGATGGCGGCTGGGTGAGCTTGTCGACCTCCTCGCGCAGCGTGGCGATGTGGTCACGAGCCTCCCGCAGTGTGTACGACAGCTTCTCGTTGCGGGCGATCGCCTGCGACAGCTGGCCTTTGGTCTCCAGCAGGCGCTCCTCGAGCGTGCGCATCCGCTTCGGCGCCTCGGCCAATCGCGCCCGGAGGTGCTCGACCTCGGCGACGAGCGCCTCGATCTGTTCCTGTGGTTTCTCTGCCACGGAAGCTCCTCTCTGTTGTCCAGCCGACAGGCGGCCGTTGCGTCAGAACATACACACGCTCCACGTGTCATTCGCGGCACGTTGCAGCGGTCACAGAACATGACACTGTTCGACGCCGCCACATACATCGATTTTCCGACAACCGGTGCGCGACCGTCCAGCAGCCGTCGAAGCAACGTCGCTGATTCGCCCCAAGCGGGCCAGGATCGTGTTTTCACGTGATTGGCCGTGTAATCTCCAAGGGAGCGACGAGCAGTCGACGCGACGATCTACGAAACGGAGTACGACCGATGAAGGTCTGGATCGACCAGGATCTCTGCACGGGTGATGGTCTCTGCGAGGAGATCGCTCCCGACGTGTTCACGTTGCTCGACGACGGCCTCGCCTACGTCAAGGAAGGCGACAAGATCTTCGCCGCCGCCAAGGGCAATCCACAAGGCGCCGAAGGCATGGCCGAGATCCCTGAGGGCCAGCTCGACGCCGTGATCGAATCGGCCGAGGAATGCCCCGGCGAGTGCATCTTCATCGAGGCGTGAGGTTTCGGCGCCCAACCGGGTGTCCCGGCTAGCCCAACCATCTTGCTACTGACAGGAACGCGGTGTGGGCGACCATGCGGTGGTCGGGACGGACGGCTTGGCCCTCGATGTGCCACCCGCGATGGAGCACCTCGATCGTGCGGGCATCGATCCACTTGCCCTTGAGCGCCTCGCGGGTCTGTGCGGCCTGGGTGATCGACGGCGTGTAGGCGACGAGGATCCCGCCCGGCCGCAGTGCCTTCTCGGCATGCGGGACCACCTGCCATGGCTCTGGAAGATCGAGCACGACACGGTCGAACCCGTCGCCGGCGTCAACCGCGTCGATCCCCGCATAGCTGTCGCGTAGCTCGACTCGAAATCCATCCAGCGCTGCCTCGCCGAGGAACTCGCGCACGTTCGTTCTCGCCCGGTTGGCGAAGTCCTCGCGCACCTCGTAGCCGACGACGGTCGCCCCCCAGCGCAGCATCGACATCGAGAGTGCCCCGGACCCAACCCCGGACTCGAACACCCGCACCCCCGGACCGATGTCGGCGAGCATGCAGATCGGAGCGAGGTCCTTTGGGTAGATCACTTGGGCGCCGCGGGGCATGCCGATCACGACGTCCTCGAGCGTCGGCCGCAGGACGCGGTACTCGGACCCGCGGGTCGAGCGCACCGTGATCCCCTCTGGCCTGCCGATCATCTCCCCATGCAGCACGAAGCCGTTGTGGCTGTGGAACTCGCCGCCGTCGATGAGCGTCACGAGGTAGCGCCGTCTCTTGGAGTCGAGCAGGACCACCCGCTCCCCCGCGCGCAGCGGGTTCAACGTTTGTAGATCTTCCTCTCGGCGGGGGTCAGTGTGCGTGGGTCGATCGCTTCGACGCTCACGAATTGACCCGGCTTGAGCTTCTCGAGGCTGACGAGATGTGGCCCGAAGCCGAGCACCTTGCGGACGAGTCGGATTCCGTAGACCGCCGTGTACAGCGGCCGCCACGCTCGTCGACGCCCCAGCAGCCGGCGCGCCGTCCGCCGTCTGGCGACCAGCGAATAGACGAGTTGCCAGTAACGCTCCTCACCGGGCAGCCCGCGTTTCACCCGCATCCGTCACACCCTGCGGATCTCGACCAACGTCGTCTTCCGCTTGCCGCTTCGCTTGCCGAGAAGGAACACGATCAGCAGCAACACGGTGGCCGCGACGGTCGCCGAGGTGATCAGCGACTGCTTGCGATCGGTCACCTTGCCCTTGATGTTCCCCTGCAGGGCAGAGAACCGCCGCTCGAGATCGTCGCGGGTGATCCGCTGCCCCGTCGCTGGAGCGGCCCTGGCCATCACTCGCCCTCCCTGTTGTTGAGACTCGGCTGTTTGATGCGGCTGACCGTGACGATGATCACCAGCACGCACACGATGAAGACGATGAGGTACGCCAACCATGACAGCGATCCACTGGCAGCGCGATCCCACTCGGTCTGGAGTAATCGCAGCAGCCCGAGCAGCACGAGCGCCAAACCAGTGCCGAGGAGCACCGCCCCGGCGACCCCGTAGCCCACCCAGCGCCCGGCGCCTTTGAGCGGTCCGACCGTCTCCTGCTGGGCGTAGTCGCGGACAAGGTAGACGAGTCCTTGGATCGACGTGTCCTCACGCCGGGCGATGCTGCGGTCCTGTGCGATCTTGGCCACAGCGAACGTTTCTATCACGCCAGCCGGAAACGCAGCATGGCCTCGGCGTCGTCGAGGGCAGCGGCGAGTAGTTCGACCCGGGCCTCGAGGCTCGGGGCAGCGAGCAACCGGTAGCGGTCGACCGGACCGATCGGAGCACGAGCGGCGAGCTGGTACGCAGCTCGGACGAGGTCGTCGCTGAGCTTCAACGGCGGCGCGGCACGAAGAGGCACGCGCTGCTTGCTCGCTCGGGCGACCTCACGGGCGAGTTCGCGCGTCTCGTCGACGCGTCCGAGCAGCCGCTCGATCTCCGACCGCACGCCCTCGACATCTGCGGGAACCGGCTCCGGCCAGCTCTCGACGTCACCCCGCGGGTAGGGATCGTCGGGCAGCCACTCCAGCACGTTGGCACGACGGATCCCTGCCGCGACGACTTCGAAGCGGCCGCTGCCGAGCGGCATCACGCGGACGACGCGGGCAACGGTGCCGATCGACGTTCGCACGTCGCCACCACCGACCTCGCTGCCGCGTTCGATGAGCACGACGCCGAACTCGGGCGACGTCGGCGGCGAGGCAATCGAGGACGAGTTGGCGATACCGCGGCTCGAAGACGTTGAGCGGGAGCAGCTCGCCGGGCAACACGACATTGCCGAGTGGGAACATCGGCAGCTGCATCGGCCCATTCTTGCGTTCCCCGGCCAGGCGCAGGCCGTGTCGAGTCGCCGCGATCTGGCGCTGCGTCCGCCTTCGGCAGGTCGCTCGCGACATGGAGGAGCGAGCGAAGCGAGCGAACGATGAGGAGCAGCACTACCCCGGGCCGAGTTCGGCGGCAGTCGGGCCAGACGGGTACGAGGCCAGCACGTCGGCAAAGGCGTCCCAGATCGGGCGGTAGACGGTCTGCTCGGTCAGGGTCCCGGCGCTGTTGAGCACGAAGGCATATTCGATGGTGCCCCCTCCATCGACCGGCAGGTAGCCGCTGAGCGCCTTGACCGCCGGCGGGTCGGCGTTGAACGGGATGTTGTGCAGTGTCCCAGTCTTGCCGATGAGCCGGTCTTCCATCGCTGACCCGACGAACACGTCGCTGAGCGTCGTCCCCTCCTGGCCGGCGACCGGCAGGCCGGCAGCGAACTGGTCGCCTGGCTCGTGGCGTTCGAGGATTCCGGCGAGCAGCCGGCACGTGACCCGGTTGTTGTTGCTCAACCCTGAGCCATCGTCCACGACGACACCGTTGGTGTCGAGTCCGATCGCCGCGAGGGCGGCCGACACCGCCGCCGCGCCCGCCGCCGTCGTGCCGCCACCACCGCTGGCGACGCCGATCTCCTTGACGAGCAGCTCGGCGGTGTTGTTGTCGCTCGACGACTGCATCTGGGCGATCACCGCGGGAAGCGGTGCGGAGTCGATCGAGGCGATGACGGGCGAGTCGGCGGGGGCGGTGCCCGTGGAGACTTCTCCGCCGACGGTGACGCCTCGCTCCTCGAGCAGCCGGGCGAACTCCTCGGCGGCACCTGCGTTGGGATCGTTGGCAACCTGCCAGTCGTCAGTGAGGAATCGAGCGTCGTTGACCAGTAGGGCGTCGAACGGACCCGCCTCCTCGACGTAGATGTCCTCGGGCCAACTGGGGTGGAAGAACTCGTCGTCGTATCGCGACCCGTCGCCGATGATGTTGCCGTCGATGCGGGTGATCCCGGCGGCGGCGACGGAGTCGGCCAGCGTGTCCAGCGACGTGGCGTTGAGAACCGGGTACCGGTTGATCGTCTCCGCCGGGTAGTCGTCCGTCGTCAGCACCGGGTCGCCGCCGCCGACGAGATAGAGGTCTCCGGAAAGGACCCCTCCCTCGACGGGACCGCCGCGAACCTGGGTGGTGAACACATGGTCCGGGCCGAGGACTTCGAGCGCTGCCGCAGCGACGAGCAACTTCTGGTTACTGGCCGGGATCACCGGCAGGTCGGGATTGTGGGCGCCGACCTCGACGCCGTCGAGCTGGACGACGAGGCACGACGTCGGATCGAGGGTGCCGGCAAACGCGTTGACGGCGGCAGCGAAGCTGTCGTCGTTGAGGTCGCGGGCGATCAACCCGGGAATCCTGCGGAACGACAGCAGCGGGGTGCTCAACACCGGTGTCGGGGTGGCGGCTTCCGACGTTGCGACGGTGGTCGGCGGCAGTGACTCGACGGTCTCGCCATCGCGCCCAGCGGCAAACCGCCACAACCCGAACAGCGCCAGCGCCGGGAGCACGACGATCGCGGCAAGGGCGATCAACGGCGATGGCGCCGTGGCTCGCGGGCTCACCCTCGTCCGCTGGCGCGGCGCTGGCGGTGCTTGGCGTCGCGCCACAGGTGTCCGAGGGCGGTGACCGCCCGATTGCCGCTGGCGTAGCACAGCCGGCCGGTGGCCCGAACCGATGCCGGACCGGGATTGTCCGGATCGGCAATCGCCAACTCGCTGGCGACCAGGATCGGCTTGCCGGTCGTGGTGCTCAATTCAGCGGCTGCCGTGGCATAGCGGGCGTCCTGGCGTTCGTGGAACTCGACGATCCGACCGAGGCCATGGTCCGGATGGAAGCGACCTTCGCGCATCATCCGCGCTTGGTTCGATTGGATTCCGATGCCGAGCAGGACCACGGCGTCGACGGCGTCGTGTCCGGCCACGAGTCGAAGCACGTCTGGAATCGTGTCACGTGTCTCACCACCAGCGCAGTCAATCGGATTGCGGTGGCTCCAACGCGGCGGTAGCAGCTCGTCGATGGCGTCGCGCAGGTCATTGGGAAGTTCGACCAGCTCGAGGTCACGGTCCCTGGCGATGGCGTCGGCGGTCACGACACCCCAACCACCCGCCGTCGTCACCACGGCCACCCGTGGACCACGCGGCGGCGGCTGCGTGGCAAACGTCGCCGCCGCCTCGAACGCTTCCTCGACGGTCGCCGCACGAGTGATCCCGGCGGCTCGGCACTCGCCGTCGAACAGCTTGTCGTCGGTGGCGAGGGCCCCGGTGTGGCTCGCCGCGGCTCGGGCTCCGCCACTGGTTGCGCCGCCTTTGAGGAGCACCAGCGGCTGGCGCCGTGCGGCGTCCGCCAGCTGGTCGAACAGGGCGCGCCCGTCGGGAATCCCTTCGAGGTAGGCCAGGCCGACGCTCGTCGCCGGATCAGCGGCGAAGTACGAGAGGTAGTCGGCGACCGACACGGCGGCTGCGTTGCCCGCCGAGACTGCCCGCGAGATGCCGACGCCGGTGGCCCTTGCGAGATTGAGGAAGCTCGACACGAAGTTGCCGCTCTGGCTGGCCACGGCAATGCGACCGGGCGGAGGGTAGGGAGCGACGATCTGGGCGCACAGCGACGCGGGTGTGCTGATCACGCCCTGCCCGTTCGGGCCAGCGAGCAGGATGCCGAGGTCGTCGGCCAGGGCGACGAGGTCCTCCTCGGCGCGCTTGCCGTCCGGTCCCGCTTCGGCGTAGCCGGCTGACGTCAGGAACGCGGCCTTGATCCCCTTGGCCGCGCACGCTGTCAAGCAGTGCCGCATTGGCGGCCGGCGGGGTGCACACGAAGACGAGGTCGGCGACGCCGTCGGGGATCTCGGCGACGTCGCGGACCGTTTGCACTCCGAGCACGACCTCGCCCTGCAGGTTGGTGCCGTAGACCGCCCCGGCGTACCCCGCCGCCAGCAGGTTGTGCAGCGACACGAATCCGAACTTGCCTGGGTGCGACGATGCCCCGGCAACGACCACACCGCGCGGCTCGAACAGGGCGGCGAACTGATCGGATGTCGGAGTCGGCCTGGGCCGGCGTGTGGCGGTGCGGGATCGGTCCGACCGCAGCTCGACGAGGGCGTCGACGGCGATCGGTGCACCGTCGGTGCCGATCTTCAACGGGTTGACGTCGATGCTCGCCACGTCCTCGCGCTGGGTGATCACGTGGCCGAGGGCGACGAGGGCGGACGCCAGGGCCTCCCGGTCGACCGCTGACTCACCACGGACCGGACCCAGCAAGCCCGCCGTGCGCAGGTCGTCGATCATCTCGGATGCGGTGGGCTGGTCGAGCGGCGCCGGTCGAAAGACGACGTCGTCGAGTGCTTCGGCGAGAACACCGCCCACCCCCAGCATGACGGTCGGACCGAACTGCGGGTCGCGTACGGCCCCGGCGATCAGCTCGCGCGTGCCGGAGATCATCGGGGCCACGAGAACCTCGACGTCGCCGTCTTCCGGTTGGGCCGAAGCGAGCAGGGCGCCCGCCGCGTCACGGACGGCCGCAGCATCGGGGACGCCGAGGCGGACGAGGCCGCGCTCGGTCTTGTGGGCGATGCCCTCGCCGTTCAGCTTGAGCACGACGGGAAAGCCGAGCGCCGTGGCGGCGGCGACGGCGGCGTCCGCATCAACTGCGTAGAACTCGGGCGCAAGCGGCAGCCCGAATCCGGCGAGCAACTCCTTGGACGCTCGTTCGGACAGCGTCGTCGTCAGACGCTGTCCGGCACGAGGCGACACCGGCGCCAAGGTAGCCGGTGGTCGCCTCGGGCCGTCGGGGGATCAGGCGTCCGTCAAGCGAGCTCGGCGACGTCGACGAGTCGATCGTCGTCGGGGCTGTAGAAGACCGACTGCGGGCCGACACTGGACACGACCTCGAACGTGAGGGCGAGGTCGAGCGACTCACCGTTGGCCAGGTCTGCCTCCTCGGTGACCTCCTCGTCGGCTTCCGCTTGGGCAGCCGTCAGAACGTTCTCCGCCCTCGTCACGAACCCGTTGTTGCTCTGCAGGATGAAGTCGTCGACGCTGATGTTGAACGTGCCTTCGGTGATCAGGCTCTCGACGGTGACCTGCACGCGCACGTACTCGTTGCCGGCCTCCGGGTCGTTACCCTCCTCGTAGTCGCTGAAGCCGATCTCGCTGGCGACGTAGGTGATGGTGGCGACCGGATTGCCGGATTCGTCGTACACGGTCGCCGTGTCGACTGGCGCTTCGTTAGCTCCGGCCCCCTCGGAGGGAGCCGAGTCTCCCGTCGTTGCAGTCGTGTCGGGGGCCGCTGGATCGGTGGGTTCGGGCGGTGTCGTTGCGCTGGCGGCAGCGGCGGGGGCGAGGGCAGCCAGGATTGCTCCGGTGAAGACGAGTCGGCGCACGGTGTCCATCCTTTCAATGGGTACGCGGTCAGCACACGGACGCTCGACCGCAGCCAGTAGGTAGCCGCTCGCGCCGAAGGTCAACCGCGGCTTCACGGCACGAGGGCGGCGCGGAAGAAGGCAATCACGTGGTCGCGGCGATTCTCCAGGGCGCGCGGGTCGAGTGGGTCGATGTCGAGCAGGCCCTCGAGGAACGGGGCGTCGCTGAAGTAGCTGAGCAGCGCCCCGTAGCCGGTGAGCAGCAGTTGCCTGGCGTCCTGGCGGCGGAATGTGCCGGCATCCATCTCGCTCTCGAAATAGGCGACCGCTTGATCGAACATCGGGCGCATGACCGCGGCGAGATCGATTGTCAGGTGGCCGCTGCCGTCGATGGCCGCGCGGCGAACGAGCCGCACGTAATCCGGGTTGTCGGCGAAGTAGGCGAATCCAGCGTCGAGCACCAGCTCGACCTTCACCCAGCCTTGTTCCGGCGAGGCGACGGCGACGGCGAGACGGCGGAACCAGTCCGACAGGAGTCGCTCGAACACCTCGTCATAGAGCGCCTCCTTGGAGCCGAAGTGGTGGAGCAGGCTCGGGCGGCGAATGCCGACACCCGCGGCGATGTCGTTGAGCGACGTGCCCTCGTAGCCGTTGGCTCCGAAGCAGGCGACCGCCTCGTCGAGGATCAGTTCCCGGGTCGTGCGAGCAGGGGTGCTGTCCGCCGGCTCGCTGGCCAGCTCGCTGAGTTCATCGGGGGGTTGCGTCACTGGTGTCAGCGTAGCCATCCAGGTCCGCCTACCTACCGGTAGGTAGAACCGCTAATCTTGAGCCGATGCGAGCCGTGCTCGGTGCCATTCTCCTCGGCGTCGCCATTTCTCTGATCGCCAACATGGCGACCACCGTGTACCTCCATCGAGCGCTGGCCCACCGCGCGTTGACGTTGCGGGCGCCAGCCGAGCAGGTCTTCAGGTTCGTGGTGTGGGTGACCACGGGGATTCGGCCGCGGCAATGGGTCGCTGTCCACCGGAAACACCACGCCTTCACCGATGTCGAGGGCGATCCTCACTCCCCGGTACTGAACGGCTGGGTCAAGGTGCAAGTGATGAACGTGGCGATGTACCGCCGCGAGGCACGGAACCCGCGCACCATCGAGCGTTACGCCCGTGACTTGCCACCCACCCGGCTCGACCGCCTGTTCTACGACCACGCCATGATCGGCCTCGGCCTCGGGGTCGCCGCCCTGTGCGCGGTTGCCGGGTGGAAGGTCGGTCTGCTCGCAGCCTTCGTCCACGTCAACGTCTACCTCGCTGGCTCCGCCGCGGTGAACGCGATCGCCCACCACTTCGGTCGCCGGCCCTACGACAACAACGCCGGCAACCTGCAGTGGCTCGCTTTCGTGACCGCCGGCGAGGGGCTGCACAACAACCACCACGCCAAGCCGACCTCGGCGAAGCTTTCGCACCGCTGGTTCGAGATCGACCCCGGGTGGTGGCTGATCAAGACGCTGACGTGGCTCCGTCTTGCCCGGCTGCGGGTGATGAGTGGCGCAGGCGTTCGGGGTCAGCCCAGGCCAGCGCCCGCCGCTAGAGGGCCTGCTCCAGCAGCTTCCAGTTGATCAGGTTCTCGAGGAACGCGTCGACGTAGTTCGGACGGGCGTTGCGGTAGTCGATGTAGTAGGCGTGCTCCCAGACGTCGCACGTCAACACCGCGTTGGATCCGTGCTTCAACGGGAGGTCTGCGTTGCCGGTCGCCGAGATCGCCAGCTTGCCGTCGTCGTAGGTAAGCCAGGCCCACCCCGAACCGAACTGCCCGGTGGCAGCAGTCTTGAAGTCCTCGCGGAATTTCTCGTAGCTGCCGAAGTGCTCGTTGATCGCATCGCCGGCGGCACCCGTCGGGGCTCCGCCGCCGCCGGGGGCCATCGAGTTCCAATACAGCGTGTGGTTCCAGACCTGCGCCGCCTGGTTGAACAGCTTGCCCTCGGCCTTGACGATGATGTCCTCGAGACCGGCGTTCTCGTCGTCGGTGCCGGCCACGAGCTGGTTGAGCGTGTCGACGTATGCCTTGTGGTGCTTGCCGTAGTGGTACTCGAACGTCTCGGCCGACAGGTACGGCTCGAGGGCATTGGTCGCGTACGGGAGCTCGGGCAACGTGAAGGCCATGGCGGTTCCTTTCGACGGACGAACGTGCGCCCCTGTGCATAGCGCATTTCGACAGCAACTGCTACGTCCAAGCTCGTTCGCTACCGTGACTCGATGCACATCGTGTCGGCACTGTTCGTCGAAAACTTCGAGATGCGCGAGGCGCCCGGACCGTCGACGCGCATCGATCTCACCGGGGCGATGTTCTCGATGGCGGCCCCCTCGCCGGCGCCGCTCACCCTCGCGCCGCACCTCGTCGCCTTGATCTACTGCCCTCCCGACGATTCCGGCCAAGGAGTATTCGAGGTCATCTTCCGCCGCACCGGTGATCCCGACACGCCATCGTCGGAAGCCGACGAGGTCGCCCGCAACGTCAGCCCGTTCTCGGTCGAGCCGGGCAAGTTCACCTACCGTCTGGTCCGCGGCGAGCTGGAGTTCAGCGACTACAGCCAGGTCTTCGCCCACTGCCGCATCGACCGCGGGCCATGGCTGGTCGTCCCGTTCACGTTGCTGCCGCCTGTCGGCTGAGGCGCCGCGCCGATAGGCGTCGCGGTGGCCTGGCCGTGGCGCACTCACGAGTGCCGGCTTCATCACGGAGCGCGCCGCGGGCACGACTTCGTCGCCGCCTCTGCCCGGTGTGGTCGAGGTGCCGCCGTATCGACCCACCGTCAACCGGGTATCGCGGGACCATGCAGGCGCAACAGTTGAAGGACGAGCTGCTCGGCCTCGAACAGCGGGGGTGGGAGGCGCTGTGCAATCAGGCCGGTGACGAGTTCTACGGCAACCTGATGACGACCGAGGCCGTGATGGTGCTCGCCAATGGCCAGGTGATGAGCCGCAGTGAGGTCGTCGCGGCGTTGGCCAAAGCACCACCGTGGGCGTCGTTCGAACTCGAGGACGCCAACGTCGTGCCGGTCGGCGACGGGAGCGCCGCCCTCGTATACAGGGCCAAGGCCTACCGGGACGCGGGCAACCCGCCGTTCGAGTGCGTGATGACCAGCGTGTACGTCACGGATAACGGCGACTGGCGGCTCGCCCTCTACCAGCAGACACCGATTGCCCAGTCCGGAGAGCGCTAGCGGCGCCGGAAGGGCTCGCCCCTGGAACGCCAGAGCGGTGGCGGAGCCGGGATCAGCTCCAGTGATGACGCCACTGGTCCGAACCGCTCGCCGCCCGACTGCCAATCGGCGTAGGCGGCGTCGATTTCCTCACGGTCGCGGGCGACGAAGTTCCACCACATCAGCGGGCGAGCCTCGAACGGTTCACCCCCGACGAGCAGCGCTCGGGCTGGCGCAGCCGTGGTGATGGCAATCTCGTCGCGATTGGTACCGAGGTAGGCCAGTTGGTCTGCGCCGACGACGTGTTCGTCAATGCCGACTGTGCCGTCGAGCACGACGACAGCGTGCTCATGGGTGGATTCGACCGGCACGACGGCCCGACCCGGGCGTAGGGCGAGGTCGATGCCGACGAGTTCGGTATCGCGCCTCGCCGGCGACTCAGCGCCAGTCAGAGAGCCGACGATCACCGTAGCCGTCGCCGTCCCGAGCTCGACCTGCGGAAGTTCGAGATGATGCTCGAAGGCCGGCGGCCCGTGACGGGTCCGGTCCGGCTGGGCGACCCACAGCTGCACGCCGTGCAGGGCGCCGTGGTAGGTCCGCGGCGTCTCCTCGGCGTGCACGACTCCGCGCCCGGCCGACATCAGGTTGAGCTGCCCGGGCTTGATCAGCTGTTCTGACCCGAGGCTGTCGCGGTGCAGGACTTCACCGGCGAGGAGCCATGTGACGGTGTGCAGGCCGATGTGCGGATGCGGTCCGACTTGCATGCCGCGTCCACCGTCGACGACCACCTCTGGCGCGTGGTCGAGGAAACACCATGCTCCGACGGTGCGCCGCTGACGCGTCGGCAACGCCCGATGGACTGTCGTGTCGCCGACGAGCGAGTCTCGGCTCGGGGTCAGCTCGACGACGTGCTCGCTCGGGGTATCGGCGGACGTCGCACCATCACCAACATCGTCGGCGACGTCATCGACGCGCAGGGGTCCACTCATGACCCCATGATGCACCTCGGATGAGAGTTGGGTGTTCTCGGGAATAGGGTCGGGGTGATGTCTTCGACACTCCCCACCGATCTCGAATCAGAGGCGATCAAGATCGTCCGCGGCCTGGCGATGGATGCCCCGCTCCACGCCAAGAGCGGCCACCAGGGGACGGCGATGGCGCTCGCCCCCCTCGCCCACGTTCTCTACAGCCGCGTGATGCGCCACCATCCCGCCGATCCGGCGTGGCCGGACCGCGACCGGTTCGTGCTCTCCAACGGTCATGCTTCGATCCTCCAGTACTCGATGCTCTACCTCTGCGGCTATGGGCTCGAGCTCGACGATCTCAAGGCGTTCCGTTCGTTCGACTCGCGCACGCCTGGCCACCCCGAGGCCGGCCACACTCCCGGGATCGAAGTGACCACCGGCCCGCTCGGCCAGGGCTTCGCCAACGCCGTTGGGATGGCGATCGCCGAGCGCGTGTTGCGCGATCGCTTTGGTACCGGGCTCATCGACCACCACACCTGGGCGATTGCCGGCGACGGGTGCTTCATGGAAGGCGTCAGCCACGAGGCCGCGTCACTCGCCGGACACCTCGGACTCGGACGACTCAACGTCGTGTTCGACGACAACCGCATCACGATCGACGGGCCGACGCAGCTCGCCACCACCGATGACGTCGGCCAGCGCTTCGAGGCCTACGGCTGGCACGTCGAGTACCTCGGGGAGATCGCCGACGACTGCGACGCCCTCGAGGAGGCGCTGCTCGCCGCCAAGGCGGTGGAGGACCGCCCGAGCCTGCTGATCCTGCGCTCGCACGTCGCCGCCCCATCCCCGAAGTGGACCGACCGCCACGAGGCGCACGGCAACCCGTTCACGGCCGAAGATGTCAGCGAAACGAAGGCCATCCTCGGCATTCCCGACGAGCCGTTCTGGACGCCGCCCGACGTTGTGACGGCGTATCGGGAACTGGCCGGGGAACGCTGTGCCGCCGACTACGAGCGCTGGCAGAAGTCGTTGGACGCTCTCGACGCCGCCGAGCGAGCAGGTTTGGGACGCGGCGTGGCGCGGCGGGGGAATCAGTGGCTGGGAGGACTCGCTGCCGACGTTCGAGCAGGGCGAGAAGGTGGCAACCCGGCAGGCGATCGGCAAGGTCCTCGCCGCATGCGTCGACTCATTCCCGGGGCTCGTGTCCGGGGCCGCAGACCTCACCGGGAACACAGGGACGAAGCTTCCCAACGCCGCCCAGCAAACGGCCGAGACGCCCGGCGGCCGGCAGGTCTACTACGGCGTGCGTGAGCACGGCATGGGGACGGCGATGGTCGGGATGGCCCGCCACGGAGGCATCCTCCCCGTCGGCGGGACGTTCTTCGTCTTCCTCGACTACATGCGCCCGCCGGTGCGGCTCGCCTCACTCTCCCGGGCCAAGGTCGTGTTCGTGTTCACCCACGACTCCGTCGGCGTCGGCGAGGACGGACCGACTCACCAGCCCGTCGAGCATGTGGCGACGCTGCGGGCGATTCCGGACCTGCAAGTCATCCGCCCCGCCGACGCCAACGAGACCGTCGAAGCTTGGAAGGCGGCCGTGGGCCACGACGGACCGACGGCCCTCGTGCTGTCCCGGCAGGGCATACCGGTGTGCACCGATGGGTCCGCCGTCGCGCGAGGAGCCGGCATCGTCCATGACGCCGACAGCGCCGCCCAAGTCGTCATCGTCGCCACGGGGAGTGAGGTGGCGGTTGCCATCGACGCGGCGAGGCAACTCGCCGGCGAGGGCACCGCAGCCCGGGTCGTCAGCCTCCCGTCGTGGGACCGCCTGGCGCGGGAGGACCGCTCGTACCGCGACGAGCTGTTTCCTCGCGGTGTTCCTGTGCTGTCCGTCGAAGCGGCGACGACGTTCGGCTGGGAGCGCTTCGCCGACGATTCGATCGGCATCGATCGCTTCGGCGTCAGCGCGCCTGGTGACATCGTCCTCGACAGGCTCGGCATCAACGTCGATCACGTCGTGCGCCGGGCACGGGCGCTCTGCAGCACGCCGTCGTAGCATGATCCCATGAACCGACTGATCCGCCTGTACGAGGAGTTCGACCAGAGTCCGTGGCTCGACAACCTCCGCCGCGGCTATCTCACGTCGGGTCAGCTCGTCGCCGTGCGGGACCAGGGCATCCGTGGGCTGACGTCGAACCCGACGATCTTCCAGAAGGCGATCGAAGGCGCCGATGACTACGACGAGCAGTTCCGCATGCTCGCCCTCGACGAGCATCCCACCATCGCCGACTACTGGACGATGGTGCTCCAGGACATCGCCGGCGCCGCCGAGATCCTCGAACCCGTCTACGACGAGTCCGGGGGGATCGACGGCTACGTCAGCGTCGAAGTCGATCCAGGTCTGGCCCACGACGAAGCCGGCACCGAGGAGGCGGCGCGTGCCCTCCACGAACGCATCGCCCGGCGCAACGTGATGGTCAAGATCCCGGCGACCGCCGAAGGGATCGGACCGATCCGCACGATGATCGCCGAGGGCCGCAACACCAACGTGACGTTGATCTTCAGCCTCGACCGGTACCGGGAGGTGATCAACGCCTACCTCGACGGGCTCGAGGCCTACGCCGCCCAGGAAGGCACCGAGCTGGGAACCGTCGCCAGCGTCGCCAGCTTCTTCATCTCCCGCGTCGACACCGAGGTCGACCGCCGTCTCGAGCAGATCGGCAGTCCCGAGGCCTTGGCCCTGCGGGGTAAAGCGGCGATCGCCCAGGGCAAACTCGCCTACCGACTGTTCGCCGAGACGTTCGCCGGGGAGCGGTGGGAGGCGCTGGCGGCTCGTGGCGCCAAGATGCAACGACCACTGTGGGCGAGCACGTCGACGAAGAACGACGCCTATCCCGACACGATGTACGTCGACAACCTGATCGGTCCGTTCACGGTCAACACGCTGCCCGACGCCACGATCGAGGCGTTCCTCGACCACGGCACGCTCGAGCGCACGGTCGACCGAGGTGTCGACGAGGCGGAGGCCGTGTGGCAGTCGCTCGCCGACGTCGGCATCGATCTCGACGACGTCGCCGACCAACTCGAACGCGAAGGCGTGGCCAGCTTCCAGAAGAGCTTCCTCGGCCTCATCGACGCTCTCGATGCCAAGGTCGCCGAGATCCGCGCCCAGCAGTAACGCCTTCATCCATTTCCGGCGCACGCCGCACGCATTGGTGCGAGAGTGCGTCGATGCGGCTGGCGTCGTTCAATGTCGAGAACCTGTTCGCCCGCGCCAAGGTGCTGAACACGACGACGTGGGAGGAAGGGCGGCCCAAGCTGGCCGCCTTTGAGCGATTCAACCGCACCGCCCAGCGGGTCTTCTACCGCAAGGCCGACAAGCGCCAGATGCTCCGCGATCTCGAGACGCTTGACGTGATCACGCGAGCGAGCAGCGACAACCGGTTGATCCGCCAGCCGAACACGGCAGCACAGTTGGCGATCTTGCGGGAGAACCGTGGTGACTTCATGGTCGAGCGACGTGCTACCGGGATCGAGATCGTCGCCACAGGAAGGGCCGACTGGATCGGCTGGCTGGAGCTGGTCGTCGAGCCGGTCGACGAGGTGGCGATCAGGATGACAGCCCGCGTGATCCAGGACCTTGCCGCAGGCGTACTGGCTGTCGTCGAAGCGGAGCATCGACCGTCCTTGGTCCGCTTCAACGAGGCGATGCTCGCCAACCGCTACCGCCACATCATGCTCGTCGATGGCAACGACCAACGCGGCATCGACGTCGGCCTGTTGACGACGGCGCGCCGTCCGATCGTCCACGTCGAGAGCCACGTCGATGACCGGGACAAGACGAACCCGAGTCCGACGCGCCGGGACAACCGGCTGTTCTCGCGTGACGCCCCAGTGTTCACCGTGCGCTGCGGCGGCGAGGACCTGGTGGTCGTGGTCAACCATCTCAAATCGCAATCATCGACTGGCGATGAGCCGCCCGACGACCTGCGGACGCGGCAGTCGACGCGACTCGCGGCGATCTACCGGCGGCTGCGCCGGGACGGAGCGAAGTACATCGCCGTGGTCGGCGACTTCAACCGAGGTCCTGACGATGGCGGACACCCGTCGCTCGAGGCCCTGTTCCGGCCAGCGCTCGGCCTGGTCGACGCCTACAGCCTGCCGCAGTTCGACCCTGGCCCGCGGCTCGGGACGTTCGAGTCGTGCGGCCTGCGTGACCGCCTCGACTACATCTTCCTGTCGCCGGACTTGGCGGCCAAAGTCATCCGCGGCGGCGTGTTCCGTCGTGGCCTCTGGGGTCGACCGACGAACAAGAACCCGCCGGAAGACTGGGAGATCTTCCCAGAGATCACCGAGTCGGTCCACGGCGCATCCGACCACGCCGCCATCTGGGTCGACCTCGATTTCCCGTAGGTTGCGACTGGGGTTCCGCGGAGCCAGATGCACCGAATCGGTGCATCTGGCTCCCGAGAACGATTGAACTCGTCGCGAGGGCCACCACGTCCGCCTTCAGGGCGATGCCGACGACAACTCGCCCGCAGCGAGTCCGGCGCCTATTGGCGTGCGCTCCGACGTAAGGCGGCGCATTCCGCTGTCGCTACTCCGCCGTGAACGAAACCATGTCGTACCCGGACGCGCCGTTGGGGGCGACGTCGGCGACCTCGTCGGTCTGCACCTCGCCGAGACCATCGGTCGCCCTCGCCTCGATCGTGTGCTCGCCTGCGGCGACATCCCAGTCGATGGTCCACTTGCGCCACGTGTCTGGCGACGGCACGCCGCCGAGCGATGCGCGCGCCCAGTCGCCCCCGTCGACGCGCACCTCGACGGCGGAGATGCCGCGATGGACGGCATACGCGGTACCGGCGATTTCGACCGCCCCGGCGGACAGGTTGGCGTCGTGTTCCGGCACCTCGATGCGCGTCATCGTCTTCATCGGGGCCTGTTGCGACCACCCTCGCGGTACCCAATAGGCGTTCACGGCCTCCCACGTGGTGAACTCCATGTCGACGACCCACTTCGTCGCCGACACGTATCCGTACTCGCCGGGCACGACCATCCGCACCGGGTAGCCGTGCTCGGCTGGCAGTGGTTCACCATTCATCGCGATGGCGAGCATGGCATTGCGCCCGTCGATCAGCGACGACACGGGCGTGCCACACGTCCAGCCGTCGACCGACGTGCTGAGCAGCTGGGTCGAATCCGGATCGACGCCCGCCTCAGCGAAGATGTCAGCGAGGCGAACTCCCTGCCACAAGGCGTTGCCGACGTAGGGCCCACCAACCGGGTTCGAAACGCATGCCAGCGTGACGTAGGCCTCGATTTGATCGCGGGCCAGAAGGTCGTCGAACGTCAGCTCGAGTTCGCGCTCGACCATCCCGTGGATCCGCAAACGCCATCCGTCCTTGGACACCTGAGGAACGACGAGGGCCGTGTCGATGCGGTAGAAGTCGGCGTTGGGTGTCACGAACGACGACAGCCCGTCGACGTCGAGGTCGGCGTTGGGCGGCAGCACCGCCGCCGGGCGACGGTCAGCGATCGACGGCAGGGCGAGAGCCGCTCGCTCGCCGCCGACGTCGTAGCGGCGTTGCAGCAGGCGGCCGGTACCGCCGGTGATCGCCGCCACCGACGCCACCCCGAGGCTGCGCATCAGGAACACCCGGCGGTCGGCCGCCCCGGCGCCAGGGACCACCAGCACCGTCGTCGCCGGCTCGATCGGCGACAGGTCGTCAGTCGCACCTACCGTCGCGATCGCCGGGCTGGGCGGGACCGCTACTCCTTCTGCGGAGGCGGCGGGCGACAGCCACCAGAGCACTGCCACCGACACCAGCGTGCCGACGACGATCGGCACCACCTTGGCGACCGTCGGGTCGGGACGGGTCAGCACGGCGCCGACGCCGAGCAACCCGATGACGGCCGTTGCGGCGAACGCGGCGTTGCGTCGACCCGTGACTGCCAGGATCCCGATGGCGATCCCGGCGACGAACAGGATGGCGAGCGTCGTGACGACGAGGACGACCTTGTCGGACGTTCCAAACGTCTCCACCGCCCAGTTCTTGAGCGGCAGCGGAACGAGGTCGATCACCTTGTTGCCCACGGCGATGACTGGAGACACGGCCCCGTCGATGGTGCCCACGAGCAGCTCGCCTGCCGCCAGCCCCGCTCCCGTCGCGAGGACACCGACGACCGCACCACGAGCCCTGAGTGACCACGTCTCGTACGATCGGACACCCATGAGCACAGGTCTACCCGATTCGTTGGCCGCGCTGGTGGCGGCGGCCGTCGAGTCGGTCGACAACACCACCGACGAGAAGCTGGCGAGGGAGATGCTCGAGTCTGCGTTGGGTTTGATCGGCGATCGGCCCGAGACGCTCGACCTGAAGATCGCCGCCGCCGCCCTCGCCGAGATGCGGGAGGCGTTCTCGGTGTTCGGGCCCTACCGCGACGTTCCGAAGGTGACGGTGTTCGGATCGGCACGCACCGCGACCAACGATCCGCTGTACGCACAAGCAACTGAGATCGCCAAGCTGCTCGCCGCCCGCGGCTGGATGGTCGTCACCGGTGCGGGGCCGGGCATCATGCAGGCGGCGATGGAAGGGGCCGGCCGGGAACGGTCGATCGGGGTATCGATCCGCCTCCCGTTCGAGCAGGGCGCCAACCCGGTGATCGCCGGCGACGAGAAGTACGTCAGCATGAAGTACTTCTTCACTCGCAAGCTGATTCTCGTCAAGGAGTCTCGAGCGTTCGTCTGCCTGGCCGGCGGCTTCGGCACCCTCGACGAGACGTTCGAGCTGCTCACGTTGACGCAGACCGGCAAGGGGCTGCCGGTCCCGATCATCTTCCTCGACACGGAAGGCGACTCGTTCTGGGGATCGATCGACGAGCTGATCCGCGACCAGCTGGTCAGCCGCGACCTGGTCTCGGCGGCAGACACGCACCTGTACTACGTCACCGACAGCTGTGCGGACGCCTGCCGCGAGATCGAGCGGTTCTACGCCAACTACGACTCGATCCGCTACGTCGGCAACCAGGCGATCATCCGCCTGCGTTCCGCGCCGGACGACGACCAGCTCGCCGCCCTCAACGAGGACTTCGCCCACCTCGTGTCGTCGGGACGGATCGAGCGCACGGAACCGCTGCCGGTCGAGGTCCGCCAGGGTGATCGTCTCGACCTGCCACGCATCCGATTCCAATTCGCCAAGCACAAGTACGGCGACTTACGGGCAATGATCGACGTTCTCAACTCCTTCGTTACGGACTAGCCCAAAGACTCGAGCAACGTCGCCGCCTTCTCGACCGCCCGGCGCGCCTGGGTCAGCGTCTTGTCCTCGGTCGGACGCGCCGTCGCACCGTCTGCGACGGCGCGGTTGAGCACGTCGAGGGCGGCGTCATCGAGCTCGGCGGCGATGTCGCGGAGCCGCGCCGCCAGGTTCGCCACTTGACTCATTTCTGCATTCCAATCGCCTCCGCGACGAGATCCATCGGATGACGCGCATCGACCCCCGCGGCACTGAGGTGCATCGCACAACCAGGGTTCGCCGACGCCACGATCGAGGCGCCGCTGCTGCTGCCGCGCCCGTTCGATCGCCGCGACCTTGCGCTCTCGGATGGCCGCGGCCAACTCTGGCTGCAAGGCCGAGTACGCACCGCCTGCCCCGCAGCACAGCCCTTCGTCGTCCAGTTCGACGACGTCGACGTAGCGGGCGAGGACCCGCCGGACGGAGCCCTCGGCGTGCTGCACGTGGCGGAGATGGCACGGGTCCTGGACGATGACGGGAACACGCGGGCGTTTCGAATCGGGAAGCGCATCGACCCGGTCGGCGAGCCATTCGTGGATGTCGCGCACCCTGCCGGAGAATGCGTCCGCCTCCGGTGTCCCGAGCAGGTGACCGAAGTCCTTCATCGCCGCGCCGCATCCCGCCGAGTTGACGAGCACCGGTTTGTCGCCCGGCATTGACGCGATCACGTTCCGGGCCAGAGCCCTGGCGCGCTCCAGCAGTCCGGCGTGGGCGTGCAACGCACCGCAACACGCTGCGCCGGCCGGCGACCAGCTGACTTCGGCACCGGCGGCCGCTACGACCGCTGCGGTGGCGTCATGGGTGGACCCCATCCAGGCATCCATCACGCATCCGGTGAACAGCCACACGGTGCCGTCCGCCGAGTTGGTCCGCCGGCGGCGGCGCAGCGGCAGACGCGGCAGTCCGAGCCTTCGCGGCACGAGCCGCATCCGTTGCGCCACCGCGAGGAGGGCGGTCCCAGCGAGGAGCAGCCGATGATGTCCCAGCACCTCCAACCCCAGCCGCTGCCCCCGTGTCGTCACCGTGCCGGACGAAGCGAGGGCGCCCTTGGTGGTCTCGATCAGCCTGCCGAACGGAACGCCACTCGGACACGCCGGCTCGCATCCACGGCACTGCACGCAAGTCTCCATGAACCGGACGAACCCGTCATCGATCGCCGCGCCGCGCCAGTGCACCGACCGCATCGCATCGATACGACCCCGCGGTGACAACCCCTCCTCCCCGGTCGCCCGGTACGTCGGGCAATGCGGGAGGCACAGCCCACAGCTCACGCACTTGGCCAGGTCGGTGTCGTCGAGCTGCAGCGGCGACGTACGGCTGGTCGACCGACTGGGACATCGCGCCTCACCGTATCGATTGCACGTGGCTGCGAGCGCACCTACGGCGGCAGCGTGCAGACACCGCCGCCGACGTAATCTCGCATTCAATGACCGCAGTTGCCGAGATCGCCGCGATCGTCCGTCGAGTCCGCGACGGTGCCAGCGACGGTCTGATGGAGAGCGAGGAAGCTCGAGTCACGCAACTGCGCCAGCTCAAACGATTGCTCGAGGAGAACGACGACAGCATCAGCGCAGCCCTGGCCGCCGACCTCGGCAAATCGCCGATCGAGTCGTATGCCACGGAGACCTCCTTCGTCATCGGCGAGGTGGAGCACGCAGTCGAGCACATCGGGACGTGGATGCAGCCGACGCGGGTGCGCGTTCCGCTCACGCTGCGGCCTGGCAACGCGCGGGTCATCCGCCAACCACTCGGCGTCGTCCTCGTGATCGCAGCATGGAACTACCCGATCCACCTCACGTTCGCGCCGCTGGTCGGAGTGCTGGCCGCCGGCAACACCGCGGTGCTCAAGCCATCGGAGTCGGCGCCGGCGTCATCGTCGCTGATCGCCGAGCTCGTCCCCCGCTATCTCGACGAACGCGTCGTCCAGGTCGTCGAGGGAGGTGTCGACGAGACCACCGCCGTGCTCGCCGAGCAGTTCGACCACATCATCTACACCGGTGGCGCGTCCGTGGCACGTATCGTCATGGGCGCGGCCGCCGCGCACCTCACGCCGGTGACACTCGAGCTCGGCGGTAAGAGCCCGGCGATCGTCGCCGCCGACGCCGACATCGAGGTCGCTGCCAGGCGGATCACGTGGGGACGATTCACCAACGCCGGCCAGACGTGCGTCGCCCCGGACTACGTGCTCGTCGCCCGAGCTGTCGAGGATCGATTCCTGGGCGCCGTGCTCCGTTCAGTTCACGACTTCTACGGGGAGAACCCGAAGACGTCGGCGGACTACGGGCGGATCATCAACGATCGTCACTTCGATCGACTGACCCGGCTGCTCGACGCCGGCGGTTACGAGGCCGTGGTCACAGGAGGCTCCGGCGACCGCGGTTCCCGCTACTTCGCGCCGACGGTACTGGCTGGTGTCTCACCCGACGCGGCCGTGATGGCCGAGGAGATCTTCGGGCCGATCCTCCCGGTCATCACTGTCGACAACGTCGACGAGGCCGTCAGCTTCGTGAACGACCGTCCGCATCCCTTGGCGCTGTACGTGTTCACCGAGGACCCCCCCACTGCCGAACGGGTCATCGAGCGCACGCGGTCGGGTGGCGTGTCGATCAACCACACGATGGTCCATCTCGGTGTCCCCGATCTGCCCTTCGGCGGTGTCGGCGCCAGCGGCATCGGGGCATACCACGGGGAGGCCGGCTTCGACAGGTTCTCGCACCGGCGGGCAGTGCTGGCGAAGGCCACCAAGCCGGACCCGAGCGTCACCTACCCGCCGTACAAGCGCTGGAAGGAAGCGATCATCCGCCGGGTGCTGTGACACCACGCCGAGGAACGGCGCTAACATCGAACGCATGTTCCAGGGTTCGCTGTTCGGCGACGCCCAGGTCGGCGTCGACACCTCGTTCGCGGCCCTCGATCGACGCCTGCTCGATCAGCGCTGTTGGGTCGACTTCGCGCCGGGCTGGTTGTCCGGCTCGGACGACACCTTCACGGCTCTCGTTGAGAACCTGGAGTGGCAGCAGCGCACCGTCACGATGTACGACCGGCGGCTCCCCGAGCCTCGGCTCACCTCCTGGTGGACCGAAGCAGGCCGGCAACGAGCCGCTGCCGGTGCTTGGCGAGGCCCGCAACGCGTTGAGCGACCACTACGGCGTGCAGTTCGACACGATCGGGTTCAACTGGTACCGCGATGGTCGCGACTCGGTCGCCTGGCACGGCGACCTCCGCGGGCCGAAGCTGGCCGAGGCCACCATCGCCATCGTCAGCGTCGGAGCACGCCGCCCGTTCCGCCTGCGTCCGCGCACGGGGGGACCATCGCTCAGCTATGAGCTCGGCCACGGCGATCTGATCGTGATGGGTGGCGCCTGCCAGCACCATTGGCAGCACTCCGTCCCCAAGGTGCGCGGCGCAGGCGCGCGCATCTCGATCACTTTCCGCCACTCGGGCATTTCTTGATCGGAGTGTTTGCTGCCATCGGAGTGTCACGTGCCGACACGCCCCGCAGGAAACACTCCAACGCAACAAATACTCCAACGGGGCTAGTGCATCGCCAGGACGTCGAGGCCCGGATTGAGGCGGCCGGTCGGGTCGAAGTTGTGCTTGATCCGCCGGTTGAGCTCGCGGACCGCGTCACTGACCACGACGGGAGGCGGCGGGTCGGCGTGGTGGACGACTCCGACGCCGACCTCGGCGACGAACGTGCCGCGCAGCGACATCAGCTCCGACGGCGGGACCGACCACCGTCCGCCAGTAGGCAGGCTCGGCGGTCCGGCGGCCTCGACGAGGCTCGGCGCTGGCCGCTGCCGCGGCCACGTCGTCGGGATGCCCTTCGAGCAGCACCCACGTCGTCGTGCCGTCCCACAGCATTGACGTCGGCCGGTAGAGGCGACGGAACGTCTCGATCGGGTCGGCCGTCGTCGCGTACCACTGCTCGTGACGTGCCCGCGGGCGCGTCCGCAGGATCACCTCGCCGATGAATCCAAGCGTGCCGAGGGAACCGACGAGCAGCCGGCAGAGGTCGAACCCGCTCACGTTCTTGACCGTCGGACCACCCGCCTTGACGACGTCTCCCGCCGCTGACACGTAGCGGGCCTGCAGCAACGCGTCGCGAACGGGTCCGTAGCCGAGGCAGCGCAGCCCACTGCGACCCGCTGCCAATGCGCCGCCGACCGTCCCCGACGGCGGGATCGCCACGCATTGACCAACCGCGGCGAGCGCCTCGTCGAGCTCGGCGACCAGCGTTCCTGCGCCGCAACACACCGTCATTTCGTCGCCGCGCAGCCAGTCGATTCCCGTCGGTGACCGGACGACCCGAACACCGGGGACCGGTCCCCCACGAGTCGCCGCGCCGGTGATCGTGACGTCGTCGGTGGGGCCGATCTCGTCGGCGAAACCGCTGAGATCCACGCCTCGTCAGACCCAGGCGCCGGCCGGGATCGACTGGACGTCTGCGCAGCGAGCCGGGCTCGGGAGCACCTTGCCCGGATTGGACCGCTCATCAGGATCGAAGGCCCGACGCAGCGCTGACTGCGCGGCGAGGTCGACCTCGCTGAACATCAACGGCATCAGGTCGCGCTTTTCGAGGCCGATTCCGTGCTCGCCACTGAGCACGCCACCGGCGGCCACCGAAGCGGAGACAATGGCGTCCCCGGCCGCCAACACGCGGTCCATCACGCCGGGCTCCCGCTCGTCGAACAACAGGAGTGGGTGCAGGTTGCCGTCGCCGGCGTGGAACACGTTGAGGACATCGAGGTCGAACCGAGCGGCGATGTCGTAAACCTGGCTGAGCACGCCGGGAAGCTCCCGCCGCGGCACGACCGTGTCGTGTAGGTAGTAGTTCGGTTTGATCCGGGAAATCGCCCCGAAGGCGGATTTGCGACCCTTCCACAGCAGCGCCCGTTCCGCTTCGTCAGCTGCGATCCGCACGTTCCCGACACCCCGCCGCTCGGCGATCGCGACGATCGCAGCAGTGTCGGCGTCGACGCCACCACGCAGGCCGACGACCTCGACCAGCAGCGCCGCGGCGGCATCGACCGGAAGTCCGGCGTGGATGTACGCCTCCACCGCCTGCAAGCAGAGACGGTCCATCATCTCCATCGCTGCGGGGACGATGCCGGCGGCGATGATGTCGCTGACCGTCGAGGCGCCGGCTTCGACATCGTCGAAGTCGAGCAGCATCGTGCGCACCACCGGCGGGTCCTGGGTGAGACGTACACAGATCGCCGTGGCGATGCCACACATCCCTTCGCTCCCGACGAACGCCCCGCGCAGGTCGTAGCCGGATGGTTCAGGATCCTCGCCACCGAGCACCGTGACCGTCCCGTCAGGAAGCACGACCTCGAGGGCGACGATGTGACTCGCCGTCACACCTTCCGCCAGGCAATGTGGACCGCCGGAGTTGTTCGCCACGTTGCCACCGATCGTGCAGGTTTGCTGGCTGCTCGGGTCGGGAGCGAAGTGCAGGCCGTGGGCGACGACGGCGCGGCTGAGGTCGAGGTTGAGCACCCCCGGTTCGACCCAGGCGCGCCGTGCGTCCGGGTCGACCGAGCGGATCCGGTTCATCTTCGTGAGTGAGATGACCACGGCCCCGTCGGGCGGCACCGCACCACCCGCCAGACCGGTTCCTGAACCCCGGGCCACGAAGGGGACGGCGGCGGCGCTGGCGACACGCACGCACGCGGCGACCTCGGCGGTGCTGACCGGAAAGCAGACAACCGAAGCGACTCCTGCCATATGCCCCGCGTCGCGGCGATAGAGCGACAGTTCGGCGCTACCGTCGCGAACGCGATCCGCGCCGATGGCTTTGCGCAACTCCTCGCCAAGGGCGGCGCTGGTGGTCATTGCCGGGTCGAATGATCCGGTCGGCGCAGGAGGATGACGCGCCCCGGTTCGACGATCTCGCCGTCGACGAGTACCTCGTCACCCTCGGCGAGGTGGTCGCGCAGGCGGACCAACCGCCCGTCGCGCTCGGCTCGCAGTTCGTCTTCCCTGCGACGCGCCGCGGTAACACCCTCGTGCACCGCACCGACGAATCGGCGGCCACTGCGGCGGAGCGCCGCCGTCGCCGAATGGGCAACGTTGGTCGGGCGCATCCGGTTGGCGACGGTGGTGACCTTGCGCTTGGCGTAGCCGGCGCCAGCGGCGCCGGTAGCGAGGCCTCCGACGAACCACACCACCCGACGCATCAGGCCTCGCCCAGCACGGCGCCGACCACGAGGGCAAACTCTCCGGCGCTCACGTCACCGAGGGTAGTCCTCATCGGTGCTCGGCGGGTGCCCGTCGGAGGCGGCTCGGCGGATGCGACTCTGCATCGCCTCGGCGACCACCTGCTCGTGGCCGTGGGTCGTCGGGCGGTACCACGATCGGCCGGTCAGGGTGTCCGGCAAGTAGTCCTGGTCGACCCACGCGTCCTCATGGGCGTGGGGGTACTCATAGCCTGCGCCGTGACCGATCACCTTGGCACCGCTGTAGTGCGCGTCGCGTAGATGCGCCGGAACCTCGCCGAGGGCGCCAGCGGCGACGTCGGCACGGGCCCCCCACACGGCCAGCGCACTGGCATTGCTCTTCGGCGCCGTGGCCAGGTGGATCACCGCTTGCGAGAGGTTGAGCTGCGCTTCCGGAAGCCCGACGAACTCCAGCGCGTGGGCGGCGGCCACGGCGACGACGAGCGCCTGCGGATCGGCCATGCCGATGTCCTCACTGGCGAAGATCACGATCCGCCTGGCGATGAAGCGCGGATCCTCGCCGGCCTCGAGCATGCGCGCCAGCCAGTACACGGCAGCGTCCGGATCCGATCCACGCATCGACTTGATGAAGGCGCTGATGACGTCGTAGTGGTCGTCGCGGCCGTAGCGGACTGCACTGGTCGACAGTGCCGCCTCGGCATGCGCCAGGGCGATCGGACCGGGGTGGGCAAGTGCGGTGGCCACCTCGACCGACGTCAGCACCTGGCGACCGTCGCCGCCGGCACGATCGACGATGAGGGTGATCGCGTCGGGTTCGGCCGTCGCCTGCAGGGCGTCGAGGCCGCGCTGCGCCAACGTGCGCAGGCTGCCCTCGTCGAGGGGGTCGAGACGGAACAACGTCGAACGGCTGCGCAGTGGCGGGTTGACCTCGAAGAACGGATTCTCCGTCGTCGCCCCGATCAGCGTCAGCGTGCCGTCCTCCACGGCCGGCAGCAAGGCATCCTGCTGTGCCTTGTTGAAGCGATGGATCTCGTCGAGGAACAGGATCGTGCCACGGTTGTGCTCGCCGAGTCGTCGACGGGCGCGATCGATCACGTCGCGGACGTCCTTCACGCCGGCGGTCACCGCGGAGAGCTGCTCGAAGTCCTTCGCCGTGGTGCCGGCGACGGCCAGGGCCAACGTCGTCTTGCCGGTACCTGGCGGACCCCAGAGCAGGACGGAGGACATCGTGTCGGTCTCGACCAAGCGGCGCAGTGGTTTGCCCGGCCCGAGGAGGTGCGGCTGACCGACGACGTCGTCGATGGTGCGGGGCCGCAGGCGGGCCGCCAGCGGCGCCTGCCTGCGCAGCCGTTCAGCAGCGGCATCGTCGAACAAGGTTTGCCCGGTCATTGCGGCAACACCCGCTCGTACGCCTTCCTCCGGAACGGAACGACGTTGTCGATCAACCATTGGCGGTCGACCCAACGCCACGCCGAGAACTCGGTGCCGTCCGGCAGCGGCACGACTCGTTCGTCGATGACGCGGAACGTGAACCACCGCTGCACCTGGCCGATGCCCTTGCGCCCGGCGCGGACGTCGACTGGCCATTCGTAGGCCACCCAGTCCGGATGTTCACCGACCAGCGTCACGTCGGCCGGCCCGAGCCCGGTCTCCTCCTTGATCT
Source organism: Ilumatobacteraceae bacterium (assembly GCA_963732335.1). Lineage (GTDB taxonomy): Bacteria > Actinomycetota > Acidimicrobiia > Acidimicrobiales > Ilumatobacteraceae > Desertimonas. The sequence goes on along the minus strand of CAVSZO010000032.1, from coordinate 150,447 downwards.
CCCGCCACACCGCGTCGGCAGCCTCTTCGCCAGGCTCGATGCCACCCTGGGGGAGCTGCCAGCTACCTGGTACGTCGGCGCGCTCGAAGGCGAGGATGGCGCCGTCGTTCCGCTCGATCACGGCGACGACGCCGGCGCGGAAATGTCGGCTGGCCACCGACGGGCAGGCTACGGGCTATCGACCGAGGGCGCGGAGGCGGTTGCGCACGTCGACGAATTCGGCGTCCGCAGCGGCGACGCGTTCGAACCAGCGCACGGCCTCCAACGGGTCGCCGGCTCGGTCGTGCAGGTCGCCGAGTACGTACCACTCGCGCAGATGGTGAGGGCGGACGCGCTTCGGCCTCGTCGGCACTTTCGACATCGTTCGCAGGGCGCCGGACAGATCGCCGCGATCGGCCTGTGCGCCGGCGGCGACGATGCGCGCCTCGGCGAGCACGTCGTGGGCCGGTGAGATCTCTCGCACCGTCGTCCAGACTCGGTCCACCTGGTCCCATCGCTTGAGGGCGCGGTAGCTGTCGGCGAGGACCGGCAGCAAGTCGACGCGAGGATTGAGTGCCTGAGCCGCCTCGAGCTCCTTGACAGCGTCGCGCCACCGACCGAGTCGGTAGTTGACCAGGCCGGCTACCTCGTGCACTGCGGCGACGCCGGGAACCTCGCGCAGCAGCGGAGTGATCGCCCGCCGAGCGTCATCGAGGCGATCACGCTCGAGGGCGAGCTCCGCCTCGGCGAGGCGCTGGGCCAGCTGCTGGCCCCGTCGTGGGGTTCGCGCCCGGGAGACGACGTCAGCGGTGACACGAGGGTCGAGAGGACGCGGCTGCCTGCCGCGGCGGTCGCTCGTCGCCCGTGCCGCTGCGCCGGCCGCCTCGTCACGGACGTCGGCGGAGCCTTCGTCGATCCACACGTCGATGGTTCGCTCGGCGATCCGCTGGCGTTCGGCTTCCGGGTCACGGGGCGGTCGCGGTCCACGCTTGGCGTCGACCTCACGGGCACGCTGCTGGGCCGCGGTCAGCGGGCGCTTCGGGCGAGCATCAGGGCGTCGGCCGCGTCCGGTTCCGGATCGACGCGCCGCCGAGCTACCCGGACGTCGGCCGCGGCGTTCTGGGCGACGTTCGGGCATAGCGGTCGATGCTACGGGCGCCGTCACATTCTGCGTTCCCGGGTCGCGGTAACGTCCGCACGATGACTGGTCGAGCGATTCCACCCGATCCCTACTCGTTCCTCCCGCCCGTTCCGTCGTTCAACGCCTCGAGTACGGACGTCACCGACGGCGCCCCGATGCCGGCGCGCAACGCCAGCGCCGTGTTCGGTGTCGACGGCGGCGAGGATGTCTCTCCCCAGTTGTCCTGGTCTGGATTCCCACCGGAGACAAAGAGCTTCGCGGTCACGGTGTACGACCCCGATGCCCCGACCGCCAGCGGGTTCTGGCACTGGGCCGTGTTCAACCTCCCGCCGACGGTGACCGAGCTGGCCTCGGGTGCTGGCGCCGCTGACGGCACCGGCCTTCCGGAAGGTGCCACCCAACTGCGCAACGACGCCGGCGTCACCGGCTACGTCGGTGCCGGTCCGCCACCGGGGCACGGGCCGCACCGCTACTTCATCGTCGTTCACGCCGTCGACGTCGAACACCTCGATGTCACCGACGACGCCGCGCCCGCCGTGCTCGGGTTCAACCTGTTCGGACACACCCTCGCCCGGGCGACGATCACCCCGACGTTCGAGCGCTGACGCGGAAGAGCGCCCTCGGCAGACCGAGGGCGCTCTTCGCACGAAATCCGGCGGCGTCCTACTCTCCCAGGGGTTCTAACCCCAAGTACCATCGGCGCTGACAGGCTTAACTTCCGTGTTCGGGATGGGAACGGGTGTGACCCTGTCGCTATGGCCACCGAAATCAGTTGTCAAGGAGGTGGCCGACGCCGACCTCGAGGACTCCAGAGCAAGCACGAGCGATTCAATCCAAGCCCTCGGCCGATTAGTACCGGTCGGCTGAACACATTGCTGTGCGTACACCTCCGGCCTATCAACGTGATGGTCTCGTCACGGGCCTTACTGCGTTACCGCATGGGAATGCTCATCTTGGAACGGGTTTCCCACTTAGATGCTTTCAGCGGTTATCCCTTCCGTAGGTGGCTAATCTGCCGTGCCCTTGGCAGGACAACAGACACACCAGAGCTACGTCCGTCCCGGTCCTCTCGTACTAGGGACAGCCTTCCTCAACATTCCTTCGGCTGCGGAGGATAGAGACCGAACTGTCTCACGACGTTCTGAACCCAGCTCGCGTACCGCTTTAATGGGCGAACAGCCCAACCCTTGGGACCTGCTTCAGCCCCAGGATGCGATGAGCCGACATCGAGGTGCCAAACCTTCCCGTCGATATGGACTCTTGGGGAAGATTAGCCTGTTATCCCCGGGGTACCTTTTATCCGTTGAGCGACCACGCTTCCACAAGCAATGGCCGGGTCACTATGCCCTGCTTTCGCACCTGCTTGACTTGTAGGTCTCGCAGTCAAGCTCCCTTGTGTCATTGCACTCGACGGCTGATTGCCAACCAGCCTGAGGGAACCTTTGGGCGCCTCCGTTACATTTTAGGAGGCGACCGCCCCAGTCAAACTACCCGCCTGGCGCTGTTCCTGATCCGGATCACGGACCGAAGTTAGAGCTCCAACATACACAGGGTGGTATTTCAACGTTGACTCCACACTGGCTGGCGCCAATGCTTCCAAGTCTCCCACCTATCCTACACAATGCAGGTCAAAACTCAACACCAAGTTATAGTAAAGGTCCACGGGGTCTTTTCGTCCTTCCGCAGCTAACGAGCATCTTTACTCGTACTTCAATTTCGCCGGGTCTATGGTTGAGACAGCGGGGAAGTCGTTACGCCATTCGTGCAGGTCAGAACTTACCTGACAAGGAATTTCGCTACCTTAGGCATTGTTGTTACTCTCCGACGTCGTCGACAAACGATGTCGACGAACCATTCGAAGGGCCAGGACATTTCTGCCTGGCTCCACATGTCGCCACATGGATCGGACTGTCTCATCACGCCGGTTGTGCCGGCGTGCCTGGCGTACAGTCTCTGAGGATCCCAAGTATCCGCTCAATCGGTCGCGTGCGTTGCTTGCCCTGGGCGTTCATGCCATAGGCAAGCTTCACCAGCGACTCGAAGCCTTCTCGTCCGACGTGCGCCTTGACGGCCAGCGACCGAACAATGGTCGCGAAGGCGTCGAAGGCATCGGCCTTGATGATTGGGCGATGCTGCTCGAAGAACGGGATCACCGTGGTGAGCAGCTCCTTTCGGGACTGAACTCCATACGTGAGCACCGAACTCGCGGGACCTTTCGGGCGGATCCATCCGCAGCCGAAGTAGTCACGCAAGCCTTCGAGCACCACTCGGTACGCCTGGTGTTGGTACACCTGGAAGACTGGCGTTAGCTGCCAGCCGTGGGGTGCACCCTCGTTCGCGTGGATCGCCACGGAGAAGCATCCTTCACCGTCGACGAACCCTACGATCCAGCGCGCATCGAGCTCGAGCGGAGACTCGGTTTCCTGCTGATTGTCCGCACCGGTCAGATTGTCACAGCCCACGGTGACCACCCTACGAAAGGGGTGTCACGGTGGACGAGTACTGCCGGATGCTCGGATGTCCCAGCATATAGCCAGGTTTACCCACCGCCGGGTTGACGGTTATAGTTACCGCCGCCATTCACTGGGGCTTAGGTTCACAGCTTCGCCTTGCGGCTAACCGTTCCCCGTGACCTTCCAGCATTGGGCAGGCGTCACAGCGTATACAGCGCCTTGCGGCTTCGCACGCTGCTGTGTTTTTGGTAAACAGTCGCTACCCCCTGCTCTGTGCCACCCCCGCCAGCTCGAGCCGTAAAGGCTTTCACCAGAAGGGGTCCTCCTTCTTCCGAAGTTACGGAGGGAATTTGCCGAGTTCCTTAACCATAGTTCTCCCGATCGCCTGAGTATTCTCTACCCGCCCACCTGTGTCGGTTTGGGGTACGGGCACCGTGCCAACTCGCTGCAGGGCTTTTCTTGGCAGCATGGAATCAGTGACTTCGGCAAAAGAGCCTCGGTATCACATCTCAGAGTTATGGCCCCAACTCTCATCGGGACCCCCCTACTTGCTTACCCGGGGACGACCATCGCCCCGGATCACCTATCCTCCTGCGTCCCCCGTCAGCTACCCGCCAGACGCTCGGTAGGATCGCTTCCCGAAGGAAACAGCCCCCACGTTGCGACTCTTGGGCCTGGCGCGAACACGGTGGTACTGGAATATCAACCAGTTGTGCATCGACTACGCCTTTCGGCCTCGCCTTAGCTCCCGACTCACCCTGGGGGGATTAGCCTTCCCCAGGAACCCTTGGGCTTTCGGCGGAGGGGTTTCTCACCCCTCTCTCGCTACTCATGCCTGCATTCTCACTCGACAGCGCTCCACACCGGTTCACACCGGAGCTTCGCAGCACTGTCGACGCTCCTCTACCGCTCCTCCTTGCGGAGAAGCCCATAGCTTCGGCTCAGGACTTGAGCCCCGTTACATTGTCCGCGCAAGATCACTCGACCAGTGAGCTATTACGCACTCTTTCAAGGGTGGCTGCTTCTAAGCCAACCTCCTGGCTGTCTGTGCAATCTCACATCGTTTTCCACTTAGTCCTGAATTTGGGGCCTTAGCTGATGATCTGGGCTGTTTCCCTTTCGACCAACGAAGCTCATCCCCCGTGGTCTCACTGCCATGTTCTGGAGCATCGGCATTCGGAGTTTGGCTGGGGTTGGTAAGCTTGTAGGCCCCCGTACCCATCCAGTGCTCTACCTCCGATGCTGAACACATGACGCTGCACCTAGATGCATTTCGAGGAGAACCAGCTATCGCCAAGTTTGATTAGCCTTTCACCCCTATCCACAGCTCATCCCCGCCATTTTCAACTGACGTGGGTTCGGTCCTCCACGGAGTCTTACCTCCGCTTCAACCTGGCCATGGATAGATCACTTGGCTTCGGGTCTACAGCATGCGACTCAACGCCCTATTAAGACTTGCTTTCGCTGCGGCTGCCCCACTTCGGGTTAACCTTGCCACACACCGTAACTCGCAGGCTCATTCTTCAAAAGGCACGCCATCGTGGCCACCCGAGGGTGGCGACACTCTGACTGTTTGTAAACCAACGGTTTCAGGTACTATTTCACTCCCCTCCCGGGGTACTTTTCACCTTTCCCTCACGGTACTGGTTCACTATCGGTCGCCAAGGAATACTTAGACTTACGGGGTGGTCCCCGTAGATTCACGCCAGTTTTCACGGTCCCGGCGCTACTTGGGATGTCGAGGCGGAGGCTGCGTACGTTTCGGATACGGGGCTATTACCCACTGTGGCCAGACTTTCCTGATCTGTTCTCCTACGCAGCAGCTTGGTAACTCCGTGGTACCTCTGGTGCGGTACCTCCTCGATCCCACTACC
>CAVSZO010000032.1:0-142500 GCA_963732335.1 Ilumatobacteraceae bacterium | reverse complement strand
CAGCAGGTAGCGCTCGTGCAGGAGGGGCACCTTGGCCAGGTCGTCTCCGGGGTCCAGCTGCATGCCGTTGGCCCTGATCGAGCGCTGCTCGAGGAGCCGTCTGGCGTCGCTGCGAGACGACGCGAGCCCGGTGGCGACCAGGAGGTCGACCGGATCGCCGAGATCGTCGGTCCGCACCGTGCTGGCCGGTACCTCGCGGCGCACGGCGTCCAGAGCGGCCTCGGACGCGCCGATCGGATCGCCACCGAAGAGGACCTCGGCGGCGGCATCGGCCGCATCGGCGGCTGCCGTCCCGTGGACCAGTTCGGTGAGCTCCCGAGCGAGGTGGCGTTGGGCGAGCCGCCGTTCCGGGACCGACGCGTGGTCGGCAACGATTGCCTCGATCTCGTCGACGGGCCGCATGCTGAAGCGGAGCAAGCGCTCGGCGACGTCGGCGTCATCGGTCTGCACCCAGTACTGGCGAAACTGGTACGGGCTGGTTCGCTCGGCGTCGAGCCACACGGCGTCGCCTGTCGACTTGCCGAACTTCTGTCCGTCGCTACGCAGCAGCAGTGGCCACGTCAATCCATAGGCGGTTGCGCCGGACGTTCGGCGGATCAGGTCGATCCCGGCGGTGATGTTGCCCCACTGATCGGATCCGCCCATCTGCAACTCGACGCCGTACTCGTCGTGGAGATGTCGGAAGTCGTTGGCCTGCAACAGCATGTAGCTGAACTCGGTGTACGAGATGCCGTGCTCCCCGTCGAGACGGGAGCGCACAGAGTCCTTGGCCAACATTTGATTGACCGTGACGTGCTTGCCGACGTCGCGAAGGAAGTCGAGCAGCGAGACGTTCGCCGTCCACGCCGCGTTGTCGACCAGTGTGGCGGGATTGCTGCCGCGCTCGAAGTCGAGCAAACGTTCCAGCTGTGGCTTGATGCCTGCAAGATTGCGCTCGAGCGTCTCGCGATCGAGCAGGTTGCGCTCCTCGGAACGCCCTCCCGGATCGCCGACCACACCGGTCGCGCCACCAGCCAGCGGGAATGGGCGGTGTCCGGCCATCTGAAATCGACGCAAGCCGAGCTGCCCCATGAGGTGGCCCACGTGGAGGGAGTCTGCGGTTGGATCGAAGCCGACGTACACCCCGATCGGTCCAGAGGCGAGACGGTCGGCAAGAGTCGTGAGGTCGGTGCTGTCGTGGACGAGGCCACGGGCTTGGAGGTCGGCGAGCAAGTCCATGCGAAGCGGAACGGTACCGCTGCTGGGAGTCCGCGCATCCACTACGTTGCGGCGGTGTCTCCGGGCGACAGCCGCGCCGTCACCGCCTGCCAGCAGCTGTTCGCCGACTTCGCCCAGACCTGCGATGCCCCGCTGTACGCCGACCTCGCCGCCGGCATCGCCGAAGACCCGCAGCTCTCCGGGCTACTCCTCGCCGCGCCGCCATCCCAACGGTTGCCGGTTCTGCTGTTCGCGTCGGTGCACTGGCTGCTGCTCGCCGAACCGACGGCGCCGCTCGCCCGCTTCTATCCCAACCTGCCGGTGCCTCAGGACCTTCCACCGGGCGGCCGCAGGATCAGCGCCATCGACGCCTTCCGCGACTTCTGCGCGGACCGAACCGTTGAGCTCGCCGAGTTGTTGTCGACGCGGCGGACGCAGACCAACGAGATCGGGCGGAGCGCTCTGTTCGTCCCGTCGCTGGGTGAGCTGGCCGCCGAGTGTGGCCCGCTCGCCCACGTTGACGTTGGTGCCAGCGCCGGGCTGAACCTGCTGATCCCCCACTACGACTTCGTGTACGACCCTGGAGGGGCGGTCATGACGGGGTCGACAGTGACGATCACGTGCTCGACGCGAGGCGACGTGCCGGTCCCGTCGACTCACCCTCCGATCGCCGCAGCGATCGGTCTCGACACTGACCCGATCGATGTCAGCGACCCGCTACAGGCGCGATGGCTGGAGGCGTGCGTGTGGCCCGACCAGGTCGAACGCTTCGAGCGCCTCGGGGCAGCCATCGAGATCGCCAACCGCGTCGGCGTCGATGTCCGACCCGGCGACGCCATCGACACGGTCGGCCGGGCTCATCGGAGAAGCCGCTCGGTCGGGCCATCCGGTCGTGACCACGACGTGGGTGTTGAACTACTTCGCCACGGAAGCACGGCACCAGTTCGTCGCCGCTCTCGATCGGGCCGCTGAGTCCGCTGACATCAGCTGGTTGATTGTGGAGAGTCCGGCGTTGTGCCCGGAGCTGCCTGGGATGCCGCACGCTCGACAGGGACCGAAGCAACCGACCGCGGTGGTCGTAGTGCGCTGGCGCGGCGGCAGGCGCGATGCGCGGCACGTGGCGAATGCTCACCCGCACGGGCGTTGGTTGCACTGGCAGTGATGGTGTGCCGCGGTCCACGGTCAGTTCTCGAGTGCCGCCCGCACGGCGGCGGTCACCGCTGCCGGCGAGTGCGTACCCGGTGCGATGTTGACGTAGGTGACCACGACCTCGAAGCGATCCGTGCCGCCCACGGATCCGCAGAACCGCACGTCGAAGCTGCTCCTCCCCCACCTCGACACCGAACAGTCGATGTCGACGGTCTCCCCGAACCGCAGTGCTCCGTGCCACGTGACGACCGCCTTCTTGACGACAACGTCGAACGATCCGTCGTTGCCGACGAAGGCCATCGCTCCGGGCATCACCGCCTCGACCCAGGCACCGAAGGCGTCGTCGCAATAGGCGAGATAGTGGGCGTTGAACACGATTCCCTGCATGTCACACTCGCCGTAGCGGATGCGTAGCGTGTGTCGGTACGGCACCGCACCGGTGTAACACGGCCGGCGGTCAGGACGGCCACTGCGAATCGGTCAGACGAGTCGTTCGAGCGCTTCCGCTTCGCCACTGAGCGTCGCTCGGAAGGCGGTGAGCTGCTGTTCCAGAGCGTCAGGCCCTCCCCCGCCGGGCGACGTGCGCCGTGACACGGCGACACCCGGACCGACGAGCGCCGCCGCCGCCGGCCCGAGCGTCGGCTCGGCGGCGACCAACTCCCGCAACGGTGTGGAGTCATCGATATGGCGGCGAACGAGACTTCCGACGATCGCGTGCGCCTCGCGGAACGGCGTGCCGCGGGCGACAAGCCACTCAGCGAGGTCCGTTGCCGCGGTCGTTTCGACATCGGCGGCTGTCGCCATCCTGCGTGTGTCGAACGTCGTGGACTCGATCATTCCCGCGACAGCGGTGAGCCCCCGAGCGACCTGGTCGGCGGAGTCGAACAACGGCTCCTTGTCCTCCTGGAGGTCGCGGTTGTACGCCAGCGGCAGTCCCTTGAGCACCGCCAGCAACCCGGTGAGGTTGCCGATCAGGCGGCCTGCCTTGGCGCGGGCGAGCTCGGCGATGTCCGGGTTCTTCTTCTGCGGCAGCATCGACGAACCGGTCGAGTAGGCGTCGTCGAGGTGGGCGAAGCCGAACTCCTCGCTGGTCCACAGCACGAACTCCTCGCCGATTCGGGACAGGTGGATGCCCAGCAGGGCGAGGTCGAACAGCGCCTCGGCGACGAAGTCGCGGTCGCCGACGGCGTCGAGCGAGTTGTCGAACGCCCTGGCGAACCCGAGGTCCGCAGCTACTCCAGCAGGGTCGATCGGCAACGACGTTCCCGCCAGTGCGCCAGCGCCGAGCGGCGACACGTCGAGGCGCGCAATGGTTGCCAGCAAGCGGTCGACGTCGCGGGCCAAAGCCCACCCGTGGGCGAGCAGGTGGTGGGCGAGGAGGACGGGCTGGGCCCGTTGCAGGTGGGTAAAGCCCGGTAGATAGCTGGTCCGGTCGGCTTCGGCACGGGCCAGCAGCACGCGCTGCAGCGCCAGCGCTTGTCCGGCGATCGCCGCGAGCTCACGTTTGCACCAGAGCCTGAGGTCGGTGGCAATCTGGTCGTTGCGGCTCCGCGCAGTGTGCAGCTTGGCACCCGCCGCGCCGGCGAGCTCGGTGACCCGCCGTTCGATCGCCGTGTGGATGTCCTCATCGGAGGGGCCGAACTCGAAGGCGTCGCTGGCCAACTCCTGCTCGACGATGTCGAGGGCGGCGAGCACGGCGTCGCCTTCCGCTGGCATCGATCAGCCCGACGGCAGCGAGCCCGCGGACGTGCGCCCGTGACCCGGCGATGTCGTCGCGCCACAGGCGACGATCGAAGTCGAGACTGGCGGTGAACGCCATCAAGGCGTCCGCCGGGGGACGAGCGAAGCGGCCGTGCCACAACGTGTGGCCGGTCATCGCGTCGCTCTGTTCTCGAACCCCGCCAACTCGCGCAAGTCTGCGGCCAGTCGCTCGCCGTCGGTGCCCGCCGCGGCAACGCACATCAGCGTGTCGTCACCCGCCACGGTGCCGAGCAGTCCGACGATCGCGCTGCGGTCGAGGGCCGAGGCGACCACATGAGCGCATCCCGGCGGCGTCCGCACGATCACGATGTTGCCCGACACTGCAACGTCGGCGACCCACTCCCCGAGCACACGGCGGAGCTGTTCCGACGGGGCGATCCGATCGGTCTCGATCGCCGGTAGGGCGTACACCGTCTGGCCGCCGGCGGCGCGCACCTTGATCACCCCGAGTTCGTCGAGATCGCGCGACACCGTCGCCTGGGTGGTGCGGACACCCTCGTGAGCAAGCAGCTCGAGCAGGCGCGGCTGGTTGCCGACCGGCTGCTGCCCGATCAGGCGGACGATGGCCTGCTGGCGCCGCTGCTTCACGCTCACTGGCTTGCCCCCGACGAGGAAGGCGAGGGCGGCGCGCGCCGCGTGGAGGCGGTTGTGGCCCTGGCGGAACACTCGGCTGCGCGGCCCGTCGATCACGCTGGCGGCGACCTCCAGGCCGCGGTAGGCCGGGAGGCAGTGCATGAAAACTGCGTCGGGGGCGGCGGACGCCATCAAGGCGTCGTCGACGGTGTAGCCCTCGAACGCCTGCAGCCGCTGTGCCTTCTCGTCGTCCTGACCCATCGACACCCACGTGTCGGAGTGCACGACATCGGCACCGGCGACGGCATCGACTGGCCGGTGATGGAGCGTGACGTCACCGCTCCCGACCAGCCTGAGACGGTCGAGCTCGACGTCGTCGGGGGCGAACGCGGGCGGGCAGGCGAACGACATGTCGGCACCGAGCATCGTCGAGATCTCGGCGAGCGAGCGGGCGACGTTGTTGTAGTCCCCGACCCAGGCGATCCGGCGACCCTTCAGCGAGCCGAGCTCCTCCTCCATCGTCAGCGCGTCGGCGATCGCCTGCAACGGATGCGATCTGTCCGACAGCAGGTTGACCACCGGCACGTCGGCGACGCGCGGCCATCCGCTCCAGCACCCGATGGTCGAAGACTCTTGCCGCGATCACCGCGTGATAGCCCTGGAGGATCCGCACGACGTCCTCGGCGGGTTCTCGGGTGTCGATGCCCACCTCCTCGCCACGGGTGTAGACGGGATGACCGCCGAGCTGAACGACGGCGATCTCCGTCGAGTGGCGGGTCCGATTCGACGGCTTCTCGAAGATCAGCGCCACTCCTCGACCGTCGAGTGGTCGACCGAGGTCAGCCGGATCGCGGCGAGCGAGGTCGAGCACGGCACCGACCTCGTCGGCATCGAGGTCGGTGACGTCGAGCAGGTGGCGCGGGTGCCATGTCGCTCGTCATCCGAGCACCTCGCCGAGGATCGTCGAGGGCCTCGTCGATCTCGTCGTCGCTGACGGTGATCGGCGGGGCCAGGCGCAGCGCCGTCGGCGTGACGGCGTTGATCGACGAGGCCTCGTCGAGCAATTCGCGGGCGACGTCGCCCGACGGTCGACCGTCGAGCTCGGCGGCCAGCAGCAAGCCGCGGCCGCGCACCGACGCGACGCCCGGCACCGCAGCGAGCCCGGTCGCCAGGCGTTCGCCCTGCTTGGCTGGCGACAGCGGGGGCGTCGATGCGGCGCATCTCGGTGATCACGGCGTTGACGGCCGCGGTAGCGATCGCCGTGGCGCTGTACGTGCTGCCGTGGTCGCCCGGCTCGAACACGGCGGCCACGTCGTCGCGGGCCCAGCACGCCCCGACCGGCATGCCGTTGCCGAGCGCCTTCGCCAGGGTGACGACGTCCGGCGCCACGCCGTCGTGCTCGAAGCCGAACCAGCGGCCGGTGCGGGCCATCCCCGTCTGGATCTCGTCGACGATCATCAAGGCGCCTGCCTCGTCGCACACGCGGCGGATCGCCGCGAGATAGCCGGCAGGAGCCGGATGCACGCCGCCTTCGCCGAGGATCGGCTCGACGAGGACGGCGGCCACCGTTCCGTCGACCGCCGCCGCGACGGCGTCGACGTCGCCCCACGCCACGTGCCGGAACCCTTCCGGCATCGGTTGGAACGGCTCGTGCTTGCTCGGCTGACCGGTTGCCGCGAGGGCGGCGAGCGTGCGGCCGTGGAAGCTGCCGAAGGCGCTGACGACGGTGTGGCGTCCACGCCCGCCGTGCTTGCGGGCCAGCTTGATGGCGCACTCGATCGCCTCGGCGCCGCTGTTGGCGAAGAACACTCGTCCCCGTTGTCCGGTGGCTTCGGCCAGCAATTCGTCGACGGCGACCGCCGCGGCGGTCGCCTGCGGGTTGGCGAAGTAGTTGCTGACGTGGAGCAGTTCGGACGGCCTGCGCCGAGATCGCCGCGGCCACCGCCGGATTGGCGTGGCCGAGCGACGTGACGGCGATCCCCGACAGGAAGTCGAGGTAGCGCTGGCCGTCGACGTCGAACAGCTCGGTGCCCCGCCCGCGGACGAACATCCGCTGGGGCGGTGCGAACACGGGCATGAACGGCGACTCGGTGAGGCCCGACCGTCTTGAACACATCAGACATGACTGCCTCCGTCGATGACCGTGCCGATGCCCTCGTCGGTGAAGATCTCCAGCAACAGCACGTGGGAAACCCTCCCGTCGAGGATGTGGGCACGATGCACGCCGTGGCGGACGGCATGGATGCAGCTGGTGACCTTCGGGATCATCCCGCCGACGATCACGCCATCGGCGATCAGCTGCTCGAGCTCGTCGGCGGTGGTCTGGTGGATCAGGCTGGAAGGGTCGTCGACGTCGCGGCGGAGTCCCTCGACGTCGGTGAGATACACGAGCTTCTCGGCACCGAGCGCCTCGGCGATCGCCGCGGCAACGGCGTCGGCGTTGATGTTGTAGGCCTGACCGGACTCGTCGGTGCCGATCGTCGCCACGACCGGGATGAACTCGTCGGCGAGCAGCCCGTCGAGGATTCGCGGGTTGACGGCGTCGACGTTGCCGACGAAGCCGAGGTCGCCGTCGCGCCGGGTCGCCCTGAGCAGGCCGGCGTCGCCACCGCTGACCCCGACGGCGTAGTTGCCGTGGGCGTTGATGGCGGCGACGAGCTGCGGGTTGACCTGCCCGACGAGCACCATCCTGGCGATGTCGACGGTCTCGGCGTCGGTGACCCGGAGCCCGTCACGGAACTCGGCGGTCTTGCCGAGGCGGCCCATCAGCGCCGAGATCTGCGGTCCGCCTCCGTGGACGACGACCGGTCGCATGCCGACGAGCCGCATCAGCACGATGTCCTGGGCGAAGACGTCGAGGGCGTCGTGCTCGGACGTGCCGGCGATGGCGTTGCCGCCGTACTTGACGACGACGGTCTTGCCGGCGAAGCGACGGATGTAGGGCAACGCCTCGACGAGGACGTCGGCCCGCCGGCGAGTGTCGATCGATTGCTGACCGTCGTCACGGCGCGAGCCCGACCCGCGGCAGGCCGGCCGTCTCGTCGAGGCCCAGGGCGACGTTGGCCGCCTGGACGGCGCCCCCGGAGGCGCCCTTGGTGAGGTTGTCGAGGGCACAGAGGACGACGACGTATCCGGTGCGGGCGTCGAAGCGAGCCGTCACGAACGCCACGTTGGAACCCTGCGCCGCCTTCGTCGACGGCGACTCGGCGGTGACGACGACGAACGGCTCGTCTCGGTACGCCTTGGTCAACGCCTCGAGCAGGGCGTCGGTGCTCAGCTCCGTGCCCGCCGCCGGACGGGCGTAGCACGTCGCCAGGATCCCCCGGTTCATCGGAGCGAGGTGCGGCGTGAACAGCACTTCGGCACCGAGGTTCTGCTCGATCTCCGGAGTGTGGCGGTGGTCGAGCAGCCCGTAGGCGGTGAAGTTCTCGTCGACCGTGCAGAACGCCGTGCCGGGAGTCAGATTGCGTCCGGCGCCCGACACGCCGCTGGCGGCGTCGACGATGATTCCCGTCGGTTCGACGAGGCCGCCGTCGAGCAGCGGTGCCAGGGCGAGCGTCGCGGCCGTGACGTAGCACCCGGGCGTAGCGACCAGCCGGGCGCCTGGCAGCTCGGCCCGGGTGCGTTCCGGGAGGCCGTAGACGGCGCGGCGGAGCAGATCGGGCTGATCGTGAGCGAAGCCGTACCAGCGCGGATAGGCGGCCGGATCGCGGAGCCGGAACGCGGCCGAGAGATCGACGACGCAGCCGACGTCGTCGACGAGCTGCGGCACGACGCTCAGGGCGGCCTCGTGCGGGAGGCCGAGGAAGACGAGATCGAGTCTGGCGGCCTGGATCTCGGCGACGTCGAACGACGCGAATCGAAGGTTCGGGAACACCACCGACAACGACGGCGCGAGTTGCGACGCCTGTGTGCCGGCGTTGCTGTCGGCCGTGGCGATCGCGAGATCGAAGTCGGGATGAGCCGAGAGCAGCCGCAACAACTCGACACCCGTGTACCCGGACGCACCGACGACCCCGACTCGAACCATGACGCATGATCATACAGTAGGATGCATGTTCATCCAAAGACCGTTCCGCCGTGGTCGCGGGCGAGCGGTCGGCGTGCCCGCGTACACTGGCGCGCGTGCTACCGGGACCGGCGCCGACGACGGGGACGCTTGCTCGTGGCGACGCCGATGCTCGACGACCCGAACTTCGACCGCTCCGTCGTCTACATGGTCGAGCACCACGACGAGGGCGCCCTCGGGCTCGTCCTCAACCGGCCGAGCGGCGAGGAGCTCGTCGACCCGCTGGAGGGTTGGGTGACGGCGCAATCGGCGCCGTCACGGGTGTTCTCCGGTGGGCCGGTCGAGCCCGATGCGTTGATCGCTCTCGCTCGGCTCGAGCACCGCGTCACCGCGGGCTCCGCCGACGACGACGACACCAGCTACCTGGCGCCGCTCACCGGCGACATCGCCTCGGCCGACCTCGCCGCCGACCCGGCGCTGGTGATCGGGCGGATCAACGCCCTGCGGGTGTTCCGTGGGTACGCCGGCTGGGAGCCCGGCCAGCTCGAGGCGGAGATCGAGTCCGGCTCGTGGATCGTCGTCGACTCCGAGTCCTCCGACGTGTTCACCAACGACCCAGATGACCTCTGGCGCCGCGTCCTGCGCCGCCAACCAGGTCGCCTCGGCTGGCTCGCCGAAGCCCCCGACGACCTCGCCTGGAACTGACGCCCGCCTCATCCGAGTGTTTCCGTCCGTCGGAGTGTTTCCGGCCAGGCAGGTGCGGCGCGCGACACTCGGATGGCAGCAAACACGCTGATGTGGGCGGGTTGGTCAGGCGCGGAGGGTGGCGCCGAGCTTGTCGGCGGCGGCGCGGACCTGGGTGACGACGGCGGCGGTGTCGGCGTCGGTCAACGTGCGGTCGGGAGCCTGTAGGCGCAGGCGGTAGGCCAGGCTGCGCGACCCGTCGGCGACGCCCGGACCGCGGTAGACGTCGAACAGCTCGAGGCCGACGAGCAGGCTGCCGGCACCCTGGCGGATCGCCTTCTCCAGCTTCTCGGCGGGAATGTCCTCGGCGAGCTCGAACGCCATGTCGAGGTCGCTCGACGGGTGCCGGCTCGTCGCCTTCCACCGCGCCGGCTTCGCCTCGGCGGCGAGCACGACCGACAGATCGAGCTCGAGGATCGCCACCCGTTCACCGATGTCGTAGGCGTCGAGCACAGCTGGAGCGACCTCGCCGACGGCGCCGATCTCCTCCCGCCCGGCGACCAGCGTCGCCGAGCGCGTCGGATGGAGGCCAGCGGGAACCCGTCCCTGGTCGATCCGCGCCCCGACTCCGAGCGCCGCGGCAATCTCTCGCCAAACGGCGATCGCCGCCGGCGCCTCGCCACCGGCGAGGACGACGCCGAGCATCTCCCGCTCGTCGGGAAGCTCGCCGGGACCCGGCCGGTAGACGTGGCCGACCTCGTACAGGGATACGCCGGGACGGCGATGCGCCGCGTTGAAGGCGACGGCGCGCAACAGTCCGGGTCGCAGCGACGGGCGCAGGATGTCCTCCTCGGCCACCAACGGGTTGGTGATCCGCAGCACCTCGTCGTCGAGGCCGGCACGGCGCAGGTCGTCGTCGGACAGGAACGGCGAGGGCATCACCTCGGAGATCCCGAGGCCGAGCAGCACCTGGCGAACTTGGCGGCGCCGCTGCTGGACCGGGCTCAGGTGGCCGTGCAGCGGGGACAGCGGCACGCGCTTGGGGACGTTGTCGTAGCCGTAGTGGCGGGCGACCTCCTCGATGACGTCGATCTCGGCCGACGAGTCCGGTCGCCAGCTCGGCAGGTTGACCGTCAGCGCCTCCGGATCGTCTCCGGTCACGGTGAAGCCGATCGGATCGAGCAGCCGGACCACGTCGTCGCGTGACAGCTCGACACCGATGATCCGGTTGACCTGGCTGACCCGCAGTGACGTGCTGCGCGTCTGCGGTGGCAGCGACTCGGCACGCGCGTCGACCGCGCCGGCGTGAACGACGAGGTCGGGGCACGTCTCGCCGAGCAGCTCCACGAAGCGGGCGATCGAGTTGTCGATCCCGTAGGGGTCGACTCCTCGTTCCCAGCGCGCCGAGGCGTCGCTCCGCAGTCCGGTGCGGGTGACGCTGGCGGCGATCCCGAGCGGCTCGAACCAGGCGAACTCGAGTGCGACCGTGGACGTCGAGTCGCCGATCTCGGTGTGCTCGCCGCCCATGATCGCGGCCAGCCCGATGGGCACGTCGTGGGCGTCGCAGATCAGCAACTCGTCCGCCGTCAGCGTGCGGGTCATCCCGTCGAGCGTCGTGAGCCGCTCGCCGTCCTTGGCGACGCGCACCCGGATCCCGCCCCCACCGAGCGTGGCCAGATCGTAGGCGTGGTTCGGCTGGTTGAGCTCGAGCATCACGTAGTTGCTGACGTCGACCACGTTGTTGATCGGGCGTTGCCCCACGGCGGAGAGCCGAGCCGCCATCCACGGAGCACTCGGACCGACCACGATCCCTGACAGCACCGTCAGGGTGAACCGGCCGCAGCGCTCGCCGGCGACGATCTCCACGGTGGCGTCGACGGGGTCGCCGAGCGCGGGGAGGGTCGGTCGCGGTGGCGTGAACGGCAATCCCAGCTTGGCCGCCAGATCGCGCGCCACGCCGACGTGGCCGAAGGCGTCGGGGCGGTTGCGCGTGACGTCGATGTCGAACACGACGTCGTCGACGAGCCCGGTGACCTCCCCGTAGGGAACGCCGAGCGGTGTGTCCGCGGGGAGGACGAGGATCCCGCTGTGGTCGCCACCGACGCCGAGCTCTCGCGGCGAGCAGAGCATGCCGTCCGACGGGATGCCGAGGATGCCGCGCGACCCGATGGTGCGACCGTCGGGCATCGCCGTGCCGACCGTCGCCAGCGGGACGACGTCACCGGGAGAGAAGTTCGACGCGCCGCACCACACGTGGTGCTCGACACCGTCGCCTTGATCGACCCACACGCGGATGACCTTGGCGGCATCGGGATGCCGCTCCATGCGCACGACTCGGGCCGTCACCACGCCGGGCACCCCGCCGACGTGGATCGATGTCGCTCACCTCGAGGCCGAGCCCGATGAGCGTCTCGGCGAGGAGGTCGACGTCGTCGGGCAACGGCACGTACTCGCGCAGCCAGTTCAGGGAAATATTCACTCAGAACTGCTCCGCGAAGCGGATGTCGCCGGTGAACATCTCGCGTAGGTCGTCGACCGCGTGGCGTTCCTTCGCCATCCGGTCGATGCCGAAGCCGAAGGCGAAGCCGCTCCACTCCTCAGGGTCGACACCGCCGGCGCGCAGGACGCTGGGATGGACCATGCCGCATCCGCCGAGCTCGAGCCAGCGCCCGTCCGGAAGGCCGATGTCGAACTCCCCCGATGGCTCGGTGAACGGGAAGTAGCTCGGGCGCAAGCGGCTCGTGAAGCCCTCGCCGAAGAACGCCTTGGTGAACGCCTCGATCGTCCCGGCGAGATGTCCAAGGTTGATGTCGCGATCGACGACGAGTCCTTCGATCTGGTGGAACACCGGCATGTGCGTGGCATCCGGCGTGTCTCGGCGGAACGACCTGCCAGGAACGATGATGTACAGCGGCGGCGGGCTCGCCAGCATCGCCCGGATCTGCACCGGTGACGTGTGCGTCCGCAGCACCGTGGTACCCGGCGGCGCGCCGGCGTGGTCGACGAACATCGTGTCGAACTCGGTTCGTGCTGGATGGCTCGCCGGCATGTTCAGCGCCTCGAAGTTGTGCCAGTCGGTCTCCACCTCCGGGCCCTCGACGACCGTGAAGCCGAGCCCGATGAACACGTCCTCGAGTCGCTCCCATGCCTGCGTCACGGGATGGCTGTGGCCACGTCGAGGCGCCGTCACGAACTCGGTGAGGTCGAGGCGCTCGGCGGCGATGCGTGCGTCACGCTCGGCGCCGGCCAGTGTCTTGCGCCGTTCCTCCAGTGCCGTCGCCACGGCGCTGGTCGCCTCGTTGAGCGCCCGTCCGGCGGCCTTGCGTTCGTCGGCGTCCGGCAGCGCGCCGAGCGACGACTTGAGCACCGTGAGCGTGCCGCGCTTTCCGAGCACCGCTTGGTCGAGGCGCACGATGTCGCCGAGCGCGGCGGCTGCAGCGATCTTGTCGAGCGCCGCGTCGCGGGCGGCCTTGATGTCGTCGATCACGAGTCTCTCTTTCGCGGGGTTGATGCGTCAGTCAACAAGGTCCCCGGATGAGCTCGGAGCGCGGCGTGAAGCGAAGTGGTCGTCACCGTCCCCGGGTCACCCGGGGCGGAGAAATCGCCTGCTGGCGGGCCACGTCACGATCGCCGACGATATCAGCAGCGGCGATCGTCGGGCGCACTGGGTTGTTCGACGACGATGGTCTGGTAGTCGGCGGACGAACGCTGCTCCAGCTCGAACCATCGATCGAAGGCGTTCCGGTCCGACGCCTGGGATCGAGACGAACCCCGATCTCCGCCAGCTGTCGAGATGCCGGGCGAGCCCGCCGGCCGGGAGACCCGGCGTCGCGAGCACCACGCGCAGCTCGTCGGTTGCCGGCCCGGCGATGCCATCGAGGGCGGCGCCATCGACGTCGACGGTGCCTTCGCGCAGGAGGTCGCCAAAGCGTTCCTGGAGAGCCACGTACTCGGCGAGCTCGTCGTCGGTGATTCCGGCCACTTCGGCGACGACGACGGATCCGGGCGCCAGCTCGCGGATTCGGCCCGGAGATGAGCAGCAGGCGCTCGTACCGTCCGGCTTCGACGCAGCGCGAGTCGCCGAAGCGGTCGAGGTTGCGGCTGTCCGGAACGAAGTGGAACTCGATCCCGGCGCGCTGCAGTTCGGCGAGCATCACGTAGGGATGGTCGTTGGCGAAGAACGCACGCGACAGGTCGACCTCGACGTCGTCGTCCACGACCCCCGCATCGATGGCGGCGGCGAGTTGGGCGCGCAGTGGGCGACCGACACGTTGCGCCTCGACCTCGTCCTCGGCGACCGACGCCACCGGATAGCGCGGCCAGACGGCGATGCCCATGACCACCAAGAGGGCCCCACCGAGCAGCGCCCGGCGTTGGGATGGCGACCCGGCACGCAGCGCCACGGCGACCGCCGGCAGGGAGCACACACCGGCCACGACGGCCAACGAGACGAAGGCGGCGAGCGACCACGCCCAGTAGTAGTTCTGCGGCACCAGCCCGAAGGACGAGACCGGGATCCTCGCCGCGGCGAGCGAGCCCGGCGACGAGGGCGACGACGGCTGGCGATCCCGACCGCCCGGGCAGCCGGGGCACCGGCACGTGTTCCCGAGGACGGCGACGCCGCCGGCCAGGAGCAGCCAGATCGCCACGGCCGCCACCGCGCCGGCCAGGCTGATGCCGTCGTGCGGGAGCAGGAACGTGCGCATCGACGCGTGGCGACCAGAACGGCGGCATCAAGGCGGCTCCGGCGACGACCTGAACGCCCGCCTCGATCCCGGCGCCTGGTCGATCCCTCGCCGCGCCGAGCACGGTGCCGAGGTTCCCGGTGCCGGCGAACTGGTCGATCAGCGGCTGGACCCAGCACAGCGCGCCGAGGACGAACGGACCAGATCGCCACTGGACGCCAACGTGCTCCGCGAACGTCCACGTCGCGAGTCACGAACCCGACGACGCCGGCGACGAACACGATGCCTGCCTGGTACGCGTAGGTGAAGTGGGTCTGGATGATCAGGCTGGCGATCACCACGGCGATCGGCACGGCGATTCGGACGCCCATCCACATCGCCGCGCTCAGCCACAGCAGGGCGAAGCAACGGCAACACCATCGCGTGCTGCTGACGGGCGTCGATCAGCCATGACAGCCCGAGCGAGGCGACGAACAGCGTCGTGCCGAGCATCACCGCGACGACGACGGCCGGCCGGAACATCCGCCTGGCGGCGATCCACACGGCGACGACGCTGGCGGCGTTGATGAGCGCCGACCCGATCGCCGTGCCGAGATACGGCGTCACCTTGGTGAACGGGGCGAGCAGGTCGAGTTGCAGCGGACCGAGGTTGTTCACCGGAACCCCGACGACGGACGATCCCGACGACCACGCTCCGAGCAGCGGATGATGGGCGGTGAACACGTCCGCCGAACGCACCGTGAAGTAGGCGGCGTCGCCAACCGGGATCCACTCCTTGATAGCTGCACGAACCACGGCGACGACGAACGGAACCAATGCCGACGGCGAGGCCCAACCACTCCAGCAGCGAGGCCGGGCGGGGACGCATCAGGCCCCAGCCGGTTCACTGCCCCGCGGAGCGGCCCGCCGGCGGAGCGCTGGCGGAGCGCCTCGAAGCACAGCACCGTCGTCGCCATCGCCACGTTGAGGCTCTCCGCCCGGCCACGGTGCTCGATGCACACCCACTGGTCGATCCTCGACGTCGGCGTCGAGCCCCGACGCCTCGTTGCCGGCGACGATGGCGATCCGCCCGCTCCAGTCGGCGGACGTGTGCGACGTGCCGCGGTGCGACGACGATCCGATCAGGCGCAACCCGGCCGCCGCCACGTCGCCGAACGCCGCCGCGACAACGGGGACGTTGAACAGTGCACCCGCCGACGCCCGCACGACCTTCGGATTGGTCTCGTCGACGGTTCCGGGGGTGACGACGACTGCGTCGGCGCCAGCCGCTTCGGCCGAGCGAACGATCGTGCCGAGGTTTCCAGGCTCACCGACGCGATCGGCGACGACGACGAACTCGGCTGCGGACAGCACGGTCGGGTCGGCCGGCTTGCGGATCACTACGGCGAACAGACCGGGCGGCGACTCGAGGTCGGAGACGCGTTCGGCGACTCCGGGGGCCAGGGCGTAGAGGTTGCTCGCCGTGTCGACGGGTTGCTCCCCCGGCGCGACGAACTGCGACTCGACCTCCCATCCGGCGCGCACCGCCTCTGCCGTCAGCACGCCGCCCTCGACGACGAACGCATTCTCCTCCAGACGCGAACTACGGCGCCCGATGAGGCGCCGCAGTCGTTGAACCTTGGGGTTCGTGAAGCCCAGCTCGGGCTGGTGGCTCATTGTTGGTCTCGCTCGCCCTGTGGGCTCGCTCAGAGTGCCGCCTTTGCCGTCTCGACGAGGCGACCGAAGGCCACCGGATCGGACACAGCCAGCTCGGCGAGGATTCGGCGGTCGACCGCCACGCCGGCGGACGTCAGCCCGGCGATGAAGCGGCTGTAGGACAGGTCGTGCTCGCGGCATCCGGCGTTGATCCGCTGGATCCACAGCCGGCGGAACTCGCCCTTGCGGGCGCGACGGTCGCGGAACGCGTACTGGCCGCTACGCATGACCTGTTCGTTGGCGGCCCGGAACGAGCGGCTCTTGTTGCCGTAGTAACCCCGGGCCTGTTCGAGAACCTTCTTGTGACGGTTCCTGGCGGTGACGCCGCGCTTCACGCGTGCCATGTCAGCTCTTCTCCTTGCTGCTTGTCTCGGTCGGATCAGCGTTCGCCGAGCAGACGCTTGATCTTGGGCAGGTCGGCCGGGTGCACGTCGGCGTCGGACTTCACGCGCCGCTTCCGCGGGTTCGACTTCTCGTAGAACTTGTGCTGGTTCATCTGCTGGGCGCGACGCAGCCGTCCGCTGCCGGTCGTCTTGAACCGCTTGGCGGTGGTCTTCGAGGTCTTCATCTTCGGCATGTCGTCTGTGCTCCGGGTCGGGGGGTTGATCGTCGGTGTCGTGGGATCAGGCTGGTTGCGTGGTCGCCGGTTGTGACTGCGGTTGGGCGGCGGCCGGCTCGGCCGTCGGCGTTCACGCCGTCGGCGTTCACGCCGTCGGCGCTGACCTCGGCAGCGGCGTCGAGCGAGCCAGTTGGTTGCTCCGCTTGCTGGCTCCTGCGGTAACGGCTTTCGGTCGGGAGCGAGCACCATCGACATGTTCCGGCCCTCCAGGCGGGCTTGCGTCTCGATCTTGACGTGGTCACCGACGATGTGCAGCACGTCGTCGAGGATCTTCGAACCGAGCTCCGGGTGGGCCATCTCGCGCCCCCGGAATTGCATCGTCACCTTGACCTTGTGGCCTTCGTTGAGGAACTGGTCGATCTTGCGCACCTTCGTGTCGAAGTCACCGCGCCCGATCTTCGGCTTGAACTTGACCTCCTTGATGGAGACGTTCGCCGACTTCCTGCGAGATTCCTTGGCCTTCTGGGCTTCCTCGTAGCGGAACTTCCCGTAGTCCATGATCCGGCACACCGGAGGGTTGGCCATCGGCGCAACCTCGACGAGGTCGAGATCGAGTTCCTTGGCCAGGCGTAACGCGTCGGGAACGGTCTTGATCCCGAGCTGATCGCCGTCCGGACCGATGAGGCGGACCTCTCGGGCACGGATGCGGTCGTTGATCCGGTGCTCAGCGCGTTGTGGCGCGGCTATGGCTGCTCACCCCTGTGCAATGGCTGATCGCTCCTTGTGGTCGGTTGATGGGTTCGTGTCAGCTCGACGCGAAGCCCGCGGAGCTGATCTGAGCACACCGCCCAGCCGTGCCGTAGGACCCGGACGCACGCACCGCTTGGTGGTGGCCGGGTGGGGGTCGCCCCCACTTCGCTTCGATATGGCCACAGTAGGGTAGCTCAGGTGGCCGAGGAATCCACGCCCGACGAGGCCGAAGTGCCTGTACCCGAGCAGCTGGTTGCCGACGACGACGCGGCGACCGGCAACGCCGAAACGGCGCCCGAGGACGCCGAGACGGTGCTCGGCGACGCCGAGCAGGCCATCGAGGATGCGCGCCGGCGCCTCGCCGACGTGCCCGCCGAGGTGGTCGTCACCAACCACGTGATGGGCCTCTACGAACTGGCGGCGATCCACCTCGCCGGCGGCTCCACCGAACCTACCCGCTGCCTCGCTGGCCATCGACGCCGTCGGCGCCCTCGTCGACGGACTCGGCGACCGGCTCGGTCCCGACACGCCGACGTTGCGCGACGCCCTGGCGAACATGCGCATGGCGTTCGTCAGCGTCAAGTCAGCGACTGCCCGGGCGGCCGGCGGACGCGGCCGGCGAAGCGGCCGACGGGGGCGGCGACGACACGACCGTGTCGGACGACGACGCCCTCGGCGCGCAGTAGCGCAGCCTGGCGCGTCGGGTTTCCGGTGACGATCCGCCCGTCGGCACGCACCACGCGCCACCAGGGCAGCTCGACGTCGGTGCTGGCGAGCAGCGCACCAACGGCTCTGGCCGCTCCAGGGCGGCCGGCGTCGTGGGCGACGTCGCCGTAGCTGACCACCTCTCCTGACGCGAGCGACGCGATGACCGCGGCGATCTCGTTCGACAGGTGGGTCACGTCGGCGGCGCCGGACGGATGCGACCGGCCTCGACGCGCCCGAGCTTGCGCAGGACGCCGAACTCGACGTCGGCGTCGACATCGATCGTGCGCGTCCCGTCGGCGATCTCGACGCAGTGGAACGGGTACTGCGTCCCTTCAGCGGTCGTGATGACACCGAGTCCAGCAGCGTCGTCGAACGCGGTGACTGTTCCGTTGTTGGTAGTCATTGCGCTACGGCACGATCTTGGAGATCGGAATCTCCAGGAGATCCGTCGCCCCGGCGTCGCGGAGGGCGGGGATCAGGAGGTTGATCGTGCGCTTGTCGACCACGCTCTCGATGGCAAACCCGGCGTCGCCGGCGAGCTCGGAGACGGTTGGGGACTTCGCCGAGGGGAGAACTGCGAGCACCGACTCGTAGCTGATCGGCCGAGACGTTGAGCTTGAGGAGCACCTTCTCGCGGGCGTCGAGGGCGCCGTTGAGCAGTGTCATCAGCTGACCCATGGCGTGGCGCTTGTCAGGGTCGGCATGCGACCGCGGGTTGGCGATCACCTCGGTGTAGCTGACAAGGACTGTGTCGACGATGCGCAGGCCGGCTGCACGCAAGGCCCTGCCCGTCTCGGTGATCTCGACCACGCAGTCGGCGATGTCCGGGACCTTCGCCTCGCTCGCCCCGTAGCTCAGCCGCACGTCGGCGTCGATGCCGTGCTCGGCGAAGTAACGACGGGTCAGCTCGGGGTACTCCGTGGACACGCGCACGCCTTCGGGCAACTCCTTGACGGACGTGACCGGGGAGTCCTCGGCGACGGCGAGGACGAGCTTGATCGGCTCGGAGGTCGCCTTGGAGTAGCGCAACTCGCCCGAGGGTCACGACGTCGCTGGCGGTCTCCTCGACCCAGTCGCGACCGGTGATGCCGATGTCGAAGAGCCCTTCGGCGACGTAGACGGGGATCTCCTGCGGGCGCAGGATGCGCACCTCGTCGATGCGGGGGTCGTCGATCGAAGCGCGATAGGCGACCGACGACGAGCGCACGACGGCGAGGTCTGCCGCCTCGAACAGGTCCATGGTCGCCCGCTCCAGCGACCCTTTCGGCAACACGATCCGCAGCATCGGAGCGCGACGCTAACGCCCGTTCATTGCGTTCCCCGGCCACGCCGTGGTCTGCCTGCGCAGCGCATGGCCGCTCCCTCGCTGGCGCTCGGTCGCTCGCAGCAGCACCGGGGACTCTCCCGCACCGCTCGGTCAGTGCTGGGTCGGTTGGCCGTGGAGAAGGCGCAGGGCGTGCGGGAGCACGTCGAGGATCGCCCCGAGTTGTTCGACGCAACCCTTCGGCGAACCCGGCGTGTTGCAGATGATCGTCGAGCCGCGGACCCCGGCGACACCACGCGAGAGCCGGCCGTGAGGACTGACGAGTCGCATCGCCTCGGCGAGGCCCGGCGCCTCGCGGTCGATGATTGCACGAGTGCCCTCGGGCGTCTGGTCCCGCGGTGCGAACCCAGTACCCCCGGTCGTGACGACGAGCCCGGCGAACCCGTCGCTCAGTCGCGTCAACGCCGTGGCGACCTCGTCGGCGCCATCTGCCGACACCTCGTGGCCGACCACCTCGAACCCGGCAGCCGGTGAGCTGCTCGACCAGTGCCCGCCCGCTGGCGTCGTCGCGGGTGCCAGCGACAACCCCGTCGCTGACGGTCAACACCTTCGCCTGCAGCTGAGCCGTCCCCACGTCGGCGCACGCTACCTGTCGAGGTCATCTGGGGCAGTTCCGTGTCAGCACCTGACACGAATCGCACCCCGGATCGGCGATTGACACGGGGTTTCCCCAGTTGTCGGAGCGTGGGCGGTTTATCCCGAGTCGCTCGCCGGTTGTGGGCCGGGCGCCGTTGGCGAAGTCGGTCCACGTCATCACCGACCTGCCCTCCGGCTGAACCTGGACGAGCTGCAACGTTCCAGCGCCCGTGGACGACCACCCCGTTCTGGCCGTCGACAAGCGTCCCCGCAGTTTGCGTCATCGCTTCGTCCGGATTCGGGTCATCGAGCTGACCCAAACGAGCGGCGAGGACGCCCAGGCGCTTGCCGCGGAACGTCGTCCAGGCACGGCCGGCGCGGACCCAGCGATGCAGGTTCACGGCCGGGAGCGACCAATCGAGCCGCCACTCCTCGGGCCGCAGCTTTTCGGCGTACGTCACCTCGCCCGACTGTGGCGTCGGCACAGGAAGCTCGCCGTCGACGACATCGAGCAGTAGGCCGGTACCGACGCCGACCAACCGGCTGCGCAACTCGTCGGCGGTGGTGGTGTCGCCGATCGGGACCTCGGCGGAGGCATAGACATCACCGGCGTCGAGCTCGTCAGCGACGTCCATGATGCATACCCCGGTGACCGTGTCGCCGGCGAGGATGGCCCGCTCGACCGGCGCCGCCCCGCGCCACCGCGGCAACAGGCTGAAGTGCATGTTCACCATCGGGACGGCAGCGAGGACGGGCGGGCGGATCAACCGCCCGTAGGCCACCACGATGCCCAACTCGGCGCCGGCGTCGATCACGTCGTCGACGCGGTCGGTGACCGGAACACCGAGGTCGAGCGCCGCGGCCTTCACCGGGCTCGGCGACACCGACCCACCACGCCCGCGGCGCCGATCCGGCTGGCTGACGACGAGGGCGATGTCGTGGCCGGCGTCGTGCAATGCCCGCAATGGGGGCACGGCGACCTCGGGCGTGCCGAGAAAGACGAGGCGCTTTCCCCACGCGATCAGCGCAGGCGGAGGCGGCGGCGCTCCCCGTTCGGCGAGCGGCTGAGCGTTCTGTTCGGTGATCCGGCGGTACTCCGCCATCGCGTCACGCCGCTGATCGGGTGTCATCCGGTCGAACATCAGCACACCGTTGAGGTGATCGAGCTCGTGCTGGAACATTCTCGCCTCCAGCTCGTCCGCCTCGCGCTCCACCGGGTTGCCGTCGAGATCAACGCCGCGGACGAGCACCGTCTTCGGTCGGATCAACTCGACGTAGAGCCCGGGAATCGACAGACAGCCCTCCTCGTAGACCCACTCACCGTCCGAGTCGGACGATCTCCGGATTG
Source organism: Ilumatobacteraceae bacterium (assembly GCA_963732335.1). Classification (GTDB taxonomy): domain Bacteria; phylum Actinomycetota; class Acidimicrobiia; order Acidimicrobiales; family Ilumatobacteraceae; genus Desertimonas. Next base: position 121,482 of record CAVSZO010000032.1, on the reverse strand, counting down.
AAGATCACCTGCGGGTCGTCCCCGAAGTCCCACACGACGACCTGCTTCTGCACCCCGATCTGCGGAGCCGCCAGCGCGAGCCCGTTGCTCGCAGTCGTACAGCGAGTCGAACATGTCGTCGACCAACCGCACCGCCTTGCCGTCGATATCGGCGACCGGGGCTGCCTTGGTCTTGAGCACGGGATCTCCGAAGACGCGAATCGGGGCGCTCATGACTGCCAGGCTACCGACCACATGTCGCACTACTTCTCGGAGCAGCAGCAGGCGACCTCGGACGAGCGCGAGATCGTCATCGATCTCGTCGACCCACCGCTCACGCTCCGCACGGACCGCGGGGTGTTCAGCCACGGGCGCCTCGACGCCGGCACGGAGTTGCTCCTGCGCCAGGCGCCGGCGCCGCCGGCCGACGGCATGTTCCTCGACCTCGGGTGTGGTGCCGGGGCGATCGCCCTCACCCTCGCCCGGCGATCGCCGGCGAGCCGAGTCGTCGCCATCGACGTCAACGAGCGAGCCAGGCAGCTGTGTGCCGCCAACGCCATGCGCAACGGCCTCGGCAATGTCGACGTCCGTCCACCGGAGGACGTCGACGAGGCGCTGGCGCTTCGACCTGATCTGGTCGAACCCGCCGATCCGCATCGGCAAGTCTCAACTGCACGAGCTGCTGACAACGTGGTTGCGCCGACTGACTCCGGCAGGCGTTGCGGTGCTCGTCGTGCAGAAGCACCTCGGCGCCGACTCGCTGCAGCGCTGGCTCACCGACGGCGGTTGGCCGACCCGACGGCTGGCCTCGTCGAAGGGCTACCGGCTGCTGGAGGTCCGTCGCTAGACACGAGGCGGGTCGACGGCAACTCTCACACGTGATCCCTTCGGGCGCTCGGCCGCGATGAGAGCCCGGCCGAGTTGGTCCCAGGTCGGGGCGGTGACGAGGTAGTCGTTGGCGGTGCCCCCGACCGAGAGCCCGGCGACGGCCCGCAGCTCCTCGGCAACACGCATCGCTGCCTGGCCCGCTGACGCGAGCGAGGGCCGTCGCCGGGGGCAGACCGAACAGGTCGCGTCGCTGCCGCTCCGAGTCGAGGAGTCTCGCCGGATCGGCCAGAAGAGCCGCCTGGATCACCTCGTGGTGCGGCAGGAACGTCTGGACCATCAACCGCCCGCCGCGCCGGCGCGGACCCAGCAGGCGGGCTGCCTTGGTCAGCAGCGCCATCGCCTGTTCACCGGCCCGGTAGCGCGGCGCCAGGAGCTCGCGGTCGAAATCGAGGAAGGCGACAACATCGGCGTGGTCGACGCGGTGGAGCACCGCCTCCGTGCCGACGTAGACCCCGGCTGGCTCGGCGGCGTCGAGCTGTCGGATCCGGTGACGGCGACGACGGGCCGCCCTGCGGCCGCCTCCAACTCCTCGCGCAGTCGGGTGACGCCGGGGCGGAGGTTGGCGAAACCAGACCCGCCACAGACCTGGCACACCGCCGGGCGGTCCGCGCCGCAGCGGGGGCACACCAGCCGGCGCGTCGTCGCCGAGCCCAACTGCAGCGTCGCAGCGCGTGCAGCGAACCAAGGAGCGGCACGTCCGGCAGGCGAGGATGCGCGCCCGGCCGGTGGTGTTGTGCACGCAGACCACGCGGGCGTCCCGTCGAAGCTGCTGGATCAACGCCGACGACAGCAGCGACGTTCGCCACGGCTCCTCGTCGCTGCGGTCGACGATGTCGACGATCGGCCAGCCGGCCCGTTCCTCGTCGACCGGCAGGCGGACGAGTGAGCCGCCGGCGGCAGCGACACCACTGACTGTCGGGCACGGCGTGGTCAAGAGCACGGGTGCACCGGCGCGTCGGGCCCGCTCGATCGCGACGTCGCGCGCGTGCCACGTCGGGTTGCGCTCCTCCTGCAGGGTCTCGTCGTGCTCGTCGATCGACGATGGCGACGCCCAACTGCGGGCACGGCGCCCACGCCGCCCCGCGTGCACCGATCACGACGTCCACGCCCGCCGCCGCCAGTGCCCACTGTCTGGGAACGACGGCGACGCCCAGCCCGCGACGCGCGAGCGCCGACGCCATCGCCTCGGCCCGGCTCGACCGTCGGCATCACGACGAGGGCCGGTCCGTGGAGCGCGGCCGCGACGACGGCATCGACTGGTGACGTCGCCGGTGGGAGCAGCAGCACTCCCCCACCCTCGGCGAGGAGGTCAGCGGCTCGGCGGCCGACCGTCGCCGGCAGGGACGTCAGCTCGCCCGCGGGCAGGCGGATGGCAGGCCCGTGACGTTGGTGGGTGGGCTCGCCGCCACGAGAAACGGCCGGAGCCGACCGGCCGCCCAGCGCACCGACGCCCACTCGGCCAGCTCGATCAGGCCTGGAGACGGTCCGATCGACGAGAACCTGGCAATCGGCTGGAGCCTGGCTCGATCGACCTCCAACGCCGGGTCGATCTCCGTGACCCAGCCACGTACCCGCCTCCCATGGAGGGGAACCCGCACGATCGCCCCGACGGCGATCGTCAGCCGCGCAGCGTGCTCAGGAACGAGGTAGTCGAACTGCTTGTCGAGGCCGGTGACATCGGGGACTACCCGCACTCGCATCCGAGGTGCGCACGTGACACCTGTCCGTCATACGTGGCACTCGGATGGCACGAAACTACTCGAACGGCAGTGGGCTACAGGCCGACGGCGGCCTTGAAGTCGGCGAGGCGGCTCGGCGTGCTCCCAAGTGAACTGCGGGAGGCTGCGGCCGAAGTGTCCGTACGCCGCCGTGTCGCGATAGATCGGCCGCTTCAGGTCGAGATCGCGGATGATCGCCCCCGGGCGCAGGTCGAACACCGCCGGAACGCTCTTGGTGATCAACTCCGGATCGACGGTACTCGTGCCGAACGTCTCGACGAGGATGCTGACCGGGTGGGCGACGCCGATGGCATAGGCGACCTGCACCTCGCAGCGCGACGCTGCTCCCGAGGCGACGACGTGCTTGGCGACCCACCGGGCCGCGTAGGCGGCCGAGCGATCGACCTTGCTCGGGTCCTTGCCACTGAACGCCCCGCCACCGTGGCGACCCATGCCGCCGTACGTGTCGACGATGATCTTGCGTCCCGTCAGGCCGCAGTCGGCGTGTGGCCCGCCGAGCACGAACGTCCCCGTCGGGTTGATGAACACCTCGTAGGCGTCGTCGGCGAACTGCTCCGGGACGATCGGCTGGATCACCTGTTCGATCAGATCGGGGCGGATCACCGTGTCACGATCGACGCCGTCCTGGTGCTGCGTCGAGATCAACACGCCCCTGAGGGCGACGGGCACGCCGTCCTCGTACTCGAACGTCACCTGGGTCTTGCCGTCGGGTCGAAGGTAGGGCACCTGGCCGGACTTGCGCACCTCGGCCAGGCGCTCGGCGAGACGGTGGGCGGTCCAGATCGGCAGCGGCATCAAGTCGGGTGTCTCGTCGCAGGCAAACCCGAACATCATCCCCTGGTCGCCGGCACCCTGGGCGTCGAGCGGGTCCTCACCGGCCTCTCCGGAGCGGAGTTCCTCGGACTTGTCGACGCCCTGCCCGATGTCCGGGGACTGCTCGTCGATCGACACGATGACACCGCACGTGCCGCCATCGAAACCGTAGAGGGCGTCGTCGTAGCCGATGCGCTTGATGGTGTCGCGGGCAAGCTTGGGGATGTCGACGTACGCCGACGTCGTGATCTCACCGGCGATCACGCACAGTCCCGTGGTCAGCAGCGTCTCGCAGGCGACACGACCGTTGCGATCCTCGGACAGGATGGCGTCGAGGACGGTGTCGCTGATCTGGTCGGCCATCTTGTCCGGATGACCCTCGGTCACGCTCTCCGAGGTGAAGGTCCAGCGGGACATCAGTGCTTCCTTGTTCGGGTGGTGGATCGGTGGCGGCTCAAGCGGGGTCGAGCCCGGCGTCTCCGCCGGCCTCGTCGTCGACCGTCGCCTCGTCGTCCTCGGCGGGCGGCTGCGGCTCGGCCCAGACGATCTTGTCGGCGGCGATCTCCTCGAAGCCGATGCTCAGCGGCTTGCGCGACACGGACGACACCTGCGGCGGGATCATCTGGCCGAGTCCTTCACCGAGCTGGTTGAAGTAGGCGTTGATGTGCCTGGCCCGGCGGGCGGCGAGCGTCACCAACCCGAACTTGGAGTCGACACGATCGAGGAGGCCCTCGATCGGCGGGTTCATCATCGTGTCGTGCGAGCGTTCCATGGGCAGCGTGAGTCCATTCCTGGCGGTCGAGGTCGTCAGCGGTCGGGGAAGTCTACCGGGCCCGCTTGCGCGCCCCATCGATGATTCGCAGCAGCTCATCGATCGTGTCGTCGAGGTTGTCGTTGACGAGAACGTGGTCGGCCAGCTCGAGACCGACCGGCTCCTCCGACTCGGCCTTGCGCAGGCGATCGGCGACCTTGTCCTCCCGATCGCCGCGCTGACGAAGGCGTCGTTCCTGCTCCGTCCGCGTCGGTGGGAGGACGAAGATCAAGATGGCGTCGGGTCGCTGGGCCTTGACCTGCTGGGCGCCGTCGACCTCGATCTCGAGGACGACGTCGCTGCCGGCGACCGGCTCCGGGAGGGGTGTGCCGTAGAGGTGGCCGAGGAACTCGGTCCATTCGAGGAACCCGCCAGCGGCGATGTGCTGGCGGAACTGCTCCGGATCGACGAAGTGGTAGGCCGACTCGGACTCGCCGTCCCGGCGTGAGCGCGTTGTCCACGACCGTGACAACCACAGCCGTGGATCACGGGCGACCAGCCGGTTGGCGATCGTGCTCTTGCCGACGCCTCCCGGGCCGGAGATGATGATGGTGAGCGGCGTATGCGCTGAAGCGCCCGGGCTCACCCGAGGGCTTCGAGCAGTGCCTGACGCTGCTGGGAGCCGAGGCCCTGGATGCGACGGTTGTCGGCGATGCCGATGTCGTCCATCACCTTCTGGGCCTTGACCTTGCCGACGCCGGGCAGCGACTCGAGCATCGACTTGACCTTCAGCTTGCCGACGTTGTTGTCGTCGGACTCGAGCGCTGATTTCAGCGACATCGAACCCATCTTCAGTCTCGCCTTGATGTCGGCACGAGCTGCGCGGGCCAGCTTCGCCTTCTCCAGGGCAGCTGTCCGCTGCTCAGGCGTCAGTGTCGGAGGTGTTGCCATGTCCCGGAACGCTAGCGCTGCCGAGGCCGTGAACTGGGGATATGCGAGAAAGACTACGAACATATGTTCACGGGCCGCATGCGGAACGTGTCGATGGAGCGGGCCGAAGCGTGCACATGATGTCGGCGCTTCGTGGCATCAACTCGCCATTCCGCGCAGGATTCGCAGCGGTGCCCGCGGATCCTGGAACGTGGCCGTGCCAACCTGGACGGCGACGGCTCCGGCGAGGAGGAACTCCGTCGGCGTCCCACGACGTGGCGATGCCCCCAACGCCGATCACCGGAAAGCCAGGCAGGGCGGTGGCGACGTCGCGCACGATGCGGACGGCGACCGGGTGGATCGCCGGACCGGACAGGCCGCCTCCCCCTCCGCCCAGCGCCGGCCTCCGAGTGTCTGGGTCGAACGCGAGGCCGAGCAACGTGTTGACGCACGTCACCGCCTCGGCGCCGGCGTCCCGCGCCGCGGCGGCGACCTCGACGACACGATCGGTGTTCGGGCTCAGCTTGGCCCACGCCGGTCGGCCGGCGGCGCCGGCGACAGCAGCGACGACCTGGGCGGATCAGCTGCGGGTCGTGGGCGAAGATGCCCGTACCGTGCAGGTTCGGGCACGACAAGTTGATCTCCACCGCGACGACGCCGTCGGGGGCAGCGGCGAGAGCTCGGCGGCGGCGCGGTAGTCGTCGACCGAGCGTCCCCACACGCTGGCCACCACCGTGGCCCCGGTGCGCAACAGGTTGGGGAGCACGTGATCGAGCCAGTGGGGGATCCCCGGCCCTTGCAAGCCGACCGAGTTGAGCATTCCGGCCGGGGTCGGGCGCAGTCGTGGAGCTGGGTTGCCCGCCCACTCGAAGGCGGCGAGCGACTTGACGACGATCGCCCCGAGCGCGGAGAGGTCGAACGATGCGGCCAGTTCGGTGCCGTAGCCGGCGGTCCCCGATGCCGTCATCACCGGGTTCTGCAACGTGACCGACCCGATCCGAACGTTCATTGCGTTCCCCGGCCACGCAGGCCGTTGTGCCGCTCCCTCGCTGGCGCTCGGTCGCTCGCATCTCGCGACGGGTGCACGGTCAACGCCCATGCAGCTCCTGCAGGGAGCGGACCGACAGCGGTTGGCCGCGTTGCTCGATGAGACCCTGCACGGCGGCAAGGGCGGCGCTGATCGTCGTCACGCACGCCACGCTGTGGACCACGGCTGCCTTGCGGATCTCCTCGCCGTCGGAGCGGCCGCCGCTCCCCTGTGGCGTGTTGACCACGAACGTGACCTTGCCCGATGCGATCAGGTCGACGGCCGTCTTGTCTTCGCCACCGGCGGTGACCTCGGAGACCTTGGCGACGACGGCGTCGACCGGCTCGTCGAACCCGGCGAGGTAGTCGGCAGTTCCCTTCGTGGCGACGATGCCCATGCCGAGCTGGCGCAGACGTTTGGCGACGACCAGCCCGGCCGGCTTGTCACGGTCGGCAAGGGAGAGGAACACCGTGCCCTCGGGTTCGAGCACGGTGCCGGCGGCCAGCTCGGCCTTGTGGAACGCCCGCCCGAACGTCGTGTCGATGCCCATCACCTCACCTGTCGAGCGCATCTCCGGCCCCAGCGCTGGGTCGACATCCGGGAACCGCGAGAACGGCAGGACAGCCTCCTTGACCGCCACCGTGGCCGGGGCCCCGTCGCCGTCGAGCACCGACGGGCGCAACAGTCCTTCGTGACGCAGTTCGGCGAGGGTCGCCCCGAGCATCACCCGGGTCGCCACCTTGGCGAGGGGGACACCGGTGGCCTTGGCGACGAACGGCACCGTCCGGCTGGCGCGGGGGTTGGCCTCGATGACGAAGACGGTCGTGCCGCGCACCGCGAACTGGACGTTGAGCAGGCCGCGAACGTCGAGCCGGGCGGCGATCGCCGCCGTGTAGGCCTTGATCACCTCGATCACCCAGGGCAGCAGCGACGGTGGTGGGATCGCGCACGCCGAGTCACCGGAGTGCACGCCAGCCTCCTCGACGTGTTCCATCACCCCGCCGATGAGCACCTCGCCGGCGTGGTCGCGGACGGCATCGACGTCGACCTCGACGGCGTCGTCGAGGAAGCGGTCGATGAGCACCGGACGGTCCGCGGACAACCCCCCCTCGCGCCCGAGGCTGCCGTGGCCGGCGAGCTCGTCCATCGCCTCGCGCAGCTGGCTCTCGTCGTGGACGATCCGCATCGCCCGCCCACCGAGGACGTAGCTCGGGCGCACGAGCACCGGGTAGCCGATGTCGGCGGCGACGGCGAGAGCCTGGTCGAGGTCGATGGCGGTGCCGCCCGGCGGTTGCGGGATGCCGAGGTCGTGACAGAGCCGGTTCCACTTCTCGCGGTCTTCGGCGGCGTCGATCGACTCGGCGGTCGTTCCGGCGACGAGCTCGGGCGGGATCTCACCGGCGAGCTTCAACGGGGTCTGCCCGCCCAGGGCGACGATCACCTTGGGCGCGACACCACCGGCCGCTGCGGTCTCGGCGGCGATGACGTTGTGCACGTCCTCCGCCGTGAGCGGCTCGAAATAGAGACGGTCGGAGGTGTCGTAGTCGGTGGACACCGTCTCCGGGTTGCAGTTGATCATCACCGTCTCGAAGCCGGCGGCGCGCAGGGCGAAGCTGGCGTGGACGCAGCAGTAGTCGAACTCGATGCCCTGACCGATGCGGTTCGGGCCGGAGCCGAGGATCACGACTCGCGGCCGTTCGGACGGCCGCACCTCGTCCTCGTCCTCCCACGTCGAGTAGTGGTACGGCGTGAGGGCGGCGAACTCGGCGGCGCACGTGTCGACCGTCTTGTACGTCGGCCTACACGCCCGCTGCCTCGCGTGCCGATCGCACCGCGCCGGTGTCGGTGCGCCAGAGATGGGCGAGCTGGGCGTCGCTGAACCCGAGCTGCTTCGCCCGCCGCCACGATCGTGCGTCCATCGCGTCCACCCCGCCGATGTCGTCGAGCGTGGCCCGCTCCTCGACGATCCGGGCGATCTGGTCGATGAACCACTCGTCGATGCGGCAGGCGGCGTGGATCTGCTCGACGGTGATCCCGCGGCGGAGCAGCTCGGCGACCTGGAAGATGCGCTCTGGAGTCGGCGTGCCGATGGCGCCGAGCAGGCCGACGGTGGACTGGCCGGCGAGCTGCGCTTCGGCGGGGTCGGCATTGAGTCCGAACCGGCCCTGCTCGAGCGAGCGCAGAGCCTTCTGCAGGCTCTCCGGGAACGTCCGCCCGATCGCCATCACCTCGCCGACGGACTGCATCTGCGTGCCGAGCACGCCGCTCGTACCGGGAAGCTTCTCGAACGCCCAGCGCGGCACCTTCGTCACCACGTAGTCGATCGACGGCTCGAAGCACGCCGGCGTCGACTTGGTGATGTCGTTCTCGATCTCGTCGAGCGTGTAGCCGACGGCGAGCTTGGTGGCGATCTTGGCGATCGGGAACCCCGTCGCCTTCGACGCCAGCGCCGACGATCGCGACACCCGCGGGTTCATCTCGATGATCACCTGGCGGCCGCTCACGGGATCGAGGGCGAACTGCACGTTCGACCCACCGGTCTCGACACCGACGCGGCGGATGCAGGCGAAGGCGGCGTTGCGCATCTCCTGGTACTCGACGTCGGTCAGCGTCTGCGCGGGGGCGACAGTGATCGAGTCGCCGGTGTGCACGCCCATCGGGTCGACGTTCTCGATCGAGCAGATGATCACGCAGTTGTCGGCGCGGTCGCGCATCACCTCGAGCTCGAACTCCTTCCACCCGGCGATCGACTGCTCGATGAGGATCTCGCTGATCGGGCTCGCGGCCAGACCGGCCGACGGCGAGGCGGTGGAACTCCTCGGTCGGTCGTGGCGATGCCGGTGCCGCGCCCGCCGAGGATGTAGGCCGGGCGGACGATCGCCGGCAGCCCGATCGTGGCGGCAACCTCGATCGCCTCGTCGAAGGAGTGGGCGAACCCGGAGGCCGGCACGTCGAGGCCGATCCCGACCATCGCCGCCTTGAACTGCTCGCGGTCTTCCGCCGTGGCGATCGCCGTGGCGTCGGCGCCGAGCATCTCCGGCTTGCCCTGGACGCCGATGACGCCGAGTCGGTGGAGGTCCATGGCGAGGTTGAGACCGGTCTGGCCGCCGAGCGTCGGGAGCACGGCGTCTGGTCGCTCTCGTTCGATGATCGCCGCCAGTACGGGCGCCGTGAGCGGCTCGATGTAGGTGCGGTCGGCGAAGTCCGGGTCGGTCATGATCGTCGCCGGATTCGAGTTGGCGAGGATGACGCGGTAGCCCTCCTCGCGCAGGACTCGACACGCCTGGGTTCCGGAGTAGTCGAACTCGCATGCCTGACCGATCACGATCGGGCCGGAGCCGATGACGAGCACCGAGGAGATGTCGTTGCGCCGCGGCATCAGGGCGTGCTCTCGTCCATGCGGGCGGCGAAACGGTCGAACAGGTAGGCGCTGTCGTGCGGTCCCGGCCCGGCCTCGGGATGGTGCTGCACGGCAAAGGCGTTGGCGTCGGCCACCTCGAGCCCCTCACACACACCGTCGTTGAGGTTGACGTGGGTCATCGTGGCGATCCCGGCGAGACCGTCGGCGGCTACGGCGAAGTTGTGGTTCTGGCTGGTGATCTCGATCTTCCCGGTCTGCAGGTCCTGGACCGGGTGGTTGGCGCCGTGGTGGCCGAACGGCAGCTTGACGGTCGTCCCGCCGATCGCCGTCGCCAGGAGCTGGTGGCCGAGGCAGATGCCGAACACGGGCACCGACGATCCGAGCAGCTCGCCGATGATGTCGGCGGCATCGGCGACGAATGCCGGATCGCCGGGCCCGTTGGACAGGAAGATCCCATCGGGTTCTCGCGCCAGCACGTCGGCGGCCGGCGTCGTCGCCGGCACGACGTCGACGGCTCCGAGTCGGCTGAGGTGGCGCAGGATCGTCCGCTTGATGCCGTAGTCGTAGGCGACGATGCGGCGCTGTGCAGCCGTTGGCGGCTGGCACGGTGTAGGGCTGTGCCGTCGTGACGGTGGCGACGAGGTCGACGCCGTCAGTTCCTGGTTCGGCGGCCGCGGCGGTGCGCAAGGCGTCGACATCCTCGGCGGGTCCGAACGCGCCCGGGACTGCGCCGGTCGTGCGGATCAGCCGCGTCAGCCGGCGTGTGTCGACACCGCTGATCCCGGCGATGCCGTGAGCGCGCAGCATCGAGTCGAGGTCGGCCTCCGCCCGACGGTTGGAGTAGCGGCGGGCGACGTCACGGACGACGACACCGCGGCAGAACAGCCCCCGCGACTCGAAGTCGGTGGCGTTGACCCCGTAGTTGCCGATGTGCGGGTTGGTGAACGTCACGATCTGCCCGGCGTAGCTGGGATCGGTGAGCACCTCCTGATAGCCGCTGAGGGCGGTGTTGAACACGACTTCTCCTGCGGCCGCCGACGCGTCGGCACCGAACAGTTCGCCCTCGAACAGCGATCCGTCCTCGAGGACGAGAACCCCAGGACGCATGTTCATGCGCTGTAGTGTATATTCATTCACCGTTGAGCCACCCCGTCGATGACCGTGGCCACGCCGTCGAGGATCGTGTGGCGGACCCGGCCGCGCAGCTGACGCCCAGCGAACGGAGTGTTGTGGCTGCGGCTGGCGAGCTTGGCGGGAACGACCTCCCACGTCTCGTTGGCATCGAACACGACGATGCTGGCCGGCCCTCCCGCGACGATCGGTCCGCCATGACGGTCCGTGAGGCAGGCGATCGCTGCCGGCTTCCATGCCATCGCGGCGACGACGCCGGCGATGCTCATGCCTGCCTCGGTGAGGATCGGCAGGCACACGCCGAGCGCCGTCTCCAAGCCGACCATGCCCGGCGGAGCCTCGTCGAGCGGCTGCTCCTTGGTGGCCGCGGGGTGCGGCGCATGATCGGTGGCGATGGCGTCGATCGTGCCGTCGACGAGGCCCTCGACGAGCGCTTCGACATCTGCCTTCGTGCGCAGCGGAGGGTTGACCTTGAACACTGGGTCGTAGCCGGCCAGCAGCTCGTCCGTGAGGGATAGGTGATGCGGGGTGACCTCGGCGGTAACGGCGACGCCGTCGGCCTTGGCGCGGCGAACGAGCTCGACGCTGCCCGCCGTCGACAGGTGCATGAGGTGCAGGCGGGCGCCGGTCAGCCGGGACAGCTCGATGTCGCGGTGGACCATCAGCTCCTCGGCGAGGGCTGGCCACCCGGGCAGACCGAGTTCGCTGCAGCAGTGACCCTCGTGCATCACCGCGCCGCGTGTCAGGGCGCTCACTTCGCAGTGCTGAGCGAGGACGACGTCGAGGCCGAGGCTGTACTCCATCGCCCGGCGCATCAGCAGCGGGTCCTGCACGCCCGTGCCGTCGTCAGTGAACACGCGGACGCCGGCGCCAGCGAGCTCACCGATCGGCGCCAGCTGCTCACCCCTGCGGCCGACCGTGATGCAACCGGATGGATACACGTCGCAGAGACCGGCACTGGCGGCCTGTTGGCGAACCAAGTCGACGACGCTGCGGCCGTCGGCCGGCGGATTGGTATTGGGCATCGCCACGACTGCCGTGTAGCCGCCGAGGGCGGCGGCACGGCTGCCCGACTCGATCGTCTCGGCATCCTCGCCGCCGGGCTGGCGGAGATGGGCGTGAAGGTCGACGAATCCGGGAGCGACGACGCAGTTCGTGGCATCGAGGGTGCTGCCCGGCCCGCCATCGGCCAGGTCCGTACCGACCGCGACGACGAGATCGCCGTCGACGAGGACGTCAGCGGTCCGTTCGCCAGCCTGATCGACCACCACCCCACCGGTGATCGACAGCCTCATTCCAGGCCGCCCGCGCCGAGGAGGTCGAACAGCACGGCCATCCGCACCGCCACGCCGTTGCTCACCTGCTGGGTGATCAACGCGCCGGGAAGCTCGGCGGGGTCGACAGCGATCTCGACACCGCGGTTCATCGGCCCGGGATGCATCACCAGCGTGCTCTTGGGCAGACGATCGGCGCGTTCGGCGGTGAGTCCGAACCGGGCGCTGTACTCGCGGATGCTCGGGACGACGGCGTCGTCGATGCGCTCGCGCTGCATCCGCAACAGGTACAGCACGTCGACGTCCTGGATGACGGAGTCGAGATCGTCGGTGGCGGGGGCCAGTGGTGCCGGCGGCAACAGGGTGGCCGGGCCGACCAAGGTGACGTCGGCGCCGAGCATCGAGAAGATCTCGATGTTGCTCCGTGCGACGCGGGAGTGGCGGATGTCGCCGACGATCGCCACGCGCAACCCGTCCAGCCCCCCGGTGCGGGCCAGGGCGGAGCGCACCGTGAAGGCGTCGAGGAGGGCCTGCGTCGGGTGAGCGTGCCAGCCGTCGCCTCCGTTGACGATGCGGGCGGTTGTCCAGCGTTCGACCTGCCAAGGAACGCCGCTCGACTTGTGGCGGATGACGAAGGCGTCGACGCCCATCGCCGCCACCGTTTCGATCGTGTCGCGCAGGCTCTCGCCCTTGTTGACGCTCGACGAACCGGCGGTGAACGTCATCACGTCGGCCGACAGACGTTTCGCCGCCGTCTCGAACGAGAGCCGCGTCCGGGTCGAGTCCTCGAAGAACATGTTGCACACGGTGCGCCCGCGCAAGGCTGGCACCTTCGGGATCGGTCGGGCGTTGACCTCGACCATGTGCTCGGTGAGATCGAGGATGCGATGCACCGCATCGACTCCGATCTCGGCGATCGAGCGCAGGTGCTTCACGAAATCACCACCCCGTCGCTCGCCGCCTGGACAGTCTCGTCGAGGCTCGTCGGCAGGTTCTTGCCCACATAGTCCGGGCGGATCGGTAGCTCGCGGTGGCCGCGGTCGACGAGCACGGCGAGTTGCACAGCACGAGGGCGCCCGTAGTCGCCGAGGGCGTCGAGGGCGGCGCGCACGGTGCGGCCGGTGAACAGCACGTCGTCGACGAGCACCACGGTTGCGCCGTCGATCGGCACAGGTAACTCGTTGCGGCGGGCAGGAGCGACCGGGCGCATCCCGATGTCGTCGCGGTAGAACGTCACGTCGATCGTTCCGACGGGTACCGCGTGCTCGAAGCGCTCGATCTCACTGGCGAGCGACTCGGCGACCCAGGTGCCACCACGTTGCAGGCCGATCAGCACCACGCCATCGAGGCCGTGGTTGCGCTCGGATGATCTCGTGGGCGATGCGGGTCAGCGCACGGCGCACGTCGTCGGCACCCAGTACTTGCTTGCCCGCAGGCGCGGCATCGTGCATCGTTCCTCCCGTACGGGCCTCACGGGACCCGCTTGACGGTCGTTCGGTTCGGCCGCAGCCTAACTCAGCTCACCGACTTGGCCCGGTACAGTCGGCCGGGCATGGCGGAGACCGCAGCGCGATCGGATGCAGCCTCCAGCGGCACCGTCGAGTCGGACGAACTCGCCGTCGTCGACGAGACGCTCCCGACCGAGGCATCGGACGAGGACGCCCCGGAAACTCCATCGGCGGGGAGATCAGAGCGCTTCCACGCCCTCGTCGATCGTGTGCGCGCCGAGCCCGCCGTGGTCCTGCTCTGTCGTCGCCATCGTCGTCTGGTTCGTGGTGTTCGGCCGGTTGATCTGGCTGCGCCACGCTCGCTTCGCCACGTTCGACTTCGACATGGGACATCACGACCAAGCGATCTGGCTGCTCGCCCACGGCAAGGGATTCATCACGGTGAGCGGCATGCCCGTCCTCGGGCACCATCTCACGCTGGCCTATTTCGCCCTCGCACCGCTGTACTGGCTCGGCGGCGGGCCGCAGCTGATCAACCTGTTGCAGACCGCCGCGCTGGCGCTGTCAGCCGTGCCGCTCTTCCTGTACGCCGCGTGACCGGCTGGGCAACGAGTGGCTGGCGCTCACGTTCGGCGTCGCCTGGCTGCTCAATCCCACGGTGCAGTGGCTGTGCTGGGAAGCGTTTCACCCCGAGACGATGGCGATCCCGTTCGTGTTGATGACGTGGCTGATGGCGTCGCGAAATCGCAGGGGGTGGTACTGGATCTTCCTGGTCGCCGCCCTGACGTGGAAGGAGGACATCGCCCTCGCGGCCATCGGATCGGCATCGTCCTGCTCGTTCGCAAGCAGCGACGACTTGGTCTGCTCACCATCGCCGTCGGCGTCGTGTGGTTCCTCGTCGCCTACGGCATCGTGATGCCGGCGTTCAACGGTGGGACCAATCACGCCGGGATCTTCTACGGTGAGCTCGGTGACTCGCCGAGCTGACCTGATCAAGACGACTTTCACCGACCCCACGCTGGTGGTCGACCGACTGCAGAACAACGACGCCCTCGGCTACGCCCGTGACCTCCTCGCCCCGTTCGCCTTCACGTCCCTCCTCGCCCCGCTGCTCCTGGTCCCGGCGATCCCTCAGTTCTTCGCCAACATCCTCACCAACCTCAACTTCTTCTGGAGCATCCAGTTCCACTACGCCGCGATCATCGTGGCCTTCGTGGCGCTCTCCAGCATCGATGGCGTCGCCCGCCTCAAGTCGTTGCCAGTTCGCCGGTTCGCCGTCGGTGCGGTCGCCGCTGCTGCCTTGGCTACGTCGGTGGCCTGGGGGATGTCACCGATCAGCACGCAGTACCGCAACGGCTACTGGGCGCTCTACGCCAACCCCCGCCAAGCCGAGTTCGACGCGGCGGTCGATGCAGTTCCGTCCGACGCAGCCGTGTCGGCCACCTACAACATCGTTCCCCACCTCAGTCACCGGGAGCAGATCTACACGTTCCCCAATCCGTGGTTCCCGCTCAACTGGGGCGTTGCAGGCGTCGCACCGGATGACCCGGACCACGACCACGTCCCCGCCGAGGTGGACTGGATCGTGGTCGACCGGACGACCCACGTTCCCGACGGGCGCGAGGAACAACTCATCGACAGCCTGCTCGAAAGCGGCGAGTTCGTCGTCGTGTCCGACGAGTCGGGCATCCTCGTCGCACGGCGGGACGAGGAACCCGCCGAGTCGAGACGGAACGTCGGACTGAGCGACTCACGCAGGCGGCGCCAGCGGATTGACGCCGGGACAGTTCGGTGCCAGCGGTTCGCCGTCCGGGCCGGGCTTGACCCGGCGGGCGACGATGACGTTGTCCTCCTCGAAGATGACCTCGAACTCGCCGTCGTCGGCGATCAACGAGTCGATGAACGCAGACTCTCCCGGGTAGATCGCGCCGTCTCCCTGGTAGTACGTGAGGTCGAGGGCGATGTACTCGATCTCCGAGGCGCTGGGGAACTGGTCGCAGTCCGTGCCGCTGTTCCCCCAGTAGGCGGGCCAGAACGGGTTCGGCCAGTCGTAGGACTCGCGCCGGCGGGAGAGATGGGGTCCGATGTTGAACGACGAGGACACCGACGCGTCCTCGGGGATCATGTCAACGGCCTCTCGCAACGCCTCGGCGTGGGCGTCATCGCGGCGCCACACGCCATAGGCGTTGCCGATCGGCGACGGCGACCACGCAACGCTGGTGACGTAGGCACAGGCGAGCAGCCACAGCCCGATGCGGCACGCGCAGGCGGGTGAACCTCGCCCACAGGAAGCGCGCCCCCTCGATCGAGGCGATCAAGATCGGCGCCAGCATGACCGACGTGTACTGGTACCTGATCTGCCGAGCGAACGGTGAGGAGCCGATCACGCTGGCGAGCATCGTGGGCGCCGCCATCAGCAGATGCAGTGGCGACAGGATGGCGAAACCACCGAGCGGAAGCGTCAGATCTCGGTAGAACCGGATGCGGTCCGGCTGGGTGGCGTCGCGAACCAGCCAGTCGGGGTGGCGGACGATGTTCCTGACGATGCCACTGAAGCTCCCGCCGTAATGGGGGAAGAACCAGCTCATGTAGAACGGTGGCTCCCCGTTGTTGAAGTGGGGAATGACCACCTGTGTGGCGACGAGGTACCAGACGAAACCGAGGGCGATGGTCACCGACGCCGTTCGCCGGTCGTCGTGCCGCGTCTCGCTGCGCCAGGTGCGTGATCAGCAGCACGACGCCCATCATCATCACGGCGAGGGCGGCGTCCTCACGCATCACCAGGACGACGGCGACGCTGACGAAGAACCACCCTCGCCACCGCCGGAGGAAGAAGTACCAGGCGAACAGGAACGGCGTGATCACCAGCGCTTCGGGGTGGAAGTTGATCCAGGCGACCCATTGGGCGGGCGCGTAGAGCAGGTAGGCGACGGCGAAGACGAGGCCCATCAACGGCTTGCCGAAGCGCTCCTTGACGATCAGGTACACGGGGAGCGCACCAAGGGCGATCGAGACGTTCTGCACGACGTAGAGGAATTCCGGTCCGGCGCCGAGGCGGTAGAACGGAGCGAAGGCGTAGGCGATCAGGTTGACGTGGTGGCCCCACACATCGAGACCACGTACGGTCATGAACGTGTCCCCACCCTGGGAGATGAGCCAGAACGCCTGGTCATAGATCGCCATGTCGTAGGCCCACGTGCCGAAGTTGCGATGGTTGCGGACGCCGAGCACGGAGAAGACCGTCGCCCAGATGACGATCCCGACGAGGGTCAGGGTGAGGCAGATCGGCCCCGAGTTGGCCCGCCCGAAGGCGACGACGCCGCGGCCGGCAGCAATTGCGCGGGATCCAAACGTTTGGGTCAGCTCGACAACCGATTGTGAGTCATCCGGCTGACGCAAATCGGCCTCGGCGAGATCACGACGCTCGACGTTCAACCGTCCGTCATCCCATCGCTCCCCTGGCGGAGCTCTGGCGCCAGCGCCGCCAGCAGGCCGTTGATGAAGCGGCCGCTGTTGTCGGTCGAGAAGCGTTTGGCCAGGTCGACGGCCTCGTCGATGATGACGGCCACGGGCACGTCGGGGCGCTCGGCGAGCTCGAAGGCGGCGAGCCGGAGGACATTGAGGTCGAGCACCGGCATCCGATCCAGGGTCCAGCCCTGCGACTTGGCGTCGATCGCCGCGTCGAGCCGGTCGCGGTGCTCGGCGACGCCTGTCACGAGCAGGGTGGTCAGCTCGTCGGGCGGGACGACCTGGGCAGCGAGCACCTCACCAGGTTCGATCCCCTTGACCGAGGCCTCGTAGAGGGCGTACAAGGCGCGCTCGCGGGCGTCAGACCTCCGGTCGTGGCGCTCGCTCGCGTCATCACACCCGCGTGATGTACTCGCCAGACCTCGTGTCGACGCGCACCTTGTCACCGACATTGACGAACAGCGGCACCTGCACAGTCTTGCCGGTCTCCAGCTCGGCCGGCTTGCGCGCCCCCGACACGCGATCACCCTGCACGCCCGGCTCGGTGACGGCGACGGACAGCTCCACCGATGCGGGGATCTCGACACCGATGATCTCACTGCCGTGTTGGGCGATCTGGGCGACGGCGCCCTCGACGAGGTAATCGGCGGCGTCGCCGAGCTGCGCCGGGCGGACGTGGAGCTGGTCATAGGTCGCCGTGTTCATGAACACGTAGTCGTCGCCGTCGCGGTACAGGAACTGCATGTCCTGCCGGTCGACGATCGCCTGCTCGACGCGGACGCCGGCGTTGAACGTCCGCTCGAGCACGGCGCCGGTGCGGACGTTGCGGAGCTTCGTGCGCACGAACGCCCCGCCCTTGCCGGGCTTGACGTGCTGGAACTCGACGACCTGGAACAGGCCGTTGTCGAGATCGAGCGTGATGCCGTTCTTCAGGTCGTTGGTGGTGATCGCGGGCACGGCGAGTCCTTCGGAAGTGTGGTCAGCGTTGCACAACCCGTCGCGGTGACGGAGACGAGGTCCTCGATGCGGACACCGCCGAATCCGTCACGATAGAGGCCTGGCTCGACGGTCACCACGTCGCCCTCGACGAGCACGGCCGTCGAGGTGGCGGCGGCGAACGGCTCCTCGTGGATGTCCAGGCCGACGCCATGGCCAGTGCCGTGGATGAACCAGTCGCCATAGCCAGCGTCGCGGAACACGCCGCGACAGGCCTCGTCGACGTCGGCGGCAGCAACGCCCGGACCGTACGGCGGCGAGCCCCGCCAACTGGGCCTCGAGGACGAGGTCGTAGATCTCCAGTTGCCGCGAATCCGGCTCACCGACGACATACGTCCTGGTCATGTCCGAGTGGTAGCCGTCGACCAGCGCTCCGACGTCGATGATCACCGTGTCGCCCTCGACGATCGTGCGGCGGGACGTTTGGTGATGCGGCCGTGCCGCCAGCTCCGGTCCGCTGGCCACGATCGTGTCGTAGCTCGGACCGTCGGCACCGGCCCGGCGCATGCGGTACTCCAACTCGTCGCGGACGTCGGCCTCGGTCGGCCGCTCGGCCAGCATCGGTACGACAGTCGCCAACGTGTCGTCGGCGATCTGCGCTGCCCGCGTCATCCGGGCCAGCTCACCGGCGTCCTTCGTGCGACGGAGCTGCTCGACGATGCCACCGGCCGGTTCGAGCGACAGGCGCTCGGCCAGCGCGCTCCACGCCGCATGGCTGAGGTGATCGGCCTCGGCGAGCACCGTGCCTCCACCGGCGCTCGCCGCGTCGACCATCGCGTCGGTCAGCTCTGGCCGCTTCGTGCGCACTTCCAGCTCGGTCCCGAGGCCGCCGTGGTCGAGCCCGTTGGCGGCGAGGTCGGCGGCGGCGCGGTCGCGGTAGCGGCCGTCGGTGACGAAGATCAACCGTGCTGCGTCGATCACGACCCAGGCCAGCGAGCCACCGAACCCGGTGAGCCAACGGATGTTGGTGGCGTGCGACAGCACCATCGTGCGCCCGTCGAGCACAGCACGTACGGCGGCGACGCGACCGACGAAGTCGGACGGCGGGAACTCCGCGATACTCATCGGTCGAGCCGGCGTCTCCGCGCTCATGGTCGGAACCGTACCGACTCCGTTCAGCGCACAGCTGCCAGGGCGGCGCGGGCGACGTCGTGGTCGACGCCGCGCGACGACCTCGACGCCATGCGGTCCGTCGAGCACGAACGTCAGGCCCTCGCCGCGCCTTCTTGTCGCGACCCATCAGCTCGAGCAGCTCATCGTCACCGACGCCGGCCGGGATCGTCGTCGGCAGTCCGTAGGTTTGGCCGACGACGGCACGGTGCGCGGCAACGCGATCCGCATCGATGCGTCCGAGCGCGGCAGCCAGCTCGGCGGCGTAGACGAGCCCGATACCGACCGCCTCACCGTGCGTGACGGCGTGCGCCGTCGCCGTCTCGAGGGCGTGGGCGAGCGTGTGCCCGTAGTTGAGCACGGCCCGCCGGTCGCCCTCGCGTTCGTCGGACGACGACGATGGCCGCCTTGATCTCGACGCACCGGGCGATCCGCTCGATCGAGCGACAGCGCCTCGAGATCGTCACCCGTGAGGAAGTGGTACTTGGCCATCTCGCCGTCGCCGGAGCGACGCTCGCGTGGTGGCAGCGTGGCGAGGGCGTCGGTGTCGCAGATCACCCCGATCGGTTGCCAGAACGCCCCGACGAGGTTCTTGCCCTCGGGAAGGTTGACGCCGGTCTTGCCGCCGATGGCGGCATCGACCATCGCCAGCAGTGACGTCGCCACGTGCACCACGGCGACACCGCGATGCCACACGGCGGCGGCGAACCCGGCCACGTCGGTGACCAGCCCGCCACCAACGGCGACGACGACGTCGTCGCGGGTCAGTCCGATGTCGGCGAACGCCCGAGCGAGATGCTCGACGGTCACCAGCGACTTGCTCTCCTCGCCGGTGCCGATGTCGATGCGCACGAGGTGGCGGTCGCCGAGCAGGGCGCTGACCGCATCGGCGAACGGGATCGTCGCCTGGGTCACGACGGCGACGCGTTGCGCGCCGTGGCGGGAGCAGGTCGGGAAGGCAGGTGACCGCCCCGGCGCCGACGTGGACGTCGTAGCTGCGCTCCCCCAGCGCCACGTTGACCGTGCGCACGTCATTCATCGACTTCACGGCAAGGTCGCCCGGAACGCTTCGGCGTTGCGGACGAACTCGGCGACGGAGTCCCCGCCGAACTTGCGCAGCGCCTCGGCGGCGAGGACGAGGGCGACCATCGTCTCGGCGACGACCCCCATCGCCGGCACCGCGGTGACGTCGGTGCGCTCCTTGAACGAGACCGTCGCCTCCTTCGTCGCCGTGTCGACCGTCTCCAGAATCGGCTTGTTCAACGTCGCCAGCGGCTTCATCGCCGCCCGCACGACGAGCAGCTCACCCGTCGACATCCCGCCCTCGACGCCACCGGCGAGCGTCGTGTCGCGCCGGTACGCGCCCTCGGCCTCGTCCCAGCGGATGGCGTCGTGGGCGACGCTGCCGCGCCGGGAGGCGACGTCGAAGCCGTCGCCGAGCTCGACGCCCTTGACGGCTTGGATGCTCATCACGGCCTGGGCGATCAGGCCGTCGAGCTTGCGATCCCAGTGCACGTGGCTGCCGAGCCCGACCGGCACTCCGTAGGCGAGCACCTCGACCACCCCGCCGAGCGAGTCGCCGTCCTTGGCGGCGGCCTTGACCGCGGCGATCATCGCCTCGCGCCGCGTCCGGATCGAAGCAGCGCACCGGCGAGTCGTCGACGACGTCGAGGTCGGCCGGCGTCGGGCGTCCACCGGTGCTGCGCGCCTCACCCATCTGGATGACGTGGGAGATGACCTCGATGCCGATCGTGCGCAACAGCAGCTTGGCGACCGCCCCGGCGGCGACACGCGCGGCGGTCTCGCGGGCGCTCGCCCGCTCGAGCACGTCGCGGGCGTCGTCGAAGCCGTACTTCTGCATCCCGGCGAGATCGGCGTGCCCCGGCCGCACCTGGGTGAGCGGCGCGGCAGTGGTGCCCGGGGCCGGCGACATCTCGGCGTGCCACTTGTCGGTGCGCGTCCACTCCGTGTTGGCGATCTCGATGGCGACGGGTGAGCCGAGCGTGCGCCCGTGGCGGACACCCCCGATCAGGGTCAGCTCGTCGACCTCGAAGCGCTGACGGGGACCGCGACCGAAGCCGAGACGGCGGCGGGCCAGCTCGCCTTGGATGTCCTCGACGGTGACGGCCAGCCCGGCGGGCAGTCCTTCGAGGATGACGACGAGCCCCTGGCCGTGGGACTCCCCCGCCGTCAGGAACCTCAACATCGGCGGAACGCTAACGCCCGGCCGACACGGCACGGCGGTTGAGTTCGGCCTCGGCGGCGGCGCGCATCACGGTGACGTCGGGGAGGTGGCCGAGCCACAGCTGCTGCTGGAGGGCAGCCTGGTGGACGAGCATGCCGAGCCCGTCGAACGTGCGGGCACCGGCGTCACGGGCGGCGCGCAGCAGAGCCGTGTCGAGCGGGTGGTAGACGAGGTCGGCGACGAGGTGCTCGGGGTGCAGTACTGCCGGATCGAGCGGGAACTCGTCGGACGCGAAGCCGACGGACGTGGCGTTGACGATCAGCTCGGCTCCGCCGAGCTCGGCGGCGACATCGGCGTCGGCCGCACGAGCGGTCAGCGGGGCGAGGGCGACGACGTCGGGCACCTTGCTCGGTGTCCGGTTGAGCACGACGATGGTGCCAGCGCCGGCGTGGTCGAGGGCGGCGACGATGCTGCGGGCGGCCGCCCCGGCGCCGAGCACGGCGACGTGCATCCCGCAGACGTCGACGCCGTCGGCGTGGAGGGCGGCGACGAAGCCCTGGCCGTCGGTGCTGTGGCCGACGAGCCGGCCATCGTCCTCGACGACGACGGTGTTGACCGAGTGCAGCGCCGCCGCGGCCGGTGCCAGGCCGTCCACGCACGCGGCGACCTGCTCCTTGTGCGGCGTCGTGACGGACAGCCCGGCGATGCCGAGCACACGCATCGCCGCCAGGGCGTCGTCGGCGCGGCCGGCGGGCACGTCGAAGGCGACGTAGCGCCAGTCGATCCCGGCGGCGTCGAAGGCGGCTTGGTGGATCACCGGCGACAGCGAGTGCCCGACCGGCGACCCGATCAGGGCGGCAACGCGGCCAGGGCGTCAATCGAGCAACCCGGCGTCGCGGGCGCGCTGGACGTTGGCGTCGTGCTGATCCTGCGTGACGGCGAAGGCGTGATTGCCCTGCTCGTCCTTGACGACGTAGAACAGCCACATGCACTGGTTCGCCGGCAGACCCGTGCACAGCGCGTTCCCGGGACTCGGGTTCGGTGCCGGGATGCAGGGCGGCCTCGATCGACGCCCGCCCGGGGTTGGCGATCGGAGTCTGCGGGCAGGCCCGGTGTGGATGTACGTGTTCCACGGCGTGTCGATCGCCCGCAGGGCATCGAAGTCGATGTCCTCGGCGTCGACCAGTTCGGGCGGTGCGTTGTACAGCAAGGTGGCGTCGATCTGCAGCGGGTAGGTGTTGGCCAGCCGGTTGTAGATCACTCTGGCGACGAGTGGACGGTCCTCGTCGGTCTTCGCCTCCCGCTCGATCATCGAGGCGATGACGAGGATCTCGTACGGCGTGTACTCGGGCGAGATGCCAACCGGGCCGGCGGCGATCTCCTCCTGGGCACCGACCCGTTCCATCTGCTCGGCCATCCGGGTGATGACCTGCCGCTCGCTGTCGGCGTTGAACACGCGGTAGGTCGCCGGGAACAGCAGCCCCTCCATGCTCGTGACTCCGGCTGGCCTGAACGCCGCCGGGATCGTCGGATCGTTGGCCGCCGCCATGAACTCCTCGACCGACAATTGCGGGAGCTCGTTGGCCAGGCGGGCGGCGATCTGTTGCAGCGTGAACCCTTCCGGGAAGGTGATCTCGATGAAGGTCTCCTCGGGCGATGTTCGCAAGCGGGCGAGCACGTTGCCGACGTGATCGCCGGTCGGCAGCCGGTAGTAGCCGGGCGTCACCTCGAGCCCGCCGTGGTCGGCCACGTACCGCTCGAAGAAGGCGGCGTTCTCGACGATCCCCTCGTCCTCGAGTCGCTCGCTGAGCGCCTGCAGGTCCTCGCCCTCGGCGATGACGAACTCGACCGGACCACCCACGTCACCTGGGGCGTTGGCCTGGCGGATGTACCACCAGCCGTAGATGCCTCCGGCGATGATCAGCAAGTTGGCGAGCGCCAGGGCGCCCGCAGCCGACCCACCTCGCCGCGCGCGTCTGGGTGCGGACCTGCTCGACTTCGCCGACGCCGAGCGATGCGTCCCAGGGATCTTCGTTCCAGTCGTAGGTCTCGAGGACGTCGACGTCGTCGATGTCGTCGATGTCCGGCCGACCGCGGTAGCGCGTGTTCACGCCGAATCTCCGGCTCGTCGGTCGAGGAACGCCTGGAGGATGACCGCGGCGGCGACCTTGTCGACCACTTGACGGCGGGCGGGGCCGCGCACGCCAGCCTCGGCGAGCGCCCGTTCGGCGGTAACCGTCGTGAGGCGCTCGTCGAACGTCTCGATCGGCACGTCGACCAGCGTAGCGAGGGCTTTCGCCTCGGTCCGGGCAGCCCGGGCAGCGGGTCCCTCGTCGCCGGACAAGCTGATCGGCAGGCCGATGACGACCAACTCGACCTCCTCCTCACGCACGACGGCGGCGATTCGCTCGGTAGTCGTGGCGTCGCGACTTCGACCGTTCCAGCACGGTGAGCGGAGACGCCACCGTGCCGGTGATGTCACTCACGGCGACGCCGATACGCCGGCTGCCGAGATCGAGGGCGAGGACGCGCACTAGCTGTCAGTGGCCGGCGCGCCCTGCTCGCCACGAGCGAGGAGCACCGCCTCGCCGGCAAGTTCCAGCGCCTCGTCGATGCCAGCCGGGTCCTTGCCTCCGGCCGTGGCGATGTCGCCCTTGCCGCCACCACCGCCGCCGACGGCCTTCGCCGCGTCGCGGATCAGGGCCGCCGCCTCGAACGGCGAGCCAGGCGTCACCGCGGCGGCCAGCGACACGCCCCCGGTCGGCGTCTCGCCGGCGAGGACGACGATGTCGACGTCGGGCGCGTTGCGGACGGCGATGGCCAGCTCGCGGAGCTCGTTCGGCGACAGACCGTCGACACGGCTGACGACCGCACCGTCGACGGCGCCATCGGCGAGCTCGTTCGCCTGGGTGCGGGCGAGCCTGCCGCGCAGCTGCTTGTTCTCGTCGTTGAGGGCGCGCAGCTCGTCGAGCTTGCGCCGCACCCCGCCCGTCGCGTCACCGGGGCTGCCGACGAGGTTGGCGATCTCGCCGAGCAGCCGCTCGTCGCGCTGCAACAGCGCCACCGCGCCGGTACCGGTGACGGCTTCGATCCGCCGCAGGTTCGAGCCGATCGACCCTTCGCTGACGATCTTGATCGTGCCGATGTCGCCGGTGGCGCTCACGTGCGTGCCGCCGCAGAGCTCGATCGAACTGCCCGCCTCGAGGACACGCACGACATCGCCGTACTTCTCGCCGAAGAAGGCGATCGCCCCGAGGCTCTCGGCCTCGTCCTTGGATGTCTCGAAGGCCCGCACCGGCGTATTCGCCAGCGTCTCCCCGTTGGCCAGGTTCTCGATGCGGATGATCTCGTCGGCACTGAGCGGCGCATAGTGCGAGAAGTCGAACCGCAGGCGGTCGGGGGCGACGAGCGATCCGGCCTGCTTGACGTGCTCGCCGAGCACCTCGCGAAGGGCGTGGTGGACGAGGTGGGTCGCCGTGTGGTTGCGGCGGATCGAGTTGCGGCGTTCGACGTCGATCGCCGCAGCGCGCGGCCTGTCCTGGGGTGATCGTCCCGGCGACGATGTGGGCCGTGTGACGGCGCAGGTTGGGCAGGGCGAACGTCGTGTCGACGACCTCGGCCGTGCCGGTCTCGGTGGAGATCGAGCCGGTGTCGCCGACCTGGCCGCCGCTCTCGGCGTAGAACGGCGTCTGGTCGAGGAAGATCTCGACGAGCTCGGCGTCGCCATCGCCACCAGGCACGGCGAGCACGTCGAGGACCCGGGCGACGGCGTTGTCGGCGACGTAGCCGAGGAATGTCGTGACGCCGTACTGCTCGACGATGCTGTCGGTAGGCGTCGACGTTGGCGTTCTCCCGGTGGACGCCTCGCGCCGCTTTGGCCCGTTGGCGCTGTTCGGCCATCTCGGTCTCGAACCCGGCGAGGTCGACCGTGACGCCGCGCTCGGAGGCGATCTCCTGGGTGAGCTCGAGCGGGAACCCGTACGTGTCGTGGAGGGCGAACGCCGTCGAACCTGACAGGACCTCTCGTTCTGGAGCCTCAGCGGCCTCGTCGCCGAGCTCACGCTCGAGGATCGACAGGCCGTTGCGCAGCGTGTGGCGGAAGTTCTCCTCTTCCTTGCCGAGCACGCCGACGATGAAGTCGCGCTGGCGGGCAACGTCGGGATAGGCGTTGCCCATCACGTCGACGGCGACCTCGGCCAGCTCGGGGAGGACGATCTTGTCGGTGCCGAGGAGGTAGGCGTAGCGCACGGCCCGGCGGATGATCCGGCGCAGGACGTAGCCACGTCCCTCGTTGGACGGGAACACCCCGTCGGCCACGAGCATCGACGTCGAGCGGGCGTGCTCGGCGAGGACACGGATGGCGAAGCTGTCGCGATCGTCGTAGTCGCCGACCTTGTACGGCCGGCCGGTGAGCTCGCTCGCCTTGTCGATGAGCGGAAGCATCAGGTCGGTCTCCCACAGCGAGTCGACGCCCTGCAGCACGGTGAGGACACGCTCGAGTCCGGCCCCGGTGTCGATCGACGGGTTGGGCAGCGGCGTCAGCGCGCCCGTGTCGTCGCGGTCGTACTGCATGAACACGAGGTTCCAGAACTCGAGGAAGCGGTCGCCCTGGGCGTCGACGGCGGGACCGCCGTCGGGTCCGAACTCCGGCCCGCGATCGAGGTGGATCTCGCTGCATGGTCCGCACGGCCCGGTCTCGCCGGCCTGCCAGAAGTTGTCGGCGTCGCCCATCCGCTGGATCCGCTCCAGCGGCACGCCGACGACGTCGTGCCAGATCTGCTCGGCGACGTCGTCGGACTCGTGCACGGTGATCCACAGGCGGTCACCGTCCATCCCCCAGTCCTCTGTCACGAGCTCCCAGCTGGCCGGGATGATGAACTCCTTGAAGTAGTCGCCGAAGCTGAAGTTGCCGAGCATCTCGAAGAACACGAGATGGCGCTTGGTGCGGCCGACATCGTCGAGGTCGTTGTGCTTCCCTCCGGCACGGACGCATTTCTGCGAGCTGACGGCGCGCTTGTACGGCGGCTTCTCGTCGCCGAGGAAGTAGGGCTTGAACGGCACCATCCCGGCGACGTTGAACAGCAGCGTCGGATCCTGTGGCACGAGGCTCGCCGAAGGCACGAAGGTGTGGTCGCGCGCGACGAAGAAGTCGATGAACGACTGACGAACTTCGTCGGCACTGCGCGGAGGTTTCACCACCCGTACCAGTGTACGGACCCCCCGCCGCGACGACCGATGGGTGTTTAGGGGACCGAACCGACCACTGAAACACCCATCGGTCGGTTGTCGTGTCGCCCTGTCTGCCCGACGACTGTGACACCCCTGTGATCCGACTGCGTGGCATGAGGTACACGGAAATCGACCGGCGGATCGAGGCGCTCGCCGCGACAGCAGTTCGGCGCCTTCAGCAGACAACAGGCCTTCGAGCTCGGGGCGAGCGAACGATTCGTGAAACGCCGATTGGGCGAGAAGCACTGGCTTCGGCCGGTGCCTGCCGTCTACGTGCTCGCCAGCAAGTGCAGGGCACTTGGAAGCGCCAATGCAAGATCGCCGAGCTGTCGGTCGACGACGCGGCCGTCGCCGGCCTTGCGGCCGCCGCACTCCACGAGCTGACCGGCTTTCGGCCGGGGCGCGTCGAGCTCGTCGTCCCTGTCAACTCGTACTGCACTCACCCATTTGCCACGCTGCATCGCTACGCCGGCGCCAAGCTCACCACCGTCGACGGCATCCGCGTGACGACGATCGCCCAGACGCTGTTCGACCTGCCACACGCGAGTCTCGCCGTGGCGTCTCGAGCGGGCGATGGACGACGCCCTGCTCGCCAAGACGGTGGCCATCGCCGACCTCAACGAGCGGCTGACCTTCTACGCCGGCAGCCGTCGCCCCGGACTGCCGCGGATCCGGCCCCTCGTGCTCGAACGGCTCGACGACGGCTGGACGCCACCGGAGAGCGAGCTGGAAGCGCTGCTCTTCGCTGTGCTCGACCGTCGTCCCAGCAGACCGATGATCGATCCGCCAGGCAGCGTTGCCGTGGCGTCAGTCGCGTACCGGGCCGCGTCGACGTCCTGATGCCCGGACCATCGGTTGATCATCGAGGCCGACGGCCGGCGCTGGCACGCTCGGTTCGACCGACTTCGACCGGGACAAGTGGCGCGACAACGAAGCCGACGGCTCACGGATACCGCGTGCTGCACTTCACCTGGGTACACCTCCGCGACCTCGCCGACGACGTCATCGACGTCGTCAACCGCACGATCCATCGGGGCATCGCCGTTCGCCTCCTGACCGATGGGTGTTTAGGGGACCGTTCCGTCCCCTAAACACCCATCGGTCGTACGATCGTGGTGTGCAGGGGCTCGAAGTGCGGGAGTGGGTGTCGTTCGAGGACCCCGACGAGGAGCGCACGTGGGTGTTCGACGCGACGTTCCTCCGGTCGAGCTACCACTGCATCTACGGCGCCGGGTGCAAGGGCGTGCTCGACGCCGATGCATCGGACATGGAGCAGGGCTGCTGCAGCTACGGCGCCCATTTCGTCGACGAGGACGACGTCGCCAACGTGGTCAAGCACTTCGTCCGCCTCGAACCGCGGCACATGCAGTTCTACGACGAGGCCGTCGCCGCCGGCTTCCTCGCCCCCGGCGAGTCAACGGACAACGGTGAGCCGGTGACGATGACTCGGCTCGTCGACGACGCCTGCATCTTCCTCAACCGTCCGGGTTCGGCCCAGGGCGCCGGTTGTGCGCTGCACGTGGCCGCCCTCGAGGCCGGCGAACGGCCCCTCGACTGGAAGCCGAACGTGTGCTGGCAGTTGCCGCTACGGCTCGAGCACTCGACCGACGAGAACGGCCACGTCACGTCCCGCTTCCGCGACTGGAAGCGCCGCGACTGGGGCGAAGGTGGCCGCGAGTTCCACTGGTGGTGCACCGAGGCGCCCGAGGCCTACAGCGGGAGCGAACCGGTGTACGTGTCGGCTCGCGACGAGATCGTCGAACTGGTCGGCGCGCCGATCTACGACCTGCTCGTCACCGCCCTCGACTGGAAGCGCCCTCCGGCGCTACCAACCCCCGTGTCGCTCCGCCGGCGCCGTCACTCCTCGTCGTCGGCGTCGTCCTCGAATTCGACGCCGTAGCGCTCGGCAATCGCCGCGTACTCGTCCTCTTCGGAGACCTCGCCATCCTTCGTCGTCGTGGCACTGCGACCACGATCGCCGAATCCGAGGTCGAACGCCCCAGGTCCTGACTGCTTCAGCTTTCGCGCTTCTTCGAAGCGGCGATGACGACCCTTCTTCACGCAGGGCTCCCAACGAACTAGGAAGTTGACATTGATGGCATTCTACCGGGTGCTCGCTGGCGGAAGCGTCATTCAGTGGGTTGCCCTGCGACCTCGATCAGGCGCAGGCCGCCGTTGCCATCGAACGTCAGTCCGACGGTGCCCGCCAACAGACGTTCGATTCCGTCGCCGACCAGCTCCGCTCGCCACCCGGTGTGCAGCCTCGCATCGGCGTCGCCGGACAGGAGGGCGATCAGGTCGTTGCGGGTCGCCAGCAGTGCCGTGTCGATCTGTTCGGTGCGGGCGACATGACTCACCCACGCCGAGACCAGCGTCAGCGCAGGTCGCAACGAGCGGTCGAGGTCGTCTCCGCCGTTGCCGATCCGCGGCGGCGGCGCCTGCTTGGCAGTTTCGACGACAGCGACGAGTTCGTTGCCGATGCGGCCGCGACGGTGCCGGTCGTCGACGCCTCGGCACTGGGCGAGCTCGACGAGGTCTCTGGGCTGGCGCTGAGCGATACCCAGAACAGCGAGGTCGGGAAGCACCTGACGGACTGGGATGTCCAGCGCCTGGGCCTCCCGCTCGCGCCAGGCGGCGACCGCCTGGGCGATTGCCCGTGCTCGCGGGCGCAGCGTCCGGGCGTCCTTGAGGCGTGCCCAGGCATCCTCAGGCGCCGTCCTCCCCACTGGTCTCGAACGCAGCTCGTCGAACGCCTCGACGGCCCAGGCCAGCCGGCCCCGCTCGATCAACTTGGCGTCGATGTGGTCCTGCAGGTCGAGGAGGAAGCGCACGTCGGCGGCGGCGTACTCCTTCTGATCGGCCGTCAGCGGCCGGTGCAGCCAGTCCGTCAGCCGGTCGCCCTTGACCGGATTCTGCCCGAGCTCCCCGCGCACGAGCTCGACCAACGACGGCGTGGCGTAGCCGATGAAGCCGGCAGCGACCTGGGTGTCGTAGATCACCCGGGGAATGCTGCCGACGGCGTGAGCGAGCACGTCGAGGTCCTGTTGGGCGGCGTGGAGCACGGCGACCGCGTCGGAGTCGAACAGCTTGGTGAACAGCTCCGGGTTGACGGCGAGCGGATCGACGAGGGCGATGCCGCCTGGCCAGGCGACCTGCAGCAGGGCGAGACGCGGGAAGTACGTGCGCTCGCGATGGAACTCCGTGTCGAGGGCGTATCTCGGCTCGACGACGAGCTGGTCGATGAGTTCGAGGAGGTCGACCTCGTCGTCGACCCAACGGAAGGTCACGAGGGAAGCCGACCTCCAGTGCGAGCGACTGAGCGCCAGCGAAGGAGCGGCAACAAGCGGCCTGCGTGGCCGGGGAACGCAATGAACGTCACGAGGGGTTGTCGCCGATCACGACGTCGCGGCCGGAGTCGATCCAGGCTCCGGTTCCCCCGGTGACGTTGACGACGTCGTAGCCCTCGCCCGCGGCGATCTCGCACGCCCGCATGCTGCGCCCACCCGACTTGCAGATCACGTAGGTCGGCCCGTCGGTTCGGAACCGGTCGAGGTGATCGGGGACCGTGGCGAGCGGGATCAGCTGAGCGCCCGGCAC
Organism: Ilumatobacteraceae bacterium; assembly: GCA_963732335.1. Classification (GTDB taxonomy): domain Bacteria; phylum Actinomycetota; class Acidimicrobiia; order Acidimicrobiales; family Ilumatobacteraceae; genus Desertimonas. Next base: position 91,556 of record CAVSZO010000032.1, on the reverse strand, counting down.
GTGGCCGGCGCGGTACTCATCCGGCTCGCGCACGTCGATCACGAGGGCACCCTGGGCGACACGTTCGGCGAGGGCGGACACCTCGATCTCTGAAATCGGCACGACGCAGAGGCTAATCGCCCAGGTCCCCCGGGCGATTGACGTTATGCAAGTCGAATTCGTCGACCGGGACGCGTGTGGCAGCCGAGCGTGTCGAGCGCTTCGTGCAACGAACGCACCCCCGAGGTGAACAAGGCCTCGAGCTGGTCCGCCGCGGAGATCGGCCAGCAGGCCAGCGCCGGGTGCAAGCGCTCGGCGATGGCGACCGCCGCACCGCCTCCGTCGGCGACGGCCCGAACGGTCCGCTCGGTGAGGTTCGGCAGGTCGCACGCCGCGACGACGACGCCGTCGGCGTCGCGCCGACCGAAACCAACGGAGGGCGTCGATGACTCCCCCGAGCGGACCCTCGCCCGGCCAGGTGTCGGCGACGAACTCCCGGCCGGTCGCCGCCGATCAGCCGGTCGCCGTCCCCACCGACGAACACCACCGGGCTGGCATCCGGCGGATTCGAGCACCGTGCCGACGTGTTCGGCCAGCGGTCGGCCGTCGAAGTCGATCAGCGCCTTGTCGCGACCGAACCGCTCGACTTCGACCACCGCAGAGCACGGCGCCACCGGTGCTCCCGGTTCCCGTCGTCACCCTGGCGGACCGGCGGGATCGAGCTGGTGGAGGAACTGCTCGCAGCGCTCGGCTTCGTCGGTCTCGCCGATCTCCGCAGCCATCTCCTGCAGGCCGCGCAGGCAGCGGAGGAAACCCGACGTTCGTCGGTTCGGACCAGCGCACGTAACCCGGAGCCGCGCCAGCCGTTGCGCCCGTAGCGCGTCGAGGCCGCGGTGGTACCCGACGCGGTAGGCGGCATAGCGCTCGATCGTGTCGCTGGCCGCATCGCCGAGCGCCGCCCAGGCGGCGAGGAAGCGCGGATAGGCGGCGACGACGCCGGCGACGGCATCGCGCCGAGTCGATGGCTCGCTGCGGACGGCTTCGGCGAGACGAGCCTCGGCGACCGGATCTGCCGCCGGCAGCACCGTCGACGGCAGGCCACCTGGCGACATCGTGATCGGTCGCTCGTCGGCCATACGCGATTCAGGGTACCCAGCGCACCTAAGTTGATTCTCGTGGACACTGTCCTCGCGTTCGATTTCGAGACCGCCAAGAACACCAGCTTGTGGACGGTGGCGATCGCGGTGTTGCTCGCCCTGATCGCCGTGTGGGTGGTCAAGGAGGTCGTCAAGAAGGTCCTCACCGTGGTGATCCTGCTGGCGATCGCCGGGCTGGCATGGTCACAACGCGCCGAGCTGACGGACTGCGCCGACCATGTTCGCACCACCATCGATGCCGGAGCCGAGCCGGACACGACCTGCACGTTCTTCGGACAGGCCGTCACCGTCCCCGGCCGCGCCACGTTGCTGGGACCGGACGGGGCAACGACGTCGACCAGCACCACGCGTCCTGGTGAACTGAACTTCAGGCGGGAGCCTGTGCCTCGAGGGCGCGGATCACCGCAGCCACGGCCTCGGGATGGGTGAACGGGCCGTTGTGACGGGCACCCTCGATGGCGATCGCCTGCTGGTCCGACAGCAGTTCGGCGAGGTAGTGACAGCCGTCGCGATGGTGTTCCCGGGTCAGTGCTCCGTACATCGCCACGAACGGCACGTCGATCCGTTCGGCGTGCCAGGGTGGCTCGGCGCCCAGGTCGGCGATCTCGTCGACGAAGGCCTCGCCCTCGGCCCGTCGGGCGGAGCGGGTCGACTCTGGGAGGGCGTCCCATTGATCGTCACCGACCATTCGACGCATGAACTGCTCGGCAGCCTCCTCGGGACTCGCTGCCGTCGGTCGCACCGACCGGTGCTGCCCGGCCACCACGGCAACCACGACAGCGGGACTTCGTACACGGCCACCGCCCGCACGAGCTCCGGGATGGCGTTCGGCGAGCGCCAACGCCACGTTGCCGCCGTAGCTGTGCCCGAACACAACGGCACGCCGGCCGTCGAGCAGACCAACGAGGTCGGCGACGTGGGCGTCGATCGTGAACGGTCCGCCCGCGTCCGTGCGAGCGGGCGTAGCCGCGCCGGTCGTAGCGCAGCACCCGGTACTCATCGTCGAGCCGCCGCGACAGCAGCACCATCGCCGCCGAGCGGTCCATCGCCCCGTGGACGAGGGCGATCAGCGGCGCATCGGCAGCGCCCATCTCGTGTGACCAGATCACGAGCACGCGAACGATCCGCATGACGTCGGCGGCTGCCCCGCTGAGGCGATCCGGCGCGCCGGCGATCACGACGACCGTGTCGCCCGGAGCGATGTACCCGCCCGTGACGGCGTGCTCGACGGCGAACCAGACCATCTCGTCGGTCGAGTTCGACTCCTCCATCTCGACCGGCTCGACCCCCCACGACAGCGCCAGTGCGTCGAGCGTTCGGGCGTCCGGGGAGAGCCCGAGCAACCGCGCCGGCGGACGGAACCGGGCCATCGATCGCGCCGTCCGCCCGGACCGCGTGCAGCACAGGATCGCCGCCGCCCCGACGTCGTCGGCAGCCTGCCAGGCGGCGTGGGTGATCGACTGGGTGATCCGCTCGCGGACGTCGCCGGACTGGCGTTGCTGGACGCGCCCGAGGTGGTTGGCCCACTGGCGGTAACTGGCCTCGCTCTCGGCCCGGGCGGCGATGCGCGACATCGTCGCCACGACCAGCGCCGGATCGTGGCCGATCGCCGTCTCGGCGGACAGCATCAAGGCATCGGTGCCGTCGAAGACGGCGTTGGCGACGTCGCTGACCTCGGCGCGGGTCGGCGCCGGAGCGTCGATCATCGACTCCAGCATCTGTGTCGCCGTGACGACCGGGGTGCCCTCCTCGACGCAGTGGCGGATGATCCGCTTCTGGAGGTGAGGCACGTCCTCGAGGGGACAGTCGATCCCGAGATCGCCGCGTGCCACCATCACGGCGTCGGCCGCTGCGGTGATGCCGGCGAGGTCGTCGAGCGCCGCCGCCGTCTCGATCTTGGCGACGATCTGGGCACGCTCCCCGATGACGCCGCGGAGCTCCTCGACGTCGCTCGCCCGGCGTACGAACGACAGGGCGATGTAGTCGGCTCCGGCTGCTGCCATCGCCTCGGCGAGCTCGAGGTCCTCGGCGGTCGGGGCGTGTAGCGCCAACCGTTCGCACGCCAGGTGGACGCCCGGTCGACCTTGCGTGCGTCCTCCGGATTCGACTTCGGCGACGAGCCCGTCGGCCTCCTTGGACACGACGCGCAGCGAGATCTCGCCGTCGCCGAGCACCACCCGCTCACCGACATCGACGTGGGTGACGAGGTCGGGGTAGTCGACGGCGATCGTGCCGGCCGTGCTGCGAGCCGTCGCCGGCGACGAGTCGGACGACTCCCGTGGCCGGCAGGTCGACCCCGCCCTCAGGGAATGACCCGGCGCGGATCTTCGGACCGGGAAGGTCGGCCATCACGGCGACGCGACGGCCGAGCCGTGCGGCGACCTCGCGGACCACTGGCGAGACGACCGAGGTGTTCGTCCAGAGGGCCGTGACTGAGGTTGAGCCGGCAGACGTCGGTGCCTGCCCGGACCACCTTCTCCAGGGCAACGGGGTCGGCCGAGGCCGGGCCGAGGGTGGCCACGATCTTCGTCCGCCGTGTCAACGCCCTTCTCCGCGTTCGCGCACAGTGAATCTCTAGTCGATTGAATGGTCATGTGCAGGAGTTGCTCGACTTCCTCGATGCCTCGCCGTCGCCGTGGCACGCCGCCGACACGGCCGCCAACGTCCTTGTCGGCAACGGGTTCGTCGAGCTCGTCGAGTCGCAGCGGTGGTCACCGCTCCCGCCTGCTGGCTTCACCCGACGCGGAGGCGCCCTCGTTGCCTGGCGTCTCGGCGACAGTCGCCCGACAGGCCTGCGCATCGTCGGTGCCCACACCGACTCGCCAGGCCTGCGCATCCATCCCCATCCCGACCAGGCAGTCGCCAACTGGAGGCTCCTCGGCGTCGAGGTGTACGGCGGTGCGCTGCTCAACAGCTGGCTCGATCGAGATCTCGGGATCGCCGGGCGGGTCGTCGCCGCCGACGGGACGTCGACGCTGGTCGACGTGCGCGAGCCCGTCGCACGGGTGCCGCAACTGGCGATCCACCTCGACCGCGAGGTCAACGACCGCGGCCTCGTGCTCGATCGGCACGTGCAGCTGCGCCCGGTGTGGGCGACCGGTTCGTCGCCTGCGGGCAACTTCACCGACTGGCTCGGCGAGCGCGCCGGCGTCGCCCCGGCGTTCTGGGACCTGTGCTTCTACGACCTCCAGCCGGCCGTCCGTACTCGGCGCCGATCGCTCGCTGATCGCCAGTGGTCGGCTCGACAACCAGGTGTCGTGCTGGGCGGCGGTCTCGGCGTTGGCTGCGACGGAGCCGGGACCGAACATCACCGTGGCGGCGCTGTTCGACCACGAGGAGGTTGGCTCGGAGTCGGCTGAGCGGGGCGTCAGGACCGTTGCTCGCCGACGTCATCGAGCGTCTCCTCGCCGGATCCGGCGTCGACTCCGTCGACGACGTCCGCCGCGTGATCGCCTCGTCGAGCTGCGTCTCGGCGGACAACGCCCACGCCATCCATCCCAACTACCCCGAGCGCCACGACGCCGGGCACGCCCCGCTCGTCAACCACGGTCCGGCGATCAAGCTCAACGCCAACCAGCGCTACGCCACGGACGCAGCGACAGCGGCGCTGTTCCGATCGTGCTGCGAGAAGGCTGGCGTCCCCGTGCAGACGTTCGTGTCGCGGAACAACATCCCGTGCGGCTCGACGATCGGGCCGTTGACGGCGACGCGGCTCGGGATCGCCACCGTCGACGTCGGCGTGCCGCAGCTGTCGATGCACTCGGCGCGGGAGGTGTGCGGCGCCGCCGACCCCGCCCACCTGGTGGCCGCCCTCGGCGCTTACTGGAGCTGACCGCGTTCGGCTGACGTCTCGAGCAGCCCGACGCGCTGCTGGGCGGTCGTCGAACAAGTGCTGCAGGGTGGCGTGCAGCTCGTCGCTGTGCTTGCGGATCGTCGAGCGGGGAACGCGACCGGAGTCGGAGGGTGGCGGCGACTCGATCGGAGCCCCGACGATGACGTGGACCTTGTGTGGGTGGATGAACCTGGCGCCTTTCGGCATCACCCGTTCCGAGCCGCCGATGCCGACGGGAACGATGGGCACTCCGGCCCGCAGGGCGACGTAGACGGCGCCGTCGAACAGCGGCTGCACGGTCGGTCCGGACTTGCGCTCGCCCTCGGGGTACAGCACGAGCGGCTCACCCGCCTCGAGCACTGCGACGCAGCGGCGAAGTGCCTCCCGGTCGGCGGTGCCGCGCGTGACAGGGAAGCCGCCGAGCGACGACAGCAGCCATCCCGACAGGCGGTTCTTCCACAACGTGTCCTTGCCCATGAAGCGGAGACGGCGACGGGTCAGGCACGACGAGATCGGGGTGTCGATGTACGAGCGATGAATCGGGGCGAGAACGAATGCACCGTGCTGCGGCAGGTGTTCGCGGCCCTCGATCGTCAGCCGCGTCAGGGCCCTCGTCGATGTCGGCGACGATGGCGCGCACGACGTAGTAGAAGGCCCGGCTGAACGGTCCACCGCCGGCGAGGAACGACTGCACCTCGCTCATCGTTCGAACCTCATTGTCCGAGCATGTCGACGATCCTGTCGACGACGTCGTCGATCGAGATGCCGGTGGTGTCGACGATGACGGCCCCATGGTCGGAGCGCAGCGGACCATCGAGCCGCGTCATGTCCCGTCGATCGCGCTCGGCGATCGATGCCGCGACGTCATCGACGTTGCCGCCGATCTCGCGCACACGGCGGGCTGCTCGTTCCTGCGGCGACGCCGTGATGAACAGCTTGAGCGTGGCGTCCGGGAACACGACCGTGCCGATGTCGCGGCCCTCGATGACCCCGCCGCCGTGGTCCAGCGCCCAGGCGCGTTGGCGGGCGCGCAGCTCGGCGCGGACACCCGGATTGGCGGCCACGGCGCTGACGGCAGCCGTCACCTCCCGACTACGAATCTCTGTCGTGACGTCGTCGCCGTCGACGAACACGCCGTCGTCGGACACGCTCAGCGACATCGTGCGAGCCAGCTCGGCGACGGCGTTCTCGTCGGTGACCGCGACGCCACGGCGTAACGCATCGCACGCCACTGCCCGGTACATCGCCCCGGTGTCGAGGTACTCCAGGCCGAGGCGGGCAGCGAGGGCATGACCGACGGTGCTCTTACCCGCACCGGCGGGACCGTCGATGGCGATCAGCAGGTCACGCCGCTTGCAGCTCAACGGTCGCCCAAGCGCTCCGTGCGGCAAGTCCCTCCCGGTATCCGGCCAGGCTCTGCACCCCGACGACGGCCCGCTCGGCGAACTCCGCGAGCGAGGCTGCTCCGGCGTACGTGCACGCCGAGCGGACACCGGCGACGATCTGGTCGAGGATGTCCTCCACGCCGGGTCGGTCCGGGTCGAGGTACATCTTGGCGGTGCTGATGCCTTCCTCGAAGAGTTCCTTGCGGGCGAGTTCGAGGGGGTCGTCGGCGCGATTGCGGTTCTTGACGGCGCGATGCGACGCCATCCCGAAGCTCTCCTTGTACAGCCGTCCGTCGGCGTCGCGCTGGATGTCTGCCGCCGACTCGTAGGTGCCGGCGAGCCACGAACCGAACATCACGTTGGCCGCCCCGCCGGCGAGGGCCAGGGCGATGTCGCGCGGATAGCGGATCCCGCCGTCGGCCCAGACGTGGGCGCCGAGCGAGCGAGCCTCGGCGGCGCACTCGACGACGGCGGAGAACTGCGGACGACCGACTCCGGTCATCACTCGGGTGGTGCACATCGCCCCCGGCCCGACGCCGACCTTGACGATGTCTGCGCCGGCCTCGACGAGTTGACGGGTGCCGTGGGCGGTGACGACGTTGCCGGCGACGATCGGCGTGTCCGGGGCGACGCCGCGAACGGCTTCGACCGTGCGCAGCGTGCGCTCCTGGTGGCCGTGGGCGGTGTCGATGACGAGCACGTCGACACCCATCTCGCGCAGCGCCTTGGCCTTGACGTCCACGCCTGCTTCCGGTGACGCGCCGTTGATCCCGACGGCGACGCCGAGCATCAGGCGACCCTCGGCGTCGACGGCCGGGCGATAGATCGTCGACCGCAGCGCCCCGTTGCGGGTGACCACGCCGATCAGCCGACCCTCGTCGTCGACCACCGGAGCGAGCGAACGGCGCTGGGCGGTGAGCAGCTCGAACGCAGCGACGGCATCGATTCCGTCGGCGACCGTCACGACATCGCGGCTGACGGCGGCGTGGAGCTGGGTGAAGCGGTCGTAGCCGGCCGCGTCCCGCTCGCTGAACACACCGAGCGGTGCGCCGCCCTCGTCGACGACCACGACGGCGCCGTGGGCCCGCTTGTGGATCAGGGCGAGGGCGTCGCCGATCGTGTGGTGCGGCGACAACGTGATCGCCGTCTCGTACAAGGGGTGGCGGCTCTTGACGTAGTCGACGACCGATCCGACGACGTCGAGCGGGATGTCCTGGGGTAGCACGGTCAGCCCGCCGCGCCGGGCCACCGTCTCGGCCATCCGCCGACCGGCCACCGCCGTCATGTTGGCGACGACGACCGGCAGCGTGGTGCCGATCCCGTCGGTCGTGGTGAGGTCGACGTCGAGGCGCGAACCGACGGCCGAGAGGTTGGGAACCATGAACACGTCGTCGTACGTGAGGTCGTAACCGGGGTCGGGATGGAGCATGCGCATGGCCGATCCAGGCTACGTCGCGACCCGCCGATCTGCACGCTTCTGTGTCGACGCATGCGTGACCTCGAGCGGGCATTGACACGCTGACACAGAACGAGCGTCGACGCGGTCGTACGCTGCGCCCGGGTGTCCGTCGACGACGCTGCTCGTGACCAAGGACGTCGAACGCGTCGTCGCGTGCATCAACGCTGGCGGGCTGGCGGTCGTGCCGACTGAGACGGTGTACGGACTCGGGGCCGACGCCGAGCAACCGACCGCCGTTGGTCGCCTGTTCGCGATCAAGGGGCGCCCGCCGACCCATCCGCTGATCGTCCACATCGGCGCCGTCGACGACCTCGACCGCTGGGTCGCCGACGTGCCGACCGCACGCCGCCGTGCTCGCCGAGACGTGCTGGCCGGGACCGCTCACGCTGCTGCTGCGGCGGTCGTCTCGTGTTCCCGACGCAGTCACCGGTGGCCGCGACACCGTCGGCATCCGCGTGCCCGCCCACCCGGCGACGCTCGAGGTGCTGGCGCGCACCGGGGGCGGCCTGGCCGCGCCCTCGGCGAACCGCTACGGCGCGGTGAGCCCGACGACCGTCGGTCACGTCCTCGACGAGCTCGGCGCCGTGCTCGACCCGGCGACCGACGTGATCCTCGACGGCGGGCCCAGCCCGGTCGGGGTGGAGAGCACGATCGTCGACTGCACCGTCGACCCGCCGCAGATCCTGCGTCCCGGCGGCATCCCCACCGAGACCGTCGCCGAGCTGCTCGGCACCCCGCTCGCCGCCGCCACCGGGCCGTCACGGGCGGCAGGGATGGTGGCGTCGCACTACGCGCCGCGGGCGCGGGTCCACCTCGTCGACCGCCCCGCCGACGCCAAGGCGACCGCCGCCCGGTTCGGCGCCGCCGGGATCGAAGTCCGCGTCATCGACGGCGACCGGCGATCTCGTGCGGCTATGCCCGCAACCTCTACGCCGAGCTGCGTGAAGCCGACGCCGACGGCTGCACGGACATCATCGCCGTCCTCCCACCGCCGATCGGCCTCGGCCACGCCATCCGCGACCGCCTCCAGAAGGCCGCCGCCCACCGCTGACCATCGCGAGTGTTTCCGGCCATCGCGAGTGCCGCGTGGCGGACCGCGTCCTCGGCACGAAACACTCCGTCGCTCGAAACACTCGGAGATCACACGGTCGGGAGCCAGACGCGCATCGTCGACGGGCCGCGGTTGGCCCATCGGTTGTACGGCACGAGCGGCACGTCTGACGGCTTCCGAGCGTCAGCCTCGACGTCGTCGACGAGCCTTCGAAGTACGGCCACTCGGCGTCTGGCGGGTTCGAGGAAGCCGGGCGGCGACCGACGACGCGTGCCGTCGTCGATCGTGCGGTGGCACCGAGGGATCGACGCGGAGCAGGTCGACGTGGCGCTCGTCCGGCAGGTCGACCGACTCGGCGCACATCACCAGCGGCCCGCGTTCGACGGCGACGCACCCGCGGACGGCGTCGATGCGCGGATCGGGCTGACGTCCAGCGCGGCGCCATCGGCAGCGTGAGGGTCACCTCGTCGCCGACGCTGAAGGCGTGTTCGACGACAGCAGGTACCGGGGCCGACCGGACGCCACCCGTTCGGCGTCGGCCAACTCTGCACCCGTCGCCCACGGCGGGACCCGCAGCGACAGCGCCCACGGCTGCCCGTCGGTCTCGGTGACGCGAACCGTGACCGTGCCGTCGATCGGGATAGTGCGTGCGCGACCTCGACGCCGACGCGGCGGCCGTCGTCGAGGGTCGTGGCGATGCGGCTGTCGGCGTACTGGTGGATCTGGATCCCGCGTGCTGTCGGCGGTGGCCAGGTAGGCGGCGAGGCTGGCGAGCGTCCGGGCCACGTTCGTCGGGCAGCAGGCGACGAGGAACCACGGCTCGCGCAGGCTCGACGACGCCCGCTTGCTCTCCACGTCGTCGCTCGGCACCGCCCCGGGCACACGCTGGTGCAGCGGGTTGGCATAGAAGAAGTGCCGGCCGTCGGGAGCCGGCGATGTCGCCACGACGTTGTACAGCGTGCGCTCGATGAGGTCGGCGAAGCGCGCCTCGCCGGTGGCCAGGAGCAGCCGCCAGGCCAGCATCACCGAGCCGATCCCGGCACAGGTCTCCGAGTACGCCCGGTCGGGAGGGAGCATGAAGTCGTCGCCGAACGCCTCGCCCGTGTGCATCGACCCCATCCCCCCGGTGAGGTACGTGCGCCGGGCGATCGTCGCCTCCCACTGGGCGATCAGCGCGGCGAGCAGCTCGTCGTCGCCGGTCTCGACCGCGACGTCGACGGCTCCGGCGGCGAGGTACATCGCCCGCACGGCGTGGCCGCGGAACACGGTGGCGTCGCGGATCGGGACGTCGTCCTGGAAGTAGGCCTGCCCGAACGGGATCTCGCCGAGCGTTCCCCGCCCGCGCCGCTCGACGAACAGCGCCGCCTGGTCGAGGTAGCGCTGCTCACCCGTCGTGCGGGCGAGCTCGACGAGGCCGAGCTCGATCTCGGGATGCCCGCCCACCCGCTCGATGCCGCCGTCGCCGAACGTGTCGCACACGTGGTCGGCGACCCGCAGGGCGATGTCGACGAATTCGTCGCACGCCGCTCGTCCGCTGCTCGGGCCACGGCCGCCTGCAAGCAGGTGGCCGTAGTTGTACAGCTCGTGGCCCCACTCCAGATCGCTGTAGCGCGGCCGCTGGCCGGGACGTCCGAACACGGTGTTGAGATAGCCGTCGGGCTCCTGGGCCGGGGCGATCGTCGTCGGTCAAGCCGCCGAAGCCGCTCGATCGGCATCGGCCGACCCGGACCGACCGACCTCCCACGCCATCGCCTCCATCAGCTTGTAGACGTCGGAGTCGGCGAACACCATCCCCTGGTGATCGCCGGTCTCGCCAGCGGCGACGCGCGTGAAGTTGGTCGATCCAGCCGAGTCGCTCCATCCACCCCTGACAGTGGGCGAGCGTCGCGTCGGAGTTGACCTGCTGACGCGGTCGCCCACTCGCCCCCGGTGATCTCGTCACCTCGTCGAGACCGAGCGGCCGCAGACCGGCCACGGCTCGGTGCCACCGGCAGCGCCAGTCGACTGTCGACTTCACCGCTCCCGTGAGCAGCCCGGACACGAAGTAGCGCTGCAGCAGCAGGTACACGACGACACACGGGACGATCGAGATCGTGATCCCGGCCTGCAGCATCCCGAAATCGGTGCCCCCGAGCACGTTCGCCGTGCGCGAGTTGGCGAGGATCAGCGGGAGGGTGAACTTGGCCCCGTCGGTCATCATCACGAGGGCGCCGAGGAACTCGTTCCACGACATGATGAACGCGAACAGGACGACCGTGATGATCGCCGGGACGACGGCGGGGAGGAAGATCCGCCGCAGGATCTGCAGCGAACCGGCACCGTCGATCATCGCCGCCTCCTCCAGCTCCCTGCGGCACCGCCTCGAAGCTGTTGCGCATGACGTACAGGCTGAACGGAAACTGGATCGCGGTGTGCACGATCGCCAAGCCGACCAGCGAGTTGGTCAGCCCGAGGTCGGAGAACATCAGGAACAACGGTGTCAGCAGCGCCTGGTAGGGGATGATCAGGGCGAGCAGCATCAGGACGAACAGCGGCTCCTTGAACGGGATCGGGAAGCGAGCCAGCCCGTACCCGGCCAGCGCCGTGAGGAAGACCGTGAACACCACCGTGAGCAGCGCCGTGCCGAGGCTGTTGATGAGGTAGGTCGGCAATCCCGTCCTGGTACTCCCACAACCGGCGGTAGGCGTCGAGGCTGAAGCCGTGGGGGAAGTAGGTCGGTGGGGTCTCGGCCGCCTCCGCCGTCGGCTTCACCGACGCCAGCACCGAGGCGAGCAGCGGCAGCAGCATCACGGTGCACAGAGCGACGCAGACGGCGCCGACGAGGTACCGACCGTCGCGGCGTCATCGCGCGCTCCGCCTGCTCAGCACCATCTGGGTGATCGTGAAGATGAGGATGAACCCGGCGAGCATCAGCGACAGCGCCGCGCCGTAGCCGAGCTTCAGGAACGGGAAGGTGTTGAGGTAGATGTAGAACACCGAGGTGGCGGTCTGGTTCAGCGGCTGGCCGGCGGTCATCAGGAAGAACTGGTCGAAGGCGAGCAGTGAGCCGATGACGCTGATCAGCGTGACGAGCAGCACCGTGCGCATCGTCAGCGGCAAGGTCACCCGAATCGTCCGCTGCCAGCCGTTCGCCCCGTCGACGAGCGCCGCCTCGTTGACCTCCTTGGGAACGGCCTGGATGGCGGCGACGAACAGGATCATCCCGAACCCGATCACCTTCCACGTGATCGAGATGATGACCGCCCACAGCGACGTGCTGGGGTTGACCCCGAGCCACAGGATCGGCTCGTCGATGATCCCGAGATCCTCGAGGGCGGCGTTGACCAGCCCGTAGCGCGGGCTGAACAGCCAGTACCACAGCAGGCTGGAAGCGCCGAGGCCGATCACCACCGGGATGAACACCACGGCGCGGGTGAACCGCCGCGGCCGCGTGTTCGTCGCCAGCAGGAGGGCGAGCAGGTATCCGCCGATCATCAGGATCGGGGTGAGCAGCACCGTGTACTTCAGCGTGAACCGGAACGCCCCCCAGAACTGGTCGTCGTCGAGGGCGTTGCGGAAGTTGTCGAGGCCGACGTACTCGGCGGGGACGAGCAGCGACTCGTCGGTCAGCGAGATCCCGAACGTGCGCACGAACGGATACACGGTGAAGGCGAGGACGAAGAGGAGGGCCGGCGCCACGTAGGCGACGCCGGCCAACTTCCGCTTCGTCCTCGCCTTCATTCCGGTCCCCTGGTCAGCCTTGCCGACGGCCGCCGCCGTCGACAAGGTGCGGGGCCCTGCCGAGCCAGCCGGCCTACGCGCAGGACATCTCCTCCATCTGTGTCTTCGTGTCGGCGATGATGTCCTCGATCGGCTCGTCGCTGTAGTACACCCGCTGGAGCATCTGCAGCCACGGGCCCTGCGGCGAGTTGAGCATCTCGAAGAACACGGGCGTGTACGGCGTCTGGGCGATCGGCAGTGCCTGGAGCGTGTCGGCGACGTCCGGATCGTCGTAGACGGGCTCGACGTCGCTCCGGGTGGGCAGGTTGCCCAGCGCCATGTACACGTTGGTCTGGACCTGGTCGGAGAGGATGAACTTCATGAACTCGACGGCGTCCTCGAGCCGCTCGGAGCCCTTCGGCACCGTCACGATGTCGCCGCCGGCGAAGGAGGCCGTCTGGCCGGACTCCAGCCCGGGGAGCAGGGTGACGCCGAGCTCGAGGTCGGGGTTCTGCTGCCTTGGCCAGGGCGACGTTGAAGTTGCCGGTGCCCATGATCCCGACGTTGCCCGAGCCGAACACCTTGCCGAACGTCGCACCGGTCTCCGCCTGGGCGGCGGGGTCGATGAGCCCCTCCTGGTGCATCATCCGTGCCCACTCCAGCACGGTCGGGATGCTGTCGCCGACGAGCGCCTCGTCGCCACACTCGGCGGGCTCGATCGTGCCGCCAGACGCCCAGATCAACGGGGCGAAGGTGAAGATGTTGCACCCGGCGCAGTTGCCCGCCAGGTAGTAGCCGTAGACGCCGTTGGCGGGGTCGTTGATCGCCGCCGCCATGTCGTGGATCTCCTGCAGGTTGGTCGGCGGCACCTCGGGGTCGAGCCCGGCCTGCTTCGAACAGGCCCTTGTTCCAGAACAGCAGCGAGACGTCGGCGTACAGCGGCACGCCGTAGAGCCGATCCTCGTACGTCGCCACGGCGCGGTGGCCCTCGGCGATGTTGGCGACCAACGGGTCGTCGCCGATCAGGTCGGTGATGTCCTCGAGCTGACCGGCGGAGGTGAACTGCGGGCCGTAGATGAGGTCGAGGCCCATCAGGTCGGGCACGTCGCCGGAGGCGATCCCCCGGGCCAGCTGCGGCACCATCTCGGCGTGCTCGATGTAGGTCAGGCTGATCTGACAGTCGGGATACACCTGGTTCCAGGCGGCGACGAGGGCGTCGACCATCGGGGCGTTGCCGCCCGGACCGCTCCCACATCTCCATCGGCCCGCCGTCGCAGGTCCCGACCGCCTCGACGTCGTAGGCGGCCGCCTCGGTCCCCTCGGTCGCCGCCGTGCCCTCCGGGGCCGTGTCGGAACGGCCGTGTCGTCGGGTGGAACTGTCGTGGCCGACGTCGCGACGCCGGTCGTCATCACCCCACCCACGCCAAGTGCGACAGCCAACAGCACACGATGCATCTTCATTCGGTCCCTCCCCCAGGAAGCCCCGCCTCTGCAGGTTCTGAAATCCTATGCAGCCATTGCTATGCTGTCAACCGTATGCCGAGTCGCGTCGGGGTGGCGGCGGGCGCGGGCGAGGCGCCCGATCGCACGGTGACGATGCAGGACATCGCCCGCGCCGCCGGCGTCTCCCAGTCCACCGTGTCGCGCGTCCTCAACGACGCCGTCACGGTCGTGCCGATCGCCCCCGACACCCGCCAGCGGGTCCTCGACGTCGCCGACCGGCTCGGCTACCGGCCCAATCCGCTGGCACGTGGGCTGCGCGGCGCCAAGACGATGCTGCTCGGGATCATCGTCCGGGAGATCTCCGATCCGTTCTTCGCCCCGGCCGTCGAGGCGGTCACGATGCGGGCCCGTGAGCGCAACTACAACGTCGTGCTCGGCAGCGCCCACAGCCTGGCCGACGAGGCGATCGAGCTGCACGCCGTGCTCGAGACCCGCCACTGCGACGCCATCATCCTGTTCGGCGACATGCGCGACCAGCCCCGGCTGCTCGACGACCTGGCTGCGGCGACGGTCCCGGTCGTCGCCTTGTGGCAGGGCGGCGCCCTCACCGGCGTCGACACCGTCAACGTCGACAACCGCGCCGGAATCGCCTTGGCCATCGACCACCTCGCCGGCCTCGGCCACCGGCGCTTCGGCTTCATCGGCGGCGGAACGCACGGTGACCTCCGCGAGCGCCGCACGGCGTTCGTCGAGCGCCTGACCGAGTTGGCGATGCCTCCGGACGAGGCCCACATCGTGCCAGCGCTCAACGACCCGGGATCCGGCGCCGACGGCTTTCGGCAGCTCGCCGGCTCGCCAGAGCCCCCGACTGCCGTCGTCACGGCGACCGATCTTCTCGCCCTCGGGGCACTGCATGCCGCCCACCATCTCGGCACCGAGATCCCTGGACGAGTCTCGATCGTCGGGTTCGACGACATCCCCTTCGCCGCCTACGCGACACCGCCGCTCACGACGGTGCACAACCCGATCACCGAGATGGCGACGCTCGCCGTCGACCTCGCCATCGACCGTTCACCGGACGGCGCCGGGGACCACGTCCTTGACCCGTCGTTCACGGTGCGGGCGACGACCGGCCCTGCCTCGAGCTAGATCCGCCCGAGGCGGTTGAGCGAGTCGACCCAGAGATCGCGCACGTCGTCGATGTCCGGGAGCGGCTCGTCGGGCAGGGCGGCGATCGTCAGGCCCACCGTGGTCGCCCCGGCGTCGGGCACGAGGTCGAGCCGGCACCAGCAGCGCAACGGGTCGAGCACGAGCACGTCGAGCTGATAGGGCGACTCGTCGACGACGACCTCGCCGATCCACGACGTGACCACGAGCAGGGCCTCGAACGCCACGACCGGGAGCGCCTCGATCACGAACGACGCGACGTCGCTGATCGACACGACCCGTGCTCGGCGGCCGGCGCTGTCGGGGCGTCGATCGGAGCCCGCGCTTCTGCTGACACGTCGCCGTCGGCCGACGGCGCCAAGCTCCTCGAGGATGACGTCGGCGGCCTCGTTGAGCCGGCGCATCGCCTCGGCGTCGCCGCCGTCGACGTCCGGATGGATCGCGCTTGGCCAGGCGCCGGCGGGCGGCGCGCACGGCGTCGGCGTCGGCATCGTCGGCCAGCCCGAGCAACCGGCGAGCGTCGGCCGGCGAGATCACCGGCCTCAGTCTTGCCGCGACCGGTTCGTTGGACGTAGCGCGTCACGACGTCGTACCCTCTGCGGCAACATGGCTTGGGGGAGATCGCGGCGGCGGCGCCTTCCGGCGTGGGGGCGTGTTCGCCCTGCTGCTCGTTCCCGCTGCCTTCCTGCTCGCCGGCTTCGGCTCGGCAGCGGCCCAGGATGACGACGGCGCCGCCCAGGTCGTCCGCGGCCGTGTCCAGAACGAGTTCGAGGAGGACGGCGAGGAGGTCCGCGAAGGCGTTGCCGACGTCCGCATCGTCGTCGAGACGGCCGACGGCGAGCTCGTCGCCGAGGCGGTGACCGACGCGGAGGGCAACTACGAGATCGCCATCGAGGAGCCGGGGACGTACAACGTCCGGCTCGACACCGACACGCTGCCCGAGGGCATCACCGTCCCCGAGGGTGAGACCGACGATGTACGAGGACGTGCTGGTCACGGGCCAACAGCAGCACGACGCGGGCGTTCTTCCTCGGCGAGGATCTGCGCCAGGCCGAGAGCAAGTGGAGCCAGCTTCCCCAGACGCTCGCCAACGGCTTCAAGCTGGCGATGATCATCGCCATCACGTCGGTCGGGCTGTCGCTGATCTTCGGCACGACCGGACTGTCCAACTTCGCCCACGGCGAGATGGTCACGCTCGGCGCGCTGATCGCGTGGGGCTTCAACCGCAGCTGGGCGTCCTGGCACGCTGATCCCCGCCGCGCTCGTCGCGATCGTCGTCACGGCCGCCGTCGGCGGGCTGTTCGAGCTCGGCGTCTGGCGTCCGCTGCGCCACCGCGGCACGAGCCTGACGTCGATGATGATCGTGTCGATCGGCATCGCCCTGGCGGCGCGGCACTCTCTACCTGTTCCTCGTCGGCGGCGCGCTTCGTGCAGTACGGCGCAGTACACGCTGCAACGCGACCTGATCGACCTCGGACCGATCGAGTTCGCCCCGCGGTCGCTGTGGATCATGGGCATCTCGGCCGTCAGTGATCGTCGGCGTCGCCCTCTTCCTGCTCCGGGCCCGGTTCGGCAAGGCGATCCGGGCCGTCTCCGACAATCCCGAGCTGGCGTCGTCGAGCGGCATCGACTCCGACCGCGTGATCCTCGTCGTGTGGATCCTCGGCGGCGCCCTCGCCGGCCTCGGCGGCGTGATGTACGGCCTCGAGTACGGCATCCGCTGGGACATGGGCTTCACGCTGCTGCTGCTGATGTTCGCGGCGATCACCCTCGGCGGGCTCGGCAACCCGTTCGGCGCGCTGGTCGGCTCGCTTGGTCATCGGCATCTTCGTCGAGCTGTGGACGTTCGTGGTCCCCAACGCCAACGACATGAAGAACGTCGGCGCCCTCGTCGCCCTGATCATCATCCTGCTGATCCGCCCGCAGGGCATCCTCGGCAGCAAGGAGCGATCGGATGAACTGGGAGCTGATCTTCTGGAACGCGCTGTACACGGCGATCAACGCCGCCGCGGCGGCGTACTGCCTGGTCGCCATCGGGCTCAACGTCCACGTCGGCTACACCGGCCTGCTCAACTTCGGCCAGGCCGGCTTCGCCGCCGTCGGCGCCTACGCCTTCGCCATCCCGATCGCCGAGTACGACTGGCCGTGGTACGCCGCACTGCCGCTCGTGTTCGTCTGGCTCGATCGTCCTCGCCCTGCTGCTCGGCCTCCCGACGCTGCGGCTGCGCGCCGACTACCTGGCGATCGTCACGATCGCCGCCGCCGAGATCATCCGCTACTTCCGTCAACTCGACGCGGTTCACGCTGGCTCACCGGCGGCACCGACGGCAAGCAGGGCTGGACCGAGCTTCTTCCAGGACCTCAACCCGTGGGTCAACGACGACCGCTTCCACCTCGGCGACCAGGTCTTCGACGGCTACCGGCTGTTCATGATGGTCCTCGGCTGGTCGCTCGTCGCCGTCGTCTCGTTGCTCGTCTGGGCGCTGATGCGCAGCCCGTGGGGTCGCGTGCTGAAGAGCATCCGCGAGGACGAGGACGCCGCCCGGGCGCTCGGCAAGAACGTCGTCGCGTTCAAGATGCAGAGCCTGATCCTCGGCGGGCTGATCGGCTCGATCGGCGGCCTGATGTTCGCCGCCCAGACGCAGGCGGCGACGCCCGGCCAGTACGCCACCACCCTGACGTTCTTCTCCTTCACGATCATCATCCTCGGCGGCCTCGGCCGGGTGAAGGGCCGATCGTCGGCACGATGATCTTCTTCTTCGTGATCCAGTTCGTCGACAACGTCCTCAGCCAGGCGACGCGCAACGACAAGCTGCCCGACTGGCTCGTCGACCACCGACAACTTCAGCCAGGTCAAGTTCATCATCGCCGGCCTCGTCCTCGCCCTGCTCGTCGTCTTCCGGCCGCAGGGCATCTTCGGCGACCGCCGCGAGCAGGTGTTCGATGTCCGCTGAGCTCGTCGCCGACGTCCGAACGAGCGGGCCCCCGGAGGCCAACCCGGCGTCGCCAAGTCCGACCCGATCCTCGTCGCCGACTCGGTGCGCCGGCAGTTCGGCGGTCTCGTCGCCGTCGACGTCGACCACGTCGAGGTCCAGCGCAACGAGATCACCGCCCTGATCGGACCGAACGGCGCCGGCAAGACGACGTTCTTCAACCTGCTCACCGGCTTCGACGACGCCGATCACGGGCAGTGGTACTTCGACGGCGAGCAGGTCGCCGGTCGCGTCGCCGCACAAGCTCGCCCGCATCGGGCATGGTGCGCACGTTCCAGCTCACCAAGGCGCTCGCCCGCCTGTCGGTGATGCAGAACATGCGCCTCGGCGCCACCGGCCAGGTCGGCGAGCGGGTGTGGGCGGCGCCGTGGTGGTTCCCGTGGGCCAACCAGGAGAAGGAGATCACCGAGCGCGCCGACGAGCTGCTCCAGCGCTTCCGCCTCGACCACATGCGCGACGAGTTCGCCGGCAACCTCTCCGGCGGCCAGCGCAAGCTGCTGGAGATGGCCCGGGCGCTGATGACCGACCCCAAGCTGATCATGCTCGACGAGCCGATGGCCGGCGTCAACCCGGCGCTCAAGCAGAGCCTGCTCAACCACATCCATCAGCTCAAGGCCGAAGGGCCGCACCGTGCTGTTCGTCGAGCACGACATGGACATGGTCCACGAGATCAGCGACTGGGTGCTGGTGATGGCCGAGGGCCGGCTCATCGCCGAGGGAACGGCGACGCAGATCTCCGGCAACCAGGAGGTGATCGACGCCTACCTCGGAGCGCACCACGAGGTCGACCTCGGGGCGATCGACGAGGCCGAGGCGATCGAGAAGCTCGGTCTCGACGCCGAGGAGCTCGGCGTCGACACGATCCAGCAGCTCGCCGAGACGCACCAGGAGTCGGACTGGGGCGTCGGAGGAGCCGACCCGATGAGCGCGTCGTCGCGCCGCCCACGACCAGCGTCATCGAGGCCGACCGACCTCGTCGCCGGCTACGTGCCCGAGGTCAACATCCTCAACGGCTGCAACCTCACCGTCGCCCCGGGCGAGTTCGTCGGCATCATCGGCCCCAACGGCGCCGGCAAGTCGACGTTCCTCAAGGCGGTGCTCGGTCTCGTCACCGTGCGCTCCGGCGTCGTGCGCCTCCACGGCGACGACATCACCGGCCAGCCGGCACACAAGCTGGTGCAGCGCGGCGTCGGGTTCGTGCCGCAGACGAAGAACGTGTTCCAGACGCTGACGGTTCGCGAGAACCTGGAGATGGGCTGCTTCCTCACGCCGAAGCGGTTCAGCGAGCGCTACGAGGTCGTCACCGGGCTGTTCCCCCGCCTCGCCGAACGCGCCGACCAGCGCGCCGGCTCGCTGTCGGGCGGCGAACGCCAGATGGTGGCGATGGGCCGGGCGCTGATGCTCGACCCGTCGTTGCTGCTCCTCGACGAGCCTTCCGCCGGGCTCTCGCCGATGCTCCAGGACGAGGTGTTCCTGCGCTGCAAGATGATCAACGACACCGGCGTGGCGATCCTGATGGTCGAGCAGAACGCCCGCCGCTGCCTCCAGGTCTGCCACCGCGGCTACGTCCTCGACCAGGGCCGCAACGCCTACACCGGCACCGGCCGCGAGCTGCTCGGCGACCCGCGCGTGATCGAGCTGTACCTCGGGACGCTCGCGGGCGTACGCGGTCTGACGCACGGTTGCGTCGCCAGGATGGAGTGTCCGCGGGCACGTCGACACGTAGACTCCGATGGCCAGCGATCCGAGCAACGCGAAAGAGCCCGGGCCAACGGCCCGGGCTCTCGCTGCTAGCTGAGCTAGTGGACTTGGTCAGTTGCCGGCGTCGAAGTCGACGCCGAGGGCGTTGCCGATGTTGCCGTCGGAGCCGTAGACGGGGACGTCGCGAGGGCCGATGCCCTGCTCGACCATCGCCCGCAGGATCCGCGACGACTCGTTGAAGCCGATGACGATGATCGCGTCGGCGTCGGCCGCGGCGAGCTGGCCGACCTCGCTGTCGAACGACGTCGCCGCCGGGTCGTAGACGATGCGCTCGACGACCTCGCCGCCGGACTCCTCGATCGTCGCCGTCGCCTGATCGGCGAGGCTGTTGCCGTAGCTGTCGTTGAGGTTCATGATCGCCACCGACTGGTTGCCGTCGTTGATGACGAACTGGCCGAGCACGTCGCCCTGGTAGATGTCGGGCGGCGCGGTGCGGAAGTACAGACCGTTGTCGTCGTAGCCCGACAGCTCCGTCGACGTGTTCGCCGGCGAGAACATCGTGACGCCGGCGGCGGCGATCTTGTCGATCACCGTCAGCGTGACGCTCGACGACGCGGCGCCGATGATGGCGTCGACGTTCTCCGCCAGGTGGCGGTCGATCGTCTGGTCGGCCTGGTTCGTCGTCGTGTCGCCGGAGTCGCCGGGGATGTTGACGACGTGCTGCGCCGAGCACGCCACCGGCCTCGTTGATCTCCTCGACCGCGAGGTCGACGCCGGCGAACTCGGGTGGTCCGAGGAACGCCAGCGAGCCCGTCTGCGGGCAGCAGCTGACCGATCGTCAGGACGCCGTCACCCTCGCGGGTGCCCTCGACCGGGACGTCCTCGGGGAACTGCGGCTCGCCCTCGACCTCGATGTACTCGGTGAGCGTCGGGTCGATGCGGTTGTTGTCGCCCATCCTCAACAGGCCGTAGCTGGCGACCGGCGGCTCGCCGTTGCCGTCGAACTCGAGCGGCCCGGAGGCGCCGTCGTAGTCGATGTCCTCGCCGGCGGCGATGCAGGTCACGGCACTCGGCGAACGTCGTGCACTTCGTGCCGTCCCTGGTGACGCCGTTGATCTCGCTGGCGTGGGCGATGCCGTCGTCCTGCGCAGCCTCGACGGCCAGGGCGATGATCACGACGGCGTCGTAGGACTCCGCCGCGTAGTTGAGGTCCTGGAGGTCCGGGTCGACGCCGCAGAGTCGGTCGAAGAACTCGGGCGTGAGCTCGGTCGGCGGGGTCGTGCCGGCGAACCCGGCGATGTCGCCGTCGGTCGTGTCGCTCGGCGCGAAGCCGCACTGCACGACTTCGCCGCCGCCGCCGCCGTGCCCGCCGGCCAGTGCCCGCCGGCTCGGTGCCCGCCGGTTCCGTGCCCGCCGGTCCGTGCCCGCCGGTTCGGTGCCAGGCACGTGGTCTCGCGTGGCAGAAGCTGGTCCCCTGGGCGAATCGCGACGAGCGCCGCCCCCAGGACCATCGCCGCGACGCCGCGGCGTGATCTTGATCGTTGCATCGGTTGTAACTCCCCCCAGTTCATGACGGGCCGGATTACCCGGTCATCGTGGGTGCGGACACCTTAACGCGCGCTCTGACTCGTTCAAGCGCCTCGGGCGGTCAACGGCCGTCAGGGAGTCACCGGCACCGCCGATGCGGCGGCCCGGGCGCCGTCGCCGGCCGGCACCGGACCGGCGCGCCGGGAGCGTTCGCACGACCATGGCAACGGTGATCGCCCACAGCACCGTGGCGCCGAACACGTGGATGCCCGACGAGCAGCGCCGGCACTTCGCTGAAGTACTGGATGTAGCCGATCGCCCCCTGGAGCAGGGCGACGAAGATCCACGCCGACATCCACTCGGCGAGCTCGGCCCGCTCGGCCGGCCGCCATCGCAGGCGCCACGCGAGCGCCACCATCGCCGCCACGGCGAGGACGACGGTCGTGCCGTGGACCCGCGCTGCGCCGGCGATCTCGACACCGAAACGGCGGACCTCCTCGTCGCCGGCGTGCGGGCCGGCGCCGGTGACGACGGTGCCGGTGACGAGGGCCACCGCGGTCAGCACGGCGATCCCGACGGTATGACGGCTGATCTCCGGAGACACCGGGCGGACCGCCAACCCGTCGTCGGGCTCCGAGGCGCGGTGGACGAGCACGACGGCGTTGGCGACGAGGATCAACGACAGGATCATGTGCCCCTGGACCGCAACCGGGTGGAGGTCGACGAGCACCGTGATGCCGCCCAGCACGATCTGGGCGAGGACGCCGGCGACGAGGCCGAGCGACAGCAGGGTCAGATCGCGCCGGCGGGGAACCCGGACGAGCGAGCCGAGCACGGCGGCGATGACGGCAACGCTGACGAGGCCGGTGAACAGGCGGTTGAGCTGCTCGATCGCGGCGTGCCGTGACGAGACGTCGATGAACTTGGTGCTGCTGCACGCCGGCCAATCGGCGCACCCCAAACCCGACCCGGTGAGGCGCACCGCGGCGCCCGTGACGATGATCGCGCAGATCGCCAACAGGGCGCCGAAGGTGACGGCCCGGTACTGCGACGGCGACAATTTCATCCCTCGACAGATTACGGCTGTGACAAGGGGGGCCCGCATAGGGCAGACTTGAGAGCGACGAACTCCGCTCCTTGGGGGCGTGCCATGACAACAGCAACTCCGACACTCGTCCCGATGCTGACCAGGGGGAAGCACCGCTCGCCGCGAAAGGGGGCGTGCTTCATGGAGTTTGCGTCCTACCTCGCCGGCGAGAGCTGGAGCGACCATCCCCGGTGCACCCACCCGCTGCTGGCCGCCGTCGCCCGGCTGGTCAACGACAACACGTCCGACGACGCCCGCCAGCGATTGACCGGGTTGATCCCGTCGGTGATCGGGCTGCAGAGCGACGACCCTCGGTGGAACGCAGTGATCGCCAGACGGGCGGCGGTGACGGCGCTGCCGCAGGTCAGCTTCGAGCACCAACGCGCCCTGGCGGTCGGACTGCTGACGTGCGAGCGGGTGCTCGCCGAGCTCGACGGGAGGCCGGCCACGTCGCTCTCCGACGTCGGTCGAGAGGCACTGTCGGCGGTCCCTTCCGCCGAGCGCTGGGCGCGGCAGTACTGCGGTGACCGCCCTGTACCGACCGCGCGGTTCCACCGGCGCAGCGCTCCGAGCATCGTCCTGCTGTCAGTCGGCGGAATCGCCGAAGGGTGCGGCGGCGACCGTGACGATGTGCTGCTCACCTTGTTGACTGCCACGATCGACGACTGCGAGGCCCTCCGCGGGGAGTTCGTCCGATGAGGCTCGGTCGATCGTCGGTGGTCCCGGACCTCACCGCGGCCAGCTAGTTCACCGCTTCCGCCCAAGGGGGCCACGTAATCTCGGCGGCCGTGGGCCAGCCACCGCCGCCGTTCCGAGTCGGTTGGCATCCCGATCCGGCCGCGCGCTACGAGCTGCGGTACTTCAACGGCGAGACCTGGACCGCTGACGTCAGCGCTGCCGGGCGGCGATTCGTCGATCCCTCGGCACCCCGGGCAGACCCAGGGATGGGCGGGCAACTGCGGCGCATGGTGCTCGGCATCGTCGGCGTGACCACCGGGTGGATGCCGTTCGTGTTCGTGGTCGGCGCGGTGTGTGCCGTTCTCGGGATCATCTTCGGAGCGATCGTGTTGCGGCGACGCGGCGACCCGCGCGGCTTCGCCCTCACCGGCGTGATCACCGGCTGGCTGGGCTGGTGCTCGTCGTCCTCGGCGTGGTGACCACACGGGCGGTCACCAACGCCCTGGACGACTTCGTCGACGAACCCCCAGCGATCGTCGACGTGCAACCGTGCGTCAGCCGGCGACGGACTGGTGAGGATCGAGGGAACGATCGAGAACCTCGGTGACCGGTCGAGCGACTATCGGATCGTCGTCCGTGTCGGTCCGCTGCCGTCCAGCAGGCACCGGGTCGTGATCGAGGTCGACGACGTCCGCCCCGGGACGCCCGTACCGTTCCGCATCGCCGACGACCTCGACCTCCTCGGCAGCGCCGTCCGATGTCGACCTGCGAGGTCGTCGACGTGCACCGGTCCGCCCCCGTTCGGCCTCGACTTCGGCGACTGGGGATCTCATCGGGACGCTGCGGTCGGCCGATCGACCGTTCGTGCGACAGCCTCGTGCGTGGCCACCATCCAGGCGTCGTACAGGCGGCTGTACACGCCGCCGGCGTTGACGAGTTCGTCGTGCGTGCCGTCCTCGACCAGCACGCCCTCGTCGAGGACGAGAACCCGGTCGGCCCGTGCCGCCGTCGACAGGCGGTGGGCGATGGCGATCGTCGTGCGCCCCTCGGCGAGGCGGCTCAACGCCCGCGAGATGCGCACCTCGGTCAGGGCATCGACTGACGACGTCGCCTCGTCGAGGACGAGGACGTCCGGGTCGGCGATTCCCGCCCGCAGCAGGGCGACGAGCTGGCGCTCCCCGGCCGAAAGGTTCTCGCCACGCTCGCCCACCTTCGTCATCAGCCCGTCCGTGAGCGTGTCGATCCAGTCGTCGAGCTCGAGGTGACGAACCATTGCCTCGATGTCGGGAATCGACGTACCAGGTTTGGCGAACCCGACGTTCGCGGCGATGCTGTCGTCGAACAGGAACGGCTCCTGGGACACGACGACGAGGCGCTGCGCGCAACTCGTCGTTGGCGACGCATTGCAACGGCACCCCGCCGAGGTACAGCTCGCCGACCGTCGGGTCGGCGAACCTGGCGATCAGCCGTCCCAGGGTCGTCTTGCCCGAGCCGGTGGCCCCGACCAGGGCGACCTGCTGGCCGGCCGGGATCGTCACGTCGACGTCGCGCAGCACCGCCTCGTCGAGCGACGTCGTGATTCCGCGCGTCGGATAGGCGAACGTCACGTTGCGAACGACGATGTCGAGTTCACCCTGCGGGCAGCGACACCGGCCGGTCGGTCGAGGGCGGTCCGGTCGCCATGTCGAGGATCCCGAGCACGCGGCGCAGCCCGGCGACGGCGGTCTGGGTCTGGTCGAGCACCTCGGTGAACTCGGCGATCGGCTCGAGGAAGCGGTAGGTCAGGAAGACGAAGCCGATCATCGCCCCGGCGGTGAGGCCACTCGACGGGCCGCGCAGCACCCCGATCGTGATCACCCCGCACACCGTCAACACCGAGAACAGCTCTCCTGACGGGAACAGCAACGACCCGATCACGCCGGCACGGATCTGCGCCGATTTGCGCCGGTCGACGGCGTCCACGGCGTGGGCGCCGAATGCCTCGCCGGCGTCATAGGCACGGATCGTCTCGGCCCCGCCGACGACCTCGCTGATCGCCGCCATCATCTCCCCGTTGCGCTCGCGGGCCGCTTCGTAGGCAGCAACCAGGTGGCGCTGGACGATCCGCAGGACGATCGCCAGCGGGGCGGCGAGGGCGAAGGCGACGAGGGCGAGACCCCAGTCGTAGGCGAGCATCACGGCGCCGACGATCAACATCAGCGGGCCGTTGAGCAGCCACGTCATCCCGCCCCATTGGAAGAACTGCGTCAGCGTCTCGATGTCGCTCGTCACCCGGGCGACGAGGGCGCCCCGGCGCTCCTCGTTGTGGTCGGCGAGGCTGAGCCGGTGGATGTGGCCGATCAGCCGGCCGCGCAGGTGGAACAAGGCCTCCTCACTCCGCGTGCCCGAGGCGCACGACCGCTTGCCGCTGGGCGATTCCCGAGATGACGAGGGCGACGGCTGCAATCAGGGCAAGTACGCCGACGACGCCGACGCGGACGCCTTCCTCGCCGCTGATGCCGCGGTCGATCGCCTGCTGCAGGAGGACCGGCACCACGACCCGCCCCATCGGCGCCGACGACCGCCAACATCCAGGTGACTCCGAGACCCTGGCGCAGGATCGGCGCCTCCTCCAGCCCTCGCCCGATCGTGTGCACGGCCGAGTACCTCTCGGGCGGGGGCGCGAAGCGACCGCTCGGCTCGACGAGCAAGTCAGTCACCAGCGACTCCCAGCATGGCGCTGGCGCCGGCTTCGGTGCGATCGGCCTCGAACGCTTCGACCAGCTGGCGATATGCCGCGCTGCGGGACATCAACTCGGTGTGCGTACCGTGGTCGACAACGGTGCCACGCTCGACGTAGATGACGTCGTCGGCGAGGGCGATCGTCGACGGACGCGACGCAACCATCAGCACCGTCGTGCCAGCCAAGGCACCGCGCAGGTTCGCCAGCACGGCTCGTTC
Organism: Ilumatobacteraceae bacterium; assembly: GCA_963732335.1. Classification (GTDB taxonomy): domain Bacteria; phylum Actinomycetota; class Acidimicrobiia; order Acidimicrobiales; family Ilumatobacteraceae; genus Desertimonas. The sequence continues at coordinate 65,458 of CAVSZO010000032.1, read as the reverse complement.
GGTGGCTGGGTCGAGCGCCGACGTGGTGTCGTCGAGCAGCAGCAGCGACGGCTGCCTGACGAGCGCCCGGGCCAGGGCGACACGCTGGCGCTGACCGCCACTCAGGCTCACGCCGCGCTCCCCCACCACCGTGTCGAGGCGGTCTGGCAGATCGGCGATGAAGTCGTCGGCGCGCGCCATGCGCAGGGCCTCCCACGTCCGCTCGTCGTCGAAGGCGCCGTCCATCGCCACGTTGTCGCGGATCGTCCCGGCGAACAAGAACGCCTCCTGGAAGACCAGTGATCGCGCCCCTGGACTGGTCGCCACGGTGCCGCTGTCGGGGGCGACGAGACCGCCGGACAGCTCGACGAGCGTGCTCTTGCCGGCTCCGGTAGGCCCGACGACCGCGACGACGCGCCCTGTCGGAACCGTCAGCGAGACGTCGCCGACGGCTGGCTCGGCTTCACCGGCGAACGTGAACGAGACGTCGTCGAGTCGCAGTCCGACACCGTCGGGCGCCGTAGCGACAGCGGCGTGTGGGTCGGGTTCGATCGGCTCGTCGAGCACCTCCCGGACGCGTGTCCAGCCCGACAGCGAGAACGGCATCGCCGACAGGACGTAGCCGATCAGCCGCAGCGGGAACACGAGCAGGGTGAACAGGTAGATGAAGCTGGTCAGCTCGCCGATGCTGAGGTCACCGCTCTGCACCCGCTAGGCGCCGACGACGACGATGGCGACGTTCGCCAGCGACGGCAGCACGTCGAGCACGGCTTCGAACGTGGCGCGTAGCCGAACGGCGCGGATACGCGAGTCACGCACCCGCCCGGCGATCTCCGACAGCCGCTCGGTCTCGCGTCGCTCGGCGCCGTAGGCCTTGACGAGCTGGACTCCCTCGAAGCTCTCGTGGACACTCGCCGACAGCCGGCCGAGTTCGGCCTGGGCGGCGTCGAAGTGACGGTCGACGCGACGCTGATACGCCACGTTCGTCACCAACAGGATCGGGAACACGGCGATCGCCATGGCGCCGAGAACAAGGTCGGTGACGAGCAACCACACGGACGAGAGGATGATCATCAGCACCGTGCCGGTGGAGTACGGGATCGGCGCGAGGACGGCGATCGCCGTGTCCGTGTCGACGCTGGCGCGCCCAACGAGGTCTCCGTCGGGGCGACGCTGATGCCAGGAGATCGGCTGGCGGACCAATCGATCGAGAACACCGCTCGCCAACGTCGCACCGACGCGGAACTGGGTGATCCCGGCGAACACTCGCCGCATGACAACAGCACCGGCGCGGCCAACGCCGACAGCGCCGAGGAACACGACGCCGGCGACGAGCGTCGACGTGGCGACCTCGCCCTCCTCGAAGCGAGGGAGGATCACGTGGTCGGTCACCCACTGCACGGCAATGCTCGACAGCACCGTGCATGTCGCAAAGATGGCGGCGCCGATCACGGCGATGATGAACGGTCGCCGGTGCATGCCGACCATCGCCCGGACCATGCGCGCGCTCCTGCGCAGCCGTCCGTCGCCTTGACGATCCGGCGGCGATTCCATTTGTCCCTGTCTACCAGGGCGCTACCGTCCCCGCGATGAATGATCAGCTCGACGTTGCCCTGCTCGTCGTTCGTGTCGCCTTCGGGCTCGGTCTCGCCGCCCACGGCTACAACAAGGTGTTTCGCGGCGGGCGACTTCCGGGCACAGCACAGTGGTTCGACTCGATCGGAATGAAGTGGCCGGCCCTGCAGGCTCGTCTGGCCGCGGGTACCGAGATCGGCACCGGGCTGCTGTTCGCCGCCGGGTTGCTCACCCCGTTGGCCGCCGCCGGCATGATCGGCCTGATGACGGTGGCCTTCTGGGCCGTGCACCGCAACAACGGGTTCATGATCACGAACCACGGGTGGGAGTACGTCGCCGCCATCGCCGTGGTGGCGTGGGCTGTGGGGACGATCGGGCCGGGGCGGTTCAGCCTCGATCACGCCTTCGACATCGAGTGGACAGGGTGGACGGGGGCGTTGATCGCCGGCCTGCTCGGAGTTGGGTCGGGAGCCGCCCTGTTGGCCACGTGCTATCGACCCGACCACGCCAAGGCGATGGCGTGAGGTTGTGGCGGAGTGTCATCATCGTTGCCGTCGCCGGATTGGCGGCGTTCTGGATCTGGGCACTGTTCTTCGCTTCCAAGGAGGCCGTCAACAAGATCGGTGACCGGGGGTGGGCGTCGCGAGCCGAGTCGATCTGTGTCGCCGCCCAGGAGCGAACGCGAGGGGCTCCTCGACGAGCGGGTTGTCGACGCGGAGAATCCAGCGATGCTGGCCGAGCGCGCCGCGATCGTCGACCGGGCGACAGACATCGTCGAGTCGATGCTCGACGACGTGGTTGCCGTCACGCCGAGCGACGACAAGGGCATGGCGATCGTGCCGCAGTGGGAGGCGGACTATCGCACGTACCTCGAGAACCGGCGGACGTTCACCGAGCGGCTGCGAGCTGGCGAGAACGAGCCGTTCCGAGAAACGGCGGTCGATGGGATCCCGATCAGCGAGAAGCTCGAGCAGTTCGCCGGCGACAACGAGATGCCCAGCTGCGCACCGCCGCGCGACTTGGCCAACTGACCCCGCCCATCATTGGTGAGCTGTCGCAGCGGATTTGTGCTGGCTGGGCTCACCAATCCACTTGACCACGCGGGCTGGGTTGCCGGCGGCGATGCAAAAGGACGGAATGTCACCGCGCACGACGCTGTTGGCGCCGATCACGACGTGGCGGCCGATCGTCGCTCCAGGGAGGACGACGGTGCCGTGGCCGAGCCACGACCCGGCGCCGATGCGCACAGGGCGTTCGGGCATGGCCTGACGTGAGATCGGGACGTCGAGGTCGGCGTAACCGTGGTTCTGGTCGGTGATGTAGACGTTGTGGCCGGTCCACACATCGTCCTCGATCACTATCGAGAGGTGACCGACGACTCCGCTGCCGCGCCCGAGAAGGCAGCGGTCACCGATGCGGACCACCGGGTCGGTCAGACATGCCTGACCCGGCACCATCCCCGCCGAGAGGGTCACGTGCGGACCGATCATCGTGTGCGACCCGACGTGGATGTAGCGCTCGTTGACGATCGCCGCCGGCGGGAAGCAGATCACACTGCGCTCGCCGAAGGCGCCGAAGCGTCGCCCGCGCCGCGTGTCGGGACCGATCGCGCCCAGCCGCCGCGCTCGCTCCAACCCGAGGTGCATCAGCTCGGAAATCAACGGTTCAACACCACCGTGATGGCGACGGCGTTCATCATCGCGTGGGCGATGATCACCGGACCGAGCCTGCGCAGCAGGTAGCACGCCAGTCCGAAGCCTGCGCCGGCGACGCTGAGGGCGACGATCAGGCCGATGCTCTCGCGCCCGAAGTCCGGGTCGAAGTGGGCGGCGCCGAACAGCACGGCCTGGATGCCGATGGCGTATATCGCCGCCATCTTCGACAACAACCCGCGCATCACAGCGCCGCGGAACAGTGCCTCCTCGACAATCGGGGCGCAGATCACGGCCGAGATGAGCAACGCCGCGATCGCCGTCTTGTCGCGCTCGAACGGACTCCCGTTGTCGACGTCGAGGTTGCCCCGATAGGGCACGTCGAGGACGCGCATCAAGCCAATGGCGACCCCCATCGCCGCCACCGTGCAGATCCATATCAACGGACCCCAGCCGAGGTCGACCCACCGGAACCTGACGCCGAGGTCACCGAATACGCGACCAGTTCCCCAGCGCCGACTGGCGTACCACATCCAGACCAGTGAGGGCCCGTAGCCGACCACGACGGCGATCATCATGTACACGACGATGTTCCAGTCGCGGTCGATGACCGAATCGAGCAGCTCGCGGCTGGCGATCAGCGACGCCGCGAGGATGGCGATCGCCCCGATCGCGATCGGGAACGGCAGCTCCGGGTGCGGCTGCTCGGCGTGGGTGGACCCGGGCAACTTGCCGGGCATGGCGACGTATGGCGTCCAGCGGTAGCCGTCGTAGTAGCGGGCGTAGACGCTGCCGTAAGGGTCCGGGTACCAACCCGCCGGGGCGCTGCGCGGCGGGCCGAACGTGCCCGCCGGCTGCGAAATCATCGGCGTAGCGTAGGCGGAGATGTCTTGGCCGACGCCGCCGAGTCTGTGGTCGGCGACCTACCCCGACTTCCCGTCCGTGGCGCGTCAACTCGATGGCGACCTCGCCGTGGACGTCGCGGTTGTCGGCGCCGGCTACACGGGACTGTGGACGGCGTTGTCGCTGCTCGACGCCGATCCTGGCTTACGCGTCCTTGTCGTCGAACGGCACGGCGTCGGATTCGGCGCCAGCGGGCGCAACGGCGGGTGGTGCTCGGCACTGCTGCCGATCAGCCTCACCGCCCTCGAGAAGCGACACGGTCGCAGTGCCGCGATCGCCTGGCAGCGAGCAATGGTGGCCACGGTCGACCGCATCGGACGGTTCGCCGCGGAGAGCGCCGCCGCCGGCCACGACGTCCAGTTCCACAAGGGCGGAACGCTCACGGTGGCATGCAACGTGCCCCAGCTCGGTCGGCTCGACGCGGCCGTTTCCGAGGCCAGGCGCTTCGGATTCGGGGAGGCCGATGTGCGCTTCCTCGATGCGGACGCCGCGGCGGCCGAGGTCCACGCTGACCATCTCCTCGGCGCCACGTTCACGCCGCACTGTGCAGCCGTGCATCCATTGCGGCTCGTCGGCGCGATCGCCAGCGCGGCAGCCAGGGTAGGCGCCCGCATCGTCGAAGGGGTGGACGTCGTCGACGTCGAACCACGCCGGCTGACGACGACCGCCGGAACGATCCGCGCTGATGTCGTCGTGCTGGCCACGGAGGCATACACCGGCCAGCTGCCCGGTCGGCGCCGCAACATCCTGCCGATCTATTCGATGATGATCGCTTCGGAGCCGTTGAGCGACGAGCAGTGGGGCGAGATCGGGCTGGCCGATCGGCAGACGTTCACTGTCGCGTCACACGTGGTCGTCTACGGACAGCGGACCGCCGACGGGCGAATGGCGTTCGGCGGGCGCGGAGCGCCGTACCACTTCGGGTCGCGGGTCGACGATCGCTTCGATACCGACCAAGGTGTCCGTTCAGCGCTGCACGACGCCGTCACTGCGCTGTTCCCCGTGCTCCGCGAGGTCGAGTTCCCTTACCACTGGGGCGGGCCGCTCGCCGCCCCGCGCGACTGGCATCCGCACGTCGCCTACGACCGAGCATCAGGCGTCGCCAGCGCTGGTGGCTACGTCGGCGACGGCGTCGCCACGGCGAACCTCGCCGGGCGTACCCTCGCCGATCTCATCCTCGGTCGCGACACCGACCTGACGCTGCTGCCGTGGGTCGGCCACAGGTCTCGACGGTGGGAACCTGAGCCACTGCGTTGGTTGGGTGTCCGCCTCGTCGCCTCTGCGGCGACGCGGGCCGATCGCGCCGAGAGCTCCGGTCGCCGGCTCGCCGGGCCGCGCGCGGCGGCCTGGTCCAAGGTCGTCGAGACGATCGGTGGACGCTGACGATCAGCGGTGGATCGTGGGGTCGTCGATCGTCGCCCGGTGGCGGACGGTGTAGATCGAGTCGCCGGAGAGCACCCCTCCGCGTCCGATCAGACGGCCGAACTGCCAGTTCGACAGCCCGAGCTCGGGAGTATCCAGGGCGTACTGGCCGTCGACCCAGCGGGTGAAGCCGTCGCCGACGAACGGGGCATCGACGGCGGCGTAGAAGCGCTCCTGCTCCACAGGGTCGTCGCTGATCAGCGAGGCGATGAAGCGTGGGCTGAACGTGTTGTGCAGGGCCACGGCGTCGCCGACCGACTCGGTGATGACGAGGGCGACTTCGGGCGAGCCCTCCCACTCCCACTCCGTGCCCAGCTCGTCGCGGGCGAGCAGCGTCGCCGCCGGCTCGATGCGATCGCCGTCGGCGCGCCGGATCGTGACCTTCGTCGTGAACCGCTCGACCGGCACGTACGACTCGGCGCTGGCATCGACGTGGAGACGTGCCGACGTTCCGAGCTCCGCGGCTGCGTCGTCGACGGCGTCCAGGAACCTCGGGACCAGCTCGCCGGCCCGGTCGGCAGGGATGCAGCAGACGTTGAGCGTGTTGCACACTTTGCGGTCGAGCGAGCTCTTCACGCTGGCGGTGAACCGTTCGGGATCGGCAGCGACGCCGGCGACGAGCCACGCGCCACCCGTGCCGTGCACGCTCACCGGGGTACCGGCGTGACGGGCGACGGCGCCGAGTTGCCTGACGGCATGGCCAGAGCCGCGGGCGACGGCGAGGGCGAGCCGGGCGTCGGAGAACAGCGCCCAGCCGGCGGCACGTGAACGCGAACGAACGAGGCTGACGGTTCCGGACGGCAGGCCGGCCTGCGCCAACGCCGGGGCCAGGGCGTGTTCGACGATCGCCTCGGCGGTCCCGAGGGCGTCAGATCCGATGCGCATCACGACGGTGTTGCCGGTGCGCACCACGCCGGCGGCGTCGGCGAAGACGTTGGGGCGGCCCTCGAACACGAAGCCGACGACCCCCAACGGGGCACGCTTGGCGTCCACGGACCACCCGTCGTGGGTGATCGTGCCGAGCGAGTCGTCGCGACGCAGCGGCGAGTGCTCCCACCCGCGCAGCCCGGCGATCATCTCGTCGACCATCCGTTCCGACAGGGCGAGCCGCGTCGTCGACCGACCGGCCGCCGACGCCGCCACCATGTCTCGCCCGTTGGCGTCGAGGATCGGCGCGACCGAGGCTGGGTCGCTCAACCGGTCGGCGAAGGCGGCGAAGAACATGGAGATCTGGTCGTCCGTCACGTTGGCGAGGGCTCTGAACGCGGCGGCCGCGGCGTCGACTGCTGCGGCTGCGACGTCCTGCTCGGCCGCTGGAACGTGGAGCACGTCGCCGGTCTCGGCGACCACGATGAGGCGGTCGCCGGCCTGGAACGACGCGGCCAGCTCGTCGCTGACCGTCACGTAGCGATCGCCTCCGACGAGGATCGCCTGCCCCGGCTCCAGACGCTCGAGCGGCAGCGGATGGCTCACGCGGTCAGCGTAGGGTGCAGTGTCGTGACGACCACGCCCGCGTCTGAGGATCGGTTGTACTTCCGCCAGCTGCTGAGCGGTCGCGACTTCGCCGCCGACGATCCGCTCGCCAGCCAGATGGTCAACTTCGTCTACGCCGTCGGCGATCGAACGATTGGCCATTGCGTGCTCGTCGACCCGGCCTACGCCGTCGCCGATCTGCTTGCCGCAGTGGCCGCCGACGGCATGACGGTGACCGGCGTGATCGCCTCGCACTACCACCCCGATCACATCGGCGGGTCGATGATGGGGTACACGATCGAAGGCGTTCCGGCGCTCCTCGAACGCGTCGACGTCCCCGTCCACGTTCAGGCCGCCGAGGCCCCGTGGGTTGCTCGGACGATCGGGCTGTCGTCGGACCAGCTGGTGACCCACCAGCCCGGCGACGTCGTAGGCGTCGGAACGGTCGACGTCGAGCTGCTGCACACTCCGGGGCACACCCCCGGCAGCCAGTGCCTCCTCGTCGACGGCCACCTTGTCTCCGGGGACACGCTCTTCCTCGATGGTTGCGGACGCACCGATCTGCCCGGAAGCGACGCCGAGGCGATGTACGACAGCCTCCAACGTCTTGCCGCGCTCCCCGATGGCACGGTCGTCTTTCCTGGCCACCGCTACTCGATCCCGTCCAGCGCCACGATGTCGTCGATCCGCGAGCAGAACTACGTCTTCAAGCCGTCGTCCAAGGACCAGTGGATGACCATGTTCGGCCGCTAACGCCGTCCCGGGCACCGAATGTGCCGACCCACAGGCGCACCAGCACAATCGGTCCGACCGACGAACTCGTCCGCGTCCGAGCGGTCGGACCGGCCGTCGGCCGCCATCACACGACCGTGCGGAAGTACTCGGCAGTGCGTTCCAGGCCCTCCCGCAAGCCGATCGTCGGCTCCCAGCCGAGCAGCTCCCGGGCGCGGGTGATGTCGGGCTGCCGCTGCGTCGGATCGTCGACCGGCAATGGCACGAACGAGAGTTGTGACGCCGAGCCGGTGATCTCGAGCGTCATCTCCGCAAGCTGCTTGATCGTGTATTCGTCCGGGTTGCCGATGTTGACAGGAACGGTGACGTCGGAGTCGAGCAGGGCGAGGAACCCGCGGATCTCGTCGTCGACGTACGTGAACGAGCGGGTCTGGCTGCCATCGCCGTAGATCGTGATCGGCTCCCCACGCAGCGCCTGGACCATGAAGTTGGACACCGCCCGCCCGTCGTCCGGTCTTTGCCGCGGCCCGTAGGTGTTGAAGATCCGAACGATTCTCACGTCGAGGTTGTGGTGGCGGTGGTAGGCCATCGTCATCGCCTCGGCGTAGCGCTTCGCCTCGTCGTAGACGCCACGAGGCCCGATCGGGTTGACGTTGCCCCAGTACGTCTCCGGCTGCGGGTGGACGAGCGGATCGCCGTAGACCTCCGACGTCGACGCCAGGAAGAACTTCGCCCGCTTGGCACGGGCGAGCCCGAGCCCGTTGTGCGTCCCCAGGCCGCCGACCTTGAGGATCTGGATCGGGATCCGCTCGAAGTCGGCGGGCGACGCCGGGCTGGCGAGGTGCATCACGGCGTCGACAGGCCCCGGCACCCAGATGTACGTGCTGACGTCGTGGTGGTGGAACGTGAATCCCTTGCGGCCGAACAGCCCTTCGACGTTCTCGGCGGCGCCGGTGATCAGGTTGTCGATGGCGACGACCTCGTCGCCGCGATCCAGCAACGCCCGACAAAGGTGCGATCCGAGGAAGCCGGCGCCCCCGGTGACGACTATCCGCGACACGGTCGGCATCGTAAGCGCAACGTGTCGCGGTCCTACTGCCTTAGCGGCGGCCGACTCCGTCGTAGCGCAGCCCAGCCGCGCGCACCGTTGCCGGGTCGAGGAGGTTGCGCGTGTCGACGATCACGCCGTCGGGGGCCATCGCCGCGGCGACCTCGGCGAGGTCGAGCTTGGCGAACTCCGGCCATTCCGTGGCGATGACCAGGACCCGCGCTCCGCGCGCCGCCTCCAGCGCGTCGCCGACCAGTTCGATCCCGTCGAGGCTGGCGTTCTTCGTGCCCTCGGCCCCGAGGCCGACCGTCGGGTCGAAGGCGCGCACCTTCGCACCACTGGCGAGCAGGCTGCGCACCATCGTCAGGCTCGGCGAGTCACGGAGGTCGTCGGTGCCCGCCTTGAACGTCAACCCGAGGACGGCGACGAGCGCACCGCGAAGCCCGCCGCCCGGTCCGACGCCGAGCGCCTTGCGCACCTTGCCGACCATCCGCCGGCGCTGCTCCTCGTTGACGTCGATGACACCCTTCATCATCGTGAAGTCGTAGCCGTAGTCGGCGGCGATCTTGACGAGCGCCTTGGAGTCCTTGGGGAAGCAGCTGCCGCCCCAGCCGGGGCCCGGCTTGAGGAACGATCGGCCGATCCGCTGGTCCGACCCGATCCCCTCGACGACATCGTCGACGTTGGCGCCGACCGCCTCGCACATCGCCGCGATGGCGTTGACGAAGGAGATCTTCATCGCCAGGAACCCGTTGGCGGCGTACTTGATCGTCTCCGCCGACGCCGGGTCGGTGATCAACACCGACGCCTGCAGCGGGGCGTAGACCTCGGCGAGCCGTTCGCCGGCGGCACGGTCGTCGGCGCCGATCACGACCCGGTCTGGATCGAGGAAGTCGGCGACGGCGGTTCCCTCGCGGAGGAACTCCGGGTTGGACACGACGGCGACATCGGGACGGTGGAGCACGTCCTCGACGGCGCGGGTCGATCCGACGGGCACCGTCGACTTGTTGACGACGAGGGCGCCGGGACGGAGCGCCGGGGCGATCTCGGCGGCGGCAGCCTCGATGTAGCGGAGGTCGGCACCACCGTCGGGACCTTGCGGCGTCGGCACACAGAGGAACACGACGTCGGCGTCGGTGGCAGCCCGGGCCGCACCAACCTCGAACGTCAACGAACCGTTGGCCAGCGTCGACGTCACGAGCTCGGCGAGCCCGTCCTCGACGATCGGGATCTCGCCGCGGCGCAACCTGGCGACACGATCCTCGTCGAGGTCGGCGCACACGACGCGGTGGCCGAGGTGGGCGAGGCACGCCGCGGTGGTGAGCCCGACGTAGCCGGCGCCGACGACGCCGATCTTCGATGCTTGCGGCGGATGGTTTGACTGTCATGAGCGCCGTGAGGGTACCAGTGGGTCGTGCCAAGATGACGTCCGTGCCCCCCGGCGTCGCCCTGCTCGGATTCCTGACAGAACCGGCGCGGGGTCCGTTCGTACTGGCGATCATGTGCACGGCCGCCGCCGCCGCCTTCCTGTTCGCCGCCGGCCGGTTGCTCAGGCCGCCGCGGGTGGTTGCCGGTGAGGAGACCTCCGAGATCGGGCCGGAGACGCCGGCCGTCGCCAGCCTGCTCACGAACGGGTTCGTCGTCACCCCCAACGCCGCCGTCGCCACCTTGTTCGATCTCGCTGCGCGTGGCTGGCTGCGTGTCGTCGCCGTCGAGGACGAGGTGATCGTGCTGACCGACGGCCACGGCGCCCAGGGCGACGTGCTCACGGCCTACGAGCAGCAGGTCCTCAACCACCTGCATCGGCTCACCGCTGGAACAGTCAACGGCGTGACCGGCGCGGGGATCGAGGTCGCTGGGCTGCGCCTGGACCGCCGCTGGTGGCGGCGCTTCAGTGCTGCCGTGGCTGCCGACGCCCGACGCAAAGAGCTCTGCCGGAGGCGATGGAATCCGCTGCTGCTCGTCGTTCCCGCCGCCCTCCTCGTGACCGCCGGATGGCAGCTGTGGCGTTCCGTGCGCGAAGGCGACGAGACGGCGGTCTCGGAGTCGCTGCTGGCGCGGGCAGCGGCGTTCGTCGTTGGCGATCGTCGTTGTGGTCGTCGCCTGGCGCGTGGTCGAGCGAGCGATGTCGCAGGCTCAACGGCCGACCGCGCAGGGCCTGCAGCGGGCCACCGTCTGGATGTCGTTGCGCGCCTGGATGGAGCCACGCGGCTTCGAGGGGGCATCGAGCGTCGTCGCCAACAACACCAGCCGAGCGCTGGGCTACGCCGCGGCGTTCGGGCTCGCCGAGCGAGCGGGCGCCGAGTTGCCGGTGGTACCCGAGGACGACCGGACGGCGTGGAGCAATGCCGCTGGGCTGTGGCACGTCGTCAAGATCCGCTACCCGTTCCGACCGGGCTTCGGTCGCCATCCGGCGCTGGTGTTGATCGTCGGGCTCGTCTTCGGCACCGGCATCCTCCTGTTGCAGCGCCTCCTTCTCGACATCGCCAACGGCTACACGCTCGCCGAGTTCATCGACGACAACTTCGCCGACCAGGAGGACATCATCCACAACGTCGCCCTCGGGCTTGCCGCCGCCCTCGTGCTGCCGTTGCTGTGGATGCTCTGGCTCGTCGTCGCCGGAGCGTTCGACCTGCTCGCCACGATCGAGCGACGCGGTCTCGTCGTCCGCGCCCGCCGCCCGCAGCGGGTGGTGCCGTATCCGTGGCTGCTCGGCCCACTCGCCAGGCGTGACCGTTACTCCCTGTTCGTCGCTGTCGACGACGGCCGCTCCGACCGGGTCTCGGCGTGGCTGGCCAACGAGCGCACGGCCGTGCCCCAAGGGGCCCGGGCGCGAGTGCGGGCGACTCCGCTGCTCGGCTACGTCCGATCCGCCGAGCCGATTGGCACCCAATGAGCGAGATGACCGTGACGAGGATTCTCGTCACCAACGACGATGGCATCGCGTCCACCGGCCTGCACGTGCTCGCCCGCACGATGCGCCGTCACGGCGAGGTCGTCGTCGTCGCCCCCGAGGTCGAGCACTCCGGCGCCGGCGCCGGGGTCGGCCCGCTGCACCTGATCAAGCCACAGGCCCGGATCACCAGTATCGATGGCGTCGAGGAAGCGTGGTGTGTCAACGGATCACCGGCGTTGTGCACATTGTTCGCCCGCTTCGGCGTGTTCGGACCGATCGACCTCGTCGTCTCCGGCATCAATCCTGGTGCCAATGTCGGGCGCGCCGTGTACCACTCCGGCACCGTCGGCGCGGCGTTGACGGCTCGCAACGGAAGCGCCAGTGGGGTTGCCGTCAGCCAAGCGGTCGCCGGCTTTGGAGTCGAAGGTCAGGGCTGGGACGAGATGATCCTCGACCAGCGCTGGCAGACAGCCGCCGACGTTGCCTCAGTCGTCGTCGGCGAGCTCGTCGCCGCGCCACCGGTGGAACCAGTGGTCGTCAACATCAACGTCCCGAACCTGCCCCTCGACGAGATCCGCGGGTGGCGCCATGCGACGGTGGCGGCGACGCCACCGCGAGCGATCGCCTCGGCGAGACTCGACCCGATCAAGGGGACCGAGGGCTGCTACGCCATCCGCATGGAATACGGCGACCCCATCCTTGCTCCGTCCGACACGGACAGCGGGGCGATCGAACGCGACGAGGTGGCGATCACCTACCTGAGCCGCCTGCAGCCTGAGCCGCGTGACGACCTCGGCGGAATCGACGAAGCGCTCGCCAATCTGCTGCGCTCCGCCGACCGCGCCGGTCAGCGAAGCGCGAGCCGGTCGTGACGGAGGCGATCGACGAGCAGCTGCGGTCGTTCCGGGCGAGCATCGACAACATCGACGCGGCACTCGTTCACCTGCTCGCCGAGCGATTCAAGATCACCAAGGCCGTCGGTCGTCACAAGGCAGCGATCGGCCTGCCGGCGATGGACCCCGAGCGCGAGGCCCAACAGGTCGCCCGACTGCGAACCCTGGCGGCCGAGTCGGGACTCGACCCGGCGTTCACCGAGGCCTTCCTCCGCTTCATCCTCGACGAAGTCATCCGCCACCACGAGGACATGAGGTAACGGCGATCTGGGCGTGAATCGTCTCTGTGGTTGATTTCCGGCCACCAACGTCATCACAGCGACCAAAGAGTCGGGACTGGCGCTAGATCGTGGCCAACAAAGCGGCGAGGGGGTCGAGACCCATTTCGCCGAACTGCAGCGCCTTGGTGTGGAACGCTTTGGGATCGAAGTTGTCGCCGTGGCGGGCGCGTGCTGCGTCCCGGCCGTCGATCCAGACGCGCTCGCCGACTTTGTAGCTCGGCGCCTGTCCGGGCCAACCCGAGATAGCGGTCGATCTCGTCGGCGGAGTGCTTCGGTTCGCTGACGGTTCGGGTCAGCAGGAACTCGAGGCCGAGCTCCGGTGTCCACCGCTCCCGTTCGTGGAACCCCGTGCCTTCCGGGATCTCCAACTCGAGGTGCATGCCGATGTCGACCACCACGCGGGCCGCCCGGAACAGTTGCGCGTCGAGCATGCCGAGGAGGAGCGGATCGTCGTCGAGGTAGCCGAGCTCACGCATCAGCCGCTCGGCGTAGAGCGCCCACCCTTCGGCGTGTCCGCTGGTCCCGGCCATCAATCGCTGGAAGTCGTTCAGCGAGTCGCGTTGGTAGACCGCCGTGGCGATCTGCAGATGGTGGCCGGGAACGCCCTCGTGGTAGACGACGGTGGTCTCCCGCCACGTCGAGAACACCTCGCGGCCGGGTTCGACCGACCACCACATCGCGCCCGGGCGGGTCAGGTCGTCGCTCGGTCCCGTGTAGTACGCCCCGACCGTCCCGCCGGGAGGTGCGATCTTGCAATCGAGCCGGCGGATCGGCTCGGGAACGTCGAAGTGGGTTCGGCTCAGCTCGTCGACGGTTTCGTCGGAGAGCTGCTGCATCCACCGTTGCAGCCCGTCGGTGCCGGTCACCTGATAGCGGGCGTCGTTGTCGAGTTGGTCGGAGACCTCTCGCGGTGTCGCACCGGGGCGAATGCGGGCGCAGACCTCCTGCAGCTCGGCTTCCAGGCCGAGGAACTCCTTCCAGCCCCAGTGGTACGTCTCCTCGAGGTCGACGGTGGCGCCGAGGAAGTCGCGGGATGCGCGCGAGTACACCTCTCGACCTACCGCATCCTTCTCGGGTGCCTGCTGGCGCAGCTCGGTTCGCAAGAACGTGGCGAGGTCGGCGTAGGCCGACTCGGCGATCTGTGCCGCAGCCGCCAGTTCGTCGGCAAGAGCGCCGGTGCGCTCGCTTGCGGAGGCGATCGCCGTGAAGTACCCCTCGCCGCCGGCCGCGCCCGGAGTAGGTGTCGCACTGCTCGGCACACTTGTCGACCTGACGGATCGCCGCCACGCGACCGCGGCGAACGCCCTCGCGCAGGCTCTCGACATAGCCGGCGAAAGCCTCCGGAAGCGCTCGCATCCGCGCCGCGATGTCGGCGAAGTCGTCATCGCTGTTCTTGGGGAGAAGGTCGAACAGCATGCGGACTTCCTGCACGGGCGAGGCGATGACGTTGAGCGCCGAATGGAAGTCGCCGGCCTCGTAGCGATCGATGTTGAGCTGGAGTCGCTCCGTCAGCACGTCTGAGGCGACCTGCTCGCCCTCCGTGTCGATCGGTTGCTGACCGGCGGCGGCAAGTGTGCGCCGGACAAGCTCGGCCTGCTCGGCAAGCCCGTCGGGAGAGAGATCGTCGAGCAGCCGATCGCTGGGCAGACCGAGATACACGGCGGCCAGCGGGCTCATGGCAGCAAAGTCGCGCACGAAGTCGTTGGAGATCTGGTCGATGCTCATCCCGTCCGACGCTACCGACGTTGGGGACTGCCGTGGACGACGGCACCACGGACCATCGTCAGCGCCACGATCGGCACTCCGGGGCGGTAGACGAAGTCGATCGGCGACTGGGCGTCGAGGATGATCAGGTCGGCGCTCGCCCCGGGCATCAGCGCGCCGACGTCATCTCTCTGCAGTGCCCGGGCGCCGCCGACCGTCGCCGCCATAATCGCCTCGTCGGGAGTCATCCCGAGCTCACGCACGGCAAGGGCGACGCAGAACGGCATCGACGTCGTGTAGCTCGATCCCGGGTTGCAGTTGGCGGCCAGCGCCACGGTCGCTCCGGCGTCGATGACGCGCCGGGCATCTGGGTAGGGCTGGCGAGTCGAGAAGTCCGTGGCCGGAAGGAACGTCGCCACGGTCGGACTTCCGGCGAGCGCTTCGACATCTCGATCGGCGAGGTACGTGCAGTGGTCGACAGACGCACAGCCGAGCTCGACGCCGAGGCGGACGCCGTCCCCGTGACCGAGCTGGTTGGCGTGCAGTCGCAACCCCAGCCCTTTCCGACGACCGGCGTCGAGCACTGCCCGGCACTGCTCGGGCGTGAAGGCGCCGGTCTCGCAGAAGGCGTCGATCCATCGGGAGTGCGGCGCGCACCGGTCCAGCATCTCGCCGCACACGAGGTCGATGTAGTCATCTGCCCTGCCGCGGTATTCGTCGGGCACGACGTGAGCGCCGAGGAACGTGGTGTCCGAGGTCAGCTCGGCGGCCACCGTCAGCAGACGTTCCTCATGGTCTGTTGCCAGGCCGTAGCCGGACTTGATCTCGATCGTGGTCGTCCCCGAGCGACGGGCCTCGGCGAGGAGGATCGAGGACCGCCGTCGCAGTTCGTCGTCGCTCGCCGCCCGGGTCGCCGCGACGGTGGTGCCGATGCCGCCCGCCGAGTACGGCGCGCCTGCCATGCGCGCGGCGAACTCCGCCGACCGATCCCCAGCGAACACGAGGTGGCTGTGGCTGTCGACGAACCCCGGCATCACACACCGGCCGCCTGCATCGATGGCGGCGTCGGCGGGCGGTGGAGATCCCGTCCCGATGTCGACGACCTCGTCGCCAACCACCGCCACCCAGGCGTTGACGAGCTCGCCAGTTGGGCCTCGGCCGCGCCCTGGGTCGTTGGTGAGCAGCCGGCCGATCTCGCGGACAACAGTGGAGCTCATCGAGCGGCCGCCCAGGCAGCGTTGATCGACCGCTCGAGCTCGGCCGCGACGTCGATGCGCTGATGGGCTCCGTCGCGCACGACGACGTCGCCGCCGACGACAACGTGACGAACATCGGTCGGCGCGGCAGCGAACAACAGCGGCGGCCAGCGGGTCACCCAGTCGATCGGACCCGGCGAGGCGCGGGCTGTCGAAGGTGACGGTCACGAAGTCGGCGAGGGCGCCGACGGCCAGCTTGCCTCCGTCACCCCAGCCGAGACTCTGATAGCCGCACTCCGTGGCCGCGGTCAGCAGGTCGTGCGGTCGATGGGTGCCCCGGCGCAGGCAGGCGAGACGCTCGTTGAGCTCCACCGCCCTCGTCTCCTCGAACGGATCGACCACGGCATGGGAGTCGGACCCGATGCACAGCTCGACACCGGCGTCGCGCAGCGCCGCCGTCGGTCCGATCCCGTCGGCGAGCTCGCGCTCCGTCGTCGGGCAGATGCAGCAGCGCGACCGGCGGTCCGCCAGCGTGACGACATCTCGCCGCTCAACGTGGGTCGCGTGGACGGCAGTGAAGCGATCGCTCAACGCACCAGCGGAGTCGAACAGGCCGACCGGCGTCATTCCGTAGGCGGCGAGGCAGTCGGCATTCTCCTGCGGCTGTTCAGAGACGTGGGCGTGGAGTGGGAGGTGGCGGTCCGACCGCCCACGTCGCAACGAGACGGATCGACTCCGGGTCGACGGCACGCACCGAGTGGATCGCCGCTCCGATGTGGCACGTCGCCGTGTCCTCGAGCTCGGTGACACGTCCGATCCATCGGTCGACAGACCCGTCGCTGAACCGGGATTGCACGCCGCTGGCCTCGACGCCAATGCCGCCGTGCAGGTAGCACGTGTCGAGCATCGTCAGTCGGATGCCGGCTCGCTCCGCTGCCGCGACGACGCGCCGGCCGATCTCGTTGGGATCGGCGTAGGTCGTGCCGTCTGACCCGTGGTGGAGATAGTGGAACTCGCCGACCACCGTGTAGCCGGCGATGACCATTTCGGCGAACGTAGCGGTCGCCAGGGCCTCGAACGTGTCCGGATCGAGCCCAGCCGCCAGCTCGTACATCCGGTCGCGCCACGACCAGAACGTGCCGCCGTTCGAGTGGGTGCGCCCGCGCAATGCTCGATGGAACGAGTGGCTGTGGGCAGTTGGCGAATCCCGGCACGGTCAACCCGTCGAGCCGAGTTGCTCGGCTCGGCGGTGTCACGACGTCACGTTCGACACCGGTGATGCGGTCGCCGGTGACGGTGAGCACGACGCCGTCGGCAACGTCCCCGCTTCCGAGCCAGGCCTGCTCACACCAGAACACTGTGGTGACTACGAGCCGACTCGTTCGACGAATTTGGTGATGCGCTCGACGAACGCGTCGCGGTGGAAGCGCTCGAACTGCTCCCAGGTCGTGAACGTCGTCGGGTCGGTGACGCGATCGAGGAACAACTTGCCGTCGAGGTGGTCGCACTCGTGCTGGTACGTCCCGGCGGTCAGCCCGCGCTTGACCTCGTCGTGGACGTTGCCGTGCTCGTCGAGCGAGCGCACGCGGACGTTGACGTGGCGATGCACCGACCCACGGAGGTTGGGGACTGACAGGCAGCCCTCGTTGATCTCGACGAGCTCGTCGTCGACCGGCTCGATCACCGGGTTGACGATGACGGTGAGCGGGATCGCCGGTTTGTACGGATAGCGGGGGTTCTCATTGACCTCGATCACCGCAACCCGCAACGGCACGCCGATCTGATTGGCGGCGATGCCCGCGCCGTTGGCGTGGCGCATCGTGTCGACGAGGTCGGCGATCAGCGTCTGGATCTCTGCCGTGGCGATGTCCGCCGGATCGACCTCGGCGGCGCGCTGGCGGAGCACGGGATGGCCCACCGTCATGATCTCTCGCACGGTCATGGGTAGACCACCGGGAAGAGTGGGTGGTCCATCGCCGCCCCCGCCGGCAGCTCGTCGGCGAGGCCGGGGAACGGCGGGGACGTTTCCCAGTGCCGCGGCGCATGGACCATGTCGTCGCCGAGGAAGCGCACCGACAGCACCCGGCGGCGCGCCTCCCGACCAACGCCGCCGGCTGAGTGCAACGTCAGCATGTGGAAGAACACGGCGTCTCCAGGCTCGAGTTCCCAGCCGATCACGGGGTAGTCGTCGGGGTGCTCGTCGATCGGGGGCAGCTCGGCGAGCGTGCCATCTGGGAACCACTTCGCGTCTCCGTCGAGGAACGAGCGCGGCACGTACCACGGGCCGCGATGCGAACCGGCGACGAACTCCAGCGCCGAATCCCGGGCGACAGGATCGACCGGAAACCACATCGACACGTTGAGCCGGCCATCGACGTTGTAGTAGGGCAGGTCCTGGTGCCACGGCGTGCGCTGCGCCGTTCCAGGCTCCTTGACGAGGACATGGTCGTGGTACAGGCGAACTGGGCCGGAGCCCATCAACTCGGCGGCGATCTCTGCGGCCGGCGACTCGAAGATGAATCGGCGCATCGGTTCGATCCGCTGCCAGTTGCAGAAGTCCTCGACAAACGCCCCGTCACGCTCACGACTCGCCCGTTTGGCGTAGGGCGACAGCGCCAACAGGTTGGCGTCGATCGCCTCGCGGGCGAGCTCGACGAACTCGCTGCCGAAGGCGTCGCGGACGCAGACAGCGCCGTCTCGCCAGAAGTCACCCTCGATCTTCACGTCACCGCTCGTAGGCGATCGAACGATGGCGGATGCGAATGACGAGAACCAGCAGCACCTCGTTCTCGACGCGGTAGAAGACGCGCCAGTCCCCGATCCGGAGGCGACGAACAGTTGGTTCGTCGACGAGCGCGGTAGTTCCGAACGCAAACGGATCCGACTCCAACTCGGTGAGCTTGGCAAGGATCCGCCGAGCGGTCGAGAGTTCCACGGCGCGCAAATCTGCCCGGGCACTCTGCGTGAACCGGGTGGTGTACTTCACTCAGCTCGGTCGAGCGTCTCAGCGATCACCTCGGTGAGCGGAATCGTGGGTTCACCAGCCTCGACGCGAGCCAGTCGGTCCCGAATAACAGCGAGATCTGCCTCCTCAGCGAGGCGGTCGTACTCGTCGAGCACGCCGACCGGCACGACAGCGGCCACCCGCTTACCACGATGGGTGACCACGGTGGCTTCGCCGCTGCGAGCCGCGTCGACCACACTTGCGAGCCGATCCCGTACCTGTCGCGTGGTCATCTCCCGCACCGACATGGGGTGAAGTGTACCAAATGGTGTGGCTACTGGTAGAGCAAAGTTGCTCAATCCTGTTCCATCGGGATCCGCACGCCACGCTCGGCGGCGACCTCCCGAGCGCGCTCGTACCCGGCATCGACGTGGCGGATCACGCCCATCCCAGGATCGCTCGTCAGCACCCGTTCGAGCTTGGCGGCGGCGAGCTCGCTGCCGTCGGCGACGCACACCATCCCGGCGTGGATCGAGCGGCCGATCCCGACACCGCCGCCATGGTGAATGCTGACCCACGTCGCCCCGCTCGCCGTGTTGACGAGGGCGTTGAGCAGCGGCCAGTCGGCGATCGCGTCGGAGCCGTCGGCCATCGCCTCGGTCTCTCGATATGGCGACGCCACGGACCCAGAGTCGAGATGGTCGCGGCCGATGACAATCGGCGCAGACACGTCACGGCGCCGGACCATCTCGTTGAAGCGCAGCCCGAGGCGGTGACGCTCGCCGTAGCCGAGCCAGCAGATCCGCGCCGGCAACCCCTGAAACGCCACCCGTTCGCCGGCCAACGCGATCCAGCGGTGCAGCGCCTCGTCGTCCGGGAACTCCTCGAGCACGGCGCGGTCGGTCGCGGCGATGTCGGCCGGGTCACCCGACAGGGCGACCCAACGGAACGGACCCTTCCCTTCGCAGAACAATGGACGGATGTACGCCGGGAGGAACCCGGGATAGTCGAAGGCGCGGTCGAAGCCACCGAGCGCAGCCTCCGTGCGCAGGCTGTTGCCGTAGTCGAAGACCTCGGCGCCCTTGTCGGCGTAGGCGACCATCGCCGCGCAGTGGGCGGCCATCGACAGGCGGGCCCGGCGGATCAGCTCGTCGGGTTGGGTGCGCGCCAACTCGGCCGTGGCCTCCACGGTCAGGTCGGCGGGAACGTACGACAACGGGTCGTGAGCACTCGTCTGATCGGTGACGATGTCGGCGGGGAAGTCGCGTTCGACGAGGGCAGGCAGGACGACAGCGGCATTGCCGGCGACGCCGACGGACAATGCCCGTCCGGTGTCCCGGGCGGAGAGACACCGGGCAACCGCGTCGTCGAGGGAGTCGGCGACCTCGTCGAGGTAGCGATGCTCGATGCGCCTGGCGATGCGATCGGGGTCGACGTCGACGCAGAGCGCGACCCCGCCGTTCATCGTGATCGCCAGCGGTTGGGCGCCACCCATTCCGCCCAGCCCCGCGGTGAGGGTGATCGTCCCGGCGAGCGACCCGCCGAATCTGCGCCGGGCGATCTCGGCGAAGCATTCGTACGTGCCTTGCAGGATCCCCTGAGTGCCGATGTAGATCCACGAGCCGGCGGTCATCTGCCCGTACATCGTGAGCCCGAGCGACTCGAGGCGGCGGAACTCCGCCCAGTTCGCCCAGTCGGGGACGAGGTTGGAGTTGGCGAGGAGCACACGCGGCGCCCACTCGTTGGTGCGGAACACCCCGACCGGCTTGCCCGACTGGACGAGCAGCGTCTCGTCGTCGGCGAGGTCGCGCAGCGTCGAGCAGATGGCGTCGAAGGCTTCCCACGATCGGGCGGCGCGACCCGTGCCGCCGTACACGACGAGGTTGTCGGGGTCCTCGGCGACATCTGGATCGAGGTTGTTCATCAGCATCCGCAGGGCCGCCTCGGTCGGCCAGCTGCGGCACGACAAGGTGCTGCCACGCGGGGCGCGCACCTGACGTGGGCCGGCGGTCGTCACGCCGACCCGCCCGCGCCGGGGCCGACGAGCGGACCGATCGCCGACTCCACGGCATCGACGAGGTGTCCGGACATGACGAGCTGTTCGGCGACGGCCAGCTCGGGCGATTGCCAGCGGTCCGGGCCGTCGCCGGGGACGCCGGCGTCCCGAAGTGCAGCGACCGCCGCTGCGGTGCCAGCTGCCGGCCGTAGCGGGGCGCGCAGGTCGAGGCCACGGGCTGCGCACACGAGCTCGCAGGCCAGGATGCGCCCGAGGTTGGTGACCGCGCGGCGCAACTTGCGGGCGGCGCTCCACCCCATCGACACGTGATCCTCCTGCATCGCCGACGTCGGGATCGAATCGACGCTCGCCGGGGCGGCCAGCCGGCGGTTCTCGGCGACCATCGCCGCTTGCGTGTACTGCACGATCATCAGCCCGGAGTTGACGCCGGCGTCCTGCGACGAGAAACGGCGGCAACCCGTGTGATCGGGAGCGATCGAGGAGTCGATCGGTGCGTCGCTCAGCTGATCGACCCGACCTCGGCGGCGGCGATGGCGAGAAAGTCGCAGTGGAAGCCAACCGGAGCGCCGTGGAAGTGCCCACACGACTCGACGCGTCCGTCCGGCAGCACGGTCGGGTTGTCGATCGCCGACCGCAGCTCGATGTCCGCCATGGCGGTGGCGGCGACCACGGCGTCGCGGGCCGCGCCGTGGACCTGGGGAGTGCAGCGCAGTGAGTAGGCGTCCTGGACTCGCGGATCGTCGGTGCGGTGGCTGGCGACGATCGGGCTGCCGTCGAGCAGCAGCCGCAGGTTGGCGGCCGACGCCGTCTGACCGGCGTGCGGTCGCAGCGCCATCAGGTCGGCGGCGAACGCCCGGTCGGTCCCGAGCAACGCCTCGATGGACATCGCCGCCGTGACATCGGCCGTGCGCAGCAGCACGTCGAGGTCGGCCAAGGCGAGCACGAGCATGCCGAGCATCCCATCGGTGCCGTTGATCAGGGCGAGACCCTCCTTGGCCTGCAACGTGATCGGAGCGATGCCGGCGGCGGCAGCGGCCGCGGCACACTCGCCCTCGCCGATCAGGGCGAGGGCGACGTGGGCGAGCGGAGCGAGATCGCCGCTCGCCCCGAGCGAACCGTGCTCCGGAACCGTCGGGGTGATCCCGGCGTTGAGCAGCTCGACGATGCGTTCGACGACGACCGGGCGTACCCCGGAGTAGCCCAACGCCAGCGAACGCGCCCGCAGCAGCATCATTGCCCTGACGACCTCGTCCTCGACGGCCGGGCCCATTCCGGCGGCATGGGAGCGAAGCAGCGAGCGCTGCAGCTCCTCGCGTCGCTCCGGCCGGGATCACCGTGGTGGCGAGCGACCCGAACCCAGTCGAAACGCCGTAGACCGGATCCGCCGCAGCGGCGTGGGCGGCGACGACTCGGTGGCTCGCCTCCAGAGCTGCCCGCGCCTCGGCACTGACTTCGACCGTGGCCCCGTTGCGCGCCACAGCGACCACCGCGCCGCGGTCGACGCCGGAAGTCGTCAGCACCACTCTCATCGCGCTCACCCGTACTCGATCGTGAAGGCGACGATCACCGCCCCGCTCGTCGGGGCGGCGGGTTCGATGTGGACGCTGGCTGTGCGCCCGAAGCCGGTCAACTCGAAGTCGAGCGTGCCGTCGGGATCTGGTTCCGGTGGTTCGCCCGTCCAGTCCGGGTTGGCCTCCACCAACGCGGCGGCGAACTCGTCGGCCGACATCAGAATGGTTCCCTCCTGTCGATCCGGGTTCAACGGCGCCGAACCCAGAGCGTCCGGCGAAAAGGTCCCTGCAGGAAGGACCAGTGTCGCAGAGACGTCAGTGCTGGCCGGCTCGGTCGCTGGTGCAGTGGAGTCCGGTGCTGTGGAGTCCGGTGCGTGGAGCCGGTGCGAGATCGGACGGCCGAGCGGATCAACTGCACTGCTCTCCGGCGCCAACGACGTGGTTTCCGGCGCCGATGAGGCGGCGTCCGAACTGTTGTCCGGCAGGAGAACCGGCGCCGCCGTCGTCGTGCCGCTCCCGCCTCCTCCCCCGTCACGCGTCACCGCCACAACGACGGCGACGATCGCCGCCAAGGCGAGCAACGCCGCCGCGGCGACGGCGCCCTTCCGTCGGAGCGGGCCACGCGACGGCGTCGGTGATGCTGCGAGTTGGGTTCCGGTGAGCGTTCGCTCTCCGTCGCCCGACGATAGGGCCACCAGCGGAGGGGCGGAGGGAGGCGTCAACGGTGGCGACCTACCCGGCCCGCCGGCGGCCGTTGCTGCGGAACCACGGGCGACACCGACGAGCGCTGCGGCGACCTCCTCCGCCGAGCTCGGGCGTTCGTCCGGGTTCTTGGCGACGAGCCTCGTGATGAGATCGACCAGAGCCCGGTCGGGTGCCCCGGACCTGCTGTCGCCGGTTGCGAGCATGGCTGCCACATCGACCTGTTCCGTCGCCGCGCTCGCCATCGTCGTCGCCCGCCCGCCAGGGTCCCCGGCGAGCATCTCGAGCATCATCCTCCCGAGCGGATACAGATCAGCACGGCGGTCGAGTTGGGTGAGCCCGGCGGCCTGCTCCGGGGCGACGTAACCCGGCGAGCCTGCCACCATCGTGAGCGCCGACAGGTCGAGCCCGCGGGCGAGCCCGAAGTCGCCGAGCACGATGGTCTCGTCGGCGGCGAGACCGGGGATGTTGCGATGGGTCGACGAGGAACGGATGAGCACGTTCGTCGGCTTGACGTCGCGGTGCAGGTGGCCGCTGGCGTGGACGTCGACGAGCGCGAAGGCGACCTCAGTGGCGATTCCGACGGTCTCCTGGGCGTCGAACGTGCGACCCTCGCGGCGGCGCTGTTCGATGCGATCGCCGAGCGTCCCGCGGTCGGCGTACGCCATCACCAGGTAGGGCTGGCCGGTGGGCGATTCCCCGATGTGGAAGCCGCGCACGATCCGCGGGCTCTCCACGGTGAGCAGCACCCGGGCCTCGGCGAGGAAGCGACGCCGAACGTCGTTGTCCCTGCTCCAGTTGTCGGCGAGGATCTTGACGGCCACCTTGCGGTCGAGGACGTCGTCGAAGGCGAGCCACACCGTCGCGAACGAGCCGGTGCCCAGGACACGCTCCAGTCGGTAGGGTCCAATCATCTGGGCGTCGGGCACGCGGCCGAATCTAGGAGACCTTGAGCGTGGACTTCGAAGAGATCGAGGCGATCGGCCGCAAGGCCGCTACTGGTGATCGAGCGGCGCTCGACGCGTTGCTCGTGGCGGCGCGGCCGCTGATCCTCGGGCGCTGCCGCCGCTTCCTGCCCAACCCGCTCGACGCCGAGGAGGCCGCCCAGGACGCGCTCCTCGCCGTTGCCCGGCGGATCGGGACGTTCGAGGGACGCTCGAAGTTCACGACCTGGATGTACCAGTTGACGACGAACGCGGCGATCGACACTTACCGCAAGCTGAAGCGGCGCCGCAGCGTCCTCGAGGCACCTCCCGACCTCGCCGCCGGCGGCTCGACTCCGAGCGTCGTCGCCGGCGCCCGCATCGACGTCCTCGATGCCGCCGAGAAGCTCGACGAGCGTCTCGTCGAACCTGTCTTCCTACGCGATCTCTGCGAGCTCGAATACTCCGACATCGCCGAACTGCTCGGCATCCCCGTCGGCACCGTCAAGTCACGCATCCACGACGGCCGGGCGCAGTTGCGCCACGCCCTCTACGGCAACCCCGGCTCCGAGCCGGTGAGCTCGTCGCACCGGACAAAGAGCATCGCGGACTGAGCGTCGAGGAGTGGGCGTCGAGCGGTGAGAATCGAGCGGTGAGAATCAAGCGAGTGGCGGCGGCTGTTCTCGGGCTGTCGACGCTCGTCGCCGTGGCGGCCATGTCGATCACGGACGCCGCAGCAGACCAGCACGGCCCCGCCAAGACGATCCCCACCCTGCCGCCGTCGTCGGTGGCCAACGACGTCCCGGCAACCGGCATCGGCCTCCGCGCCGAGGCGTCGCTACCGGAGTTCCTCCCGGTCGTCAACGGCGTGATCGGAGCAACGGGCGACGTCGCTGGAGAGCTGGCCACCCTGGCCGAGGTGCCGGAGGGAATCCTGTCGCCCGACGGGTCGTCGATCCGGCAGGTCTCCGTCGCGTTACGACGGCCCTGACGAGCGATTCGTCGCCACGGCGACGTTCAGCAGCGATGCCACCGCCGAGGACGCCGTGGTCTTCTATCAGGCGACGCTGGCGGCCGCCGGGTTTACTCCGAGTCGCCGACAGCGGTCCCCCCGAAGGTGAGCAGACGGGCCGCCATCTGCGTTTCGAGAACCCGAACTCTCCGCTCGACGACGCCGGCGTCGACGTGGTCGTCACCGACGGCGAGAGCACGGACATCGAGCTGACCATCACCGACTCGATCGACGCCGACGTGCTCAACGCGTTCACCGGGTGGGCCGCAGGCTTCCCGACACTCTCGGAGGCGGTGCCGATCGAGGCGACGATCAGCGTCGCTGCCGAGCCAGAGGCGAGCGACCTCACCCTCACCCTGAGCACGTTGTTCGCCTACACCGACTACACCCCCGACGAGCTGGCGGCAGCAGTGCGCGCCGCCCTGCCCGACGGCGGGTTCTCCATCGACGCGGACAACGATTCGGGCAGTGGTAGCACGATCTCCCTTCGCCATCTCGCGCTGGAGGAGTTGACGACTGAGATCGGCACGAGCGAGTCCCACCCGGCAACGCTCTTGCTTGCGGGGACGGTGACGCTGTAGCGGACGCGACCGAAGAAGGTGGGGAACTGAACCGGCCGAGGCGTCGTCCCAGCCATTACCTCCGCAGCGACCCGTAGCCGAGTAAACCGCGGAGCATTACCCTGTCGCCGTCCGCCAGGCCACTTGAAAGGATCCGCCCGCGTGCGCACTTCCATTCTCCGTTCCGCCGTCGCCGTCGCCGTCGCCGGCGTCAGCGCCGTCGCCTTCAGCACGGCCCGTGCCGCCGAGCCCGGGGCGACGACCCCAACGACCACGGCTGCCCCAGCCGCCGCGCCGACGACCGCCGGCGCGCCGACCACCGGCCGGCGCGCCGACGACCACGGCGGCGGGCGCGCCGACGACCACGGCGGCAGGCGCGCCGACCACCACCGTGGCCGGCGGCGCCGCCGACCACCACGGTCGCCGGCGCAGCGACGATGCTTCCGCCCAACGCCACCCTGGAGCAGATCCAGGCGGCGGTGATCGGTTCATTCGGTCCGACGACCGACGTCGCCGGCGAGCTCGCCCCGTTCGTGTCAGGGGTCCCTGCCGGGATCCCCACGCCGGAGGGCACCGTCGTCGAGGAGGTCAGCGTCTACTACTACCCCGACACTGAGGATCCGACCTTCTCCTACTACTCGTCAACGATGCTGTTCACGTCGGCAGTGCCGGCGCCGGACCTGGTCACCTTCTTCCAGACGGGGATGCCCGCCGCCGGCTTCGTCCAGACCGGTGACTCGGTGCAGAACGAAGACGGGCGCCAGGTTCGCTTCCTCACCTACGACGTGCCGCAGCCGCTCTCCGACCAGGACGAGGTCACCGTCATCATTGTCGACGAGACGTCCACCACAGAGGTCGACTTCGTCCAGCTGGAGATCGACTACGGCCTCGACCCGGCCGTCGTCCAGATCTATGCCGGCTGGCCTGCCGGGTTGCCGCTCATCGAGGGCGTCCCGGTCGAGGACGTCAGCATGACGACGTTCAACTTCGGCGGTGACATCACCCTCAACTTGTCCAACCACTACACCATCGCGCTCGCGCCCGAGGAAGCCTTCACCCAGTTCGAGGCCGGTCTCGCCGGAACCAGCTACACGATCGACCCCGAGTCGGATCCCGCTGAGGGGTACTTCGACCTGGTCGGCGGGGAGCTCGGCGACCTGACGATCTTCATCAACGAGGGCTTCCCCGAGGGCACGACGTCCTTGTCGATCGACAGTTCGTTTGACATCGTGGCCTGAGTACATTCGGCCTGAGTGACGACGTCATCCGCAGCGCCCGGTCGGGCCGCGACCGGCGCTGCGGAGGGACTGTCGTTCGACCACGTCGGGATGACGTTTCCCGACGGCACCGAGGCCGTCGCCGACGCCACCTTCGGCGTCGATCGTGGCGAGTTCGTCACGGTCGTCGGCCCGTCCGGGTGCGGCAAGTCGACGTTGTTGCGGATCGCCTCCGGGCTGCTCGAGCCCACCAGCGGATCGATTCTGATCGACCGCCAACGGATCGGCTACGTCTTCCAGGACCCCACCTTGATGCCGTGGCGCACCGTCCGGGGCAACGTCGAGCTCCTCGCCGAGCTGCACGGCTTCTCGCGGGAGGAGCGCCGGAGCGTCGCCCAGCGAGCCATCGACCTCGTCGGGCTCACCGGCTTCGAGCACCACTATCCCAAGTCGTTGTCGGGCGGGATGCGGATGCGTTGCTCGCTGGCCAGGACGTTGACGCTGCAGCCGCCGATCATGCTGTTCGACGAGCCCTTCGGTTCGGTCGACGAGATCACCCGGGAACGGCTCAACGAGGAGACGTTGCGGCTCTTCGAGGACCAGCGTTTCGCCGGGTTGTTCATCACCCACTCGATCTCCGAAGCCGTGTTCCTGAGCACCCGGGTTCTCGTGATGTCCCCACGGCCCGGTCGCATCGTCGCCGAGATCGATGTGCCGTTCCCGTACCCACGGGATCCCGATCTGCGCTTCGACGAACGCTTCGCCGCGATCAGTGCCGAGGTGTCGCACACCTTGCGCCGTGGGGCAGGATGATTCCCGATCCGACCGACACGTCGAGCGCGTCGCCGGTGATCGTCGAGGCGCCGCTCGTGCGCAGTGATCCTCGGCGGACCGTGCTGCAGCGGACCGTGGCCGCGGTCGTGCCACCACTCGTGGTGCTCGGACTGGTGATCGGGGTCTGGTACTTCGTCTCCTACGTCGTGCTCGAACGGCGCCGCCAGTTCCTGCTGCACCCGCCTCATGAGGTCGTTCGCGAAGGCTTCCTCGACCGGGACAACTTCGCCGAGATCCTCGACGGCGTGTGGTCGAGCATGCGCGTGGCGGCAGTCGGTCTCGCCATCTCGATCGTGCTCGGTGTCGTGATCGCCGTGCTGATGAGCCAGGCCAAGGTGATCGAGCGGGCCTGGTTCCCGTTCCTCGTGACGCTGCAGGCGATCCCGATCCTTGCCCTCGTCCCGATGATCCAGTTCTGGTTCGGCACCGACTGGCGGGCCCGGGTACTCGTGTGCGTGATCATCTCGTTCTTCCCGATCGTGCTCAACACGTTGTTCGGCCTGCTGTCCGCCGACGCCGGGCTGCATGACCTGATCACCCTCCATCGGGGAGGGCGCTGGACGCGACTCACCAAGGTGATGTTCCCGAGCGCGTTGCCGGCCATCTTCGCCGGGTTGCGCATCGCCGCCGGCCTGTCGGTGATCGGGGCGATCGTCGGCGACTTCTTCTTCGGCCTCGGCGACGTCGGCCTCGGGCAGTTGATCCGCAAGTACTCGCTGAACACCAACTATGGCGAACAACTCCTCGCGGCTGTCATCATGTCGTCGCTACTCGGGATCACGGTGTTCTTGTCCTTCGGCGCCCTGCAGAATGCCGTGATCGGGAAGTGGTACGACTCGAAATCAGGGAGCGGCCGCTGAGCCATCCTTACCTCAAGCCATCCTTACGTCAGGAGTGTTCGATGATGAACAAGCGACCAGCGATCGGACTGCTTGTCGCCGCCGGCGCCCTGGCACTGCCGGCGACGAGCCAAGCAACGACGCCGCCATCCTCCGAGCCCCCGTCGTCCGAATCCCCGTCCTCTGAATCGCCGCCGTCTGCACCGGCTGAAAGCGCTCCGGCCAGCGGGCCAGCGGACCTCAGTGCCGATCTGACGGGAGTGTGTCCCGAGACGATCGTCATCCAGACCGACTGGTTCCCGGAGTCCGAGTACGGCGCCGTGTACAACCTCCTCGGCGACGACTACGAGGTCGATGTGGACAACAAGATCGTGTCCGGACCGCTGATCTCGGAAGGTCAGCCGACCGGCGTCGACGTCGAGATCCGCGCCGGCGGGGCGGCGGGCAGCGGCGACGTAGAGACGTTGACGTACACCGACGACTCGATCACCTTTGCCTTTGGAACGACCGACGGGCAGATCCTGGCCTGGGAGAACACGCCGCTGATGTCCGTGGTTGCCCCGCTGGAGATCAGCCCACTGATGATCATGTGGGATCCCGAGACGTATCCAGACGTCACGTCGATCGCCGATCTCGGTGAGCAGGAGATCACCGTCAACATGTTCCCGGGCTCCACCTTCTCCGACGTCTTCGTCGCCCAGGGTCTGCTCACGGCTGGCCAGATCGACCCGTCGTACGACGGCGGACCGTCGCGCTTCATCTCCGAGGCGGAGCAATCGCCCAGCAGGGTTTCGCCTCGTCGGAGCCGTTCCTGTACGAGAATGTGTTCGAGGACTGGCTGCGCCCGATCGAGTATCAGCTGATCCACGATGCGGGGTTCCAGACCTACTCACAGACGTTGGCGATCCGGCCCGACGATCTGGAGACGCTGCGACCGTGCCTGGAAGCGTTCGTCCCGGTGGTCCAACGCTCGGCTGTCGAGTTCGTCTCCGACCCGGCCCGCACCAACGCGGCGATCGTCGACATCGTCGAGCAGTACGACACGTTCTGGGTGTACACGCCTGAGCTCGCCGAATACTCGGTCCAGACACAGGCCGAGCTCGGCCTCACCGGCAACGGTCCCGACGACGTGATCGGCAACCTCGATCCCGATCGAGTCGAAACGCTCCTGCAGCAGATGCGCGACGCCGATCTCGAGGTCCCCGACGATCTCGTCGCCGCCGATCTGTACACCAATGAGTTCATCGACGACACGATCGGGTCATGAAGCTGACGATGACTGCGGCGATTCAGGCGCGCTGGGCGCACCGCGTCGACGGGCTGATCCACTCCCACGCGTGGACCGTCGAGGCGACGGTCGAGGGGCCTCCAAATATCGACAAGGTGATCCCCGCCGATGACTTGGAGAAGCTGTTGCGCGATCGTGTGCAGCCGTGGGCTGGGCACTACCTGACCGACGAGGACGTCGGTCCGTGGCAGACCTACACCCCGCTGGTGTGGGATCGGGAGCCCACCGTCGAGGAGATCGTCCGTCACCTGTGGCGGGCGCTCGCAGACGAGGTCGACGGCCTCGTCGAGGTCGCCCTCCACGAATCCACGGAGTTCGACCGCTCGCGCACCGTCCGCCTGCGCGCCTGCCCTGAGGATGACGCTTGAACTGCGGAAGCAGACGCGCGACAACTGGTGGTGATGGACGAGAACCGGCAGTGCCCCTACTGCGACCTCAGGTTCAGCTACCACAACGAGGTCAAGGAGCACATCATGCTCGACCACCGCGAGCACGCCGACGTGGTCGCCGGGATCGAGCCACACGAGCTGCCGCACGCCTGACCGCTCAATGCGTTCCCCGGCCACGCCGTGCGCCGCCTGCGCAGCGTGTAGCCACTCGCTCGCTGGCGCTCGCTCGCTCGCAGGCACCCGGGGCTGGGCGTGAGTGAGTTCCGTCGCGCCGTTGTCGTCGTCGGCATCGATGTCGGCGGAACGAAGACAAACGCCACCACGCTCGACCTCACCGGGACGTTCCTGGTCGATCGCATGGCCGAAGTCCCGAGCCTTGTCAGCGACGGACCCAGCGCCGCCCTCGACGCCATCGTCACAGCAATGGAGGTGGCCCTCGCCGCCGGCGGCGTCGCCGACGCCGCCGTGCTTGCCGTCGGTCTCGACACGCCCGGCCCGGCCAGCGCCACGGGAGTGATCTCATCAAGGGGTGCGACCAACTTCCAGCAACCCGTATGGCACGGCTATGACATCCGCTCTGCCGCCGAGTCCCGTCTCGGACTGCCGGTCATCTACAACAACGATGGCAACGCCGCCGCGCTGTACGCCCACGAACACCTCTTCGGGGTCGACGCTCAGCACCGTTCGTCGGTCGCGGCGATCGTCGGCACCGGGCTCGGCGGCGGGGTTGTCGAGCGCGGCCAGATCGTGCGCGGCGCCTCGGGGATGGCCGGTGAGTTCGGCCACGTGCAGATCCCGATGGACGGGCTGCTCGAACTCGGCCAACCGGTACCGAAGTGCAACTGCGGCTTGGCCGGCGACCTCGAATCGGTCGCCTCGCTGAGCGGGATCGAACGCAACCTGCTCCCCTACTGGCTGGGCCGCTTCCCCGAGCACCCGCTCGCCGAGCTGGCAGCGAGCTCGCCGAGTGCCGCGGCACGAGCGGTGCGCGAGCTACGGCGAGAAGGGCGACGAGCTGGCGCTGCAGATCTTCGCCCAGCAAGCGGCCGCCATCGGGCGGATGTTCACGATCGCCTCCAACTACACGGATCCCGACGCCTACTTCGTGGGCGGCGGTGTCGTCGAGTCTGCTCCGCACTTCCGCGACTGGTTCCTCGAGGGTGTCCGGACCGCAACTTCGCTTCGCGAGGAGCAGCGGGCCGTCGCCCGCTTCGCCGTCGTCGTCCGACCTCGACATGGCCGGTGCACGGGGATCGGCGCTCGCTGCCCTGCGCGCCATCCGCCCCGAGCGCGACCCAGCCATCTGACCCGGGTGTCCTGAATCCATGCGCGTCGCCCACGCGTTTGCTAGGACATCTCCCGTAACGTTGAGTCGACGTGTTGACTTGACGCGTTGAGTTGAAGGGTCCCGCCTGAACGGACGCGAGAGGAGGTTGGCGTGGCCGCACCGGTCCTGCTGCTCGACGCCGCCTGGCGGATCGATCGGGTCATCGACGCCGAGCGCGCCTGCGAGCTGCTGGTGATGAACCGCGCCGTCCCGGCATCCGAGGAGATCGCCACGGTGATGCACTCCCCGTCGCTCACCGTGGAGATCCCGTCAGTCGTCGCCCGCCTCGGTGTCCTCCACCCGTGCGAACTGCGTCCGCCGACCTACTCGCCGCGTCGCGTCCGGCTGCGCGACGGGCACCTCTGCCAGTTCGTGATCAGTGGCCAGCCGTGCGGTCGCCGTGGCGATTCGGTCGACCACCTGCTGCCCCGCTCGCTCGGTGGCGACGACTCCTGGCTCAACGTCGTGGCCGCTTGCCGGGCCCACAACGGCGCCAAGTCGCACCGCACGATGGAGCAGATGCACCACCTCCAAGGCTGGTCGCTGAAGCGGGCTCCGTTCGTGCCGTCACGCACCGCGCTCGTCGCCGCCGCTCTGCGCGACCGCCATCCCGCCTGGGAGCCGTTCCTGGCCGTCGCCTGACGCTCGAGGATTCTTCGACGAATCCGTGTAACGGACACGTTCCGTGAGCGATGTACAGGGTGACGAGGCGCTCGCCACCGTGGGAGCGCCGTGACCGAGAGGTACGCGATGTTCAGAAGCCGACGGATGTTCCGCAGACGACGCGCATTGGTCGCGATCACGCTCGCGACGCTGACGACCACCGGTGTCGCAACGGCCGCCACCGCCACCGGCAACCAGGCGCCGTCGAGTGCCTCGACGTCGAGCGACGCAAGCACCAGCACGATCGATGATGACGATGACGACGACGATTGCACGCCAGCGGCCGTCGCCTCGCTCGTCAAGGCTGGCGGACTGAGAATCGTCGTGGTCGACGGCGTGTCCGTCTTCGTGGTCGAAGATGACGACTGCGACGACTTCGACGATTTCGACGACTGCGATCGCGATGACGACGATGATGATGACGACGACGACACGAGCACCTCGGTCAGCTCGACCGTGAGCACTGCGCCCGGCAACACCGTCGACGACGATGACGACGACTGCGAGGACAACTCTGGCCCCGGTAACGCCGACCACGACAACTCCGGTCCCGGCAACGGTGACGACGATGACGACAACTCCGGTCCCGGCAACGGTGGCGACGCCGACGACAACTCCGGTCCCGGCAACGGCGACGACGATGACGACGATGACGACACCTCGACGAGCAGCTCAGTTGCGACAACGGCTCCGACATCGAACTCCGTGTCGACGACCGTCGACGACGGTGATGATGATGATGACGGCGACGAACTCCGGCAGCGGTCGGGCGGTGACGACGACGACGACAACTCCGGCAGTGGTTCGGGCGGTGGCGACGACGACAACTCCGGCAGTGGCTCGGGCGGTGGTGACGACGACGACAACTCCGGCAGCGGCGGTGGCGGCGACGACTGATCGCCCCCGCCCGGACTGACCACGGACGCGACCTCTACGATGGCTCCGCCCGCCGACCGCGCCAGACGTGTGTCGGCGGGCGACATGCCGTGACCGCTGACAATCGAACAAGCGATGTCGATGACCGTTCAGCCGGCGACGAGCTGGGAACAGCTCCGTGCCCGCACCCTCGCCGAGCAGGCTGCGGCGGGCAATCACGATGCATGGGAGCAGATCTACCGCTCGGTGTACCCGCGACTGTGGGCGTACGCGGCCCACCACGTCGGCCGCGACGCCGCTGACGACGTCGTCAGCGAGACGATGACACGCGCCGTCGCCGGCATCGCCGGGTTCCGTTGGACGGCCGAGGGGATCGAGCCGTGGCTGTTCGGCATCGCTCGACGAGTCGCCGCCGACCATCACCGCCGCGCCGGTCGGCGTCAGCGATGGTCCCGAGCCTTAGCCGCCCCGGCCGCAACCCTTCCGGCAGACGCCGCCGAGACTGCCGATGAGCACGCCACCGTCCGGGCCGCGTTCAATCGGTTGTCCGCCAGCGACCGCGAGGTGCTCGAACTTCGGGTGATCGCCGGAATGTCGCCCGAGCAAACCGCCGCCGTGCTCGGCAGGCGTCCAGGGGCCATCCGCACCGCCCAATCGCGGGCGCTGGCTCGCCTCCGCAAGCGATTGGGTCACCGATGACCGACGACCAACTGCTCGAACGCCTCGGCGCCGCACTCGTCCCGATTGCCGCCCCCGCAGCGCCACCGGCGGCGTCGCTGCAGGATCTGCACCGGGCGATCGACGCCACCCGCGCCGGCGCCGCAGCGCCCGCACGCCGCCCCGGTCCGCGTGTGCTCCCGATCGCCGTCGCGGCTTCGGTTGTAGCAGCTTGCGTCGCCATCGCGATCCTCGTCATGTCGCTGCCTCGCATCGGCCGCGAAACGGTCACGCAGATCACTGTTTCAGTCACGTCGCCGGCTCTTGGCGAGGTCACCGACCGACGGCGCGCCCTCGAGACCGCTCTCGCCGATCGTGACGCCGCCGCCGTGGCGACGGCAGCTGCGAGGCTTCGCCTAGCGGTCAACGACCTCAGCCCCAGCGAATGGATCCCGATCAGAGCGGAGATCGAGGGCCTGCTGGCACGCGCCGACAGCCTTCTCGAGCGCGGCCGGGGTGGCAACGACGAGCCACCTGGTGGGTCGCCTGGCGCCACGTCGACGACGCAGGCCGGGGCCCCATCAGCGGGGACTCAGCCGACCACGTCGTCGCCCGCCCAAGCAACGTCGCCAGCGGCACCACCGCCCACGGCGACGGCCGGGACGGGATCGGGAGCGACGTCACCGTCGGTGACCGTCCCCGACGACGGCGAGTGTGGATGACGACAACTCCGGTCCCGGCGGCGGGGCGGACGACGACAGCCGGTCCAGGCGGCGGGGAACCCGATGACGACAACAGCGGACCCGGCGGAGGTGCGACCGTGACAGCGGAGGTGACGACAGCGGAGGTGAGCAGCGGCGGCTCCGGCAGCGGCGGCGGCTCCGGCAGCGGCTAGCCCAGTGGCGGACGGGTGAGCGGGCGCACGGCCTCGTAGGCGCGAGCGGCGCGCAACACGAGGGAGTCGCCAAACATCGGGCCGACGAACTGGACTCCGATCGGCAGGCCGGCGCTCGTGAGGCCGCATGGGATCGTGCAAGCCGGCTGCCCGGTGAGGTTGAACGGGTAGGAGAACGGCGTCCAACCGAGCATCACCACGGGTTCGAACGGCGTGTGCCCTGCAGGCCTGGCCTCGAATGCGGGCACCGCCACCGACGGCGTCACGAGCAGGTCGTAGCGTTGCATGAACTGCCGCATCGTCGAACCGAGTTCGCCCCGCCGGAGCACGAGCCGCTGCACCTCGAGGTTGCTCAACGGTTCCCCGAGGCGGGCTTCGGCGGCGAAGTCGGGATCGGTGACCGCCTGCTGGTCGGAACTGAGCTGATTCCACAGCGTCCAGGCGCCGGTGAACCACAACCCCGTGGTGATCTCCAGCGGGTCGTCGAACCCCGGATCGACCGTTTCGACCACCGCACCGAGGCCGGCCAGTTCGCCGGCTGCCGCGTCGACGGCGGCGGCAACCTCGGGATCGACGTTGTCGACGTAGCCGAGCGTCGGCGAATAGGCGATGCGCAAGCCAGCGAGCCCGCCGTCGAGGCCGGCGAGGTGATCGGCATCGGTGGGCGGGAGTGATGTCCAGTCCCGCGCATCGGGGCGCTGCATGACGTTCAGCATCAGCGCTGCATCGGTCACGCTCATCGTGTGCGGACCGATGTGCGACACGGTGCCGAACGGTGATAGCGGATACGCCGGAACACGTCCGAAGCTCGGCTTCAATCCGAAGTTGCCACAGAACGCCGCCGGGATGCGCACCGAGCCGGCGCCGTCGGTGCCGACGCCGAGCGGGCCGAGGCCGGCGGCAACCGCCGCCGCCGTACCCCCCGACGAACCGCCCGGGGTCTTGGTCATGTCCCACGGATTGCGCGTGATGCCGGTGAGCGGCGAGTTGGTCTCGGCCTTGCACCCGAACTCCGGCGTCGTCGTCTTGCCCAGCAGCACCGCCCCGGCCTCACGCAGCCTGGCCGTGACGGGTGCGTCGACGTCCCACGGCTGGTCCGGGTCGACGGTCCGGCTGCCGCGCAGCGTCGGCCACCCACGGGTCAGGATCAAGTCCTTGATCGACACCGGCACGCCGTCGAGCGGGCCCACCGGCTCGCCCGACCTTCCAGCGCGCCTCACTTGCACTCGCCGCCGCTCAAGCGCCTCGTCGCCGGCAACCAGGGCGAAGCAGTTGAGCACCGGGTTGAGTCGTTCGATGCGATCGAGCACCGCCGCAGTCACCTCGACGGGTGAGGCCTCGCGCCGCCGATACAGCTCGAGCAGGGTCGTCGCCGTGCACTGCGTGAGATCGGTCGCGTTCGCTCACGCGGTCGATCCTGCCATGCGGCTGCAAGCACCGCCCGTCCCGAGCTACGGCGGCGCCCGGCTGGTGACCTCGGCGAGGGCCTGTCTGGACCTCGGCGGCGACGCGGGCGGCCGTCTGCTCGGCGATCGGGGCGTCAACTCGTCGGCGCGGCAACCGCCTGCCGGCGGCGTCTCCCTCGCCGATGCGGTCGCGATCGTCGGTGGCCGCGACGCACGGTCGGTCGGTGATGCCGTCGTAGTACACGGTGCCGTCGCGGGGTTCGCCATGTCGTTCGCCGATCGGGGAACAGTTGCAGTGTCCAGCCGCCTTCGTGGACAAGGTGGTGGTGGCGCTCGCACAACGGGACCATGTTGTCCACATCGGTGATTCCACCGCGTTGCCAATAGATGACGTGGTGGATGCGGCACGAGTCGAACGGCACGCTGCAGCTCGGATGGGCACACGTTCGGTACATCGCCCGCAGCGCCCGCCGTTGGGCCCGGTTGGCCAGCCGGCACTGGCGACCGACGTCGAGCACCTCGCCGTCTACCGCCGAGCACGATCGGCACGATGTTCGCCTCACAACACAGCCGCCGCACGGTCTCGGCGGGGAGCGGCTGCCCCTCCGACGTCTCGCAGGTCGAGCGGTCGTGGAGGCCGTCGATCAGCGTTTGATAGTCGATCAGCACCGACACCTCCGGCACCCGCTCGTCACCGGCCGCCCGGGCTCCGGTGAGCAGGTCGACGACGACGTCGGCCTGCAACTGGTCCCAGGTGCGGTCATCATCGTGCTGGTTGGCCGCTGCGGGCGGCTGGCCATCGCCGCGTTGATCGCCGTCCACGCCATCGCGTCGGCCAACGGGTCCAACGACAGCAACGTCTTGCACATCCCGGTGTGCTTGTCGACCCACCGGCGCACGTTGCGCTCCCGGCGCATCCGCTCCTGCCGCGACAACCCGTCATCACCGCTCAGGTTGCGGGCCAGATCCTGGCACTCCCGATCGAACTGTTCCGGCGTCAACGACGCCGCCGCCTCGACCAACGACTCCTCGTGCCCGGCCAACCGCTCCTTGCCCTCGTCGTCGAGCTGACGGACAGCCTTGGCGAGCGCATCGACGTGGCCAGCCGTCACCGTCCCACCAGCCAACGCCTCGCCGACCCCGGGCATCCGCTCACACACCTCTCCGCGCTCGGCGGCAGCCTCGGCGTCACGCCTGGCCCGCCGCCCACCACCAGCAAGCACCGTCGCCGCTCCGCACCCCGCCCCTCGGCAGCCAGCCGCGCCGCCCGGGCAGCGATCCGCGCATCGATCGCGTCGAGCCAGCCACGCAACCGCAACGACCGACGCACCAACCCGTCCAGCCCGTCACGGTCCTTCTCGTCCGGCTCGGCGACGAGCAGCTTGACGAACGCATCCAGCACCGTCCCGTCATCCGGAAGATCACCCTCCACATACCGCCTCGAACTCATGTACCCATCGTGAGAAGGGGTGTAACAGTCGAACTCAGGCGCACTTCATCCCAGCGGCAGCAGCTCACGTGCAAGTGGCCGACGACACGGACCGACAC
Source organism: Ilumatobacteraceae bacterium (assembly GCA_963732335.1). GTDB lineage: Bacteria > Actinomycetota > Acidimicrobiia > Acidimicrobiales > Ilumatobacteraceae > Desertimonas. Next base: position 28,096 of record CAVSZO010000032.1, on the reverse strand, counting down.
GTGCTTGTCCGAAACGTGCGCGCTGGGTCGGCACTTCGTCGCCGCACACGAGTGGATCAGGCTGGCGCCGTGGCGTCGCGCAAGCTGGCGTAGGCGGCCCGCACGTCGGCCGAAGCGGTCGCCGCCGAACCGGGTTCCACGACATCCCCGTCGCCGAGCTTCCAGCGGTCGGCGACGTCGTTGGGGTCGGCGCCGCTGACGACGGCGGCGGCCTGGACGCACGCCCCGGTGGCGACCTGCTCCTCGGCCCGGGGAACGAGCACGGCCCGACCGCTGAGGTCGGCGAGCACCTGCCGGTACGCACGCGAGCGGGCACCGCCGCCGACCAGGATCAGCCGACCGTCGGCCGGCGCGAAGGCATTGAGCGCGTCGAGCCCGTCGAGCAGCCCGCACACGACTCCCTCGACGGCGGCGCGGGCGAGCTGCTCGCGGCTGACGTCGCTGCGCATCCCAGCGAGCACACCGGTCGCTGACGGCCGGTCGGGCGTGCGCTCGCCGTCGAGGTACGGGAGTAGGGTCAGACCGCCTGCGCCGGGCTCGGCGGCGAACACCAGCTCGTCGAACGCCTCGTGATCGACGCCGAGCAGCCTTGCCACTGCATCGGTGACCTTGGTGGCATTGAGAGTGCACACCAGCGGCAGGTGCCGCCCCGTGGCGTCAGCAAAGCCGGCGACGATGCCCGACGAGTCGGCGGTTGGCGAGTCGCACACCGAGTACACCGTTCCCGACGTCCCGATCGACACCGCCACGTCGCCGGAGCGCAGCCCGACGCCGAGCGCCCCGGCCATGTTGTCGCCGGTCCCCGGGCCGACGACTGCTCCTTGCCACTCCCCCGCCGCATCACCGGGACCGAGCACGGCTGGCACCACGGTCGTCCAGTCCCGCCCGGCATCGACGAGGCTGAGCAGGTCGTAGCGGTAGGCGCCCGCTGCCGCCGACCAGTAGCCGGTGCCCGAGGCGTCGCCCCGATCGGTCGTGAGCGAGCCCGTCAGCCGGAACGTCAGCCAGTCGTGGGGCAGGACGACGTGGGCGAGCCGCTCCCACGACGAAGGCTCGGTGCGCCGCAACCAGGCGAGTTTGGTGATCGTGAAGCTCGCCACCGGCACCGAGCCGCAGGCATCCGCCCACGCCTGCCGGCCGCCCGGCAGCCGTTCGATCAAGGACGTCGCATCCGGCGCCGACTCCGTGTCGTTCCACAGCTTGGCCGGGCGGATCACCTCGCGCTGCTCGTCGAGGGCGACCATCCCGTGCTGCTGCCCGCCGACGCTGATCGCCGCAACTGCCGGCGAGCCGGCCTGCTGCCATGCCGACTCGAACGCCGCCCACCACGCCTGTGGGTCCTGCTCCGAGCGCGGCGGCTGGGTCGGGGGATGCGGCGCCGACCCGCGCCCGACGACGTCGCCGCTGTCGAGGTCGCGGACCTCGACCTTGGTGGCGCTGGTCGACGAGTCGACGCCGGCGATCGAGCGGCATGGCGCTTCAGCGATCGGCGGGCACGGGTCAGCGCACCCGCGCCGACGTGGCGGGCGACGAGGTTCTCCAGCCGCTCCTGGCCACCCGACACCCGCGTGGGCTCGCCGAGGTCGACGGCGCGATCGTGCAGCGCCGACAGATTGGTCGAGCCGTCGAGGATCGAGCGGCCGAGCTCGCCGTCCCAGCCGGCGTAGCGCGCCGACCGATTGGCGTCGAGTTCAGCGAGCACCGAATCGGCGGCGAGCAGCGCCCGCGCCATCGTGTCCATCCCGCCGATGTGACCGTGGAACAGGTCGGTGCGGTCGATCGACTGCCGGCGCAACTTGGTGTCGAAGTTGAGCCCGCCGGTGGTGAACCCGCCGGCGCGCAGGATTTCGACCATCCCGAGCGTCATCTGCTCGACCGACCCGGGGAATCGGTCGAGGTCCCAACCGAGGCGGTCGTCTCCGGCGTTGGCGTCGATCGACCCGAAGATCCCGGCGTTGACGGCGGTGGCGATCTCGTGGGCGAAGTCGTGGCCCGACAGCGCGGCGTGGTTGACCTCGATGTTGACCTTGATCTCGTCGGCCAGGTCGTAGCGCTGCAAGAAGGCGTAGACGGTGGCGACGTCGTAGTCGTACTGGTGCTTCGTCGGCTCGCACGGCTTCGGCTCGAGGAGGATCGTGCCGCCGAACCCGATGCGCTGCTTGTGCTCGACGACCATCGTCAGGAAGCGGGCGAGCTGGTCGAGCTCGCGCTGCATATCGGTATTGAGCAGCGTCTCGTAGCCCTCCCGGCCGCCCCACAGCACGTAGTTGTGCCCACCGAGACGGTGGGTTGCTTCGAGGCAGTGGGCGACCTGCGCCGCGGCGTAGGCGAACACCTCGGGGTCGGGATTGGTGGCGGCCCCGGCCTGGTAGCGCGGGTTGGAGAACAGGTTGGCGGTACCCCACAACAGCTCGACACCGGTGCGCTGCTGGTGCTCGGCGGCGACGTCGACCATCTCGTCGAGGAGTGCCGCCGACTCCTTGAACGACGCTCCTTCCGGCGCGATGTCGCGATCGTGGAAGCAGTAGAAGGGCACGCCGAGCTTGACGAAGAACTCGAAGGCGGCGTCCATCTTCTGCTTGGCGGCCTCGATCGGATCGGCTGCCGGCGCAAATGTCGGGTGCCACGGACGGTCGAGCGTGCCGCATGCCGAAGACGTCGAACCCGTCCCAGTTGAACGAGTGCCAGTAGCAGACGGCGAAGCGCAGATGGTCCTCCATCCGCCGACCGGCGACGACGCGATCGGCGTCGTACCAGTGGAACGCCAGCGGGTTGTCGCTGTCGGGACCCTCGAAGGGAATCCGCTCAGCGACCTCGGTGAAGAACTCGGTCATGCCGTCATCCTCCCAGATCGGTTACGCGACGGTCACGGTGCCGTCGAAGAGTTTGGCGGGCGGACGCTGCCGGATCGGCCACGACGGTGACCGTACCGACCTCGACGAGGTCGTCGGACGACGTGCCGACGAACACGTCGATCTCCCCCGGCTCGACGACGTAGTCGAGGTTGCGATCGTGGAACCCGAGCTGGCCGACCGGTGTGCGTGAACGTGACCGGATCGAGACTCGCCGGCGGCGAGGGACGACGCGCACGAAGCCTTTGAGCTCGAGCACTGGTCGGGTCACGCTCGCCCGCGGATCGCGGACGTACAGCTGGACGACCTCGTCGCCGTCGCGGCTCCCCGGTGTTGGTCGACGGTCACCGTCGTCGTGATCGACGTCGTTCCAGGTCACCTCGCGGCGCGTCCACCGACGCGTCGCTCGAGGCCGAACGTCGTGTAGCTCAGCCCGTGGCCGAACGGGTACAGCGGGGCCGCCGGCGAGTCGACGTAGTCGCCCTTCCAGTGCGACCTCCCGCCGGAGACCTTGTGGCCGTAGTACGTCGGGATCTGGCCGACCGACCGTGGGTACGTAGATCGGCAGCTTGCCGCCGGGGTTGACGTCACCGAGTGAGCGACGTCGGCGATTGCCGCGGCGCCCTCTTCGCCCGGGCAACCACGCCATCAGCACGGCAGCGCACCGTTCGTGCAGCGACGCGCTCGCCGACGGGCCGCCCGGCGACGAGCACGAGCACGACGGGGGTCCCTGTGTCGAGGACGGCGTGGACCAGCTCCTCCTGCACGCCCGGCAAGTCGAGCGACGCGACGTCGCGGCTCTCGCCCGACGTGCAGTCGTCGGTCAGGCCCGCCTTGTCGCCCATCACCATCACGGCGACGTCGCATTCGGCGGCGACCTCGACGGCCTCGGCGAACCCGTCGCGCGACGCGCTGTTGACGTCGCAGCCACCGGGCGAACCGCACGCGTTCGCCGAGGCGCGCCGACAGCGCTTCCCGCACTGACGGGGCGCTGACGGTGACGGCATCGAGGTAGTGCTCGTCGTCGAGCGGAATGGCGAACACGTTGCGCCCGCTGCGCAACAACTCCTTGCAGCGATTCGACGTGGACCGCATACGCGTAGTCACCGACGAGGTGGCGCGGCTCGTCGGCGTTGGGCCCGATCACCGCCACGGACGCCACGTCCGGGCGCAGCGGCAGCGTGCCGTCGTTGCGCAGCAGCACGAGCGACTTCCGGGCGATCTCGCCGGCGAGCCGGCGATGCGCCGGGCGTGGCGGTCACGGCGGCGACGTCCTCGGGGTCGACAAGCGGCCGCTCGAACAGCCCGAGCTCGAACTTCGTGCGTGAGCACGCGGCCGACGGCGGTGTCGACGGTCGCCTCGGACACCCGGCCCGAGCGCACCGCCTCGAGCAGCGGCTCGCCGTAGCAATCGGTCCCCGGCAGCTCGACGTCGAGCCCGGCTTCGAGGGCCATCGCCGCCGCTTCGACGGCGTCGGGGGCGAGGCGGTGGTAGTCGGCGAGCTGGCGGACCGCGAAGTAGTCCGACACGACGCAACCGCGCGAATCCCCACTGCTCGCGCAGGATGTCCAGTCAGCAGGTGGCGATCGGCGGCAGCCGGAACGCCGTCGAGCTCGTTGTAGGCGTTCATCACCGAGCGCAGCCCAGCCGATCGCACCGCCGCCTCGAACGGATGGAGGTAGACGTCGCGGAGCTCGCGGGCGCCGAGGTGCGGCGGCGCCCAGTTCAGCCCGCCCTCCGACGCGCCGTACCCGACGAAGTGCTTGGCCGTGGCGATCACGCCGTCCGTGAGGTCGTCGCCCTGCAGACCGCGGACGAACGAGACGCCCATGCGGGCGACCAGGTGCGGGTCCTCCCCGAACGTCTCCTCGGTGCGTCCCCAGCGTGGATCCCGGCAGATGTCGAGCACGGGCGAGAGGCCCTGGTGGGCGCCCATCGCCCGCATCTGGACGCGCACGGCATCGGCGAGGGCCGCGGCGAGCTCGGGTTGCCACGTGCTGGCGACACCGATCGCCTGCGGGAAGATCGTCGAGTCGCGGGCCATCAGGCCCGAGCAGATCTCCTCGTGGACGATCGCCGGGATGCCCAGACGGGTCTCCGTGACGAGATGGCGCTGGATGGCGTTGGCCAGGACGGCGGCGTCAGCGTGGCGCCAGGCTGCTGGCGCCGGAGATCGCGGGTGACCTGGCCGAGCCCGTGGCGGAGCAGCTCCGCCGCCTTCGTCCGTGTCGAGGCGACGTCCCGTCGGCGAGCTGGAACACCCAGGCGCTGCCGAGCTGGGCGACCTTCTCCTCCAGCGTCATGCGGGCGAGCAGGTCGGCGACGCGATCGGCGACCGGCAGGTGCGGATCGCGGTAGGCGGCGTCGGACGTGACCGCCGCCGGTCGACAGTGCTCACGACGGTCCACGTCCGATGGCCCGGCACGACTGGCGCTCGACGAGCTTGGTCGGCAGCGTGATCTGGTGAGGGCGGTCGGTGACGCCGTTGAGCAGATCGACGAGCAGTCGCACCGCTTCTTCTCCCATCGTCTGGATCGACTGGTCGATCGTCGTCAACGGCGGATCGGTGAGCGCCGACTCCGGGATGTTGTCGAAGCCGATCACCGACACGTCCTCGGGGACCGACAGGCCGAGCGACCGGGCGACGTTCATCGTCTGGATCGCCGAGAGGTCGTTGGCGGCGAAGATCGCCGTCGGCGGGTCGGCGAGCTCGAGCAGCTGGCGCGCCGGCTCGCGGGACGTCTCGAGCTCGTACCCGCCGACGCGGACGAGGTCGGGATCGAAGTCGATGCCCGCCGTGGCGAGGGCGTCGTGGTATCCCTGCTCACGCCGTTGCGCCGATTCGAGGTCGGGACGCCCGGCGAGGAAGCCGATGCGCCGGTGGCCGAGGCCGATGAGGTACTCCATGGCGGTGATCGCTCCGGCGAGGTTGTCGGAGTGGACGTTGGGCATCGTCGAGTCGCCGCGGTGCGGGTCGACGGCCACGATCGGTCCCGCTGGCGCCGACGTCGTCCACGGTCGGGGTGACGAGGATGACCCCGTCGGCGAGCGTGCCGCTCAACCGCGACACGTTGCGACGCTCCCAGCCGGCGTGCTCCTGGCCATGGCCGCCGCCGGAGTAGACGATCAGCTCGTAGCCCGACGTCTTGATCGCCCGGGCGACGCCCTTGAGCAGCTCGGCGCTGAACGGCTCGATGTCGGCGACGAGGATCGCCGAGCACGTTGGTGCGGTGGCTGCGCAGGCTGCGGGCGATCAGGCTCGACTCGTAGCCGAGCTCGCTGATCACCGCCTTGACCCGGCTCGCCGTCGCGGCCGAGACGCCGTAGCGGTCGTTGATCACCTTCGACACGGTGGCAACGGAGACGCCCGCCGCTTCGGCGACGTCCCCGATCGTCACGCGGCGGTGCGGCATGGCGGGCAGCTTAGTCACGCGTGTAGAACGGTGTCGAGAACGTTATCGATAACGATTGACACGGCGTCGCGGCGTGTGCCAGGCTCTGCCCGGAGTCAGTCAGCAAGGTCACACAAGGGGGAACTGATCCATGCAACGCACCCGCGCCCGTTTCGGGCTACTTCTCGGCGCCCTCACCCTCGTCGGGGCATCCGCCGGGCTGGCCACCTCGGCATCGGCCTCAGGTGAGCAGGTCGAGATCGACTGGTGGCACATCCAGATCAACGATCCCGGATATGTCGAACTGGCAGGCCATGGCCGACGCCTACATGGCCGAGAACCCGAACGTCACGATCAACATCACGGTGATGGAGAACGAGGCGTTCAAGGCGGCGCTCCAGACCAACGTCCAGGCCGGCGACGTCCCCGACCTGTTCCAGTCCTGGGGCGGCGGCGTGCTGCGCGACCAGGTCGAACGCCGGCGCGGTGCAGGACATCACCGAGGCATCCGCCGAGTACGTCGACGCCCTCAGCCCGGGTGCGGCCGGACTGTTCAACATCGACGGCGTCCAGTACGGGCTGCCGTACAACCAGAGCATCGTCGGCATCTGGTACAACAAGGACCTCTTCGAGCAGGCCGGCTCGATCCCGAGGCCCCGCCGGCGACGTGGACCGAGCTGCTCGAGGCCATCCAGACGCTCAAGGACGCCGGCATCACGCCGATCGCCGTCGGTGCCGGCGACAAGTGGCCGGCGCACTTCTGGTACTCCTACCTGATGGTCCGCCTCGGCGGTGCCGACGGGATGAACCAGATCGCCGCCGACAACAACTTCAGCGTCCCCGCCGTCATCGAGGCCGGCGAGCACGTCGCCGAGCTCGTCGCCATGGAGCCGTTCCAGGACGGCTTCCTCGCCGCCACCTGGGACGCTCCCGACGGTGAGTCCGGCGTGATGGCCAGCCAGGGCGCGGCGATGGACCTGATGGGGCAGTTGGGGCGCTCGGCGCCTTCAGGAACCAGGCGGGCCTCGCCGACCAACCGGAGACACCGTTGCCGTTCGAGATCGGGTGGTTCCCGTTCCCCGAGGTCGAAGGCGGAGCCGGAGCGCCGACCGACGCCTTCGGCGGCGGCGACGGATTCATCGTCGGCAAGGACGCCCCGCCGGAGACTGTCGACTTCCTCGGCTTCCTCACCAACGCCGAGAACCAGCGGACGTGGGCGACGAGCGGAGCGGAATCCCGGCGAACATCGAAGCCACCGCCGCCATCACCGAGGCCCCCGCCGCCGATGGCCCGGTGATGCAGACCGTGCTCGACGAACTGACCAGTGCGACGTTCATGCAGCTGTTCCTCGACCAGTTCTTCACGGCCGAGGTCGGTGCCCAGGTCAACGACCAGACGGCGCTGCTGTTCGCCGGTGAGACGACGCCCGAGGACGCCGCTGCGGCGATCACGGCACACGGCCGGAGGCTGACCCCGACGCCGATGCGCTGATCCCCACGCATGGGGTGGGAGGATCTCTCGTGATCCTCCCACCCCTCCGGGGAACCGTTGCCGTGACCACCGAGTCCGCCCTTCCATCCACCGTTCCGGCCACGGCCACGCCGGCGACAGCCGCCCGCGAGGCCGACCTTCAGGGCGACGGAGCCGGCGTCGGTCGCGGCATCTCGTGGCCGGTCGTGGTGCTGTTCCTGCTCCCCGCGATCGCCCTCTACGTCTGACGTTCGTCGTCTACCCGATCATCCAGAGCACCCGCTACAGCCTGTACGACTGGAACGGGCTCGAGCCGCTCACCGACTTCGTCGGCATCGACAACTTCCGCCGCGCCTTCTCCGATGAGCTGTTCCGCGACGCGATCCGCCACAACGGCGTCATCATCGTCCTCTCGCTGTTGCTGCAGATCCCGTTCGCCTTGGGCCTGGCGATGCTGCTCAACGTCAAGCTGCCCGGTCGAGGCGTTGCTGCGCACGCTGTTCTTCGCCCCCTACATCCTGTCCGAGGTCGTCACCGGCGTCGTGTGGCGCCAGATCCTGCGACCGGACGGCCTGCTCGACCAGACCCTCACCGCGGTCGGGGCCGAGGGGCTGATCCACGAGTGGCTCGGCAACCCTGACGTCGTCCTCTACAGCCTGTTCTTCGTGATCTCGTGGAAGTACTTCGGCTTCCACATGATCCTCATCCTCGCCGGGCTCCAGCAGATCCCCAAGGAGCTCGACCGAGGCCGCCCTCATCGACGGCGCGTCGTCGTGGCAGCGCTTCCGTTACGTCACGCTCCCGCTGCTCGGACCGACGATCCGGGTGTCGGTGTTCCTGTCGATCATCGGCGCCCTGCAACTGTTCGACCTCGTCTGGGTCACGACCAGGGGCGGGCCGATCGGTGCCTCGTCGACGATGGCGACGTTCCTCTACGAGCAGTTCCGCAGGGGCCTGTTCGGCTACGCCAGTGCGGTGTCGATCGTGATCTTCGGGCTCTCGCTCGTCGTCGCCCTCGCCTATCAACGCCTCGTGATGCGGCGCGACCTTCGCGGGAGTGGTTTCGTTGCCTAGCCGGCGGACGCTCACGTGGATCGGTCTCTACCTCGTGGCGTTGGTCGTCCTCGCCGTGATCATCATCCCGCTGACGTTCTCGATCCTCGGCGGATTCCGCACCAACCTCCAGCTGGTCGAGGATCCGGTCGGCCTGGCCCAATCCGTGGATCGGCGAGAACTACACGTCGATCCTCACCTCCGGCGCGTTCTGGCGCCAGGTCCGCAACAGCACGGTCATCGCCCTGCTCACGGTGCTCATCGTGCTGCCGGCCGCCTCGCTCGCCGCCTACGTCATCGCCCGCTACTCGTTCAAGGGCCGCGAGCTGGTGTACGGCCTGTTCACGCTCGGGCTGCTGTTCCCGGTGGCCGTGGCCATCCTGCCGCTGTTCATCGTGCTGCGCCAGGTCGGGCTGCTCAGCAACCCGCTCGGGGTCGCCTTGCCGCAGGCGGCGTTCGGATTGCCGATCGCGATCATCGTGATGCGACCGTTCTTCCGGGCGATCCCGAACGAGTTGCAGGACGCTGCCTGCCATCGACGGGTGCGGACCGTTCCGCTTCTACTGGTCGGTCATGCTCCCGCTGTCACGTCCGGTGCTGAGCACGATCGCCGTGATCACCATCGTCGGCAGCTGGAACGCCTTCTTCCTGCCGCTGCTCGTGCTCATCGACCCGAGCCAGCACACGCTGCCGATCGGCGTCAACAACATCTCGGCGCAGTACACCACCGACTACGCCCGCGTGCTCGCCTACACCTCGCTGGCGATGATCCCGGCGCTGCTGTTCTACGCCATCGCCGAACGCCAGATCATCGGCGGCCTCACCGCCGGCGCCGTCAAGGAGTGAACCCAACCCTGCCACGATGAGTCCATGCCGACGTCACTGACGTTCTCCGAGCATCTCGCCGTGCTGGAGTCGAGCGGGACACGTCTCGCCGACCTGGCGGTCGAAGCGGGCATGGACGCCCCGGTGCCGACGTGCCCGGCGTGGGCGACCGATGGCCTGGTGGCTCATCTGGCGATGGTCCATCGTTGGGCGGCCGCTCATGTCCGCGGCGATGATCCGGCTTCGGTGCCGAACCAGACGGAGATCCGCACCACCGTCGACGACCTCCTCGGCTACTACCGGACTGGCCACACCGCGCTGCTCGAGGTGTTTCACGGTGCGCCACCCGACCTCGAGGCATTGACGTTCCTCAACGACGTGCCGGCACCGCGTGACTTCTGGGCCCGCCGTCAGGCCCACGAGACGACCATCCACATGGTCGACGCCCTCGCCGCTTCGCTCGGCCGGCTCCCGACCGCCGACGAGGCGAATATCGAGACGTCGCTCGCGGCCGACGGCATCGACGAACTGCTGCGCGGCTTCTTCACCCGCGGCCGCTCGAAGCTCTTCGACGGCACCGAGTACACCATCGCCGTGATCCCGAACGACGTCGAGCAGCGTTGGGTCGTCAGCGTCGCTGAACGGTTGACGGTCGCCCCCGACGGAGCAGCCGTCGACGCCGACGCCGAGTTCGACGGCACGGCGGCACAGCTCTACCTCGCGCTGTGGAACCGCGGCGACGAAGCGGGCGCGGCGGGCCGTCCCGACGTGCTCGAGAGGTGGCGAGCCGCCCAGCGCGTCAGTTGGTAGCCCGCCGTCCTGCTGTGACGTCACGTCGAGAGATGAGGTGACGACGTTCGGCGTCGTTGCGGCACCACCGCAAGGCGTCCTCGAACGCGGCAGAAGCTTCGCCACGGCGCCCTGCGCGCAACAGCAGCTCTGCACGCGTGCTGTGAAAGTACGAATAGGTCGCCAGCTCGTCGGCCAGTGGTCCGAGAGCCCGCAGCGCGCCGTCGGCCCCGTCCGCGTAGGACACCGCCACCGCCCGGTTCAACGCCACCACGGCGGTGGGTTGGCGCCGGAGCAGAGCGTCGTAGAGCCGCACGATGAGTGGCCAATCCGTAGCGGCGAACGACGCCGCCGAGGCATGCACCGCGGCGATCGCCGCCTGCAGCTGGAACGGCCCGGCTTCGTGCAGCTCGTACCCCGCGGCCAGGTGAGCGAGGCCGCGGTCGATACGGTCGCGGTCCCACGCCGAGCGGTCCTGGTCCTCGAGCAGCACGATGCTCCCCTCGTCATCGATCCGGGTTGCTCGCCGGGCATCGGTGATCAGCACGACGGCGGCGAGCCCGCGCACCTCGGCGTCGTCGGGAACGAGCTCGACGAGGAGTTCGGACAGCCACACCGCCTCGTCGCACAGGTCGCCACGCACCAGCGATGCAGCAGTCGCGCTGGTGTGACCTTCGGTGAAGATGAGGAAGACGACGCGCCGCACCACATCGAGGCGCTCGACGAGCGTCGCCCGATCAGGCAGGGCGAACGGGATGCGCGCCGCCTTGATCTTCGTCTTGGCTCGCCCAATCCGTCGCGCCATGGCGACCTCGGACACCATCAGCGCTTTGGCGATCTGGGCAACCGACAGCCCGCCGACCGATCGCAGTGTGAGGGCGATCTGCGACTCAGTGTCCAGCGACGGGTGGCAGCAGCCGAGCAACAGAGCGAGCTGGTCGTCGACGAGGCCGCCTGGTCCGCGTTCGTCAGCGGTCGACGCGTCGTACAGCAGGACGAGGCGTTCGTCGAGCCGGCGGGCGCGCCGCAGACGGTCGATCGCCTTGCGCCGGGCCGTCGTGATCAGCCATGCGCCGGGCGCGTCGGGCCGACCTGTGACCGGCCATCGCCGCGCTGCCTCGAAGAAGGCCTCCTGGGTGACGTCCTCCGCCACGTCGAGCTCGCCGAGCTCCTTCATCAGGGTGGCCACGATCCGCGGCCACTCGGAGCGAAAGACCTCGGCGATCCTCGACGGGTCGTTCACGACTCTGTCGGTCAGTCGCGCGTGAACTCCATCACCGGTCGGACACTGCTGCATCCTGGATGGTTCTCGGCTCGATCGTGAGGTGACGCACACCATCCTCCTCACCTCAGCAGCTCCCCGGCGGCGGCCACCCGTTCGGGCGCTGGCGCAACGCTCCGGAGTCGCAGAGCACCCATCATTCTTCATGGGGATACCTCTCCGGGGGGATACCGAGGGATAGAGGGAGGTCTCGCACCGTGTCCAAGGTGAACCCGCCGTTCCGCGCCGACCAGGTGGGCAGCCTGCTGCGTCCGGCCGCAGTGCACGACGCTCGGGCACGCCGCGCCAACGGCGAGATCAGCGCCGCCGAGCTGCGCGACGTCGAGGACGTCGCTATCGCCGAGGCCGTCGCCAAGGTGGAAGACCTCGGCATGCACAGCGTCACCGACGGCGAGTTCCGGCGAGCCTGGTTCCACCTCGACTTCCTGCAGCAGCTCGAAGGGGTCGCCGTGACGGGCAGCATCGCCGCCAGCTCCGACGCGGCGACGACGGTGCATCTGACACCGCCGAAGCTGTCGGTCGTCGGTCCACTGCGCCATGTCCGCGACATCCAGGTCGACGACTACCGCTACCTGGCGTCGATCGTCACCGAGACGCCGAAGGTGTCGATCCCGTCACCGACGATGGTCCACTTCCGCGGTGGCAGAGCGGCGATCGACATCGATGCCTATCCCGACCTGGAGAAGTTCTTCGCCGAGCTCGCGGCGTGCTATCGGGCCGAGCTGGACGCCCTCTACTCGGCGGGCTGTCGCTACGTGCAGCTCGACGACACCAACCTCGCCTACCTCTGCGACCCGGTGATGCGCGCCGGCGCCGCCGAGCGTGGCGAGGATCCCGACCAGTTGCCCCACGCCTACGCCGAGCTGATCAACGCCGTCATCGTCGGGCGCCCCGACGATCTTGTCGTCGCCATTCACCTGTGCCGCGGCAACTACCGCAGCACGTGGTTCGCTCAGGGCGGCTACGAACCGGTCGCCGAGGTGCTGTTCAACGAGCTCGACGTCGACGCCTACTTCCTCGAGTACGACGACGAGCGCTCTGGCGACTTCGCCCCGCTGCGCTTCGTTCCCGCCGACAAGACGGTGGTCCTTGGCCTCGTCACCAGCAAGCGACCCGAGCTCGAATCGGTCGAGTCGCTCGCCGTCCGCATCGAGGAGGCGTCCGCCTACGTCCCGCTCGACCAGCTCTGCCTCAGCCCGCAGTGCGGCTTCGCCAGCACCGTCGAGGGCAACCAGCTGACCGCCGACGAGCAGTGGGCCAAGCTGGGCGCGCGTGGTCGAGACCGCCGACACCGTGTGGGGCATCGACGGCTGAACCGTCGAGTCAGTCGATCACCTGTCCAGCCGCGGGAAGACGCGCCGAGCGTTGGTTTCGTAGATCTGGCTGGCGTTGCGCGTCGGTGAGGTCGGCGGCCTCGATGTACCGGCGGGTGTCGTCGTAGTGTGCCCGGTCTCGGGATCGACACCGCGCACGGCGCCCAGCATCTCGGATGCGAACAGGATGTTGTCGATCGGCACGACCCGTAGCAGCAGGTCGATGCCCGCCTGGTGGTAGACGCACGTGTCGAACCACACGTTGCCGAGCACCGCCTCGGCCAGCGGAGGCAAGTTCAGATCCTGGGCGATCCCACGGAAGCGACCCCAGTGGTAGGGCACCGCGCCGCCACCGTGGGGGATGATGAACCGCAGCGTCGGGAAGTCGGCGAACAGGTCGGACATCATCAGCTGGGTGAACGCCGTGGTGTCGGCACCGAGGTAGTGCGACGTCGTCGTGTGGAGGTTGGCGTTGCAGGCCGCGCTGACGTGGATCATCGCCGGGACGTCGAGCTCGCACAGCGCCTCGTAGAGCGGATACCAGTAACGGTCCGGTAGCGGTGGCCCGTTCCACGCTCCCCCACTCGGGTCCGGATTGACGTTGCAACCGACGAAACCCATCTCCGTCACGCATCGCGCGAGCTCGGCGACGGACGGACCGATCGACGCGCCCGGCGATTGCGGGAGTTGGCACACCGGGGCGAAGCGCTGCGGGTACAGGTCGCACACGCGGCGGATCAACTCGTTGCAGTGCTCGGTCCAGAACCGACTGGTGTGGACGTTGCCGAGGTGGTGCCCCATCCAGCTCGCCCGCGGCGAGAACAATGTGAGGTCGATACCCCGCTGTTGCTGGAGCCGGACCTGGGCAGTCGTCAAGGCTCTCGCGGATCTCGTCGTCGGAGATCGAGATCGTCCCCTTCTCACCGACGTGGTCCGGATCACCGGCGACCGTCACGCGCTGGCGCTCGCGGTACTCGCCGAGCTGTGCCGGCGCCGTCGTGTAGTGCCCGTGACAGTCGATGATCACGCCGCTGACCGTATCGTCAGGCCCACCACGCCGAGCCGGGAGGGTCGTGATGAACCGCCATGTCGTCGTTCGCAATGTCCATCGTGTCGACCCGGACATCGTCGCCGGGTTGGGCGCGGCGGGAACGGCGACGGTGCACGAGGCGATCGGCCGCCGCGGCTTCGTCGGTGCGGACATCCGACCGATCCAGCAGGGGGTTCGACTTGCCGGTTCAGCGGTCACGGTGTCCAGCCACCCGGGCGACAACCTGATGATCCACGCCGCCGTCGAGGTGTGCGAGGAGGACGACGTCCTCGTGGTGACGAATACGGCGCCATCGACCCATGGCATGTTCGGTGAACTGCTGGCGTGTTCGCTGATGGCCCGCGGCGTCCGCGCCCTCGTCATCGACGCCGGCGTCCGCGACACCCTCGAGCTCCGCTCCCTCGGCTTCCCGGTGTGGTCTCGCCACGTGTCGTGCCAGGGCACGGTCAAGGCGTCAGCCAGGGTCGGTGAACGTGCCGGTCGTGCTCGGCGGGGTCGTCGTCTCACCGGGCGACGTGGTCTGTGCCGACGACGACGGCGTGGTCGTGGTAGCCGGCGAGCAAGCCGGCTGGGCGCTCGAGCAAGCCACCGCCCGGATCGCCAAGGAGGACGAGACCCGCACCAAGCTCAGGGCGGGAGAGCTCGGGCTCGACCTCTACGGGCTGCGCGCCAAGCTCGCCGAGCTCGGCGTCGAGTACGTCGACTCATCGGAGCAGTGACCGATGCACGTCGCGGTACTCGGACTCGGTGAGGCGGGATCGGCGTTCGCCGCAGACCTCGTGATCGAGGGGATGGCGGTCTCGGCGTTCGACCCGGGAAGCGTGCCGACACCGGACGGGGTCGTCCGATGCGTCAACGAGGCGGACGCTGTAGCCGGAGCAGACATCGTGCTCGTCGTCACCGGTCCCGCCGAAGCTGCCCAGGTGTTCGACGCAATCGTCGACGTGGTGCCGGCGGGCGCCCTCGTGGCCGACCTCTCCACGAGCGCCCCGGACGCCAAGGCCGAGCGGGCGGCCGAGGCGACGGCGCACGGCCGCAGTTTCGTCGACGTCGCCCTGATGACACCCGTGCCCGGTCGCGGCGTGCGCACCCCCTCGTTCGTGTCCGGTCCGGGCGCCGAGCGCTACGCCGCGGCGATGCGGCCGCTCGGCGTCCCGGTCGAGATCGTCGGCGATCGAGCGGGCGATGCCTCGACCCGCAAGCTGCTGCGCAGCGTGACGATGAAGGGGCTCGCCGCCATCGTGATCGAAGCGCTACGAGGCGCCGAGCGGGCGGGGGTCGCCGAGTGGCTCTGGGGTGATCTCGTCGCCGAGATGGAGGCCGCCGATTCCGGCCTGCTCGAACGTCTGCTGCGCGGCACCGGCGTCCATGCCGAGCGCCGCGTCCACGAGATGGAAGCGTCCGCCGCATTGCTCTCGTCGCTCGGCGTCGACCCGGTGATGACTCGGGCCACGATCGAGGCGTTGCGCCAGGCCGCGCGTCACGGAGTGCCGGAAGTCCCCGGTCAGGCGAAGTCGTAGAGCCGCATCGGGTTGTCGACGAGGATGGTGTTGCGGGTGGTCTCGTCGGGAGCGAAGGCGGCGAGGAGATCGACGAGATCGCCGTCGTCGGGCATCTGTCGCACGTTGGGGTGCGGCCAGTCCGTCCCCCACAGGACCCGGTCGGGAGCGATGGCGATGAGCGCCCTGGCGTAGGGAACCACATCGCTGTAGCTCGGCGGACCGTCGGCGGTGAGCCGCTCGGCGCCGGAGATCTTCACCCATGCTCGCTCGTCCCGGAGCAGTTCGCACAGGAAGGCGAACGGGGCTTGATCGAGGCCGGCGCTGGCGTCGACTCGAGCCATGTGGTCGATGACGAATGGGACCGGCAGGCGGTCGAGGAGGTCGGCGTTGTCAGGCAGGTCGACGGCGTCGAAGTGCAGGACGACATGCCAGCCGAACGGGGTGATTCGATCGACGACGCGCCAGAAATCGTCCATCGCCGGGGCCCCGCCGAGATGGGCGACGAAGTTGAACCGCGCGCCCCGCACGCCGGCCTCGTGGAGCTCGCCGATCTGCGACTCGCTGAACGAGTCGTCGAGCATCGCCACACCGGCGTAGCGCCCGCGGCCACGGACGAGGGCGTCGACCATCGCTGAGTTGTCCGTGCCGTGACAGCTCGCCTGGACGAACACCGCACGAGTCAAGCCGAGGCGCTCCTGCAGCTCGGACGAAGCTCCTCGAATCCAGCGTCAGGCGGCGTGTACGTGCGGTCGGGAGCGAACGGGAACCGGGCGGCCGGGCCGAAGACGTGGCAGTGGGCGTCGCACGCCCCCGGCGGCGGCGTGAAGGCGACCGGTGGATGCGGGTCCGGGTGCGGCGGTGCGATCGTCCGCTCCAGTCCCCCGTTCTCTCCTTCGCCGCCCATCTCTGAGCATACATCGTGGCGCGTTGGACGCGACGTCAACGTGAGTGAATTACCTACGACGTATCGACCTCACGACGAACAACACGTGGTTCCCGACGTGCCGTCGTCGTGGGCGGACGACGTTGACGAATTGCTCGGCGTCGGCGTTCTTGACGTATCACTCCCATCGGGTCCCGTCGGGGCCGGCCAACCAGGTCTCGGTCTTCTCGGCATAGCAGCAGATCGTGTCGCCGATTCCAGTCGTCTCCAGACCGGCCTCGCTCAGGCGAGCCTCAGACGACCGCCCAATCTTGCCGAACCGCCCACCGGCTGCCGCTTTCACCCTCGTTGCCCGCTCGCCATCGAGAAGTGCAAGACCGACGTGCCACCACTCGAGGTGGTCGGGCTGGACCACCGCGTCGCGTGCTGGCGCAGCGCCGACGTGGGTCCGCTTGGCCGGATCGGGTTCGAGGAGGTCGCGTGATGACCGCGCTGCTCGAGGTCTCGCACGTCTCCAAGCGCTTTGTAATGGGCGGCCAGCTCTCGCGTGGCTATGTCGATGCAGTCGTCGATGCCAATCTTTCCCTGTCGTCCGATGCGTCCGAGATCTTTACGATCATTGGCGAGTCCGGTTCGGGAAAAACGACGCTGGCGCGACTCATCCTGGGCCTCGAACATCCCACGAGCGGCGACATCCTGTTCGAGGGCCAGAGCAAAGCGCAACGTCGAACGCGCGCTGCCCGGCGAGACTTCTTGCGGAGCGTCCAGCCGATCTTCCAGAACCCGTTCGAGACGTTCAATCCACTCAAGCGGGTCGATCGCTACCTCTATGCATCGGCGCGTCGCCTCATTGGCGCCCGTACGAAGTCGGCGGCGGAGGCGGTGATGGACGATGCACTGCACAAGGTAGGACTGAGCCTCAGGGAGGTCGGCGGGCGATATGCACACGAACTGTCAGGCGGGCAGCTGCAACGCGTGGCCATCGCGCGGGCGCTTATTCCCAACCCTTCGCTGCTCATTGCCGACGAGCCGGTGTCGATGGTCGACGCATCGCTGCGCATGTCGATCGTCAATCTGCTGCGCGATCTGCGCGACGAGTTCGGCGTCTCCGTGATCTACATCACCCACGACCTCGCCACCGCCTACTACATCTCCGACCGGCTCGTGATCATGCAGAAGGGATTTGTCGTGGAGATGGGTCCCGCCCGACCAATCCTCGATGCACCTGAGCATCCCTACTCCCGGCTCCTCAAGGAGTCCGTGCTGTCCATCACTGACGCTGGGACCGACGCGCTCGTGCCGGCGGACCGCGCCGAGGCTACGGCGGCCTTGGAACGGGCGGCGGAGGGGACACTTCAGGAACGAGAGGATGGCCGGTTCGTCAGGCTGTAACGGCGAGATCAGCTTCCGGCCGAAGCGAGGCGAACCATCGTCCAAGACACGGGTGGCAACGGAACATCGATCTCGCCGTTGACGTGGGGTGGTGGCAACGACACTGCGCGCGGGTGCACGCGGTCGGGGTCGGCGGCGGTGTTGCTGGCGTGGCGGTCCGCGTCGGCGATCTGGAGGCACTCTATGACAGCGATTTCGGCGCCGAGCGGCCGTGTGTCGACGGCCAACTGCACCGGGGCATCGAGCGAGCGGTTGACGACGAACAGCACGGCGCCGGCGTCGTCGCGGGTAGCGACGGCGTCGACGAGCGGCACCTCGCCGAACCGCTCCGTCTCGTAGTTCGGCGCGTCCATCGATAGGCGCAAGACGTCGCCACGGGCATAGCGCGGGTCGCGGCGAACGGGTGGAAGGTCGTCTGCCGCCACGCCGGCCCGCCGGGCTCGGTCATCATCGGTGCGATCACGTTGACGAGCTGCGCCAGGCAGGCGACGGCGACTCGGTCGGCGTGCCGCAGCAGCGCGATCAGCAGATTGCCGACGACCACCGCGTCGGTGACGCTGTAGCGATCCTCGATCAGCCGCGGCGCGACGGGCCACCCTGGCTCCGGGCCATCGTGCTGGAACCGGCTGAGGTACCACACGTTCCACTCGTCGAACGAGAGGTCGATGCGCTTGCTCGCGCCGAGTTTGGCGCGCACGTAGTCGGCGGTGGCGGTCACAGCGTCGATGAAGCGATCCATGTCGACCGCCGAGGCGAGGAAGCTGCCGGGATCGCCGTCGTGTTCTTCGTAGTAGGCGTGAAGCGATATGTAGTCCACCACGTCGTAGGCCTCTTCGAGCACCGTCGCCTCCCACGACCCGAACGTTGGCATCGACGAGTGGGAGCTGCCACACGCCACGAGCTCGAGGTCGGGCTCCGCCTGGCGCATCGCCCGCGCCGTCTCGGCGGCGAGCCGCCCGTACTCCGCTGCGGTCTTGTGTCCGGTCTGCCACGGCCCGTCGAGCTCATTGCCGAGGCACCACAACCGAACCCCGTGGGGATCGGGAGCACCGTTGGCGACGCGCTGCTCCGACAGCGTCGTGCCGGCTGGGTGGTCGGCGTACTCCAGCAGATCGAGCGCCTCGGCGATCCCGCGGGTGCCGAGGTTGACGGCGAGCATCGGCTCGACACCGGCCCGGCCGGTCCACTTGATGAACTCGTCGACGCCGATCTCGTTGGTCTCGATGGTGCGCCAGGCGAGGTCGCGGCGCACCGGACGGTGCTCACGCGGCCCGACGCCGTCCTCCCAGCGGTAGTTGGAGACGAAGTTGCCGCCCGGATAGCGCACCACCGAGACGCCGAGCTCCTGCGTGAGGGCGAGGACGTCGCCGCGAAACCCGTCCTCGTCGGCCGTCGGGTGGCCGGGCTCGTAGATCCCGGTGTACACGCAGCGCCCGAGGTGTTCGACGAACGAGCCGAACAACCGGCGCTTGACCGGCGCGACCTGTGCCGCGGGATCGACCACGACACGGGCGGCGAGCGGGGTTTGATGGCGGCTCACGACTGCGACCTCCGTGGTAGCGCCTCAGCGCCGTCGATTGTGAACGTTCACAGTGATTCCGTCAAGCTACAGCAGCCTTGAAGAGACGAGTGGCAGCGGGCGCATGCGGCCCCCGACTCGACGGCCGATCCGTAGTGAAAGCAAATGACCAGGTCGTCTGCCCTGGCTCGTCGGTGGTGTGGGGAACGACAGGTTGCGTGGCCGTACCGGCAATGATTCGTTTGTTCGGTCAGGACGGGGTCGATCGGCGACGTTCTCGGTCTCGGTGACGGTGGTGAGCGCCAGCGTGACGTCGAACGCGGCGTCCGGCGAAGGTGCGGACACGTTCAGCGCGGTGGAGAACCTGGTCGGCTCCCCGCTCGGCGATACGTTGGTCGGCAACAGCGTGTCGAACCGGCTCGATGGGCTCGCCGGCAACGACACGTTGATCTGCGGCGCCAACACCGACAGCTGCAACGGCGGCACCGGCGTCGACGTCACGTCCACCCGCGAGACGCTCATCGCCATCCCGTGAGCCGGTACATCGGTCGATCCGGCCCGCTGGCTGCCATCGACCGCTTCGCCGCCTGACCCGTTTCCCAGCATCGACCGCCAGGGCGAGCGAATCGTCCCGCCCGAAGCGACCGAGCTGTCACCGCGTCCCGCCTGGCACGCGGACGCCCTCTATTGCGGTGGCGACCCCGATCAAATGCGACCTCAAGGTAGCGGCGATGCGCTCAGCAGGTGACGTTCTGGGCGCCGCGCCGGCCGGCGGCCGTCCCCGTCAGCACGCGGCGGTGATCTCGGGACCGGAACTCCCCACGCGCCCTTCGGCGTGGGCCTGACAGCCGCGCTGGTTCTGGACGTCGAACCTGGACTTCGCCACGCGAGCAGCGCCGATGGTCTCGGCTCAGTGGAGGGTCCGCGCCGCAGAGACGCGTTAGCCGCGCTGGCTGATCGTGATACGCGACCTTCGCTGGTCGTGATACGCGACTCTTCGAATTATCGCCAGCAAGAGCGATCGCCTGCCGAAGACGTCGGTGAGCGCGTCAACATCTCATGTCCTTCCGCGACCGAACGCTCCGGCCCTCGTTCGGGCTGTCAACACCGGCTGAATGCTGACCCTTTGGCACCGGCCCGAAGGGCGTCGCCCTGGCTGTCGCTCGGTGCCGAGACCCTCAACATCGCGCCGTCGCCCTAGCGCCGATCGCCGAGTCGGTGCGCTCGCGACGGCAAGCGTCCGCGGCCCCCTCGTGGTCGCTCGGCGTGCAGCCGTGCTGGCGTTCGGGGACGTCCGATGAGCGGTACGTTGGCATCGTGAGCGACGTCGTTCGTATCGAGCTCGGTGTTTCGATCTTGCAGGCCGAGCTGATCGCACAGGAGGCCGAGGCTGCCGGTCTACGCGTCCAACTGCTTCGCAACGAGCACCCAGAGACGGGTGCCGCGTTCGCGCTCGGCACGAGTGCCCTACTTGTCGCCGCGGAGCACGAGGCAGAGCTGCGTGAACTCCTCGCTGAGCACGGCTACTGACGATTGGTTCGGACGTCCGCGACCGGCGGCAGGAGACGCACACGGCGCGTCAACCCGCCGAGTGTGCCGAGACGAGCGATCGTCAGCCAGTTGCGGCTGTCGCCTCGACGGCCTGCAGGATGAGTTGGGTCGCAGCCTCGGGCTGGGACACGAACGACACGTGCGAAGCCGTAACCTCCACGATCGTCGCGTTTCGCGCGTTCGGCCATGAACCGTTGCAGCGCCGGCGGGATCGCCTTGTCCTCGGTACCGAGCAAATACCAGGACGGCAGTGTCTTCCACGCTGGCGGGGAAGCCGGCGTGGCTGCGAACGCAGCGGCGGCGTAGGGCCGCTGTGCCGCGGCCATCACTGCGGCCGTCTCAGGATCGACGTCGGCGGCGAAGGCTTCGTGGAACGCCTCGGGAGCGAGGTAGAGGTCGATGCCCTCGCTCCCGTCGGCGCTGGTGAACGGAACCGGCCTGATCGAAGGCCCCACCAGACTGCCTTCGAACTTCTCGAGGAGCTGCTGCTGGCTCTCGCCCACGTCGCACATCCAGCCATTGAAGTAGACGAGCGCCTGGACCTGCACGTTGCCGATCGCGGCGGTCGAGATCACATTGCCGCCGTAGGAGTGGCCGACGAGCACGATCGGCCCGTTAAGGGTCCGCAGGAACTCGGCCAGGTACGCGGCGTCGCCAGCGAGGTCCCGAAGCGGGTTGCCGAACCCGATGACGGAATACCCGCGGTCCCGGAGGGCACGGATCTCGGCGTCGAAGCCAGTCGCGTCGGCCCACGCACCGTGGACCAGGACGATCGTCGGGGTCTCAGCAGCCATTCTCGTCTCCTCTACTACGCTGACCGTTTGCCGATGCCGGACTGTAGCGCTGCGGACGTCCCGGCTAAGGCGAGCGAAACGTAGTGGTATGTCGTGGTATCACCCATACGCACCCGCGTCCACCGGCCCCCAGATGATCATCGAGGCGGGGCCTGTGGCCACACGGAACGAGAGGGCTCGGCGTGGCTGGCGCGTGGAAGCCGTCAACCGCCGGCGCGTCCGCGAGGCGACGACCGTCCAGTGTCCGCCCGCAATCGAACGCGCCGAGCGCGACGTTCGGTCGGCAGGCCGTGTCCGTGCGGTGGTCCTCGCCGCAACCGTCAGGCGCCCCGCGACGAGTTCATCATGTCCGAGCTCGACCAGTGCGGATCTCTGCCGAATCTGGGCGTGTCTGCGAGCGAAGCAAGATTGCTTGGCGCGGGTGCCGACCGATGGCTCGGTACGCAGATTCAAATTCTCACGTTCGACCGTCACCCTGCTGATCGCCGTCGCCGGAGGCAGTTCCCGCAGTTGGCGTGGAAGCTGACCGGCAACGTTCATCGACACAGCGACCTCGGCCATCGTGACGTTGTCGACTGCGAACCTCCCGCCGAGGATCGGTCACTCGCAGGTCTCTCGGTAGGGCTCGTCGGGTCCGAGGAATTGGGTCCACTCCTCTTCGGTGAGGTTGCGGCCGGCGGCGGTGCATGCGGTGCGGAGCCACGAGGCCGGGTTCATGTCCCAGCGGGTGAGGTCGTTGTTGAGGCCGTTGCCGAGGAGTCCCTGCGGAGTGAACTGGGGCACGAAGAGTTGGTCGCCGACCGGGATCGGCTCGCCGATCGGCTGCAATGTCGCGGCGTCGAAGACGGCCAGGCGGTACGAGGAGATTAGGAGCGAGACGACGAGGGAGCCGTCCGGCGACACGGCGACACCGAACAGGCCAGAGGGGTCCGGCGACTGGCCGGTGGCGACCACCTCACCGTTGGTCATGTCCACGCGCGCCAGCCGGCCGGTGCTGCCGGAAACGACGACGTCCTGGGTTGTGGGCAGATGACCGACCTCGCCTTGGAGCTGGAACGGCGCGGCGACGACCTGTACCGGGTGCAGGTCGGTTGCGGACAGACGAGCGATGCTGCCAAGGGTGACCACGTCGACATAGCGCCGGTCGGGGCTGAACCGGGGGCGGCCGTTGAAAGGAGTGGACGTCGCCTCAACATCGGCGACCGCCACCTCGCCTGCCAGCGCGCCCGTGGCCACGTCCCACATACGCAGCCGGTTCCAGCCACGGTCGGCGACGAGGACGCGAGCGCCGTCGGGGCTGAGCGTGACGAGGGGCGGAGAGTCGCCGGTCGAGTCCAGGTCGGTGCTCGACCATGTCGTTTGCCCGGTCGCGGCGTCGACGACGTAGACGGTCGGCGTTTGTCCGGCCGCGACCGCTACGACGGCCGAGCCGTCGTCACTGAGGTCGTAGAACTCCGGTTGCGTGAGCACGGGCGTCCCGCGTGGACCGTGGATCTCCACGCCGGGGCGGCTCGGATCGGCGCCGTCGCGGACCTCCAACCGATCGCCGTTGACGGTCACCAGCATCCGCGAACCGTCCACAGAGGACTCGGGGCGGCTCACGCCGTGGGCGAGGTGGCGATCGAGGAGCCCTCCGGCACCGCCGACACCCCAGCGTCCGACGAGCCCGCGGTCACCGACGCTGAACATGTGACGGCCATCGGTGGTGAAGGCGACGGCCCGGATCGCTCGTGCCGTGGCCCATCAGCGGATCCCCCACCTGCCGCTCGGTGCTGACGTCGTAGAAGGCGATTCCGCCCTCGGCGAGCCCGATCGTGAGCATCGTCGGCACGGCTGGATGGAAGGCGACCGTCCTCGGCGAGGTCGGGACGGTCGACGGGATCGCCGATCAGCTCGCCAGTCGCCAGGTCCCAGACGAACAGCCTGCCGTAGAGATCCTGCCCGGCGAGGAACGCTCCATCTGGAGACTCGGCAACCTGCGTGATTGGCACGCCGGGTTCCTTCAACTGGATGGTGCGCACTGCCTCGCCCCGGTCGATGTCCCAGTACACGCACCGCCATCCCGTCGTCTCGGGTTTCGACGATGCGAAGCGTGCCGTCGGGTTGGAGGTGGACGAGGCCCTCGGCGGCAGGAACTCTCCAGTCGACGTAGCCGGACGGTGCGTTCGGCAGTGTGGCGTCGACCGGGGAGGTACCCGTGCGGTCCCACAGCGTCATCACGCCGTCGCTGGTGACGACGACGAATTGTTCGCCGCCGGGTCGCAGCAACGCCCTGGCGATCGACGTTCCACCTTCGTCGACCTCCGCCATGTCTGCGGACGGACGCGGTACCGGCAGCTTGACCGCTGTCCGCGACGACGTATCGAAGAGGTACACCTCGACGTGGGTGTGGGCCAGCACATATCGGCCGTCGTCGCTGACGTCGAGGGCGGTGAACGGGCTGTTCGCAGTGATCCTGCCGATCTCGGTCGTCGTCGCCGTGTCGTAGACGACGACCATGCCCTCGAGCGGGACTGGGCCGGCGAAACCGGCGCTGGCGAGGATGCCGCCGTCGCCGCTGACGTCGACGCTCAACTGCAGTCGCTGTGGTCCAGCGAGGAAGCCGAGGAACGCCGAGTTGGTGAACGCGGGCTCGGCGAGCGCTGCCCCAGCCCGCGCCGAGCCCTCATTGGGGTGCAGGGCAGTCAACAACGCCCCCCGGGTTTCGGGGCTGTCTTCGCGGCGGTTCGCCTCGACGGCCAGCAGCAGGGCGCGGTCAAGGTTGCTGTCGACGAGCGCTCCTGATTCGACGACCAACCGTTCCACCTGGGCGCTGTCTCGCTCGGCCTCGGCCTCGCTTTGACGCTGCTCGGCGAGCGCCGCCGCGTCGTCGGCGCGCCGTTGGGCTGCGATGGCGAGGACGCCGCCGACGAGGGCGACGACGAGAAGCAAGCCGGAGGCAACGAGGGCGCGGCCGAGGCGTCTGCGGTTGCGCACCTCACGTTGCAGTCGGGTCTCGACCTCGCGTTGCTCGCGGGTGGCGGCCAGCTGGCTGGCGGCGACGAACTCGGCGACAACCGGTGGAAGTTCGGTGTGCGTCGCGACGAATTCGATGGCGGTGGCGAGTCGGGCGCCGCGCAGGACGTCGTCGTTGGCGCGGCCGTCGGAGTCCCAGGCTCTCGCCGCGGCGCGCAGCTCACGATCGAGCACGAGGTCGGCGCGGGCGTTCTCGAGCCAACCCTCGAGCTGCGCCCAGGCGCGGAACACGACTTCGTGGACGACGTCGACGCTTTCGCCGTCACGGACGACGAGGCGCTCGTCAACCAACGCATCGAGGGCCGGCCCCAGCTGGGCAGACAGCTCGTCCGCGCTCGACGCGCCGGCGAACCCACTCCCCGTCCTCGGTGACGTCGACGAGCCGCAGCATCACGTCGCGGACGGGCATCGTGCCGGCTCGCTCGATCGCTCGTTGCCCGAGGCGTTCGACCGCGGCGGCGAGTCCACCGATCTCGACGTAGCTGGCGGCCCGCAGCGTTTCGCCATCGCGGCGTTCCCACACTTCGGCGAGGGCCGGTCCCGGACGCATGCGCACAGAACACGCACGGCCCGGCATCCGATATTCGCGGGGACAACGCCGGCCGCCGCGTCCGGGAACGCCGACAATCACCGCGCTGCAGGATCACAGTCGTCGAGGAGGCCACGGGTGACAAGCTCGGCGCCATGGGCCATGACACCTTGCGTGAGGAGCTCGACGCCCGGCTCGTCGACGAAGGGCGTGCTCCTCAAGAGGCGCGGGGAAACGGTGCGAAGTCTCCGGTGTCAACCACCGCGACCGGACGTGTCCCGCCGTCGGTGACGCAGTTCTCGAGGACCTCTGGGCCGCGCATCACCGTTCGGGATTGCCGTTCGGTCGTCCGCAGTTGCGATAGCCAGAGGTGCGTGCCTCGCGTGGATCGGTGACCGTGGGGATGCCGCGGCGAGCGAGTACGAACGATCGTGAGCGACGAACCGATCTGCTCGAGCCACCCGTGTACTCCCTTCGACGATGACGTGCTCGACCGCTCACATGCCAGCGCAGCGCCCGAGCGCCATGGTGCTCGTACCGACCCGCGGGCTACGGACTCTGACTGTGTAGCTGTAAGGTCGATTGCCAGACCCCGGGAGGTCACCATGAGCATCGTTGTCCGTTTTCCACTCTCGAACGTGACCAAGCAGCAGTACGACTCCGTTCACTCTGCGCTCGAAAATTCCGGCGATTGGCCTCCAGCGGGGTGTCTCATCCACGTCGCCTTTGGCGACGAGCAGAACGTCCGCGTCAGCGAAATCTGGGAGTCGCGGGAGCAGCTTCAGGCGTTCGGCGAGAAGCTGCAACCGGAGCTGGCAGCGGCAGGAATTCAGCTCGCGGGTGAGCCGGAGATCTTCGAGGCCCTCAATCTAGAGACGTTCTAGCCACTTGAGTGGACGCCCAAGGACTCGAATACATCCCTGACGCGCTCGATCGGAGCGCGTTCAGGGAAGTCCATGGTGAGACTGTCGGAGTCGATGACGGCAGATCGATCATCACCCGAGCACTTCATTCAGCGACGCGGGCCGGCGCATCAGCAATGGCCGAGGCGGGGGCCGTCGCCGATCACGCCGGTCTGGCCACCCGAACAAGTTGGAGGACCTTCGTGGTACGCGCCGCTCAGGAGCTGAACTCACCCACAGGCGATGCCGGAATCCGGATGCTCAACCACACGGAACGCGCGGGACCGGGCATCCGATAATTGCTGCCAGTAATCCCAGCGAGCCGAGTCCTCGACCGCCGGCTTGATGGCGCTACCAAACGACGAGGGGCGCGGTTCGGTACGCGGTATGCGCGACAGGTGGCGGACCGAGCGGTCGCCATCGGCGAAGAGCGAGAGTCTCCGAGCCGATGCGATGACCACGCCGAACGCCGAGTCGGGGCGCGTCCGATAGACCGGACAGTCTCGTCGGTCACCGGCGTGATGAGGTGTCGACGGCCGGTCGCATGCCGTTGTTATGGCGCACTCGTAAGGGCCGTTATCGCGCCTCAGTTAGCCCGCTCGGTAACCGTGGTCTCTCCTTCGCAACTTCGCGCCATCGGGCGTCGATCGTCAAGGAGTGGACGAGGTCGGAACCCCGACACTTGGACGCCCGTTCAGCTCGGTGAGCTTCGGCTGCGGCAAGAGAAGGTTGGGCCGTGACCAGGGTCGATGCGGCGGCCAGACCGGCCTTGACGATCAGCGTCTCGGGGACGGCAGCGCGAGTCATACAGCGACGAGGATCACGGCGCCCGCGGTGACGGCGACGTACACGACCAGTCCGATAAACCGTCACGGCGACGTCGCGATCGGGCTCGTCTGAGTCGGGGACCTCTTCAATGGTGGGAGCGCCGAGCCCGGATCCGAGCCGTCGTCCTACCTACCGGTCAGATCTGGGGTGTCAACGGCGGCTCCGACATGTGACTCGAGGTCGCCTCGCCGCCGACTGCTTTCGTCCGGGTTAAACTCCGAACCCGAGGGCCTGCGGTGACCGACTCCCAACTAGACCATCCGACGGTGGGAGCGACGGTCGCCGAGCGCCTGGAGCGCCGGCCGGGAGCGGGACCAATCAAACCCGTCGCGCTGCGGATCGTGCACGAGTTCGATGCCCTCGACCGCGCGGTGTACG
Source organism: Ilumatobacteraceae bacterium (assembly GCA_963732335.1). Lineage (GTDB taxonomy): Bacteria > Actinomycetota > Acidimicrobiia > Acidimicrobiales > Ilumatobacteraceae > Desertimonas. The sequence goes on along the minus strand of CAVSZO010000032.1, from coordinate 775 downwards.
CCGCCATCGCCCAAACACCGACAGCGACGCTCGATGCCGCGCTGCGGCGAGTGTCGGATGCTGCTGATCACTCCAAGCTCTGGATCGGCACAGCGGCGGGACTGGCCGCCGCGGGCGGCCGGCGAGGCCGGCGCAGCGCCATGGTGGGCGTGGGCGCGGTCGCCATCACGTCGGCGAGCGTAAACCTCCTCGGCAAGCACCTGTTCCGCCGAGCCCGACCCGACCGAGCTGGCCAAGAGGTGTCGCAGTCGCGACAGGTGCACATGCCGTTATCGTCATCGTTTCCGTCCGGACATGCGGCGTCAGCGTTCGCATTCGTCAACGCCGTCGCCAGCGATTGGCCCCTTCTCGGACTTCCGTTACGGGTCCTGGCCGCCGTCGTTGGGTACTCGCGCGTACACACGGGAGTGCACTATCCCGGTGATGTGGTCGTCGGATCGCTCATCGGTGCGGCCATAGGCGACACCGTCTCGGTGGTCGGCCGGCGGGCCCTCGCTGAAAGAGGCCGCTGCTAGGAGACGAGTCCGCTCGGTCGGCCAACACACACTCGCCAGAGACCAAGACACCTTGCCCGGCCGAGCCCGGATCACGGGCCGCCGCAAACCGGAATGGCGCGGGGCGAGAGGCGGCGCACCGGTGAGCGCGAGCATGGCGGTGCCGATGGCGCCGGCGACGAGGGTGACCGTCCGGCGCCACTGGGCGACGTCGGTCCGACGAGCGGTGTCGGTGCGCAGGCTCGCGAGGAATGGCACGAGCAGGAGCGCCGCCACGACGA